>NZ_BAAHYF010000002.1:195000-675000 GCF_054657695.1 Blautia stercoris
TCCTTGATTCTACCAGAATGGTTTTGGGAAAGCCAGCCAGAGAGGGTGAAAGCCCCGTATGGGAAAGGAAAGAGGACAAGGCAGGATCCAGAGTACCACGAGACACGAGAAACCTTGTGGGAAGAAGCGGGGACCACCCCGTAAGGCTAAATACTCCTTAGTGACCGATAGTGCATAGTACTGTGAAGGAAAGGTGAAAAGGACCCCGGGAGGGGAGTGAAAGAGAACCTGAAACCCTGTGTTTACAAGCTGTGGAACCGCTTTATATGCGGAACCGCGTACTTTTTGTAGAACGGTCCGGCGAGTTGTGCATGCTGGCAAGGTTAAGCGCTAAAGGCGTGGAGCCGTAGGGAAACCAAGTCTGAATAGGGCCAGAGTCAGTATGTGCAGACCCGAAACCGGGTGATCTATCCATGTCCAGGTTGAAGCTGCCGTAAGAGGCAGTGGAGGACCGAACCCACATCCGTTGAAAAGGGTGGGGATGAGGTGTGGATAGGGGAGAAATTCCAATCGAACCCGGAGATAGCTGGTTCTCCTCGAAATAGCTTTAGGGCTAGCCTCGATAGAGATACATGGAGGTAGAGCACTGAATTTCCTAGGGGGCGTCAAAGCCTACCGAAGAATATCAAACTCCGAATGCCATGGAATTGATTATCGGGAGTCAGACTATACGAGATAAGTTGGATAGTCAAAAGGGAAAGAGCCCAGACCTCCAGCTAAGGTCCCAAAGTACGTGTTAAGTGGAAAAGGATGTGGGATTTCGAAGACAACCAGGATGTTGGCTCAGAAGCAGCCATACATTCAAAGAGTGCGTAATAGCTCACTGGTCGAGAGGTCCTGCGCCGAAAATGTCCGGGGCTAAAACACGACACCGAAGCTGAGGAATGTAGTAATACATTGGTAGAGGAGCATTGAATACGGGAAGAAGCAGTACCGAAAGGAGCTGTGGACTGTATTGAAGAGAGAATGCCGGAATGAGTAGCGAGAATAAGGTGAGAATCCTTATGGCCGAATATCTAAGGTTTCCAGGGTAAAGCTGATCTGCCCTGGGTAAGTCGGGACCTAAGGCGAGGTCGAAAGACGTAGCCGATGGACAACAGGTTGAGATTCCTGTACTGCGTTAGAACAGAACTGTGGGGACACGTGTGGAAAGCACAACCCGGGAATGGAATCCCGGGGCAAGCGAAGGAGGAGTCACATAGGAAAAACCGTGTGGCAATCCAAAAGCGTGATGCGGACCGAACTAGAGTAGGGAAGTGTGTGAGCCATGCGTCAAGAAAAGCCGCTATTGTTTGTAACGTACCCGTACCGTAAACCGACACAGGTGGATGAGGAGAGAATCCTAAGGCCGACGGAAGAAGCATTGCCAAGGAACTCGGCAAAATGACCCCGTAACTTCGGGAGAAGGGGTGCCCGTGTAAAAGCGGGCCGCAGAGAATAGGCTCAAGCAACTGTTTAGCAAAAACACAGGTCTATGCGAAACCGAAAGGTGAGGTATATGGGCTGACGCCTGCCCGGTGCTGGAAGGTTAAGAGGAGATGTCAGGAAACGAAGCATTGAATTTAAGCCCCAGTAAACGGCGGCCGTAACTATAACGGTCCTAAGGTAGCGAAATTCCTTGTCGGGTAAGTTCCGACCCGCACGAAAGGCGTAATGATTTGAGCGCTGTCTCGGCAATGCATCCGGTGAAATTGAAGTACCAGTGAAGATGCTGGTTACCTGCGCCAGGACGGAAAGACCCCATGGAGCTTTACTCCAGTTTGGTACTGGGATTCGGTATTGCATGTACAGGATAGGTGGGAGACTAAGAGGTAGTGACGCCAGTTGCTACGGAGTCGATGTTGGGATACCACCCTTGCAGTATTGGGTTTCTAACCAGCCGCCGTGACCCGCCTGGCATTGTCCCACCGCCGTGACCCGGCGGTGGGACAATGCCAGGCGGGGAGTTTGACTGGGGCGGTCGCCTCCGAAAGGGTATCGGAGGCGCCCAAAGGTTCCCTCAGAATGGACGGAAACCATTCGAAGAGTGCAAAGGCAGAAGGGAGCTTGACTGCGACACCGACGGGTGGAGCAGGTACGAAAGTAGGGCTTAGTGATCCGGTGGTATTAAGTGGGAATGCCATCGCTCAACGGATAAAAGCTACCCTGGGGATAACAGGCTTATCACTCCCAAGAGTTCACATCGACGGAGTGGTTTGGCACCTCGATGTCGGCTCATCGCATCCTGGGGCTGTAGTAGGTCCCAAGGGTTGGGCTGTTCGCCCATTAAAGCGGTACGCGAGCTGGGTTCAGAACGTCGTGAGACAGTTCGGTCCCTATCCGGCGTGGGCGTAGGATATTTGAGAGGAGCTGTCCTTAGTACGAGAGGACCGGGATGGACAGGCCGCTGGTGTATCTGTTGTAGTGCCAACTGCATGGCAGAGTAGCCAAGCCTGGAAGGGATAAACGCTGAAGGCATCTAAGCGTGAAGCCCCCCTCAAGATGAGATATCCCATTCTTAGGAAGTAAGACCCCTTGAAGACGACGAGGTAGATAGGGCAGAGGTGGAAGTGCAGCAATGTATGGAGCTGACTGCTACTAATCGGTCGAGGGCTTGACCAGAAGCTGAGAAATCAGTGGAGCGGCAAGTGTCTGCATGGTTTCGGTTTTGTATATGTAGTTTTGAAGGTACATGTTTATAAGAAACATGAAGAAGAATCCGAAAGGGTTCTTTTTTTATTATCATAAGAACGCTATAAACAGGAATGTAGTCCATTGCTGTTATGTCAGCCTGTGAGGTGTATGATTCTTCCTGCATGATTGTCTTTATTCCAGCATCAGATGCTTTGTAAATAATCATCTGTTTGAGCAACCCTGTAGGCATTGAGACAAAGTTCTGGTTGTTCTGTGAACCCATGTCGCAGTCCTGTTTCCAGCGTTTGTTTTCGCCAAGAACAAGTGTACCGGCGTGATGTTCCATGCAGTAGTTTATAATGCTGCGGCTGATTTTATGACACTGATCCTTAATGAAATCGGCATGATACCTGCTTGGTAGTGTAAATTATTTTGTGTAAACCTCTTGAATTGATGAAAAAATCATTGATTTAAGATATTAAATTTATTATGTGACTGGGCTGAATGGCAGCATTTGCTATTCAGCTCTTGTCTATTTATTAGCATGAATACAGAGACATGTCAAGGGCACCCAATAAAATTGGGTGTATTTTTCCCTTTACAGGTTTCTGTATTTGTGCTTATTCAATGTCTATCGGCTGGATTCTATCTCCAAAATAGATACATAACTGATCAAGGGTAAGGCCCCAATCGCATGATTTTCCAGTCCATTTTTTAGTCGCATCTGTCATAGCAAGATACAGCATCTTAAACAGTGCATCATCTGTCGGAAAAATGGTTTTTGATTTTGTCACCTTTCGTAACTGTCGATTGAAATTTTCAATCGAATTTGTAGTATAAATCAACTTTCTGATTTCACAAGGATATTTGAAATAGGTTGACAACTGAGGCCAGTTATTTCTCCAGGATGCTATGGATGCCGGATATTTCTTTCCCCATTTTTCTTCTAAATCGTCTAGTGCTACAAGCGCTAAATCTTCCGTATCTGCTTTATACACCAGTTTTAAGTCGGTCATAAAAGGTCTTACATCTTTATAAGAGATAAATTTTGTAGAGTATCGGATTTGATGGACTATGCATCTTTGAATTTCTGCCTGCGGAAAAACAGCTTGAATTGCATCTCCAAAACCGGTCAAACCATCAACCGATACAATCATAATGTCTTCTACTCCTCTATTCTTAATCTCGTTAAGTACAGAAAGCCAGTACTTTGCACTTTCATTTCCACCAATCCACATACCAAGAACTTCTCGTTTTCCGTTTAATTTTACACCAATCGCAACATATACGGCTTTTTTTACCGTACGATTGTCTTCTCGAACATGAAAATGAACGGCATCCATAAATACAATCGCATACTTCCGTTCTAATGGACGGTTTTGCCATTCTTTTGCAATCGGCAGAATTCTGTCTGTCATGTGTGAAATCATTTCTGCGGATGCTTCTACACCGTAAACATCTCTCAAATGGGAAGAAATATCCCTCGTTGTCATTCCTTTTGCATACATAGACAAAACTTGGTCTTCGATATTTGAGATATCGGTCTGGTTCTTTTTTACAATCTCTGGCTGAAACGTACTTTGACGATCTCTGGGAATCTCTAAATTTATTGTTCCCATAGTTGATGTTACTGTTTTGGGACTATATCCATTTCTGCTGTCATCTGTTTCTTTGTTTTGGTAGTCATACTTAGAGTAACCAAGATGCTCATCCATTTCCGCTTCCAACATACTTTGTAAAGTGTCTCCCAATAAATCTTTCAACATTTCCTGAATATCTTGAGCATCTTTCGGCTGATAGTGCTCCAATAAACTACTGATAAATGCTTTACGTTCTGGGTCCATTTTTCTTCTTCGTGCCATAAAAAAATCCTCCTGAATTGATATTTATTTTAACATCAATCCAAGAGGATATAGAACTCTTTTTTGGAGTTTACACAGAATTATTTACAGTCTCACCTGCTTAAGGCGCTCAGGTACCTGGAGCTGGCATGCATGTGTTCATGGCCTTTTGTGATAATGCTGACAGCTTTGGCTCTCTTTTTGTGAAACCACTGGCACTCTGACAGAACCGCTCCGCCCTTGTACAGCATTGATGAACCATCATTGCATACGACAGCTGCGAAGTTGCTCACACCAAAGTCTATGGCGCATATGTTGGGCATGTCTGTATTATCTGCGGCAAAATTTTCACTTTCGAGGGTAAGACACAGGATGTATCTTCCATAATAAGGCTTGATTTTAACCTCTTTGAGGACGGAATCCGCTTCTACATTTGAAAGATAAAGGCGTTCCTTTCTACCCGGGAGTTTTAAATTAACACCATGATCTGCGGGATATCATATAGTACTTGTAACAAAATACAGACATCCGGTTCTTACCGGCGATGTAAAAACTGCTGTCTATGAACGGATTAATTATGTAGCTGAAAGCAGAGGGTTTAATATACTTGAGTTAAATGGGGAACTGGATCACATACATCTGCTTATTGAAGCGAACCCGCAGACTCCTCCGTCAGAACTTGTCAATGTAATAAAAACTCAGACGTCCCGCAAAGTTCGTAAGCTTTATGGCGATACACTGCTTAAAAAGTATTACTGGAAACCTTATTTTTGGTCTGACAGTTATTTTATTGCAACCGTAAGTGAAAATACTCTGGATGTAGTGAAAAATTATATTAAAAATCAGGGAATAAAATAAAACACAGCCATTCACCCACGCCTATGCAAGTATTATAGACGTGGTATTCTGGCTGATATGATAGAGAATAATAGAAACCCCAGAGCTGTTGGAGGTCAGATAACAGTTCCGGGGTTTTTTACTTTATAGAGAAATTTGTATCATAGAAAACGTTAATTATTTATTTTCTGGTGTATGCCATTCCCAGTTACGAACTTCTTCGATATCCTGTCCGTATTCTGCGATGTACTGTTTATGTTCTACCAGTTTGTCGTTCATTTTCTGAATCAGGTAAGAACCGCGGTTTCCTAACTGTGGAAGGTGCATGATAGCATCTTTTACAAGGTTGAAACGGTCGATTTCATTCTGAACTCTCATATCGAATGGAGTTGTGATAGTACCTTCTTCCTGATAACCATGAACAGATACGTTCTGGTTGTCACGACGGTAAGTTAACTCATGAATCAGAGTTGGGTAACCGTGGAATGCGAAGATAACCGGTTTGTCTGTTGTAAACAGTGCATTGTATTCGCTGTCGCTTAATCCGTGAGGATGTTTGTGGTTGGACTCCAGTTTGAATAAGTCAACTACGTTGACTACACGAATCTTCAGTTCCGGAAGTTCATCACGCAGGATAGTAACAGCTGCCATTGTTTCAAGTGTTGGTGTATCACCGCAGCAAGCCATAACAAGATCTGGTTCTTCACCACAGTCATTACTTGCCCATTCCCAGATACCTACACCCTGTGTGCAGTGTTTAACAGCCTGTTCCATACTTAACCACTGATAACTTGGATGTTTGGATGCTACGATAGCATTTACATAGTTTTTACTCTTGATGCAGTGGTCGAAGCAGGATAATAAGCAGTTAGTATCCGGTGGAAGATACATACGAACTACGTCTGCTTTTTTGTTAGCGATATGGTCAAGGAATCCTGGATCCTGATGTGTAAATCCGTTGTGGTCCTGCTGCCATACATTTGATGTAAGAATGAAATTCAAGGAAGCAATTGGCTGTCTCCAGGAAAGCTGATTGCAGACCTTTAACCATTTTGCATGCTGTGCAGCCATGGAGTCTACAACACGGATAAATGCTTCGTAACTAGCGAAGAAGCCATGACGACCTGTTAACAGGTAACCTTCTAACCATCCTTCACACATATGCTCACTTAACATACTATCCATAATACGTCCGCCTCTTGCCAGGCAGTCATCTGTATCAAGCATTTCTGCGTTCCAGTCTCTCTTTTCTGCTTCAAATACTTTGTAGAGACGGTTAGACATACTTTCATCCGGTCCGAAGATACGGAAGTTTTTGTTATCCTGATTTAAGTTGAAGATGTCACGGATGTATCCGCCAAGTTCAATCATATCCTGAGCTTTTGTTTTTCCTGGGTCAACATCGATTCCATAAGTACGGAAATCCGGAAGTCTTAAGTCTTTCAGTAAAAGACCACCATTTGCATGTGGGTTAGCACCAAGACGAGCATTTCCCTTAGGAGCAAGTTCAGCCAGTTCCGGAATCAGACGACCATTTTCGTCGAATAATTCTTCCGGATGATAGCTTTCTAACCATTCCTGTAACAGTGGAAGATGTTCTTCCGGTTTTTCCATTGTAATCGGAACCTGATGAGCACGGAAAGAACCTTCAATCTGAAGTCCGTCAACAACCTTAGGACCTGTCCATCCCTTTGGAGTACGAAGAATAATCATTGGCCATGCTGGACGTTCCGCATCGTTTTCTTTACGAGCATGTTCCTGAATTGCTTTGATTTTTTCGATTGCAGTATCCATAGCTTCTGCCATGAGTTTGTGCATTGTCATTGGGTCGTCACCTTCAACGAAGATTGGTTCCCAACCGCATCCTACAAAATAGCTTTCGATTTCTTTGTGAGAAATACGAGAGAAGATTGTAGGGTTGCTGATTTTATATCCGTTCAGATGAAGAATCGGAAGGACAGCACCGTCTGTAATTGGGTTTAAGAATTTATTTGACTGCCAGGAAGTAGCCAGAGGACCTGTCTCGGCTTCACCATCACCGACAACTACAGTAGCGATTAAGTCCGGGTTATCAAATACTGCACCAAATGCATGAGCGATAGAATAACCAAGCTCGCCACCTTCGTTGATAGAACCTGGAGTTTCCGGAGCACAGTGGCTTGGAACACCGCAAGGGAAGGAGAACTGTTTGAACATTTTCTTCATACCTTCTTCATCCTGGCTGATGTTTGGATAAATTTCACTGTAAGAGCCTTCCAGATAAGTGTTTGCAATCATGAAGTTTCCGCCGTGTCCCGGACCGGAAAGTAAAATCATATCCAAATCGTAACGTTTGATTACACGATTACAATGAACGTAAACAAAGTTCTGACCTGGTACAGTTCCCCAGTGACCAACAATTTTTTTCTTAATCTGGTCCATAGACAATGGCTTTTTAAGAAGCGGGTTGTCTAAGAGATAAAGCTGACCAGCAGATAAATAATTAGATGCACGCCAATAAGCATCCATTTTATCTAACATTTCCTGAGATAATGGCTGTTTTTCAAGACAAGTATTCTCTGACATGTGTTTCCTCCTAGTAAAATAGATTTCTAATTGTTAATTATTTGATGGTGTAATCATAACATAAGTTCAAAAATTCGTTAAATCATTTATTTTGATTCTATTCATATCAAAAAGTTATGGATAGAAGAAGCGTACTCCATTTTCCCAGAATGGAAGAAAATGAATCGTATCGGAAGTTGTATTCAGTCCGTTTTCGTTAATATAGGCATAAAATACCTGCGGCGGCAGCAATTAATAATCGGGCAGGGTCTGCGGTAAATACAGTTTCCATAATTTTAACTCTCCTTATTTTAAAAAATACTTTTCTTTTTCACTTATGCTTATTACTTAACTGTAAGTGAAGTATATAATAAGAGGAAAAAATATGTCTATTGACATAAAAAATAATTTTTTAAAACTTATTTTGGTTAAAATGCACATAAAATATTCTTGTTTGCGTTTCATAGTATACTGTATTAAAATGGAACTATGACTGAAAAGTATGGAAAAGCAAGGAGGACAAAATGAGCGAACGAGGCGTTACTACGATTACATTAAAACAGATTAATAAAGAAAAGGTATATCAATATATTTATCGTACGAAACAGACTTCAAAACTTCAGATTGTGCAGGATTTAAAGATGGGTCTGTCTACTGTCAGTCAAAATTTAAATGTGCTTGAAGAAGAAGGTCTGATTCAAAGAGATGGCTATTTCGAATCAACGGGTGGAAGGAAGGCACAGGTGATTCAGATTGTATCAGATGTCCGGATTTCAATAGGAATTGGAATTTTAAAAAAAATGTTTTATATTGTTGCAATTGATTTATATGGAAAGGTGATTGCAAAAGACACCATTGATTTGGATTATAGCGATACAGAAGAATATTATGAAAAGGTAGCAAATAAAATAGATGAATTTATAGAAGAATACAAATATCAGAAAGAAAGAATCCTTGGTGTTTCGATTGCAACTCAGGGAATTATTTCTCCGGATGGTTCCGGAGTCATGTATGGTACGATTATGAATAATGTGAAGATGCGTCTGTCTGATTTTTCTTCTAAGCTGCCTTATCCATGCCGTCTGGTACATGATTCAAAAGCGGCTGCTTATCTGGAATTATGGAATCATTCGGAACTCGACAGTGCAGTGGTGTTTTTATTAAATCGCAACCTTGGTGGAGCGATTATTACAAATCGAAAGGTGCATGAAGGAAGTTTCATGCATAGCGGAGTGATTGAACACATTTGCATTAATTCAGATGGACCGCTGTGTTATTGTGGAAACCGTGGCTGCCTGGAAACCTATTGTTCCGCAAATTCACTGTCTGAAATTGCAGGAATGTCAATAAAGGAATTTTTTGAAAAACTAAGAGAAAATAAAGAGGAGAATATAAAGCAAATCTGGAAAGAGTATTTAAAACATCTGGCATTTGCCATGAGAAATCTGAATCTGGTCGTTGACGGACCGATTATTATCAGTGGGTATCTGGCACCCTATTTTATGGAGAATGATTTGAATTATCTGTTAAAACAGATCAATTTATCGCTTCCGTTTGAGTTTCCAAAAGAAAATCTGATAGTTGGGACAAATGGACAGTACACTCCGGCAATCGGTGCAGCTCTTTTTTATGTGAAAAAGTTTATTGATGGAATTGCTCCGACGATTTAACTTTCCGGTGACCGAGATGATAATCACGACGACAGAATTTGTTGTATATAAAGAGTCTGATATTGCTAAAAGAAAGTTTTAAACTTGCTTTACAAAAATGGAAAAATAAAGTATAATTACAGAAAATAAATAAGTTTTAAAACGGTCCTTGACGAAATAATGAAAACAGAAAAAATGATTTAAGATAGGTTAAAAGGTAAGCTCGGTGAGAAACCGGCGCAGTTTCCCCTACTGTAACACAGATGTTGTGAAGCCAGAAAACTGCCGTTTTTTAAATTTAAATTTATTTTCGGGAAAAGAAAGTAAATTTATTTTTGTGTATGTGAATAAACATTTTAAATATGTGACAGCAACTCTGGCATGCGAAAAGTAAAGAAAGAAATTTCCCGTGATCTGGGAGATTTCTTTTTCTTTACCAATTTAGCTTGATGAAAAGGAAAAGAATGGATAAGACAATGGGACAAATATTAACGTGGAAAGCAAAAGAAAAAAATGTTTTTACCAGAGCACAGGGAAAGAAAGTACGGGAAAAAGAACTGGTACTGGCTTCGGATTGCAGAAAGATAGAAGATGAAGCACTGATGAATAACGTAAAAATTAAAAGAGTACAGATTCCTTCATCGGTAACAGAAGTCGGAAAACAGAGCTTTGCAAATTGTACAGCTTTAAATGAGCTGTGTTTTGATAACATAGAAAGAATTAAGCAGGAAGCATTTTCGTGTTGCATCAGAGTTCGGAAAGCAGAATTTTCCAAAAAACTGCAGTACATTGGAAAAGGTGCTTTTTTTCGGTGTAAAAAACTGGAAACAGCGACTTTTCCTGAAAGTGTAACGTGTGTGTATCTAGCGGAAGAGGTATTTTATGGATGTGAAAGTCTGAAGGAAATTAAGATTCCAAAGTCTGTCCAGGAAATTAAAAGTCGTGCCTTTTATAAATGTTTAAATCTTGAAAAGGTAGAATTTCCATTGGCACTTCGGAAGATTGGTTCTCAGGCATTTTATCAAACAGCATTAAAAGAACTGGAACTTCCGGATGGACTGCGTGAGATTGGAGACAGTGCATTTTTAAAATGTAACAATCTGGAATCCGTGAAAATTCCAGAAAGTGTGAAGCGGATAGGAAAATGGGCATTTCATGGATGTCATCGTCTGAAAGTAGTTGAGATTGCTCATGAACCGGAATTTATCGGAGACTGGATTGTAAACAAAAGTACGGTGATACGGTGCAGAAAAGACAGCAAAGTAGAAGCATACTGTAAAAAGTTTGAATTTGCAGTAGAATACATAGAGTGAAAAATACTGCGGATAGTTATGAACTATTTCATTATAACACAGTAGACACAAGGATAAATGAAGACCTTTCCTGATGGGAAGGTCTTTTTTTATATAACGCAAAAGAAATAATGCACTCTCAAAGCGCATAAAAAGAAGGAGGAAACAAAATGAAACAGAGAAAGAACAATCGATTTCTGGCAATGCTGATGGCGATGTTAATGATTGTATCAACTGTTGCAACGGGTTGGTATCCGGTTGTTGCAAAAGCAGATACAAATACAGGCATTACCTTAACTGTAATCGGCGATACCGGAAATCACAGTAAAAATCTGGATGAACATACCGGATATGTGTATTGGTTAAAAGACCAGCCGCTTAATATTGATGTAAACAGTCTGGAAAGTTATTATGTGGCTGAAAACTGTAAAGACCAGATTAAGGCTGCATTAAAAGAAGCAAAGATTGACTATCATTTTTCAGATGAAGGCAGCTGCTTCCCAGATGATATGAAAAATAAGGACGGAGTTGACTTACAGAGTGACTGGAGTAAAGGATACTGGTCTGTTATCGTTCAGTACGCAGATGGCTCTTTTAATTCCAATGGATGGAGTAGTTATGATGGAGCTGCCCAGCTTCAGGATGGATGCCGTCTGATTTATTACTGGTCAGACAATCCGACAAATGACTGTCGTCTGACCACAGATGATTCCTGGAATACCCAGCTTAACTATGATACGGATGCTGTAACAGGACTTCGTTTTTCAACAGAGGAACAGCCAGATGCTGCATTAACAGAAATCGAAACAGAAGTTGGTTCGGATATCGATTTACTGACAAGTTTTACAGCACCGGCTCAGACAACCGTATCAAAGGCATTAAACTGGACTTCCAGTAATCAGGATGTTGCAACGGTTACAGCATCTGAAACAGGTGCAGTCGTAACTCCAAAATCAGCAGGAACAACTACCGTTAAAGCTTCTATGGTTAATACCTTAGGAGACACCGTTGAAGCAGCCTGCGATGTAAAAGTTACTTCAAACGGTACAACCGTAACAGATCTTTCCTTTGCGGAGGGAACTGAAATTTCCATGGCTCCGGGTGCGGTAAAAACTCTGACACCGGTTTATACACCAGAACTGGAAAAAGGTGAAACGGCACCGGCTTTAACATGGGAATCTTCTGATAAAGGAGTTGCTGATATAAACGCACAGAATGGCGAAATTACAGCAAAAACTCCAGGTACTACTGTAATCAAGGCTTCCTTTACCAATAATAAAGGTACAGTAGTCAGTGCAGAGTGCAAAGTAACAGTAGAACAGATTGCAGTGACAAAAATTGCTCTGGACAAAGAAAGCCTGAGTTTAAAAGAAGATGCAGAAAGCAAATTAAATGTAACATTTGAACCTGCAAATGCAACAGAAGATTTAGATGTTAAATGGGAATCTGATGATAAAAATGTAGCAACCGTAACAGGTGAAGGCAAGAGCGCAACTGTAAAAGCAGTTGGAGCAGGAAGTGCTACAATTACTGTAACAGCAGGAACATTCAAAGCAAGTTGTGAAGTAACAGTAAGTGCTGCACAGCCTATGGTAAAAGAGTTTGTATTTGCATCCGATAAAAACGGTGAAAATGTTTATGCGATGCAGTCTGAATTAGATGCAAAGACAAAAGAATGTACCGTTGTAGTACCGGAAATGGTAAATACATTTTATTTAAAACCGGTTTTAAGTGATGATGCAGAAGTTAATACAATTACTGCAAACTACAAAAACTATAACTATACAAAAGATTTAACAAAAGCTATGCCGGCAAATGAATTTACACAGTTTAGCGGTGTAAATCGTGTGCTTCAGTCTGACATTGAAGCAAGAGAAATGTCAATTGATGTAACTTCAAAAACCGGTAAAACAGAAACTTATAAAGTTCATATTATTCGTGAGACGACCCTTTCCGGTTTAAATGTCACAAAAGCAGATGGAACAAAAGTGACATTAGATCCGGTTTTCAATGCAAGAAAAAAAGAATATACGATTGTTGTTCCTAAGACATTAGAAAGCGTAGTATTTAAAGCAACTGCAAGAACCGCTGCCAATTCTGAAATTAAAGTAAACGGAAAGATAGCAGAAAACGGTGAATACACACTTGCCTTAACCGGAGACGATGCAAAAGTAGTTACAGAAATTGAGGTAGGAAATGAAAATACTGTTGCAGGTAAATATACAGTTTCTATCTTAAGAGAAGAACCTGTTACGATTACTTTTGAAACAGAACCGAAAGATGCAATTATCACAGTTATTGACAAAGATAAAATCAAAGCAGGCGGAGAAGACGGCATTTATAAAGTTCTTCCGGGAACTTATACCTATACGGTATCTAAGACCGGTTATGTAACAAAACATGAAGAGATTACAGTAGAGAAAGACACTGTTATCAAAGCTTCTCTGGAAAAAGCGCAGAGCAGCAACTTAAAAGATTTAGACTGTGACTGGGCTGGATTTAGAAAAGATGGAAGTAATCAGGCTGTAACAAGTGCAAAGACAGCAGCCACACCGGAAACAGCATTCCAGAAATGGGAAAAGAAAGTCGGAGAAGGGTTCAGCAACTGGGCAGTCAGCTCTCCGATTATCGTAGACAACAATCTTTACTGCTATGCAGGAAAACAGCTTCTTAAAATTAATAAAGAAACTGGTGATATCATTGCAAGTGCACCGATGGCAGGAAACAGTAGTTTTGGAATCAACCCTCCATGCTACGGTGGTGGAATGATTTTTGTCGGACTTGCAGGTGGAGCAGTACAGGCATTTAATGCAGAAACTCTGGAATCCTTATGGGTATTTAAAGATACACTTGGAGGACAGCCAAACTGTACGATTCAGTATTCTGATGGATATATTTATACAGGATTCTGGAACAGTGAAACAAAAGATGCAAACTTCGTATGTGTTTCTGCAACAGATGAAGACCCAGATAATCCGACAGAAACAAAATATGCAACCTGGACTTATGCCGTACAGGGTGGATTCTATTGGGCAGGTGCTTATGTAACTGATAAATACGCAATCGTAGGAAGCGATGATGGAGAATCCGATTCAACAAGTGATTCTTCTTATGTATATTGCTTTGATAAGCTGACTGGTGAAGTAGTTCAGAAAGTCGGTCCGCATCATGGCGATATCCGTTCAGATATCTCCTATTATGACGGAAGAATTTATTTTACATCAAAAGGTGGATATCTGTATTCCTATAACCTGAAGGAAGACGGAACAATTGATACAGAAAATCTGATCGAGCCAATCGAAATCGGAAAAATGAGCACAAGTACTCCGGCAATCGCAAATGGTCGCTGTTATGTAGGTTCTTCTTACGGTTCAAATTTCAGTGGAACTTATGGAATCTCAGTTGTAGATATTAATGAGGAAACAGGTGCAATGAGTCTTGAATATGTAGTATACACAGATGCTTATCCTCAGACTTCAGGTGTTGTATCAACAGGTTACAAAGGATATAACTATGTATACTTTGCAACAAACGGACCAAGCGGAAATCTCTGGGTGGTAAAAGATGCTCCTGGCATGACAGAACCGGATGAAGGAAGTCAGGTTCTGTATACACCGGAACACAAACAATACTGCATCTCCAGCGTAGCTGTGGACAAAGATGGTACCATTTACTTCAAGAATGACTCTGCTTACATGATTGCAGTTGGAAATTCCGCAATTGATACAGACAAACTTCAGGATTTAATTGAAACAGCAAAAGCAACAGATGCTTCCAAATACACAGATGAATCTTACAATGCATTACAGGATGTGATTGCAGAAGCAGAAGCGGTAGCAGAAAATCCAGAATCCAAAGAACAGGTTGCCGAAATGACTGAAAAACTTCAGTCAGCAATAGATGGACTGGTTGTTAAAACAGGCTGGCAGACCATCGACGGTAAGAAATATTACTACAAAGAAGATGGTACACAGGCAACTTACTGGTATAAAGTAGATGGAAACTACTACTGGTTTGGAACTGACGGAATTTTGAAGACATACTGGCAGAAAGTTTACAACAAATATTACTGGCTTGGAAGCGACGGAGCAATGAGAACCGGTTGGCAGACTATTTACGGCAAGAAATACTATCTTGGAAATGCCAATGATGGAGCGATGAAGACTGGCTGGCAGACCGTTGATGGCAAGAAATACTATCTTGGAAATGCAAGCGACGGAGCAATGAAGACCGGCTGGCAGACGATCGATGGCAAGAAATATTATCTTGGAAACGATGGCGCAATGAAGACTTACTGGCAGTCAGTAGATGGTAAATACTACTGGTTTGGAACGGACGGCGTTATGAAAACATACTGGCAGAAAGTTTACAACAAGTATTACTGGCTTGGAAGCGACGGAGCAATGAGAACCGGCTGGCAGAAAGTTTATGGAAAATATTACTGGCTGGGTCATTCCAATGATGGAGCAATGAAGACCGGCTGGCAGACCATCTACGGAAAGAAATATTACTTCGGCGGAGCAAATGATGGTGTTATGAAAACCGGATGGCAGAAGATTGGTGGAAACTGGTACTACTTTGGCGGAGCCAATGATGGTGCTATGAAAACCAATACATGGATTGGAAACTACTATGTAAATGCATCCGGTGTACGCACAAGAAGCAGATAATTAGTGTACGGACAGATTAACATTTGATAGAAAATCAATGTGTTACAAAAAAACAGTACAGTAATAAACAGTAATAAAACAAAGGAAGAGCAGACCCTGGCGACAGGGGTCTGTTCTTCTCTATATAAAAAGAGCAGGTAGAAGATATGAATTTACGGAATTTCTGGAAAAAAATAAAAAAACCATTTATGACCGTAGCAGCAGTGATTTTGGTTCTGCTGCTTTTTGTCGTATCTGTGACACAGAATCAGGCAGCACCGGAAAATCCTATGGAAAAAGAAAATGCAGACCCATCCCGTATGTATGTGACCTCCTCCAGTCTGGCCATGGATGAGTCACTTCTGGACAGTGTGGAGAATGCCAATATCAATACGGGAAATCAAGAGAATCAAGAAGAACAGGAAGAGGAGCAACAAGAAGAACAAGACGAAGAAAATCAGGACGAGGAGCAGCAAGAAGAACAACAGCAGGAAGAAAATCAAGAAGAGAATTCGGATAATTCTACAGAAACACAGGAACAGCAAACTTCTGAGGAACAGCAGCAGGTTTCACAGACTCCTCTTGACAGTAATTCGGAACAACTTGACAGCTTGCTTCCAATTGTAAAAAAAGATAAAACAAAAAATAATTCCGGTACAGGACCATCCGGCGGTGACAGTCAAAATGGAGGAAATGGAAATTCCGGAAATAGTGGTCAGGGAACCGGTGGCAATGGCAACGGAAAAGGAGACGGCGACGGGGACAGCCAGAAAGATGGAAAACAGATTGTGGTAGCACCGGAAAATTCTGAAGCGTATTTTACGACAAGTTTGAAAAACGAAGTTGTAACGGAAGCAGAATATCCATTTTCAATTACGTATCATTCCAAACTTTCTGTGATTAGTACGGTAGTTGACATAAATGGGAATCAGCAGAATTATAACGGAAGCATTACTCTTTCTGAAGGTGAAAATAAAGTTACAGTTTATGTGACATTTCGTGATAAATGGAGCAATATCCGAGTCTCTTCTCCAACCTATACGATTTATTACAATCCATCCAATCAGATTTTGATTATTGCCGATGAGTTAAAAGCATTAGATGGACAGACGGTGCAGGAACAACAGCTTGATTTTACCGCTTATGCCTTAAAAGGAACAGAGCGGGTAAAATTAATCATCCGAAGAAATAGTGAAAAAGCCCTAAAATCGACCGATGGAGATACCGCTTATACAGAAACTTTAAGTGAAGGAAAGAATGTATTTACATTAATTGCGGGAACCGGAACAGCAACGGTATCAGAGAATTATACAATTTACTATGATTCTCAAAAACAGGCGGACGATTTTACTTTGACGCTTGAGGGTGAAAAAAATTCGAGTACGATTACCCCGCAGATGAGCGGAGGTTCTCAGACGTTTCGATATGAAAATAATACAAATAGTTTTCGTTTCCGTTTCAATCACAGTCAGATTACCGGAAAAGAAGAAATTACAAGTGTGGTCTGCGGAGACAGCAGAGGTGGAACATACTCGCCGTCTGCCAATTCAAATGGCTGGTATACAATTTCTCTGTATGCAGACAGGGAGATGCCAATTGCAGTTGGATTTATTGATTCCAATGGAAATTCGGGCAGTTATACCTGGAATATCGAATTTAACCGAACCGGTGAGACACCATCCAATATGGCACCGGTTGTGGAACATAATTTAAAATCAGAATACAACACCGAATATGTGGATTTGAATGTTTCTGCAAAAGAAGTCAGTGGTGGCGGTGGCGCATTAAGTGCAGACAACATGCACATTTACGTCAATGGAGAAGAAGTAAAATATCGTGGTTGTTCCGGAACTGCTTATGAATATCTCCTGCATCTTCAGCAGGGAGAAAATGAAGTTGTCATTTCTGTAAAAGATAATCAGCAGTATGAGACGACGAAGACCTATACGGTACTTTATAATCCGTCCCAGATTACCGTTACCTTCCAGTTAGAAGCCGGAACAGTCGGTCTTGGAATGTTGATTCCACGTCATGAAGTAACAATAGATGGAAACACCACGCTGGCACAGCTAGTCGAACAACAGCTTGCTGAATATAGTTTTACTTCTATGATTACAGGAAGTGTGGACAACAGTTATTATCTTGCCGGAATCAAAAAGCCGGGAATGACAAATGGTCTTCGTGTACCGGATGAATTGAAACAGATGATTATTGAGGATGGAATGGGCTGGACCGGAAGCTATCAGACCGATGCCTTATGGGAAAAAGATTTTGCACAATGGTCAGGCTGGATGGTCTGCGTCAATAATTATTACGTCGGAACAGGAATGGCAAGCAGAAATCTTTCTGACGGAGATGAAATTCGTGTCCGTTACACCCTGGCAGGAGGAAAGGATATCGGTCAGTATGGAAATGAAGGTGTATACGGAAATGTTCAGGGTAATTATGGCAAAGAATGGTAAAAGAAACAGAAAAATAAAGAATCAGGAAAAGAGAGGCAGGAATAGATGAATACAAAAACAGAAGAAATTCTGAAAGAATTAAATAAAATCATCGTGGGAAAAGAAGCGGTGCTGGAAAAGACATTGATGGCAATTTTATCAAGGGGTCATATTTTGTTAGATGACGTACCTGGGGTGGGAAAGACCACGCTGGCACTTGCATGCTCTAAAGTATTAGGTCTGGATTATCATCGAATTCAGTTTACACCAGATGTTGTGCCGTCCGACATCATTGGCTTTTCAATGTATAATAAAGAAAGTGGAACATTTGAATATAAGCCAGGTGTGGTTATGACAAATCTTTTGCTTGCGGATGAAATTAACCGTACTTCCAGTAAGACGCAGTCTGCGCTTCTGGAAGTTATGGAGGAAGGACAGGTGACAGTAGATGGAGAGACGCATGAATTGCCAAAACCGTTTGTGGTACTTGCAACCCAGAATCCGGTTGGTTCTGCAGGAACTCAGTTGCTGCCACAGGCACAATTGGACCGTTTTATGATTCGTATGGAAATGGGATATCCGGATTTTCAAAGTCAGGTCAATATCCTGCGTGACCGTCAGACAGAGAATCCACTCGATAAGGCAGAGCAGGTGACATCAACCGATGAAATCTTAGAAATGCAGGATGAAGTCACACAGATTTACATTGAAGATAAAATTTTAGAATATGTTACCTCTCTGGCAATGAATACCAGAGAACAGGAGATGATTCGTTTAGGAGTCAGTCCTCGAGGGGCACTTGCGGTGACCAGACTTGCCAAGGCAAGAGCTTACGTACAGGGAAGAGATTATGTCACCCCGGAAGATGTGCAGAAAGTCTTTTTGGACGTCTGTGCGCATCGTATTATTTTAAATCCAAAGGCAAAAATTGCAGCACTTTCGGCTTCGGATGTTTTAATAGAAGTTTTAAAACAGACAAAATCGCCGGATAATGGTCGATAGGAGAGACTATGGCAAAATCAAGGATTCTATGGGGACTCGAACTGATTTTATGCGTGATGTTTTATGTATTTACAGATAGTTATGCAGGGCTGTGGCTGTTGGCAATTTCATTGGTGCTTCCGATTGTTGAGATGATAGGGGCAGAGATTTGTGCAAAAAAACTTTTCGGAACTTTAGGCATAGACAATCTGGGTGAAAAACAAAAAGACATGACAGCCATGTTAAAGATTAAGAATACAGGTTTGTTCCCCTTTGACAGAATAATTGCAAAGATAAAATGCGAAAACATGCTGACAGGAGAGGCAGAAGAGTATGAGATTTTAGCTTCTGCTCCCGCAAAAACAGAAACACTTCAGCAGTTACAATTAAAAAGCAGGCACTGCGGAAAACTTTGTCTGGGCTTAGAAGGATTTTTGGTAATGGATTATTTTGGACTTAGAAAAACAAAAATTCCAGCAGATTCTGAAAAAATGACATTGATTACTCCGAATACTTTTGGACTTCAGGTGGAAGTGGTTTATGGGGAAAATGCAGTGCTGGATGCCGAAGAATATTCTATGAGCAAAGCCGGATTTGACCCAAGTGAAACATTTGCAGTCAGAGAATATCGTGCAGGTGACCACATTCATCAGATACATTGGAAACTTTCAGAAAAATTAGATGGATTAATCGTAAGAGATTATGGACTCCCGGTGCAGAATACCATTTTACTTTTACTAGAGACCGGATATCCGGAAAAAAGCGAAGAATTTCCATCGCAGATGGAAAAGCTGGTAGAATGTCTGGTATCGGTTTCACAGGAAATGTGCGAACAGCAGATTGTACATAGTATTGGCTGGTATAACCATAAAGAGCAGACTTACAGCAGTGCGGAAATTGACAGTCTGGAAGAATTTACAATGATACTTCCGGAATTTCTTTCAGCGGTTCCGGGAGAAGATGGAACTTCGGTTCTCGGTCATTACATGGAACAGAGAGAACAGTGTGAGTTTGCACATCTGGTTCTATTCACTCCGTATCTGACGGCAGATGCCTTGGCTTTGGCAGAACGGTGTCTGGTGACGGAAGTGATTTGTGAGAAAGAGCCGAGAGGTGAATTTACGGAGGAAGGGGCGCATGTGATTTCCGTATCGACAGAAAATGCCGAAGCGGAACTCTCATATCTTGAAATATAGGTGGAAAATTCCGCAAGCAAGAGAAAAAATTATAGGTGGTTCGATTCATGAAAAAAAATCAAAAAAACAGTACAGGAATTCTGCTTGTTGCTGTACAGACAGAAAAAAATCAAAAACAAAAAAGAATAGAAAATTTCATAGACGGACTGCTGGTATGGATATTTGCAATGCTGACAGGCATCGCCGTCTGCAACATGTTTGGAATAAAGGTAAATGCACTGCCTGCCATTGCAGGAATTGTGTTTGCGGTGTATCTTTCTTTTGAAGCTGAGTGGAAAGGAAAACTGAAAAAATATGCACTGCTTGCAGAAGTTTTGCTGCTGATACTGGTGCTTCTCCTCTTTCATAAAACGATACTGGATGGATGGAATCTGTTTTTAAACCAGATTTTAGATGAAATCAAACAGCACCTTCCTTATATTTATCCGCAGTATCCGGTATCAGATGGAGATCTGTCAGACAAGTGGAAACTTTCGGTTACGATGGCGGTATTGGTTGTGGTTATCGAAAAGATAAGTACCGTATTTATCAAGATGGAAAACCGGTGGATAACCGGTCTGATTGGACTTATGTGGATAACTTTACAGATTGTGCTCGGATTTGGTCCATCGTTTGTTTTCAATGTTGTATTTTCAGGTGCATTGTTATTGATATGGTTTCGGATGCATCGAAAAGAGGAAACCGGAAGCAAAGAAAGTGCCTTAAAAATAGAAAGTGCCTGTTTTACAGCAGGTATGATTTTGTTTGCAACACTTATTTTCATGCTGCTTGTGCCCGAAAAAGAATACTCCAAAAATGAAACAGTCAGCAAGTTAGAAGCTTCGATAAAAGAAAAAATAGAAGATTGGCGGTATAGTGGAAGTTATGATGCGATGCCAAAAGGAGATTTTGAAGGACTTTCTTCTTTGAAATTAAAAGATGATGAGGTGCTTGAAGTGACAATGAGCGACCCACAGTCTTATTATTTAAGAGGATATACCGGCAGTGTTTACAATAAACATGGTTGGGAAACAACCGATAAAAAAGTACTTTATAACGCTTCGGATTTATTTTACTGGCTGCATCAGGATGGATTTTTCGGACAGGAAACCTTACCGCTTGCATCTTTAGCTTTAGATGAGACGACAAAAGAAGAACCGGAAAATACTGTCACCATAAAAAACTTAAAAGAGAACAGCCGTTATCTGTACACACCTTATGAACTTACCGGAACAATACCTGATAAAAATCGAATCGGAGATGAAGGTGTTATTGCAAAAGGCTTAAAGGGACAGCGAAAATATACTTATACGGCACTGGAAAATCAGATTAAAAAATATCCGTCTCTTACCGCAAAACTTGCAGATACAGAAAATCTGGATGAAGAGGGAAAAGCGTACAGTGAAAAAGAAGCATTTTATAATCAATATGTCTATGAGACCAATTTGGAACTTCCAGAGTCTGTTGAGACAGAATTAAAAGAGATACTTGGAGAGTATACCCTTGCAAATGGCAGTACTCATTTTGATTATACAAAGGCGAAACAGAATATTTTATATGTGTTGAGTTCCCGCTGTACTTACAGTGAAGAAATCAAAAAAGAAACAGGAGATTTGGATTTTTTAACGAATTTTCTTGAAAATACCAAAAAAGGTTATTCCGTGCATTATGCGACAGCGGCAGCATTGATGTTCCGGTATTATAAAATTCCGGCAAGATATGTCGAGGGGTATGTGATTACACCGGACGATGTCAAAAGTATGAAAGCCGGAGAGCCTTATACCGTAGATGGAACGCATGCACATGCATGGGTGGAATATTATCAGGATGGAGTTGGCTGGCTTCCATTTGAATCGACTCCTTCCTATCTTGGAATTATGGAGACCGCAGAAGATTATCAGGATATCTCGGGAATTACTTCGGGTATTGGAGCAGATGACGAGCAGGAACAACAGGATGAACAGGATAATCTTGAGGACGAAGAACAACCGGAAGAAGAGGAAGATGAGATTGACTGGATTTTGATACTGGAAATGCTTCTTGGTATCTTGATTGTACTGATTACCTTGTTTTTGATTTTAATTATTGTAAAAATCATCCGTGAGCGGATTCGCTGTCAGAAGATAAAAAAATTATTTGACAGTGAAGATTATAATCAGGCAGTCAATGCATTGTTTGAATATACCATGAATATTTTAGCAGTCTTTGGTTTGAAAGTGCGAAATGCTTCTTTGTATCGTTATGGAAGTCAGATAGAAAGCTTGTTTGATGAAGAAATGAAAACAGAATATACCAAGGTGGTAGATATCAGACAGGAAGCCGTTTACAGCAGCCACAGCATAGCAAAAGAACAGAGAGATTTTGTTATGGAATTTAAGAATAAGGTCTGGGAAAAAGTTTACAAAGAAGCAGGATGGCTGGAACGATTCCAGTTGAAGTTTATTTATTTCCTGTAAGGTGGAATCAAAATGAAAAAGAAAAGTTATGGAAATAAACTGCTGGCATGGGTACTTGCCCTGGCAGTTAGTATGACTCTGGTTCCTGTCATGGGACAAAGAGAAGTACAGGCAGCAAAAATTATGAATGCCTGGGATGGAGAGACAACCGAAGTTCCAAAAACCGATGAAAATGGAACGTATCAGATTTCAAACGGAGCAGAGCTTGCGTGGTTTGCAAAGAAAGTAAATGACGGCGCAAGTTCGATAAACGGAGAACTGACGGATAAAATTTATCTGGGTGATGGAACGTCTCAAAATAAATGGCTGATGATTGGCGATACTGCCGAACATGCCTATAAAGGAACATTTAACGGAAATGGCTATACGGTATACTTTTTAGATGCCGAGATTTCAGAAGAAAATCCAGACGTGCGTTATGCCGGATTATTTGGTGTTGTTGATGGCGGAACCATTTCCAATGTAAAAGTATCCGGAGAAGTTCATAATAATTATGCAGCTTATAAGACCGAGGGAAAGTATGAAAAACTCTATATCGGAAGCGGAGGAATTGCCGGTTATTTAAAAAGCGGAACCATATCCGGCTGTACCAACTATACGGAAACCACGATGGCAGGAGAAGCCCTTCGTCGTAATGCAGGTGGAATTGTCGGAATCTGTTCCGGGACAGTCAGACGTTGTGTCAATAATGGAACGCTTTCTACCAAGGTAAGATTTGCACAGCATAACATCGGTGGAATTGCCGGAATGGAAGTCGGACCAAATGCAGTCATTCGTTACTGCGAAAATAAAGAAGCAGTGCAGGGGTATTATTCGGTTGGAGGAATTGCCGGAGGAGTCTATCAGGGTGCGACGGTGCAGAATTGTTATAATAAAGCAAAAATCAGCGGAGTGGATACGATTGGAGGAATTGCCGGTGGTGTCAATGAAAGCAGTGTCTATGCAGATGGAACGGTAAAAGAATGTCTGGTTCAAAATGTTTACAATCAGGGAGAACTTGGAGGATTGGTTTCCTATACAGGAACGATTGTCGGAGGAATCGTCGGTAAACTGGGTTATACCGATACCAAAGAAGAAGAGAATCCGGCACAGCCAGTCATTAAAAATGCCTATAACATTGCAGTCTATACGAATAAAACCTTTGAATACAGAGGCGCAATTATCGGTATTTTTAAAAGTGGAAAAATCGGACGCGTGTATGCACTTCGAGCTGATTCTTCCTACAATCTGGATTTATACTCTTTTAAAGAAGATAAAACGACAGAAATTATTGACGAGACGGGTCTTTATATCGAAAAAACAATGAAAAGCCAGAAAATGATAACGAAACTTGGTTCTGCTTTTATTAAAGCAAGTATTTTTGATGCGGGAGGCGGGTATCCTAAACTGGCTTTTGAGGAACAGACGACGGATTTAAAGAGCAAAATTGATTCTGCAATTGAAGAATTACAGGGCTGGCAAAGCGAGGAAAATAAGAAGAAATATGGAACAACTTATATTTTAATCGAACAGACAGTGGAAAATTATTTAGAGAAAATTGATTCGGTTGTGACTCAGGATGATTTGGACAGCGTCATGAAAGAGGCAAGAGAAGCCCTTCAAAAAATCAAACCTGGTTCGGAAGTCGATTCCAAATTGTTAGAGGCAAGAAATAATGCAATCTTAGAGCTTGCACAGTATCAGGAAGAACTCTTACAGGGCAGTGAAAAATGGAGTGAGGAACAGATTGCCGAGCTAAAACAGACAGAAGAACAATTTGAAGATGAAATCGAAAATGCCCTGACCATTGCTGACGTCGAAGCGTTATTAAAAACTGCGAAAGACCGTTTGAATGAATTGTCCATCGAGTATACCGAAAGTGCAAAGTTAGGAGAAATCAAAGCGTCTGCAATCGAAGAACTGAAAAATTATGCTTCGGATGTTACGGTTGATGAAACCTGGAAAAATAAAATCGAAACGGCAAAAGCAGACGGAGAAAAACAGATTCAGTCAGCGAAAACCAGCAAAGAAGTCGCTTCTGCCCTTGCTGAGGCAAAGAAACAAATCGATGAGATTTTAAATACTATTCCGCAGGAAGGTGCATGGGACGGAAAGAGCACAAAAGAACCGAAATTTGCAGAAGGATACTATCAGATTTCAAACGGTGCGGAGCTTGCCTGGTTTGCACAACTGGTAAATTCCGGCGTAACAGGGGCGAAAGCAAATGCAAAACTGTGCGATGACATCAATCTTGGAAATCACAATTGGACACCAATCGGAAGCAGTTCTAAAATTCCATACACCGGAAGTTTTGATGGACAGGATCATGTTGTGCGTGGGCTTAGAATCGAAAGCGGCGACACATACGCTGGTCTGTTTGGTATCGTATATGGCGACGAAAAGCAAAGCATTGAAAATCTTACCGTAAAGGGAAGCATTGAATGCAGCAAAAAAATTGCTTATGCCGGTGGAATTGTGGCATACATGCACGGAAAAAATGAAAGTCAGCGAAATTATATCCGAAACTGTCACAGTGAAGTACAGATTCAGGTGAAAAATGCAAAACGTCACCGTTCAGCAGTCGGAGGAATTGTCGGTTATGCAGATAAGATGTGGGTGAACCAGTGCTCAAATAAAGGAAATGTCAGTCTGGAAAGTGCCGGAGGAATCCAGTTCTATGCCGGAGGAATTATTGGAGATATGGCAAATTCTGTCAGTGTTCGCCAGAGCGTCAACCGTGGCAGTGTTGAAGCAGAGTTTTGTGCAGGCGGACTGGTTGGACGTATGAGTGGAAGTAATGGTGCAGTGACATCCAACTATAATACCGGAGATGTACTGGCAAATTCTTATGCCGGCGGTCTGATTGGTGTTATGACCGGTGCCTCAGGCGGTTCACAGATTTCCTGTTGCTATAACATTGGAGATGTGAACCTGAATATCAGTGGAAAATGTATCGGGGCACTCTTTGGAGCAATGTTAGATGGAACCTATACGAATCTGACGGCGCTCAAAAATCCGGCAAATGCCTCCCTTCCGTTAGTTGGTTTATTAAACGGAAGTGCAAGTACCGGGGAATATCTGGAAGCGGATAAGATGAAAACAGAGAGTTTCTTAAATGCACTGCTTGCATCGGGAAATCATTTTATCAAAGATTATATGAACACACAGGATGGATTTCCGATTTTAAAATGGGAATTAAATCTCGAAGAGTTCCGTGCAGGGGCAGTCAAAGATTTACAGACTTTTGTAAAAGCAGAGGAATATACAGAAGAAAACTGGGTACAGGTATCGGCTCTGATAGCAGAAGGCGTCGAAAAATTACAGTCTGCAAAGAATATGGACGAGATGAATGAAATTCTGACAGACAGTAAGCAGAAGATTTATGAAATCGAAACCTTAAAAGAAGCCGAACAAAAACAGTTAGAATCAGCCATTGCATCGGCAATTGAAGAATTGCAGAATTATGCGGATGAAACTGCATATCGTGAAGCGGAAAAAATTCAGCTTGAAACTTATGTTTCCGATGGAGTGAAATATCTGCATCAGGCAGCCAGTATTGAAAAAGTCAATCAGATACTTGCCGATGTGAAATCCAGAATTGACCGTCTTGAGACAGATGAGCAGAAAACCCAGAAAGAAAATCAGGAGAAAATTTCTGCGGTAGAAGCTTATATTAATCAGATAGGAACGGTCAATTTAGAGAGCAAGACTTACATTAATCTTGCAAGAAGTGCTTATGATGAATTATCAGAAGAGTTAAAAGCAAAGGTCAGCAATTATGATGTGTTAGAATCGGCAGAAAAAGAATATGCCCGCCTGTTAGAAGAAAGTGAAGTGGATGAAGCTGATAAAAAGGCAGCATCAGCAGTGGATGAGTTGATAAATAAACTTGAACCTGTGACAATAGACAAAAAAGATGCGATTTTACAGGCAAGAAAAGCTTATGATACGCTCACAAAAAAACAGCAGAGCCTTGTGGCACATCCAGAATATCTGAATCGTGCGGAACAGACTTATGATAAGTTAAAGGCACAGGAAGTTTCCGCTGAAATCTCTGCGATTTTGACCGGAACAATTACCTTAAACAGTAAAGATGCCATCTATAAGGCACAGCAGTTATACGATGCCTTAACGGACAATCAAAAGAAATTAGTGACAAACTATAAGCAGCTTCAAAATGCAAAAGCGACGTATCAGAACCTGATTTTAGCGAGTCCGGTCATCGAATTAATTAAAAATATCGGAGAAGTGACGCTTGAAAAAGGCGGTGCGATTACCCGTGCAATCGAAGCGTATAATGCACTCACCGCAGAACAGCAGGAATTAGTCAGCAACTATTCGGTATTAGAAGATGCCTATCGGAATTATTCTGATTTATTGGCGGCGCATCAGGTCAGCACAAAGATTTCTCAAATCGGAGTGGTGACAAAAGAGAGTGGTTCTCTGCTTGGGCAAATCCGAAATGCTTACAACAATTTAAGTGACAGACAAAAATCACTGGTGGAAAATTATAGCGATTTGGAAAAGGCAGAATCCGCTTATCAGGGCTTAAACAAGAGTGATGAAACCAGCCAGATAAAAAATACTGCGGCAGCAGGAGAAACAGCTAATTCCCATGCAGGTGCGCATGAGAGTGGATATGCGAAACAAAATGGAAGCTCTAATGCAACTGGATCAGGAAATGCAGCAGAAAAATCAGGTAATGCTAAGAACGGAGAGCAGGCACAGGAAAAGAAAACCGAGGAGACTGCAAAAGAGAATCAAGAGGCGAAGGCAGAGGAAGCAGAAAATGCGGATGGAGAAGAAACTTCGGCAGAAAATGAAACTGCACTTTTGTCAGGAGAAGAAGGAGATGCCGGTGTAAGCATGCAGAATGGAGAAGAAAACACGGCAAAAGGCAGTGCACCGGCAGCACAAAATTACAGGGTAGTAAAGATTTTATGTGCGGTGCTTGGTGTACTTGTGACTCTGGTGCTTGCAGGTATTGGATTCATGGTAATTGGCTCAAAGAAACGAAAGAAAATTTTATTGAAGTATTGATAAATAGTATGTGTAAAATAAAAAGAGGAACTTATTTATGAAAAAATCAATGTTTACTCTGCTTATGACAGGAGTGCTGTTTGTAGGAGGGGCAGTACCGGTACAGGCAGACAGCGAGAAGTATCAGGTGGATGAAATTAAGTCCATTCAGGATGGAATTGTTTCCTGGGAAAAAGACCAGATGGGAATTGATGGGAAAAATCTTCTGGATGGCGTAGTACTGGAGAGTGCGGGAACTTCAGCAGGAGACTGGCTTGCATTTACAGTCAGCAGAATGGAACAGCCGGATAATCAAAATGGTTATCTTAGTGCACTGCAGGATCAGATAGAAACACTGTATGAAGATGATATTACAAAAACAGTGGAAGAACAGCACATGAATCCGACAGATTTTTACCGGGAAATTTTGACAATAAATGCCTGTGGGGGAGATGCCCTTGCTTTTGGCACAGATAAAGATAAAAAAGAAATCAATCTGGTAGAAGATGGGATTTTTGACTGTGTGTTTGAAAATCAAGATCCTGGAGTACAGGGCGCAAATGGTTATATCTGGGCACTGCTTGCATTAGACAGTAAAGATTATGAAGAACCGGAAGATGCTGTCTGGAATCGTGAAAAATTAGTGGATGCGATTCTGGAAAAAGAGCAGGAAGATGGAGGATTTTCACTTTCCACAGATGGAGATTCCGATGTGGATATCACAGCAATGGCACTCACAGCACTAGCTCCGTATAAAGATGAGGAAAAAGTAAGTACGGCAATTGAAAATGGATTTTCTTGGCTTTCCAGTCAGCAGCAGGCAGATGGAGCAATGCCATCTATGGGGGTAGAAAGTGTAGAAAGTACAGACTGGACGCTGATTGCAGTATGCAGTAATGACATCAATCCATTAGAAGATGCCCGTTTCTTAAAAGAGGAAAACAGTCTGTTAGACGGAATCTTACAGTTTCGGACAGAGAATGGAGGAATGGCTCATTCTCTGGCAGAAAATGAAAATGCACCAGATGCAATGGCAGGATATCAGACGCTTTATGCGCTTGAAAGTTATAAAAGATATCAGCAGGGAGAAAATACCCTGTTTGATTTAACAGATGCGCAGAGTGTAGATAACAGTGCACCACAGCAGGAGACTTCTAAGCTGAGACAGATGGCGGGAATCCTGATTGCGCTGGCTGTGCTTATCCTGATTGTGGTTGTTGTGCTTGTAATCCGAAACAGTCATAATAATAAAAAACAAAAAGAAGTAAAATTAAAAAAAGTGCAGGAAGCAGAAGAACAAGATGACTGGAATTAAATTCAAAAACAGCTATCAAATTGCTAAATTGGAGAAAATAAAAGGTGTTATCTGAAAACTGCACAAAAATAAATCGACGAAACTATAAAATATGTTCAAAAATACTCTTGTATTTTAAATAAAAAAAGAGTAAAACATAACATAAGTTAAGAAAAGGAAATGCAGTGAAAGGGATACATCACAAAAGAGAACTGGAATCCAGAGAGCCGTTGGCAGGTGTGAAACGGTAGAAAGTGTTTTGTGACATCACCCTAGAGCATCCCGCTGAAATGAAAGCTTTGAGAGATTAAAAGTATTGAAAAGCTTTGAAAACTTTGAAAGTAGGCAGGGACGTGGGCTTCACGTTACAGAAGAGACTGTTAAAAAAGACAGTGGTAAGAGATTGTAGTTAGCGATAGGTACAATAATACAAAGTGGTACCACGGAAAGAAAATTCCGCCTTTGTTATCCGAGAGGGTAGCAAGGGCGTTTTTTTATAGATAAATTTATTTCTATTTTCAAAACTTGGTAAAAAATAAATTTAAGAGAAGAGGGAAAGAGCTATGAGTGGAATCTTAATGATGGTAATCGCCATTGTAGTACTCGGAGGTGCATATCTTCTGTATGGCCGTTATCTTCAAAACAAATGGGGCATCGACCCAAACGCAAAAACTCCTGCTTACGAAATGGAAGATGGAGTTGACTATGTGCCGGCGGACACAAACGTAGTATTTGGACATCAGTTCGCATCTATCGCAGGTGCAGGTCCAATCAATGGACCGATTCAGGCAGCAATCTTTGGATGGCTTCCGGTATTGCTTTGGATTTTAATTGGTGGCGTATTCTTTGGCGCTGTTCAGGATTTCGCATCCATGTATGCATCTGTAAAAAATAAAGGTCGTACAATTGGTTATATCATCGAAGAATATATTGGAAAATTAGGTAAGAAATTATTCCTGTTATTCTGCTGGTTATTCTGTATTCTGGTTGTTGCGGCATTTGCCGATGTTGTAGCCGGAACATTTAACGGATTTGCAGCAAACGAAGCCGGAGAAGTAACAAAAGTAGTAGCTAACGGTGCAGTTGCAACCACTTCTATGTTGTTTATCTTAGAAGCCGTTGGACTTGGAATGTTCTTAAAATACACAAGATTTAACAAATGGGTGAATACAGCGGTGGCTGTCTTATTATTAGTAGTAGCAATTGCACTGGGATTAAACTTCCCGATGTACTTAAGCCTTGGAACATGGCACATCATCATCTTTGTATATATCATGATTGCCAGTGTTGCTCCGGTATGGGCACTGCTTCAGCCACGAGATTACTTAAACAGCTACCTGTTAATCTTCATGATTGTCGGTGCGGTTGTTGGTGTGTTCGTAGCAAATCCATCCTGTAACCTTGCAGCATTTACAAGCTTTAACGTAGATGGACAGTACATGTTCCCAATCTTATTTGTAACAATTGCCTGTGGTGCGGTTTCCGGTTTCCATTCACTGGTCTCTTCCGGTACTGCTTCCAAACAGATTAAAAATGAAAAAAATATGCTTCCGGTATCCTTCGGAGCAATGTTAATGGAAAGTATGCTTGCAGTTATCGCCTTAATCGCAGTTGCATCTTTTGCAAAAGGAGAAGCAGCAGCACAGGGACTGACAACTCAGCCTCAGATTTTCGCAGGTGCAATCGCAAACTTCCTTTCCGTAATCGGTCTGCCACACTCCTTGGTATTTACTTTGATTAACCTGGCAGTATCTGCATTTGCATTAACTTCACTGGACTCTGTAGCCAGAGTTGGTCGTCTGTCCTTCCAGGAATTCTTCCTTGATGCCGATGTAGATGAAGAGAATATGAGCCCATTCTTAAAATTTGTGACAAACAAATATTTTGCAACTATCATTACACTGGTACTTGCCTACCTTCTGACAAAAGTAGGATATGCAGAAATCTGGCCGTTGTTTGGTTCAGCAAACCAGTTGTTATCCGTACTGGCACTGGTAGCCTGCGCAGTATTCTTAAAGAAAACAAAACGTCAGGGCTTCATGCTTTGGGGACCGATGGTATTTATGATGGCTGTTACATTTACAGCACTTGGCATGACTATCGTAAAATTAAGCAAAGCATTTATGACAACAGGCTTAGACCTTGGAAACAGCTTACAGCTTATCTTCGCAGTTCTGCTGTTAATCCTTGGTGTATTAGTAGCAATTCAGGGTATCAAGAAATTACTTGAAAAACCAGAAAAAGAAAGTAAAACAGCAACAGCTTAAAAATGGAATTGAAATTGAAAAACTGTTTAAAAAAAGGAATCTTGGTGACAAGGTTCCTTTTTTTATTCTAAAAGTGTAAATTTATTTCTGTCAAAATCCAAAATTCCCTCATCTTTTAGCTTATACAATTCTACAGTCATGGCACTGCGGTCTACGCACAAGTAATCTGCAAGCTGTTGCCGGTTTAATGGAATCGAAAAAGAAGAATTTCCGCAAATCTGTGCCTGTTTTGAGAAATATTCAATAAGTCGTGCACGGATGGTATGGTGGCTCAGGCAGTCGAGTTTTCTTGAAAATGCAATGTTTTTCTGTGCAAGAATCTGCAACAGATTAGAAATCATCTGCGTGTGAAAATGGCAGGCGGAGGAACAGGTAGCAATCGTGCGGTTTAAATTAAGAAATAAAATACTGCAGTCAGTCTGGGCGACAACTGTTCCGTCAAATTCCAAATCCGGCAGACAGGCATAGACTTCTCCAAACAAATCACCAGGACCAATCCGTCCAAGCAGAGATTCCTTTCCCCAGTACGTTTCCCGAAGCACGTGAACATTTCCCTTTAAAACAAATCCGATTTTTGAGATTTTATCGCCCCAGCGGAAGATAGAAGTCCCTTTTGTATATTCTTTTATCTGACCGCCAAGACAGACTAACATGGCACGAAGTTCTTTCTTTTCGATTTCACGAAACAATGGAGACTCCGCAAGCACTTCTAAAAAAGCTTCATTTAAATTATTATTTTTTTCCATAAATAAACTCCTTGAATTTGTTGGAAGTACAACAGAATAATTATTTTAATTATAGTATATTCTAACCATAGAAACAAGAAATTTGAAAAAATAAGTGAAACAGCTAAAGGAGAATAGAAGATGAGCAAAATAGAAAAAACAGAAGAAATGTTCTGCTACCAGTGTGAGCAGAGAGCAGGATGCAGTGGATGTACAGGGGCAAGAGGAGTCTGTGGAAAGAGCAGTAAAACGGCACTCCTTCAGGACAAATTAACCGGAAGTCTGGTTGCGCTTGCAGAAGCAGTCGGAGAACAGAATGTATCTGAAAAGACAAATCGTATTATGATTGAAGGATTGTTTGCAACTCTTACCAATGTAAACTTCGATGATGAAGCGTTGGAAAAATTAATCGAAACAGCAGTCAAAGAGAAAGAGGTTTATGCATCAGGATGTTCTGTATGTCAGGCTCCATGTGGACGCATGGAAATCTATGAAATGGAAAAAGTATGGAGAGAGCCGGATGAGGATATCAAATCCTTGAAATCATTATTATTATTCGGACTTCGTGGGATTGCGGCTTATGCTTATCATGCAATGGTGCTTGGCTATAATGATGAAGAAGTGAACCGTTTCTTCTACAAAGGTATGTCAGCTTTAGGACAGGACCGCACCATGGAAAATCTGCTTGGTATCGTAATGGAGACCGGTGCAGTGAATTTTAAATGCATGGAACTTTTGGATAAAGCAAACACCGAAACTTATGGAATTCCGGCACCGGCAGAAGTTTCTTTAAAAGTAGAAAAAGGACCATTTATCGTAATTTCCGGTCATGATTTAAAAGATTTAAAGATGCTCTTAGAACAGACCGAAGGCAAAGGCATTAACATCTATACACATGGAGAAATGCTTCCGGCACATGCGTATCCGGAACTTCGCAAATACAGCCATTTAAAAGGTAATTTTGGAACAGCATGGCAGAATCAGCAGAAAGAATTTGCTAATCTTCCGGCACCGATTTTATTTACCACAAACTGTATTATGCCGCCAAAAGAAAGTTATGCAGACCGTGTATTTACAACAGGTGTGGTAGCCTATCCAGGCATGCAGCATGTAGATGGAGAAGAAAAAGATTTTGGCGCAGTGATTGAAAAAGCGATTGAACTTGGTGGATTTTCTGAGGATAAGCAGTTTACCGGAATCAATGGTGGAACAAAACTGACAACCGGATTTGGACATCATACAATTTTAGGTGCTGCTCCACAGGTAATTGAGGCTGTAAAAGCCGGAAAAATCAGCCATTTCTTCTTAGTAGGCGGATGTGACGGTGCACGTCAGGGAAGAAATTATTATACGGATTTCGTAAAAGAAGCTCCAAAAGATTCTATTATTCTGACTCTTGCCTGCGGAAAATACCGCTTTAATGACTTAGACCTTGGAACAATCGAAGGACTTCCAAGAATTATGGATATGGGACAGTGCAACGATGCATTTGGCGCAGTTAAAGTGGCACTGGCTCTTGCGGAAGCATTTGAATGTGGTGTCAATGAACTGCCGTTGACACTGGTATTATCCTGGTATGAACAGAAAGCAGTCAGCATCCTTCTGACACTGTTACACCTTGGAATCAAGAATATTTACCTTGGACCGACACTTCCGTCTTTTGTTTCTGAAAACGTATTAAACTATCTGGTGGAAAATTTCCAGATTTCACCGACTAGCACACCGGAAGAAGATTTAAAGAAAATTCTTGAAAAATAAAATAAGATAAGCTATTATTTTAGATAAAAACGACACCTTTTCAAAAAAAATGGCGAAAGGTGTCGTTTTTTGGCGATGAAAAAAGCGCACAAAACAGGGAAAATATGGTATAATGGGCATAAACCAAGAGGGGATTGAAAAAAATGAGGGGAGGAGTATAAAAAGAGTGAAAAAAAGCAAATTTATACCTTGCAAAGGTGGAAAATAAGATGCAAAAGCAAAAGATAGTACAGAAAATTGACCCCGATATCCTTCAATTTTTAAAGGTAAGAAAAGAAGTGCCGGTTAATACAATGATTATTTTGATTAATATTGTAGTGTTCTTTTTGACAGAGTTGACAGGCTCTTCACTGGATGGAAAACATCTGGTTGAATGGGGTGCGGCATACACGCCATTGATTCAGGAGGGGCATGAATATTATCGCTTTTTTACCTGTATGTTTTTGCATTTTGGTCTGACGCACCTGGGTAACAACATGCTGGTTTTATTCTTTCTGGGAGATTGTCTGGAACGGGCGGTAGGAAGGGTACGATACCTGTTCATTTACATATCAGGAGGAATGGGAGCCAGTCTGATTTCTTATCTGTCAGAGGTGCGAATAGGAGAAAACGTCGTGTCTGCCGGGGCATCCGGTGCAATTTTTGCCGTAGTGGGTGCATTGATTTATGTAGTAATCAGAAATAAAGGCAGACTGGAAAATTTTACGACAAAGAAGCTGTTATTTTTGGCAGCTTTAACTTTATATCATGGAGTAACAAGCACAGGAGTTGACAATGCCGCACATTTTGGCGGATTCTTGTGTGGATTTGTCCTTGCAGTATTAATTTACAGAGGACAAAAAAATGGCAGAGGACTTAAAAAATTCTAATCAGAATGAAGAGTAATTAGAATAATCAGAGTAACTTAGAATAATCAAAGATTTCAACGATTCTGCTTTCACAGAATCGGAATCTTCAGGATGAATGTAGTTCCTTTTTCAGGGCTTGAGGTGAATTCAAGACTTCCCTTATGGGCTTCGGCAATCCGCTTTGAAATTGCAAGTCCCAGACCACTGCCATCCGGTTTATAAGTGACAAATGGTTCAAAGATAGAGTTCTGGTATTCAGGAGAAATACCGCATCCGTCGTCGGTAACCTTAAATGTCACACCTGTACCGTCTGATTCAATTGAACAGACGATATGACCGCCCTCTTTAACCGCTTCAAATGTATTGCGAAGCAGATTGTGAAATACTTGCTGAAGTTTGGTGTGGTCAACATACAATAAAGGGATTGGAGACAATTTATTAAAAGCAATAGAAACGTTTTTCTTTTCCAGACTTGGATTAATGGATTCAATTACATTTGCAAATAATGCATAGACGTTGGTTGATTCAAGGTTCAGTCTGAGAGAATTATTGTAACTGGAAAGCTCACCAAGCAGACCTCTGAGAAAATCCATATTTTCCAGGATTTTAATCCAGTTTTGGTCTTCTGATAAATCAGGATGCTGTTTTTCCAGAATCTGAAGAAAACTGTTGATAAGTGTAACAGGATTACGGATTTCGTGGGAAATCTGAGAAAGCATCAGCTGATGTTTTTTCGCCTGTTCCTGATAAAGTTTTTTGTAATCAATTGTTTTATTTTTGCCTTCAATCTGTGAAGTAGCAGATGATTTTGTCATTTGGTGTTACCTCCTCTTTTTTTCTTGATAGTGTAGCACCGTTATAGGCAAATAGCAAATAAAATCATTCTACAAAATATTTGAAAATTCGACAATGACAGCTAGAAGGGAGAGATTTAAAATGTCAGATTGTATTTTTTGTAAGATAGCAGGAGGAGAGATTCCGTCAGCAACTATATATGAGGATAATGATTTCAGAGTTATTCTTGATTTAGGACCGGCAAGCAAAGGTCATGCGCTGATTTTACCGAAGGAACATTATGCAAATTTATATGAAATTCCGGATGAACTTGCAGGAAAAGCAATCGTTCTGGCAAAAAGAATCATCACCGTAATGACTGAAGTATTAGGCTGTGACGGCTATAATATTGTACAGAACAATGGAGAAGCCGCAGGTCAGACGGTGTTCCATTTTCATATTCATCTGATTCCAAGAAATAATGAGGACCACGTAGGAGTGACATGGACTCCTGGGAAATTGACAGAAGAGGATAAAAATGAAATCCTCGAAAAAATTTCCAAAATTCAGATGAATTAACAGGTGAAGATGACAGAGGAAAAATTACGTGAAGTTTATGACAAGTATTATCGACTGGTAATGAAAGCCGCTTATGATGTCTTAAAAGATTTCGATGATTCGCAGGATGTCTGTCAGGAAGTGTTCCATAAGCTGATACAGAAATGGAACAAGGTAAGTCCTGAAGACTATGCGGGATGGCTGGCATTAACTGCTCGAAGAAAGGCGTTGGATTTCCTCAAAAAAAGTTATCGAAAACATGAGATGACTGTTCTTGAACAGCCGTGTGAAAATGGAAAAGGGGAACACGCAGAAAAGTTAATTTATCATAGAGAGGCAACAACAGGAGAAGACCTGCTCGATGCAATTATCAAGCGGGAATTCACGACAGAATTTATGGACAGGCTGTACGCCAGGAACCCTCAGTGGCACGAAATTATGACGATGCAGGTTTACGAACAGGCAACGGATGCAGAAATGGCGGCCGCTCTGGGTCTGACTATAGAAAACTTAAGAGTTAAAAAACATAGGATGAACAAGTGGATAGAAAAAACGTATGGAGACAAATACGATGATATATAAGAACAGAATCCAGTGAATCCGGCAGAACAATACTTGTGGATAGATTTCCAAAAAAAATTCCTGTGCCAAATGCCGGCACAGGAGAAATAATTATTTGTTGACTGCCTGTTCAAATAACTGGACAATCTGTTCAATAGAATCAGTTTGTTTGCTTTTTTCCATCGCTTGAATATACGAATCGCGGTTCTGATAAAGAGTCTGGATGGATTCTAACAGTTTCTGGTTAGTAATTTCCTCCTCTTCAAGTACCATGCTGTAACCAAGCTTTTCAAAAGAGCGGGCGTTGAGAATCTGGTCTCCACGGCTTGCACGTGCGGAAAGCGGAATCAGCAGATTTGGTTTTTTCAGTGCACTGATTTCACAGATTGCGTTTGCCCCTGCTCTGGAAATGACGATGTCAGCCAGTGCAAAAAGGTCAGCAAGCTCATCTTTGATATATTCGTACTGAACATAACCTTTGGTATCGGTTAAAGAAGAGTCCAGTTTACCTTTACCGCAAAGATGAATGACCTGGAAGTCTTTTAAAAGTTCAGGCAGAATGGCACGTACTGCATTGTTGACTGCAACGGCACCGAGACTTCCTCCGATAACCATAATGACCGGTTTCTCATTGGAAAGACCTGTAAAGGCAAGTGCTTTTTGGGGATTTCCGCTTAATAATTCCTGGCGGATAGGGGTACCGGTAAGTATGGCTTTGTTGGCCGGAAGTTCAGAGACAGTTTCAGGGAAATTACAGCACACTTTAGTGGCAAATGGAATGGAAAGTTTATTTGCCAGTCCAGGTGTCATATCAGATTCATGGATAAAAGTAGGGATTTTTCGACGTCCTGCAGCAATAACAACAGGAACGGTAACGAAACCACCCTTAGAAAAAACAACATCAGGTTTCAACTGCTTCATGAGTTTTTTCGCTTCATGAAAACCTTTTAAAACCCTGAAAGGGTCAGTAAAGTTTTTGACATCAAAGTAACGTCGTAGTTTGCCAGAAGAGATTCCGTAATAAGGAATCCCCATTTCTTCAATCAGTTTTCTTTCCATACCCTGGTAAGAACCGATGTAAGAAATCTTGTAACCGAGTTCTTTCAGTCTCGGAATCATAGCAATATTTGGTGTAACATGTCCGGCAGTGCCGCCACCGGTGAGCACAATATGTTTCATTGGAACCTCCTGATAAATCAAAAATCAATGTTTCGATGTACAACATTTCATAAGACGGACATTGCAGCGTCTATTAGATAATATGATACAGTCGTTGTGAAAAGTCAAGAAAAGATAGGAAATTCGTCAACTACCTACCACCTAAAGGTAGTGGGCTTATAACTGCCCGGTCGTAATAACGGCGTAAGCCTCCGACCTTTAAAATTCGATAAGTATTACTACTTAACGTGGCGTTACATCATAGGGCGGTTGACAACGCCCTTTACAGTAGAGTTTACTCAACTGTAACTGTACTAGGTACTTGACTTTCTTCAAGAAAGTTTATTCCCATACGGTACAGGTTCATAGCTCCAATACGGTCATCATTAGATTTGTATCCACAGTTTTTACAGCTAAACAAATGTATCTTTTTATTACGATTAGATTTTTCAATGTGCCCGCAAACAGGGCAACATTGACTTGTATAAGCTGGATTAACTTTAATAACAGAAGATTGATTTTGTTTGGCTTTGTACATTAGTTTTTGTTCAAAATCATAGAAAGACCATGATACGGATATGTAGCGGTCTTTGGTTTTGACATGTTCTGTAGCATTGCGGATACCTGACAAATCTTCAAGTACAAACAATGTATGTTTTGGATTACTTTCAACGAGTGCCTTTGATATTTGATGGTTTACATCTTGCATCCAACGGTTTTCTCGCTGACCAATCGCTTTAATTCTTCGTCTTGAAGATGGAGTATTCCGTATTTGGAGTTCTTTACGAAGTTTGGAATAGTGAGCACGTTTCTGTTTAATAGTCTTGCCACTGACAAAGCCAGACTTATGTTTACTATTGTAAGTGGCAACAACAAAGTTGATACCTCTGTCGATGCCTACAACATTGCAGATATCAGTGATATTACTTTCTTCAATATCATAAGTGACAGGGATATGTAAAAAATATTTACTATGCTTATTTACAAGTTTGGCTGTGCCAAATTTATAGATTGTATGGTCAAAATATTTAGATATACCTTTAGCATAATATTTAAGCTTGACACGACCATTTAAGGTATTTATCGAAAAGCAGTTTTGTGTAAGGGAATAATCTCTGTTCCAAACAAGGTCGTACTGAGGCTTTTTGAAAGATGGTTTAATCCACTTTTTTTGAGTTTCAAGAATAGTCTTGTATCTGGCAATGACGGTCTTAAATACAGACTGAGTCATTTGTGATTTAAGTCCAAACTTCTCACGAAGCGTAGAGTACAAAGACTTATTCAACGAAAACTGTTTTAAGTCGTGAGTATAGAATACATAGTCTGAAACATAATTACAAGCGTCAGTATATACAGACATAGTTTTATTAAGTAAAACCTTGTCATCAGCAGTAGCAGAGATTTGTATTTTAGCTGTAATAGTTATTTGTTCCATAGATGTACTCCTTTCATTGATACTTCATTAGATATAGTATATAATACTTATTAGTGAAAAACAATAGATTTGAGATGATTTATATGGACAATAAATCTAATCGTCATAACAGACGCAAGTATAGCTTGAAAATACATACAGTTCTTGTTACAAAGTAATGCGAACAGATACTCAAAACCTTTATTTCTGATGATGTAAAACAAAAGATTTTCGATATATGTAATATTAACGATTGGGTGATTATTGCTATGGAAACTGACAAATACTATATATATTTTCTAATCAGTTACGATGCAACAGATAGAGTATGTGATATAATAAAAATAATTAAGTAACAGGCAGCTTACTATTTTATGGCAAAAATATTTAAACTTTCTGTCTAAACAGTAGAAGAAGATTTTGACCTGATGGTTGTTTGGTCTGTAGCATAGGAGAAGTATCATCAATCACTATACAAAAATATATCAAAAGTTAAGATTGATAGCTGAAAATCTACAAGACTCCTTCCAACATCTAAAGGTAATGGGTTTCCGCCTACGAGAAACAAAAGGATTTTTTATGAATAAAAACGAAGAAAACAGCACAAAAAGCAGTACCTGGGCAGGAAAGCAGTTCAGAAAAGAAGCAGATGAGCTAGTGAAAAAACTGGAAACAGATGAAGAATTTAATGTTCCAGAACCATCAGAAAATTTGTTCCAAAAACTCGTAGACCAAGCTCGAGATGAGGGGCTGCTCGAAGAAAAGAACACAAAATGCATTCAAGATGAAACCAAATCTACAGAAGAAAAAACAAAAGAAAATCAGAATACAAAAGTGGTTAAGTTCTTTAATCACCGCATAAGCAAAAAATTCCTCGGCATGACCGCCGCAGCTGTGATAACCTGCTTTGGATTGTTCGGTGTGAGTATGAGCACACAAGGAGGCAGGAGCTATGTTATGGATAAAGCGAATGAAGTGTTGGGGGATGAGAAAAATACAGAAATAGAAAATGGTGAAGATAGATTAATCACTGACAGAACAGAAGAAGAAGCCAGAAATGAGATAGAAGAGAAATTGCAAGTTGAATTACCTACGTTTATATATATGCCAGACCAAATGGAATTTGATTCTTATGAAATAGATGATGTGGCTCAGTCGGTATATATAAAATATAAAATAGGTGATATATACTTGTATTTTGTTGTACAAACAAATTATGCTGAATCAAGTGGAATTTATCGAAATGATGAAGGTGAATATCTGGGAAATATTGAGTGTAATATGGCAAATATAAGTCCAGAATTATGGAAGATAAATGATGAAGATTCAAATAATTCAGAAAGTTATCTTGTACAGTGGGATTACAAGAACACTTACTATAGGATTTCCGGAAAAATAACAGAAGATGAAATAAAAGGAATTATTGTAAATCTAGTATATTAATTCGGAAAGGGGACTTTATTTGAAAATAATAATTAAAAAATCGGTAGTAGCTATGTTAGCTTTGTCCTTATTTTTAACAATATCTTCGGTTTCAGCTTCGGCAGATGGATTAGAAGATTTAGGAAAAGAAGTAGATGGTTCTATTTTAACGAATGAAGAGTCAGCAGAAGCTATCTGGCAGAATGTAGCAAGAGGAAGCATTTTAAATCAAGGAATTGGAAAAATTACAAATATTGGAAATAGAACAGTAAATATTTATGGTGCAACGCTTGCTTATGTAACCTGTGATAAATTGACGGTAAAGATGTATTTACAGCGCTATGATGGCGGGTGGATAAATTGTGGCACTTATGGTGATACTGCAACAAATGCCTCTTCTATGTCTCGTAGTTATAATGTAAAAGTTAAAGGTGGATATTACTATCGAGTAAGAGTAGGATGTGTTGCACAGAAAGGTAGTACCTATGAATCTCAAGTTCCAGTTACTAACGGCATCTGGATTCAATAATATTTTGCCCTCCCTGTTTTAAAAAAAATCATAAACTTTTATAAAATAATCTGAAAAAACTATCAAAACCCCCCTATTTGCGGTATAATAGTACTATCTTGAAAGTGCTTGAATTAAAACCGCAAAGGGGGTTTTTTTATGAAGTTGACATTTATAGGTGCGACTCATGAAGTTACAGGTAGCTGTTACTTTTTAGAAGCTGCGGGCAAGAGATTTCTCGTGGATTGTGGTATGGAACAGGGTCCTGACCAGTATGAGAATCAGGATGTGCCGGTTCCGATGTCGGATGTGGATTTTGCATTGCTGACGCATGCGCATATTGACCATTCCGGAAATTTCCCTCTGGCTTATGCAAGAGGATTTCGCGGTCCGATTTATGCAACCGCTGCAACCTGCGATTTGTGTGATATCATGCTTCGTGACAGTGCTCACATTCAGACCTTTGAGGCAGAGTGGCGAAACCGTAAGGCAAGAAGAAATGGGCAGCCGGAGTTTGTTCCGGCGTATACGATGGAAGATGCTTTGAATGTAATTCAGCAGTTTGTTCCGTGTGATTATCATAAAATAGTTCAGCTTGCAGATGGAATTAAAGTTCGTTTTGTGGACGCAGGACATTTATTAGGTTCTTCAAGTATTGAGATTTGGATTACGGAAGATGGCGTTGAGAAGAAGATTGTATTTTCCGGTGATATCGGAAATACAGACCAGCCATTGATTAAAGACCCTGAATACCTTGAGGCTGCGGATTATGTAGTCATGGAATCTACTTATGGTGACAGAAGTCATGGAGAGCGCCCAGACTATGTGCAGGAATTGGTTGATATCTTAAGGCGAACCTTTAAGCGTCATGGAAATGTTGTTGTTCCTTCATTTGCAGTCGGCAGAACGCAGGAAATGCTGTATTTTCTTCGTAAGATTAAGGCAGATAACCTGCTTCCGGAATTTCCAGATTTTGATGTGTATGTCGATAGCCCGCTTGCTGTGCAGGCGACCAATATTTTTAAAGAGCATTATGTAGATTGCTATGATGAAGAGGCAATGGAGCTTTTGAATCAGGGAATTAACCCGATTGCATTTCCGGGGCTGAAGCTTTCGATTACAAGTGATGAATCCCGTGCCATTAACTTTGATGAACATTATAAAGTCATTCTTTCTGCAAGTGGTATGTGTGATGCCGGTCGAATCAAACATCATTTAAAACATAATCTGTGGCGTGAAAATTCTACGATTGTGTTTGTCGGATATCAGGCAGTTGGAACACTTGGTCGTGCACTTTTGGAGGGTGCAAAGGATGTAAGACTGTTTGGTGAAGAAATTCATGTATCAGCAGAGATTGTAAGACTTTCGGGAATCAGTGGTCATGCAGATAATGAAGGATTGATGCGCTGGGCATCTGCATTTAAAGAAAAACCACAGCGTGTGTTTGTGACACATGGAGAAGATACCGTCTGTACACTCTTTGCAGAACGGCTGAAAAATGAACTGGGCTATGATACCTACGCTCCGTTTAGTGGAACGGTCTTTGATTTGGCAAATAATGTACTGGAGAAAGAGACCGAAGGTATCATAATAGAACATGCAAAGGAGAAAGCGAAAGCACGCAAGGCATCTGGTGTTTATGCGAGACTTGTGGCTGCCGGTCACAGACTGCTTGCAGTTATCCGGCATAATGAGGGCGGAGCAAATAAGGATCTTGCAAGATTGGCAGACCAGATTAATTCGCTTTGTGACAAATGGGACAGATAGAGAAAGAGCCATCGTATAGAAAAATCTGTAGAAAATGTCTTCTGCAGGATATGGATGAAAACGAATATTTTACAGATTTGCGAAAGTACATCGCACAGATAGACAAAGACTTAAAAGTAGAAGATGAGGAGTATCAAAACCGCCTTGCAAAATGTAAGGAGTGTGATAATCTGCTGAGTGGAATGTGTCGAATCTGTGGGTGTTTCGTGGAAATGCGGGCAGTGATGAAGAAAAATCACTGTCCGGCAGTTGAAAAGAGATGGTAGAAAAAAAGAGTGATTCTGAAAAAAGGATTCAGAACCACTCTTTTTCTATGCTTTATGCATTCTGGGTTTTCATTTGTTCTAATGCTTTAGCAAGCTGATCCGGGCAGGATGTGCCACGACCACCGCAGTCAATTCCTTTTAAGCGGGAGATTGCTTCATCTACTTTCATTCCTTTTACCAAAGCAGCAACACCCTGAGTGTTTCCATTGCATCCGCCATTGAATTTTACTGATTTTATAGTGTCACCGTCGAGTTCAATTTCAATAGAACGAGAACAGACACCTTTTGTATTAAATACTGTCATTTTAAAGCCCTCCATAAAATTAAGAATAATAGATAATTTTTTGTCTACGCACATTATAGCAGAAAAAATATAGAGTGACAAAGACTAATTTAAAAAGAAATAGAAAAGAACTAGAGAAAAAGAAGCATTTATGCTAAGATTATTTTTTAAATAAGAAAACCAGAAGGGTAAAAATAAATGTTGGAGGGGATTTGAATGAAGAATTTTGGAGAAGCAGAAAGAAAAATACTAAATCTGATGTCTGAAGGAACAGAATTTATTTTTCATGATAAATACTACAAAGTAATATTATCAGGAAAACCTACATGTCAGAAAGGTGAACCGAAAACAGATATTTATGTATTAGCAAAATCAGAATTTGATAAAGTAGAAATAAAGATATCATACAAAAAAGAAAATGCTGATTTTATTGAAAATAAGATGAGTTCGGAACGAGCTGCTCAGCTATTGGGGGAAAACTGGGCAGATATTATAGAAAGATCAACTACGGCAATTAGTGAACGTTTTGAGGAACGGATGCTTATATATAAAAATAAATTTAAAAGGACGGAAAAAGGTTCCATTACATTAGGATGGAAGTTTGAATTATTAAACAAAAATAATGGAGAATTATCCGGTAAAATGATGCTTACTGAACAGCAGGTTATAGATGTGTATTCGGGAAGTAACTTGTCGGAAGATAAAAGAAATGCATACATTGATGGAAAGATGATTGAGAATAGTGGTGTGGCAAATTATATACTTATGGAAGAGGATATTAGTTCGGCTCAAGATATTATAAATAAAATGATTCCGATTAAAGAGTATGTAAAAATGCATCCTGATATTTATTTTGCATGCAAAGCACTAAATTATCGCTCTTTTGCAGAAAAATGGGATGGAAACCGACCGCTTTCCGTGCAAGTAAAGTGGAGTGAAGAGCAAAGAAAATTAGTTCCAGAGTTAATCTATAATAGACCGTTAGTTGTAAAAGGAAATGAAGTTGCAGAGAGACTGTTACGTTACATGAAAAAATTGAATATCAAAACGACAGATGATATTGATGAAAACAACTCGGGAACAGACAGAATCATATAGAGGTGGAGAAAGATGGCAATAATTTTAGAGGAACGTGGGCGTGGTAAGTTTAAACCTGCACCAGATTGTAATGTGGGTGAGATAAGGGAACTCCTTAATAAAAAAATAGAAGAAGAAAGAAATGCGTTTGAAAATTGTAGTGAAGAAATAGCGTTGGACAAATTAGAATATGCTTCTGATAAATGGAATTTACTATCATTATTTTCAGGATGTGGAGGACTGGATTTAGGTTTTGAATTGGCTGGATTAAAGGCAGTTATGGGCGAAAAAGTCATGGAAGAGGCTTTTAGAGATAAATCAGTTTTTCAAAAGAATATCAATAACAATGTGTTTAATACAATTTTTGTAAATGATATATTTACTGAGGCCAGAGAAACTTATGCCGGGAATGCAGGAAAATACATTTACATGGATAAAAGTGATATTAGGAAAATAAAACAGTTTCCTAAAGCAGATATCGTTTTGGGCGGTTTTCCGTGTCCTGGTTTTTCAGAGGCAGGTCCCAGACTTTTAGATGACAAGAGGAATTTCTTATATTTGCATTTTATTCGCTGTTTAATGCAAAGTAAGCCGAAACTATTTGTTGCCGAAAATGTAAAGGGAATGACGACATTAGGGAAAGGCGAAGTGTTTAAACAGATTGTTGAAGATTTTGCAGCGGCTGGATATACAATTTATCATAAATTGCTTAGTTCTGAAGAATATGGTGTTCCACAGATAAGAAAACGAGTGATTTTAGTGGGAGTAAGAAATGACATTGACTTTGAATATCAGTATCCTGAGCCTGCTTATGGAGATGAGAAAAAAGGATTAAAGAAAATTGTTGACCTTAGAACCGCAATTGGAGATTTAGAGGACAATCCGGGAGAATATTTTACAGGCTCGTATTCTTCAATGTTCATGTCCAGAAATAGAAAAAAATCATGGTCAGAACCTAGTTTTACGATTCAGGCATCCGGAAGGCAGGCACCGATCCATCCGGGCGGAGAACCAATGGTTAAAGTTGGAAAAGATAAATATATTTTTACTGATGGAGAAGAAAATAATAGGCGCTTGTCAGTAAAAGAAATTGCCAGAATTCAGACATTTCCTGATTGGTATGAATTTAGCCGTGGCAAAAGTAATCGTAATGAAAATGCAAAATTAGATTTGGTATATAAACAAATTGGAAATGCAGTTCCGGTAAGATTAGCGTTGGCAGTAGCAGAGCCAATTGCGGAATTTGCAAAAAAAGAATTGCAAGGAAAATAAATTACAAAAAAGTTTAGAGAATGTTTTAAGAGCATGAGCAAATTTCATATTTTAAAACATTCTTTTTTATTTACGAAAAAACCATCTGGTGCTACAATGGTTAGTATAAACTAATATAAGGGAGAGAAAACGAACTATGTTTCTTGAGATTCGTGATATAAAAAAATCCTTTGGGCAGGGGGACAGTTTTGTTGAAGTCTTAAAGGGAATTAATCTGGAAATCAATAGAGGAGAGTTTTGTGTTTTACTTGGACCGTCGGGTTCGGGAAAATCTACATTATTAAATATCATCGGGGGAATCGACGGGGCAGACAGTGGAGATATCTGCATTGAGGGCGAAAAAATGTCAAACATGAATGAAAAGCGTCTGACATTATACAGAAGAAAGCATCTGGGTTATATTTTCCAGATGTATAACTTAATTCCAAACCTGACAGTTCAGGAAAACATTGAGGTCGGGGCGTATTTAAGTGACAAACCGCTTGAGATGGAAGAACTTCTGCGTACATTAGGATTGTATGAACACCGCAAAAAACTGCCGAACCAGCTTTCAGGTGGCCAGCAGCAGCGTACTGCCATTGGGCGTGCAATTATTAAAAATCCGGACATTTTGCTTTGTGATGAACCGACAGGCGCGCTTGATTATAAAACTTCAAAAGAAATCTTAAAATTAATTGAGACCGTAAATCAAAAATATGGCAATACAATTATCATGGTAACGCATAACGATGCCATCAAAGATATGGCGGATCGTGTGGTGCGTCTGCGAGATGGAATGATTCGGAAGAATTATGTGAATGAAGCACGTGTAAGTGCCCAGGATTTAGAGTGGTAAATGGGAAATAGGGGAGTGACAGGAAAAAATGAAAAATCCTTTAAGAAAGAGGCTGTTTCGTGAGCTGAAAGGTGAGGCAGGGAAATATTTTGTTATTTTCTTTCTGTTAATGAGCATTATTGGATTTGTATCTGGTTTTCTTGTAGCAGATGGAAGTATGCTGACTGCTTACAATGAAAGTTTTGAGAAATATAATATTGAAGATGGGAATTTCACGGTAAAAGAAAAAGTGAACCGTGCACAGCAGAAAGAAATAGCAAAGTCAGATGTGACATTGTATGAAAATTTTTATGCAGAGCCGGTGCTGACAAATGGAAGTACGATGCGAATTTTTAAAAATCGTGAAGAAGTTAATCGTGTCAGCCTGATGAAAGGAGAATTTCCAAAATCAGCAGATGAAATCGCAATTGACCGTATGTATGCGGATAACAATGAACTGTCTGTAGGAGATATCATTACCGAAGAGGAAAGTGGAAGAGAGTGGAAAATTACAGGGCTTGTGGCGCTTTCAGATTATAGCTGTCTGTTTTCGGACAATAATGATTCAATGTTTGATGCGGTAAAATTTGGTGTCGGAATTGTAACTGAGGAGGCGTTTGATACTTTTAATACGGACAACATGATTTGTAATTATTCCTGGAAATATGGAACAGAGCTAAAAGGTGAGACGGAAGAAAAAAATGTGGCAGAAGATTTTATGAAAGTCTTAAATAGTGAAGTCAGCCTTGAAACATTTGTTCCACGTTACAGTAATCAGGCGATTCAATTTACCGGTGAAGATATGGGCAGTGACCGTATGATGATGATTATCCTGCTTTATATTGTAATTGCAATTCTTGCTTTTGTATTTGGAATTACAATCAGTAATACGATACATAAAGAGTCTACAGTAATCGGAACATTAAGGGCTTCGGGTTATACCAGACGGGAACTGATTCTTCACTATATGACTGCACCGATGCTGGTTACATTTGCGGGAGCGGTGATCGGAAATATTTTAGGTTATACGGTTCTGAAAAATGTCTGTGCAGGCATGTATTATGGAAGCTACAGTCTGCCGACTTATGTGACATTATGGAACGGTGAAGCCTTTGTGATGACGACAATTGTACCGGTTTTTTTGATGGCAGTGATTAATTTCTTCCTATTAAAAAGAACATTATCGTTGTCCCCACTCAAATTTTTAAGAAGGGATTTAAAGAAAAGAAAACAAAAATATACATTACCGTTGAGTGCCAGGATTCCATTTTTCTCAAGATTCCGGCTTCGTGTGATTTTCCAGAATGTCAGCAATTATGTTGTGCTTACAGTCGGAATTCTATTTGCAAACCTGCTCTTGATGTTTGGGTTGATGCTTCCGCAGGTTTTAAATCATTATCAAACAGAAATCGAAAAGAATTTGTTGTGCAATTATCAGTATATTTTAAATATACCGTTAAATGCGATGAATGAAGAACATAAATTAGAAAGCCTGATGAATTTAATGTATTTTGAATATCAAGTTCAGACGGACAATGAAGATGCAGAAAAATTTAGTGCGTATTCTTTAAAGACTTTGGATAGTGAGTATAAAACCGATGAAATTATGCTCTATGGAGTAAAGTCGGACAGCTGTTACATTCCACTTGAAGATACAGATGGAGACGAAGTGCTGGTTTCCAAAGCGTACTCTGATAAGTATAAAGTGAAAAAAGGCGATGTGATAACATTAAGAGAAAGCTATGAAGATACACAGTATGAATTTACGGTAGGCGGAATTTATGATTATGAGGGCGGTTTATGCGTATTTATGCCAATCGAACAATTGAACCGAACCTTTGATTTGGGAAATGATTATTTCAGCGGATATTTATCAGACAGTGAGATTACAGATATTGATGAAAAATATATTTCGTCTGTGATTGATTTGGAAAGTTTAACGAAGATTTCAAGACAGCTTACTGTATCAATGGGCGGCATGATGTATATGGTGGCTGGTTTTGCGATTGTCATCTTTATGGTTGTCATCTATCTGCTTTCTAAGATTGTCATTGAGAAAAATGCGCAGTCGATTTCAATGGCAAAAATTTTAGGTTACAGCAATGCAGAGATTGCGAGACTTTACATTATACCAACTTCGATTGTAACGGCACTGCTTCTGATTATCACGCTTCCGCTGGAAAAAAGTTTGATGGAAATCATTTTTTATCAGATGATGATGACAAGTATGAGCGGATGGATTCCATTTTATGTAAGTCCGACACTGTTTCCGGAAATGTTTGCAATCGGAATTTTAACCTACGCAGTAGTTGCAGTCATCGAATATCGGAAAGTGCGAAAGATTCCGATGGAAGAAGCCTTGAAAAATGTGGAGTGAAAGGTGGGAGAAAAAGTGGAAAAGAAAATAGGAAATGCATTGTGGAAAAAATCTCTTGGAATCGGAACGGCTGTGGTTCTTGGACTGACTGCCTGCAGTGTGGATAACTCTTCCGATAAGGAAAATGTGGATAAAACCTCTGGAAATACACAGGGGGAAACAAAGTCTCAAAAGGATAATGATACAAAAGAACAAAGCAGTGAGAAGCAGTCTGATGAAGAAAAAGATAAAACAGAAACAGTATATGCAAAGGCAGACGCAGATGGAACCGTAAATGAGGTTACCGTAAATACAGTTTTAAAAAATAAAAATGAGAAGAAGATTCAGGATTATTCGAATCTGACCGATATCAAAAATATAAAAGGGGACGAAGAATATACCAGACAATCGGATGGAACAATTCTCTGGGACAATCAGGGAGAAGACATTGAATATGAAGGAAAGAGCAGTGAACAGCTTCCGGTGACGGTTCAAATCAGTTATTTTCTGGATGATAAAGAAGTCAGTCCAAAAGAGCTGGCAGGAAAAAGCGGCTCACTTAAGATTCGTTTTGATTATGAAAATCATACCAAAGAAGAGACGAATGTAAAGGGAAAAAAAGTGGAACTTCCTGTTCCGTTTGCAGCGATTTCTGCCCTGCTTTTATCAGAGGATAATGCAACAAATATCGAAGTAAAAAATGGAAAAGTTATTTCATTGGATGGACAGAATTTGATTATTGGATATGCCTGCCCCGGACTTTCCGAAAATCTGAATCTCTCCGATTCTGAGCTGACGAAAGATATTGAGCTTCCGGAATATGTGGAAGTGACAGCAGATGTAACGGATTTTGAACTGGATTTTACAGCGACCGTGCTTTCATCAGGATTGCTGAGTGATTTAGATGAAGAGAATCTCGATGATTTGGATGAAACTTCCGATAACATGGATAAAATTCAAGAGGCTTCAGGAAAATTAAAAGACGGCAGTGGCAAGCTTTTAGATGGGATGAAAACCTATGATGAGTATATGAAACAGTATCTAAGCGGAGTTAACTCTTTAAAAGAAGGAGTGGATGCCTTAAAGAGTGGAATGCAGGTATTAAATGAAAACAAGACGGTGCTTGGAAGCGGGGCTCAGGCTTTGGCAGACGGATTGTGTCAGTTTTCAAATAGCGTGTCAGCGATTTCATTTGGGGATGCTTCCGATCAGAGTGGATTTGATTTTAGTGGAGTGGAAAATGCAATGATCGCATTAGTGGCAGATGGTCAGAAATTAAATACAGCGCTGACTCAATTACAGACTCAGCTTCAAACGGCTGGAAACTTTGTGACAGAGGCAGCAACCTATCAGACAACCGTTCAGACCACTGTTGAAACTGCTAAAAATACACTGGAAGAGATTGACTGGGATGCAATTGAAGATAATGCGAAGGCGCAGAGGGAAGCACAGATAGATTCGGCAGTAGAGGCAGCTCTTAATGAGACGATGCAGGAAACTTCCTTAAGTGAAGAAGAAAAGGAAATTTTAAAAGAGGGATTAAAGAGCAGTCTGGAAACCCAGTTAAAGGAAAACGATAAAGATACCGAGCTGACAAAAGAAGCCAGAGAAAAAACGGAAGAGGCAGTGCAGATCTTACTTTCAATTCCGGCGCTTGATATTCCGGATTTAAGCGTGGATATCAGTGCCCTTCCTGCGATTTTGACGGATATGCAGGCTCAGATGCAGGCACTTGGAGAAGCAGCGGAATTGCTTGGAGGACTTCCGGAACAGATGCAGACCTTGCAGGAAGGAATGGAGACGATTCAAAATGCAGCCGAGCAGCTTGCCAAAGGAAGCAGTCAGTTAAACACCGGAATCAGTGTATTTTCAGATGGAATCGGTCAGCTATACGTGGGCGGTCAGAGTTTAAGTGAAGGAACAGACCAGTTAAGCAGTGCCGGAAGTGCTCTCGACAGTGGTTATCAGGCATTGATAGATGGGATGAAAGCTTTAGATGAAGGATTTGCAGAGTTTGATAAAGAAGCCATTCAGAAATTAACCGACCTTGCAGGTGATGACCTGACAAATTTGACAACAAAGATACGAGGTCTTAAAAAAGTAGATGCCGAGTACCAGAACTTTGGAGGGATTTACGAAGGGCAGAGCGGAAGTGTACGGTTTATTATCGAGACAGAGGAGATAAAAAAATAGAAATGTAGAATACGCTCCTGTTTAAGGGTAAGACAGGGGTGTATTTTTTATTTTATATTTTAAGAATTTGCGAGAGGCACCTTCCTTCGTGAATGTTGCAATGTTTGTTTTGTCACTTTCATTATACAACATGAACGATTTAAGGTGTCTTTCTTTTTATGTAAAATCACGAACTTGCTCATTTATAGTAAATATATTAAAATTTGAGTAGGCATACAGGAGAAAGTAGGGTAAAATAATGCATATGCTGAAAAAATGGGAGAAAAGATATGTGCATTATTCCACAGATGTTCTTGGCGGAGCTCTGGCAGGCGCTATATCAGGATATCTGGGATATCGGTTCATCCAGGTCATTTTTTACAGAATAGAACAAGAAGGGGGAGAACCATGTCTGAAGTAAAGAATAAGAAAAAGAAATCCAGTATTATTCAGATCAGTATTGGTATTCTGGCAGTTATTCTGGCTATCCTTATTATTATAATGATGAGAATTGTTTCTGATATTCAGGGAACGGCCCGTATTGTAAATTATACTGGTTTAGTCCGTGGAGAGACACAGAGGATCATCAAGCTGGAGGTTGCCGGGGAACAGGACGATGCAATGATCCAGGAGGTAAGGTCTTTTATTGGTGGTCTGCGTGATGGAAATACGAAACTGAATCTGGTATATCTGAATGATAAGGATTTTCAGAATAAAATGCAGGAACTGGACGAAGGCTTTTCTGATCTGTATAACGAAATCTGTTTGGGGCGGTCTGAAGGATATGAAAAAACAGATATTATATCCAGAAGTGAGGACTTCTTTGTAATCTGTGATGAAGCAACAGGTCTGGCCGAAAAATATTCGCAGAAAAAAGCCACATCCTTATCATTGCTTGAAAAATATATCACAGCAGATATTGTTGTATTGATGCTGTTGATCGGATATGAGTTTATCAAAGCAATACAATATGCTGCAATGAACCGTTTGCTGCAGCGAAAGGTATATCTGGATGATGCGACGGGACTTCCGAACAAAAATAAATGTGAAGAATTGCTGAATGAGGAAGAACCGGATGTAGATATCGGTGTCTGCAGTTTTGATCTTAATAATCTCCGTCGTATTAATGACAGCAGAGGACATGAAGCCGGTGATGCCTATATCCGTAGATTTGCTATCTGTCTGCGGAATTCCATGCCGGCTGAGCAGTTTGTGGGAAGAGCAGGTGGAGACGAATTTCTTGCAGTTACCCATGGATTGGACAGGGAACAGATGATACAGTGTCTTAAAAAGGTGCGCAGAGATATGACAGAGGAATCCAGAGTGTATCCGGATACACCCTTAAGTTATGCGGTGGGATTTGCATTGGCCGGTGATTTTCCCGGAAGTACAATGAGAGAGCTGTTTAACTGCGCAGACAAAAACATGTATATCAATAAAAATCATGTGAAACGGGAAGCGGCTACAGCAGAAAAGAATCAGGGATATCAGCTGTTAAAGCTGCTTAATCAGCATGGGAGTAATTTCTCAGACTGTCTGTACTGTGATGCCAGGATGGATACCTATCGGGCGATTCGTTCCAGCGAGAATTTTTTCCTAGCTTCTGACGGTGCATATTCCGGAGCAGTGGAACAGATCATAGAGGAACATGTTGAAAGTTCCTGTCAGGTAGATATCTGCGAAGGGCTACAGATTTCTGAGCTTCAAAGGAAGATGCATACGAAGGAAGATGTGCTGGAATATGAGTATAATACCGGAAAACAGGGGGCATATAACCGTCTGACCTTGATTCCGGTGGATTGGGATGAGGATAAAAAGCTGCATCATTTTCTCCTGGCATTTGAAACTATCCGAAAGACTTCTGAAGGTCAGACAGGTGCAAAAGAGCAGTTGCAGCTTTATTATGAACAGTTGAAGCAGTCTATCTTGGAAAATGACAGCTATGTGGATGCGCTTCTGGAATTGTCAGATGTGATCTATACAGTAAATCTGACAAAGGATGTTCTGGAAAGAAGGATCGTACTGAATGGAAAAGAGCAGAAGAGCCGGGAACTTTTTATGGATTATCCGCTTCCGTACTCTTATCAGGATTACTGCTGGGAATATAAGAAAAAAATCACCCAGGAAACAATTGCCGGTTACTGCATGACAGATAATTGTGAAAAGCTTCGTAAGAGGTTTGAGAACGGAGAAACACATATATCTGTAGAATATTGTGTCTGCGAAGACGATGGAAGTATCCGATGGGTACAGAAAACAGTGCTTATGACCAGTATGGTAGTGTTTGATACAGAAATTCATGCTGAGATCCCTATGATCTATGCGATCATTCTGCTGCAGGATACCACACAGAGACATGAACGTGATGAACAGGAACAGGCACGCCTTCAGGCTGCATTCAATGAGATGCGTGCCGAGAGCAGGGCAAAAACAAATTTCCTCAGTCGTATGAGCCATGATATCAGGACACCTTTGAATGGTATTATTGGTCTGTTAAAGCTTGATGAGATCCATTTTGAGGATAAGGCACTGATACAGGAAAATCATAAAAAGATGAAGATAGCAGCAGATTATTTGCTTTCCCTTATCAATGATGTTCTGCAGATGAGTAAAATAGAGGAAGGTCATATTGTTCTGGCTCATGAATATATCTGTCTCAAAGATCTGGTCTATGAGATTGAGAGCGTTATCACTCACAAGGCAGCAGATGAGAATATTCAGTGGATTTATGAGAAAAATAAGGAGGATATTCCCTATCCTTATGTCTATGGAAGCTCACTGCATCTTCGCCAGATTTTTCTGAATATCTATGGGAACTGTATTAAGTATAACCGGCCGGGAGGAAAGATTACTACCGTAATGGAGGCGGCAGATGTACAGGATGGGATTTGTACATACAGATGGACGATTTCTGATACAGGTATAGGGATGAGTGCAGAGTTCCTGAGTCGCATTTTTGATCCATTCTCACAGGAAAAAACAGATGCCCGTAGTGTTTACCAGGGAACCGGTCTGGGGATGGCGATCACTAAGGGATTGATTGAGCAGATGAATGGAAGTATTGAAGTGACAAGTCAGGAGGAAGTTGGATCTGTGTTTGTCGTTACCATTCCCTTTGAGATTGCAGAGAAACAGAAAAAGGATGAGGAAATTGTAGAGAAATATGATATTTGTGGACTGCATCTGCTGGTAGCCGAGGATAATGATCTTAATGCAGAAATCGTAGAAATGCTGCTGACAGATGACGGTGCGAAGGTTACAGTTGCAAAAAATGGCAGACAGGCAGTGGAGTGCTTCGAAAATAATCCTCCGGGAACCTTTGATGCCGTATTGATGGATGTCATGATGCCTGTTATGGATGGTATTGCAGCAACAAAGGCGATTCGTGCTATGGAGAGGGCAGATGCAAAAACAATTCCGATCATTGCAATGACTGCAAATGCATTTGAGGAAGATGCAAAAAGATGTCTCGCAGCCGGCATGACCGCACATCTGGCAAAACCATTTCAGATAGAAAATGTGGAAAAAGCCATTGTGGAGTGCTGTGGAAAGTAATGCCATCTGCAAGAACTGTTGCCATCAGTAAATTATCAGAAGCAGAGTGAAAAGTCTGGATGACGAAAATATGAGTAGAGAAAGGTGTAAGCCACAGAAATGTGGATTGCATCTTTTTTTGTCTGGTATTGTAAAGTGATGTCAGATTTGTTGTAAATGTCGTAAATTTGTGGTCAAAAAATGATGAGAAATGCAAAATCACGAACTTGCTCATTTATAGTTTACAATTAACAAAAAAACTCAGAGTAAAATTTTTTGCTCCAATTTCGACATAATCTGACAATCTATTTTGTTGACAAAAGAATGGCAAAAAGTTAGAATTAGGCTAGGATATCTTAAGTATAAAGAGATTAACGAAAGTAAGTAAGCAGGAAAGGGAAGTGCGAATACTCGCTTAGTTTAGTAACTATATTTTGTATTTAAGATATGGCTGCAAAAGTACGGCATTAGGGAGTGGCTGTAATTTGACAAACAGGGAGAAATCCTATGAAAAGGGGTGTATGAGGATGAGTAAGGAATTACCGGTTTTAAAAGTGAGGATGTTAGGGCGTTTTTCCGTGAACTGGGGAGAAAAAGACATTGCATTTAAGAGAACAACGTCAACGAAAGCATTGCAGCTGTTTCAGATACTATTGTATACAAAAGAAACAGGAATTCAAAGAACTCGTCTGCTTGATTATCTTTATAGCAGAGATGAACTGGCAGATATGGCAAACAATTTAAGGGTAACTTCACACAGACTGAAAAAAATGCTTGTAGATGCAGGAATGCCTGAGTATGATTACATACAAATTAAAAAGGGAGTCTATAAGTGGAACAGTCCGATGGAAGTTGAAGTGGATGCCTTGGAATTAAAAAAGCTCATTGAAGAGTCAGAAGCGACAGAGGATATCCGGACAAAGATGGAACTGCTGACAAAAGCCTGCCGGATTTATAAAGGAGAATTTCTTCCGGAACTTTCGGGAGAGGACTGGGCACTGCTTGAAAGTGTAGAATATAAAAAAGTTTATGAAAAAGCACTGAAAGAAGTATGTGATTATAAAAAGGTGCAAAAAGAGTACCAAAGCGTGTTGGAACTTTCTAAATCAGCGTCTGAAATTTATCCATTTGATGAATGGCAGTCTGTGATGATGGAAGCGCTGGTTGCTATGAATCGATATAAAGAAGCCATTCAGATTTACGAAGATACGGCAAAATTTTTCTTTGCAGAATTGGGTATCAGTCCATCTGAAAAAATGATGGAGCAGTTTAAAGAAATGAGCGAACGGGTCAGTTACAAACCGCAGGTATTGAAAGATATTCGTGGCGGTTTAAAAGAGAAATATGAAGAAAAAGGTGCGTATTACTGTAGTCTGCCAAGTTTCCGTGATACCTATCGTTTGGTGACCCGTATTATCGAAAGAAATGGTCAGTCTGTTTATTTGATGTTGGTAACGATAACAGACGGAAAAGGACGCCCATTAGAAAATAAAGAGCGTTTAAAGGTGTTATCTGAAGAGTTAAATCATACAATTAAATGTTCGCTGCGTAAAGGCGACTCTTATACCAGATACAGTCCGAATCAGTTTTTGATTTTACTGGTAGGGACGAAACAGGAAAATTGTCCTCAGATTTATGATAGAATTACAAAATATTTCAGCCGTGAGCATAAAACATGGGCACAGTACTTAGAATATTATGTATCATCTATTGTGGATGTTGAACAGAAAAAATCAAAGATTACCTTCAACGGGCAAGATGACCTTTGAAGGTTAAGGGGTAAAGGTGTGGTGTATGAAAATATGAGAAGCGGACAAAATATAGGACGAATAAAGGCGGCACCTAATCTTGTAAATATATGTGTAGACGAAATTGCGCAGGAAGAAATGAAAGGACGTCTTTATCATTGTTATAAAAAAGAGGCGACGAATTTTACAAATGTCGTTGAGCTTTTGGATGAAATGGAAAAACTGTATGATAAACTTCATTTTCCGGAAGCATCAACAAAGAGCAGGTCTTTTTTGAGAGAAAAAGCTCTACAGCAAAGAGAAACAATTCCTAAAGTTGTTGAACCTAAAATTGTATTAGAACAAAAAGGCACAAAGGGAACATTTCTGGTGTGCGTTCAGTATCGACAGAATGCAACCTGGCAGGGCGAAATTGTTTTAATGGAATCAGAAGAAAGTTATGAGTTTTCCAGTGCACTGGATTTAGTTAAAATTATCAACAATACTTCAAGTTTTTAAGGTACGAAAGAAAAAACATTACCAGCAGATGTATGGTAATGTTTTTTTGTGGAAAAATTTAATAAAAAAATAAGGTGTAATGCTTTTTGTAATGGGCAATACGCTATAATAACCACATAGTAAAGAATATAGAATATGTAATGTTTTAATTTGAGAAAAGAAAGGAGGCGAAGATATTGTGGCTAAGAAAAAACAGACAAAAACATTTATCGTAAAGATTAATGAATGTCAGAACTCAACCTGGCAGGGAAGTGTATTATGGGCAGAAACAAAACAGGAACAATATTTTCGCAGTGCCTTAGAATTATTGAAGTTAATAGATGGTGCAGTAACTGAAGACGAGGATGAGATAGTAGAAGGAGGAAGCCATGAAAAGTGAGAAAAGTAAAAAAATTCTGGCGTTTGTGCTTTGCATGGTTCTGATGCTGACAACCAGCATGTCTACTATGGCAGAGGGTGGTCTGATAGGTGAAACCTCTTCTGAATCCATGGCAAGTCAGGAACCTGAAACACAAAGTACAGAAACAACGACAACGGGAGAGACGCAGGCAGAAGGAATTAACGAAGAGCTAAGTACATCGAAAGAAACAATACCGGAAGTGAAAAAAGAAACAGAAGCAGTTGCAGAAGAGACCGTTTCTGAAGAAACTGTTTCTAAAGAAGGTGTACAGTCTGAAGCAACTGAAATCAGACATGAATTTCAGGATGAAAACGGAAACGTGCTTACAAGCGTTATCGCAAATCTTCCGGAAGGTGCATTTGAAGCATTAACCTCAGACATTGTGATGGAAGTAAAAGAACTGGATGCCGAAACTCAGGAACATGTAAAAGCGTTAATCGGAAAAAATCTTCCGGAAACAGAAAAGCTTGGAAATTATCAGTTCTATGAAATTAATTTTAAAGTAAACGGTGAAAATCAGAATCCAAACAAACCGGTTACCATTACAATTGAAGAAAACAATACCAATATTCAGACAGAAGATACGAAACAAATAAATGTTTTCTATCTGGACAAAGCAACCGAAGAAAATAAAAAAGAATCCGATGAAATTTTAAATATAACATCAAAAACGGACTTAGAGGAAGCTCTGAAAGCGGAAGGAAAGAGTATAGATAATATTGATGAATATATCTATTCCGATGTTAGCTTGAATCAGGAAAAAAATGCAGTTAATAAGGTGCTATTAAAAGCTGAAAAGTCCGGAGTTTATGGATGTTATGTAAAAGAAACGGCTGAGGCAGAAGAAAGGATAGTTGAAGAGCCGAAAGAAGAAATTAAAGAAGAAATTAAAGAGGAAGTAAAAGAAGAGGCAAAAGAAGAGACAAAAACAGAAAAGACAGCAAAAGCTGAAACTGAAATAAAAGAAACCAAACCTATACTTACATACGAAGATGAAGAGGTAACAATTAATATCACAGAGGAAAAAGAAGGTGCAATTCCAGAAGGAACAACCTTAAGTGTAACATCGGTTCAAAAAGATACGACAGAATATACTGAGGTAGAGGAAAAATTAAATCAGAAGGCAGAGGACGAAGAGTACTCTATAGCAGGATTTCTGGCTTATGACATTACACTCACAGATAAAGATGGAAATAAAATTGAGCCGGATGGAAATGTCAAGGTTACGATGAAGTATAAAAAAGGAGTATCACCGGAAGATGTTGATACAGAAAAATCAGATCTTGATGTTACAGTTATTCATCTTGAAGAAGATAAGAATGGAGTAGTAAAACGGGTTGTCGATATGGTGGCTGATGAAAAGAAAGAAGCAAATATACAGACAACAAGTGAAACAAAAGTTACAAAGGCAGAATTTATAACAGATAGTTTTTCTAATTATGTGCTAGCCTGGTATGCTCGCGATGAAGAATCCGGGTTGGATAAAGTTGAAACAGTCAGTCATGCTCAAGCGGGTATTACAATGCGAATGATTGATATGGAAGGTAAGGATTCTAACAAATATAAGATAAAAGCTTTGGATAGTAGTACCTGGATAGATTTAGGAGGAGGCTATTGTGCCGGAACGTGGAATAATGGAAGCTGGCAGAATAATAATAATCAGTCAGGAAGTATTAAAAAAGGTCTTTTAAAAAATGTGTTAGGCACAGATGGCTATCCAATTACAACAGGAAAAAATACCTGTATTACAGGTCAGAAATCTACGGGTTCAGCAATTCCCGGAACTGCTAATGAAAGTTTGGCGAGTCTTTTTAGCGGAGGAACGGAAGTAGATCATTTATTCCGAAAAGATATCTATAACAGCACAGGTTATTATGAATACAGTAGTTTTCAGAATTATGCATATTTAGGAAACAATACAAATTTTACCGTATACAATGCACTGGGTACACCAAGTAATGAAAATCAGTATTATTATAAACGTGGAAACTTTATGCCGTATAACACAATTAATAGTCAAAACGTATCAACGAATAAAAATGAATATGATGAAAATGGTAGTGTTTTATCAGATTCAGATAGTGCAAAAGGAAAAACACTTTATAAAACAAATGGAAATAATTATTACTTTGGGATGTATATGGGCGCAAGTTTTTTTCAGCCAAAAGATGGTAAAATAGCTTCTAAACAGGTTAGTGGTCAAAAAGACCCGATGATATATGAATTCAATGGGGATGATGACTTATGGATTTATATCGACGACGTCTTGGTGCTTGATATTGGTGGTGTTCATGATGCTCACTCCGGCAGTATTAATTTTAATACAGGAGAGGTAAGCTGGTATGATTGTATTAAAGGAGGTACACCAAAAAAATATAAGACAACGATTAAAAAACTTTTCCAAGATGCTAAAAAGCTTCCGAATGGAAATAAGTGGACGAGTAAAACCAGTGATAAAGAAATAGAAGCATGTTTTGATGACGACACATTGAAAGATTATACTCTCCATTCCTTTAAAATGTTCTACATGGAACGTGGTGCAGGTGCATCTAATCTTCACATGAAATTTAATCTTCAGGTTATTCCGGAAGGTCAGGTGGAAGTTAGAAAAGAACTGGAAAACACAGATAAAGAAAAATACAGCAATGTAAAATTTGCTTTCCAGGTCTATGCACAGAAAATTAAATCAACAGATCCAAAAGGAAATGAAACGTATTACGATGACGAGTATGAATTATTAGACAGTGCAACGTATAAAGATTCAACAGAAAAAGTTAAGTTCCAGGATGTAACATTTAATGATACGAGATATAAAAAGGTATTTTATCTAAAACCAGATGAGTCAGCAATATTTAGCGGACTGAAAGCTAACCGAAAGTATTATGTAATAGAGGTTGGAGTGAATGCTCAGCAATATGATAAGGTTATTATTAATGGCGTTGAGTATAAAGCATTTGATGAAAATGCACAGCTTAGTGGAACGATTTCGGATGTTAAAACAGATAAAAAGACAGTAGAAGAAAGACCGACAGTAGTTTGTGTAAATAATTGTTCTGCATATAACAGCCGTGAACTTCGGATTACAAAGCAGATGAGAGATGGACAGGTAACAAACGATACCTTTTCATTTAAGATTCAACTATCTAATAATGAGGCTAATCAAACGTTAGTGCCTTATACAAAGGGTGATTACTATCTTAAAGATGGGGAAGGAAATTATTATTACTACAAAGATGGAGAATTGGAATCAAATGGCAGTAAGAGTGTTGTTTGTGGCAAAACAGATGCAAATGGAATTGTTACTGGAATACCGGCAGGTTATACAGTGATTGTTACACAGATTCTTTCGGAAACAAGTTTTCTGGTAGAAGAAGTGAATCTGGATAAAACAAGATATTTAGAGCCTGAAAAATCTGTCAGCAATTGTGAAAAGTCGGACATTAAAACAGCAGACGAAAAAGTAGAAGAGCAAAGAGTTGCAGATGGAAAAATAGAATTGAAAAAAGATGCTCAAGTAACAATTGCAAACAAAATAAAAGAACTGGATGAGCCGGATGCTCCATTTATTGAAGTGACTAAGAGATTTAATGGTTTAACAAAAGCGCAGATCAGAGAACTGGCAAAAGTAAATCCTGCGTATCAGATAACCGTAACAAATGGAAGTGATACAAGAACGCTTACAATGGATGCAGATAAGCTGGACGAGAATCTGACAGGGAAAGATACAACCTGGGTTTACACATGGAAATTGGAAAATTGTTCAACAGGAACTTACAGAGTTGTCGAGTCTAATTATAAAAAAGATGGATATCAGGTAACGCCATCAATTAATGGTTCAAATGGAGACAGTGCAGATGTGACAGTTAAGCAGGCAACAATTGAATATACTTCAACTAAGAGGGAAACAACATGTTCCGCACAGGATTATCCAGTTGGAAAAGTAAATTTAATTGTTGCGAAATTAACCTCAAATGAAGGATATTTTGTTTGGACCAGACAGCCGGCAAGTATCAAAGCAAGAATGGCAATTGTTGATTTGATTTCCAGCAAAAAAGGAATAAAATTTTCACCAAAAGCAGTTTTAGAGAATTGTTATTTCTTTAGTGGAGTGGATAAAATTAGTTCCACATTGACATTCCGAGACGGAGAGATTACTTACGACGGTGAAAACATTATGCACTTTGATAAATCAAAACAATGGGCAATGTTTGCAACAGGTAATTATACAGTGACAGATGGTCAGGATGCAGAAGTAGAACTTACGAATACCTATCAGGAAGAAACAGCAGACCTTGATTTAATGAAAGTCTCAGAAAATAATACAGACTTAAAATTAGATGGAGCAGAATTCCAGCTGTATAAGAAAGCTGGTAACGCTTATCAAAAATTGGGAGATGTTTTAACCGTTAAAAATGGAGCAAATGAGATAGAACTCAAAGGGTTAGAACCGGGAGAATATTATCTTGAAGAAACAAAAGCTCCAACAGGTTACTTGCCTTTAGGCAATAAAATTTACTTCAAGCAGGAAAAGGGTGAGGTTATTTTAACAGATATGGCAGGTAATCCACTTACTCAGGAACCGGATATGTGGTTTTTAACCACAGATGAGAAGAACGTATTAACAATCAAGAATCAGGTGGTATACGAACTTCCAAGTACCGGTGGTTCTGGTATCTATCGATATACGATTGGAGGCGCATTGCTTATGATGGCTGCGGCACTAATCTTATATAAAAACAAATCCAAGGAGGTGCTGAATAAATAACAAAATGAGATTATGGTTTCAGCGACTTCCAAATCGCAAAAGTAAAGGGGAAACCAAGTAACAAAAGAAACTAATAATTAAGTAAGGGAAATCCTGGAAAGAAAAGGAGAGAGAGTATGAGTAAATTTAAAAAGATGTTATCACTGGTAGTAGCAATGGTAATGGTACTTGCAACCACATTAACTGCATTTGCAGCACCAAACACAGAAAGTCCGTACACAAGCAAAATTAAAGTGACAGGTTTATCATCCAGAGAAGAGACAACAGTTAAACTTTATAAGGTAGTAAGTTTTGATGAAGCAAATAGTAAATGGGTAGTAGCAGATTGGGCAACTGCTGATGTAGATACAACAGAGAATCCATTTGGAATTAATTGGGAAGCCTTAAATGGAAAAGTTGGAACTATAAGCGCAGATTATACGCTTAAAACAAAGCCGGTAGGAGAAGAATATACGACTTCTGTTGAACAGGAAGTTCCAGTTGGAGCATATTTGATTATTGCGAATGGTGAAAAAGCAACCTATACAGTAATGGGTGCAAACACATACGACAAAGATCAGACTTATATGGCATCTAAAGATGTTACAGTAACAGCAAAAACATCTGGATATGTAACAGATAAAGAGGCAGATGATCACTTTGTAGCAAGAGGACAGGAAGTTACATTCACCGTTAAAACAACATTCCCTACATTTACTGAAGCAGCACCAGAGGGCGGACATAAATATTATATCGAAGATACTCCTACAGGGCTGGATATTATAGAGCTTGTACGTGTTACGGTTGGTGGAACTAATGTAAAGGATAAAGTAGTTGAAGACAAAAAGGGTGCTACAACAAAATATACAGTTGATTTTAGCAGTTTAATCGGTACAGAAAATGAAAATGCTGGTAAAGAAGTAGTTCTCGTATACAAAGCAATTGTAACAGCAGATGATGGATATCAGAATACAGCTAACTCTTATAGAGATGGTCAGATAGTTGGAGAACCAGGTGAAGAAAAAGGTTATACTGGTGATATTACAATTACAAAGTATGCAGAAAATGATACAACTGTATTAAATGGTGCTAAGTTCAAAGTATATAAAGGAACAAAAGATCAGCATGGCGAAGCTTTAAAATTTGTTCAGAAGACAACAGGTGAATATAAATTAGCAGAAACAGATGAAGAAGGCGCAGTTGAAGAAATTGAAGCAACAAATGGAACAGTGAAAGTAACAGGTCTTGATGAAGGAAAGTACTGGTTTGAAGAAATTTTAGCACCAGCAGGTTATTCCATTAATGGAGATGGTGTTACTGTTGAAGTAGTAGAAAATACAGAACGAAATGTAAGCGTTACAGGTTCTTTAACAGATACTAAACTTTCTTCCTTACCATCCACAGGTGGTATCGGTACTACAATCTTCACAATCGGTGGTTGTGTAGTTATGATTGCAGCAGCAGGTTTATTCTTCGCAACTCGCAAAAAATCTGCTAAATAATGAAATAGAAGAAATAGAATAAGTAACAATTGAAATGCCTATTTTGTGAAAAAACCAGGGCGGCTCGCCCGCCTTGGTTTTTCATTTCACAGAAAATTGAAACCTGACAAAAAATACAACAATAAGGAGAGCCCGGATGAAGAAAAAAGTTACTACGATATTGATTATAATTATATTTTTAGCCGGTTTGTCCTTGCTGTTGTATCCCTTGGTTGCAAATCAGTGGAACAATCACAGGCAGAAGCAGCTGATATCCGGTTATGAAGAAGTTGTTGCGCAGAAAGAAAAAGATGGAGAAATTAATTATGAGCAGGAATGGAAAAATGCCGATGCGTATAATGATTCTCTTCAGCCATCCGTTCTTCCGGATTCTTTTGCAGTTGCAGAGGCTTCCGATGAAGAAAATTCTAATTATTTTGCTTGTTTGAACCTTGGTGGTGATGGTATGATGGGATATATAGAAGTGCCTAAGATTAATATTAAAATTCCCATCTATCATACAACAGAAGACGAGGTGCTTCAGAAAGCAGCCGGTCATCTTGAAGGAAGTTCACTTCCGGTTGGAGGCAAAGGAACACATGCAGTAATTTCTGCACACAGAGGACTTCCGAGTGCTACACTTTTTACAGACCTTGATAAACTCGAAGAGGGAGACCATTTTCTTCTCTATATATTAGATGACGTGCTTTGCTATGAAGTAGATAAAATTTCAGTCGTTGAACCAAAAGAAACGGATGATTTAGCAGTAGAGGAAGAGAAAGATTTGGTAACACTTCTTACCTGTACTCCTTATGGAGTGAACAGCCACAGACTTCTGGTTCGAGGACACAGAGTAGATTACAAGACAGCCGATATAGAAGAGGCATCCACACCACTTGGAGGAGTCAGTCTCCATACCAATTATGGGTTGTGGGTAGTTATCGGACTGGCAGTAACAGGAGGCTTTATCCTTATACTTTATTGTTATGATAAGAAGAGAAAATCAAAGGAACAGTAGGGATGTATTATGAAGAGAAAAATTTCAGGTATTTTGTTTGGCTTAATGTTCCTGCTGGGATTTGCAATCTTGATTTATCCGACAGTTTCTAACCAGTGGAATACATACCGGCAGAATCAATTGATTTCATCTTATGAAGAGTTAATCGGAAAGATGGCAGAAGAGGATTTTACAAAGGAATGGGAAAAAGCGAAAGCTTTTAATGATACGATTATCCATAACAATATATTTGGTGATGTTTTTGGAGAAAATGGAGACGATATTAAAAATACCGAATACTGGCAGATTTTAAATGTGGGAAATGACGGTGTCATGGGATATGTATCCATTCCAAAGATTAATGTAAAGCTGTCCATTTATCATGGAACAGCGGATGATGTGCTTCAGACAGGAATCGGTCACTTAAATGGAACCAAGCTTCCAATCGGTGGTGAGAGCACACACAGTGTACTGGCAGCGCACAGGGGTCTGCCGAGTGCCAGATTATTTACAGATATTGACCAGTTAGAACGTGGAGACATGTTTTACGTTCACGTTTTGGATGAAACGCTTGCTTATCAGGTTGACCAGATTTTAGATATGGTGGATAAGGATGACAGTGAGACGCTTCAAAAGGCTCTCCAGATTGAAGAGGGTCAGGATCATGTAACGCTATTTACCTGTACGCCGTACGGTGTAAACTCTCACAGACTTTTGGTCCGTGGCACAAGAGTACCGTATAACGGAGAGGAAGAGATAGAATCTACAGCCGCAGAATCCATGTTGAAATCAATTCAGAATTACTACATGATTTATCTGATACTTGGATTATCGGTAACTTTACTTGTAATACTTTTGATGAAGTTCCTGATTAAACCTGGAAAGAAGAAACACAAAAAAGAATAAGAAAGAACAAGAAAGACTTTTCAGTACAGGATAGTTACTTATCTGTTATCAGAGGGGAGGAAATGTGAAGATGAAGAAAAAACTAAAAAAAGGAAGCGCATTGGCTCTGGCTCTGGTGTTGACACTTTCCACCGTAGTAATGTCCAAAGTTCAGGCTGCTATCAGTATTGAAACTGACCGGCAGTGCTCTGTGAAATTTGAGCTGGATGCGGTTTATCCGGAACTTTCAGGGGAGAATATGACAATTCCGGTTCGCATGTATAAGGTAGCAGATGTGAATCAATATGGAGAGTATCAGGCCTTAGCCGGATTTGAGGAATTGAAGCTGGATTCCATCAGCAGTAAGACAACAGCACAAGAATGGGAAGAGAAAGCCAAGAGTGCAGTGAAGGCAGTAGAAGAAAACCAGACAGAGGCAACAGCTTCTGATAATCTGATTGGAGGCAAGGGCAGTGTGGATGGGCTTTCAGTCGGAATGTATCTGGTAGAGGCAGAAGAAGTGCAGTCTCCATATTATACTTACAGTTTTACACCGTATCTGATTTCCCTGCCGAATAATCAGTATTATGTAACCGGAAGCGACGAGTGGCTTTATGATACATCAACAGGATTAAAACCAGACCAACAGGAACGATATGGTGACCTTGAAATCGATAAAACTTTAACTTCTTATAATGAGACGATGAAAGGTGCTTCGTTTGTATTTGATATTGAAGCAGAAGTAAATGGAGAAATCGTTTACAGTGATGTAGTTTCCATGGTATTTGATGGAACAGGCACAAAGAGTGTTGTGATAAAGGAACTTCCGGCGGGCGCAAATATAACGGTAACCGAAGTTTACAGTGGTTCAAGTTATGAGGCAACAGGAGAGGCAGAGCAGACCACTCAAATCGTAGCGGATGAAATGGTTTCCACAGCATTTGAAAATCAGTATGATGGTAAATTAAACGGAGGTTCAAGTGTTGTCAATCATTTTGAATTTACTCCAAATGAGGAAACAGCAGATGACCAGAAACAGTCAGCCGAAGATGGTGTCTGGGACTGGGAACAGCAAACGGACAGTACACAGGCACAGGAATAAGGGGAGGGGTTAAGCAATGAAGAAAAAGTTGAATAAGAAAACGCTTTGTCTGACTGCTGCAGCTCTTACACTTACCGCAGGGCTTTCTGTAGGAAGTGCCATGGCTTACTTTACCACTTATGTAACAGCACAGGGTGGACAGGAATTAAGTCTTGGATTTACCGAGGTTATTCCGGATGAAGAGGTCAGTGATTGGACGAAGCATATCAAAATTGAAAATACCGGTGATTACGAATGTTATGTAAGAGTAAAAGTATTTGCCGGAAGCCAGTATCAGGAAGGACTGGTCTACTCCGATGAGAGTGGAAAATGGACGCCGGGAGATGACGGATATTATTACTATTCTGATGTTATAGCTCCTGGGGCAAAGAGCGAAGAATTATTGGTAAAAATCAGTAACATGAACCTTCCAAAAGATTTTAATGTAATTGTTGTTTCAGAATGTACACCTGTTATCTTAGACGCAGAGGGAAATCCAAGTGCAGACTGGACAAAGAAAGCAGATGTTGCGCAGACTGAGGAGGTGGGTGAGTAATGAAAAAGAAGAAAAAATCCTTTTCTGTAAAGCCCGTTTTCCTGTTTGCGGTGGCCGGACTTTTAATTCTTGGCAGTACCGTGGGAAGTACAAGAGCGGCACTGACTTATTACAGTGAGAATTATGCAGTGCAGGCAGAGGTTTCAAAGATTGGTATCAGCCTTTTAGAAAATGGTGAAATAATCAGTAAGAGAGATTACAACAAGGATAATCAGTGGATGGAAGAACATGGAGAACTTCTTAAAAATCTGGTTGGAAAAGATGAGAAATTTGCGCTTGGAAAAGCTTACGATGAAGCCTTAACCGTACAAAACAGCGGCTCAATTGATACATTTGTAAGGGTCATTCTTACAAAGAGCTGGACTGACGCAGACGGAAATAAAAATACCAGACTTTCTCCGGATTTGATTGATTTAAACCTGCTCACAGACAATGGCTGGGTGATTGATGAAAGTGCAACAACAAGAGAGCGTACCGTACTTTATTATACCAGGCTTTTGCCAGCAGGAGAAAGCGCTCCGGCAATTAGTGATACATTAACAGTTGACCCTTCTATCGGAACAAAGGTAAAGGAACAGGTAGTTTCCGAAGAAGATGGAAAGAAGACCATCAAAACCATTTATGAATACGATGGATATCATTTTACGATTGATGCAGAAGCCGATGCCGTACAGACTCACAATGCACAGGATGCAATCAAGAGTGCATGGGGGATTGATGTGACAGTCTCAGAAGACGGAAACAGTATCAGCTTACAGTAGCCACAGGAGGTGCACGATATGTTAAAAAAGAATATTTTGTGCCTGGTCATGGCGGCTGTTATGACATTTGGCACGGCAACAACTGCGAAAGCAGAAGAGATTACAAGCAGTAAAGACTGGACGGTAGATTTTAAGAATGATAAGTTAAACAGTAACTTTACCTCAAAGGAAATCGCAGAAGAAGTTTATGGAATGCTTCCTGGTGATACCATGAAGATTGGTGTGAAAATTAAAAACTCAGAAAGCATTCAGACAGACTGGTATATGTCCAATGAAATCCTAAAGAGTCTGGAAGATGAAAGTCAGGCGGAGAATGGAGCTTATACTTACAAACTTTCTTATAAAGATGTTTCCGGTAAAGAAACCGTACTTTATGACAGTGATACGGTAGGTGGAGAGGATAAGAAAAGCGGAGAAGAAGGTCTTCATCAGGCAACAAATTCCATGGAAGATTATTTCTATCTGGATCGTCTGGATAAGAATGAAACAGGAACAGTTGAATTAGAAGTCGGACTTGAGGGTGAAACCCAGGGAAATGCATATCAGAATACACTTGCAAAATTACAGTTAAATTTTGCAGTTGAAAAAGTTTCCAAAAAGACAAAAGTGGAAAAGGGTAAAAATAAAGTAGTCAAAAAGACAATGACCGGAAAATCTTCGACAATCCGAAAAACAGCGGTGACAAGTCCAAAGACCGGTGATACCATGCATGCATTATTGTTTAGTGCGATTGCACTGGTGAGTGGAATTGTGGTATTGATTATCGCGGTTTTGGCAGTAAAGAGACGTCGCGAGGATGAGAAAGGGGAGTGAGGACAGTGAAGAAGTTAAGACAGATTTTAACTTTTGTAGTGGCTTTCTGCATGATGTTTCAATGTTCTCTGCTTTCTGTTTTCGCAGATGACGAATATACTTATACCGTTACATTCTATGCCGGAAATCAAGGTACATTTGCAGACGGAGCAGGTAAGATTGTGATGAGCAATCTAAAATACGGAGCTTTCGTATCTTTCGATGTACAGAAAGATGGTGTGGTAACGTTAAATAACAGCGATAAATATTATGTAAAAGGGCTTCGTAAGAGTGGACGTGATAACAGTGAAACCGATGAATTAGAAGCTTCGAGATACAGTGTTACGGTAAAAGGCGATGCCGATTATGTAGTTGCTTATGGAATCAAAGGAAATCAGGTTGCTTATACAGTCAATTATCAGGATGCAGATGGAAAGGAACTGCTTGCAAGCAATACCTATTATGGAAATGTGGGTGACAAACCGGTAGTTGCTTATCAGTATGTGGAAGGATATACTCCTCAGGCATTAGCACTTACAAAGACATTATCAGAAAATTCCGCAGAAAATGTATTTACCTTCCGTTATACGCCAATCGGTACAACGGTTGTAACGATTCCGGGAGAGACAACAACTGTAACAACAGTTGTTCCGGGAACAACAAATGTGGAAACAATTACAGTACCGGCTACGACATCCGCAGGAACAACAACAGGAACGACTGGTACAGGAACGACCGGTACAGGTACAACCGGTACGGGCACAACGGGTACAGGAGCAGGAACAGGAGCTGGTACAACGACAGAAACCGGAACAGGCACAGATGCCGGTACAACGACTGATACAGACGCCGGAACGGCAGGAACAACAGAGACCGATACAACGACTGATACAGACGCAGGAACAGATAGTACTCAGGATACCCAGACAATTGAAGAAGACCAGACTCCACAGGGAACACAGGAGATTCAGGATTTAGACGAAGATGAGACTCCTCTTTCCAGAGACGCAGATATAAATCAGGGGAAAGTGAAAAAAGGCTTTCCTGTTGCAGCAGGTGTTGCGATTGGCATCTGTGGGGTTGCAGTACTTGCCGGAATGGGTGTATTATTAAAGAAATACATGGCTAAAAAGAAATAAGCACACAACATGACGAAAGGACTTATTGGTCTTGAATACAAAAAAAACAAAAAAAAGCCCAGTGGCTGCTGTGTGCAGTGCACTGGGCACTGCTTTATTAATTCTATTAATTGTAATCTGCCTTCCGCTTACCGTACCAAAAGCATTTCATTATCATGTTTATACAGTAATCAGTGGAAGTATGGAGCCGGCGATTCCAACAGGAAGTCTGGTTTATATTAAAGAGATGGAGCCAAAGGATGTTCAGGTAGATGATGTGATTGCATTTTATGGAACAAAGGATGCGGCTTCTATTATTACGCACCGCGTTGTGGAAAATCGTGTACTGATGGGTGAATTTATCACAAAAGGTGATGCTAATGCAACAAAAGATATGAACCCGGCGCCGTATGATAATTTTATTGGAAAGGTTGCTTATTCGATTCCAAAAGTCGGAGGGATTGCACTTGTGCTGACTGGAGTTTATGGGAAAATTCTGGCAGGAGGAGCAATTTTAGGAGCAGTGATTCTGCATGGAGTTGCCTCTGCGATAAACTCGAAGCGGGAAAAAGATGAGGATGAGGCAGAACGCTTATCTGAAAAGAAAGAATAGAAAAGATAAGGATGAAAATCAGGAAAAAGGATGCAGAGCGAAAAAGTCTGCACCCTTTATTAAGTTAAGGATTAAGAATTGTACCTTATTTGCAAGTGTGTTATGATGAAAATAGCAAAAAGGCTAAGATAAAGGAAATAAAGGAGATAGAGTTAAAATGAATCGTATTGGAATTATCGGTGCTATGGAAGAAGAAGTAGCAATGTTAAAAGAGCAGATGAAGGATGTAACGGTAAAGGAAAAAGCTGCAATGGAATTTTTCCATGGAACATTAAATAAAAAAGAAGTTGTTGTGGTTCGTTCCGGAATCGGAAAAGTAAATGCCGGAATCTGTGTACAGATTTTAGCAGATGATTATCAGGTGGATGCAGTTATTAATACCGGAATCGCAGGTTCTTTAAAAGCAGAAATCAACATTGGAGATATTGTACTTTCCACAGACACGATGTATCATGACATGGATGCAACAGAATTTGGGTATCCGATTGGACAAGTTCCGCGTATGGATGTTCATGCTTTCCCGGCAGATGAAACTTTACGAAAACTGGCAAAGACAGCCTGCGAGAAAGTAAATCCGGAAATCAGTGTATTTGAGGGAAGAGTCGTAAGTGGTGACCAGTTTGTGGCAGATAAGGCTCTGAAAAATCGGATTATTGAGAGAACCAATGGCTGGTGTACAGAGATGGAAGGAACAGCAGTCGGACAGGCAGCGCATTTAAATAAAATACCATACCTGATTATCCGGGCGATTTCTGACAAAGCAGATGACAGCGCACAGGTGGATTATCCGACTTTTGAAAGACAGGCAATTTTACATTCTGTCAAACTGGTAGAGGAACTGCTTCTCATGCTGTAAAACTGAAATTTGAACGCAGATAAGCGGATTGCGAATGTCCGCTTTGCCTGGTGGGTGTGACAAAATTCGAGGCATGGATGACTGAATTTGTCGTACGATTTTTGTTTTCAAACAGACAGCTCTGCTATATAATGGTCTCATAAAGATGCAGAAGAGGTGCATCGGACTAGGAGGGTTGTCTGTGGAATTGTTTTATTACGGAATCTGGCTTTTTGAGCTGGTAAGTATCATCACCATGCTGGTGGTTTACAAAAGCAACCGTGGAGTCTTAAAGGATTTACAGCAGATTCCAAAGGTCAAGAACAGATGGCTGCAGGCGTATCTGCAGGAATTTCAGAGGGATACGCAGAATCACATAACGATACACAATCCGTCGGTTTATATGGCAAGACGGCTGAGAGAACGAAAGATTGGGAAGATTTCCGTAAGAATGCTAAAGGGATTTTCCTGGACAGCTTTTGTTCTCTCTTTTTTTGTATCTGCAGTTGGCGTATGGCAGGTGAGAGGGACAGGCATTATGACACTTTCGTTTCCGTTTGTGAAAAGTTTCATGCCGGCTATGGAGGGGCTGATTGGAACAACTGTGGTGCTTGGTGCAGTAAATGGAATGCTGCGCCTGATTTTTTCTATTGCCTATCAGGAGGAGATGATAGAGACGAATCTGCTGGATTATATGGAAAATGAAAAGGATTCGGCAGGAAGAATTGTGAAGATAGAACCGCCCATTGCAAATGAGGCGAAAAAGGCTGCTGCAAAAAAAATGAGCAGGAAGGCGCGCAGTAAGGCGAGACAGCAGGAGCAGAAGCTCAGGGAAGAACTTTTACGAGCGCAGAAAGAGCGGGCAAGAAACGGAGGCAGGGAGAGTCCGTCTGCGGTACGGAGTCAGCAGCAGAAAATGGAACAGGTGGAAGCGAGGATTCGGGAAGCTGCGCTTACGGATGAACGCTATCGGCATCTTTTAGATGAAGAGGAGGAGAAGATTGTAAAAGATGTGATTAAAGAGTTTTTGAGTTAGAATAGATTTCATTTAGGAGAAAAGGGCAGGGGCATATCGAAAGCGATGTGTCCCTGTTTTTGGTCGTAAGAGAACTGGTCTGACTTTAATTAATAAATTATCTCTCTTCTAATGAATTATCCTGAGTTAGCCCTCTTCAATTACTTCAATGGAGAGATAGTCAAAATCAAGTTCCTCAATGAAGTTATCCTGCGTAAAGCGGGTTTTTGAATGACGCTGAAAATCTGTGATGTTGGATTCGAGCCAGATTGGTTTTTCAAGGTCAAATTCCAGACAGATAAAATTGAGTCCGGAGAAAATTTTATGAGTTCTGCTTGAAGCTGATTCATCACAGATAACCGTGCTTTTTAAAATACGTGCGTCTTTATAGATACATCCCATTAATCGAAACATAGTAATTTTCCTTTCGTGCATAAGTGTTGGTGCGCTTTCTGTTTTTGCCAATTTCGAAACATAGTAACATAGATTTACATTGTTGTCTTAAAACAGTATAAGAAAGAAAAAGATTTCTGTAAAGAAGAAAAAAATTGGAATTTTACAAGAAAAAAACGCGGAAACTTGCTTTAAAACAGGTCTTACCAATCAAAATTGTGCAATATGCATATTTTGAAGAAGGGAAATTCGGCAGAATGACAATGGCGAAATTTTCGTTGGAGAGGCTAACTAAGACTTGTGATAATATTTGTTTAATTGACCTATGGAAAAATGTGTGTGGTCAGTGGTATACTGATAGCAGTTGAAAACGAGACAAAAACGTTTAAAACAGCAGAACAAGCGTGGAAAACGAAACATAAGCGTGAAAACGTAACAATTAGGAGGAAGAGAACAATGGCAAGTTTATCATTACAGCATATTACAAAAAAATATCCAAATGGTTTTGAAGCAGTTAAAGATTTCAACCTTGAAATCGCAGATAAAGAATTCATCATCTTCGTAGGACCTTCAGGTTGTGGTAAATCTACAACACTTCGTATGATTGCAGGTCTGGAAGAAATTTCCGGTGGTACATTAAAAATCGGTGACAAAGTTGTAAACGATGTAGAACCAAAAGACAGAGATATCGCAATGGTATTCCAGAACTACGCTCTGTACCCACACATGACAGTATACGATAACATGGCATTTGGTCTGAAATTAAGAAAAGTACCAAAAGATCAGATTGATAAAATGGTTAAAGAAGCAGCTAAAATCCTTGACCTGGAAAAACTGTTAGATCGTAAACCGAAAGCTCTTTCCGGTGGTCAGAGACAGCGTGTTGCTATGGGACGTGCTATCGTGCGTGAACCTAAAGTATTCCTTATGGACGAACCTCTGTCAAACCTGGATGCTAAACTTCGTGTTCAGATGCGTACTGAGATTTCCAAACTTCATGAAAGATTAGGAGCAACAATTATCTACGTAACACATGACCAGACAGAAGCTATGACACTGGGTACAAGAATCGTAGTTATGAAAGATGGTGTTGTACAGCAGGTTGATACACCTAAGAATCTGTATGATAACCCATGCAACCTGTTCGTTGCCGGATTCATTGGTTCTCCTCAGATGAACTTCTTAGATGCTGTTTGCCATGTAAAAGGTGAAGATGTTACACTTCAGATTGGTAAAACTACTCTGTCTGTTCCGGCTTCTAAGAAAAAAGCATTAATCGACGGCGGATATGATGGAAAAACTGTTGTTCTTGGTATTCGTCCGGAACATGTATCTGACGAACAGATGGCTATCGCTGCTCATCCAGAAAGCGTAATCGAAGGTGACATCACTGTTTATGAATTACTTGGTGCTGAAGTTTACTTATACTTCGATATCGAAGGATTCCATCTGACAGCAAGAGTAAATCCTCGTACAACTGCCAGAACAGGTGATAAAGTTAAATTCGCTCTGGATATGGAAAAAATTCATGTATTTGATAAAGAAACAGAACTGGTTATCGCTAACTAATTGTTCGTTATTCACGATAATTCAAGCTGCTGCGGAAATTCCGCAGCAGTTTTTTTATCTACTATAGAGCAGAAAACCCCATCCGCATTAGTCGGTTGGGGCAGTTCAAAAAACTGTTGGATTTCTTGCAAATTTTAGTAAAATAAGATATTATATAAAAAATAACGAAAAGTTTTTTTGTGATAATATGCATTTTGATGTGAACTACCACACGCCGAAAGGCATGTGGTTTTACGGCGACAGAAACTTATAAAAATACAGAGAAAAGAGGATACAATATGATATCAAGTCAGGTGATACAAAAGACACTGGATGAATTGAGAAGCATAACAAGAATTGATTTATGTGTGATGGACGTAGACGGCAAAGTAAATTCAACTACTTTTCCGATAGAAGATGAGGATTTTGGGGATATATCCAGTTTTGTGGAATCTATGGCAGATAGCCAGGTCATAAGGGGGTATCATTTCTTCAAAATTTATGATGGTCAGACTGTCGAATTTATATTGATTGCAAAAGGTGGAAACGAAGACACATACATGATTGGGCGTGTTGCAGTTTCGGAGATTCAGAATCTGATTGTGGCTTATAAAGAGCGTTTTGATAAATCAAACTTTATTCAGAATTTGATTCTTGACAATCTTCTTCTTGTGGATGTCTATAACAGAGCAAAAAAACTGCACATTCCGGTAGAAGCAAAACGTGTGGTTATTCTGGTTGAAATAAGAAACGAGAAAGATCAGGATGCGATTGAAATCCTGAAAAATATGTTTATTTCAAGAAGCAATGATTTTATTACGGCAATTGATGAGAAAAATATTATTATTGTGCGTAATCTGGAAGAGAGCGACGATTATGAATCCATCGAAGCGATTGCAAGAATGATTGTAGATATGCTCAATTCTGAGGCGATGGCAAAAGCGAGAGTTTCTTATGGAAATATCATCCATGAAATTAAAGATGTATCCCGCTCTTACAAAGAGGCAAAGATGGCACTTGATGTAGGAAAGATTTTCTATGTGGAAAAAAATATTGTAGGTTACAATAATCTTGGAATCGGTCGTCTGATTTATCAGCTTCCAATGCCTCTGTGCGAAATGTTCATGAAAGAAGTATTTGGTGGAAAGCTTCCGGAATCTCTGGATGATGAAACTTTAAATACCATTAATAAATTCTTTGATAATAACTTAAATATTTCCGAGACATCAAGACAGCTCTTCCTGCACAGAAATACTCTTGTGTACCGTTTAGAAAAAATCCAGAAAAGCACCGGACTTGATATCCGTGTATTTGATGACGCATTGACCTTTAAGATTGCGCTTATGGTTTCCAGTTACATGGATTTTATGAACAATCAGGACTGATATAGTTTCCTGATTTAAGCGAAAAGCTTGGTTGCTTGCAGCCAAGTAATTCACGATAGAAAATAAGAAAAGTACTTCCTGTTAAAAAAGTCGGGAAGTATTTTTTTATGCTTTAAAAGAATACGTGCACTCATGTATACAATTAAATTCATACAATAAAGTGATAAAATGCTTGCATTTTACCGTAATAAAATTTATAATTAGAGCGTAAAAGTAGTGTTGTGGATAGGAATATCCTATACAGCAGAGGCGAGGTGGACACGCCTGTAAGAATAAGGAGTGCCTGATTGGTTAGGTGGAAACTTAAATATCAGACTTCTTAAATGGGAGCGTCAGCTCCTTAGAAGCCCATTACATATAGAAGATGGGTAGTTCACTAGTAAAATACACCAATAATAATGAAGGAGTATGGTTATGGTTAAGTTGTATAATGGCGGTGCATGGCTGGTAAACGGCACAGAAATTGTAGAAGATAATAAAGATGCATCAGCAGTAATTGCAAATTTGACAGGCAAAGCACCTGTTTCCAAAGAAGAAGCTTCCAAAGAGACAATTGCATATTCAATTCTTGAAAAACATAATACATCCGGCAATATGGATGATTTACAGATTAAATTTGATAAATTGACTTCTCATGATATTACTTTCGTAGGAATTATCCAGACGGCGAGAGCTTCAGGACTGGAAAAATTCCCGATTCCTTATGTACTGACAAACTGTCACAATTCTCTTTGTGCGGTCGGTGGAACAATCAATGAAGATGACCATATGTTTGGACTTACCTGCGCAAAACGTTATGGTGGAATGTATGTACCGCCGCATCAGGCAGTCATTCATCAGTTTGCAAGAGAAATGCTTGCAGGCGGTGGAAAAATGATTCTTGGTTCTGACAGTCACACACGCTATGGTGCGCTTGGTACAATGGCAATGGGAGAGGGCGGACCAGAGCTGGTAAAGCAGTTACTTTCTAAAACTTATGATATTCGTCGTCCGCAGGTTGTCGGTGTCTATCTGACCGGAAAACCGATTCCGGGTGTTGGACCACAGGATGTGGCACTTGCAATTATCGGAGCAGTATTTGCAAATGGTTATGTAAAAAATAAAGTAATGGAGTTTGTTGGACCTGGAGTTGCAAATTTAAGTGCAGATTTCAGAATCGGAATTGACGTTATGACAACCGAGACAACCTGTCTGTCTTCTATCTGGGTAACGGATGATAAGATTAAAGAGTTCTATGAGGTTCATGGAAGAAGTGAAGAATATAAAGAACTTGCGCCGGGCGCAGTGACTTACTATGACGGCATGGTTTATGTGGATTTAAGTCAGGTAAAACCGATGATTGCAATGCCGTTCCACCCGAGCAACACTTATACCATTGATGAGTTAAATGCAAACTTATATGATATTTTAGATGATGTTGAGAAGAAAGCCCAGATTAGTCTGGACGGCAAGATTCCATTTACTTTAAAAGATAAAGTTCGTGACGGAAAACTTTATGTGGAGCAGGGAATTATTGCAGGTTGTGCAGGTGGTGGATTTGAAAATATCTGTGATGCAGCTGATATCTTAAAAGGTGCAAGCATTGGTTCGGATGCCTTTACCTTAAGCATTTATCCGGCAAGTACCCCGATTTATGTGGAACTTGCAAAAAATGGTGTGCTGGCTTCTTTAATGCAGACGGGTGCAGTTGTAAAAACAGCGTTTTGCGGTCCTTGCTTTGGAGCCGGAGATACACCGGCAAACAATGCGCTTAGTATTCGTCACTCTACCAGAAACTTCCCAAATCGTGAAGGTTCTAAGATTCAAAATGGTCAGATTTCTTCTGTCGCTTTGATGGATGCACGTTCCATTGCAGCAACTGCAGCAAATAAGGGGTACCTTACTTCCGCAGCAGATTTTGATGTAAAATATACGAAACCGCGTTATTTCTTTGATAAGACAATTTATGAAAACAGAGTCTTTGACAGCAAGGGTATAGCAGACCCGAACACAGAAATTCAGTTTGGTCCAAATATCAAAGACTGGCCGGAAATGTGTGCACTGACCGATAATCTGGTATTGAAAGTAGTCTCTGAAATTCATGACCCGGTTACAACAACGGATGAACTGATTCCATCCGGCGAAACTTCTTCTTTCCGTTCCAATCCACTGAAACTGGCTGAATTTGCATTATCAAGAAAAGACCCGGATTATGTTCCTCTTGCAAAAGAAGTCCAGAAAGCGGAAAAAGCAAGAGAAGAAGGAAACTGCCCATTAGAAGCAGTTGCAGAATTAAAACCGGTATGGGATAAGATTAAGGATTCTTTCCCGGACATGAACAGTGAAAACACCGGAATCGGAAGTACCATTTTTGCAGTGAAACCTGGTGACGGCTCTGCCAGAGAGCAGGCAGCATCCTGTCAGAAAGTATTAGGAGGATGGGCAAATATTGCAAACGAGTATGCAACCAAACGTTACCGTTCCAATTTGATTAACTGGGGTATGCTTCCATTCTTGATTTCAGACGGAGAACTGCCGTTTAAGAATAAAGATTATATCTTTGTTCCGCAGATTCGTCAGGCAGTAGAAGAAAAATGGGACGAAATCAAGGCTTATGCAGTTGGTGATGAATTAAAAGAATTTACATTAAAATTAGGCGATTTGACAGATGATGAGAGAGAGATTATCTTGAAAGGTTGTTTAATTAACTATTATAGAGGATAAATACTTTGAGTTAAAAGGGGATGCTGTGAGAATGGCATCCTCTTTTTGATTGCAAAGCGACTGCGTTCATGAGCAAGTAGCGAAGCGGATTGCGAATGTCCGCTTTACTGTGTAATTATGAAATGCATTAGAGATAGAGCTATTGCCGTAATTGCTCGAAAGATTAGATATAAAATAAATTGTATATATAATTTAAAAAATAATTCACAATTTACAGCAATAAAAATCAAATAAAAAATAAATTACTAAAAATAAAACTTTTTATAAAAAATATATTGACAAATATGCTTTAGCATGGTAATATATAACCATCAAAAGAAAACACCAATTACTACATAACCAATTCCTAGATATTGAGAAGAGAAATCTATTTAGGAAGTTGGCTACAAGGTACAAACGATAGTTATCATTTTTCCTTAAGTGTATGGAGAGTATATAATAGGAATAAATCATAATTAGAGAAGTACTAAGGATAAAGTAAAAGGTGGAATCGTGAAATATTGATAAGGAGGTAACGTCCATTGGAAATAACAGAGACAACAAATTATCAGTATGAGAGTGGTAAGGCATAGTTCCCTAAGAAAGACCTGATTTCCATTAGGAAATTTTCAGAAATTCCAAAATAAGATTTTAAAAATAAAAATCAGGTAAAATATCAAAAATGTCCTCATATTGAATCATTACCACAAAAGATGATAAAAAGGTTTCAAGATATATGTAAAGAAATATATTTTGAAAAAACAAAGTATTTATATATCCTTCAAAGGTATGAAATCAAGAAAAACAAAGATAGAGTAAAAAATAGAAAGTCGGTTTTAATCAGTTGGTATCTATAGATATTTATATACTTATAATCGAAAATATTTGTTTTGATTTCCTGAGAACTTCATATCAAGAAAAAATATATAAAGAAATGTTTTGAAAGCAAATGCTCGGGATATTTGAAAGAAGCTTTTTATTATCAATATAGATGATATGAACTTTCAGCAATATTATTTTAACTTTCTAAGAATAAAAAGTAAGGATGTAAAGAAATCCAATCTATATTCTAAGAAAAGAAAATAAAAGTTGTAAAATGGGGAATAAAGAGAGAAACCGGAAAAGATATTTCATTTGATAATTGAATATAGTAAAATAAAATTAAGAGGAACTAAATAACCAATTATCATTCCAGATTTTTTATAAAAACAGGTATTAGTGTTAAATTAAAAATAACAATACAAATAATAAAAAAGAGAGGAATTATTAAAATTGAATAACGCAGAACATCATTAGGGCAACCGTTGTATCTGAAAAAAGTTGAAGGTATGGCGGTTGTCCTTGTGTGCGCAGAAGAATAAAATTTTCAGAATACATTAAGGAGACGGAAAGACGAGGAAAAATAAAATGGGATATACAGTAATTGAGGACACAATTCTTTATGAAGACAAGGATTTACTGGTCTGTCATAAACCAGCGGGCATGCCGGTGCAGAGCAGACAGGTTGGAAGTCAGGATATGGAGCATGCCCTGCTCGGATATCTCGCGAGAAAAAAAGAGCCGCTGTATCTTGCGGTGATTCATCGGTTGGATCAGCCGGTTGAGGGAATCCTTGTTTTTGCAAAGAATAAAAAATCAGCGGCGGGATTGAATAAACAAATGCAGGACGGAAAGATGGATAAGTATTATCTGGCTGTGACATCTAAGATACCGGAAAAAAAGAGTGGCAGATTAGAAGACTGGATGATAAAAGATGCAAAAAAGAATACGTCGAGAATTGCAAAAGAATCTGAGGCAGGAAAGAAGAAGGCAGTACTGGAGTATCAGGTGTTAAAAGAAAAAGATGAAATGGCATTGGTGGAGATCCATCTGTTTACCGGACGGCATCATCAAATTCGTGTTCAGACTGCTAATGCAGGATTTCCACTTTATGGAGATACCAAGTACAATCCGGAATTTGTCGGAACAAAGGAATGGGTGCAGATTGCACTCTGTGCGTATAAGTTAAATTTTGCGCATCCGATTACGAAAAAACAGATGAAGTTTGAACTTCCGACGCCGGAGCATTTTCCGGTAGCTTGACAGCATGAAATAAATAAAAATACGCGATTTTGCTTAATTACACGTTGAACCTGGCTGCTTTAGTGCATTTCTTCACAAATTTATCACAAAATACCTATAGACACAAAAACTGTTTCGTGTATAATGAAAACGTGGTTGGGATACAAACTGGTTGATAACTCACTCATATAAACAGGAGTTATCGGCTGAGAAAATAGTGTAGTGAGAAGAATAGAAACACCTGGAGAAAAAAGCGGAGGAAAAAGTGTATGAAAAGAGCAGTTGCAGTTTTATTATGTGCAGTGCTTGCAACAGGAAGTATAACTTCCTGCCAGAGCAAGAAGAGTGAAACAGCGGCAAGTTCTAGTGTGAAAGAAGAAAAAGAGACAAAGACAGACAAGGATAACGAGAACGAAAAAGACGATACATCAAAAAATGACTCAAAAGGTGCAGAGAATACGGAAAATCAAGAGAATGTATCAACCGACATCAAAACAGATACAAAATCAGAAGGTGACGAGTCAGAAAATACAGATGCCGAGAACGATGATATGAAGGATGATTTGACCATGCAAAAGCTTCGTGAAAATGGAAGCTCGATTGATTATACTTCTTTAGAAGAAATTAATTTAGAGGCCGGAAGTCATATTGCAGTGGTAGTAAAGAGCACAAAGAGCGGTTTCTGGACTTCGGTTAAGCGCGGTATGGACGCAGCAGTGGCTGATTTAAATGAAAAACTGGGTTATAAAGGTGATGACAAAATAAAGCTGACCTTTGAAGGTCCGTCAGATGAAACAGATGTAGAGGATCAGATTAACATTATTGATGCTGTGCTTGGTGAAAATCCGGATGTATTATGCCTTTCTGCAATTGACATGGATTCCTGTCAGGCTCAGCTTGAAGCAGCAGAAGAAAATGGAATTCCGGTGATTGTATTAGATTCTGGAGTGAAAACCGGAAATGTCAATGCAACCTGCGTTGTGGATAACTATCAGGCAGGAGTACAAGCTGCTGTAAAGCTTGCAGATACAATCGGCGGAAGTGGGAAAATAGCTGTGATGACGCATGTGGAAAGTGCTCAGAACTGTCAGGAAAGAGAGCAGGGCTTTACTGAAGCAATTGCAGAAAAATATCCGGATATCGAGATTGTAAATATTTCCCATCAAAATGAAGAAACTTCTGTCAGCGAGATGGCAGAAAGTGTGTTAAAATTGTTCCCGGATGTAAAAGGCTATTTCTGTACCAATGAAAATGTGTCAGGGGATGTGCTGGATGCAATCTCTGCATCCGGAAAAGAAGTGGCAGTTGTCGGAATCGATGCGGGAAAGAAACAAAAAGATGCCATTAAGTCTGGAAAAGAAGTCGGAGTGCTGGTACAAAATGCTTATGGAATGGGCTATGCAACTGTTGTAGCAGCAGCAAGAGCAGTGCTTGGAATGGAAAATGATGAAAGTATTAATCCTGGAATGGAATGGATTGATTCAGAAAATATTTCCGATGAGCGGTATGCTAATTATTTGTATGATTAAAAATTGAACGCAGATAAGCATTCCCCTGCTTCAAGTGCGCAGAGCACTAAGCGGCGGGTGAGGGGGATGCTTCTGTCAGTGAGAGTTGAAAGCTCCCACTGACAGATCGCAAAGCGACTGCGTTCATGAGCAAGTAGCGAAGCGGATTGCGAATGTTCGTTTTACAATCGAAATGTAAAGATAAAAAAATAGAGTAAAAAAATCGCCTTGTATTTTTGAATAAATACAGGGCGATTTTTTTGTGCTAAAGTACTACATTTATAATAAGAAGAAACACCTTCATTTTTTGAATGGAAATTGGCAAAATATACAAAAAAATACAGAAATAGGTGGGTAGTATGACGTGAATTTTCTTGCGTGTTGTGCTTATTCTAAAATAATGATGTAAAATGTGTATTTGTACGTTAAAATATTGACAAAATGCATAAAGCATAGTAATATTTAAAATATGTGAAGGTGGTGATACTGTGATAGAAGGAACAATCAAAGAAATCAGGGATGCAGAGAAAAAAGCAGATGAAATGGTGCAGGAAGCCAAACGTCAGAGCTTAAAAATATCCCAGGAAGCAGAGGAAGCTTCCAAAAAACTGTATGCGGACATGGTTTCTGAAGCACAGCAGAAGGCGGAAAAATTGCGTGAATCTGCAGAAAACTCCGAAAAGCAACGCACAGACGAAGCTTTAAAACAGACGGAGAAAGAAATTGAAAGCATGAAAGCTGCGGCAATAGGCCGCAAGAATGAAGCGGTTGATTTGATTATTTCCGAATTAATCTGAGTGCAAAATGCACCGGAAGAAGCGGTAGAAATAAAAAATATCCGCTTAAAGTTTAACAAAACAAAAAAGGAGGGATGCGAACATGGCAGTATTGCAGATGCAGCGAGTTAGTATCTGCGCACTGAAAAAGGACCGGAAATCTATCCTTGAGAGACTGCAGTCCATGGGAGTAATGGAAGTCAGTCAGGTGCTTGAGGACGAAAGTGGTTTTGAGAAGCAGGATACGCAGGGAACAAGAATTCTCTTTGAAAAGAAAGCGTCATCTGCAGACCAGGCACTTGAGATTCTTCAGGAATATGCACCGGAAAAAACTTCCTTTTTGTCCAGTCTTGAGGGCAAGGCACTAATTGAAAAAGAAAAATACGCAGAGAGTATTTCAAAAAAAGAAGACATCATGGATGTGGTATCTGATTTGGTTGGCTGGCAGAAAGAAATTGCAGAATGTCGTGCAAATATTCAGAAAACAGAAAATCAGATAGAAGCCTTAAGTCCATGGCTTAGTCTGGATGTACCGATGAATTTTGAAGGTACCGGCAGCGTAAAAGCTCTGATTGGAAGTTTTTCAAGTGTTATGACGCTGGAAGAAATTTATACACTGACAGCAGAACATGCACCGGATGTCGAAGGTGTAGATGTTACGATTCTTTCCTCAGACAGAGACAGTACTTATGTAGTAGTACTTTGTCTGAGAGAGCAGGCAGAACTGGTTGAAAACGCATTGAGACAGGGTGGATTTGCAAGACCGTCTCAGCTGTGTGATGAAATTCCAAAAGTAGAGCAGGAAAATCTGACTGCTGAAATTGGACTTTTGGAAAAACAGATTGAAGTTTGTCAGAATCATATCAAAGAATGTGCAGATAAGCGTGCACAGTTGCGTGTGATTTCCGATTATTTCCGTACAAGAGCACAGAAATATGAAGTATTAGGCACAATTCCGCAGTCTGAAAAGACATTTTTAATCAGCGGATATGTACCGAAAAAAGCAGCAAACGCAGTAAAAAAAGCGATGGAAGAGAACTATGATTTAGTTGTCGAAATTGAAGAAATCAAAGAAGAGGAAGAAGCACCTGTTGTGCTTTCCAACAATGGATTTTCTGAATCCGTAGAAGGTGTTCTGGAATCTTATGGTCTCCCGAAAAAAGGAGAAGTAGACCCGACATTTATTATGTCATTTTTCTATGTGTTCTTCTTCGGTCTGATGCTTTCCGATGCGGCTTATGGTCTGGTTATTTTCCTGGCCTGTTTCATCGCAATCAAAAAATTCCCGCGCATGGAGCGTGGAATGTATAAGTCATTGAAAATGTTTATGTATTGTGGACTTTCCACTTTAGTATGGGGTGTCCTGTTTGGCGGATACTTTGGTGATGCCATTGACGTGGTTGCAAGAACATTCTTCCACGTAGATGTGCCGTCAACGGGATTGATTAAGGCAGTATGGTTTGTTCCTCTTAACGACCCGATGCGCCTTTTAATGTACTCCATGCTGTTTGGTGTGATTCACCTGTTTATGGGACTTGGAATTAAAGGATATATGTTAGCAAAAGAAAAACAATATATGGATTTCTTCTGTGATGTTATTATCTGGTATGTGTTCTTAATTGGTTTGATTTTAATGCTGCTTCCAAGTTCAATCTTTGCTTCTATCTCACAGATTCCGGCAGGAACATTCCCACCGGCAGTTTCTGTGACAGGTAAAGTAATGGCAATCGCAGGTGCAGTCGGTCTGCTTCTGATGTCTGGACGTGCAAATAAAAATGTTGCACTTCGTCTGGCACTTGGAGCTTATGATATTTATAACGTAACAGGATGGTTAAGTGATGTACTTTCTTATTCCCGTCTGTTAGCTCTTGGTCTTGCGACAGGAGTTATCGCATCGGTTGTAAACCAGATGGGAAGTATGTTAGGAGATGGAATTCTTGGTGCAATCGGATTTATTGTTGTATTTATCATTGGTCACACATTAAATCTGGCAATTAACCTGTTAGGTGCTTATGTGCATACAAACCGTTTGCAGTTTGTAGAATTCTTCGGAAAATTTTACGAGGGTGGCGGAAAGCCATTTAACCCATTTAAATTAACTACGAAATACGTGGATGTTAAGGAGGAAACTTATTTATGAGTCAGTTAGGAATTGTTTATGCATTACTTGGTGCAGCAGTAGCAGTATTTTTAGCAGGTGCAGGTTCAGCAATCGGTGTAGGTATTGCAGGACAGGCAGCTTCAGGAGTTGTATCAGAAGACCCAAGCAAATTTGCGAAAGTTCTGATTATGCAGCTTCTTCCGGGTACACAGGGTATTTATGGTCTGTTAGTTGGATTTATTACACTTTCTAAAATCGGTTTATTAGGTGGCGGAATGTTAGATTTAACACCTCAGCAGGGTCTTTTAGTACTTGCAGCATGCCTTCCGATTGGTATTGTAGGTCTGATTTCCGGTAAATATCAGGGAATGACTTCAGCAGCAGCAATCGGTATTGTAGCAAAGAAACCGGAACAGTTTGGTAAAGCAATGCTTTTCCCTGCAATGGTTGAAACTTATGCAATCCTTGCTCTTCTGATTTCTATTCTTTCAGTAACAAACCTGTCCTTCTAATTTTACAGGACTTATAGGGCGAAAAATAGAAACAGGAAAGAAAAAGAGCAAAGGAGAGCGCAGGAATGACTGGATTAGAAAAAATGAAAAGCCAGATTCTGAACGAAGCAGAGCTAAGTGCAAAGAAAATTTTGGATGAAGCGAAGCAGGATGCAGAAAAAGTAATGCAGACAGCAAAAGAAAATGCTGAGGCAGAATGTGGGCGTATCTCCAAAAAATCAGAGGCGGAACTCGAAGCGGTAAAAGAAAGAGCAGCATCTTCCCGTGACCTGCAGAAAAGAAAAGCAATTCTTCAGGCAAAACAGGAAGTGATTGCAAAGATTCTCGATGACGTTTATGAAGCACTGTTGGTGTTAGATGATAAATCTTATTTTGAATTTATCCGCAAAATGCTGAAAAAATTCGTTCTGCCACAGGAGGGAAGCATCTGCTTCTCTTCCAATGATTTAAAGAGAATGCCGGAAAATTTTGAAAGCGAAATTATGGACATTGCAGCCAAAAAAGGCGGAAAACTGACTCTGTTAAAAGAGGGAAATGATACTATCCGCGGCGGTTTTGTTCTTTTATATGGAGGAATCGAAGAAAACTGTACCTTTAAGGCAATGTTCGATTCCAAGAAAGGTGAACTTTCCGATAAAGTTCATGTATTATTATTTTCATAAGCGATAACCGCAAAAAGGAGGAACTTGTTTTGATTGATACAAAATACACTTATGCGGTTGCGCGAATCCGTGCGTTAGAGACATCTTTATTAAATTCAGCGGTGATTGAACAGCTGATGGCATGCCAGACAGATGTGCAGTGCCTGCAGTTGCTTCAGGAAAAAGGTTGGGGAGATGCCGATACACCGGAAAATGCAGAGGCGATATTAAGCAGGGAGCAGGAAAAAATCTGGGAGACAATCCGTGATTTAGGGGTGGATATGTCAGTATTTGATGTATTGTCTTATCCGAATCTGTTTCACAATTTAAAAGCTGCAATTAAAGATGCGTGTACATCTGAAAGTGGAAAGCATTTAAATATTTATTATGAAGATACTTCCATCAGTCCGGATGAGATGCTTGAGATTGTAAGAAGCAAAGATTTTTCCAGACTTCCAAAGATAATGTCGGAAGCGGCAAAAGAAGCTTATGAGACACTGCTTCATACCAGAGACGGGCAGCTTTGTGATATCATCATAGACAAGGCACAGCTCGAAGCTGTTTATCAGGCAGGAAAAGAGGCAAAGGACAGCATTATTAAAGAGTATGCTGAATCGACAGTTGCCATTGCCGATATTAAGATTGCCGTGCGTGCACAGAAAACCGCAAAATCTATGGAATTTATGAAGCGTGCGATGGCGGAATGTGAATCATTAAGTGTAACCCAGCTTGCAAAAGCAGCAGTCAGTGGAATGGATGCAATTGTAGAGTATCTTTCCCAGACAGAGTATGCAGAAGGTGGAAGAGCGATTGCAGAATCAGCTTCCGCATTTGAACGTTGGTGTGACAACCGAATGATGCAGACCATGCAGCCTCAGAAATATCAGTCGTTTTCGGTAGGTCCTTTGGTAGCTTATGTGCTGGCAAGGGAAAATGAAATAAAAACGGTACGAATCATTGTGTCCGGTAAGCGCAGCGGACTGTCGGATGATTCTATTCGGGAAAGGGTAAGGGAAATGTATGTATAAGATTGCGGTAGTAGGTGATTATGACAGCATTTTTGGCTTTGCGGCGCTGGGTCTTGACACGTTTCCGGTAACATCCCGAAAAGAGGCCGAAGAAAAATTAGAGACACTTGCAGCAAATGAATATGGAATTATTTATATTACAGAAGCGATGGCTGCAGAGTGTGAAAAAATAATCGAAAAATTTCAGGAGCAGCTTTTCCCTGCTGTGATCCGTATTCCGGGAGTCTCCGGTAATACAGGCGATGGTGTGGAAGGCGTGAAGAAATCCGTAGAGCAGGCTGTTGGCTCGGATATCCTTTTTGGAAGTGAAACGTGATGATTAACTTTATTAAAGTCACGATACGAATATTTTAGAAAGCAGGTGATTCGTTCCCATGAGCAAAGGTACGATTAAAAAAGTTGCAGGACCGCTGGTTATTGCAGAGGGAATGCGCGATGCAAATATGTACGACGTGGTTCGTGTAAGTAACCAGCGTCTGATTGGTGAAATCATCGAGATGCATGGTGATGAAGCCAGTGTTCAGGTTTACGAGGAGACATCAGGCCTCGGACCTGGAGAACCGGTAGAATCTACAGATGCACCTCTTTCCGTAGAACTTGGACCTGGTTTGATTACCAGTATTTATGATGGAATCCAGCGTCCACTTGATGATATCATGAAAGTTTCCGGAACTAACTTAAAAAGAGGTGTTGAAGTTCCTTCTCTGAAAAGAGATATCAAATGGAACTTTGAACCAGTTGTAAAAGCAGGTGATGAAGTAGAAGCCGGAGATATTCTCGGTACTGTTCAGGAAACAATTGTAGTAAATCATAAAATCATGGTTCCTTACGGAATCAAAGGTAAAGTAAAAAAAATTAAAGCCGGTGAATTTACAGTAGAAGAAGTGGTTGCTGTAATCGAAACCGAAAACGGAGAAGAAGAACTTACAATGATGCAGAAATGGCCGGTTCGTCGTGGACGTCCATATCTGAAAAAACTTCCTCCGGAAATGCCGCTTGTAACAGGACAGCGAGTTGTTGATACTTTCTTCCCAATTGCAAAAGGTGGTGTTGCCGCAGTTCCTGGACCATTCGGTAGTGGAAAAACCGTAATCCAGCATCAGCTTGCAAAATGGGCCGATGCAGATATCGTTGTTTACATCGGATGTGGAGAACGTGGAAATGAGATGACAGACGTATTAAACGAGTTTCCGGAACTGAAGGATCCGAAAACAGGTCAGTCTCTGATGGAAAGAACCGTTCTGATTGCAAATACTTCCGATATGCCGGTTGCAGCCCGAGAAGCTTCTATTTATACCGGTATTACAATTGCAGAATATTTCCGTGATATGGGATATTCCGTAGCGCTGATGGCAGACTCCACCTCACGTTGGGCAGAGGCACTTCGTGAAATGTCAGGACGTCTGGAGGAAATGCCAGGTGAAGAAGGTTATCCGGCATATCTTGGTTCCCGTCTGGCACAGTTCTATGAAAGAGCCGGACATGTAATTTCTCTTGGAAAAGATAAGAGAGAAGGAGCACTTTCTGTTATCGGTGCCGTATCTCCTCCAGGTGGTGATATTTCCGAGCCGGTTTCCCAGGCAACCCTGCGTATTGTAAAAGTATTCTGGGGTCTGGATTCCGCATTGGCTTATAAACGTCATTTCCCGGCAATCAACTGGCTGACCAGTTATTCTCTGTATCTTGACAATATGGAAGATTGGTTTAATACACAGGTTGCATCGGATTGGATGGAAAACCGTCAGAAATTAATGGGTCTGCTTCAGGATGAGGCAGAACTGGAAGAAATCGTTAAGATGGTAGGTATGGATGCCCTTTCTGCAGGCGACCGTCTGAAAATGGAAGCAGCTCGCTCTATTCGTGAGGACTTCTTACATCAGAACTCCTTCCACGAAGTAGATACCTACAGTTCACTGAAAAAACAGCATCTTTTGATGCAGCTGGTTGTAGCATTCTATGAACAGTCCAAAGAAGCATTGGAAAAAGGTGCTTCCATTCAGGGACTGCTTAAAATGGAAGTTCGTGAAAAAATCGGACGTTTCAAATATGTGACAGAAGATAAATTAGATGAAGAATACGACCGCATTGAAAAAGAACTGGCATCAGAAATTGCGAATGTATTAGGAAAGGGGGACTTCTAAAATGCCGAAAGAGTATAGAACCATACAGGAAGTTGCCGGACCTCTGATGTTAGTACGTGGTGTTGAAAATGTACACTATGACGAGCTGGGAGAAATCGAGCTGGCAAGTGGAGAAACAAGACGTTGTAAAGTTCTGGAAATTAACGGAACCGATGCGCTGGTACAGTTATTCGAAAGTTCAACAGGTATCAACCTGTCAAATAGTAAAGTACGTTTCCTTGGACGAAGCATGGAACTTGGTGTATCTGAAGATATGCTGGGGCGTGTCTTTGATGGTCTGGGACGTCCGATTGATGATGGTCCGGAAATCCTTCCGGAAGAGAGAAGAGATATCAATGGTCTGCCAATGAATCCGGCAGCCAGAATGTATCCGGAAGAATTTATTCAGACTGGTGTATCCGCAATCGATGGATTGAACACACTGGTTCGTGGACAGAAACTTCCGATTTTCTCAGCATCCGGTCTGCCGCATGCACAGCTGGCAGCACAGATAGCAAGACAGGCAAAAGTTCGTGGAACAGGTGAAAACTTTGCCGTTGTATTTGCTGCAATGGGTATCACATTCGAGGAATCTAACTTCTTTGTTGAAAGCTTTAAAGAAACAGGAGCGATTGACAGAACTGTTCTGTTTATCAACCTTGCAAATGACCCTGCGGTAGAGCGTATTGCAACACCGAAGATGGCATTAACCGCAGCAGAATATCTTGCATTTGAAAAAGATATGCACGTACTGGTTATTCTGACTGATATCACAAACTACGCCGATGCACTTCGTGAGGTATCCGCCGCACGTAAAGAAGTTCCGGGACGTCGTGGTTATCCGGGTTACATGTATACAGACCTTGCAACAATGTATGAAAGAGCAGGACGTAAGAGAGGAAGTAATGGTTCTATTACTATGATTCCGATTCTGACCATGCCTGAAGATGACAAAACTCATCCAATCCCTGACCTTACCGGATACATCACAGAAGGTCAGATTATCTTAAGCCGTGAACTTTACAGAAAAGGTGTAACACCGCCAATCGATGTATTACCATCTCTGTCTCGTCTGAAAGATAAAGGTATTGGTGAAGGTAAAACCCGTGCAGACCATGCAAATACAATGAATCAGTTATTTGCAGCTTATGCGCGTGGTAAAGATGCGAAAGAGCTGATGACTATTCTTGGTGAAGCAGCACTTTCAGATATCGACTTAATTTATGCAAAATTTGCAGATGCATTTGAACAGGAATATGTTTCACAGGGATATAATGCAAACCGTGATATCGAAGAAACTCTTCGTATCGGCTGGAAATTGCTTTCCTTACTGCCTAGAAGCGAACTGAAACGTATCGATGACAAGTATCTGGACGAATATTACGGCAAATGTTGAAAGAGGTGATTGGATTTGGCATCTACCCAGATAAATCCAACCAGAATGGAGCTGAATAAGCAGAAGAAAAAATTAGTCACTGCCGTAAAAGGACATAAACTTTTAAAGGATAAACGTGATGAACTGATGCGTCAGTTCCTTGACCTGGCAAGGGAAAATATGGCTCTGCGTTTAAAAGTAGAAGAGGGAATCGCAAATGCAAATAAGAACTTTGTCATTGCAAAAGCCGGAATGTCAGAACAGATTTTAAATACTGCGCTGATGGCACCAAAGCAGGAAGTTTATCTGGAAGCGGGAAAGAAAAACGTAATGAGCGTTGATATTCCGGTATTCCAGTCACAGACAAGAACTGCTGATGCAAATGATATTTATTCTTACGGTTTTGCATTTACTTCCGGAGATTTGGATGGTGCGGTAAAATCACTGGCAGACATTTTGCCGGATATGCTGCGCCTGGCTGAAGTGGAGAAATCCTGTCAGCTGATGGCTGCGGAAATCGAAAAGACCCGTCGTAGAGTAAACGCTCTGGAACATGTAATTATTCCGGAAGCACAGAATAATATTAAATATATTACTATGAAATTGGATGAAAATGAGAGAAGTACCCAGATTCGTCTGATGAAAGTAAAAGATATGATGCTTGAGGATGCTCATAAGTTTAAAGAAAAAGACAGAGAGCGTGCTTACGCAAATATGGAAGAGTAAGTAAAAGCGAAAAGAGAAAAGGAAGCCATGGCAATTGCCGTGGCTTCTTTTTCTATACATATTGGATAGATAAAGATACGATAATTGTATAAAAAAATAGAAATTTTGATATTCAGAACGGTTCAGATGTGATAAAGTTTAAAGTAGAAAACCAACGTAGAAAGGGGAATTATTTTTTAATGAAGCGTGATATTAAAGCAATTGTAAAACAGATGACGTTAGAAGAAAAAGCCGGAATGTGTTCCGGAGAAGATTTCTGGCATTTAAAGAGTGTAGAGCGTCTTGGAATCCCGAGTGTGATGGTAAGTGACGGTCCTCACGGGTTAAGAAAACAGGATCAGGAGGCAGACCATCTTGGAGCAAATGATAGTATTAAAGCAGTGTGCTTTCCAACTGCGTGTGCGACAGCCTGCTCATTTGACCGAGACTTATTATACAAATTGGGAGAGACCTTAGGTGATGAGTGTCAGGCACAGAACCTTTCTGTTATTTTAGGTCCGGCAGTTAATATCAAACGTTCTCCGCTGTGTGGAAGAAATTTTGAATATTTCTCGGAAGACCCGTATCTTGCATCCGAGATGGCAGGGGCACACATCAAAGGAGTACAGTCTAAAAACATCGGTACTTCGATTAAGCATTTCGCAGCAAACAATCAGGAATATAGAAGAATGTCCTGTTCTTCGGAAATTGATGAGCGTACATTTCGTGAAATCTATTTAGGGGCATTTGAAACTGCGATTAAAGAAGGCAAACCGGACACCGTGATGTGCTCTTATAATAAAATTAATGGCGAATTTTCATCCGAAAATCATAAACTGCTCACAGAAATTTTAAGAGATGAGTGGGGATTTGAAGGTTATGTCATGTCTGACTGGGGTGCAGTTAATGAACGTGTGAAAGGATTAAAAGCCGGTCTGGATTTGGAAATGCCAGGAAGCGGTGGATATACCGATGCAGAAATCGTATCAGCGGTCAAAGATGGAACATTAGAAGAAAGTGTGCTTGATACCGCAGTAGAACGTATTTTAAATATTATTTTTAAATATACAGATAATCGTCAGGAAGGCAGATTTGATTTAGAAGCGGACCATCAAATCGCAAAGAAAATTGCGGAAGAATCAATGGTTCTGCTTAAAAATGACGGAATCCTGCCACTTAAAGCCGGCGAACAGAAGATTGCTTTTATTGGTAAATTTGCAGAAAAACCAAGATTCCAGGGTGGCGGAAGTTCCCATATTAATTCTTTTAAAGTAGAAAGTGCACTGGATGCGGTAAAAGCGTATACGGAAGTTGCTTATGCACAGGGGTATGATGTAAAAGAAGATAAAATTGACGAAGCGATGGTAAAAGAAGCTGTGGAAACTGCAAAAAATGCAGATGTTGCAGTTATTTTTGCAGGACTTCCGGATGCCTTTGAATCCGAAGGATATGACAGAGAACATATGGGAATGCCAGACTGTCAGAATTATCTGATTCAGGAAATCTTAAAAGTACAGAAAAGTGTTGTAGTTGTACTGCATAACGGTTCACCGGTGGAAATGCCGTGGGCAGATGACGTAAGTGCAATCTTAGAAGCGTATCTTTGTGGACAGGCAGTTGGCGCAGCAGAAGCAGATATCTTATTTGGTAAAGTGAATCCATCCGGAAAACTGGCAGAAACCATTCCATATCATTTAGAAGACAATCCATCTTACTTAAATTTCCCAGGAGATGGACAAAAAGTGGAATATAAAGAAGGCGTATTTGTCGGATACCGCTATTATGATATGAAAAAAATGCCGGTTCGATATCCATTTGGATATGGTTTAAGTTACACCATATTTGAATACAGTGATTTACAGCTTTCAAAAGAAAAAATCAAAGATACGGAAACCCTTCAGGTTAGTGTAAAGGTAAAAAATACCGGAAAAATGGCAGGAAAAGAAGTGGTACAGCTCTATGTTTCTGATAAAACAAATGCAGTCATGCGTCCGGTAAATGAACTGAAAAACTTTGTGAAAGTAGAATTACAGCCACAGGAAGAAAAGACTGTGACAATGGAACTTAATAAACGAAGTTTTGCATGGTATAATACAAAAGTAAATGACTGGTATGCGGGAAGCGGAACTTATGAAATCTTAATCGGAAGTTCTTCCAGAGATATTCGATTAACCAAAACAGTAGAACTTGAATCTACAATGAAGATTCCGATGGAAATTCATACAAACACGACTATTTCTGAATTGATGGAAAATGAAAAAGCAAAAGAAGTCATGAAAGATTTAGTAGACCAGATGATGGCAAACATCGGTGGTGGAGAAGAAGGCAGTGCGGCAAGCGAAGCAATTTCTCAAGAGATGATGATTAAGATGATGGAAAATTCTCCACTTCGTGCTTTGAGAAGTTTTGCCGGAATCAGTACGGAAGAAGTGCAGGAATTAATTAAAAAGTTAAAAGAAGCAGTAAAATAAATATTTTTTGGGAAAAGGGTTTTGCCTTTTCCCATTTTTATTGCCAAAATTCGACAAATATTCACAAATGGGTATACAGGAGGACAAGAAAAACATTCTACAATATAGTAAAAATTGGAAATTATTGGAGAATGTTTATAACGTTGGAGCACAATAGTATATCTCAAAGACTGGTGTCTTACCGCCAGCAGCTTGGCAAAAGTCAGGCAGAAATGAGCAGAGAATTTGGTGTGAATCAAAGCCACTACAGTAAACTGGAAAGTGGAACAAAATATATTTCATACAGTAGTTTGAAGAAGTTTGAAAAGGCTGGAGGAGATGTCAATTATCTGGTTACCGGTGTGCATTATAAAACAGGAATCGTGGAGGACTGTATGAAACGGTGCAGGACTTCGGATGGAAAAATAGAATTAATGAAGGCATTATTCTGGCTGACCAGACAGGGAATTATGCTGATGCACGGAGAAAACTGGAAAGAGGCAAATCAGAGAGTGTGGAAGTATATCCGGCTTGCTGAAGAAAAAGAACAACATAGAAATATCTGGAGAAGTATCCGAAAAATAGAAGATTTGACACAAATGAAAATGGCGGAACGGCTGGATATTAATATCAAACGTTACCAGCGTCTGGAACGAATGGAAGCAGAGCCGGATGCTGTGATTTTAAATTCTTTGTATACACTGTTTGGGTATTCTCCTTTGATTATTTTGCATGAAAATCTGTATTATGCGGAAGAAATTAATAAATGCTGGAGTGAATTTTCGGATGAAGTCAGAATGCAATTGAATGGAGTATTGGAACAAGATTTGAAATTGATTGCACTGTGTGAGCAGGAGACGGATATAGCTTTACAGAAAATCTGAAAAATGGTAGGGTTAATTGGAATGGTAGTTTCAGGATTATTATCTCTGGCGCTTCCGTTGTGGTTAGTTGGTGGAGTTGTCGCACTGGTTTTGCGAAAAAATGAAAAATCTTGAGGGCGTTGTTTGTTTAAAACAGCGCTCTTTTTGTCGTAAAATTTACGAGAATTTTGGCACTTGTGCTTATAATGAAATCAAGAAGAACAAAAAGAAACAGAAAATTTTGAGAATACAGAAAAAAGCACAGGAGGTCAGTTATAATGAAAGAAGAAAGCTATATCCGCAATGTTAAATATTTTTTAGAAGAGCTCATCAGAGGTTGTGGAATCATCCAAAAAGAAAATCCAGCGGTTCAATTTACCAAAGATGCAAAAGCAGGACTTTATGATAACTATACGGATGAAGTCTATAACAGCATGTTAAAGGATATTGAAGACGTCGCAAAATTCTGGCATGGAAAGAAGCGCAATGTATTATTTGCCGGACCGACAGGATGCGGAAAAACCGAAATCTGGAGGGTACTAAGCCAGTTATATCCGAATATCCAAATTGTCGATGGTACAATGCTTACAATGGAAGGCTGGAGCGGTGCGTTTAAACTTCGTGACATTTTTGCAAATATGTCACGGGAACAGGCGGAAAGTGCCATTATCGTCATCGACGAGTTCGATAAACTGTGTGAACCAAAGTACGGCTCAGGCGGAAATAACTACAGTGCTGCAATGAAGAATGAGCTGTTAAAGATGATTGAGGGAAACAAAGTATTCTTTCCGGAAGATAAAGGAAAGGTGGCAATGGAGTTTGATACCTCAAAAATCAGTTTTGTATTCTGTGGAAGCTTTGAAACACTGATCACAAGAAAAAGAGAGATAAATTCTTCCATTGGATTTGGAAAATCTATTGACAAAAGTGATATTTCCGTAGAATATAAAAACAAAATTAAGACGGAGGATTTTACGAAAAGGAGACAATCGTTATGGGAATTGATTGGGAAGAAATTTTAGATGCAGAAGGAGAAGACTTAGATAGCGCTTATACAGATAGTTTACCAGATAGTGAACCTTATCCGAACGGTTATGGTGAACCGATGCGTGAAAATCGTCTCACCCCGGAGGAGATTAAGAAGATAACGTTAGAACGAAAGGAGAGATGGAAAAAATACAAAGAAGAATATGAGGAGTTTTTTGGAGAGGAGTTTGAATTAGAACTGGCTGATGATAGAAGCACAGGAAAAAAATAAACGGTAATCGAAAAGCAGATTTGTGGAAAAATCATAAGTCTGCTTTTTGAACGCAGATAAGCATTCCACCGCTTCAAGTGCGCAGAGCAATAAGCGGCGGGTGAGGGGGATGCTTCTGTCAGTGGGAGTTGAAAGCTCCCACTGACAGATCGCAAAGCGACTGCGTTCATGAGCAAGTAGCGAAGCGGATTGCGAATGTCCGCTTTACCGCAGTTTTACAAGAAAAATAAAAAGGAAAAAAGAAAATGAAACTTATGATAGTGGAAGATGACAAGGCACTTGCAAAGGGAATTGAATTGGCACTTTCTGAAAAAGAAAACGAAATCACAGTCTGTCATGATTTAAAAACGGCAGAAGAAATGTGGGAAAGTGAGAACGCAGACCTTGTCATTCTTGATGTGAATCTTCCGGATGGAAGCGGATATGATTTTTTGGCATTCGTAAAAGAATCATCGAAAGTTCCGGTGATTCTTTTAACTGCCAATGATTTGGAAATCGACCAGGTGACAGGGCTTTCACTCGGTGCAGATGATTATATTACCAAACCATTTAGTCTGGCGGTGCTTCGTGCAAGGATTGAAGTGCAGAAACGCCGGATTCGGGAACAGCGTGAGAATCAGAGTATAAAGTCAATTTTGCCAAATTATTATGTGATAGAGAATTTGAAATTTGATTTTGAACGGCTCTGTTTTTTTAAAGGAGAAGAAGAATTAAGTTTAAGCAGAAATGAACAGAGACTGCTTCAGATTTTTTTGAAAAATCAGGGACGGATTTTGACAAGAGAAATTTTGATGGAACGTCTGTGGCAGGATGGCGCTGAGTTTGTGGATGAAAATGCGTTGTCTGTGACAATCAACCGGCTGAGAAAGAAAATAGAAGGCGAGACAAAATATATACAGACCGTATACGGTCAGGGCTATATCTGGAGGAAAGAAGAGTGATAAAAAAGTGATTTGGGGAAGAAGAAACTGGGAACGGTTAAATCAAATGCTTGATGAGGGAATCCGTGGAGAATTTGAAGAGTCTAAATATGATGAAAGTGAACTTTCCAAAGTAGAGTCAAAGTGGAAACGGTTTTTACAGGATTCTGCAATGGCAAAGCAGAATTTAGAGACAGAAAAGGCTAATATCAAAGGGCTGATTTCAGATATTTCTCATCAGACCAAAACTCCAATGGCAAACATAAAACTATACAGTGAACTGCTTTCGGAACAGTTGGAAGAAGACGGTATGGAAGCGGAACTGCTGGGACAGATTCAGGCACAGGCACAGAAACTGGAATTTTTAATTCAGGCGTTAACGAAACTTTCCAGATTAGAAACAAATATTTTAGAGGTGGTACCGGTTAAAAGTCAGGTAAAACCGCTACTTGAAAGTGCAGTAGAAGAAATTCGGAAGAAGGCAGAGAAAAAAGAAATTCAGATAAAGATAGAAATGGACTTTGAGGCAGAGGCTGTTTTTGATAGAAAATGGACGGAAGAAGCACTTTATAATTTGCTCGACAATGCGGTGAAGTACAGTCCGGCAGGAAGTGAAGTCCTGATTTCAACCAAGCTGTATGAAATGTGGTGCGTGATTGCGGTAAGTGATAGAGGACGTGGCATTTCAGAAGAAGAAATTCCAAAGATATTTGGGCGGTTTTATCGGGCAAAAGAAGTACAGCAGGAAGAAGGCGTTGGAATCGGACTGTATCTTGTGCGGGAGATTTTGCAAAAAGAGGGAGGATTTATAAAAGTAAATTCAGAAGTGGGAAAAGGAAGTACATTTTTATGTTACCTTCCAAGGTAGGACAGGAGTCTTAAATCTTTCAAAACTGTTAGATTTCCGAAAGAATCTCGAAAGAGTCTTTTGTTATACTGAAATTAACAAAAGAGATTAGATAAGAAATTAGGAAAAACAGAAAGGAAGATGAGAGATGGAAGTATTAAAATGCGAGAACTTAAAGAAATATTATGGAAATCATGAAAATATAGTAAAAGCCTTAGACGGTGTGGATTTATCTGTAGAAAAAGGAGAATTTGTTGCGATTGTCGGTTCGTCAGGTTCTGGAAAATCGACCCTGTTGCATCTGTTTGGCGGCTTGGATGAGCCAACCTCTGGAAAGGTATTTGTAGATGGAAAAGAAATTTATCAGTTAAAAAAAGATGCACTCTGTATTTTCAGAAGAAGAAAGATTGGTTTTGTATTTCAAAGCTATAATTTAGTTCCGGTCTTGAATGTGTACGAAAATGTGGTACTTCCGGTTGAGCTTGATGGAGACAAAGTAGACACAGCTTATATTAAAGAAGTCATCGGGCTTTTGGGATTAAATAAGAAATTAGAAAGCCTTCCAAGTCAGCTTTCGGGAGGACAACAGCAAAGGGTTGCAATTGCAAGGGCGCTGGCAGCGAAACCGGCAATTCTTTTGGCGGATGAGCCGACCGGAAATCTTGATTCAGCGACCAGTCAGGATGTGCTTGGACTTTTGAGAGTGACCAGTGAGCGGTTTCATCAGACGATTGTGATGATTACACACAATGAAGAAATTGCCCAGATGGCGGATCGCATCATTCGGATTGAAGATGGAAAAATTGTGTCCGGAAAACAGACCTTGCAGATAATGGACAAAAATCCAAATCAGAAAGAGGGTGCAGACTGTGTCGAACGTGAAAAATAAAAAGATGATCAATCAAATTGCATTGAAGTCTTTAAAGGCAAGAAAAAAGCGAAATTTAATTGCAATTTTAGCCATTGCATTAACCTCTGTTTTATTTACTGCGCTGTTTACGATTGGAGGAAGTCTGATTGAAAAAAATCAGGAATCTACAATGCGGCAGGTCGGAGGCAGTGCTCATGCAGGATATAAATACTTAACAAAATCAGAATATGAAAAAGTGGCAAAAGACAAGGGCTTAAAATCGGTTTCTTATCGAATTGCACTTGCTGATGCAGAGAATAAACCTTTGATTAAAGTACGCACAGAAATGGCTTATTATGAGGAGTTGGAGGCAAAATGGAGTTTTTGTTATCCGGAAGAAGGGCACATGCCGAAGAAAGAAAATGAATGTGTGGCAAGCGATTTGACCTTAAAGGCATTGGGCGTTCCGTGCAAAATCGGTGAGAAATTTTCGGTTGATTTTAGTGTAAGAGGAAAGAAATATTCCAAAGAATTTATCCTGTGCGGATGGTATAAGGGAGATCGTGTTTCGATGTCACAGGTAATGTGTGTTTCGAAAAAACTGGTCAATCAGCTTGCACCAACTGCAGAGAGCTATCAATATGGAGGAGATATAGCAGGAAGTTATATGGTAGATTTTAACTTCAAGACCTCGTTTAATCTTAAAAAACAGCTGGAAGAATTAAATAAGCGGATTGGTTTCGAAGAAAAATCAACGGGAGTGAACTGGGCATATCTTGGAGTGAAGGCAGACGCTGAAACAGTTGTACTTATTGTTGTAATGCTTGGCATTATTCTGGTTTCCGGCTATCTGATTATTTATAATATTTTTTACATTAATGTGTTTGGAGACATTCGGTTTTATGGACTTTTAAAGACAATTGGAACGACAAAAAAACAGCTTGGAAAAATAGTAAGAAAACAGGCAAATCTGCTTTCTCTTGCAGGAATTCCGATTGGACTTATTTTAGGTGCGGTTGTGGGTGCAGGATTACTTCCGATTATCTGTGCCAATTTAAGTATGGGGGATACAGAAGGAACAAATGTGGTGCTTCATCCATGGATTTTTATCGGTTCGGCAGTCTTTTCTTTTTTGACGGTTCAAATCAGCTGTATTAAGCCGTGCCGTATCGTAGCAAAGATTTCCCCAATCGAAGCTGTGAAGCTGACCGAAAGCTCTGTAAATGCAAAGGTAAAAGGGAAAAAGAGAAGAACTCATAAGCTTACCATGCATGCTTTTGGGCTGGCAAATATCAAAAGAAATCGAAAAAAAGCAGTATTGGTTGTATTTTCCTTATCGTTAAGTCTGATTCTGCTTAATACGGTTTGTACGTTGCTAAAGGGATTTGATATGGATAAATATGTATCAAACAGGAGTGTAAGCGATTATATGGTAACGGATGCGACAACGGATAATCCGGCACTTTCAGAAAGAACGGAAGATGGAGTCACCAGTGATTTTTTGACGGAATTACGGGAACAGGATGGAATCAAAGAAAGCGGAAATGTCTATTACAGCGAATGGGAACAGAAGTTATCAGACTGGGAAAAAGAACGATTGGAAGAGAGAATCTGGAAGGATTGGAAGAAAAATTTTGCTTACATGATTCAGTCGATTGGTGAAGAGGACATGAAACAGGAAATAGACGCCGATAAAGAGCGTGGGAGCATCACAGCAAAAATGTATGGTTTGGACCAGCTGGTATTTGAAAAGTTAAAATGTGAGCAGGGCGAATTAGATTGGGAGAAATTCAAGAGTGGAAATTATATTGTGGTCAATCAATTCGAATCGGATGATGGCGAGAAACCGATTTACGATGTTGGAGACAAAATTACGTTGACTGGAGAAAATGGATTTACGAAAGAGTATGAGGTGATGGCACTTGTGTCGATGCCTTATCCGGCAGAATTTCAGATGTATTTTTCACTTGAGATAAATTATATTCTTCCGTCTTCAGAATTTTTAAATTACTTTGAGGGCAGACAGCCGATGAAAACATTATTTAATGTATCAAAAAAAGATGAAAAACAGATAGAGAGCTGGCTGGAAAATTATTGTACGAATATCAACGATGATTTAACTTATACTTCAAAATCAACGATGGAGGCAGAATTTGCGACGCTTCAAAATATGATTGTAATCGTTGGTGGATTTCTAAGTTTTGTGTTGGCATTGATTGGAATTTTAAATTTTGTAAATACGATTTTGACCGGAATTTTATCAAGGAAACAGGAATTTGCCATGCTCGAATCAGTGGGAATGACCAGAAAACAATTAAGAGAGATGTTGATGTGGGAAGGCGGATATTATGCGCTTTTTACAAGTATAGTAGCAGTTCTTGCGGGAAGTATTTTAAGTATGACTTTAATAAAAAGCTATACATCCGGATTTTTCTTTTTTACATGGAAATTTACTGTACTTCCAATTCTAATCTGTATACCGTTTTTGCTTTTGATTGTGCTTTTCGTACCGTATCTGGCATGTGAAAAAATGTGTCGTATAAGTGTTGTAGAACGGATACGGAGCGGAGAATAAAAAAGAAGATAATAGTCAGGCGAATATCCGCTTTACTTAAGATACCAAAGTCAAAAGGTGGCTTATCCCCATCATGTCTTTTGACCTTGGTATCTTATCATGTTACAATAGAAAAAAATGTAGAAAGATGGGGAAATCGTCAATGAACAGTAACTTACAGGAAAAATATTTAGCGATTCTGCAGGAAGAGTTAGTACCGGCGATGGGGTGCACAGAGCCAATTGCACTGGCTTATGCTTCTGCAAAAGCAAGAGAAATATTAGGATGTGAACCGGAATATATTGTGGCAAAATGTTCGGGAAATATGATTAAAAATGTGCGTTGTGTAACGATTCCAAATTCAGGAGGAATGACAGGAATCGAAACAGCCTGTATTTTAGGAGCTATTGCAGGTCACTCAGAAAATAAAATGGAAGTTTTAGAAAAGGTAACGGAGGAACAGAGAGCGCAGACAAAAAAATTGCTGGAACAAAAACGTTGTGAAGTTGAATTTCTGGATTCGGATATTCCACTGCATTTTATGGTTGAAGTGTCATCAGGAGCAGATTCAGCAATGGTTGAAATCCGTTATTCACATACGAATATTGCAAAAATAGAAAAAAATGGAGAAACGATTTTTATCGGTGATGAGAACGAAGCAACCGGAGGTGGTCTGACAGACCGTTCCGTGCTTACTTTGGAGAATATCAAACAGTTTGCAGATGAAGTGCCATTGAATTTAGTACGTCCGATGATTGAACGACAGATTCGATATAATATGGATATTGCTTATGAGGGGATTTCCGGAGATTATGGTCTTGGAATTGGAAGAGTGCTGCGTGAGAGTTATGCAGACGGAGTAGTGACTCGTATGAAAGCCTATGCAGCAGCCGCTTCAGAGGCAAGGATGAGTGGCTGTGATATGCCGGTTATTATTAATTCAGGAAGTGGAAATCAGGGAATTGCATCCTCTGTTCCCGTAATCGTGTATGCAAGAGAAAAAAATTACAGAAATGATGAATTGTATCGGGCACTGGTTTTTTCAGGTCTTTTGACCACGTACCAAAAAATGTTTATTGGAAAACTGTCTGCATTTTGTGGTGCGGTTTCTGCTTCTTGTGCATCGGCTGCCGCAATCACTTATTTATGTGGAGGAAGTGTTGCACAGATTAAAGCGACGATTGACAATACATTGGCAAATATTCCGGGAATTATCTGTGATGGTGCAAAAATCTCCTGTGCAGCAAAAATTGCATCCAGTATAGACGCGGGAATGATGGCACATTATCTTGCAATGAATCATAAGGCGTATAAAGCATATACCGGAATTGTTAAAGAGGATACAGAAGAAACAATCAGCTGTGTGGGATACATCGGAAAAGTCGGAATGCATCAGACAGATAAAGAAATTATTAAAATGATGCTGGATACGCAGACGGAACAGGAAAATGGAAAAACGGGTGCTAATCCGGAACAGGGAAAATAGGAAAATAATACAATAGAGTTTGGAGAATACCCTGTAAATCCAGGGCATACACTGTAAAAACAGCGTCTTCGGAGGCTTATCCGTTGAAAGATTATATCGAAGAACGGGCAGTGGAAATTGCATGCTATATTATTGAAAACAAAGGAACTGTGCGTCAGGCCGCAAAGAAATTTGGAATCAGCAAAAGTACGGTACATAAAGACTGTACCGAGCGTCTGATTCAGATTAATCCTACTTTGGGATTAGAAGTACGTCAGGTATTGGACAGGAATAAATCAGAACGGCATATTCGTGGTGGAATTGCAACGAGGGAGAAATATCTTTTAATGCATGAAAAAGAAGGACAAAAGTAGAAGAGGAGACAGAAAGATGGTCAAAAAAGCAGCAGTAACAAAGGAATATACTCATGTAACACATCCATTTCCGGCACTTTATAATAAAGAATCAGAAATTTTGATACTAGGAAGTCTCCCGTCTGTAAAATCGAGAGAGCAGATGTTTTTTTATGGGCATCCGCAGAATCGATTTTGGAAAGTAATCGCAGCAGTGTTAAATGAACCGGTGCCAAAGAATATCGAAGAAAAGAAAGCAATGTTATATCGGCATCATGTAGCGCTTTGGGATACTATTTACAGTTGTGATATTATTGGGTCCAGTGACAGCAGCATTAAAAATGTAGTTCCGACGGATTTAAAAGCGATTGTAAAAGATAGTAATGTAAAACGAATCTTCTGTAATGGAAAAACTTCCGGAACGTATTTTCGAAAATATCAGCAGAAAGAGCTTGGGATTGAAGCGGAAGTACTTCCATCAACCAGTCCGGCAAATGCAGCATATTCGGTGGAAAGACTGGTTGAAATATGGAAAGAGAAAATTGGAGAAATGTAGAAAAAATAAAAAAATTGGGAAGAGAGAGGAGAGCGTATCCTCTCTTTTTTTACGAACATTTAATTACTCGACTGCCAAACTCCCGGGATACACAGTGTGGAATGAAAAATCTCAAAACATCTTCGAATAGATTGCTATTTGTCAGAAAAAAAGGTATGATATAAATTATAAACAATATGATTTGGTCAGATAGAGTGGAATAAGCTGACAAATGGAAAAGCGGAGGTGCGTATGAAAAGAAAGATTACAGGACTGTTTCTGGTGCTGGCAATGTGTTTGTTATTACTGCCAGAGTCGGTATGGGCAGAAGGAGAAGAACAGGGCAGTAAAACAGTAATCACTTCTGTGGACGAATTGCTGAAATTTGCAAAAGCAGTCAATGCAGGTGATTATGATGAAAAAACAGATGCAGTCGTAGTGCTTGATGCAGATTTAGATTTATCGGGTGTGGAGTGGACACCGATAGGACAAGCTAATGCTGCCGGAGATATTGAACACTGTTTCAGTGGTAAATTTTATGGGAATGGACATGTGATTTCAAATCTGGATTTTTCTTCCAGTTATGGAAAAGGAGCAGTTGGAGGTTTTTTTGGATACGTTGAAAAGGCGGAAATTTCAAGTCTGACAGTAAAAGGAAACGTTAATGTTACAGCAGACGACAGTGAATATACCTTTTTTGGAACAATTGCAGGATACGCAGAGAATGCTTCTATTTTTGACTGTGTGTCAGAAGTTGGATTTCAGAATAATGGGAAATATATTTATGGATTTATCGGAATGTGTGGATACGCAGAAAATACAAAGATAAATTACTGCGAAAATAAAGGAAATATTACGATAACAGGTGACATGGGAAGTATTTATGCAGGTGGAATTTTAGGATATGCTACTGGAGATACAGAAGTAAGTTATTGTGTAAATACTGGAAATATGATACTGGCAGCAAGTCATGGTGGTGGAATTGTCGGACAGACTAGTGGAACTTCTAAGATTTTAAACTGCTATTCAACAGGAACATTAACCCCGCTCGGAAAAGGGATTACGGATGTTGGAGGAATTGTAGGAACAGTGGGAAATGAAACGACAGTCAGCCACTGTTATTTCGCTGGAAATATTGATTTGTCACAGTATACGGTAACGACTGTTCCATATAGCCGGTTTGGTGGCATTAGTGGAGCAGTTTCAGGTACAGGTATTTTCACGAATAATTATTATACAGAGAAAGAAAATGTTTTGGCGTGCGGAAAAAATGCAGCAGCAGGTACAGCGAAACCATTTGATTCTATGAGAACAGAAGCATTTTATAAAGAAATTGTGGCAGGTGGCGGAAATTATAATTATGTTTCTGAAAAGACTCCGGTTCTGCCAAAACCTAAGTATGAAGTTTCCTTTGCTGTAGTGCCGGCAGAATTGACAAATGTGGTTCTTAAAGTAAATGGAGAAGAAGTGTCTTCAGGTTTGGCTGAATTAGAAGCAGGAATCTATCCGGTTGAAATAACTGCGGATAATTGTAATCCTTTTAGCGGTGAAATTACGGTTACTGCAGATATTGCTACGCATACCCAGACACTGACATTGACTTATAAAGATGCAGATTATACAAAAGCAGATGAAGCAATTGAAAAGGCAAATGCGCTGAAAAAAGAAAATTATAAAGATTTTAGCGGAGTAGAAAAAGCAGTTCAGGCGGTTGTTCGAGGCAAAAATATTACAGAGCAGGAAGAAGTCGATAAGATGGCAAAAGCAATAGAAGATGCCATTAGCGCTCTGGAATATAAAGATGCAGATTATACAAAAGTAGATGAAGCAGTTAAAAAAGCAAATTCACTGAAAAAAACAGACTATAAAGACTTTACTGGAGTAGAAAAAGCAGTAAAAGCAGTAGTTCGAGGAAAAAATATCACCGAGCAGGAAGAAGTCGATAAGATGGCAAAAGCAATAGAAGATGCCATTGCTTCACTAGAGAAAAAACAGACCTCATCTACCAAGACAACGACGGATAATACAAATAAGGCAACAGCAAACAACTCAAACAAGACAGCAAATAAAGCAGCAACAAATAATGCAAATAAAACAGCAACAAGTAATGCGAATAAGAGTACAACTGCTAAAAATGCACAGACGGGAGATAACAGCAGAATAGAATTTTGGCTTGCTCTGTTTGGAATAAGTGGCTGTGTGGGAATTGGAGCAGTGATTGTTGGAAAAAGAATGAAACATAGAATGAAATAATAAATAATGAATCAGTAATGAATAAGCAGTAGAAAGAGAGTAAGACAGCTGCTGCTGATTATATTGTAAAAATTAAGAAAGTCAGAAAATCTGGCTTTCTTTTTTTGTTTTGGAAGAAAAAAAGATAGTTCTTTGCAGAGAAGGGAAAGAATGGTAAGATAAGAGCATAAAAATAAAAGGTTGGGGGAAATAAGATGAATCAGGCAGAAAAAAATAGGATTTGTGAGTTGATAAAACAAAATAAGAAAACAGAAATAGTAATCAATTACACTCTAAAAAGTGGTGCTGCAAAAAGAGCGTCTAAAATCGGAGGAAAGCCGGATGTTCCAAAAGATTTTGAATGGCCAGTTTATGAAGGGAAAGATTTTGAAGATATCAGGAAAGAAAGACCCTTATCATTTATTATACAGATTAATTTAAAGGATGTTGCACCTTATGATAAAGAAGAATTATTGCCGAAACAAGGAATTCTTAGTTTCTTTTATGAAATGCGTTCGATGGATTATGGATATGATCCAGCAAATAAAGGCTGTGCGAAGGTTTATTATTTTCCGGATGAAAATGAACTTGAAGCAATGGATTTTCCGGCAGAATTAGAGAAAGATGCAATCATTTCAGAAATGAAAATTGTAAGGATAAAAAACGAAGAAAGTCTGCCGGTATATGAACAGCTACTTCCGGATTTAGAAAAATTAAAAAAAACAGAGGGAATTGTGTGTGATGATTTAGACGACTATGATGAATGTCTGCAATCCTGTGGAGTTCCGATATTTGAGGAGGGAATGGAATATTATTACGAATGGGCATACAGAAGGATAAAATTGTTAGGGAATCCGGATGTCTTACAGGGTCGAATGGAAGAAGAATGTGAAGGAGTTACAAGGGGATATTATCTAGGCAGAGGCTGGCAGGATGTGCCGGAGCAGGAAAGAGAGGAAATTTGGGAAAAAGGTAAGGATTGGATGCTTTTATTTCAGGTGGGAACAATAGATGGATACGATGATGAATACAGATGGGAATATCAAGGAAACCTTTATTTTTGGATAAAAAAGCAGGATTTAAAGATGCGAAATTTTGAAAATGTATGGTTGATTTTGCAGTGTTTATAAATAATAAAAGAGTCTGGAACGTTCCGACTCTTTTATTTTTCTCATCGCAAGAGTATAATAGACTCATCTGAAAATGTACAAAATAGTATGGAGTGTGAGTGAAAAAATGAAGCGATTTTTTTCAAATGAGGATTTGAAAAAACTGATTGTACCATTGATTATCGACCAGTTTCTGCAGGCATTTGTAGGACTGGCAGATTCTATTATGGTAGCAAGTGTAGGAGAAGCAGCCGTATCGGGAGTTTCGTTAATTGATACAGTAATGGTTTTAATTATTAATATTTTTACGGCATTAGCTACGGGTGGCGCAGTAATTGCCGGTCAGTTTATTGGAAAACAAAAAGAGGCTGAGGCATGTAAGGCAACGAATCAGCTGTTGTTATTTACGGTGAAAGCATCGGTTGTGGTTATGGCATTGGGATATCTTGGTAGAAATGTAATCCTGCATGGTATTTTTGGTAAAATCGACGCAGATGTTATGTATAACTGTAATATTTACCTTTTAATTGTGTTTGCGTCAATCCCAATGATTGCAGTATATAACGCAGGTGCAGCTATTTTTCGTTCCATGGGAAATTCAACCATTGCCATGATTACTTCATTGATTATGAATGCAGTTAATCTTGGAGGAAATGCAGTTTTAATTTATGGATGCCACAGAGGAATTGAGGGAGTAGCTATTCCAACTTTAGTATCAAGATGTGTAGCGGCAGCGATTATATTGGTTCTGTTAAATAATCAGAGTCGTCAGATTCATATCTTTCATCCATTTTCATTTCATACAGACTGGAATCTTTTGAAAAAGATTTTGTATATTGGGATCCCGAACGGTCTGGAAAACAGTATGTTTCAGCTTGGAAAAATTCTGGTACTCAGCCTGGTGACGAGCTTTGGAACTGCTTCGATTGCAGCAAATGCGGTATCTAATAATATTGCAATGTTTGCGGTACTGCCTGGAATGTCAATTGGATTTGCAATGCTCACGGTATCGGCGCAGTGTGTTGGAGCGGGAGATTTTGAACAGGTAAAATATTATACGAAAAAATTAATGAAGCTGACGTACCTCTGTTTGATTTTAATGAATATTTTGGTGGTGCTTCTGCTTCCATTCATTATAAAAGTTTATGGATTATCAGCGGAAGCCAGTGAATATGCAAGAAGAATTTTGATTTATCATAGCTGCTGTGTTGTAACTATCTGGCCGTTGTCTTTCTCTCTTGCAAATACTTTGCGTGCGGCAGCCGATGTAAAATATACGATGATACTGGCGATTGTCTCCATGTGGACGTTTAGAATTGGATTCAGTTATATTTTAGGCTCGTATTTAAAATGGGGAGTATTTGGAATATGGGTTGCAATGACGATTGACTGGCTGTTTCGGTCTATCTGTTTTACTATCCGTTACCTGGGTGGAAAGTGGAAACATGCTTCCCTTGTATAAAAATGATGTGAGTGCTATCTCAATCTTCGAGTTTGGGGACGATTTTGCAGCTGACTTTGCGTCATAAATGCCTGAATTTTTGAGGTTACATAAAACGAATGTTTCTATTGACTAACAGGTATTTCGTGTCATAGAATAACATAAAATCTTAAAAACGCCGAGGGCGACGTAAAACGAAACAGGCAGGAAAGAGAGAGAAATCTTTACGTGCCGGGTCACAAAAGTGACAGCAGGTGAAAATGAAAAGCATCTGTGGGACAGTAGTTTACTTATTGTTCCACAGGTGCTTTTTTCTTTATTTCATAGGAGCATCCTATGAAACAAAAAATACTCTGCACTAATCCCACTGTGACAGGTTGCGAAGTGACTGCGTTTATGAGTAAGTAGCGAAGTGGATTGCAAATGTCCGCTTTACAGAAGAAGGAGGATATAAAAATGGATGCAGAACAGTTAGAACAGCTTTCAGATGAAAAATCAAAAAAGATAGTGATGAGAGTATCCGGAGTTACAATTGCAGGAAATCTTGTTTTATCATTGCTGAAGTTATTAGCTGGTATTTTGGGACATTCCGGTGCTATGATTTCTGATGCAGTGCATTCTGCTTCAGATGTATTTAGTACAGTTGTGGCAGTGATTGGAATCAACATTTCAAGAAAAAAATCTGACAAAGATCATCAGTATGGTCATGACAGAATGGAATGTGTGGCAGCAATTATTTTGGCAGTGATTCTGTTTGCAACAGGAATTGGAATAGGAATTACTGGTTTAGAACAGATTATAAAAGGAGTGGAAGGAAATAAAGCTCCTGGTTTGGTTGCGCTTGTTGCAGCAGTGGTATCAATTGCAACAAAAGAATGGATGTACTGGTACACAAGAGGAGCTGCGAGGAAAATTAATTCTGGAGCACTTATGGCAGATGCATGGCATCACCGCTCCGATGCATTATCTTCTGTTGGTGCATTTATCGGTATTTTAGGTTCTCGAATGGGATATCCGATTTTAGACCCGATTGCAAGTGTTGTGATTTGTATTTTTATTGGGAAAGCAGCCTACGATATTTTCAAAGATGCCGTGGATAAAATGGTGGATAAATCTTGTGATGAAAAGACAATTCAGAAAATGAGAGAAGTGATTGCAAGTCAGGCCGGAGTGGAAAATATTGATTTGCTCCAGACCAGATTGTTTGGTGCAAAAATTTATGTGGATATCGAAATTGCAGCAGATAAAACACTTTCTCTGGAAAATGCGCATGAAATAGCGCAGAGAGTACATGATGCAGTTGAGAAAAATTTTCCTCTTGTAAAACATTGTATGGTGCATGTGAATCCGATGTAAAAGCAAAGCGGGCTTAGGGATATTGTAAATTAAAGGTGTTTTTTTGAAAGAACTTGTAAAATCCAGTTAGATGGCTTATAATATGAGCACTTAGACAATGCAAAAATTAAAATGCATACTTCTAAAACATGAAAAAGCTGATTAAAAAGATTCAAAAAAGAACAGGAGGAGAGTTTGTTGAAGAGAGAAACCGTAATTGTACTTGATTTTGGTGGTCAGTACAACCAGTTAATTGCAAGACGTGTGCGTGAATGCAACGTATATTGTGAAATTTTTTCTTACAAAACAGATATCGAAAAAATTAAAGAAATGCAGCCGAAGGGAATTATTTTTACCGGAGGACCAAACAGCGTATATTTAGAGGATTCACCAACTTATACAAAAGAAATTTTTGAATTGGGAATTCCTGTACTCGGAATCTGCTATGGTGCGCAGCTGATGATGCACTTATTAGGCGGGAAAGTAGAGACAGCGCCTGTAAGAGAATATGGTAAAATCGAAGTTACGGTTAACCAGTCAACAAAACTCTTTGAAAATGTATCCGAGAAAACAATCTGCTGGATGAGTCACAATGACTATATTGCAGAAGCTGCACCAGGATTTGAAATTATTGCACATACTGATGACTGTCCGGTAGCAGCTGTTCAAAATACAGAGAAGAACCTGTATGCCGTACAGTTCCATCCGGAAGTACTCCATACAAAAGAAGGAAAGACAATGCTTTCTAACTTTGTATACAATGTATGTGAATGTTCTGGTGACTGGAAGATGGATTCTTTCGTAGAAGAAAGTATCAAAGCTATCCGTGAAAAAGTAGGCGATGGAAAAGTACTTTGCGCACTGTCTGGCGGTGTGGACTCTTCTGTAGCAGCAGTTATGTTATCAAAAGCAGTTGGAAATCAGTTAACTTGTGTATTTGTAGATCATGGTCTGCTTCGTAAAAATGAAGGAGATGAAGTAGAAGCTGTATTTGGACCGACAGGACCTTACAACTTAAACTTTATCCGTGTCAATGCTCAGGAACGTTTCTATGGTAAATTAAAAGGTGTAGAAGAACCAGAGAAAAAACGTAAAATCATCGGTGAAGAATTTATTCGTGTATTCGAAGAAGAAGCAAAGAAAATCGGAACTGTTGATTTCTTAGTACAGGGAACAATTTATCCGGATGTAGTAGAAAGTGGTGTAGGTGGCGAATCTACTGTTATTAAATCTCATCACAATGTAGGTGGTCTTCCGGAATATGTAGATTTTAAGGAAATTATTGAACCACTTCGTGACTTATTCAAAGATGAAGTGCGTAAAGCAGGTCTGGAACTTGGTATTCCGGAATATCTTGTATTCCGCCAGCCATTCCCAGGTCCGGGTCTTGGAATTCGTATTATCGGTGAAGTTACCGCTGAGAAAGTGAAAATGGTACAGGATGCAGATGCAATCTGGCGTGAAGAAATCGCAAATGCCGGATTAGATAAAGAAATCGGACAGTATTTTGCAGCGCTTACTAATATGCGTTCTGTAGGTGTTATGGGTGATGAAAGAACTTATGATTACGCAATTGCACTGCGTGCGGTAACAACGACTGATTTCATGACAGCAGAAAGCGCAGAAATTCCGTGGGATGTAATCGGAAAAACAACAAGCAGAATTGTAAATGAAGTAAAACACATCAATCGTGTCATGTATGACTGCACTGGAAAACCACCAGCAACGATTGAGTTTGAATAGTTGGAGCAGAGCTTCAAAGCCTTTATTTTCAAGGGTTTTGAGGCTCTTTCCTTTTAGAATTGCATTTTGATTGCATTTTTTTATTCAACTGCTCTGTGATAGATTGCAGTATGCTGATTGCTGGTGTAATCGGCAATACTGGTTGTTGCTGGAGTATAAGTGAGAACGCCAGTTAATTTTTTGGCAACTTCCACGTTGGTGTTGGGATATAAATGTCCGTAGGTTCCCAAAGTGGTCTGTATCTTTTCATGCCCCAGACGTTCTTTAATCAATAAAGGATTTTCTCCCATACTGATGAGCAGGGAAGCATGGGAATGTCTGAGTGCATGAATTTTGATACGGTGTACCCCTGCCAATCCAGCAAGTTTTTCTAATGCCCGTGGGAGGGTGTGCTTACTGGTGGGAATCCCATTATAGCTTAGTACAAGGTCACAGTCCTTTAAAACCTTTTGCTGTACTTCCTGCCATGCTTTCAATTCTTTAATGGTATCTGTGTCAATATAGATAGTGCGAATACTGGCTTGTGTTTTTGGCTCCACAAATTTGTATTCGTCCATTGTTTTATAGTACAGCGTTTTCGTTATACTTAAAAGTCCGGTTTCAAAGTTGATGTCCGACCATTGCAGGGCTGCGGCTTCTCCGATTCTCATTCCGGTCATAAACAGGAGCCAGTATGAAATGAAAAGGTAATGTTCGTAATAATCGCCCTTGTAGAGTAGGGAAATTACCTTTTGAAATTCATCCAGTGTCCAAAAATCCACTTTTGTTTTCTTGCTCTTGATGTTTCCTATCATCCGTGACGGATTTTTCTTTGCAAGACCGAGAACAACTGCTCTGTCAAAGGCAATAGAGAGCATACCCTGTACAATACGGATATAGTTTGGACTAAATTCTTTTGCGAGTTCAAGTTGCCAGTTCTGGACGTTAATGGGTTCTATCTCATCCACCGTCATTTTGTAAAAGTATGAAAAATGCTTCTGGATGGTAGAACGGCGGTTCAGATAGGTGCTTTCCTTTACCTGTGTTTTATACCAAGGAAGATAAGTTTCCTCAATAAACTGCTGAAAGGATAGCTGCTGTTTCTTTTCTGTCAATTCTTCTGTAGATGTCAGCATAAGTTTTGAATATGCTTCTCTGGCTTCTTTTTTTGTCTTGAATCCACTTTTGTATTTCTGAATCTGTTTTCCGGTAATCGGATGAAAACCTAAGTTGGCTCTAAAATAATAAGTTCCATTTTCTGCTTTCTTAATAGGGTCTTTTGCCATGATTTCACTCCTTACATAAATGTGCAAGAAGTACAATCAGTTTGATTTATCAGTAAAAGTAATCCCTAGCAATTCTTCCACAGCTTCTCTGGGAACCCTGTCCAGTTTGCGTGACTGATAGTAGGTATGCCCTTTTGAAATCATAAGTTTTTTTGCTTCTCTTATGATGTCTGCTGCGAATGAAGTTCCATAACCCAGTTCTATTAAGTCTTTTTTTGTTACTGTAATCATGTTCCTCCTTTCCATAGACCAGATATGGAACCCTCAATATCTGTCTATATTATATCAGATTTTGTGGCAAAAGTAATATTAAGATTGTATTTCCTGCGAATAGTTATTTGATTTTGAATGAAAAACTCTAATTCAAAATGGTATCTAAGCAAACCGAACAGCTTCCGCTAAAGCTCATGGGAATCTCACCCCTGCATGGTTCTCATCCAGCCGTACCCTTTGCCAGCGGTGCTACATCATCACACGGACTAAGGCTGTACGGAAGTATCATTATCACAATAGAAAGGTCATGGCGGCAGCTTTGCGGTAAGCTGCTTATGGAACGCTGGCAGGAATCGCTATCCGGTTTCATCCCTCCTTTGGTGGGTTACGGCGTGCCAGCCCAACGGCTCTCTTTCTATCGAAACGTATTCGGCTGCTTTATGCTGCGTTGATTAGACGCTTTCTTTTTCAAGGAACAATCTGGCTTTGTCAGCCTGTTAAAATGCACTGGTGATAATGCACTTTAATAGGCTGGCAAGCTCTGTCTGGGAAGCATGGGCTTGTCCATGCTTCCACAGGAGAGCGTTATTTTTACTTTGATTCCCTGATTTCAAAGGATAAAATCTTTGCAATCAGACGTGTTTCCATCCGGCGGCGTAGGGTTTCATCTACAACCATGTGAGTGTTCCCATATTCGTCTTTCATGGGACGCATGGAACGGCTGGCAATAAAACCGCTGTAATGGCGTACAATCTGGTTGACTGCTTCAATATCGCCGTCCGCAGCCTTGACAATCACAGGAAACGGAATCATAGGGTGCTTTGCTGTCATGCTTCTTCCTCCATAAATTTTTTGATAAATTCCAGTCCGGCGTGTCTTCTTCTCTGGATGGTAGAACGATTAACTTCCAGAATTTTTGAAATTTCCGTATCGTCAAATCCGAGGAAATAATATCTCAGGATAACGTCACGTTTCTTTCCATCCAGATTTTCTAATGCTTCTGCTAATAGGCTGTTTTCAATGCGGACAGTAAATCCATCCATTTCAAAAGTATGGAAATGGGAGGGATAGGTGTCTTCGGAAGAAAACAGATTGACGGTGTAATCGTCCATATCACAGAACAGGGTTTCCCGTTTACACTGTCTGGACAACGCTTTGAGATAGTCTTTGCGTTCATCCTCCATAGCGACTTTACAGATATAATCAAACTGGTTCTCTATGGTTGTCTGAAATTCAGATGGCTTCATCATTGCTCACCCCCTTTCCAGCCTTGAAAGGGAGCGAGTTGATAGGAATTTCTGCTTCTTTCCCCCTTTTCGCTCTTAGTCCCGACAGGACAGGGGGTGCAGTTGCGTTTTGAGAAGAAAAATTTAAAAACTTTTTCTTCCAACTAAAAAAGCACGCAAACAGACGATATTTCTGCTTGTGTGCTTCGATAGTTCTTACTATGTATTGTGAAAAACCATATTGCAGGTCAGACTTTTCTAGCGTAGGTGGATGGCTTTTTTTAACGGTTTACCGAATGTAGATATATTTAAGAAAATATTTTGCATAGCGGCTTCCTCCTGTAAGCCGCCGGAGCCTAAAAAAAGCTGACTTTAATACAACCTCCATGTGTTCTGGAAAAAAGAAAGACGGCGGCTTTTATTAAACCGTCGTCTGGAAAGGCTTATGTGATTTTGACGCAAGAAAAGTGTACTGCCAAATAACGGTTTTTTTTATTTCCGTTTCAGCAGCATAGTTTTATCTTTGGTACGCATAATAGGAACTGTACAACTGTACAATACGTTTTTCTATACCTGTCACTATTATAACAGGAACAGTAAAATGTACAGAGGTGGTGTATTATGCGTAAAAAAGAAGATAAATATGATTTCAGGGCTTTGGGGCTTGCCATAAAAGAAGCCCGTAAAAAACAGGGTTTGACCCGTGAACAGGTGGGAGCAATGATTGAGATTGACCCACGCTATTTAACCAATATTGAGAACAAAGGGCAGCATCCCAGCTTACAGGTGCTTTACGACCTTGTATCTCTGCTGAATGTATCAGTGGATGAGTTTTTCTTGCCTGCCAGCAGTCAGGTGAAAAGTACCAAACGCAGGCAGTTAGAAAACAAAATAGACAATTTCACAGACGCTGACCTTGTTATTATGGAAAGCGTCGCAGATGGTATTGTCAAATCTAAGGAAGTGGGGGAAATGTAAATCCTCCACTTTTGTTTATAATTGCAGTGATATTAGAATTGATACTCTGCAATATTTTTGAAATCATTGTTCAACACATAATATACCTTATTTTTAGCAACGGAATAAACAAAAGAAACTCTGGTTGCCCAAAGTCCTTCCTGACGTACTGACCTAAGTACATCAAAGGCGTTGGAAATAGAGAAGTTTTCTCCATATCCTTGCAGTAAATCCTTTGCCTTTTCATATCTGTTATCCCCAGATAAAACATATGGATTAGTCAATTCTGGTTTTAGAATGGAGTAATTTGTTATTAAGGAATATTTTTCTTTTTCCAAGCGATACCCAATCCCCGGTTCAATAATGAGAACACGCCCATTTCTATCCGAAAACATAGCCTGCATAGTAGTGTCAGGTGCATAAGTAATTTTCTTTTTTTTCACTATTTCCAATGAATCGTCAAAAGAGAGATTGCCTTTTATAAAGTTTTCTGTCAAATCAGCTATTGTATAGCATGATTCATTACCGCAAAATTGTGCATTGTCATTTCCATGTACATACAACAATGTGCCAACATTCCCATTTCTATTGATTCCGTGAAAAGAGTGGTACTTATTATCGGACATTTTTATCCCTATAAAAAAACGGTCTTTTTCGGTAATTACAGTATGTTCCCATTCAGAAAGGTCAATATCAAAATTGAACCCAACAATGGTTTCTTTTCCATTATACACAAATCTTGTACACATATTTGTATTTCCTTTCGCAAACTAATTTGAATAGTATAAAAACTAACTATATTAGTAATTTTAAATATTATAAGACTGTTTGTCAATACAAGAGTTCATTTTTTCTAACCAAATTATTGACTTCATTAATTTGATTAATTAAAATGAAGTAAATGATGTGTAGAAAGAGGAAAATGAATATGCGAGTTACAAAAGCCGAAGTTATAAAAACTGCTTCTGATATGGCTGATAGAAATGGACTTCATAATGTTTCTTTGAAAGCTATTGCTGAAAATTTAGGGATTCGTACCCCCTCCTTATATAATCATATAGGAAGTTTGGATGAACTTCTTAGGGAGATAGCACATAGTGGTATGCGTACTATGAATGAAAAAATGATTCGTGCAGCAATCGGTAAGACAGGGGATTCAGCGTTAAAATTAGTGGCAGTTGAATATCTTAATTATATGATTGAACATCCCGGTGTTTATGAAATAATTCAATGGGCTAGTTGGAATGGAACAGAGGAAACAGCAATCATTTTTAATGATTATCTATCTTTACTTAAAACACTTATTTGCTCATGTGGCTTTAATCCAGATAAGACCACTGAAATTTTGAACATGGTAACAGGTATGCTTCATGGTTATACAACTTTACAATTAAGATATGCTTTTTCTAATCCTGATAAAGTAAGAAAAGAATTATCCGAAGCAATTGACACACTACTATTGGGAGCTAATCAAAAATATAAAGACTAATGATAAATTTTAAAAAGAAATACTTTATAAGAGAAACGTGCAAATCTCAAATGAGAAATGCACGTTTTTCTATAACTATTTCACAATCTTCCAGTTTTCCCCGTTCTTTTCCAGCACAAGGTCAAACTGCGATACCTGTGTTGTCATGGTCTGGTTATCCAGATATTTCACTGCAAGGGAAGCTGTCACCTGATTTCCGTTTCGATTGTAAACTGGATTCACCAGTTCCGAGAAAATGTATTCTTTCCCCACAGGTTTCAGTACGCCCTCATTCACATAATAGGTCAGCTCCTTTGCGGTTGCCGTAGGGTACAGCTTGAAAAAAGTGGTGAGAAATTCGTTGATTTCCTCTGTGGTGATGGAATCCACCGTACCGTCACTTTGTACCGCTTTGGGAGTGTAACCGGATTTTACGGGAACACTGGTAATGGTTGGATTCTGGATAATCGTCAGGTTTCCAGAGCCGTCCACATAGACGGTCACCTGATAAGCGGAACGGACAGTTTTAACGGATTCTCCCTCTGTGATATGCTGTTCCACCGTATAGGTCACTTGATAATGCTGCTCCTTTTCTTCTGTGATTTCCCATATCTGAAAATCAGTCAGGGCAGACGATACGGGGATGTCCTTTCGGACAGTATCTACATTCAGGGCTTGCAGTTCTCCGGTGAGATACCCTTTTAAAGCATTTGTCCGGTTATCAATGGAAGCGGCAGACTGTTCCCATGAATAGTAGACTTCTGCGAAATTCTCCACAAAGTTTTCTATCTTGTGGGTGTCGAGGATTTTTTCCTCAATCACTTTGGTTTCATGGATAGTATGAATGTCTATCGCCGTGAAATTCTTATAGACGGCAAACAGGAAACTCACTGCCAGCAGCACCCACAGGGCAATCACGGTTTTTTTATGGGTATTGACTTTGTAGACTTTCAGTTTCTTTTCTTTCTGCTTTTTCTGGTTTTCCTCTTTTCTAATCTGAATCATATCGGTTCATCCTTTCTTATTTTTTGATTCGTCCGGCTCCGGCAAGGTGCTGTTGCCAGTAGGAGCCTGTCAGGTCTGCGTAACCAATGGGATTTCCGGCATGGTACATCCGGTTATTTCCCACATATAGCCCCACATGGGTGATGTAGGTTCCAGCGTTGTAGGTGGAGTGGAAAAAGACCAAATCCCCTGCTTTTGCTTCGGACAGGGGGATGTGCTGCGTTACATTGTACTGTTCCTGAGCTGTCCGTGGCAGGGCGATTCCTGCCTTGCCATAGCACCACTGCACCAGTCCCGAACAGTCAAAGGAAGTGGAGGGGGAATCGCCCCCGTACACATACGTCCAGCCCTCATACTTTAAGGCTTCGTCCATGATAGCCTGTACCGTTTCATCATCAAACTGTGCCACGGTCAGGTATTGCGATACCAAGAGGACATAGAACATATTTCCGTAGGAATACCGCCAGCCCCCATTTTTCTCTACGGCAACAGGGTTGGTGTAGGTGACTTTCTTTCCGCCGGATTTGTCCCTTGCGAAGCTCTCTGCCAGTTCAAAGGTGTATTTTTTTCTGTGTCCTGCCACATAGTCTAGGAAACCGCCGCCGTAATTATAGGATTGAATCACACTGTTTAAGTCACAGCCCTTTGTTTCTGCCGCTGCGAGCAGTTCCGAGAAATACTTGCAGCCCTGTTTGATGGATTTCTCTGTACTAAGGGAGTTCGGGGGAAGCCCCAGAGATTCCGAGGACTGCATAACGTCTTCCAGTGTGCCGCCGGATTCCACCTGAATGATGGCGAGCAGCACATTTAAGTATTCCTCTATGCCATATTCCCTTGCATACTTTTCCAGCATAGGTTTATGGGCGAGGACTTCCTGTGATACGCTCACGCCCCCATAGATAAGGTTTCCGCCGCTTCCTCCGTCTTCCTCATCCGAGAAGACAATCACCACTAAAAGGAGCAGGGAGAACATCATCACGAACACGCCGGAACAGGCAAAGAAAAGATGTCTTAATTTCATGGTTTCTCCCCTTTCTTTTGTTTGGCAGCCGCTTTTACCGTTTTTGTCCACTCCTTTCTGGCGGTGGTACGCCGGATGGTAAAGTTTGATTCTTTTACCGCAGGGGTAGCCTGTTTTCTTTCCGGTATCACAGGAGCCGTATCATTCTTGACAGGTCTTGCCGGACGGGGAGCAGCCGGTGTGATAGTGGGAGCCGCCTTTTGTCTTTCATCCGACTGGGATAGGGAAGCAGATGGGACTATCTGGCGTTCTGTCCTTACAGGCGGTGTTTGTTCATGGTGGATGGAAGCCGCTTTTACCACCGGAACCGAAGCCCGTTCCGCCACAGTTCCCCCATCAGGAACCTGTCCCCGTTCCCTGATGGATGGGGAAGCAGGCTGCATGGCTGGTTTTCCTGCATGATGTCGGAAATCTTCTGGCTGCTTTTCAGTAACAGGGCGTTCATGGACAGGAGCCGCCCCTTTGGGGGCTTCGGAAGCTCTTTGTTGCGGCTGTTTTGCCTGTTCCAGTTCCGTCCTGCGTTCTGCAATGGTCTGTCTGCGGCTTTCTGCCTGTGCGTTTCGCTGTTCGGCTCTGGCAGTTCGGGTCTGGGTCACGCTGGAAGTAAAATCCCGTACTCCCTCTGATACCTGCGTTTTCCCGTGGTAAAGGGCGTACTTTGCATTGACGGGCAAATCCTTTGCCTGCTCCCGAAGCTGTCCGGCAGTATCAAATATTTTATCTTTGGTATCTGCCACCGCACCCACAGCAGAACCAGCCCGTTTCCATGCGGATTCTTTTTCCGGTGCTGCCTGTCCGTTTGGTCTGCTGTGGTCTGCCTGTGTGCGTTTGGAAGAACCGGATTCAGGGGCGGGCGTACCGGAGGTTTTCCCTGCATGGTAAGCAGCCGTTCCAGCCCCAAGAGCCGCCACAGAACGTCCTAACTTATGCTGTAAACGGTGCATATGGGCGTATATGAGCATGCGGGGTCTTCGCATGATACGGCTTCCCATACTTTGAGAATCGCCGCTCTGTAAGGAGAACATCCCCATTAAATCTCCCAGCTTGAAATAGATTCCGGCAAAAGTCACTATCTGCAAGAACGCCGTCAGGAAGAACGGATATTCCCCAGACAGGTTGTAGAGCATGGTGGAAATGCTGAACGCTACCGTGATAATCAGAGTGATTCCGGCTCTGGTAAGGATGGTGTTGAACAGTTTCGTAATGGCACGCTTTGACATTCCCTCAAAAGAGGGAACCATGCTAAGGAGGAAGCTCACAGGCAGGAACATGGCGTAAATGATAAAAAGCACCTGTGAGAAAATCATTATCCCCGTGAGCAGGAATACAAAAATGGAGATACCGATATTGAACATGAACAGGAAGAAGACGGTTCCCAATCGGTTGATGGTCTTTGTGATGGTAAGGTTCGTATTTTCCCTGTCTTCGATTTCCTCCACTACGATTTCTTCCCTGTCCTGCCCGTTGTTTTCGTCTGGACTGGTTGAGAGCAGGCTTTCCACACGGTCAGCCCCAATGCTTTCCACATCCGAGTTGCCATATTGCAGCAGGAGCCACGGCTGCTTGACCTGAATGGAAAACAGGCTGTCCCGTATCAAATCCACACTGTCTTTTCCCTGACTTTCCGAGTTTGGTAGCACAATCTTTGTACCAAGGGTCAGGCTGGCATTGCTGATGTCTGCGGAAAATTCATTGATTTTCCCGATATAATCAGGAGCATAAGCGATAAAGGCAGCGGACAGCACGAACACCACCACGAAATTCACAATGGCATGGATGGCTTTTGTGGTTTCCCGTTTGATAAGCCCTGTGTAGGCAACGTAAAGTCCCACCACCAGAATGAGAATCAGCAGGAACCCGATATAAAATCCCTCCGAGGACAAGCCGCCCGTGGTAACGCCTGCCAAAGTCTGCATATTTTTCCCAATGGAATCCGCCGTAGAGGAAATGAAGTCCAGTGAGTAGGCTTCCTGAATCAGATACCCTGTAGCGTTGGAAAGGTACAGGCTGATTGTCCAAATAAAATTTGTGATGGCATACAGCCCGTACATCACCTGTTTTCCGATACCGTCCAGCCAGTTCCACGGGAGCCAGTCCCATCCGCTGTCTACATAAAAATCAAGCTGGTAGTTGTCCAGAGGGTATTTGCTGTATTCGTTGGCAGCGTCCACCGTATCATCCACCAGTCCGGCAGCGTGGGCGGCTGTGCCGAAGACTGCCAGCAGCAGGAAGATGAGCAGGAGTGCCAGAAGCACCCTGCCAATCACTTTTCCTGCCATGCTCCCGATTTTTTTCAGGGAGGTTTTTCCCTTTATCCGGCAAGGGACAAGGGCTGTCCCCTGCTGGATGGGCTTTCTTATCTTCATTCCTCCACCTCTTTTCTAACAGGCGGTCTGGTGTCAAAGGCATGGAACAGGTCTTCAAAGATAGGGTGGAACTGTATCACCCCCACACGCCCGTACAAATCACTGATAAGGCACTGTCCGTTTTCCAAGTCACGGAGCCGCTTCTGGTTGTTTTCATCTTCGGAATCCACTCCGAAAAAGGCGAGGGTCTTTTTGATTTCGTTGATGTCCGTGGAACGGAACGCAAACTTCAAGCCCAGATTGTTTTTCAGTTTTTCATCCAGCAAATCGTCCGTGTTCTGGGTGACAAAATAAACGCCTGCGTTCATGGCACGTCCGGCACGAACCAGCTTCATGGAAAGGGTCTTGCCCTGTGCCACCTGTAAGAAGCTCCATGCTTCATCCAAATCCACAATCTTAAACACGCTGCGGTCGGTGTGGATGAAGTCGAGGGCAAAGGTGCTGATTACAATGAGCATTGCCACGGAAAGCAGCTCCATTGTGGTGTATTCTTCAAATGAGGTTTCCTTATCCGGCAGCACCAAATCCGCTACCTGAATGATGTTGAGCTGCTTTTCAAGGCTGATGGACTGTGTGACATCCCCATCCGAAAAGAGCAGGTGTGCAAAGTCATAGTCCGTAAAGGATTCGATATGGTCGGCTATGCTGGTGCTGATGGTGGTTCCCTCTGCCCGTAGTTCCTCAATCACTTTGAAAAGCCCCCGTTCTTCACTGTTTGTCACCGCACGGATGGCTTTTCGAAGAACAGGGAACTTCTCCCCGTCACGGCTGGAAATGCCGGTTAAAAAGGTCAGGATGTCGATTGCCAGTGATTCAGAATCCTTTGGATTCTCCATAATCACATACGGGTCAAGTAAGCCCCTGTTCTGTTCCTCCGAGGTCAGGTTTACGATATTGATTTCATGGGCGATTTCCGGCAGGGTTTCTTTCCAGCGTCCCCGTTCCGCTTTCGGGTCAACAATGAGTGCCTGTGCCCCAAATAAAACGGAATAATAAACAATCATGTTGTTGCTGAATGATTTTCCACCGCCGAGGGAGCCGACAAAAGCGGCAGCAAGGGCGTTGGTGACGGAACCTTTCACTCCTTGACTGGCAAGGGCAGGCTTTAAGTACACGTTTCTTCCTGTATCAAGGCTGTACCCGATATAAATGCCCTCCGTTTCCCCCAACATCTGGGTTGCCCCGAAGCCAAGACCAGCGAGGAAGTGGCTGGTGACATACTGGATGTAATCGTTCAGATACCGTTTGCTGGCAGGGAGAAATTCCCCATGCAGCCCCAGCATATCCCCAAAGGGACGAACCAGCTTCACATTCAAATCGTCATAAAAATCTTTCACCTCATTGCAGCGGCGTTTCAGTTCTTCCAAGTCGGGAGCCGTCACACGCACCACATAGGACAGCTTATACATGGATTCCTTGCTCTGGTCTAAGGTGGATTCCAGCTCATTCACGCTGTCTAAAGCATCCACCACGTTTGTACTGGTTTCGCTGTCATTCTGCCATGCGTGGTTGTCCAAATCTTTCAGCTCTTTTTTCTTGTTCCGTACCGTGGAGAGGGCTTTCCGGTTTGTGACAATCTCCACATTCATAGAGGTATCAATAGGAAAAGTAAATTGCTGCTGCTGATAGTAAAAGATTTCCGAGGATGGGAAGTCCAGTTCCCCCACAATGCTGTTGATGGTAAAGTAGGCGGCATAAACTGTCCCGTCTTCCTGTTCGATTTTCAGATACCGCTGGTTTTCCTCTATCAGACAACGGGTGGGTTTGATGAGGTCATAGTATTTCACCAGCGTTTCCTCCTGAAAGCGTTTCTTTGGCAGGTAATACTCATAGTCTTCGTAGGCAGTTCCGGTCTGCCCGTATAAATGCTCAATCAGGTAGCCAAAATCGTCCTTGTCAAGCCGCCGGACTTTAAAGCGGCGTGAGATTTTATTTTCCAACAGTTTTTCCATCTTCTGAAACCGCCAGATTTCCTCATTGCTCATGGAAACAAAATCCCCCATGAGTTTGTGGTTAACTTCATGGAGAAAATCGGAAACGGCGGTCTTTGCTTCCCTGCGAAATTGCTTCATGGTGACTTCCTGCTCATTGACAAGCAGCTTGAAGCCGATAAAAAAGCGGTAGTCCACCTGATTTTCCCCTATCATGGAAATCAGGGCTTCGGTCTGTGCGTCAATCTTTGCACAGGCAACGTCCTTTAACCTGCCTGTCACTTCCTGTTTGGAGCGTTCCTGTGCCGCCCGTATGCTGGATTCCGTGCTGATTTGCAGGGCGTGAATCTTCCCGTCCCTGTTCTGGGCGATAAGCTGCCGGAAGGAATCGTGTACCTGATATTTCTGTTCGGGGCTTAAAAAGGAATAGTTGTAGGGAAGCAGCTCATAGTAAGCGAAGCACTCCCCGTCATGGTTGAACACAAGGTTATTTTCGATATACTTAATCGGATATGCCATAAATATCACTCCTTACTGCCGTGATGGGCTGTGCCGGATATTCCTTTTCCAGCTTCACGGGCTTTCCTGCATAGGTCAGTTTCGGGCGTACCAGATATGCCAGTACGGATTTCAGGAAGCCGTAAGGCTTCTTCCCGTCAAAGGCCTTCTGGCACATGAACCAAGTGAGGGCAAAGGGTACGCCGAAATATTTCAAAAATGCCCCGTCAATGAACGAAAGGGGAGGGAGGTTCCCCAAGAGCATAACTGCAAACACCGATACCACGAACCACGCCATCTGTGTGAACGTGATGGGGAATGGCAGCTTAAAATCATTGATGGAATAGAGTACCTTTTCCACCGACCAGATACTGGTATAGCTTCGTATTTTTTTCATGTTGTCTGTCCTTTCTAAAAGATGGGGCAGCAAAAGCCGCCCCTGAATAAAAAAATCCGCCTGTATTTCCTGAAAGAGATACAGACGGGGCTACCGTAAGATTTCATATACGCCGTGGTTCGTGATAACAAAGGTTCCCTCCAATTCCATGTCACGCCCATAGGCTGCATAGTCTATATAGTTTTGTAAGTGTGCCGGAAGTTCGCCAAGCTGTCCGCTTTCTTCCAGATAGTAGCGAGCCACATCCGCCATATCATCACAGCCGGAATGGCAGATAATATCATCTTCATGCTCACAGAGTTCTTCGATACTGCCAAAGTAGGATTGCAGCTCTGATAGTTCCTCCTGAATGTATTCCGGTAAGTCCTCCACCATTTCACACAGGCGGTTGATTTCCTCAATGGGGGTATATTCGTCAATCTCAAAGGGCAGCTCATAGTCATGGATGGCGTATTCCTCATATTCATCATTCAAACCGATACGTTCTTTGACTTCCTCAAAGTCTACAGGCGGCGTGAACCATGCCCCTACCAGTTCGCCCTCATTGTATTTGCCTAAGTTGGCAATGTAAATCCGCATTTCTTCCAAGTTACTCACCTCCTTTTAGCGGTAATAAAAGATACCATTGTCCGTAAACAGGTAGTTTTCGCTGGTTTCCAGTTCCCGACCAATGGAAGCGTAGTCGATATGGTTCAACAGGTCTGGATGCACTTCTCCAAATAGCTGTACCTCCTGCACCAGATAACGGGCGAGGGATTCTCCGTCCTGCACCGGATAGCAGTGTATCTGGTCTTTGTGGTCGATAAATTCCGTAAAGCTGGGAAACCACCGCTTTTGTACCACATCCATTTCATAATAGAGGGGCGTTCCCTGCATTTCCTGTATCATCCGGCAAAGGGCGTTGATTTCCCAGAGCCTTGTGTTTCCCTCCAATGGAAACGGCAGCTCATAGTCTTCAATTTCGATTTCTTCCTCACTCTGAACTCCAAGACGTTCCCTGATTTCTTCAAAATCCACAGGACAGGAAAACCATGCCCCAGGATATTCCTCAAAATCTTCATGGTAAAACCTTGTGGTGTTCAGGATGTAGATTTTCATTTCTTCAATCGGTATCACGTCCTTTCTGATTTAAGGTATATAAAAAACAGCTAATTCAAATAAGAATGAGCTGTTTCAAATATATCCACTATAAAATCACCATTTTTCAGGTATTGTAAAAGTTACAACCACATTAGTTTCTTTTGACAGATTTTCAATGGATTTCTTAAATCCGCTTCGAAACTGTTTCATAGCTGAATCAAAATTCAAATCAGCCCATCTATCATTTTCTTTGTAGATAATGTGTGGCAGATTGAGTTTATTCAAATTATCCAGATATTTATTACATATTTGTATCAGTTGACGTAGTTCTTTTTTTACATTAGAGCTAAAATCAAAGTCTTTGGCTATATTAACTAATTCAGCTTTTATTTCCAATACTGAATGTACGCATTGGTCTGGTAATTCCATTTCAATCGGATTTGTCAATATGCGTTTTGACTCTAAATAAAAAAACAAATATTCAATTCTATCTTTTTCAGTTGTGTACTGTTCCCAAGATATGCCACCAAAAGGAACACTTATACTATTTATTCTATATTTCAATGTGATTACCTCTTTCTAAATTTTTTGAAATTATAACACATTTAAAATATAGATACAATTTGTTTTTGGGGAGTTACGCTCCCCAAGCCCCTAGTGGACTTCCGCCATGAAGCAATCAGAGCTTGCTCCATAACGGAAGTGTAAAATGGGTTCCCTATGCACCGATAATCTTATTGAACAGTTCCAGTAAGATGTCCTTTACACCGTCTGCATTGAAGACCAGACCGACCGCTACAAGGGACACCACCAGAAAGCCGATAAGTTTGGAAAATTCCCTCTTAAATCCAAGGTACAGCCCAATCACCACGATTGCCAGCAGTACAAGGGACTGGGCGTTGGATAAAAACCAGTTGTAAAGATTCTGTCCGAAATTCATAAAAGCTCCTTTCTTTGCTGTAAGAGTTCTTAGGTTCTAAAATTGCCGCCGTTAAAGCACCACCTCCTTTGCAGCGGCAGCTTGCTGCTTCAGGATTTTTTCGTGCTTTTCCGTCAGCCTTGCATGGGTGATGATGTCATGGACAATCTGGGTGTGGTTCATCTTATCCAGACGGAGAGCCAGTTTTAACGTGGGGGCTACCTGATGGGAGAGCCAGTGCAGGGTGCGTTCAAAGGAATACGGTTCCGGTTTGGTTGTCAGTTTCAGGCTTCCCCTGTGTTCCCCCATAAACCACGCCCATTCCTCATTGATACGCCAGTCAGAACGGGGCTTTGTATCGTCCCTGTCCACGAACCGAATATAGCGGTTGATGATTTGAAAGGCTGTCCGTTCTGGATTGTCATGTTCTAACAGGTCACGGATGGCGTAAAAGGCACGCTCATTTTTCAGCCGGATTTCAAAACGATTCTTTACCTCTGCGTCCGCAATGGGAATATCATGCTTTTTGTACTGCTCATAGTCTTTTTCGTAAATGCAGAAGTACACCTCACTCTGGAGGGAGCCGATATACAGGGTGTTCCCCATACATTCTTTTTCCTCACGCCGTACCAGTTCACCGCTGCGGTAGCTTTTGAAGCTGCGGAAGACCGAGATACATTCCTCATTCCGGCACTTCTCTGTCAGATGGGGAATGTTCAGGATTCCCGTTTTATCATTGATGGCAAGGTCAAGCCGCTTCATCACGCCGTCCTCCATGAGAACATCCATAAAAAATTCATACCAGCTCCGTTCCTGTGCCAGAAGATAGCTTTCAAACTGGCGGCAGCCACGCCCTTTCAGTTCCAGCAGCACCCCTTTTTCCAGTTCCGGCGATACCAGAACGAAAATATCACCCAGATAGTAATGCTCCGTGTACGAGTAGAAGCCGTAGTCTTCATGGATAAAGTAGGGCAGCTTTAGCCGCAGCACATCTTCCACGATATGCTTCACATCCGTAGTGGGGAAGCGAATCCGCACATAGTCAAAGAGCATTTCAAGGGGAGCGTCTGGATTGAAGCGTTCCAGAGCTTCCGTGATGGCTTCCTGTAATGCTTCGGATGGATGAGCCTTGCCCGTTTCAATATCGCTCAGATACGGACGGGTAATTCCGGCAGCTAACGCAAGTTTTTGTTGTGAGATACCGTAAACTTCCCGTTTCTCTTTGATGTCCCGTACCCATGTTTCTTCATTCAGTGAAAATCCCTCCTGTCTAAAAAAGCGTATGTCAACTTTCAGAGCTTTGTTGACATACGCCGGATATGGGGAAAATCCCTTGTGTACCGTGGGATTCTGCCCTGTTGTTTGGTTGTTGCCTGTCGATTTGTACCCCTCTGTTAGATACGAGGGGTTCCTGCTGGCGTGCCTTGCGGCACACCAGCCACAGCAGGTTAGTCCGTTTCTGCGGCTTTCGCTTCGCACGCCGCCTGCACTTCCTGCCTGCTGTCTATCAGTTTTTTTATTTCTTTGAGGAAATCGTGTCCTTTTGGCACAAGGGGCGTGTAAAATTCCGAGATAACGCTGGTTCCTACGTCCACATAGCCACGCCCTTTTATCTGCTTTAGGAAGAAATCCTTTGTGGTTTCCCCGAACATCATCCCATAGCCCATTTCCGACATCCGCCCCAGAGCCACACGGAAATTGAACTGGTCACGGATTCCGTCCCCCAGATACTTTGCGTCCGGACGCTGGCAGGCGAGAATCAGGAAGAAACCAGCCTGCCGCCCAAGCATAACGATTTGTTTTAACTTGTTGAGAACGGCGGCGTTTTCCTTTGTGCCGAGCATTTCCATAAATGCCACATATTCATCAAAGATAAGGAAATTTGCCGGAAGCCCCAAGTAAGCGTAGTTTTCCCCTGTCCGGTAATTCTCCATGAGCTTCATGTCTTCACTGCGTTTCATCATTTCTTCATAGAAACGGTCAATGCAGGAAAGCATATCTTCCTTTTTGTAGTACACATCCGGCATAACCGCCTGTAAATCCGCAAGGTCGGCGTTTTTGGGGTCTAACACGAACAAGATGGCGTTGGTGCGGAGCAGGGCTTCAATAAGGGTTAGGATAAAGTAGGTCTTTCCGCCGCCGGTTCCTCCGGCAATGAGCATATGGGGGAGTTTGTCATACTCCCACCAGACATTTTCCATGAGCCGGAGCCTGCCGTCTTTTGCCTGTACATCCTCAATGGAGATACGGTTGGCAATGGTATCATAGAGCAGGGTGTACTCCACGTAGGAATCCTTTAATTCCTTATCCGTCAGCTCACAGTACAAGCCGCTTTCCAGCTTTTTCTCCAAGTTTAAGAGCTGTTCCTGATATTTCCCTAAGGTGATTTCTACACGGATATGGAGTAAGCCTTGTTTCATCCGGTAGTAGATTTTGGGAAAGTAAGTAATGGTTTCTTTGGAACGGCTGGAAGACAAGTCCTTGAAAAAAGTGTCCTCCTTTCTCTGCTCCGATTCATACCACTTATTTTCCAACACCATCCTTGCCAGCTTTTGGCGGTGGATGAGCTGCTTTACTTCGTCCCTGCGGTATTGCCAGAACAGAAGAATTACTGCAAGACACACCAGCCCTGCCACGCCCATGCTGAATAATAGGTAAGGGATATTTACATTCTGTACTATCTGGGAGAGGGACACTTCCTGCCAGTTGATTCCGGCAATCTGCCGGATATGAAACAGCAGGACAACCAGCAGGAAGACAGGGAACAGGGCGGAAAGGGCAGTATGGAACACAAGGTCTTTATCCGTGGGGCGGATACGTTTTCCATGGGGGAAAAGCTGCTTCATGGGAATCATCCTCCTTTCATTTTCTTTTTAGGTTCCTGTTATTTTACAGGGGGAGTGTCTTTCTTCGGCGGCTGGGGATTCATGGCAGCTCCTTTTTTCAGGACAATATCATCCGCCTTGATGTACCAGTCCACCTCTGCTCCCTGAAAAGTAGCCGTTGCCACGGTGTCTGCCACCGGATTGATAATTTCCACCTCTGCGTTGTAATCGAGCTCCTTTAACGGCACGCTGGCAGGGATGGAAACCTGAATCATCCGCCCCTGTCCTCTGGATTTTAAGTCATAGGTACGCTCCTTGATTTCTTCTGATACCGAGCCGTCTTCATTCTGGAGGTGAACCTCACGGCGGAGGGCAGAAAACTTTAATGCCCCGAAAGTTGCTTCCTTGTCAATCACGATTCCGTTTGCTAATCTCATAGTCTGATGTCCTCCTTTTCTTTACGCTTTTACCATATCGTCAGCGTGTAAAATGTAGTTGGTAAAGCCCCTTGTGCCGATTTTATAGCCCTCTGCGGTGATACGGGGATTGACGAGCTTCACACGTTCCTCAAAGTCAAAGTGTTTCTCTCCGGCTTCGGCAGGAAGGATAACCACAATATCATCCGCCCTCTGTACGTCTGAATAAAGGTTGAAACTACGAGAGAGTACCGCCATACGTCCATTGATTCTTTTTTGTTCTGTTTTGTCTTCTCCGGCGAACTCCAAGTTGCCGAATGTTTTTTCCATGTTGGGGATAACGAATTTTAATTCCATATAGATGTACCTGTCCTTTCTGAATGTTGTGTTCGGTGGTCGGTTTCGGGTTCCGGTCTGGAAGCCGGAGGGGAATGCTCCGGCGGTGGTGATTTCTTCGTAGTATCACATCCTTTCTGGGACTATTGAAGAAATTACAGGGTTGTGATATTATCTAGGTGTTAAAAATTAAATAGTCATGGTTAGGATTGTTAGCTTGTGTTTTTTCATGTAGCTCTGTCATGTACTCCCAACAACTTAAAAGTAGATTTCAGTGGAGATTTATAGTATCAGGAGGTACGCTTATGACAATAATAACAACTGTAAAAAGCATTATGGTGGGCGACGGAATTTCTGGGAATTTTTGCTAAAGTGTGCAGGGGCAATGGAAAAAAATACGGCTGGCATGACATGAAGAATCCGGGAGGGTCAAATCTCCAATTCCCATCGGGGCTGTTTTCAGCCCCATTTAATTTTGAAACCAAAAATAGACGCTCATTGTTGAACGTCTATTTTTGGATGATATTGAGGTTTGCCGGTCTATTTTATAAAATCTGAATGTACTTCGATTGCATTTTTATTGCATTTTTAATTTTTTTTCATATAGATTTTAGTGTTTGATAGTTCCTGAAAATGCCTTAAAATCAATGATTTTCACTTATATGGCATACTGTCTGTCTGGAGTTTGAATAACGGATTAAAATGCCGAAAGCCTGTATTTATGCGGGTTTCCGGCATTTGTTTTATCAAATGGCTCTAGTTTGGCTCTATTTGTGGGGAGAGTAATGTATAATTAGTGTAGAGCAGATGCAGACAGCCATAGCAGAGAACAGCCGGACGGCACTTGAACAGAATGGATATAGAAGATATGTTGACATTATCGAAATGTACAATACCATCAAAGCAGATTATGACAAGATTTCAGAACAGATTGAAAGCAAAAAGGCTCAGAGAGAATTATTCAAGGGATTCATTCGGCATTGGAAAAACAAGGCACTTTGATAGAGAAATTCGATGAGGGACTTTGGAGCAGTCTGGTGCAGGAAGTGGTGGTAAAGGCTAAGAGTGATATACGATTTATCTTCAAGAACGGATTTAAGATAAAGACGAGATAAATTAAATCCTGATTTGACACATATTGTAATAGAAGAAAAAATCCAGAAATTTGATTATAAAAGGTCAGATTCGTCAGTAACCATCGGGCTTGACGGGTTTGACCTTTTATATTGCAGAAATATGACATAAAATGGACATGCGAATCTGCCGATATAAGGTATAATAGGTGTGTTGAGTTTAACAAATCGAAATTTATGGAGGATAAAGCTGATGAACAACAAAAGGATAATTATAGGAGTCACTATCGGAATAATCGCAGCAATACTTTGGAGCGTTGTTTTTATAAATGTCTTAAATAGCATGGCTGGAATTGGAATCGGAATATGTCTGGGTATATCTTTTGGTATATCTGGCAGTCTTATTTTTTCAAAAAAAGATAAAGATAAATGATGATACAACTTCAAGTTTGGAGAATTGAGAAAATCGGAAATTGTGGAGGAGAGTAATTTGCTGGTATTAAATAAATTAGAGCGGTTGCTAACGGTATGTAAAGTCAAAAACATTGATGATATAGATTTAAGCAAGGAATTCTACTTCATTGGTAAAACAGATGAAGAAATTTCTCTTGTGTGTGAAACAAATGACGTTCCTGAAAACACAATAGAACGTGAAGATGGGTGGCGTGGTTTCCGTATTCAAGGAATTTTAGATTTTTCACTCATTGGCATTCTTTCAAAGTTGTCTGGAATACTTGCAGATAATAAAATTGGAATTTTTGCGGTATCTACATTCAACACAGATTATATTTTAGTGAAAGATGCGGATTTTGAAAAATCATTAGCTGTATTATTAAATGCCGGATATACAGTGATATAGATTTCAGATGCTTTAAACCCAAAGAAAATTATACGAGGAGTGAATTATTAGCATGAAAGTTCAGCATATTGCAATCGAAGGAAAATGTTTCTTTATCAACACTGATATGATTATCAGACGCAGTTCATACCCTTCTGATCTGCAGGAGTATAATATCGTATCTAAACTTCCAGGACTTACTTCTCTGGCGAAGACAATGAAAGTATAAATATAGGAGAACGATATTGTGTGGAGTAAGAAATCTATGCAGTATCGTTTTTTTCGTTTCTTGTGAAAAAATTTGTAGTTATTTGTAAGAATTTGTCGAGAAGTGTGCTATATTTTAATCTGCTGACAAGCGGAAAGTTATATGAACACCTTTGCCGAAATTGATACTTCGGCTCGTGATATGGCGGAATATCTGATAAAGGAAATGGCAAAGAAGCAAGGTGTAACGGAAGAACTGAAAGCAACGGATATGATGAGATGGATAGGATTGATGAATAACATTCGAGCCTGTGCCGATGAGATTGTATTGAATGATATTGTGTATTCCTAACGGATACCAACCGAAGAAGAACTGCTGTCAAACCGATGACAGTTTTTCTTTTTCGACAAGTATTCAAGAAGTTATTAAGTTGCGAGTATAATCGAAGTGGTAGAAAAGTTACCTCTTATATCGGTTGTAACTTTTTTATGAACTCTATTGACAAGAAAACTTGGTATGTGTATAATTAAAATATGCAAAGAAAACTTGGCATGGAGGCGTTTTTATGAAAAAGGACGAAATCTTAAATGCAAGCAGAAAAGAACATCGCAATAAGGACTTGGCTGAAATGGAAGTGGTATATCAAGCCGGAAGTCACGCAAGCAAAGTTGGTGCTTTAGTGTGTTGTTTGCTTTCGCTGTTATCTTCTGTGCTTGCTCACACTATGATTTACAGTCCGTGGGTTATATACTTCAGCATTATTGCAACACAATGGTTAGTTCGTTTTATCAAAATGAAGCGAAAGAGTGATTTGGTCTTGACCGTTCTGTTTTTTGTGCTTTCCATTTTGGCATTTGTTGGATTTGTTAGCCATCTTTTAGAGGTGAGAATATGAAAGAACAATTACAACTGAAAAATCACTTAAAGGAAGTTCGCACAGAAGCAAATCTTTCTCAAGCTCAGCTTGCAGAAATGGTAGGGGTATCAAGAAATACCATTAGTTCTATTGAAACAGGACAGTTTAATCCAACTGCAAAATTGGCTCTAATTCTTTGTATTGCATTGGACAAAAAATTTGAGGAACTATTCTATTTTTAGGAGGTCATTATGGAAAATATTATAATGTTGATTTTGGGAGTGTTCATATCTGTTGTGGGAATTGTAAATATCAAAGGCAATATCAGCACAATTCACTCTTATAACAGGCGAAAAGTAAAGGAAGAAGATATACCAAAGTATGGAAAAACAGTCGGCACAGGAACGCTGATTATAGGAATATCTCTTGTATTAGGTTTTATTGTTTCGTTTTGGAGTGAAATAATTATAGATTATATCATTCTTCCAGCAGTTATTGTCGGATTAGGCTTTATATTGTATGGACAGTTCAAATACAATAAAGGAATTTTTTGAGAATCAGGGAGGTATAAAGATGGAATTGAACACAATATCAGGTCTGGCGATAGCGGGAGTTATCTGCTCCGTTGTCCTCTCGATGGGGGTACCGATTGCTTTGTTCATTGCAGGAAGGGTGAAGCTTAAGGCAAGGATTTCCTCGTTCTTTATCGGAGCAGGAACCTATCTGCTGTTTGCCATGCTGTTGGAGCAGCTGCTGCATGTTCTTGTCATTCAGTTCTGCGGACTGAACGCACAGAGCAGACCATGGCTTTACTATGTGTACGCGGCTTTGGCTGCAGCGGTTTTTGAAGAGACCGGAAGACTGATTGCCATGAAGTTCTGGATGAAGAAATGGCTGGATTTTCCAAATGCACTGATGTATGGAATCGGGCATGGCGGTGTGGAGGCCATTCTGCTCGGAGGACTCTCCGGAATTAGCAATCTTGTGTCCATGCTGATGATCAACAGCGGAGCCATGCAGAATACGCTGGCGGCACTTCCTGCTGAGTCTGCAAACCAGACCGTGTCACAGCTGTCGGCCCTATGGACAACACCGGCACCACTCTTTTTTGTAAGCGGAATCGAAAGAATCAGTGCCATCATTCTGCATATCGGGTTGTCACTGCTGATCTATCGGGCGGTAAAGGCAGGCAAATGCAGGACAGCGGCTTTTACAGCGGTTCTTGCATATGGGATTCATTTTATCGTGGACTTCTTTGCCGTGGCAGGTCCGGCGCTTCTTCCCATCTATGTGATTGAAATTGGTGCCTTTGTGATGGCAGCCGGAACTCTTGTTATGGCGCTGAAGATGGGAAGGATGGAAGAACTGTGAATTCCAGTTTTCTGCTATCATAAAACAGAATATATCTGACAGAACGCACCGTAGAAATACGGTGTTTTTTGTTACCCCAAACCCACAATTTCATACACAACCACAGGTTAGTACAAACACCTTGCGATTTTTTGAAAGGCTTAGAAAGGAAATTTTCCCTGATTTTTGACCCGAGAAATGACACAAACAAGGCTTAATGTATCTTTCCTGTGGTTTTTATTTTCGGCAGGAAAGGAGGATTGCTTGCTATGCCGAGAATGAGCAAGAAGCGGAAACAAGAGTGGGCGTTGTTTCTGAATGAAAGAAATCGCATTACCTACAACGACTTTGCAGAAAATGCAGTAGTGAATGTAAGCAGAGTTTTCGCTGTGTTGTGGTGCATTGCCAAAAATATTTATCGAGAAGGAGAACAAAGAACTATGAAAATGATTGAAAATGAAATGAATGTAACTGTACATCTTGAAATTATCAAGGCAAGCGAAATTGAGCCAAAAGAAGTGAAATGGCTGTGGTATCCGTATATTCTGTTTGGCAAGGTTACTCTGTTGCAGGGCGATCCCGGCAATGGGAAAAGCAAGTTAATGTTATCAATCGCCGCCCTGCTCTCAAATGGAGAACGTCTGAAAGTGTCATAGTGGGTTACACACATTCAAAGAATGTTGTGTAATGGCTTCGTCTTGCCGAGAAAGGAGAACGAAATGGCGAAAAGCAACAAGGCGGATATGAGTTGTGCAAGGGTAAAAAAGTACACCGCTTCTGATGTGAGCAAGGCGGAAAGGCACAACGAACGCAAGAATGAAACCTATGAAAATATAAATGTGATTGAGGAACGTATACCCTATAATGTGCATTTCAAAAAGCCTTTTGCTCCGACCTATATGGAGCAATTAAAGCAGATGGAAGCTGACGGTATGGTGTCGCTTCGTGGGTTGAGAAAAGACGCAACGTTCTTTAACGAGATTGCGATTAAGTGCAAAGATGGATTTGATAATAAGTGGAACAATAAATATGTTGAGGTCACAGAACAAGTAGGGAGATTGGGTTGTTTCGGATTCATGATAATTAATATTCCGGGAACTTGGTTTGGGTGGTGGTCTGACGAAGCATTTGCACTATATCTGATTGTAGATACCATATTGGTAATGCTTTATTGTGCTATTTGGATTATATGTTTTAAGAAAAACAGCGTTTTCAGAGCATTAGCACTTTCTATTATTCCTTCAATGTTGTTCTTATTTAGTGGGATTATGAGTAGGTCAGTGCTATTGATTATTGCATCAGTATTATTTGCACCAAGTCATATTGTGATTTCATATAAAAATGTAAAATGATATTTACAAATTCAAGTTTGCAGAACTGACCCAAAAGAGCTTGAAGGAGCTCTTTTTCCTTTTTTATAATAGTATCATTATGGTATAATAGAGACATTAAAATCGGAAGTTGTTTAATGGAGAATATATGAAGAAGAGAATAATCTTATAACGAAAGGACTATAATTCATGAGTAGAATACTTTTGGTGGAAGATGACACAATGATTGCTTCGGGGATTCTGTATGCACTTGAGACAGAAGGTTATGAAACAAATCATGCCACAGGTATAAAAGATGCCGGAAGTTTAATTGAACATTATAATTTTGACCTGGCAATTATAGATATGCAGCTTCCGGATGGAACTGGATTTGATGTAAGTGAGATATTCAAAAATAATGCTACATCTGTGATTTTCCTGACAGTTGTGGATGATGAAAATACAATTGTGAGGGCATTTGATGAAGGAGCACAGGATTATATTGTAAAACCTTTCAGAATTCGAGAACTTTTGGCGAGAGTTCGGCGCATTTTATCTGTCAATATCAAAAATGGAGAGAAGGATAACATAATCTATATGGGGCATGCAGCCATCCATACAGATGAGGCAAAGGTTTATGTGAATGATAAAAGCATAGAACTTACAGCATTGGAATATCGGTTACTGCTTATTTTTGCGAGTAATAAAGGAATACTTTTGAAAAGGCAGCAGATTCTTGACAAAATATGGGATGCAGACGGCAACTTTGTTGAGGATAATACACTTACCGTTTATGTGAAACGGCTGCGGGAGAAACTTGGAGAGGCAATACACATTGAGACTGTGAGAGGAATGGGATATCGTGTGGATTAAGAAAAAAGAGATAGAACAGTTGTCGGAGTTTGTGAAAGGCTATAGTTCCGGCGAGGAACTGGATATTCGAGTGAATAAGGAAGGCTCTTTTAACATATTAAAAAATGATATTTATGCTCTTGTGAACACGAAAAATGAACAGATAAAGGCAGTTGAGGCAGAAAGAGACAGTCTCTCTGATTATATGGCAGATATTTCCCATCAGTTAAAAACACCGATTACTTCCATGATGATTATGGCAGATTTACTGGAGGAGGCAGAGCCGGAAAAACAGGAAGAGTTCATTCATAACATTCAGGTTTCGCTAAACAAAATGGAGTGGCTTGTAGGGGCACTTCTTAAGATGGCAAAGCTTGATGCCCATGCAATTGATTTTATCAAAAATGACATCCACACGTCAGAACTCTTAGAGGCGGTAAAACCATCGGTGGCAATCCTTTTGGATATCCACAATCTGACCATAGAGCTGAAACAGGATTGCCTCATACATTGTGATAAACGCTGGACCACAGAAGCACTCACAAACATTGTCAAAAATGCGATCGAATATTCACCGGATGGAAGTGTAATTGAGATTGACAGCGGAGAAAATCCCATGTATAGCTGGATTTCGGTCAGGGACAGCGGTATGGGAATGGACAAAACAGAGTATGCTGCTCTTTTTAAAAGGTTTGAAAATTCTACCAATGAAAATGGATTTGGAATCGGAATGCCGCTTGCACTCTCTATTCTGAAAGGACAGGGTGGCGACATTGATGTTGATTTTGGAGGCAGGGGAGAGGGAACGACTTTTATTTTAAAATTTTTCAAGTGATATCATTTATGCTGGAAGACCAGGAATTGTTTCTAAGTGACAAAATTGTCACAATAATAATTTCTTTTGTCACAGAACAGTCATTTTGCATTGCTAGGATGGTATTTGAAAAAAGGAGTAAAGACCTCTTCTAACAAAAGGTTCGGATTTTGCTCCGCAAAACAAGGAGAAATGCAATGGCTGTATTAGAAGTAAAGGAATTAACAAAGAAATATGGTGAAGGTGAGTCTGAAGTGATTGCGCTGGATCATGTGTCTTTTTCGGTAGAAAGAGGAGAATTTGTAGCAATTATCGGAGCATCCGGCTCCGGGAAATCGACACTTATGAATATGATTGGTGGAATCGATTATCCAACAAGCGGTTCGGTTATCATTGATGGAAATGAGATACAAGCAATGAGTGAGGATGAACTTGCAATTTTCCGCAGAAGAAATCTGGGAATTGTGTATCAGTTTTATAATCTGATTCCAACTCTTACTGCGGAGGAAAATATTGTACTGCCATGGAAATTAGATGGAAGAAAAGAGAATAAGGAACGGCTTTCTGAGATTGTGAATATGCTGGGGCTTGAGAAAAGAGCAAAACATCTGCCAGGGCAAATGTCAGGAGGTCAGCAGCAAAGAGTATCCATAGGAAGGGCACTTATAAACGAGCCGGCATTTATTCTTGCAGATGAGCCGACCGGAAATCTTGATAGTAAAACAAGCAGAGAGATTCTGGATATTTTGAAGTTTACCAATCAGAAGTATAAGCAGACGATTCTTCTTGTCACACATGACGAAAAGATAGCTCTGCAGGCGAACCGAATCATCACGATCGGAGATGGAAAAATCATAAAAGACGAGGTGATGAAGTAATGAAAATAACAGCACAACTCGCCTTAAGCCAGATGAAAGTGAATAAAAAAAGAACGATTGCAGGAATTTTTGCAATCGCACTTGCAACATCACTTATTACAACTGTAATGTGCTTTGTGACAAGCGCAAATAAGATGCTTACGGATTTCCTTGGTTCGGATTATGGAGAATATGGAGGAGCATACTCTCTCATGCTTGCAATACCGGCACTGCTTTTAGGTCTTCTTATTGCAGCAATGTCGATTACTGTAATATCCAATATATTTTCTGCTAGTGCCAATAAGCGGATTCAGGAGTTTGGTATTTTAAAATGTGTTGGTGCAACAGGCAGACAGATAAGGGCAAGTGTTATCTATGAGAGTTTATGGCTTAGTCTGACAGCCATCCCGCTTGGACTCATTGCAGGAACTATACTTGGTTATATTAGTGTGAAATTTACAGGACATTTTATTTCCGATATCAATGATGCTGCAAAAGAAATTATTATGAGACCTTTTACCTTTTCCCTGCTCTTTCATATATCTGTGTGGACATATTTGTTTGCAGGTGTATTTTCGTTTTGCATTGTATTATTCTCTGCATACAGACCAGCTAAAAAGGTTGGTAAATTTACTGCTATCCAGTGTGTAAAAGGGATTGGAGCAGGTACAGTTTTGAAAGAGATCCAAGTAAAAGACAGCTTTATCCAAAAAATATTTGGATGTGAGTCTGCAATTGCCTATAAAAACATGAAAAGAAACAAATACGGCTATAAGGCAACGATACGTGCATTGTCACTTGGGATTTTACTTTTTCTGTTAACCGGAGGATTATCCGGTCAGGCAAAGGAATTCCAAGAATGGATGACACCAAAATCAAAAGAAATGATGGTGGATTATTCTTCCAATTATGATATCGAGGTAAATGCGAAAACAGGGAAAGAAGAGAGAAAAATCAGCCGACCTGTTACATCAGACCAATATAATGAAATTACACAAAAGCTGGAAAAGTACGGAATAGACGTATATGGTGTTGGAGCAGATACTTTTACTTACAATGCGCTATTAGATAAAAATACATTAACAGAGGATATGCTACGGGTTCCGAAATTTTCTGATGATAATAGGGAAACAAGGACAGAAATCGTGTCCGTTGATGATGAACTCTATAAAAAACTGTGTGACAGGGCAGGCGCAGAATATGGAAGTATCCTTTTGCTGAACACTTACCAATATAATGACAATGGAGAGTATGTGTCGATAAAACCTTTTAAAGATGATGTGACACAGATTTCCCTGATAAACGCAGCCAATGAGAAGAACACACTTACAATTGGAGGTATTTTAGAACAGTCAGATTTAAAGGAATATGGTTTTGGGGAAAAGACACCATATCCGGTCAGAATTGTCGTACCTGATGCGGATGCGAGGTATTTTGACTGGTTTAGTATGCCATCAGATGAAGATGATTATACAGAATATGCCAGAAGTGTCATGGATGAATATTTTCCGATTGTGGCAGAGGATTCTTATGTAGAGCAGGGATATACCGTGAGAATTGCCCGCACAGATGCTATGATTAAAATGCTCAATATAGCTATAGTTCTTGCTGAAATTGTGATGTATGGTTTTGTTATCCTGCTCGTTCTCATGGGATTTACAAGTGTAATTAGTACGCTGACGACAAATATCAGAATCAGAAGCCGTGAGTTTGCAGTATTAAAGAGTGTTGGAATGACAAATAAATCACTTTGCAGGATGTTATATAGTGAAAGTGTTTTTTGTGTTGTAAATGCACTTGTTCCGGGAGTTATACTTGGAATTGCCATTCCATTTTTAATTAATTTATCTATTCGGAAGGCTTTCCCGGTATTGTATCATATTCCGTGGGCGGCATTATTTTGTGGTATATTTGTTTTGATAGGAATTGTGTTTTTTATCACACGAACTGAAATTCACAAGTTAAGAGATAAAAGTATTATTGATGAAATAAGAATGGATATTGTATAAATTTTTTGTGGGCTGTGCATGGAGAGAGATATAGTTTCTCTTCTCTCTTTGCACAACTCATTTTTGATGTTAGATTATCAAATTTTCAAGGAGTCTTCCGCATCTACCCACATCTGCAAATTTCCATCAAGATATAATCTTGAATATTCAAGAGGAGCATCAATGGCGAGTGCGTTTAATGCACAGTCTGATCCATGTGTAGTCTTTAATTTCTTTTCAGCTTCCCAGCAGTCAATGCGAAGCATATAGCCGGCACTGGTATAAACATCAATACTGTTGCATTGTGGATTGTATTCTGCAAATATTGTTTTCATCGTATCAAATCTCCTTATCGTTAAATCAATCATTTGTTTCAAAAATCAGAAGCATTTCAATCAGTTCACCATGTCACTTTTATTTTGTGTTATACTGTTTTATAGGATTTTATTGCCCTTGTATTTGCCCTTATCAGAGTTCGTAAACACTGGTGGGACGATATAACACAAGGGAAACAATAAGGGAAAGCTCACCTGCGACAAATCCAGTGTTTTCAAGGGTTTACAGAGAATTTAATAACAAAATATAACAGTTATTAAATCTCTTAAAACAGGTGAAATCTCAATCGGAATTTGTGGAGGGGAGCTCAATGAAAGAAAAAACTTATCATACTCGATGCGGAACGATTCACTATTGGGCAAGCGTGTCAAACCCGGATGAAATTACCCTTGTTTTTCTGCCCGGATTGATTGCCGATCATAGATTGTTTGATAAGCAGATTCAACATTTCAAGGAGAAGTATAATGTTGTGGTATGGGATGCACCGGCACACGCCGCTTCATGGCCGTTTCGGTTTGATTTCGATTTGTTCGATAAGGCAAAATGGCTGAACGATATTTTAAATCAAGATAAAATTGCCAAACCGGTCATTGTTGGGCAGTCTATGGGCGGATATGTTGGGCAGGCTTATGCACAGCTCTATCCAAACCGATTAACAGGCTTTGTCTCCATTGACTCTGCACCGTTGCAACGAAACTATGTGACTGCGGTTGAACTCTGGCTTCTGAAGCGAATGAAACCAGTATATGCTCATTATCCGTGGAAATTGCTTTTGAAATCGGGGACGGAAGGAGTTGCCACGTCTGATTATGGCAGAAATCTAATGCGTGAAATGATGCTGGTCTATGATGGTGACCAAAAGCGTTATGCGCAAATTGCTGGGCATGGTTTTCGTATTTTGGCAGAGGCAATGGAAAAGAATCTGCCATATGAACTGAAGTGCCCATCTCTGTTAATATGTGGAACTCAAGACCATGCCGGTTCATGTATAAGGTATAACAAAGCATGGCACCAAAAGAGCAAAATTCCTTTGAAGTGGATTGAAGGAGCTGGACATAATTCTAATACAGATAAACCGGAATTGATAAACAGTTTAATAGAAGAATTTGCCGCAGGTATTTAATAACAGACAACTCCCAGATTATGTAATCACAAAATCGGGAGTTGCGGAGGTGATGGTATATGGCAAAACATGAGTTTGGAATTATGATGAATACTCCTCGGCAGAGCGAGCGATATGACGAATATGAACCGTGGAAATACGAATGCATTTCTGTTGATGATAAAGATTTAGAAGGTGTTGTTGAAAGACTTTCATCCATTGACTTTTATTGGCATACACTTTCTGTTAAAGGCAAAGGGCTTGCATATTGTGGTGTTACACTTGTTCCGCCCTGTTCATTAAAGGCGTTTATTGATAGCATTGCTGATATTCCTGAATTGTGCGAATTAAAGAAACTGTTTAAAAAGGCATTGGACAAAAATAAATGGGTTATTCATTACGGAATTTGATTGAGTAACAACTTCTTGTTTGAAAAATTGAGAAAACGTAATATTGAACAAAAAAGAAATGCACAGTTCTTAGCTTATCGTAAACTGTGCATTTTTGTAAATAAATACTTTTAATTAGCCGATTACGGCATCCTCTGCTGTAAAATGTTCCAGAGAATTTTCTTTTACCTGAATGCAGATATAAGTAATTCCAGAAATATCGGATGCAAAAAACTGACGCTTTGCAGCAGGTGCGATTTTTAGCCAGTCTCCAGTTGAAAGGCTAATTTCTTCTCCATCAATTATGGCTTTGCCGTTACCTGAAAGAATTCCATAGATTTCTTCATTTTCTTTATGAGAATGAACAAATGGGACATTTGCTCCTGCAGGTAGTTCGTTTAAACTGATTTCTGCACCTGTTAAAGACAACTTTTCATGCAGCTCAATTCGGTTTTCCTTTCCAATAGTTGTTTTTGTGTAATTTGCCATAATAACCTCCATAGTTAATTTGTAGTTTCTGGTTGCTTGGTATTAGTATAGTGTGAGACACATACAAAAACAAGTACGCACCTTTTTGTAACTGTACACTCAAAAATGAATGTGTTACAATAGACTCGGAGGTGAGAATTATGCGAGCAAAAGAAGAATTACCGGAATGCCCAGTTGCTACAGCAGTATCTCTCATCGGAGGAAAATGGAAACTGCTGATTTTGCGTAACTTGAAAGAGCGTCCATGGAGATTCAATGAGCTACAACGAAGTATAGATGGTATTTCACAAAAGGTTTTGACAGATAGTTTAAGACAAATGATAAGTGATGGACTGGCATATCGCCACGATTACCATGAACAGCCACCGAGAGTTGAATACGGCTTAACAGAACTCGGAACAAAAATGCTTCCAATTGTTAATTCACTTGCTGACTTTGGTAACTACTATAAATCAATTATTGAACAGAATTAAGGACGTTAGTATTTGAAAAGCTCGAACAATTCCGGTTTGGAGAATTGAAAAAAACGGAATTTACCTATTAAGACATATAAACTCTTGACAATAAAGCTCCTATATAGTATGTTTTTGATGAACTACTATATAGGAGCTTTTGTATGAAAATGAATGGAGGATTTCTTGTCACCAAAATAAAACAGCTTGGAGACCGGATTTTTGAGAAGATTCTCAGTGAAAAGAATATTGATGCGTTTAATGGAGCCCAGGGGCGTATTCTTTATGTGCTGTGGCAGAAGGATGGTATTTCAATCAGGTCAATCTCGACTAAATGCGGATTAGCGATAACATCTCTTACTACGATGCTAGAAAGAATGGAAAATCAAGGGCTGATAAGCCGTGTTCAGTCTGAAACGGACAAAAGGAAAACGCTCCTGTTTCTGACTGAGAAAGCACATGCCTTAAAGGGCGAGTACGATTCTGTATCTGATGAGATGGGCAGTATTTACTACAAAGATTTTTCAGAGGAAGAAATTACCCGGTTTGAGGAATGCCTCGACCGCATCAGAAAGAATCTTGAGGAGTGGCAGAAGTCATGAGTATTTGTATCAAAGATCAGATTCAGAACATGAATATCGTCATTGGCTGCACAGTGGGGTGTACATATTGCTATGCCCGCAACAACGTGAAACGCTGGCATATGATTGATGATTTCGCTGACCCTGAATTCTTTCCGGGTAAGCTCAAGATGATGGAAAAGAAACGTCCGCAGAACTTTCTTCTTACCGGCATGAGCGATCTCTCCGGATGGAAGCCGGAATGGAGAGACGAGGTATTTGCAAAGATCCGTGAAAATCCACAGCATCAGTTCCTGTTCCTTACCAAGCGACCTGATTTGCTGGATTTTGATACCGATCTGGAAAACGCATGGTTTGGCGTTACGGTGACGAGGAAAGCAGAACGGTGGCGTATCGACGCCCTTCGGAAAAACGTTAGAGCAAAACATTACCATGTTACCTTTGAGCCGTTATTCGATGATCCCGGCACAGTTGACCTTTCCGGAATCAATTGGATCGTTGTCGGTACCATGACCGGAGCTCAGAGCAGGAAGATTCATACGGAGCCGGAATGGGCATGGTCTCTGACGGACCAGGCACATAAGCTCGGCATTCCGGTGTTTATGAAGGAAGACCTTGTCCCTATCATAGGGGATGAAAATATGATTCAGGAAATGCCAGAAGAATTTAATAAAGTGTTAGAGGTACAGAAATCATGGAAGAAGTAATGAATGGAATCCTCATTCGTGAGGTGGAAACAAAGAACATCATGACTAAGTCTAGTCTGCCGGTAGGCGGTTACTCAGTCAATCCCTATGTGGGCTGTACACATGCCTGCAAGTATTGCTATGCTTCTTTTATGAAGCGCTTTACCGGGCACAAGGAGGAATGGGGCACTTTCCTTGATGTGAAGCATTGGCCGGAAATTAAAAATCCGAAGAAATATGCCGGACAGCGGGTGGTCATCGGTTCTGTGACAGATGGCTACAATCCACAGGAGGAGCAATTCGGGAATACCAGAAAACTTCTGGAGCAGCTGATCGGCAGTGACGCAGATATTCTGATCTGCACAAAGTCGGATCTTGTGGTACGGGATATTGATCTGTTGAAGAAGCTTGGACGTGTAACCGTTTCATGGTCGATCAACACACTAGATGAAAATTTCAAGAACGATATGGATTCTGCCTCGAGCATTGAGCACCGTATCGCTGCTATGAAGCAGGTATATGAGGCAGGTATCCGTACAGTCTGTTTCGTATCCCCGGTATTCCCCGGTATCACGGATTTTGAAGCAATCTTTGAGCGGGTAAAGAATCAGTGCGATCTGTTCTGGCTCGAAAATCTCAATCTTCGAGGCGGTTTCAAAAAGACAATTATGGATTATATCGCCGGAAAATATCCTGATCTTGTACCACTTTACGACGAGATCTATAACAAGCATAACCGCAGCTACTTTGAAGCACTTGAAGTAAAAGCTGAGAAAATGGCTAAGAAGTATGATTGTGCCTTTGTGGATAATGAAATGCCTTATGGCAGAGTCCCGCAGGGGCATCCGGTGATCGTAGATTATTTCTATCATGAGGAAATCCGTGGGACAGAGAATACCGGAAAAAGAAATCGCTAACTTCCAGTTTGCATATTTTATCAAAAGGTACATATTAAAATTAACACAAAGGGAGATGTTAGAATGAAAGCTCATGAATATTGGTCTGTCGGAGCATTGATAACGATGCTAGGTACTTTTTATAGCGGATATAAAGGTTCAAAATCAAGCCATAAATATTTTGCGGCAAGTTCTTTGCTTTGTATGATTATGGCTATTTATACAGGTCATAAGATGATATCTAAAAACAAGAAAACAAAGAAAGAACCAATATCATTAGGAAATGAAGAATAATACAATCAACCTTGTGCCCACTGGGCACGAAGTTGGCACAGTCACTACGGTGTCAGGAGAAATCCTGGCATCTTTTTTTATATCTTTTTACACTTCAAAAAATAATTTCAAAAAATTTCTAAAATCATGTCCGATTTTGTCGCTCCCAATACAGAGTATATGGAAGGCAAATTGAAAATCCTCTGATTTTCAAAAATCACAAACGTAAAAGAGGTTCAGACAGTTCTTCCGATTGCACCCTGACAATTGAAGGAGCCGATACATCTTGAGAAACATGCTTACCGGAGATAGTCCGGCTCGTGCAGGCGAAGACTCCTACGGGAAGAGCGAAGCAATAATGATACCACCGAAAGGTACAGGACCTCTGCTGAAACAGAGACTGTGACTGTATTTTTGCAGCCGGGTTATCTGGAATGATAACGATCAGATGTATATGTACAGACAAAGCCCAAATGCGAATACTTAGATTTTCTTATTTATATTACAGGAGAAATCCTGTAGCAAGTGGGGAATGGTTCGACTCCATTCCTCATTTTTTCGTGCAGAAAATGCACAGATTATTATCCTGTTTTTGAAATAACAAGGAAAGGTGTTGCAGGAAGAAAGGGAGGACAAGAAGCATGAATACGATTGTTTTAATGGGTAGACTTGCCAGAGATCCAGAAACTAAGCTGGCATCTACGCAAAAGGGACAAACCAAAGTATCCAGGTTTCCACTGGTAGTAAAAAGAAATCGCACGAGCAAAGCATTTGTAGTGATGATCACAGCTTATGGAAATAATGCAGAATTTGTGGAGAAATATCTTGAAAAAGGAATTAAGATTGCTCTTTCCGGAGAGTTAGTAATCTCTCAGCTCAAAGATGAACAGACTGGAACTGCATCCTATTATACCGAAGTCATTATGGATGATGTGGAATTTGCAGAAGCCAAAACAAAAAAAGAAGAATCTGATGGATTTCAACCAGCAGAGAAGAGGAAGATTCCATTCGATATACCAGAAGAACTTGAACAAGAAATGCCATTTCGATAGGAAGACAAGATTTATGAGAAAATACTTTTTAGAATTATTTGCAATAGGATTGGTTGATTCAGAAGGAAGAATCAATACAGAACATATGACAAGCGATGCACTTATGACTTCCATGAAAACAATGGAAGAGCTGACAAAAATGAAAATGGATCGTTTAGTTTTGGAAACAACAATGGAGATGATCTTATGTATGTTTGAGTCATGTGACACAGAGGAATTTACAGAAATATTAGGCAAGCTCCTTGGTGGCAAGCAGACTTCTAAAGTGACAGCTCATTTGGAAGCGCTGGAGGAATTGCTGACAGAAGAGGAATATAGTAGTTTCCTTGCAGAATATCTTGGTTATTTAACCGTGAATATAGCAGAATTTATTAGGAGCACAATCATTGAAAATGGTTTGATGTTACTTGCCGGTACAGACAGGAGGAGAAGAGGATGGAGAAGACGGATTATAAAATCACAGAGTTTCACAATTCGGAGTTTGGTTCCATCCGTATGATTGAAGATGGAGGCAGACTTTTATTTTCTGGAATTGATGTAGCATTTGCTTTGGGATATGCAAAACCAAGAAATGCGATAAATGTTCATTGCAAGGGGGACCTGAAACGGTAATGTCACTAACTTAAGAAAATTTCGATTATTGTAATAAGTGTTCAGATTAGCTTTCTTGAAAAATCACAAGATTTACGCATAACAAATAAACAAACCAAAAGTCTGCTTTTTGCCAGCTATATTCATTTGAATAATTTTTTATCCTATACGGTATGCGAAACTAACCCATCGTTTCTTTATTACTCGACGCTGATATTGTCGGTGTGGTCTTTGGGGCGATAGTTCTTTCTTAATCAGACCTTCAACATCTATCGTTACGAATGTCTGGCGCAGATAATGCCTGTATATTTGAATTGCCATTGTGTAGTTTAATTGGTATGTGTACTTACGGTTTCTTTCTTCCAGTATGATATTTGCTGAAATAATTTCACAAAAATTATACAGGATCAGTTTTGCGTAAATTTCCTGACAGATATATTCCACATTTTTAGAGTGAAGATTTGTCAGGCCAATCGTATATTTCAGCTCACGGAAAGAAGTTTCGATTCCCCATCGCATATGATAAAGTTCCTTGATCTTTTCAGGTGGGAATTCTTCTTTATCCAGGTTGCTGGCTATACATTCATAAACTCCATTTTCCAGCTGAAACTGTGTGAGTCTGAGATGAAGTGTATAAAACAAATTCTCAGAATCAAGAAAGTCAAATGGCGATGAATTTGAGAGATATTTATAACCTTTCGTTTTATAAAACTTTTGTTTACGTGTCAGAATCAGTTCGATTTCTTCGTCAAATTCACAGGATACCGGCAAGGAAAGGCTTCCGGAAATGCTGCCTTTTTTCGAGGTATCTTTAATCCGGATCAGATAAAAGAGACCACGTTCCTGAACATTTGCAAAAATGTTATAAGTTTCGTATCCACGATCTGCCATAATGATAGTCTTCTGATTTGTAGTCAGTTTTTTAACCATTTCAATCATGGCAGAGGATTCATTTTCTTCATAAGGCTCCTGAATCAGAGCATCGACATATCGCCTGCTTTGGAGGTCATACAAGGCATTAAGATGCAGTTGATTAAAACCAAAAGTTCCTTCTTTACCAGCAAAATACGTGTGTAGATTTAGTGGATCACGAAATATATTCAAGTCAGAACCATCACAGGCAAGTAACTGATAGCCTTGGTATTTTTTGTTACATAATATCTGCTCATGAAATTTGTGAAATAAATGTTCCATGGTATCTGGTTTCAATTTGTTCCTTTGCTTTATGAAACCAGAACGGGTTATTTGATTCAGATCATAATTAAAATATTTATGTAATTCTGAGTTAAGTGAACCACCTTCCATAGTAAGTAGAAAGTTTATTGTCGAGGTAAAGTTCATCTTCCGATTTCTGGTAAAATCATGCCCGGGATTTTTGACGTAATCTTCTATCTGACTGGACATGCTGGAAATGGCAGCGTTGAGTTTGTTGCGGACATAATCAGCGTAAAAGTTCATTAGCAATTCCTCCTAAAATGTATTCATTCAAGGAGGCTTCGCCACATTTTTTCTGACATTTGTCAAGACCTTTTTCTGTTTTATTTTATAAATTTTCTTAAGTTAATGACATTAGCTGGCCTGTGTATCCCTTGCACAGTTCATTTTGGAATCCGGCTATGGAAAGAGTGAGCTGGCACAGGGAGCCAATAACTGTTTTGGTATGAAGAAATCCCTGTCCGGCAATACCTGGGGAAATTCTTCCTGGGATGGAAAGAGCATCTATACCAAGAAAACGCAGGAAGAAGAAAACGGAAAGATGATCACCATCACAGCAGATTTCCGAAAGTATCCATCAATCGAGGACTCCATTGCGGATCATTCCGCATATTTGCTTGGAGCAAAGAACGGCTCCACGCTTCGGTATCATGGTCTGAAGGGCTGTACGAATTATAAGAAGGCAGCGCAGATCATCAAGGATGGTGGATATGCAACTTCCAGCACCTATGTGCAGCGGTTGTGTGAAATCATTGAAAAGTGGGAGCTGACCAAGTATAACGCAGATTCGAATACAAAAGAGGAGACCAGTACGGTATATTACCGTGTCCGCAAGACCTGGGCGGATGCAAAGAGCCAGCTTGGAGCCTATAAGATTCTGGCTAATGCGAAGAAATGTGCGGATGAGCATCCGGGCTATTCTGTATTTGATGGAAATGGAGTGGTGGTGTATGCAGCAAAACAGCAGTTTACACCGTATACTGTGCAGGTAAAGATTAAGGACCTCTATATTCGTAAGGGTCCTAGTACGAATTATGCGAAGGGAAAATTCACAGGGATTGGGGTCTTTACCATCGTGGATGAGGCAGACGGCCCTGGAGCAACGAAATGGGGACTCTTGAAGTCTTATACGGAAAAGCGGAACGGGTGGATCTCTTTGGATTTTGCAACGAAATGTTAAGAAAGATGGCTCTGTATTACGGTTTACATCGTAGTACAGAGCCTTTTTTTTGTTTTTTTACAGCAAATATAGTTCTTTAGAACAAGAAATAGTTTTGCAGATTCTGTATACCGAAATGGGTAACCGATATAATATCTTTAGACCTATAAATCGTTCTGAAGGAGGTGTTGCAATGGACTTGAGAGATGTTGGTCTGCGTATCAAGGAAACCAGAGAGACCAAAGGACTCACACAGGAAGAGCTGGCTGCATTGGTAGATTTGAGTCCGACACATATCAGTGTGATCGAGCGTGGTCAGAAAGTACCAAAACTGGATACGTTTATAGCAATCGCAAATGCACTGGATGTTTCAGCGGATAGTCTTTTGAGGGACGTTGTGGCACAGTCTGTAAATGGTGTGGTAAACAATCTGTCAGCAAGCATCATGAAACTGCCGCCGAAAGAGCAAAAAAGAGTCATACGTGCAATAGAAGCGTATGTGCAGGAATAGCAAGTAATGGAGGGCTGAGAAGCCCTTCTTTTTTTGTACTTTCGTAAATTCTTGTAGAACTATGTCGAACGATTTTTGTTTCAATACCTGTTTGATTATGCTATATTGTTCTATAGAACAAGAATTAAATCTACAGGTGTAGAAAAATGGAATTTAAAGAACTAATGGAGAAAGTTGCTAAGAAACATGGAACCACAGCTTTGGAGGTCTATTCAGAAATCCAGAAAGTGATTGATGTGGGGATGAAGGATTCGGATGAAGAGGTGCAAAAAAATTGGAAGAGGGTACCCTATGAGGGTGAAAAACCATCACCAGAAGAACTGATCCAGTATCTTGTTGGTGAGATGTTGTGTATGGAGGAGGAAACGTGTGAAGAAGTATAATAGGAAACAGGCGGTGGTTATGACCATTATTGGGACAATCATGGTATGCTCGGCTTGTGGTAAGGCAGAGGCAGCAGTCCCGGATGTTGTAGGCAGTATGAAAATGAACCGGGATGAAATGCTTACCGTTGTAGCAAATCAGGATAAGATTGAGGATAAAGAGGCATTTGCGAGGCTTTTGCTTCAGATGTATAAAGAAAATTCATTTGAATCCATGAAGTTTTCTGAGGATGAAGGATATCCTACCAGTCTGGATATGAATGTTTATACCAGAAAGGAAGATATAGGGGAAAAAGATCCCATCATGACTGTAGAATACAAACCGGAAGAATGGAATGCAGAATATGATATTGTGAATGCCACAGAGCAGTTCCATCTGTATGTCGATGATGAGATGGTTGAGGATAATTAAATAAGAATCAAAGAAATAGGCTTTGTATTACGGTACGTCGTAGTGCAGAGCCTATTTTTTTGCTCGAAAACAGGAGAAAAGGAAGGGGGATGCACATTTTATAAATTTCTTACCGCCCATTTAACGATTTCGTGTCCATGGGATAGTGAAGGGAAAAGCTATAACGATAGAGATACAGAAGTGTTCCCTTCAGATTTGATGGAGGTAAAGGACATGGACGATAGACAGAGACAGCAGATCAGGGAACTCAGAGAAGAAGGCTATGGTTATGGCAGAATCGCACAAATACTTGAAATTAGTGAAAACACCATCAAGACATATTGCCGGAGGCATGGCCTTGGAGGAGTGGCAACCAATCTGGCATCATCTGAGGGGAAAAGGCAGTATTGTCCGTGCTGCAAAAGTGTGCTGGAGCCGATACCGGGAAGGAAGCCGAAGAAGTTCTGCTCCGATAAATGCCGTATGAAATGGTGGAACAGTCATCTGGATCAGGTAAAACGGAAAGCCAATTATAGCTTTGTCTGCCCGGTATGTAAGAAACAGTTTTCCGTGTATGGAAATGCAAATCGGAAGTACTGTTCCCACGCATGCTACATCAAAGCCAGATTCGGAGGTGATGAGGTATGACACGGGAACAGGGAAGAAAAGAAGTCGTGTATCAGATGACCATGAGTGCAGCACGTCGGATGTTGGAAAAGGGGCTTATTACCGAAGAACAGTATCAGAAATATGACACAAAAATGCGGCAGAAATACGCGCCTATAATCGGCACATTATGGGCCGAAATGGACTTGCTATAGTGCGGATAGTACGCGAATATGTCACTGCGAAAGGAGATGGCTTTATGCCGAAAATTATAAAAATTAAGCCCAAAAAGGTTGAACTGAAGCCAAAACTGAGAGTAGCGGCATATGCCCGTGTTTCTACAGATGAGAAAGAACAGCAGCGTTCCTTTTCTGCACAGATCAGTTACTACAACGACTTGATACAGAGAAATCCTGAATGGAAATTTTCTGGTATTTATGCAGATCTTGGTATCAGCGGAACGAGTACCCGGAACCGAGAGGAGTTCCACAGACTGATTGCAGACTGCGAGCAGGGAAAGATTGATCTGGTGCTTGTAAAGAGTATCAGCCGATTTGCCAGAGATACGGTTGATACCCTGCGAACCATCCGGCGTTTGAAAGACCTCGGAGTTGCAGTTTATTTCGAGAGGGAACAGATCAATACATTATCGCATGATGGAGAATTCCTTCTTACGTTGCTGGCTTCCTTTGCACAGGAAGAGAGCCGGAGCATCTCCGAGAATATCAAATGGGCTATCCGAAAGAAATTTGAACAGGGAATTCCGAATGGACATAAAGCACCATACGGATATCGGTGGGACGGAGTTGAGATGTTCCGCATTATCCCGGAACAGGGTGTGATCGTACAGGAGATTTACAGAAGATACCTTGCAGGGGAGTCAGCATATGGCATCGCAAAGGATCTTGCCGCAAGAGGTGTAACCGGGCAACAGGGCGGACCATTCGAGCAGACTTCGGTAAAGGATATTCTTTCCAATATTTCCTATACGGGGACCATGATCCTTCAAAAAAACTTTTTTACAGAAAATCATGTGCGTAGGAAGAACAAGGGAGAATTGCCGATGTTCTATGTAGAAGAGATGTTCGAGCCACTGGTATCAGTTGAGGATTTAAAAAAGGCACAGCAGATCAGGGCACAGAGAGCAGAGCGGCAGGCAAATAAAAATCCGAAACTGACGGTGTTCTCCGGCAGGATGAAATGCGGATATTGCGGAATGGGAGTCAGCCGAAGAACATCAGTTACAAGAAAGAGATGGGTTTGCAATACCAGGGAAAGAAAAGGTGCAAAGTTTTGTGACTGCCGACCAATATGGGAAGAGGAACTGATAAAGGCCAGTGCACAGATTTTTGGGACTTCAGAACTTGATGAAGAAAAGTTTTTGAAGGAAGTGAAACAGGTCACAGTGTATAGTGATCGGCTTGAGTTCTTGACTTCTAGGGGAGTTAAACATTATATCCGGCAGTTCAACGGACTGAGAGGACAGAATGCATTTACCAATAAGGTGTGGTGCAGCTGCGGAGAAAAATGCCAAAGAGATAAGGGCTACCAAGGGAAAAAAGTATGGTATTGTTCGAAACGTCATTACCAGGAAGATAAGGTTCGGGCCTTAACGGAAGAAGATCTTCTGAAGGCTGCCGAAATGGTTTTAGAAAATCCCTATCAGCAAACCGTTGTACGGGATATAGAGAAACTGGTTGTGGGAAGTGACAGCATCGAGTTCAGATTCAAAAATGGGGAGGCGACAACATGGCAAAGAAAATAACGAAAATCCCTGCTACCTTAAACAGATTCAATTTGGAACCAGTCGTGGCGATAAGGAAACGAAGGGTAGCCGGATATGCACGAGTATCCACGGATCGGGATGAACAGGCTACCAGTTATGAAGCTCAGATGGCCTATTATAAAGCCTACATAGAGAACCGGGAAGATTGGGAATTTGTTGGAATGTATTCTGATGAGGGAATCAGTGCAACCAATACCAAAAAGAGAGATGGCTTTAAGCAGATGATAGAGGATGCCCTTGCAGGGAAGATCGATTTGATTATCACAAAGTCAGTCAGTCGATTTGCACGAAATACGGTAGATTCCCTTTCCACCATCCGAAAATTGAAGGAAAAAGGTGTAGAGGTATATTTTGAAAAAGAGAACATCTGGACACTGGATGCCAAGGGTGAGATGCTTTTGACCATCATGAGTTCCTTTGCACAGGAAGAAAGCCGGAGCATTTCTGAGAATACCACTTGGGGCAAGAGAAAACAGTTTGCTGATGGAAAAGGAGCGGTGGCTTACAGTAGATTCCTCGGGTATGATAAGGATTTTGAAATCAATGAAGAAGAGGCGAAAATCATCCGGCTGATCTTCCGGTTGTTTATCAGCGGAAAAACATTTTATGGGGTTGCTCAGGAAATGGAACGAAGAGGAATCCCAAGCCCCGCTGGAAGGAGAAAATGGTATGCCAGCACTGTAAAATCCATTATTACAAATGAGAAGTATAAAGGTGATGCACTTCTTCAAAAGCAGTACACGACAGATTTTCTTCAGAAGAAGCGGAAGAAGAACGAAGGTGAGATTCCACAGTATTATGTAGAAGGGCATCACAAACCGATCATCCCGCCGCCAGTATTTGATTATGTGCAGGCTGAAATTGTTAGAAGAAGTAAGATGGGGCGATACAGTGGAGCGGATATTTTTGCAAATAAGGTCAGATGCGGATGCTGTGGAAACTGGTATGGTGCAAAGGTGTGGCATTCCCAAGACAAATATCGGAGAGTCATTTATCGTTGCAATAAGAAATACCAGAAGGGGAAGGAACCTTGCGAATCTCCACACTTTTCAGAGTCAGAACTAAAAGAAATTTTTATGAAGGCACTGAATCTGCTGATAGAAGAAAAAGAAGAGTGCATTGACAATCTGAAGGAGCTGATCGAGGATACCTGCCAGACGGATGAATTAGAAGTGCAGCAGGAAAGGCTGGAAGCGGAAATAGAGCTTTTGACAGAAAAAATCAATAGTGTCATCTGGGAAAATACAAGGATTGTGCAGGATCAGGAAGAGTATCAAAAAAAGGAAGATACTTTGAGGAATCTTTACGAAAAGAAAAAAGAGAAGTTAGGCGAACTGAATGATATGATTCAGGAGCGGAAGGACAAGCGTGGTATTTTGACAAACTTCATCATGAATCTGTAGGACCTTGATGGGGAGCAGGTGGAGTTCAGAGAGGAGCTTTGGGGTGGCCTTCTGGATGAGATTGTAGCTGAAAAGGACAAGAGCTGCAGGGTGATTTTTCGAGGTGGAATAGAAGTGACTATATAAATAAAAAACACATTTTCGATAGGGCATCTGGGATATTCTTGGATGCCTTATATTTTTATAAATGCATATCTTAAGTATGGTGAAATTCATCGCAACACGTTGACAATCGTGAATGAGTTGATGAGATAGTAGGAAGCCTATTGTTGTCTGTGGAGAAATCTGCGGATGATGGCAGGCTTATTTTTTGTTTGAGGTTTCAACTCTGTCTTTAATGAATAGAGTTCATTTTTTTATTCAACTATTCCCATGATATATACAATATGTAAATTTGCAATTCAAATATAGTTTATGCTAAGCAAAATAATAATAATAATAATTACTATTATTGATAAGAGGATAATTATCATGTATAATACAAATATACAAGAAACAAAGTGTTAGAAAAATTGCTAGGAACTTGGTAACAAAAATAAATCGATATTGAAAAGGGAAAATGACTATGATAAAATAGGAATATGAACCATGTGGATATATTTATGATCCGGCAGTAGGAGATCCGGACGCTGGTATCGATCCAGAAACTGCATTTGAGGATATTCCAGATGACTGGACATGCCCAATCTGCGGATTAGGAAAAGATGTTTTCGTTCCTGTAGAAGACTAAGCAGAAAATGCAGGTACGAAACTGCCAGAGATTAAAAGAGCCTAAGAGAACATATAAAAGAAATGGAGGTCAAATTATGACTTACGATTTAAACATTACCTTTGATGACAATTTAGTAACAGGAAATGAAACAATTGATACCCAGCATAAAGAATTGATCGACCGTATCCAGAACTTTGTAACTGCCTGTCAAAATGGCGACAGCAAAGTAAAAGCAATCAAAATGCTGGATTATCTGGATGAATATACTGACTTTCATTTCAAAGAAGAGGAAAAGCTTCAGGAAAAATCCGGTTATCCAGAGCGTGAAAAACATTATGAAAAACATGAAGAGTTTAGAAAGACAATTCAGGAACTGTATGAATACCTTCAGGAGTATGAAGGACCGACAGATCGGTTCAGTGAACTTGTACAGAAAAATGTAATCGACTGGCTGTTTGGACACATTAAAACATACGACCGCTCTGTGGCAAAATTTATCTTTATGAAACAAAATCCAGACCGATGCTAAAATAAAACAGGGAACGAGTTCATTCAGAATGTAGACAACGTGATGAAGTAAACTAGGGGCTGTCACAATGCAGCCCCTTTCCTGTTATAGCGATATTCTAGGTAATATATTGCGCTGGCATGACATATTATTTTACTACTACTATATGGGAAGAGCAAGCAGCTCTTCTTTTTTGTCCTTTTTATTCAATTTTAAGTTGTAAAGTCTCTTTTCATTCGACAAAATTCTCCACAGACAGAGGATATGCGACGAGCATTGATATGAACATCTATTTAAGGAAAGAGGATATTGAAGACGGGGAATCGGTAATGACAGCCGAATATAGACCTGTAGAATACGGAAAGGACTATGATGTTGTCAATAATCCTGATAAATTTCAACTATATATAGATGGAAAAGAGATTAAATAGTAATCTCCTGAAAGCAAGCTTTTTGTCAATTATTTCAAAGAAAAATTAAAGGATAACAATACATAGTTTTGACAATGATATTTTGAAAAAATTTATAGGAATGCTCTATTATCAAATTGACATAGGAATATGGTAGCGTATAATTAGAATTGAATACACTGAAAAAATGGAGGAATTACATGAAAGCACATAAATATTGGTCAGTAGGAGCATTGATCACGATGCTTGGGACTTTTTACACTGGATATAAAAAGCAAAAATCAAGTCACAAATACTTTGCTTTAAGTTCTATGTTATGTATGGTAATGGCGATATATACAGGTCATAAAATGATTACCGGGAATAGGAAGAAAAAGGCGAATAAAGAGAAAGATACAGAAAGGGAGAGATAAATAATGTTGGAAGTAGGGGTTAAGGCACCGGATTTTGAGTTGCCAGATCAAAATGGGAAAATACATAGATTATCGGATTATACAGGAAAAAAAGTGATTTTATATTTCTATCCCAAGGATAATACAGCGGGATGCACGAAACAGGCATGTGGTTTTTCTGAGCGATACCCTCAGTTTACCGAAAAAGGAGCAGTTATTCTTGGAGTCAGTAAGGATTCTGTATCCTCTCATAAGAGATTTGAAGAAAAATATGGATTGACATTTACACTTTTAGCAGATCCAGAGCGGAAAGTTATTGAAGCATATGATGTATGGAAAGAAAAGAAAAATTATGGCAAAGTCTCTATGGGAGTAGTAAGAACCACATATCTTATTGATGAACAGGGGATTATTATAAAGGCAAATGATAAAGTCAAGGCTGCAGATGATCCTGAAAATATGCTCAAGGAATTAGATTAATGAAGATAATATTATCCCCTGCTAAAAAGATGATTACAGATACTGACAGCATAGCGCCGGATGGATTGCCTGAATTTATTGAAAAGACGACAGAGATACAAAGTTGGTTGAAAAGTAAGTCAAAAGAAGAACTGAAGACTATCTGGAAATGTAATGACAAAATTACAGAACAGAACTTCAATAGATTGGAAAACATGGATCTTTATCATTTACTTACCCCAGCTGTCTTATCATATGAAGGAATTGCTTTTCAATATATGGCTCCATCCGTGTTTGAGGACAGTCAGTTCGAGTATGTACAAAATCATTTGAGAATAATATCTGCATTTTATGGTGTGCTAAAACCAAGGGATGGTGTGACACCTTATCGTTTGGAAATGCAGGCGAAGGTTGGAATAGGAGAAACAAAAAATCTGTATGAGTACTGGGGAGATTTATTATACCGCTCAGTGATTGATAACAGCAGGATTATAATCAATCTGGCATCGAAAGAATACTCTAAGTGCATAGAAAAATATCTGACACGACAGGATAGATACATTACGATTACATTTTGTGAGTTATCAGGAGATAAACTGGTGACAAAAGGTACATATGCTAAGATGGCCCGTGGTGAAATGGTTAGGTTCATGGCTGAAAACAGAATTGAAAATCCTGAGGATATTAAGAAATTTGATAGACTAGGCTATTCATTCCGCTCTGATTTGTCATCAGATGCAGAATATGTTTTTGAACGGAAAAAATGATGATTGAATGATTATTTTAAATAAAAGGTAATCAGTAATATTGATTATTATAATAATAGTAATCATTACTATTATTTATTGACAATAAACAGATTGAGAAGCACCACGAAGAGAGATATCGTGCACTTCTTAAGAATATTGAAACTGCACAGGTGTTTGAAAAGAGTGAAGTTAAGGTATGGGAATGCCGTAACTGTGGACATGTTGTGGTAGGAACAAAGGCACCTGAGATATGTCCAGTATGTAACCATCCACAGAGTTATTTCGAAATACGTGAAGAGAACTATTAAAGAGAAGGAGATTATTACAAAGAAGAAAGTGATTATTAAAAAAAGCAGTAATGATAGGCTGTGGCTTTGTTGGTTCTGCATCAGTTGGTAAAGAAGCATTAAAGTTTAAGAATCGGTGGATGCTTTGAAAAAAGTTATAGAAACAATTGGATTTTAAATTTTAAACATAGGAAGATAAAAAAGATGGAAGTAAAATATTCTGTATGCAATCATTGTGGAAACATTATTGAAATGGTAAAGGATCAAGGCGTACCAGCAATGTGTTGCGGAGAACCTATGCAGGAATTAAAAGCCGGAGTGACAGATGCTGCTGTCGAGAAGCATGTACCTGTATATACGATAGAAGGCAGTCATGTTCATGTCGTGGTCGGAGAGACAAAACATCCAATGCTTGAAGAGCATTTCATTGAGTGGATTACATTAAATACAAACCAGGGAATATACAGAAAACAGTTAAATCCAGGGCAGGAGCCGGTAGCAGATTTTTGTCTTTGCAATGGTGAACAGGTAGAAGAAGTATATGCATATTGTAACCTGCATGGATTATGGAAATGCTAAAAGCATTTATACATATTAAGGTTACAGAACAACACAAATACAACAGTAATATATGCTGTGTATTAATATATTTATAAGGAGGAATAAACTAATGAAATATGTATGTGACGTTTGCGGATGGGAATATGATGAAGAGGAAGGTTATCCTGAAGGTGGTATTGCACCAGGAACAAAGTGGGAGGATGTTCTGGAAGATTTTGAATGCCCATTATGTAATGTTGGAAAAGATCAGTTTTCAGAAGTTGAATAGAAGCCTAATCTTGTGTTAAATACGGATGGATAAACCAAAACCCTGGTGCGTGAGCAACAGGGTTTTTTATTGCGATATTTTGTGATGATATCACAGAAAATAATCTACCTTTTGCTTATAATGTAGTTAGAAACTAAGTAAGGAGGTAGTCTAAATGAGATTAAAAGATAAAGTTGCAATCATTACGGGTGGAAGCCGTGGTATAGGATTTGCTACAGCTGATAAATTCTTGAAGGAAGGTGCTTCAGTTGTGTTGGCAGCAAGTTCACAGGAATCGGCAGATGTTGCTGTAGATAAATTAAAAGAAAAATATCCCAATGCAATAGTTGCTGGAATTAGTCCAAATCTAGCAAGCATGGAGTCTGTCAGAAAGGCTTTTAAAGAGGCAACTGAAAAATATGGATGTGTCGACATACTGGTAAATAATGCAGGGATTTCAGAAAACACCTCATTTATGGATTATACAGAGGAGACTTTTGATAAAGTCATGGATCTAAATGTAAAAGGAGTATTTAATACTACTCGTGTAGCAGCAGAATGTATGGTGGCAAGAGGCAAGGGGGTCATTCTCTCAACTTCTTCCATGGTGAGTATTTCGGGACAGCCAAGTGGGTTTGCTTATCCGGCATCGAAGTTTGCAGTAAACGGATTGACTGTATCATTAGCAAGAGAACTAGGATCTAAAGGTATTCGTGTTAATGCTGTTGCACCTGGGATTACAGAAACTGATATGATGAAGGCCGTGCCAAAGGAAGTTATCGAACCTATGATTGAAAGAATTCCATTGCGTCGTCTTGGACAGCCAGAAGATATTGCCAATGCGTTTGTGTTTCTTGCTTCAGATGAGGCGAGTTACATTACAGGTGTTATATTAAGTGTAGATGGTATGGCAAGAAGTTAAGTTAATGAGGTATGGTGATGTAATCACGGAAAATAAATGAAATTAAGACTATAATAAATCTACAAAAAGAAAAAGATAAGGAGGACTGTAAAATGTCTGCTATTAATATCAATAAAAATAATTTTCAGAACGAAGTACTGAATTCCGATAAACCCGTTCTTTTAGATTTTTGGGCATCTTGGTGTGCGCCTTGCCGTATGGTAGTACCTATTGTAGAGGAGATTGCAAGTGAGCGTAGAGATATTAAAGTTGGAAAGATTAATGTAGATGAAGAGCCTGAACTGGCAAATAAGTTCAGTATTATGAGCATTCCAACTTTAGTGGTTATGAAGAATGGGAAGATTGTACAGCAGGTTTCAGGGGCGAGACCTAAGAATGCGATTTTAGAAATGCTTTAGGGGGGTGTGCTAATGGGATTTTTTGATCTCTTTAAACAGTCGAATATTAATCAAGGCATAGAAGAATATAAAAGGACTGATGATGCAGTTCTGCTGGATGTACGTACACCGCAGGAATATCAGGAAGGACATATACCAGAAAGTAAAAATGTGCCGTTGCAGCAACTTGACAATATTGCTTCTGTAGCGAATAATAAGGATATCCCACTGTTTGTATACTGTTATTCCGGTTCACGAAGCCGCCAGGCAACTGGGATACTGCAACGAATGGGATATTCTAAAGTAAATAATATCGGTGGCATTGCAGCTTACTCAGGAAAGGTGGAAAAATAAGATGAAGGTAATAATTGTAGGAGGTGTAGCCGGAGGAGCTACAGCCGCAGCAAGAATACGCAGACTGAATGAACATGCTGAAATTACTGTGTTTGAAAGATCCGGATACATATCCTATGCAAATTGTGGACTTCCATATTATATTGGAGACGTGATCACAGACCCGGAAGAACTTACACTACAGACACCAGAGAGTTTTTTTAAACGCTTCCGTATTAACATGAAAATTCATCATGAAGTTATCTCCATACATCCGGAACGTAAAACGGTTTCAGTGAAAAATTTAGAGAATGGTGAGATATTTGAAGAAAAATATGATAAGCTGATCCTCTCTCCAGGTGCAAAGCCAACACAGCCGAGACTTCCCGGAGTAGGTATTGATAAACTTTTTAAACTTCGTACTGTAGAAGACACTTTTCGGATAAAGGAATATATAAATAAGAATCATCCAAAATCGGCTGTATTGGCAGGTGGCGGTTTTATTGGTCTGGAACTGGCAGAAAATTTGAGGGAGCTTGGCATGGATGTTACGATTGTCCAGAGGCCTAAGCAGCTGATGAACCCTTTTGACCCGGATATGGCATCCATGATCCATAATGAAATGAGAAAGCATGGGATAAAACTGGTACTGGGCTATACAGTAGAAGGATTTAAAGAAAAAGACAACGGAGTGGAGGTCCTGTTGAAAGATAATCCATCCCTTCAGGCTGATATGGTAGTTCTGGCAATCGGAGTCACACCAGACACAGTATTAGCAAAAGAAGCCGGTCTGGAACTTGGCATCAAGGAAAGTATTGTAGTGAATGACAGAATGGAAACCTCTGTACCGGATATTTATGCTGCAGGTGATGCAGTTCAGGTAAAACATTATGTTACGGGTAATGATGCGCTGATTTCTTTGGCAGGACCAGCCAATAAACAGGGCAGAATCATCGCTGATAATATTTGTGGCGGTGATAGTCGTTACCTGGGCAGTCAGGGAAGCTCCGTTATCAAAGTATTTGATATGACAGCAGCTACTACAGGTATCAATGAAACCAATGCCAAAAAGTCAGGGTTAGATGTAGATACAGTAATTCTTTCTCCTATGAGTCATGCCGGTTACTATCCTGGTGGAAAAGTGATGACCATGAAGGTGGTTTTTGAAAAAGAGACTTATCGTTTGCTTGGTGCTCAGATTATTGGATATGAAGGTGTTGATAAACGTATTGATGTGCTGGCAACAGCAATTCATGCAGGACTGAAGGCAACCCAGTTGAAAGATTTGGATCTCGCATATGCACCGCCATATTCCTCTGCAAAGGATCCTGTAAATATGGCCGGATTCATGATAGACAATATAGCAAAAGGAACCTTAAAACAATGGCATTTGGAAGATATGGATAAGATTTCTAAAGATAAAAATGCTGTGTTGCTGGATGTGAGAACAGTAGGTGAATTTAGCAGGGGCCATATTAATGGATTTAAAAACATTCCTGTAGATGAACTGAGGGAACGTATCAATGAAGTTGAGAAGGGAAAGCCTGTTTACCTGATATGCCAGAGTGGGCTACGCAGTTATATTGCAAGCCGTATTTTGGAAGGAAATGGATATGAAACATACAACTTTTCAGGTGGATTCCGCTTTTATGATGCAGTGGCTAATGACCATGCACTGATTGAAAGATCATATGCATGTGGTATGGATTATTAGAAATAAATAAAATATTTTTATAGTTTGATTGTAGTATAAAAAGATCCCCCATTTATTAGAATGACTTTCATAATTCTGATAAATGGAGGATTCTTTAGAGAAAAAAACGTTTTATGATCTTTGTAGTGTTTCCAGTCTTTTCGAATCAAGGATTGTTATTTTGCCGCGAGAGAGTCTGACGAGTCCTTCGCCTTGAAAGTATCGAAGCATTCGAGTAATAACTTCCCTGTGGGAACCAAGATGGTTTGCGATAGTTTCGTGAGTGATTTTCAGTTCATTTGTTCCTTCAATGGATGTTTCTTCTAAAAGAAATGAAGCAACACGCTTATCCAAACTCTTCCACATAATCTGTTCAATCAGCCACATGACATCAGAAAAACGGGTAGCCATTAACTCATTGGTATAGTTTGCGACAGGAGCAGATTCTTTCATGATGCCCTTATAGATTTCAGCAGGGATGATCCAAAGATCCGTATCTTTTTCTGCTTCAATGGTTACTTCAAATTGAATAGACCGCATGATACATGAGGCGGATAAAAGACACATATCCATATCGAACAGACGGTAAAGTGTAATCTCCCGTCCTTCATCTGAAAGTATGTAAGTTCGAAGCTGCCCGGATTTAACCAGTAATAATCCAGTACAGTCCAGGTTTCCATTGTGAATGATCGTTCCTTTTTTTACATCCCGTGTGATTAAATTGTCTGAAATTAGTTTTTTCTGTGCTGTATTTAAGTCATTCCATAGTGGAAAACAATTTTCGAAGTTCATAACCGTTATCTCCTTTACGAACATAGTATACTTGCTTTTTTTAGATGCGTCAATTATATAACTGGCATATGCCATAAATAGAAATAAAAAGAAGTGTAATAAAGTAAATTATCTTTTCTGTGATATCATCACGGAAGCAAGCACTTATTTGGGGTATATTAAGTTCAAATAGGAGAAGGAGTTGAAAAATATGACATCTATAAATATAAATAAAGAAAAGTTTGGACAATTAATTCATAAGGAAAAACCGGTTTTGGTTGATTTCTGGGCACCTTGGTGTGGTTATTGCCGTAGAATTGGAGCAGCTTATGAAAAAATAAGTGAAGAATACAGCGATATTCTTGTTGCTGGAAAAGTAAATATTGATGAAGAACCACAGATTGCAGAAGCTGAAAAGATTGAGGTGATTCCTACGCTGGTTTTATATCGAAATGGAAAGGCAATAGATTCTATTGTTGCACCTGAATCAAAAATAATGATAGAGAATTTTATTAATGAAGCATTGGAAAAATAAAAGGAGGACTGCTGTATGAATGAAAATCATGTTTACGATATGATTATCGTGGGGGGAGGACCTGGAGGGTATACTTCAGCATTATACGCAGCCAGAGCAGGATTTGATACCATTGTTTTAGAAAAATTATCTGCAGGTGGTCAGATGTCATTGACCTGGCAGATTGATAACTATCCTGGTTTTGAAAATGGAATTGACGGATTTTCATTGGCAGAGAAAATGCAAAAACAGGCGGAAAAATTTGGCGCTAAAAGTGAATATGCTGAAGTTTTTAATATGGATTTAACAGGAAAGCTTAAGAGAGTAGAAACTAGTTCGGGAATTTATATTGGGAAAACAGTAGTGATTGCTACTGGAGCAAATCCAAGAGAACTTGGTCTCGCTAAAGAAAAAGAATTGATAGGTCATGGGGTTGCTTATTGTGCCTCCTGTGATGGTATGTTTTATAAAGATAAGATCGTGGTGGTTGTTGGTGGTGGAAATTCTGCTGTATCAGATGCTGTTCTTTTAAGTCGAATTGCTAAGAAAGTCATCATTGTTCATCGAAGAGATACATTACGTGCAACGAAAATCTACCATGACCAGCTGATGAAAACTGAAAATATAGAGTTTCGATGGAACAATACAGTAAATGAACTGATTTATGGAGAACGATTGACTGGTGTGCGGTTGAAAGATACAGTCACAGGAGAAGAAAACATTATAGAATGTGACGGCCTGTTTGTGAGTATAGGAAGAAAACCGACAACAGATTTTTTAGATAATCAGATAGAACTGGATAATAAAGGATATATTGTGGCAGGTGAAAACACTGAAACGAGTATTCCGGGTGTTTATGCTGTAGGAGATGTCAGAACAAAGTTACTTCGTCAGATAGTAACAGCAGTGGCAGATGGTGCTATGGCAGTACATATGGCAGAAGAGTATGTGGAGAAATAATAATCAGAATTTGAATGGTGAACTTTTCATACTGAAATATGTACAATTTCAATAATGACATGAACTTATGGGAATGTATTGCGGATACTTTGTGAACTTTATCCTGATACAATGATTATGCTGATGAAAGAAGGCATCGCCTGGAGATGAAGGCGAAAGCTGAAATAGAAGATACCAAAAATCTATATGACTATTGTGGTAAAAGATTATATCGTTCAGTGCTTGATGACAGCAGGATTATCATTAATCTTGCATCAAAAGAATACTCGAAATGTATAGAAAAATATTTATCAGATAAAGACAAATATATTACGGTTACGTTTTGTGAACAATCAGGGGATAAACTGGTAACAAAAGGTACATATGCTAAGATGGCTCGTGGTGAGATGGTCAGATATATGGCAGAAAAAGAAATTGAAAATCCTGCAGACGTACAAACGTTTGACAGACTTGGATACAATTTTAGAAGAGATTTATCATCTGAAATAGAATATGTTTTTGAACGAAAAATTATGGAATAAGATTGTGCGAAAAAGGGACATTTACAAAGTGCTAATATTTCAATAATAGTAATTATTACTAATTTTATATTGATATTTTAAAACTTCTGATATATACTTCTAATTAAGAATAAATCCTAATAAGGAGGGCAAATGACTAACAGAAGAAATACAATTCAGAAAGATCTTGTGAAAAATGCTGTATATGAAATGAAAAGGCATGTTACAGCAAATGACCTTCTTTTTTTACAGAATAAAAAATGCACAAATTGTAGGGAGATGAATACTATGAGAGGTCTTAGCCGAAAATTATATCTTGATCTTTCTGTTCCAACCGAAGAGGATCAGCGTTCAGACCAGCAGCGCATTCTGGAAGCTTTATCCGCGGAGGGCGTGAAAGAGGAGGTTCATATTCCGGTTCGCATGTTGAGACAACTATATCCATTACTTGATCGTGCAGGTTGGAAAATAACCGTTTCGCTTTCCTGGAATGGAGAAAAATGGGAGCTGGTTGATATAGAAAGCGGAGATACAGCCAGACAGCATTATGGGCTGGCTGTGGATCTTGGAAGTACAACGGTAGTGGTGAGACTTTTAGATTGTAATAGTGGTGAGATATTGGGAGAAGAGAGCTGCTTTAATAAACAGATTCAGTGGGGAACCGATATTTTATCACGTATTTTTTTCTGCAAAGATGACAGGAAAAAACTGGAAGAGATACGGCTTGCTACAGTTGAGTCTATTATAGAGTGCATGGATAAGCTGGATGTAAAGCATCCGGTGTCACGAAAATGTCTGTCTATGGTAGTAGCAGGCAATACCACCATGATCCACTTTCTTTTGGGAATAGATGCTTTCTGTGTCTTTTATACGCCACATGCTGTTCATGCAGACCGTCCGGGATTCCAGCCGGCAAAAGATCTGGACATTCCGCTGAATGGTTATGTATATTGTTATCCGGCGAAGTCTAATTATCTGGGTGGTGACATCATCAGTGGAATGATTGAAACGGAATTATATAAAAAGGATGGAATCAGTGTTTTCTTTGACATTGGAACCAACGGTGAACTTGTGATAGGAAATAAAGATTTTCTTCTTTGCGGCGCCGGTGCGGCGGGGCCTGCATTGGAAGGCGGTGTAGTACACACCGGGATGAGGGCAGATGCCGGAGCAGTGGACAGCGTGAGGATAAGAGGTGGAAAAATCCATGTTCATGTAATTGGTAACTCTTCAGGAAAAATTAGCCCTAAGGGTATCTGCGGTTCCGGTATTGTCGATCTGATTGCGGAACTTTTTTTAGAAGGCTGGATAGATATTCGTGGTAAGTTTTCTCCTGAAAAAACGAATCTTATTCAGAAACGAGAAGGTCAGCTTTGCATAGAATATGCTCCGGGTCTGTATTTTTATCAGAAAGATATCGACGAATTTATTCTTACCAAAGCCGCAGCACATATAATGGTTGAGATCATGCTCCGGGAATCTGGACTTGAACTGAATCAGGCAGATCGATTTTATGTAGCCGGCTCTTTTGGAAAATATGTATCTGTGGAATCAGCCGTTACCATTGGGATGTATCCTGACATGGAACGGGAGAAGATGATCAATGCTGGAAATTCTTCGCTGGAAGGAGCACAAAAGCTTTTGCTGAACAAAGAACTTCTTGCAGATATTGATCAGATACTGGAAGAAATGACTTATATACAATTTGCGGAAGTGGATGATTTTCTGGAACAGATGGTAGCTGCCCAGGCCTTACCTCACACAGATTATAAAAAATATCCAACGGTCATGGAAAAATTAAAGAAAAGACAAAACATATGCTTTTATTGATCCGAGGCTGAGAAATCTGTCATGGTAAGCATATTCCAGATTTCTCAGAAAACAGAACAAAGGAGGAGACAAGATCAAAAATGAAATTTGATGTGCTGGGGTTATTAGCAGCCTGCTCATATGCATTGGACTGTGTAGAGGCAGAGCTGATTAAAGTAACAAACAATCATTCTAAACGTGTGGCATATATGGCGGTTTGTACTGCTGAAAAAAATGGGTATACAGGGTCAAAGCCTGCAGGATCTGGCAGAGTGTGCATTGCTGCACGACAATGCAGTGGCACAATATATTCAGGAAGAGCTTCAAAATGACGCTTTACGTAACGGGGTGACGAAGCTGGGAAGGCATTGTACCATAGGAGAAAAAATTCTGAAAAATATACCGTTTCATAATGATGTATCTAATGTCATACTGTACCCCCCCCATGAAAACGCTGATGGAAGTGAACCTTTTGGAAAACAATGGAATGAAGTACCGTTTTTTGCAAGGATTATCCATATGTGTGATACGATAGATATATTTTGCCGATCTATGAAATCAGATTCGGATGAGTGGAAAAGAACAGAAGAATTTGTAATAAAGTCAAAAGATAAATTGTTTGATTCCTTCTGCGTGGAAGTTTTTTTTAATGCTTTTTCAGATGAAAAAATTCATATGATTGATAATGAAACCCTGGATACGATGTTGTGGAAGAAAGTACCCAGAATAAAGCTGGAACTTAATTTTGCACAGATTAAAGCTATTGCAGATCTTTTTGCCCATATTGTGGACTATAAATCACCCTTTACAAGTAACCACTCAATGGGTGTTGCGGAAAAAATATCAAGGTTCATGGGATTTGATGAGGATATCTGTCAGAAAATGTATATTGCCGGAGCTTTACATGACATAGGAAAGGTCGCAATCGGGAATGAGATTCTGGAAAAACCAGAAAAATTAACCGATGAAGAATTTAAAACGATGAAACATCATGCAGTATATACCTATTATATTTTGTCAGGGATAGATGATTTCGAGGAAATACGAGACTGGGCGGCTCTTCATCATGAAAAGTTAAATGGAAAAGGATATCCTTTTGGAAAAACTGCTGATGAATTAAATAAACCAGAGCGTATTATGGCTTGCATTGATATTTATCAGGCACTTACTGAAGACAGACCTTATAAGAAGGGTTTGTCACATGACAAAGCGTGTGGGATACTTGATGATATGGCACAGAAAGGCTTTGTTGATTCTGATATTTCAAATAAGATCAGAGATTGTTTCAGTTAAATGCAGAGGTACAATTTATTTATACATGTATGTGATAGCATCATGTGACTTGAGAAAGTGAAAATGAAGAGAACGTTGGATAAGATTCTGGCGTTCTTTTTTTGTGTAGGGGTGTTCATAGGGGGTGCATCGTTTAATTGTATCATTTTCGTAGTCGCAACGAACCAATACTCCTGTGGGTATTATCCGTATTGTGATAGATGATACTGTACATTATCAAAGAACTAAAATACTAATAAAAAGCATTGTAAGTAATAAAGATGAGTGGCGTTTATCTACTATAGAGCAGAAAACCCCATCCGACGAGTCGGTTGGGGATGAATGCTCATTTTTTCTTGTGGTGAACGTATTTCCGTTTTTGTTTTTCGATTCCTTGTTGTTGAATATATTGTTCTAATACTTCCAAATTTGCACCGCCAGTTGTCGATAAGAAGTAACTGTCACTCCAAAAAGAATCTTTCCATAATTGATTGTGAATTTGTTCCCAGAAGCGTTTTCGGACTTCCTTTGAAAGCTGAGTCTTTAAATTACAGATAATAACAGAAGGTGCAGCGGATGGCGGAAGTTCAAATAGGATATGGATGTGGTCTTCTTCACCATTAAATTCCAAAAGTTTTCCATGATAACGCTGTGAAATTAAGTAATCTGTGTGACTACGCATAAAAGCAAGGATTTCTGGAGTGATTACTTTTCTTCGATATTTAATGACAAAAACAGCATGATAGGTCAGACAGCAGACGGAATGAGCATTTCTGGTATAAGTTTTGTTGTCCATAAATTTCTCCTTTCTTTAAAATAACCGATGTTGTAAAACGGCTTGATTCGTGCTATAATTATACTATAAATCAAGGACTATTTCAATTATTGTTATATTTTCAACCGACAAACCGTTTTGAGAAAAGGAGTGTTTTCATGCAGTTAACCAGAACGATAAATGCAGATAAGCGGTATTATCTGGATGAGGATGAAATCCAGAACGTAGAGTCTTTGATTCAGACGATGGAACGATTTAATCATATCAAAATCCAGCTCTATAACTGCTTGTATGACAAATCCTTTTTAAAAAGAGGTCCGTTATTAGAAGAAACCTACAGCTCCTGGCTGAAAAGGAACTATGGAACAACGGACTATTATAATTGTGCCATCTATACTTATGCTTCTTCTGTTCTTTCTTCTCAAAAGGAATTGAATCGATTGTATCAGAGAACAAAAGAAAAAGACATTGAGACACGGAATCAAAAGATAAAACGAACACAGGAAGAATTGGAAAAGAAGCAGGGAATCAAATCTTCTCTGCGAACTTATTTTAAAAGCGGAATCTGGGAGCGTCCTTATCCAAAGTGTAGAATTACAATGGAACGAAACCAAATTTTTCTTCCGAATGGAACATACTTTCCAGCCGAAGAATACGAAAGAAAAATAGAACGTTCCATTCGTCGATTGAAAACAAGAATTGCATTACTGGAATCTTCTAAGAAAAGAGCCATTCAAAGGCTGGAATGGTTAAAAAAGTTTCCGCCGAAGAGAATTGTATTTGGTGGAAGAAAACAATATCAAAAAAAAGACAATCCAAAAGTAGATCGTGAACAGTGGAAACAGGAATTCTTTGAATCCCGCCATGCTTCAATGAGCCTTCCGGGACGTCATACTTCAAAAAACTGTAACTTTCTGGTCAGAAAAGAAGAAAGAAATTTGATTGTAAAATGTATGGATGGAAAAGAAACGGTATTTAAAAAGTTCCATCTTGCAAGGCAACAGGAACTTTGGGAAGAAATGCTTCAGGCAAAAAAACAGGAACGAAAAGCGATTTGTTATAATTTTCAGTTGAAACGAGAGAAAACTGGTCGAAGATATCTGATTGTATCGGTGACGCTTTTACTGGAAAATAAAGATTGCAATGAATCTTTTGAAAAAGGCTGTGTTTCGATTGATTTGAATTATGACCATGTAGCAGTTTCAGAATTAGATGAAAAAGGAAACCGTCTGGGTGGGACAGTCATTCGCTTTTCACCGGAATTTAAAACAAAAGGGCAGATTTCAGAAGAAATCGGAAGAGTTATGGCAAAGGTAGGATGTTATTGCGCCGAACGGAAGAAACCGCTTATTATGGAAGATTTGGATACCACTCTTGCAAAACACGGAATGAAGTATGGATGTAAGAAAAAGAATCGACATGCTTCTTTGTTTGCTTACCGAAAAATGACGAGCTGTTTGGAAAATCAAGCCTATAAACAAAGTTTTGGAATCTATAAAATGAATCCGGCTTATACCAGCCAAATGGGGAAGTTTTTGTATTTAAGACCATTTGGACTTTCCATTCATGAAGCAGCATCGTATACGATTGGATTAAAAGGAATGGAAATTCGGGAAAAACTGTTACCGGATGAGCGGTTACTTATGTTATTACCAGAAAAGGCAAAAGAAAAACTAAAAAATGGAACAGATATTGTGAGCATCATTCCAGCATGGAAACATTTAACAAAAGCATTTCGTGGAGTTTCGCCCCATAGTTTTTACCGGGAACTGCCTTATGAAGTCTTAGAAGAAAGAAAAAAAGGAACTTTAAAAAGCATTGCATCGGAAATGAAAAAATGGACGCAAAATAATCGATATGAGTATGTATAAAAGAAGATAGAAAAAAGAAAAAGCGAAATACAAAAATATAGAAATAGAAGAAATATTTGGATATTCTTACCAGTCACTTTGTACCAGTCAGTTGAATGAGTGGGCAGGGAGCTGGATGGACGGGAATATCTGACTTACGCCAACATACAAAAACATTCCTGAAAACGGGTTTGTTCTCTGTTGGAACACCCATGAGCTGAACGAGTGGGTATCGGGCGAAAGCCCGTAGGAATCCCCATCCGACGTTAGTCGGTTGGGGTAGTTCAAATTACAACAGTATATGATGAGATGAACCAACCTTGTGCCCACTGGGCACGAAGTTGGCACAGTCACTATGATGTCAGGAGAAATCCTGGCATCTTTTTTTATGTCTTTTTACACTTCAAAAAATAATTTCAAAAAATTCCTAAAATCATGCCCGATTTTGTCGCTTCCAATACAGACATTTCTTTTTCTGTTTGCATTACTGCACCTCCGTTACAGCGTCCATTGCCAAATTCATAGCTAACGCAAAAGTATTATTACCCCAATTTCTGGTATCGTGTGATTCTATATTTGCAAGTGAATCTGCCGTAAACAATAACTGACCGAAAACTATATTTCGGAACTCTGCGCAAGCAGCCAGAGAAGCACACTCCATTTCTACAACAGAAAAACCTTCTTCTTTACGATATTCCACCATTTCTTTTGTTTCACGATAAAATCCGTCTGTCGTCCATGTTTTGCATTTTTGATAGTTGTATTTGTGATTGATTAAGATTTTCTCAATCGCATTTATTGCTGATTGATTAAGCATGACTTCTCGTGAAGGTGGTAGATAATGATAAGATGTACCTTCTTGCCGTAGTGCTGAGGTAGGGATATAAAAATCCCCCTCATTATCTGCAACTAAAGCACCACAACAGCCTGTGGCTATAACCTTTTTAACACTACCCGCAATCAGCTGTTCCATAATTTGTGTGGAAGCAGCCCCACCTAAAGGAGCTTGACAAATTGCCAACTCAACACCATTATGTACCGTTTTATATACAGGAAAGACTTTTGTGATACTAATAAACTGTCCGATAATCTCGCATTTATTTGTCATAGCATAATCGTCAATCTCTGTTTCCATAAACAGCATTACTGCTCTCTCTGGAAAATGAAAATTCGTACTGTGTCCTGGCATAATAACAGCCTTGCTGTTTGTGTCATATTCTAAAATTGGTATATCATTTTTTATTAAGCTCATTTTACCTATGTCCTTTTAAATTTTACGAATCATGTTCTTACGACCTCATCAGCAAGTGATTCGGTCTGCTCTGAACAGCTACAATCTTTTTATTTGATTTCAGTGAATTGCGTCTTTAATCATCTGTAACACTTTTGTTTCTCTCATAACTCTCATAATCATGATTTCATTAAAATAATCTTCACTTTTATATGCTGAATTAACACGAATTGCCTCATCCAAGCTAACAAACCTAAGCGTAAATCCTGCTTCTGCTTCATAATCATCTAAGTCTTGGTCTACAATCCGATTTTTTGTTTTACACATATAGTAAAAATTTTCCTGCTCAAAAATTGTATTTGGCGAAACGTTGCTTTTTTGCCTACGCATTACACTTCCAAATTCACATATAGATTCCGGAATAACAGTTAACCCAACCTCTTCCCTAACCTCCCGAATAAGAGCTTCTTTCTTATCTTCATCCTTGTGAATCCCTCCACCTGGAAATTTGTAATATTTTTCCTTCTTACTGTAAACAAGTGCAATTTTGCTATTATCTTTGAGAATAATTCCTCTTACAGATGGTCTACTAAATACGCTATCGCAATTTTCATAATTTTGTAAATCTATTTTCAATAGTTGTTTCATCAATGCACCTCGCGTAAATTCCGATATGGTAGTCTCTTGAACAAGTCTACCATCTACCATATGGGTTATTCTACCATATATTCATCCTTAATCCACTGGAAATATTCACCATTAATTTACCATACATCTAAACTATCTTCAACATCTACCCATGCCTGCATAGGGTGAAAGCTTCATGAAACAACCCTATTTGACAGTAGCAGGTAATTGAATTTTAGCAAAAAAGGTGGTATAATTTAAAACGAATTTTTATGTAAAAAACGAAGCAAAGAAAGGGGTTGGCAAAATGGGAAAGAATAAACTGGTAGCCCCTGTTCTAAAATGGGTAGGTGGGAAAAGACAATTATTGGATACTTTTCGCCCACTGTTACCAAAAAAATTACAACATACTGTGAGCCATTTGTTGGTGGCGGTGCATTGTTGTTTCATCTTCAGCCTAATACGGCATATATAAACGATATAAATCCAGAATTAATTCGTGTATATACGGTTATCAAAGAAAATGTTGATGAACTGATTGAAGAGTTAGAGAAATTTGAAAATACAGCTAAACAAGTTTTATGCAGTTAGAGACTGGGATCGCAATAAGGATTATTATTTGACATTGACTGATGTTCAAAAAGCTGCTTGAGTATTATATTTGAATAAAACTTGTTTTAATGGATTGTATCGTGTAAATAATGCAGGTGAGTTTAATTCTCCGTTTGGTAATTACCGAAATCCTAATATTGTGAATGCACCTGTATTGAGGGCTGTTAGTGCATATTTTAATTCTGCTGATATTCGTATGACGACAATGGACTATGCCGAAGTATTGAAAAATGTTCCAAGGGGTGCTTTTGTGTATCTTGATCCCCCTTATGATCCTGTTTCTGAAACTGCAAGTTTTACCGGATACTCGAGAGGTGGATTTTCACGAGAAGATCAAATAAGACTGAGAGAGTGTTGTGATGATTTAAATGCTCGTGGCATAAAGTTTATGCTTTCAAATTCTGCAACAGAATTTATATTGGAGCAATATGCAGCTTACAACATAACCATTGTTAAAGCGAAACGTGCTGTTAATTCAGTCGCTTCAAAGCGTGGAGATGTTAACGAAGTGGTGGTGCGTAATTATAAGTGATCGTCAAAAAAGTCTTAATGACATAGCGTGGGAAAAACTATTTGAGAAGTACGATATATTAGGACATATTGAGAGAACTGGGCAATTTCAAATCTCAGCAAAGCAGATAAAGGAAGTACGAGAGCCACGACTGATGGCGAAGTTTGACCATACAATTAATTTACCAAGGATTTTTGCGGATAATGAACTCTCTATTTTGCCAGTTACTCGTGGTGATTATATTATTTCTCATTTTGATGCTTATCACGAATTTGAGACTGATAACTCTCTGATAACACGAGTTTCACTTCCAACTTATATACAAAAAACCTATAATTCAATACATAACCACAGGTTAGTACAAATACCTTATGCGATTTTCGGAAAGGCTTAGAAAGGGATATTTACCTTATTTTCGCTCCGAAAAATGACACAAACAAGGCTTGATGTATCTTATCTGTGTTTTTTTATTTTCAGCAGAAAAGGAAAACAAAAAACGCATACGATACGGTAGTAACCCGATTTAATGTCGCTAAAGTTATTCGTGACAGAGTGAAAAAGCTGGATAATCACAATGCAAGGTTGAAGAAGTGTGATGTAGCAGTTGAATTAGATATTGATGATACTGACAGTGCTGAAAAAGTTACAATAGACATTGGGATAAAACGACAGCAGTTCTCTAATGAAAAGTTGTTAGAAAATGAGCTTACTGAAAGAATAGAAAGTGATATGTCAGTATTTGGTATGAACCTTAAAGAGTATAAACGTAAAGGTGAGTATGGCAGACAATATATTATTCCAGTTGGAAGACTTGATTTATTATGTGAGGATAATCAAGGAAATTTGTATGTTGTCGAATTGAAGAAGGACAGTGGCTATGATGATGCTTATGAACAGACGGTTCAGTACCTCGAATGGTTTGAGAAAAGTGAAAAATTCAAAGGTAAAAAAGTATATGGGATTATTTGTTTGAACAATCTGACAAAGGAACTTATTTTAAGAGGGCATAATGATAAGAGAATGCGGTTGTTTGAATATCACATATCTTATACAGAGTTGTAATACTAGGAGGTGTCACGATGCCATTTAAGATTGTCCGTAACGATATAACAAAAGTTAAAGCAGATGTGATTGTAAATACTGCCAACCCGAATCCGATATGTGCAAGCGGTACAGATTTAGCCATATATGAGGCGGCAGGAAAAGAACAGCTTCTTGCCGAAAGAGCAGGTATCGGCAAAATTGCAAGAGGTGATATTGCTGTTACCGGTGCATACAACTTAAAGGCAAAATATATTATTCATACAGTAGGACCGGTATGGACAGACGGAAAGCATCATGAATTTGAAATCCTTGAGAATTGTTATCGAAAATCGTTACAGAAAGCATTGAAACTTGAGTGTGAGAGTATAGCATTTCCCCTGATTTCGACAGGAGTATATGGATTTCCGAAGAACAAGGCATTACAGATTGCTGTGTCAGTATTCAGCCAGTTTCTTACTGAAAATGAAATGGAAATCATACTGGTAGTGTTTGATAAAAGGTCTTTTCAGCTGTCCGGTCAGATTGTTGGGGATATTGATTCTTATATAGATGCTAATTACGTCAGAGAAATCCGTAGAAAAGAGTACCCGATAAGGAGCAGAAGAAGTACTCGTATAAAAGAATTGGCAGAAGAAGATTTCAATGAAGAAATGCTTCAAAGAGAAGAAGACAACTATCTACTTGAGAAAATGACAGATACAGGCATGACAGAGTTACTCATGCCGTTAGAAAATATTTCATTGGAAGACCAGCTGGCCAATATAGGAGCTTCCTTTCATGATAAATTATTTGAACTGATTGACGAAGCACATCTTGATAATAAAGATGTGTGGAAACGGGCAAATCTTGACAGGAAACATTTTTCAAAGATTCAGTGTGACCAGAACTATCATCCAAAGAAGAAAACTGTGATGGCACTCTGTATCGCACTGCGGCTTGACCTGGAACAGTCAAAAGATTTACTTGCCAGAGCAGATTGGGCATTTAGTCCAAGCAGTAAGGTGGATCTGATTGTACAGAAGGCTATCATTGATAAGCAGTATGATATTATGCAGTTGAATGTGACTTTGTTTAAGTATACGAATGAAATATTGGGAGTATAAAGAGGTTACAAGTAAATATTGATTGGCATATGTTACGTCGATACTTGTAGTATCGGCGTTTGCTTTTGTCCTAAAAAGTGTCGCCCGGACAGCGACCATATAAAGATGCCGCTCAACTATACTTATATTGTAACAAAGAAAAAGAGCTGCCGGAGCAATCCGGAGATTGGAGGCATATATGTACGGAGCAATTTTAGGAGATATTATAGGAAGTCCATTTGAGTTTGACAGAGGAAATAAAACAAAGGAATTCGATTTGTTTACTAAAGGCTGTGACTTTACAGATGATTCTGTTATGACAATAGCAGTTGGAGAAGCTCTTCTTGCAGTCGGAACGGAAGCTACAGTAAAGGAAATAGAAGAGGCGCTAGTAACTAACATGCAGGATTGGGGAAAAAGATATCCATATGCAGGTTATGGTGGAAGATTCAGGTATTGGCTTAGAGAAAGCAACCCAAAGCCATACGGAAGTTATGGGAATGGATCCGCCATGAGAGTGTCAGCGGCGGGATGGCTTTATGATTCGCTGGAAAGAACAAGAGAGGTAGCAAGAGCGACAGCAAATGTGACACATAATCATCCGGAAGGCATTAAGGGTGCAGAAGCAACAGCCAGTGCAATATACATGGCTAGGAATGGATTTTCAAAAGAAGAAATTAAAGAATACATCGAGAGGGAGTTTCATTACAATCTTGATAGAACACTTGATGAGATCAGACCGGGATATCATATGGATGAGACTTGTCAGAGAACAGTACCGGAGGCAATTATTGCATTTCTGGAATCCAAAGATTTTGAGGATGCCATACGGAATGCAGTATCACTAGGTGGAGATACTGACACGCTTGGCGCTATCACAGGCAGTATTGCAGAAGCATTTTATGGAATTCCGGCTGTATTGATTGCAGAGTGTAGAAGCCGGATTGATGAAGGCTTGATGACGGATGTTCTTGATGAGTTTGATCATACTCTTGGTAGAGATAAAAATGCTGATTCAGATGAGAAGAAGGGGAAAAGATTAATGGAATTGTGATTAATCCATTTGGTAAGTATATTCAGATGACAAAGAAGATGATAGCGGTTTTAAAAGGAAGAGCAAAGATAATGAGAACAATTAAAGTTACGGGAAAAGGTAAAATAGCAGTAAAGCCGGATATGATCCGGTTATATGTCAGCAAGGAAGAACTTTGCAAAGAATATGAAGATACTCTCCGAAGGTCAACAGAAGATACAGAGCTCCTCAAGGATTTGTTTGAAAAACTTGGCTTTCAGAGAAAAGACCTTAAAACAGTATATTTTAATGTCGATACAGAATATGAAAGCTATCAGGACAGAGATAAGAGCTGGAAGCGAAGATTTAAAGGCTATAAGTACAGTCATCGTATGAAAATAGAGTTTGAAGCTGATAATAAAAGATTAGGGCAAGTCCTTTACTCTTTGGCTCATAGTTCATTAAAGCCAGAGTTTTCTATTTCCTCACTTGCTGAAACCATGGGGCGGAATGTATAATCAAGAATGAAAGCTAAATGATAAGGAGGCCTCTATGAATAAAGATAAAAGAGTTCAGAGCAAACCCGCACAAAAAGAAGCAATTAAAAGAAACAAGTTTCGCAAATATGTGCCATCAATTTTGCTATTTCTGCTATTTGAGATAGTGGCAGTTACATTGTGGCTTGTTAAGAAAAATCTATTTTATCTATTAAATTTTAGCTACATAGGAGGCTGCCTTGGACTGGGAACAGCACTATTTACCGCCGGAAAACAGTATGCCAGACATTTCATACAATTGGCGGTGGGAAGCTATATGTTGTTGTATCTCGGTGTGATTTCCCATGAAAATATGCAGATTGAGGGATTCTGGTATTATCTGTTCTTAGGCGTTTTTGAAGCGGCAACTATCCATTATGCTGTGGCGAAAATATTTGGTCCATTGTTTTTGGGGCGCGGTTGGTGTGGCTATGCCTGCTGGACAGCCATGGTGCTGGATTTTCTACCTTACAAACAGCCGCAACAGCCACGAAAAGAGAAGCTTGGTTTTCTTCGCTATGTGATGTTTGTACTGTCATTAGCGTTGGTATCCGGTTTGATGCTGATAAAAATTGCAAAGCTGGAACAAATTATGTTTTGGCTGTTCATCGTAGGAAATGTGCTTTATTATATTTTGGGTATCGGACTGGCATTTGTACTCAAGGATAATCGTGCATTCTGCAAATATCTGTGTCCTGTTACAGTATTCCTCAAGCCTATGAGTTATTTTTCATTTTTACGTGTTCATTGTGACGAGAGTAAATGTATTCATTGTGACAAATGCTTGAGAGTCTGTCCTATGAACGTGGAAGTTAATAAAGAATCCCGAAAGCGAAAAAATGGAACTGAATGCATTCTTTGCTATGAATGCACAAAAGCTTGTCCAACAAAGGCGTTGCACTAGGGAAAATGGATTTGTAGTGATGAAACAGGGAAACGTTGAGTATGAAAGGCAAGTGAACAGTAATTTGCTGAATCATTCGCACCAGAATATGAACATTTTTGGGAAGAAAAAAGGATATAATATAGAGTTATAGATATAAAAAATAGCGAATATATATAAAGTTTGATTTTAAATGAAAAGAGTTTGTTTAAAATTGCTGTCATCCTCCTTGTGAGGATGTGAGTTGAAATATGATAAAGATAAGAAGTTAAAAAAGTATGGTATTATTATAAGACTTGGCTCCCAAAAGAATAGTTACTGGGAGATTGTGGATAAAGCTCTACAGGAGTAAAAAATAGGTTAGTCCAAGATTAGTCAAAGAAAATATAAAAAGTTAAAATAATTGAGGTGATGGAAATGCCATTAACAAGGATCGAAGCAGAAAATTTCACAGTATTTGAAGATATTACGATACCATTCAGTAAAGGATTAAATGTATTAGTTGGAGAAAATGGTATGGGAAAAACGCATATCATGAAGCTGGATTATGCAGCGTGTCAGGCATCAAAACATGATGTGTCATTTTCACAGAAGACAACAATGCTTTTTCGCCCTGATCAGTCTAGTATCGGGCGGCTGGTAAACAGAAATAAAAATGGTAATAATACAGCAAAAATCTCGGTGGAATCTGGATGCAGCAGTGAAAATGGGGAATGTAGAATTTGATGATACTTATCTGGACGTTATTGCAGCAGCAAAGATTGATATTTCCAGAGGAGTTGATTCCGCATCGAGAAAAAAATATCTGGATATTTTACAAAAAATCAGTTCTGGAAAAGTAACCTTGCATGATGACAGATTTTATCTGAAACCAGGTACACAGGCTAAATTGGAATTCAACCTGGTAGCTGAAGGATTGCGAAAAATAGCATTGTTATGGCAGCTAATTAAGAATGGCACGCTGGAAAAAGGATCTGTATTATTTTGGGATGAACCAGAAGCAAATATCAATCCGAAATATATTCCTGTGCTGGCTGAATTGCTGATCATGCTGGAAAGTGAGGGAGTACAGATTTTCGTATCTACCCATGATTATTTCTTATCTAAGTATATCGAGGTAAAACGGAGTAAGGAAAGTGAGGTTCAATACATTTCTTTATATAAAGATGATGAAGAAAAAGTACAATGTGAGACAGCAACAGAATTTGAACTGTTAGAACATAATGCAATCATGGATACTTTCCGACAGCTTTACAGAGAAGAAATTGGGGTGGTACTAAAGTGAAAATCATAACGGAATCGGAAATGAATTTTGGAAAATTTGATGAAACAGATTTGTTTCATATTGAGAATTCTAAAATTTACAAAGATCTTGGTTTAGGGATAAAAACGGTTGAGTTCATTCTAAAGTATGATGAAAATAGTATCGTGTTTTTGGAAGCAAAGAAAAGTTGTCCGAACGTTGCCAATCGTTATGAATCAGAGGAAAAAGAACAGAAATTTGAAGAATATTATTCGTCAAAATAATAAAGAGTAAAATGGAGTGATTTTGGAGTTTATTTCTTCATAAGCGGTGCGAAAAGCACAAGAACATAACACACATTCGAAATGCAAGCCTCTAATAACAGTCTTTGTGTGTCATGAAACGCAGTACGCAAAGGAGTTTGAGCAATTTGAATGTTAAGGTGCAAATATAATTATCCTGAAAAGGGTAAAAATGATTAGCGACCAACAAAAAGAAATTAAACCTTGAGATATGAGCAAAAATCAGCTTGTACCTCAAGGTTTTTTATTTCTGCACGGCAAAAAACTTTATAAATACGCAATGTCATTAACTGTTTTAGTAGCTTCCATTCCTTTTTTGAGAGAGAAGGGTAATTTCTTTCTGATTAAAAAGGTTGTTACATTCATCTATAATAGCTTCAACTGTGCGTACCTGTGATGGTGTGAGCTTGCGGAGCTTATCTGAGAGAATCAACAGATCCTTATCTATAATTTCACCAGTGAGCAAATAGTCGGCACTTACTTCTAAAGCAGAGGAGATTTTTAACAGATTTTCAGGTCTCATTGCCCGTTTTCCTGATTCCGCATAAGAAACAAACTGGGTAGTGACTTCCCCTTTTTCTGCAAGTGCTTCTTGAGTGAGTCCCAGCTTTTTTCTACGATCCATAATTCTTTTTCCAATTTCCTGTAAACATAATTCGTTATCCGACATTAGTATAAAACATCTCCTCTCGTATTGTTAAATTATATCCACAATAGATGATAAAAATAAGCGTCTACTGTTGGCTAAAATCAATAATACGATATATTATCAGAGATAAATATTGAAAAATCGTGGATGCATAACAAGTAGAAAAAGTAGTGTATGGGAATACGAAAAAGCGAACAGCTATAATAAAAGAAAATGAATTCTCAGGAGGACTATGATTATGGAACAGATGGATTTTTCAATAGAGGTATCAGAAAGTGAGATAGAAAAATTTGCAGATTATTTATACCAGAAAGAAAATGCAAAGGCAACAATCAATAAATATATGGCAGATATAAAAAAGTTTTTATCTTTTTTGGCAGATGATAAGCGGATCAATAAAAAAGTATTGTTGCAATATAAAGATTGGCTTGTCCAAAAATATGCTGTCAATAGTGTTAATTCGATGCTTGCCGCATTGAATCAGTTCCTAGAATTTTTGAATGTAGGAAATCTGAAAGTGAAAAGAATAAAAGTGCAGAAGCAGCCTTTTTTACAGGATCAGAAAGAAGTGACAGAAAAAGAATGCAGGAAATTGATTGCAACAGCTATGGCAGAAGGAAAAGAACAGCTTGCATTGTGTATTGAAACAATAGCATGTACAGGAATCCGGATCAGTGAAATAAAATATTTTACAGTGGAGCGTGTAAAATCTGGAAAGATAGAGATTTATAATAAAGGAAAGTATAGAAGGATTTTTTTGCCGAAGGTATTGCAAAGGAAACTTCTTTCCTATTGCCATAATAACCAAATAGCAGAAGGTTGGATATTTGTCACGAAAAATGGGAAGTTAAAAGACAGAAGTAATATTTGGAGAGAAATGAAACGATTAAAAGAAAAGGCAGGAGTAGCAGAATCAAAAATATTCCCGCATAATTTTCGACATCTATTTGCAAGGATTTATTATAAAGTAACAAAAGATATTACAGGTCTTGCAGATTTACTTGGACATAGCAGCATCAATGTAACGAGAATATATACAGCAACTACAGAAACAGTGTTCCAAAAGAAGCTAGATAAGATTGTCGAACAGGAAATATTGGACTGTACAACATAATATCTGTTATGTTGTTTATGGACAGATTAATTTTCGTACGATATAATGTTAAATAACACCATGTTATCTGTTATACTGTTCATATTACATAGTTCCTTTCTGATTTTTTTGGTAGCTGTGCCCTATTTAAGTACCGCTTTTGGGAAATTGGCTATAATCTTTATTATTTTTATTGTTTAAAGTTCTCTTTTTGAGGAAATGAATGACTTGCAGAAATAGGGTAGAACAGGTTAATAGAGACACTGTACAACATAACAGATATTATGTTGTATTGATTTTGCAATGGATAAGGAGTAACGATGGCATATACTGTAAGAAAATTACTTGAATCAGAACAGTTTCCAAAAATGAAGCTGCTTTGCGGTGAAAAAGGTCTAGATTTGGAAGTGAAAGGCATTCGAATAATCGAAATTGAAGATATGGAGCGATACCTGACGGGTGGTGAAATACTCATAACCAATTTTCAGGTATATTTATCATGCAGTGATCGAGAAGTAGAGCAGCATTTTGAAGATTTAGTTAAAAGTGACATAAGTGGATTCATTGTAAAGAAAAGAAAAGAATATGATCCTACAGGACGCAGATTGAGTTTATTAGAAAAACACTGCAAAAAATATGAAATTCCTCTGGTAGAAATTTCAGAAGATTCATATTACTGGGGAATTATCCGCTATGTTATAATGCAGGTATTCGATAAAGACACTGCACGCTTAAAGTATTTTAAGATTACACATGATAGTTTTAATATGTTTATTTTAAAAAATAATGGATCAAGTAATACAGCAAGTGATATTATCAAATTTTTAAGTATCATGATCGAGAATCCTGTTGTGTTGTATTATGGTAATCTTAATTGTATGGTTTCAACAAACTCGGACAACTCCAAGTTAATATTGTCAGATGAAATTCAGCCATATAAACCCAATATTATTACGAAATTTCAATATATGAAGCAGATGAAAGGAAGCTGTGTTCAATATGTAGTGAAATTTGCCATATTGAATGAGATGGAAATATATATAACAATAACAGAAGAAAATAGAGAACTGATAGAACTTGATTATATGGCAATCGAAAATGCGATTATTAACTTGCAGTATGGATTTTTGAGTGAATTTGCACAGGATGAAATGAAAAAGAAGTATCAGAGAGATCTTATCCATAATATTCTGAATGGATTACTGAGTTCGAAAGAAATGACTGAAGCGGCAGCACAGCTCGGCATGAAAGAAAGCGATACTTACAGGGTTGTTGATTTTCATACCATCAAAAATAATGTACAAAGTAAATATACAAAAGAACAGCTTCACGAAGTAGGTGTTATCGAGGGTGAATTGAAGCATCTTTTGCCGGATGCGCTTATTTATAGAAATATGGATCAGATTGTTATGATTCAACAGGTAGATTTCAATCAGACAGAACTGGAGTATCAGAAAGAGATGGAAGAAGTAGAGGATGTTATCCAGCGAAGCATCTTTTATAGAAAGAAAGATACAGACTTTCAGATTGGTATAGGAAAAAGTGTGGAAGGGTATCAACGGCTGAAAGAATCTTATCACGAAGCAAGTCGGGCTATCAAGTATATTGAGATTATCCGCCAGGTGACTGGTGATAAGAATAAGTCAGTAGTACATTATTCGAACCTCGGATTTTTCCAGATATTCAGCGAAATTGATGATGTGACGGAACTGGAAAGATACATTCCGGAAACATTAAAGAAATTATATTTATATGATGATGAACATAAGGGAGAATTGATTACAACCTTGCAGATGTATCTTAGAAATAAGCAAAGTATCAGGAAAACTGCAGACGCAATGTTTGTTCATTATAGAACGATATCTTACAGGCTTGAAAAAATAAAACAAATTTCCGGAATTAATTTTGACAATGCAAATGAAGTGCTGGCAGTCAGTAATGGCCTGATTATTTATAAAATGTTAAAAGAAATAGAATAGAAAAAGAAAGAGAAATCGTGTTGAGGCATGGTTTCTTTTTTTTGAACGAAGTTCATAAAAAGATATAAATGGAGAATATCGACACAATGGAACAGATTTTACAAAAAAACAGATAAATATTTTCATTGATTGTACATTATATTAACCGTTTTAAATCTGTATAATTGGGAAACTGATGAGAAAAATTATTAGTGAAAACATGGAAGATATCAATTTTTGATATTTTTTTTGATATAAACTAAGACTTCGCAGGGTTTAGATTAGAGGGATAACGATGCAACTGAAAAATTCGACAGATTACGCAATTAGAATTGTATGTTACTTGGCAGCACAGGAACGGATGGTATCTACATCAGAATTGTCACGGAAGCTAAATGTTTCCGCTAATTATGTTCCTAAAATAGCGAAAAAACTGAAAAATGCAAAAATAGTCACTGCCTGTGAAGGTACAAATGGTGGCTATATGCTGGCAAAACAACCGGAGAACATTTCTTTAATGGATATTATATCGTGTGTAGAGGAAACAATGGCAATTAATCGTTGTTTGGAAGAAGATCGTTTTTGTTCCAGAAATTTAGAAGATACCTGCAAGATACATAAAATATTGTTGAGTTTGCAGAATACATACAATAATAAATTAGAGAGCGTAAAAGTTTCAGATGTTATCCGCCCTGGAGAAGATGAATATTTTGGACGATTTTATGTTGTATTAAAACTGAACTTGAAGGAAAAAAGCTACGAGTGTGTATATTCACATATCCGTGAAGTGTATGAGAAAGTAAGGAAAACAAAAAGTTATGAAGAGTTCATAAATCAATATATAGAAAGATATGTGTATACTTCTGATAAAAAAATGGTTCATGACTTCTTATCAAGTGAAGGATTAGAAGAAAGACTAATTGATGGATGTGTGGAAAAAGATCTTTCGTATCGCAGAATTACAGGAAAAGATAAGAATGCGTATGTTTGGATGGAAGCAAAAAAATATATAGATGCAAATGAGAATACTGCAATTATTACCTTACATAATGAGAAAATTGTCCAGAACACAGTTATAAAGATGGAACGAGAACTCATAAAAAAAGAACAAGATATGACAAAGCAGTATTGGGATATGGTATCACTTTTAACTACTGTATTAAATCATAATCAGTTAGTTGAATCAGGGTATCAAGATGATATCAGCTTCTATACAAAACAGGTATATCTTCAATTGCAGAAGAATTATCCGGAATATGGGATTACAGATGAAGAAATTTCGTCAGTAGCGCATTTAGCGCCGATTCATGATATTGGAAAGATAAAAGTGCCAATTGAAATTTTAAATAAGAATGGAAAATTGACAGATGAAGAAATGAATGTAGTAAAGCAACATCCATTAGTAGGTGCGGCGATGACCCAGAGATTCCCAGAGGGGATAACAACGGAAAAGCTGAACAAATATAGCTATGAAATATGCAGACACCACCATGAAAGATATGATGGATCAGGATATCCAGACGGTTTAAAAGGGAATGCGATTCCGATGTGTGCACAGGTCGTTGGGATTGTTGATGCTTACGATGCATTGCTCAATGATCGTTCATACAAAAGAAAATATGAACCTGAAGAGGCGATACGGATGATTTCAAATGGTGAATGCGGAGCGTTTTCTAATCAGCTGATGCAATGCTTTCAGGAGGCAGCAAAGCAGCAAAACTGGTTAAAAAGGCAAAATTAAAGTAACAAATGAAGGCAAAAGATTAGAGGTCCAGATATGAAGAAAAAAAGAAGGATAGAGAACAGAATTATCGCAGTAATACTATGTATAGCTATCTTATTTTCTCAAGTGAATATTGCGGATGCGGCAGATCTGAATCCATCAGGTACCAACACGAGTCAAGTGGTCCTTTCTGATGAAACCAATATGAGCAATGATGAAGCATCAACCGAATCCACAGTTTCAGATGAAATAAATGGCACCACGGAGTCCGAATCTTCGATATCGGAGGAAACAAATGAAAACTCGAAGAATAACGAATCGGAATCTTCCAATGAAAATGTTAAAGCAGAATCAACAGATAATATAGATGCTTATTATAAGGATAGTAAAATATGCATTTATAATTACGAGCAGTTAAAACAGATAGGTTCGGATGCCTATGTATATACAGGGGATAAGGACGGAACGATAGGTTCTGGAGATGTAGTAAAGAGTGAAGGCACTGAGCTGAAATACGGTGCAGATGCCCAATACATTTTGATGAATGATATCCAGATGAACTTGGAACAGATGTGGTCAGTACCGGATTCCTTTACCGGAACTATTACTGGTACGGAAGTAGAAGAAAACGAAACACCAACGCTGTATGATAAGGAAACGGATACAATCTACATATACAATCCATATCAGTTAATGGTACTTGCGCAAGAAGAATCTGAAACGGAACCAGTTATGACATTGGATTATGATGCACCACAGTTTGGTATGGGGCAGATGATTTATCCGGACGGAGAAGATCAAGAGTATCTGACTTATAGTAAGTCTCATAAGTATGTACTGTCGCAGAAATTTAATTCAGATAAGCCGGAACTGGTTGCGGATCAATTGAGTAAAGCAAGTGCAGAAGGAACAGAAGGTCGAGATTTCAAAGGGCAAGTTGTTAAGGCTATCGGAGATAAGACCTACATCTTGATTGGAAATGAGCAGCAGTTAAGGAAAATTGGTACGGATGAACAAGTAAATGGTGCGGTTTATCAGGCATATCTACAAGGTGGAGTATGGAGACATGATACAGATTCAAGTGGCAAACCGATCATGCTTTATAGTGGTGATGCTGATTTAACAAAAGACCAGAATGGAGTAGCAGATTTTACTTTTGGACAAATTAAAGATGCTGATAGTAAATATAGTCAGTATCTCAAGATATATGCCAGAGGTAGGTGTGGAGTCAATCAGATAACAGGTGAAATTGACCCTTATTTAGATATAGACAAAACAACAGGACAGAAATATACAGCAAACGCAAATTATATTATTTTCCGAGATATAGATTTGAGCAGTGAAGAGTGGAAGCCGCTTACTTTTCAAGGAACAATGATTGGAGCTAAGGCGAAAGATAATGAGTCCCTTTGGGATTCATCATCCAGTCAAATTACAGCTAGTACGAAACCAGCACTTTCTAATGTAAAAGTTGTGCAATCAAGTAGACTCAATGTTGGAGAACAAATGGGTGTAGGCTTTTTCTCTACAATATCGAGTGAAGTAAGTGATAACGATATCGGTATTAGTAAAGGATTAGTGCAAGTTTCAAATATTAAGTTTGAAAATATTAGTGTTCAAACATCAACTTCTGAAACATATTATCCGGACACTCTCATAAGTACATTAACAAGTACTCTGGGTAAGTTGCTTGGTGGAGTTTTAAGTGGATTGACATTTATTTTAACGTTCGGTCAGGTAAAAATTGATCTTGGAAAAACATTAGGAGATGTTCTTGATGCGAGAAAGAAAGATCCGACAGCATTAGCAACTGGTGCGATTGCTGGGCGAGTAGAAGGGCAGGTAGAACTATCTAATCTTGAAGTAAACAATGCTAATGTTGAAAACGTGAATAACAATACAGGTGGATTTGTTGGATATATCGTTGGTAAAACACAGTATGATGGGCTATCAAACGCACTTGGTGGACTTGTCAAGTTACTTACAAATATATTGAATGTAATTCCAGGATTAGGTTTAGGTGACTTAATCACGATTCTGCTTGGAAATGCTATTCCTTTAGAAAAGTTAATTCCGACAGGTTATATCAATGCCAAAATTATGAATTGTACTGTAAATGGATTAAGTATTTCTACAGCTGCTGATAAAGAGTATGCAGGTGGATTTATTGGACAACAGAAAGGAACAATTGTAGAAAATTGTTCCATTTCCAATAGTGCTTATACGATAAACGGAAAGTCTTTTGCAGGTGGATTTGTTGGAATAGCTCGTGATGATGCGATAGAAGGTACACTTTCTGGTGCATTGGATATTGAAACAAAATTGCCGAAAATGAATCCAGAAAGTTTGCTTTTGAATTGCTCACTAAATAATGCTCGAATGATAGTATCAGGTGAAAGTTACGTGGGCGGATTTGCCGGCGGATTTGCCAATTCTACTGCGGTGAATTGTACAGTAGAAGCTAAAAATGAACTTACAGTGAAGGCTTCAGGAAATCATGCCGGCGGATTTGCCGGCGTTGCAGCACTTGGTTGGGCAGCGGATATAGGAAAAGGAGATACAAAGGATAACTTATTAGGTGGTGTTGTAGATCTTGTTGTAAAGCTTTTAAGTAGTAATCCAGGTGCAACATCTTCATTACTTTCTTTAGCAGGTGTAAGTCCGTCATATATTCTAGGATGTACAGTAAAAGCACCTCTTAAAGTAAGTGGTGTTGATTATGTAGGTGGTATCGTAGGAAGTGGTAATGGATCTTCTATAGCACCATCCAGTGCAGAATATTTACAAAAAGTATCTTACTGGAGAAATAACATTTACGAAACAGGAGCAATTGCAACCAAAAATGTTGTTCTAAATGGCGATATCAATATTTCAGGGCGAGATTATGTAGGTGGGATTGCAGGATCTTTAGGTACAGCTAGTGTAGCGGGGCTTCTTAACACAACGCTTGGTGTGGCATCGTATCTTGCATTTACCGTGGATAACGTTTTAGTACAGGGCAACGAGAACTTCTCAGTTGAAGGTCGAGAACGAGTTGGTGCCGGACTTGGTGATGCGATCGGCGGAAGCATAAAAAATGTAACCCTTAACAATGTAGTATCTGTTAACGGGGATAATCTAGTTGGTGGATTTATCGGATTGTCAGGGCCGGGGGATCTAGCAGGAACAGATGGAGGATTAACGGTTAATCTCCTTGGCCTTAACTATCTTTTGAAGCTTAGCAATCTACTTTCTTTAGGACAAGCAGTAGAAGTTAAGATTCAAAATGTTCAGGTTAATGGTGTAGAAAAAGGATTTGAAGTAAAAGCTACGGGTGTACGTGAAGATAATTCTGTACGAGATTATACAGCTTCCGGTTTTATTGCTAGAAGTAATTGTACAAAGGTAGAAAATGCACACGTAACAAAGTTGAAATCTGTAGAGGCCGCAGATGTAGGTGGTTATGCAGCAGGGTTTGTTGCAATTTCCAAAACAGGAGGACTTGCTGAAGTTGGAGACAAAACGGAAGTTAAATCTTTGATTGAAGCAAACGGATTACTTAATGCGATCAGTTATTTAATTCCTCGTTATACAAACTGTACAGTAAGTTATGTAGATGGTGGAAGTGTAACGGCTGATGTTGCAGGTGGCTTTACAGCAGATTTTCAAAGCGGTGTAGTTAATAATTCTGAGCGGGGAGCGGATGATTATTATGCTGTATATAATCTTGCAGCCGTTAACGGACAGTCTTATGCCGGAGGATTTGGAGGAAATGTTTACTCTGGAGCGTTGGCAGATGCTGGGAAAGGAATCAGTATTCTTGGAAATCTCAATGGGCTGAATATAAACATTGGAGAACTTGTAAATCTAATCAATGCCTACATTCCATATATACAGTATGCAGGAGTCAAGTCAGACAACGGATTTACAGTCACTGCGAACAAGATGAAATCAGAGGACAGCCATTCTGGAAGTGCCGGAGGATTTATCGGATATGGAAGTGGTGTTCAGGTAAGCTACTGTGATGTTACGAGTCTGAAACATACAAGTGTAACAGAACCTGAGAAAGGTTTGGAAGACACTGATGGCTCAAACTATTTTAATGATGTAAAGAGCCAGTACGCAGTGACTGGTGCAAGATATGCTGGTGGCTATATTGGCTATATGGATATTGGTTCCGCAGCTTCTGTTGGAAAAGGCTTGAGTATTCTTGGAAAATCGATAGGAATCAACAATGTGCTGGATGCATTGAATGTGGTCGTTTCTACAATTGAGCATTCCAATGTTACAGGAAGTGTTGGAGGATTTGCAGTAAAGGCTTCTTGGAAAAATACTGCATCCGATGCGTCAGAAAATGATGTTCTTGGAGATGCAGGAGGATTTGCCGGAAAGATTTCTGGTGGACACATTCAGGATTCAAATGCAAATAACTTCTCATATATCATTGGACAGATTACTGCTGGTGGCTATGTGGGCGATCTTGAGCCGGGAAATGTGGCAAATGTACTTGGTGATACGGGTATCTTAGGTGGTCTTGTTGATGTGTCAGATACATTGGCATCATTAGCGGAGGACTTTGTACCGACGATCAGAAACAGCTCTACGACTTGTATTCCTTGTGGTGGTGCGGTTCGTGCAGATGCGGATTCAACAACACAAGTACAACGAGGTATGGCCGGAGGTTATGCAGGACATAATGAAGGCGGTCACATCTGGGGAAACAATACAAAGAATTGGAAAGGTAAAGCTTATACTGGACCAACAAGTGTCTGCAAAGCAGTCCGGATCCGATCTGTATACGGAGAAGAAATTGCCGGTGGTTTTACAGGACTTATGGAGTCAGCAGATACTGCAAGCACCGGAAACCTGTCCTTATTATGGGGATTGGTAAAGGTAGATAACATCCTGGGAGCACTTAGCGTTGTTTATCCGACAGAAGAAAATACGGCAGTTTACGGACCACTTGCCCTGATGGATTATGAAAACTGGAATAAATGGGTGGAGTTTGTCGGAAAAAAAGGCGGTTACGGAAGTGACCTTGCTGCGAATGGAACAGTGGGCAGTCAGGCAGAACTGGATGCAATCATTGGAAAGTATGCTTACGGATACAATGTTGTAGCAGGAAGAGTTAATTATCGAGATGAGACAAAACTGGCAAATGGCGGAGCAGCCGGTGGCTATGTCGGATCGATGCAGACCGGAACTATTACAAATGGACAGGCTTATCAGGCGAAGACAATTAAAGGGCTTCGATGCGCCGGTGGTTTTGCAGGAGAAATGATAAACGGCGGAGCAGCAAAGCTTGGAGGAGTTGATATCCTTGGTCTTAATCTGCAATTAGGACAAATGCTGCAGGTACTTAATGTCTTTGTGCCGGTAATCAAGAAATCTTCGGTAGAGGGTTATCAGAGTGGACTGATTGTCCAGTCAGAAGGTGTAGATAACAAGGATACCTGTGGTTATGCTGGAGGTTATGTAGGAAAACTGATCGGTGGGCAGATCTGGGGCGAAAATGATGCACGCTGCAAGGTCACAAAGCTGAGACGAGTTGACGGAAGAAGCTATGTTGGTGGATTTATTGGAAGCTCAAGACCGGGAAGTGTAGCAACACTGAATCCAACTGCAGGAGAAGGATTGCTCAGTCAGCTTCTGAATAAACTGTTAAGTACACCGGCAGATTTGATAAAAGTATTAAATGCTACAGTCGCAACGATCCGTTATGCAGATGTGGAAGCCTGGGATGACTGGGGAATCATCGTAAATGGTGCTTATGCAAGTGGAAGTAATAACACTTCTTATGCAAAAGCAGCCGGAGGATTTGCCGGAAATCTGGAAGGAACGGTACTCGGCAAGAAGGGTACGGAAGAGGCAGGAGTTTCTGTACAGAATATCCGTTCCGTAGTAGCCGGTGAATATGCCGGAGGATGCTTCGGTGTTGCTGATGTAGCCGGAGTTGCCAATATCAGTGCAGGAAGTGAAACATCTCTTTTGGATAAACTTTTGCAGCTTGGTAGAACCGATGTGTTGGATGCGTTTAGAAGTTACGTATATTACGGAACTGTAAGCGGAAGTAAGGATGCTGGCTTAAGTGTCAGTGCAAACACAGCGATAAAATCTGGTCAGAACAATGAAGTTACATATAGCGGAACAGCCGGAGGTTTTGGCGGCTCACTGTTAAATGGTTCTGTGAAAAACAGTAAAGTAACAGAATTAAGTAATGTAAGAGGTTTAAATAGTGTCGGTGGATTTGTTGGCTATTCTGGAAAGAGCGGAGTAGTTAAGGCAGACAAGATAGACGTTATTGGAGACAATACAGGACAGTTACTTGGTGGAGCTCTTGGAGTTATGGACATTTTTGGTTCTCACATTGATGACTGTGCAGTTACAGGAACGGATGACGGTTACACCGTGCAGAGTGCAAATGGAGATGAACAGATTGCCGGAGGATTTATCGGATATGCAAATCTTGCAAGAATGTCGAATTGTACAGCAGGTGATGCGAACAATCAGAAAATTGGATTAAAACAAGTGGCATCAGGAGGAACAGCCGGAGGATTTGCCGGACGAACAAGCTTTGCTTATCTTGCAGACTTGAAAGTGGATTCTGGAGCAGTGAATGTAATATTCTCACTTGTTAATAAACTTATAAAGGTATTGTATCTGGATAAAATCCAGGACTCCAATCTTTTGAAAATCAATCTTGGAATCATCAAGGTGGAAGCACTATATGATGGAAACCTGCTCCATGTAAATCTTCTCGGACTGGATATTTCTGTAGGATTGTCAAAGAAGTCAAAAGATAATCAGCAATCGACAGATCTTGCAATCATTACGATAGGAGATTCATCCATCAGTCTTCCATGTGACGAGAATGGCCTCTTGAATGATACTGATGCAAAATCCAATATCAGTGTAAACCTGATCAAAGCGAATCGTACAAAAATCACTGACAGTAATGTTTACGGTGTAAGCTACGGATACGATGTCTATGCAGGTGGAGCTGGAAACGACAAAGATGGTTCTAAAGATGATGGACGAAGCGGTGGCTTTGTTGGATTCAATGACGAAGGACTTTTAAAGAACAACAACATGTATTACTGTGATGTGGTCCGTGGAACAAAAGATCTTGTCGGACCATTTAGCGGAAAAAGCAAGTTGGATTCTGTGTATGAAGCTAACACACAGGAGAAGGTGGAAGGTGAGAATAATAATTACCGTATTTACAGAAAGCTGGATGTGGCACTGGATCAAATCAAAAAGGGTTCAGACAAGCTGAATCTAAGCCATGAAAAAGATACTTCCAGTGGATGGGATATTTACACGCTGGGTCATATGAATTCGGTAAAAAGCTATGAGACTTTGCAAAATGCAAAGCTGACAGATGATACTTCATCTATGACAGCAGAGCTTAAAGCATATGAATCACCAGCAAAAGCAGTATTGATGGCAGATACCAAAACAACATTGAACACAGGAGAAAGTGATACTCCGGAACCGTCCGAGTCACAGGATCCATGTGATGAGCACATCAAGCTGACAATCAATAAAATCTGGAAGGATTTCAACAATCTGGATAAAAAACGTCCGGATAATATTACAGTAACAATCTCCCGTACATGGACAGATGCAGTAGGAAAAGAACAGACAGAAACTGTTCCGGGATATGGGGACTATATTATAAGTGGTTCTAGTGATAAATCTATCTGGCAGGAAGTAATTAAAGGACTTCCAGCATATACGACGGATGAAAATAAAGCCATTCACTATTACACATATTCTGTTACGGAAACAAAAATAAAAGGATATACAACTACAATAGAAACTTCTAAAGATGGATTTACCTTCACGATTATCAACCGGCATTTTGCACTGCTTCCGGATACCGGCGGCGAGGGCATTATGATGTTTATCATAGCAGGTGGCCTGTTGTTAGCGTTCCTGCTTTATACCGGACGCAGAAGGAAACGGAAACAGACGATGTAGGAAAGGGGAGTAGAGTCATGAGAGAGATATGGCTGCGTGGGGAACTTCCACCGTAAAAGCTGAAGGAATCCCAAGCGAACCAATAAAAAATCAAAAGAAAGTGAGAAGAGGAACATGAAGAAATTAGTATCAAGATTTATGGCAGTTCTGATGGCAATGACCATGATACTGTCCATGAGCATGACTGCATTTGCAGCAGATGCAGCAGATGCTCCAAAAGGAACCCTGACAGTCAACAATACAGTGGCAGAAAAGACTCTGGATCTGTATCAGATTTTTACAGCAACAAAAAGTGGCGAGAGTGTAGCTTATACACTGAACAGTGAATATGAGGGATTTTTCAAAACAAAAGTAGAGAATGGTTCATCTTTATCTGGCGAAGCTTTAAGTGAAGCGGCATATAACTATGTTACAAAACAGATCGGAACAGATGGAAATGCTGAGACAGCAAAAACATTTGCTAAAGATGTGCTTGGATGGATTTTAGATTCAAAGAACAATATTAAAGCAACAAAAACAGTTAAAACAACAGCAACTTCTACAGTAGTTTCTGATTTAGCATATGGATACTACTTAGTTTATCCAAAAGGAGCAACAGATACCTCCACAGCACCAGGAAATCAGACTTATACATCTGCAGCATCTTTAGTTAACATTACAGCTGAGACAGCTACAATTAACATGAAGAGCAATTACCCGACAGTAGACAAGAAAATCATTCCGGCACAGAGTGGAAGCGGAATTAAAGTTGGTGCTATTGTGGATGATACTTGGGCAGGTATACATCATATGGAATTAGATGATGAGAATGATCCTGAAGATACCATCGCACCACGTGGCGCAGCAGATGAAAAGAAAGCCGAAGATTTTGGGATTGGCGATACCGTCACTTACCAGCTGACTTCTAAAGTGCCGGATATGACAGGATATAATTCTTATACTTTTAAATTTAGCGATACTTTGTCCAAAGGACTGGACTTAAAAGAAGTACTGTCTGTAAAAGTTGGAAATACAACACTTGCAGCTAAGAAAACAGGAGCAAATACATATGCACTTGCATATGACAAAACTAGCCGTACTTTAACAGTTACTTTAAATGAGTTCTATAATTCATATAAGAATCGTACAGGCGAGACAATCACAGTTGTTTATACTGCAACCTTAAACAAAGATGCTGTTATCGGTATGAATCCAAATACCAACAAGGCGGTCGTTGAGTACAGTAATGATCCGAAGTCAGATGGAATAGGTACATCTGAGCCAAGCATCGTAGATGTACATACCTTTGATTTCACAATTTATAAATATTATTTAAAAGACCAGAATAATAAAGACGATAAGACTCCACTTGCAAATGCAGAATTTGAGCTTTATAAGGAAAATGCAGCAGGTACTGCAGCAGATACAAATGCTAAGATTAATATCGTAAACGAAGGAAACGGCGTATATCGTAAGGCAACAGCTGATGAAGCTAAAACAACAGACTTTACTTCAGCAAAAATTGTATCTGATGATGATGGTAAAGTTCTTGTAAAAGGTCTTGATGCCGGAGCTTACTACTTAAGAGAGACAAAAGCTCCAGAAGGATACAATAAACTTCTCAGCGACATTAAGGTTGAGATTAAAGCAAACTATGATAAAACAACTGGCAAACTGACAAGCTATTCAGTTGATTACACATACAATGGAACTAAAACACCAGGTACTGCAATCACAACCAAAGATAGCTCTCCAGAAGTAGCTGTAGAAAACAAGACAGGCGCACAGCTTCCATCTACTGGTAGCAAGGGTGCCCTCATGGTAACACTGGCTGGTATCGTTCTTTTCGGTGCATTAACAGCAAGCAAAGCTTTTGGCAAAAAGAAAGCAAAAAACTAAGGCGTCCTGAAGTTTAAGAAGGACAAAAAGACAGTTCATCTTCCCGGTATTGCACCGGGAGGATGTCTGCTTTTTCTGAAATATCCAGTGAGGACTGGGTATTTCAGAAAAAACAGACAAAAGGTGAAAGGTATTATGAAAAAAATAGTGAAAATACTAAGAGGAATTGGATATCTGGCAGCATTTTCTTTAATCTTGTATCCGGTAGTGAGCAATTACATCAATCAGATGAACAGCACAACAATTGCTACAGATTATGAACAGGAAGTTTCTCATCTGTCGGAAGAACAGGAAAATGCAATGATCGAGCAGGCGCAGGAATACAATGAAAGCCTGATTGGAATTGGTTCCATAGCAGATCCATTTTCAGAAAGCAATGAAAACCAGACAGAAGATGATGAGTATAACAAACTTTTGAAAATTGATGATACTGGAATGATGGGATATATTGATATTCCAAAGCTTGATGTTGTTCTTCCGGTTTATCATGGAACATCTGAAAAAGTACTGCAGTCAGGTGTAGGACATCTGAAAAACACCTCGCTTCCGGTAGGCGGTGAGAGCTGTCATGCGGTATTATCCGGACACCGTGGGCTTGCAAATGCCAAGATATTCACCGACCTGAACAAGATGGAGGTTGGAGATGTATTTTATATTAAAGTTCTTCATCATACCTTTGCCTATCAGGTGGATCAGATTCTGACAGTATTGCCATCAGATACAGATTCGTTACAGATTGAAAAGGGCAAGGATTATGTAACACTGGTCACATGCACTCCTTATGCAGTTAACACGCACAGACTGCTTGTACGTGGCACTAGAATTCCGTATGAAGAGGCACAGAAGATAGATGAGGAAGTTGGTCTTCAGCGCACAATCCCATTCAATTTGATTCTATTGATTGCTGGAATTGTTGCTTTAATCATCATATGGGTGAGCATTAAGTTACATAAACGCAGGAAGGAGAAAAAACATGAGCAGAATAAGTAAACGTAAGCAAATATATATGTGTATGGCCAGTGTGATGTGTATGCTTTTACTCCTCATTCCGTTACCGGTGTCTGCGAATGATCTGGGAAGTATATTATTAAAAGCAACTGTTGAAGATGAGACCACGGTATATAAGCTAAGTAATACTGAATTTACGATGTATCAGGTTGGAACATATAAAAATAATTCATTGGCATTAGTGAGTGAGTTTGCAAAGTCTGGAGTCATATTTGATTTTGATGATTCTTCCGCTCAGGCAGAAGCTGCAAAAAAAATGGAAAAATATGTACAGGATAACAACATCAAAGGAATGTCCGGAAAGACCAACTCAGACGGAGAAGTTATGTACAGAGATCTGGAAAAAGGAGTGTATCTTTTTGTCCAGACACAAAAAACACAAATTAGCAATCAAGTATATCAAAGCGAACCTTTTATCATAACAGTTCCAGGTAATTATGATGGTCAGATAATTTGGAATGTAACGGCAGAGCCTAAATTTAAAAATGAATCGATACCACCAATTACCACGAATACGCCACCAGTTTCAGAAGAACCATCAGATGATAATAGCAGTCATACTTCAAATGTAAAGACGGGAGACGATACAAATGTAATTATGTGGCTTTCCTTAATGGGAATATCCTTAATCATATTTAGTATATGTAAAAGAAAAGTCCATAAATAATATGAGGAGATCAGGGAATCTCGTTCTTTTCGTTTAGTTACTCAACTGGCGTAAGCCAAAGGTAAATACCTCCGGAGGTGCACCGTATGGTGTCACCTGAGAGGAAATAGATCTGAAACCTTGGGAGGAGTTGGAAAAGAATAATTGGAGACTGTAAATAATTCTGTGTAAACTCCAAAAAAGAGTTCTATATCCTCTTGGATTGATGTTAAAATAAATATCAATTCAGGAGGATTTTTTTATGGCACGAAGAAGAAAAATGGACCCAGAACGTAAAGCATTTATCAGTAGTTTATTGGAGCACTATCAGCCGAAAGATGCTCAAGATATTCAGGAAATGTTGAAAGATTTATTGGGAGACACTTTACAAAGTATGTTGGAAGCGGAAATGGATGAGCATCTTGGTTACTCTAAGTATGACTACCAAAACAAAGAAACAGATGACAGCAGAAATGGATATAGTCCCAAAACAGTAACATCAACTATGGGAACAATAAATTTAGAGATTCCCAGAGATCGTCAAAGTACGTTTCAGCCAGAGATTGTAAAAAAGAACCAGACCGATATCTCAAATATCGAAGACCAAGTTTTGTCTATGTATGCAAAAGGAATGACAACGAGGGATATTTCTTCCCATTTGAGAGATGTTTACGGTGTAGAAGCATCCGCAGAAATGATTTCACACATGACAGACAGAATTCTGCCGATTGCAAAAGAATGGCAAAACCGTCCATTAGAACGGAAGTATGCGATTGTATTTATGGATGCCGTTCATTTTCATGTTCGAGAAGACAATCGTACGGTAAAAAAAGCCGTATATGTTGCGATTGGTGTAAAATTAAACGGAAAACGAGAAGTTCTTGGTATGTGGATTGGTGGAAATGAAAGTGCAAAGTACTGGCTTTCTGTACTTAACGAGATTAAGAATAGAGGAGTAGAAGACATTATGATTGTATCGGTTGATGGTTTGACCGGTTTTGGAGATGCAATTCAAGCTGTTTTTCCGCAGGCAGAAATTCAAAGATGCATAGTCCATCAAATCCGATACTCTACAAAATTTATCTCTTATAAAGATGTAAGACCTTTTATGACCGACTTAAAACTGGTGTATAAAGCAGATACGGAAGATTTAGCGCTTGTAGCACTAGACGATTTAGAAGAAAAATGGGGAAAGAAATATCCGGCATCCATAGCATCCTGGAGAAATAACTGGCCTCAGTTGTCAACCTATTTCAAATATCCTTGTGAAATCAGAAAGTTGATTTATACTACAAATTCGATTGAAAATTTCAATCGACAGTTACGAAAGGTGACAAAATCAAAAACCATTTTTCCGACAGATGATGCACTGTTTAAGATGCTGTATCTTGCTATGACAGATGCGACTAAAAAATGGACTGGAAAATCATGCGATTGGGGCCTTACCCTTGATCAGTTATGTATCTATTTTGGAGATAGAATCCAGCCGATAGACATTGAATAAGCACAAATACAGAAACCTGTAAAGGGAAAAATACACCCAATTTTATTGGGTGCCCTTGACATGTCTCTGTATTCATGCTAATAAATAGACAAGAGCTGAATAGCAAATGCTGCCATTCAGCCCAGTCACATAATAAATTTAATATCTTAAATCAATGATTTTTTCATCAATTCAAGAGGTTTACACAAAATAATTTACACTACCAATAATTGAGTTGTCAGTGCAATCTTATTTATCTCTCGTGACAGAAATAGGTTCCCGTTTTGCTGGAAGTAAGTCTGAACTGATCTCAGGAGCATAGAATAGTGCTGTAAAATTCTGTCTAATGATATCCAGTGTCTTCTGCTTTTTTTGCAATTCCTGTTTTTCCCGAACAGTAGCAGTCTGTTCAGATTCAAGATTTTCTATCCGCTTCTGGATTTTATTAGAGCTTGGGATTTTGGTAACACCCAGATCCTGAAGCTCTTTTTTTAATGAATCATGGAGCTGGTATTCTGCCTGATGCTTGGTGCGGTATGCTTTTGGATTTTTAGCAGATTTGCAATCTTCAATCACCTTACGGCAGAGCCGGTAAGAATCGCAGTGTTTCTGAATGACTTTCTGTGTGCTCAGATCACTGTTGATTTGCGTTATTCTTTGATCAGCCGCTTTAACAGAAGCATCAACATCAGAAACATGCTGTTGGAAATCTTCATAATTCAGCAGGTTATTTTCGGAAAGATAGTTGAAGGTGCGGGCTGCTTCTTTCAGGTTATTGAGTTTTGCCCATCGTTCAAATCCTTCTCGATTGCCGGTCGTAACATAAGTGGAGATATTGATATACAGGCGAGCTTCTATGGACAGATGCTTTGGAACTTTCGCTTTGCTACGATTTTTTGCCAGACGGATGAGGACATTTCCTTCGCTATAATAACTTCCGAGAGATTTCATATAAGTGAAGTTCTTCTGCTCCGGTGCACGGAAGGACAGGTGTTTTTCTTGGCGGACTTCATATCCGGCTAACTGCATTTTTTGTAGAAATTCCTCATAGTTGATGGAAGTCCAGATTGCCTTATCAACTGCAACTCGTAGCTTGGCTTTCCAGCTGGTGCCACGATGATATTCCATGTTCTCCTTATAACTTTTGCCTTTTTCTCCGGTTGGCATACTGGTGGCAAGTCCATTTTCATGACAGATACGATTACTGATCCGGCAGAGCTTATGGTAGCTCCGCTTATTGGAAACATATTTGTGATGATCAACAAAGCTTGCAGCGTTGAAGATGATATGGTTATGAATGTGATTTTTGTCAACATGGGTGCTGATCACGTATTCATATTTTTCTTTCAGTACTTCGTCTGCAAATTGTTGCCCTAAGCGATGGGCAGTTTCGGCATCAACTTCTCCAGGTTTAAAGGACTGGATCAGATGAAATGCCAGGTTATCACCTTTGTCCATTCCATTCTTTTTTGTCATTTCTCTTGTCATAGAAAATTCAAGATCTGCAGTTTCCGGAGAACAGCCAAAATTGGAAACTAACAGTTTTTCATCTGTCTTATCTGGATTCGTGATGTAGTCCAGAGCTTTCTTGTCTGTTACTTTAATAGGGAAGATCTTAAGATACGCCATATTTCTTTCACCATTTCTTTCAATTCTTGCATTTCTTCCGGATATAGATCTCCGGTGGTATTTACCTTTTTTGCAATCTGGTTGATATTTACACCAATCTTGTGCATTTCCTCATACTGTTTCTTCAGTGGAGTGGTATCTGTGTTGACGATGTAACCGTCGATTGCCATTTTACGAAGGTAAGCTCCCATGTTTTTGGTCTTTGATTCAATCATCTTTCTGCGAATCAGCTTCTTTTCTTCGGGGGAAACACAAAACAAAATCTGTATATTTCTTTTTCTATTTGCCATAGGCAGATTCTCCTTTTTTGGGTTTTTCGAAGTAGTGATTTCTGGGTTTTTAATTTAGGGCAGGGTTCCCTAAATTGCTGGTTTTCCAGAAGTGTATATACACTTCCTGTCCTTGAGAACCAGATCCGTCAAAGCATGGATGGTAAAAATCGCTGGGCTGACAATATCATGATCGAACGATGGTTCCGGAGTTTCAAGTACGAGGAAGCATATCTGACCCAATACAACAATATCCGAGAAGCAAGGAAGGCTATTGGGAAATATGTGCATACATACAACTTTGAACGTTGTCATTCCGCACTCAATAATCAGACACTGGCATCCTGCTATTATCCAATCCTGTTACTGGATGATCATGCAGCCTAAGGGGGGATTTTCTCCCCTACCCAGTTACATATATCAGTTTATTATAAAATGCTTAGATTTTTGTCTTGACAACTGAACCACTATATTGCAAAATACGTGAAGAGTTGAGGCATTTTTGTATTAAATTAAAATTAGGGAAAAGGCATGTGAAATACGATGATGAAAAATAACTATATAAAACAAAAAAGAAAAGATCAAAATCCGGTAAATCATTGGAAAATTTTTGAGGGACGGTTGGTATTCCTTCTGGCAATGGTGATTTTGGCTGTTGTTGCATATACTTTTATTTTACAACAAGCATATACCAAAACTGCTCTGAAAACAGAAATTGAACGAGATATTTCCAGTGCAGATGCGGTTCATAAGCTGGTAAATGACAGACTGGGACGAAAAGATTTTAATGAAATAAAAAGTAAAGCTGATGAGAATACAGAACTATTCAAGAATATGTCGACATATATGAATGAAATCAGAACGCTGAATTCTACGAGATATATTTACACAGCAACCAGAAATGAAGACGGTAGATTGATTTACGTTGTAGACGGACTGGATCCATCGGCTGGTGACGTCAGACATCCAGGAGATCCGATTGAAAAGGAGATGGTTCCTTATATAGAAAAAGCACTTTCTGGAAAAACAGTATATTCTCAGGATATTGTTGATACAACATGGGGACCTATTTTTACAGCCTGTTATCCTGTGACAGCGGAAGATGAATCTAATGAAGTGATAGGTGCTTTCTGCATAGAAATGGATATGCAGAAAGCGTATGGAATGGTTGAGAAGACGAATAAGTTAAGTATTGTACTGGGATGCATTACAGCGTGTATTTTGGTAATATTATGTACCTGTGGATATTCTGTATATAAGAAGCAAAAAGAAAATGAGCAGAAACAGCAAAAACTGTTGCAGGAAGCTGCAAGACTGGCCGATTCAGCTAATAAAGCAAAATCAACATTTCTATTTAATATGTCTCATGATATTCGTACCCCTATGAATGCAATCATTGGATATGCAGAATTGGGAGAGAAACATTTAAAGGAGCCAACTATATTAGAAGATTACTTTGAAAAAATATTATTGTGCGGAAAGAAAATGCTGCATTTGATTGATAACATTCTTGAATTAGCACGAATCGAAAACAACAAAGCAACGCTGGATGAAACAATAACAGATGTTTCTAAAAACTTTGATTTATGTATTGATATGTTTAGGAAACAGATAGAAGAAAAACATCAAACACTGAAAGTCAATAAGAACATTCGATATCCATACTTGTATATGGATGATGCAAGATCATCTGAAATTACGATTAACATTTTGAGTAATGCTGTGAAATACACGGGTGAAGGCGGTAACATAGGCTGTACATTGAACCAATATCCCGGCGAAAAAGAAGGTTGGAGTGTATTAGAGCTTATCATAGCAGACAACGGAATCGGAATGTCAGAAGAATTCCAAAAACATATTTTTGAATCATTTTCACAGGAACGATCTTCGTCAGACAGCGGAATAGAAGGTAGCGGACTTGGCATGGGAATCGTGAAGAAACTGGTGGATTTAATGAATGGCAAGATCACAGTTCAGAGCAAACCGGGAGCAGGTTCTACTTTTACAATCACGCTTCCATTAAAAATAGCAAATGCGGAAGAAAGGAATCCGAAACATGCAGACGGTCAGTTGAATATCAAAAAACTGGAAGGAAAAAGGGTTCTTCTGGTAGAAGATAATGACTTGAACGCAGAAATTGCAACGGAACTTTTGACGGAAGAGGGAATCATGATAGAAAGAGCGGAAAACGGCGTTGCATGTATTGATATGTTTAACAAAGCAAAGCAAAATTACTACAGTCTGATTCTGATGGATATTCAGATGCCGATTATGAACGGATATGAAGCATCCAGGAGAATTCGAGAACTGAAAGACGGTAACAAATCGCAGATTCCAATTGTTGCAATGACAGCAAATGCGTTTGAAGAAGATAAGAAGATGGCTTTGGCAAGTGGCATGAATGATCATGTTGCAAAACCAATAGATATGAATGTATTATTGCCGACTATTATGAAATATATGTAAAGGAAGAAAGAAGGACACTGATTTTGCAGTCAGTGTTCTTCTTACATATCAGTCGACTAAAGAAAAACATTTTATAGATTTTACCTTTTTCCCCGGTTGGCATACCTAAATATGGAGTATTGCCCTGTATTCGAGCCAAACAAATGAATCGTGGGATTTCAATTTCTGTGAAAGAGAATCAATTGCAATTTAAATTTGGTAAATCTACGTTTGGAATACAACGGAAACAGTAGCAAACAGTTTTATTACAATATCTGGATTATTTATAGCTCACATGGGAATGGATTTTACGGAATACTTAAACAATTACCGGCTTATAATGGCGGCAAAGCTTCTCAAATCATCCGATGAGTCTATTTTGATGCTCGCAGGTTCAGTGGTTTTGACAGCCTGTCTTATTTTAATTGTATTTTTAAAAGAAAATATGATGTTTCACCCGGAATTTACAGAAAAGTATAGAAGCTGTCGAGAGTCACTCGTGAATGATTAGATCGTTCGACTGTTTGGAGATTCCTTTTTTCTTACTTGCTGAAAGTGATGGATGGAACGTATAATAGTGTTAATCATTAGAAAGATTGTAATACATCGGAGGGATACATTATGACAAAAGCAAAATGGAAGCTAAATACGATTTACATATCTGAGCGATTGCAGGAAAGTTTACAGCCTATTTCTCATTGTGCTATGACCACGGTGGTTGCACCTATGGGATACGGAAAGACCACTGCGGTAAACTGGTATCTCAGTGAACGTACCAAGGTAGAGCAGCTGCATATCATTCGCATCAGCGTGTACTCCGATAATCTTGCGATTTTTTGGAAAAATGTACAGGAGGCGTTTACTCGTGCTGGCTTCTCTTTTCTACAGGAGTATTCTTGTCCGGTAGACGCAGCAGGCGGCGGATTGTTGGTTGATAATCTTTGTCATGTGCTGGCGGGGGAAGTGTCCTGCTATCTCTTTATTGATGATTTTCATCTACTTACGGATAAACGAGCTTCGCTATTTCTCTGTATGTTAGCAAATCGGTTACCTTCAAATATGCATCTGATTGTAGCAAGTCGGGACCGTTTTTTGCCTGCTGCAGAGGCGCTGCGGCTTGGAGGAAAGGTGTATCAGATTGGCACAGAACAGCTACGCCTGAATCAGACGGAGCTTGCCACTTATGCCCATCGCTGTGGCACAGAGCTTTCTGAGACACAACTGAAAAATCTGCTTTATTCCAGCGAGGGCTGGTTTTCAGCTGTGTATCTGAATCTGCACACACTTTTTGAGCGTGGTGTGTTGCCTGGTCGTCATTCTGATATTTATGCTACATTTACCGCTGCTATGATTGATCCGCTGCCCAGACCGCAACGGAAGTTTTTGGCGGTCATGGGGCTTGCCGACGAATTTACGGTCGAAATGGCACAGTATATCACAGGTGATGCGGATGCGGGGCAAATGCTTTCTGTGCTGACCGAGCAAAATGCCTTTGTTACGCACCTGCCGGACGGTACGACGTATCGTTTCCATCACATGATGAAAGAATGCGCCGAGCGTAGTTTTCTGAAAATGAAAGCAGAAGTGCAGCAACTTTATTGGGAGCGCTTTGGCTTGTGGTATGAAGAACATCGGCAGTATCTTCACGCGATCGCTGCTTATGAAAAGAGCGAAAATTATGATGCACTGCTGAGTGTCATTCGCAGCGACGCAGGTATTCTGTTGGCGTCGTTGAAGGCTGAGGATGTACGGAAAGCGCTGGATAAATGTCCTGCCGAAACGTTGAAAGCACATCCTTTTGCAATTTTGGTGCTAATGCGTCGAATGTTCACATGGCGACAGATCCCGAAAATGATGGAACTGAAAGAGTTATTGATGACAGCAATTGAGGAACATCCGGAGATGCCCGAAGAAGAACGTGGCAATTTACTGGGAGAATGTGATCTTATTTTAAGTTTTCTTTGCTACAATGACATCGGCGCCATGAGCCGCCTGCACCGTAGCGCCAGCAGCCAGATGTCGCACTCAGCTATTAGTATCCAATCGAGCGGTGGTTGGACTTTTGGCTCGCCTTCCGTTCTGATGATGTTTTACCGTATGCCGGGAGACTTGGAAAATGAACTTGCTGAAATGGATGAGTGCATGCCTCATTATTATAAGGTCACCAGTCATCACGGACAGGGAGCGGAGACCATTATGCGCGCAGAGGCGTTGTTTTGCCAGGGACATTTCACTGATGCGCACATTGAATTGGAACGCGCCTATACACAGGTCAAAGAAAATGGGCAGATTAACATGGCGCTTTGCTGTGATTTTCTTTCACGCAGGCTCTCGCTGTATGTTGAGGTAGAGCAACGTTATACTTTTGACGAACGATATGCGATGTTGTTGCGTTATCATGATGCTTCGTGGATTAACCTTTGGTGCGCTACCAGCGCTTATTACCATGCATTGTGTGGCAAAATTGACAAAATTCCGGAAGTTTTTTTAAAACATCGGCTTTCGGACATTAATATGCTTGCACCGGGCAAGCCCATGATGGAGATGATTGAAAATCAGGTGTATCTTGCAGAGGGCGCTTATGCCAAGGTGGTAGGACGTAGCACACAGCTGTTAGCTGTGTGTGAGACCATGCATTATGTGCTGGTAGCTCTGCATATTCAGATTCAGACGGCAGCAGCTTATGAAAAGTTGGGTAAACTTGAGGAAGCCCGTATATGGCTGAAAAAAGCACTTTCGGATGCTGAACCGGATAATCTTGTGATGCCATTTGTGGAAAACTATGATTTTTTGAAGCCGGTGCTGGCATTGGAAATTCGGACCGACTTTATTGCACAGATTATTAAACTGGGCGAAGCAGCAAAACGTCGAAGAGGTGAAAATGTCCGACCAGCGGTATTTGTCACATTGACTGAAAGGGAGTATGAGCTCGCTTGTTTGAAAGTGCAACGTCTGTCAAATCGTGAAATCGCAGAAAAGCTGTTTCTCTCTGAGGGTAGCGTAAAGCAGTATGTAAATCAGCTTTATTCTAAACTTCATATTGAGGGCGATACCAAGACTAAGCGAAAGCAGCTTGCTGAGTTGCTCAGGCAAAAGAACTAACCTTTGGTTAATGGTTATTTTATCAAATCCACTGTACAATATTTGTACAGTGGATTTTTAGTTTCTTTAAGAATCCAAGGCGGCTTTGAGATATAGTTTATTATTTGAAGAAGGAGGGGAAGAGCATGCTGAAACGCTTAAAAAAATCTCTGTCGCTTACTTTAGTACTGGCACTATGTATGAGCTTTATCGCTTGCGGTAGCGATGGTAAAAGCGACGACAATTTTTCTGATGATTCGGATTCCTTCGAGGGGAGGGTTAAGGATTCAGAGCAGATCGCAGCACAGGACAATCCAAATGAAGGCTTAGGAGGTGGCTTAAACGAAGATGCGGTCAATGATTTCAGTGAATTTGAGGGGATTTGGTTGGGTGAAGCGAACAATGAGTATGATTCTATGGAGATTGACTCAGAGGGCAATTGGACGCTTTTTCTCAGTGGTGAAGTGGTGGATAGCGGCTATCTCTGCTATGAGCCGGAGTGGGAAGCTATCTATGCATATAGTAACCTGGATGATTCCGGTAGCCGTATTGCCATAGAGGACGGTCAGCTTTACAGTGCAGCTTATGGTTATTTTAACTATGGAGAAGGGATGGAAAATCTTTTGTATGAGGACGGGAGCCGTCTTACCGAGGACGACGAATCTGATTCATCGAGAGACGAAGTGCCAGAGTGGAACGGACGCTTGAGTGGAGAGTCAGACATCTACTGGAGCTGGGATTCCGAACTTTGTCAACGAAATGTTTCGGAATTCAAAGGTATTTGGTACTATGATGGTGATTTGTCAGCGGAAATCTATATTGTTATTGACAGTAATGGCAATTGGAGTTATTACCAGCGTGCTCCCGGCGCTGAGCCTGCGGAAATGGACTATGGTACGTTTTCTTATTCCACGGATGAGGTGAGCACCTATTATGCCAATTCCACTTTGTATGACAGTGTGTCGTACCGAGTTTTTGAAATTGACGAGAATTCTCTGGCTTGGGGAGATGAGGGTGTTTATTATAAAATGGAATAAATGTGCTTTTGACGGATTGTTTTAGATTCACAATAGAAGCATATCGTGCATTCTTTTAAACATGCCGAAAAACTTTAGAAGGAATGGAGGAAGGGGAGCTATGAAAAATACAATAGAACAGAAAATGACCATGATAGAGGAACAGTTAGCGCAGGAACTGAACAAAAGTAAGAGTGGCAAGTTAGGCGGTAAAATGCTTTCGCTGTTGGGCGCAGTAATTGGTATAGCAGGAGTGATTCTGGGCGGCAAAATTGTGTTGGTAATCATCGGCGGTGTGCTTATCGGTTTGGGGCAAATGGTACAGGGTAAGTCCAGGGGAGAGACAAGCCAGCAGGTATTTGATACCATTGTGCCGGATATGATGAGCATGATTTTTGAAGACGTACAGATAAATCCTGCTCCTCATCTTTTAGATGTGAAAGATACAAATATTCCATTGCCAAATCACAGCTATTGCAGTGGCAGCGGGTATGTCCGAGGCATATATCGTGGTTTGACTACGGAATTGTGTACAATTGAGTTAACAAGTGTCAGTGAAGTTCAGCGGGAGGAGACCGGTCTGTGGGAAAAGACGGAACAGAAGGTCTACACGGGACAGTGGATGCTGTGCGAGCTGAATCAGGAATTTTCTACATGGCTGACAATCTGGCCTCGAGACAGGATGGATAAACTCTTCAACGCCCAGACAATTAAGACAAACAACGAGGCCTTTGACAAACGCTTCAATCTGAGTAGTGATGATGTGCAGGCAGCCCTTCATATCCTGTCTTCTAGTCGCATAGCGCAGATTTTGACGTTGGCAGACTCTACCTTTGGTAGATTTTCTATGAACCTCAATTCCGATGGCAGGCTGTATATTGCAGTGCACAGCGGACGCGGTTTTTTTGATCTTGGCAAGGGGCGTGAAAATCCGGCACAGCTGTGCCAGCGTTTTACCAGCGAATTGAAATGGTTTACGGAGATGATGGATATATTTTGTTGTAGATGATTTTTTTACCGCTTTACTAATAGTGCGCTTTGCAAAAAAATAAAATCGCACATTGAATAACAGTTACCTGCATGATATGATTAAATTTATCAAGCTATAGTTAATAGTTATAGGAGTTCATGAATAAAGGAGATCTACCGTGCAGGTATCAGATAAGTTAATCAAACCCTTAACAGAAATAAAATATTTAAATGCGGATAATGTCAGCAGATATCGCTGTATTATGCGCATTTTTTTTGAAAACTATGAAAAATTGAAGTACTGGCTGTATCAGGAAGATATTTATGAAGAAATGATAAAAGATCCTTATTTTGCAGAGTATAAGCCTGAACAATGCCAGCAGGATCTGGCTATGCTAGTGGAGTGGAAAAATTTGAACACGATTCAGGATACTAGAAAAGTAGCCTCTATCGAAGCATTTAAGAATAAAAAATACCGCTATCAGATGTCAGAATATAGTGTGGAAATTGAACGTTTGGTGCTACGTTTAGAGAATCTTTTTATTGAGGGTGCATCACTGGAGCCAACTTTATTAGAACGAATCAGAAGAGAAATTGAGCGTTTTCCGGAAATGTCAGAGTTAGATGAAGATGAAGTTTATACCTGGTGGACGGATTTGAACCATGATTTTGTTCGTTTGAATCAAAATTATCAGGATTATATGGTATTCTTTTATCAGATTATGAAGGATACGTTGGATTATCGAAAGTGGTTTGAGTTTCAACTATTCTGCCAAAAAAGTGGAGAGCGGCAAAAAGAGTTGACAAACAGTGTTTTTGGAATATTTAGTGGCGGAGAAAAAGCGATGTCGATGTATGTGCCTTTATTTTCAGCAGTAGTTGCTAAATATCAGGGTGGAAGAGCAGACGCGCCTAGATTGATTTCACTGGATGAAGCGTTTGCCGGAGTAGATAATAAAAATATTCGGGATATGTTCCGCCTTATGACAGAATTCCAGTTTGACTTTATCATCAATTCTCAGGTGCTTTGGGGAGACTGTGATACTTTGGATGCACTTGCAATTTATCAGTTAATTCGTCCGGAAAATGCGAAATTTGTTACGGTGATGCCATATCTCTGGAATGGGCATAAAAAAGAGTTGTTAGAAGATGAGGAAAAGGTAGAAGAGAGAGGAATCGAGATTGAGCAGGCGGCAAGAATCTGAGCAACTGAAGAAATGTGTAGAATATTTTCGGCAAAACTCAGTATGGGAAAAGGTACTGAACGGTTTTTTTGAAAAATATGCTTCTTATGGAAGATTCTCAGGGAGCGTTCGTGTTCAGAGCTTATCGCCGGAAGAACTGGAAGAATTGGAAGGATTATTTGGAAAAAGTTTTCATCGGCAAAAAAGTGTGACAATTTCTGCTGAAAAATTTCAAAAAGTATTAGAAAATAGTCGCTATAAAGGACTTGCACCGGAAGAGATTCTGGAAAGCTATTTTGGAAAAGCACTGTGTAGCAAACAGGAAGAAAGAATCTTAAAGGCGCAGAAACAGCAGGAATTGCTACTGCGCATAAGTAGCGAGTATGAGGGGACACCGGCACAGGTGGAGTTGGAATATTTCATGCAAATGCTGAAAGGAAATTCCAGGGAAGATTTTGAAGAACTGGAGCAACAGTTAAAGCTTTCCGCAGAAATATTTAATAAACTGCCATACAGGAAAACACAAAAAATATACCTGGCAGTTTTTGCTGCAATGGTGACTGGAAATCCACATGCATTTGACCAAGGCACTGTGTGAGGCAGACTTCTTTATCAGATAATTCAGAGAAATTTGGAATTACGAAATTTAATAATAGGGCAAATAGAGACCTTTCCGGCCTATAAAAGACAGAGAAGTTTTCTTGCAGCCGGAATTTTGCTGGATGATGTTTTGAATTCTGTAATGTTGTATCGGGTGGAGGCAGTGAAAAAAGATGGAGATATGCATAGTGGAGTGGCGGGATTTCAAAAAGAGCAGGATATCAGGAACGGCTGTTTATTTCATAAATAAAATCCTTTTGTTTGTCATAGGCTCTTTCCACTTCCTTTGGAGGTGTGAGGAGCCTTGTAAATTCGTTTAGTACTCCCACAGAAACTTCTTTAAATTTACTATCCCATGAGAATGTCGGGATTAAGCTATACAATGTCTAAATTGGATATAATTCATAGCCGTAATCCTTTAATATCTTTAATGCGTGATAAGATGGTATTGCAGCTGCAGTTGATAATGCCAGGCAGTGTGTCAATGACATTGTACAGGAAGTATTCCATTTCATCACTTGACGAAGCAACTGCATGTATATGAAGTTTGTCTCTTCCTGTAACACGGTAAATCTGTGTAACTGTATCATTTTTATACAATATATCTGTTATCTGTGATAGATGCTCTGGCTTTGTTTCGATTTCAAAATAGCATGATACAGCACCACTAATTTTTTGAGGGTTTATTATTGTTGTATATTCTTCGATTACACCTTTTTTCTCCAAACTTTGAATTCGGGCTTTTACTGCTACTCTGGAAATACCGGTTTTTTCACCAATATCAGAGTAAGAGATACGTGCATTTTCTATAAGCAACTGGATAATCTTCTGATCCAGTTCATCTAAACCGTCTAGGTACATAATAGTCTCTCCTGTAAAATAATGTCCATTGCATATTAAATATCATATCATTCATATTACAAAAAGTAAACAATAGCTTGACTTGGTTACTGTGACTACATATAATTATTACATAACGAAACTTATAACTTACATTTCGAAAATACAAAAAATTCTGATGGAGGAGAAAATAAGATAATGTCAAAGGATGAATATTTGATCACAGATGCGCCTCTGAAAGCATTGACTGTTTTTGCAATGCCTATGATTTTAGGCAGCTTTTTTCAACAAGTATATAATATGGCTGATTCTATTATCGTTGGTCAGTTTGTCGGCTCTTCTGCACTTGCGGCAGTTGGTGCTTGCGCTGCACTTACGAATGTCTTCATTTGTATAGCCTTGGGTGCCGGTGTGGGCGCAGGGGTGCTTGTGAGCCGTTATTTTGGAGCCAGAGATTATAGTAAAATGAAAACAATCGTGTCAACATCATTGATTAGCTTTCTGATTCTAAGTATGCTTCTGGGGGTTTTTGGTTTTTGCTTTTCCCGTTCAATGATGAACTTATTACAGACACCAGCTGATATACTGGATGAAGCAGTGCTGTATCTTCGCGTTTATTTTGTAGGCTTTCCGTTTCTGTTTATGTACAATATCCTTTCAACGATGTTCACATCTATCGGAGAGTCAAAAATTCCATTGGGTCTTTTGATATTCTCTTCTGTTTTGAATATATTTATGGATCTTTGGATGGTGGCCGGACTTGGTATGGGTGTGTTCGGCGCAGCCCTTGCAACTCTCATTGCACAGGGGATTTCCGCAGTGTTTTCGCTTTTGATTTTCTTTAGTCGGATGCGCCGATATAAAAGTCATTTTGCCTGGTTTAATGGGCAGGAGTTGTATTCTATGCTTCAAATCGCCGTGCCATCAATTCTCCAACAGTCCACAGTATCAATTGGTATGATGATCGTACAGGCAGTTGTAAATCCATTTGGTACACAGGCACTCGCTGGTTATTCAGCAACGATGCGGGTGGAAAATGTTTTTTCATTGATCTTTGTATCTATTGGAAATGCAGTCTCACCGTATGTATCCCAGAATCTTGGCGCAAAGAAACCCAAGCGTATCAAAAAAGGGTATCATGCTGCACTGGTATTGGATCTGTGTTTTGCAGTTCTTGCTTTTATAATCATTGAAACACTGCATACTCAAATTTCCTCGTTATTTCTGGGTAAGGATGGAACCGCTTTGGCATATCAGGTGTCCGGGGATTATATGAGATGGCTCGGCTGCTTTTTTATTTTTATGGGTATCAAGATGGCAACGGATGGAGTTCTTCGCGGACTTGGAATCATGCAGCCTTTTCTCATTGCGAATATGGTAAACCTGGCAATCCGTCTGTCAGTTGCTTTGCTCTGTGCACCTCGTTTTGGCATCTCATTTGTCTGGCTTGCTGTACCAGCTGGCTGGTTTGCAAATTTTCTGATTTCCTATGTGGCACTCAGAAAATCGTGGAAAAAATTATAAGTAAGGGTTGACAAGGGGATATAGACACCATATAATCGTTCTAAATAGAACGAAGTGAAAGGAAGGAGAAACGCTATGTTTTTTTGGGATCAACATAAGACAATCTCAAGTTGTTATGAAATGCTTTCAAGAAAAGTATGTGAGAAATACCAGTTAACACAGATGGAATATGACATACTGATATTTTTGCATAACAATCCACGGCATAATACGGCAGCGGAGATTGTCAAAATCCGCAAATCCACAAAATCTCATGTGTCCTCTTCCTTGAAAAATCTTGAAAGCAGAGACCTGGTAAAGCGAGTCCAAAGCACTGACAATAAGAAGCATATCGAGATTGTTTTATTGGAGGCAGCTATTCCGATCATAGAAGATGGAATTAAAGTGCAGAATGAGTTTGCAAAAACGGTCTTGCAGGGACTAACCCAAGAAGAAAGGCGCATATGTACAGAAGTATTTAATAAAATATGTAAAAATGCGGATGAATACTTAAAAACGGGCGGAGTGAAAGAATGAAAAAAGATAAATGAGTAGTGAAAACCCATAGGTTTGCCTATGGGTTTTCACTACTCATTTATAAATCAAAGGATAAAAAGTAGTCTGACTGAAAATGGGGTTTGGAAAAGTCAGCGTGAAATATTCATGGAAAGGAACGAAAAGATGAAGAGTGAAATTGTATTATTTACAGATGGTGATGTTAATATAGAAGTTCAAATTAATCCTGAGCAAGAGACTGTCTGGCTGACTCAAAAACAAATGGAAGCGTTGTTTGAGGTTAAGCGCGCTACAGTAAGCAAACATATCTCAAATATTCTTGCTTCAGGAGAATTGGATGAGACTTCTGTCGGCTTTTCCGACAGAAGTACGGGGGGAAGAAAACCTAAGATTTATAATTTGGATATGATTTTGTCTGTAGGGTATCGAGTTCATTCCAAAAGAGGTATCGCTTTCAGAAAATGGGTCAATAGTGTTCTTAAACAGTTTATCTTGAAAGGCTATGCGCTCAATGAAAATCATCTTCAGGCACTTAGGAAAACAGTTGATATTCAGTCAAGGATGCTTGTGGATGCACTTGACATAGAAGAAAAAAATGTGCTCAGAGCTATAAATGAATACACGGATGCATTGATTCTTCTGGATCAATATGACCACCAGGCATTAAGTAAGCCAGAGGGAAGTACTCCGATATACCGCATTACTTATGAAGATTGTGTTCAGATGGTTGGACAGATGAAGGATTCTTTTGAAACAGATGTATTTGGTGTGGAAAAAGAGACCGGTAAGGTAGAAGGAATTATTGCTGCAGTTTACCAAAGTGTATTTGGACAAGATGCGTATCCGTCTTTGGAAGAGAAAGCGGCAAATTTATTGTATTTTATGATAAAAGATCATCCATACGCAGATGGCTGTAAAAGAATTGCCGCATCACTGTTCCTGGAATTTTTAGACAAGAACAATGCGCTGTTTCAGGATGGAGAGAAGAGACTCAGTGATGGAACGTTAGTAGCAATTACATTAATGATTGCTGAATCAAAAGCGGAAGAAAAAGATGTAATGGTAAAATTGGTAATGAATCTGTTGAGGTTAAATTAAATTTAATGATATCCACAAAAAAGACAAAAATAAGAGTGCATTGTTGACCGAAGTTAACAATACAAGATATAATGATGAAAAAGGTAGGGAAAACGATAAATAGAAAATCAGTGCTGGGTAATAACCTGGTAAATTGTGGAGAAAAGAGCAATGTACAAAAGTAGAAAAAGATTAGTCGTATTATGTATAGGTATACTTGTGGTTTTGGGAATGTGGATGATGGTATCAGTACGTTGCTGGGCTGCTGAAACAGATAATGATAAAGAACAGCCACAGATGGCAAAGCAGGATAATTTAACGCAACAGGAAACAAAAAAATCAGACACGCAGGCAAAAGAGCAGAAGATCATCCGTGTCGGTTCGTTTGAGGATACCTTTAATTATATTGATAAAAACGGTGTCAGACGAGGATTTGGCTACGAACTCATGCAGGCTCTGGCAAGCTATACCGGATGGAAATTTGAGTATGTGAAATGTGACTGGTCAAACTGTTTTGACATGCTTGAAAAGGGTGAGATTGATATTATGGGTGATATCTCTTACACCGATGAACGTACAGAAAAGATGCTTTTTTCCGAGGAACCGATGGGAGAGGAAAAATATATTCTTTATGCTGATTTGTCAAATACGGATATTGTGACTTCTGATTTTAAGTCTCTGGATGGGAAACGTGTAGGTGTGCTCATGGGTACAGAACCTGAAATCATGCTGACAGAGTGGGAAGATAAGAACGGCATAAATACAGAACATATAAATGTGTATAATAATGATGATGTTGAAAAGAAATTAGCAAATCATGAGATAGACTGTTTTGTATCTTTGGAGGAATCCATCTGGTCTGAACAGGGAATATCATCTGTTACCAATATTGGTAAATCAGGTATATATTTTGTAATGAACAAAGAGCGCAGCGATGTCAAGACGGAACTGGACTGGGCTATGCGTCAGTTGGCTCAAGATAGTCCTTTTTTTCAGGCAGATCTGTATAAGAAGTATTTTACTCTTGATTATAATCAGATTCTTACAGGTGAAGAAAAGTCCTATCTGGAAGAACATGGTGATATCTGGGTAGGATTTTTAAACAATGATCCGGCAATCTTTTCTATGGATGAAGAGACTGGAAAACTTACCGGCATGCTGTCAGAATATATCTCTTATGCAAAAGATTGCCTGAATGATCAGACACTGGAGTTTAATATGAAGTCGTATGATAATTATGACGAAATGACTCAGGCGCTACAGGAACATGAAATTGATATTATTTTTTATACCAGCAGAAATCCTGATTTTGCAGAAGAAAAAGGATATGCACTTACAAATACAGCGTGGACTTACAGTCTGATGGCGGTAACAGATGAGAAAAAGTTTGATGAAAATAATGTGTATACAGTAGCTGTGCAAAAGGAAAAAGATGCCTTAAAACAGCATATTGCGTTCAGTTATCCACAATGGAAGCTTGTAGATTGTGATTCGCTTGAGGATGCTGCAGATATGGTTTCCGGTGAAAAAGCAGACTGTTTCCTCATGGGAGCAAGTCAGGCAATGATATATGATAACAGCAGGAGTTTCAAAAGTGTTCCACTTACAAAAACAATGGAGGCATGCTTTGCGGTAAGAAGTGGAGAGGCAGCTCTTTTGTCAATACTGAATAAAACTTTAAAGGCCATGCCGTCTGATATGCTTACAAGTGCAATTGCTATTTATGACAGTACGGCAGGTAAGGTGACATTTTACGACTTTGTAAAAGACAATCTGCTTGTTGTTTTTGTCACCATAGGTTTTTCTTCCTTTAGTATAATTGGCATTATTCTCGTACTTTTAAGAAAGGCAAAAAAAGCGGAAACTGTCGCAAAGCTTGCGGCAAATAATACACAAAAACTCAATGATAAGCTGGAAATTGCTCTGAAAAAAGCAGAAAATGCCAGCCTTGCAAAGACAAATTTTCTTAACAATATGTCGCATGACATCCGTACTCCTATGAATGCAATTCTGGGCTATGCACAGCTTATGGAGGATGAACTAAAAGGAAAAGAACTGCCTGAAGCTTCAGAACATCTGGAAAAACTGCAACAGTCTGGCAGAATCCTTTTGTCAATCATAAACAATGTACTTGATATGGCTCGGATTGAGAGCGGAAGGATGGAGATTGATGAGAATTATGCCCAGATTGAAGCTATCTGGCAGAATTTGTTTGAACTATTTGATGATGAAGCAAAGAAAAAGAATATTGTATTTCATTACAAGGTGGATGTAGAGCATAAGCACATATTGACAGACATTACTAAGGTAGAGGAAATATTTGTTAATATTATGAGCAACGCCATGAAATATACTTTATCCGGCGGTTTTGTTACGGTAAACGTAGAGGAATTACCATGCGATGAGTCAGGGTACATAATAGTAAGAACTCGGGTGAGCGATACAGGAATCGGTATGAGTCAGGATTATCTGACAAAGATTTTTGAGCCGTTCACACGGGAACAGAACACCACAAAGAGCAAAATCACAGGAACCGGACTGGGAATGTCAATCGTAAAAAAATATGTTGCTCTGCTTGGTGGAACAATAAATGTAGAAAGTGAGCTTGGAGAGGGAAGCGTCTTTACAGTCACACTAAAGCACAAGATAGCGGATAAAAGCTATTATGCAAAAAAATATGTTGAAAACCAGGAAACAGGTAGTGAGATCCTGAAAGGCAGGAATGTCCTTTTAGCAGAGGACAATGATTTGAATGCGGAGATTGCAGAAATAATACTGGAGCGTGCCGGTCTTAAAACAGAACGTGTGGAGAATGGCATTCAGTGTATAAACAGGATAATGGAAATGCCGGTGGGTACGTACGATATGGTGCTTATGGATATTCAGATGCCCAAAATGGACGGTTATAAAGCAACACAGGAAATTAGACATCTGCCAGATAAAGCTAAAACGTGTATACCAATCATTGCAATGACGGCAAATGCATTTGAAGAAGATAAGAAAGCGGCTCTTGCGGCTGGAATGAATGGTCATATAGCAAAGCCAATCCAAGTTGATAAGTTGCTGTCGACATTATCAGAAATCATTAGACAGCAAGAAAATTTTCAATAGGCAGATTGAAGCAGGATGAAAAAGGTATAAAACGAAGTGAGGATTTTTATAAAATGGGAAATTATGAAGATAAAATATATTCTTTAAGTGAGACTGTATCGGGACAAACACGGGCTATGTCACAGGTAGTACAGAAAACACTGGAAAATAATGGCGGAGTAGGTATAATGACAGGATATTATGATCAAAATATGTCTATTTTGTCTGTGAGCAATCTGCTGTTACATAGTACAGGATATACCTTTGATTCTTTTATGAAGCAGACGAAAGGTTCATTGAAAAACTTCTTTTATGGAGATGGTATAGAGATACTGGATCAGGAACGTTTTTTGCAGCTTCACGGAACAGGGGAAGCACAGATCCTTGCAGCAGACGGTACAGTGAATAATGTACGGCTTTGTAAAGAGGATGCGACAGATGAGGCGGGCAGACAGATCTGGGTTATGTCCGTACAGGTCAACTGGGATCATGTAAATCTGGCACTGCTCAATGAGGCTATCTGTTCCGGCTTCTGGTATTTTGACTGTGACGAAAACAGTGAGATTGTGAATGCAAACTGGAGTCATGAATTTAGAAAAATGCTTGGCTATCATGACACTCTGGACTTTCCGAATAAACTGGAATCCTGGTCAGATCTTCTGCATCCACAGGATAAAGAAAGAGTCATGGTGCAGCTTCAGGCGGCAATTAAGGATAAGACAAACCAGATAAAATACCAGGTAGAGTATCGTATGAGAATGAAGGATAATCAATACCAGTGGTTTCGGGCATCGGCAGAAGTAATACGCCGTCTGGATGGTTCTGCCAGCAGGATTGCCGGGATTTTTATTAACATTGATGGGGAGAAAAAAGAAATCATGCAGGCACAAAAATCTGCTGCTTTCCACCGGGCTTTTACGAAAGCAGATTTGTGCGAGTATTATGTGAATCTGGAAGCGAATACTTTTGATACCTTTAAGGTTGAACCGTCCCTGATGACCGTCTTTGAACAGAGTTATACGTGGGATGAATTGATTCGGCATTTTGTGGATTCCTATGTTGTGGAGACAGATAAGAAGGCGGTATCCTCTTTTTACGACCGTGGTTATATTGCAGAAAGGCTGAAGGGTCTGGAAACCGAATTGGCTTTAGAGTGCCGTATCACTCTGAATGGAAAAGAACGATGGGTCCGCAATGTGGTCATACGTGGCGAAATAGAGGATTCAGAATATGCCATGATCTTTCTGCGTGATATCACAGAGGCAAAGGTAGAGAGCGCACGGCATCTGCAGATGGCAGCGGATAATGCTTCCATGGAGCAGCTGATTCAGAGTATTGTGCGTCTGGTTGACCGCTTTGTTGTCTGTGATCTGGAAAATGACAGATATGAATTCTACAATCTGAATGGACAGATGATATATAAACCTCTGGGATTTTATCATGATTTTCAGATGCAGGTTCTTGAAAAATATAAGACACTGGAACCATTGGAAGCTATCGATATCCTGATAGCCCCGGATAATATTCGGGAAAAACTGAAAAGTGAAAATGATATTTATAAGTTTGAGTACTGCAGCCGGGATGAAAAGACTTATAAAATCGCTTCTTATATTCCGTTAGAATGGGAGAATGGAAAACTGGTAAAAGTATTGCTGGCATCCATGGATGTGACGCAGGAGAAGAAAGCAGAGATTGAATCTCGTCAGGCGCTGAAAGAGGCTTACCGGTCCGCAGAAAATGCAAATCGTGCGAAAACAGAATTCCTTAACAATATGTCCCATGATATCCGGACACCAATGAATGCGATTGTCGGTCTGACGGCAATCGCAGGAGCAAATGTTGAGAGTCAGGACAGAGTCATTGAATGCCTCGGAAAGATCACAGAATCAAGCCGCCATCTGCTGGGGCTGATCAATGAAGTATTGGATATGGCACGTATTGAAAGTGGAAAAATGACACTGGCACAGGAAGATTTTAATCTGTCAGAGCTGGTAGATAATCTTATTACACTTACGAAACCGCTGCTTGATGAACATCAACATAATTTTGATATACACATCAATCATATTGAACATGAGGCTGTCTGTGGTGACAGCTTGAGGATTCAGCAGGTATTTGTGAATCTGATGAGTAATGCGATCAAGTATACACCGGATGGCGGGAATATTATTTTTTCCATAGAGGAAAAGTTAAATGGATTTTCAGAACTTGGATGCTATGAATTTACGATTGAGGATAATGGGATCGGTATGTCACCGGAATTCCAGAAAATCATGTTTGATCCGTTCAGCCGCGCGGATGACCACCGGACAACCAGAGTCCAGGGAACCGGTCTGGGAATGGCAATCAGCAGAAATATTGTGAACCTGATGAATGGCACTATTAAAGTGGATAGTATCTTGCACAAGGGAACTAAAATCACAGTAACAATTTATCTGGAGCTTCAGGAAAAAGAAAAAGAACAGGACAAAAATCTGATGAATCTGCCGGTTCTGGTAGTGGATGATGATAAGACATGCTGTGAAAGTACAGTTGCCACACTGAAGGAAATCGGTATTATGGGTGAATGGGTTCTCTCTGGCAGGGAAGCGGTTGAACGTTGTTATGCACGGCATGAGTTGAAAGATGATTACTTTGCTGTTATTTTAGACTGGAAGATGCCGGATATGGATGGTATAGAGACTGCCAGACAGATCCGGAAACGGATAGGAAAAGAGATCACCATCATTGTATTGACATCTTATGAATTCAGCGAGATTGAAGAAGAAGCAAAGGCGGCGGGCATAGATGCTTTTATTGCAAAACCGCTGTTCCGTTCCAGGCTGACGGCTACACTGCGGCAGTTTACTTCAGGAAGAAAAGAAAAAACAGCAAGAAATTATTTGGAGAAGCTGTCAGAATCAGACTACACGGGAAAAAGGATTCTGCTGGTTGAGGATAATGAGTTGAACAGAGAAATTGCTGGTGAAATTTTGCAGATGACAGGTGCAAAAGTGGAAACGGCAGAAAATGGAAAAGTTGCAGTTGAAAAGGTGGAAGCTTCACCGAAAGGCTTGTATGATCTTATTTTTATGGATATCCAAATGCCTGTTATGAATGGTTATGAGGCAACAGCGGCAATCAGGAGTCTTCCGGGTGAAAAGGGAAAACTGCCTATTGTTGCCATGACTGCCAATGCTTTTGCAGAAGACGTACAGCTTGCCAAAAATACAGGCATGAATGGACATATCGCAAAACCGCTGGATATGAATAAGCTGAATGATGTTCTGGAAAGCTGGCTGTAATTGCTTCCCACTGTTTTTGCTCAGGTGTTTAGAGCATTATAAATCTCAACTTTGGTGGCAGGCTGTATATTGCAGTTCACAGCGGACGCAGTTTTATTGATCTTGGCAAGGAGTGTGAAAATCCGGCACAGCTGCGCCAGCATTTTACCTGCGAACTGAAATAGTTTATGAATAGGATTGATGCATTTTGCGATTTGTTACACATCAATACCATCTCTGGATAGAACACCCTGAGTATAATAGTGCTTGACTTCACGCATTTCCGTAACCAAATCTGCGTAGTCAATAAGCTCCTGCGGTGCATATCTTCCAGTGAGGACGACTTCTACTTTCGGGTTTCGACTTTGCAAAATTTTAATTACGTCTTCACTGGAAAATAATTTGAAATATAGGGCGATTGTAATCTCATCTAAGATTACCACATCAAACTTGCCGGATTCCAAGATTTTTCCGCATTTTTGTAAAGCTGCAGTTGCGACTTCTCTGTCATGTTCATCAGGTTTTCGGTCAATGAAACAGCCAGCTCCAAGCTGTTCGATTTTGATGCCGTCCATTACAGTTTCTATGCCGGTTTCGTGGTATTTCATGTCTTTGATAAACTGGGCAATATACACTTTCTTTCCGGCAAACAAGGCTCTTAAAGCCAGACCAAACGCCGCGGTACTTTTTCCTTTGCCATTCCCGGTGTATACGTGCACAAATGATTCTTTCATAATAGATACCTCCTATTTTTGCGTATTTGTTAGTTTTATTTTAGCATGAATTAGGGTATCTGTTAATCTTTTATATTGACAGGGGAGCATTTTTAGTATATGATTAGTACCAATAAAGGGGAGTAACCTACGTTACAAATAACGTTTGTGGTGTCGTCAGTACGATGGAGACATCCGGTGCCACAAAAAAATGGTGAGACTTTTATTGCATTTTTTGTTGTGCAATAAGGGTTTCTTTTTTTATACATTTTTATCGAAAGAGTCTTTCATTGCATAATAAGCAGAGTACATTAGTAAACAGAGGAGGCTGAAACGTAATGAAAGAAATTTATCAACAAACAGTAGAAGAAGTCCTTAAACAGGTAGGCAGTAAAGAATTAGGGCTTACAAGTGAGCAGGTAGGAAAGTCCAGAGAAAAATGTGGTTGGAATGAGCTTGCAGAAGGCAGGAAAAAAAATATTGTTCAAGTTTTCTTTGAACAGTATAAAGATTTTTTGGTACTCATTTTAATTGCATCGGCAGTCATATCCGGTATGCTTGGAGACATAGAGAGTGCGGCGGTAATTGTGACAGTTATTACGGTTAATGCAATTTTAGGAACAATACAGACTGTAAAGGCGGAACAATCGTTACAGAGTTTAAAGAAGCTTTCCGGACCAGAGGCGAAAGTATTGCGTGATGGGGCGGTCATTCAGCTTCCAGCAAGAGAGTTAGTTGTAGGAGATGTAATTTTACTTGAGGCAGGCGATATGGTTCCGGCAGATGGAAGATTAATTGATAATGCAAGCCTTAAGGTTGACGAAAGTGCACTTACCGGAGAAAGCCTTGCGGTTGAAAAAAGTATGGATACTATTTTGGAGGAAGTACCGCTTGGTGATCGGACAAATATGTTGTTTTCCGGTAGCTTTGTAACATATGGGCGAGGAAAAGCAGTTGTTACTAAAATAGGAATGCAGACTGAAGTCGGAAAAATTGCGGGGCTTTTGAAATCAACTTCGGAAAAACAAACTCCTCTTCAGATGAGTTTGGAGAAATTTGGAAAAAACCTTTCTATTTTAATTGTAATATTTTGTGGGATTTTATTTGCAATCAGCGTATTTCGTGGTGAAGAAATCAGCAGTGCGTTTATGTTTGCAGTGGCGCTTGCAGTTGCAGCAATTCCAGAAGCGTTGAGTTCGATTGTGACAATTGTGCTTTCTTTTGGAACACAGAGAATGGCAAAAGAGCATGCAATTATTCGTAAGCTTCAGGCAGTGGAAGGGCTTGGAAGTGTTTCTATTATTTGTTCAGACAAAACCGGAACACTAACCCAGAATAAAATGACAGTAGAAGATTATTATATAGATGGAAAACGGATTCCGGCAGGTGAAATTGATATAACAGACCTGGCTCAAAGACGACTTTTGGACGATAGTATTTTATGTAATGATTCAACAAATGAAAATGGGGTAGAAATCGGAGATCCTACAGAAACTGCGTTAATTAACTTAGGAAGTCGATATGGGGTTGAAGCTGTAAGTGTAAGAAGTCTTGCTCCAAGGATTGGAGAGCTTCCATTTGATAGTGAGCGTAAAATGATGTCAACCTTGCATCAAATTGACGGTGAAAATCGAATGATTGTAAAAGGAGCCGTTGATCGGCTTTTAGAACGAACAGAACGAATTTGGACGAAAGCTGGAGTTCGAGAACTTACGGAAGAAGAAAAAGAAAAAATCCGGCAACAAAATCAGGAGTTTTCGATGGAAGGATTACGAGTGTTGGCATTTACCTATCGTGAAATTCCTGACCAGCATAAATTAACGATAGAAGATGAAAATCATTTAGTATTTCTTGGATTAATTGCCATGATGGATCCGCCGAGAGAAGAATCAAAAGCGGCAGTTGAAGAGTGCATAAAAGCAGGAATCCGTCCGGTTATGATTACAGGAGATCATAAAATCACGGCGGCAGCAATTGCAAAAAGAATTGGAATATTGCATGATTTATCGGAAGCTTGCGAAGGTGCAGAGATTGAAAATATGAGTGATGAGCAGTTAAGAGAGTTTGTTCCGAATATTTCTGTATATGCAAGAGTATCACCAGAACATAAAATTCGTATTGTTCGTGCATGGCAGGAAAAAGGAATGATTGTGGCAATGACAGGAGATGGTGTAAATGATGCTCCGGCATTGAAACAGGCAAATATTGGTGTCGCAATGGGAGTAACCGGAACAGAAGTTGCCAAAGATGCAGCGGCAATGGTGCTTACAGATGATAACTTTGCAACAATTGTAAAAGCAGTGGAGAATGGACGAAATTTATATCGAAACATCAAGTCTGCGATTCAATTTCTTTTATCAGGTAACTTCGGAGCAATTTTAACGGTGCTTTGTGCATCACTGGCAGGGCTTCCGGTTCCATTTGCACCGGTGCATCTATTGTTTATTAATCTTTTGACGGATAGTCTTCCGGCAATCGCATTAGGAATGGAACCACATAACCGAGAAGTGATGAATGAAAAACCAAGATCCGCAGATGAGTCAATACTGACAAAAGATTTTCTTGGTAAAGTCGGTCTGGAAGGTTTGGTAATTGGTGCAATGACGATGATTGGATTTTTGACAGGCTATCATCAAAACGGTGCGTTACTCGGAAGTACATATGCATTTGGAACACTCTGCCTGGCACGTTTGTTCCATGGATTTAACTGTAAATCAGATCATCCGGTTCTCTTTACAAAACGCTGTTTTAATAATAAATGGCTTCAGGGAGCATTTTTACTTGGTGCAGCATTTATTACAGCAGTATTGATGATTCCGGAACTTCATATAATATTTAAAGTAGAAACTCTGAATTGGATTCAACTGGGTTTGGTATATCTGTATGCGTTTGTCAGCCTTCCGATTATTCAATTTCTTAAATGGGTACGCATAAAATTAAGAAAAAATGGAGAATAATAATGGATTTAAATAAAATGAATATTAAAAAAATTCGGGAATTGATTGCATTTACTGTACTTCTTGTTGTTGCATTATGGAAGTTCGATGTAGTAATCCACGTAATAAAAGAGCTATGGGGAATTGTATTCCCCTTTGCTCTTGGTGGAGCGATTGCATTTGTGATCAATGTACCAATGAGTTTTTTAGAACAGAAAATTTTTGGGAAAGCAGAAGCAGGAAAACAGGCAGGGGGAAAGTTTGCAAGACCAGTCAGTCTGCTGCTTACCATTATATTAGTGCTTAGTGTGATTCTGTTAGTGTTGTTTGGTGTAATTCCGCAACTTACGCGAACAATGGGAAACTTAATGGCAAGTATTGCTGATTTTATTCCGCAGATGCAAGAGTGGATTCGAAAGTTTTCCAATGATAATCAGGAAATTATGAGCCTGGTAAATCAGGTGCAATTTGATTCTGATAAAGCAATTAAGTGGGGAATCAGCGTTCTTGGAAACGGAGCAGGCAATATGATGAATACGACAATGTCAGCAGTAGGCTCCCTTGTTAGTGGATTTGCAACTTTCTTTATTGCCTTTTCTTTTGCCTGTTATATTCTTTTTCAAAAAGAGAAATTACATGTACAGATAAGAAAGATTTTTTTCGCTTTTATTCCGAAACAAAAAGCGACGATGTTTCTTGATATTTGTTCCCTGACTTATCGCACATTTGCCAATTTCCTTACCGGACAGTGTGTGGAAGCTGTGATTCTCGGAAGTATGTTTGTTATTACATTAAGTATTTTGAAAATGCCATATGCACTTTTAATTGGAGTCTTAATTGCATTTACTGCATTAATCCCTGTTTTTGGGGCGTTTATCGGGTGCGTAATGGGATGTTTTTTGATTTTTATGGTGAGTCCCAAACAGGCAATTTTGTTTATTGTTGTATTTCTTGTTTTACAGCAAATTGAAGGCAATCTGATTTATCCACATGTTGTGGGTGGGTCTGTAGGACTTCCATCAATCTGGGTACTTGCAGCAGTTACAATTGGTGGAAATCTTATGGGAATTGTAGGAATGCTTGTTTTTATTCCTTTGGTATCTGTATTGTATACGATTTTCCGCGAATTTGTATACTCGAGATTGAAAAAGCAACATATAAAATCGGTAACAAAGACAAAAGTAGAGGAATATACCGCAGAAGAAATTGCAAAGATGGAAGGAACCTGTAAAAAACAAGATGATAAAGAGTAGAATGAAGGGAATCAATTCATTGGTTTTTACAGCACTTTTAAAAACAGTCTGTTTTAACAGGAGTGTTTTCTGTTAAGGCAAACTGTTTTTTTGTAAAAATTCATTGTAAGAACCAAAGAATGAATGGACCAATGAATTGACTAAGCGGTCAAGCTGTGGTATGGTATTCCTATAAAGTATGAAAGAACGGTTCGAAGGATGAAATACGAAAGGAAACGAAAATCATGCAAAGTTTACTCGACGAATTAAAAGAAATGCAGGCAAAACTATCTGCAATAATTGTACGGCTTGAAGCAGAACATAACACAGTGACTGCGACGCTCGCAGAGATAAGAAGAGTGGCGGTGCTTGAGGAGATTTACAGAGCCGGAGGAACGGTAACCGCAAAGGAAGTCTCTTGTTTTGCAGAAAAGTATGGAAAAACTCCGAGTTCAACGGCAGGCTATTATTCAGGAAATAAACCGTCACTAACAGCATCGGAAGATCGTTTAGCCAGAGTGCTTACAGAGACAGGACGGATGATTGTGTTGGAAAAGCGTGAAGAGTGGGGCGAAGATTGGCTGGAGAGAGTGCCGATGGAGATTGTTTCAAATGCGTATGCCAGAGATACGGAAATAGTGTTTTGAGTGCATCCAAATAATTAAAAGTTAGAAAGAGGAAAAACCCTAGAGCATCCATTGCGCTTTGTGCTATACTAAAACTTAATCAATATAAAATTCATGAACAAAAGGAGTAAAAAATATTGATCAATCAAGCGGCAAAGAAAATTTTAAAAGCACTTTCTTTTGATGGTGTAGAAGTAGAAATGTTTCGTCATATGGCGGACTTAAAGCGATTGGATCCTATGAAAATCTTTTATAAAAAAGTAGATGAAAAAATATATAACGGGAGCCATGCAGTACCGGTTCGCATTTTTTTCCCAAATGAAAAAAGCTTTCGGGAGAGTGAAGAAAAAAAAGCGGACAGCCAGGAACGAAAGCTGCTTTTGTTTATACATGGCGGTGGCTGGGTGACAGAGAGTATTGACAATTATGAAAGAATCTGTGCGCGACTTGCAGACGCAACCGGACAGTATGTCGTTTCGGTGGAATATAGATTGGCGCCGGAAGATAAGTTTCCGGCAGGGCTGGAGGATTGCTATGCAGTTGCAAAGGCGTTATATTCCGGTCAGTTTGTATTAAATGTAAAGCCGGAAAACATTACACTGATTGGAGACAGCGCAGGCGGAAACCTTTGCGCTGCATTATCTTTGATGGCAAGAGACCGAAAAGAGTTTATGCCGAGCAGACAAATTTTAATTTATCCTGCTACGTATAACGATTACACCGAAAAGTCGCCATTTGCCTCTGTAAAAGAAAATGGAACAGATTATCTTTTGACAGCAGGAAAAATGCAGGATTATATTGACCTCTATGCGAGAAATGAGGAAGATAAAAAGAATCCGTATTTTGCGCCATATCTGGCAAAAGATTTAAGTGATCAGCCGGATACATTGATTCTTACCTCCGAGTTTGATCCGCTTCGAGATGAGGGAGAAGCGTATGGAGAACGTTTAAAAGAAGCTGGCAACCGGGTACGGATTCATCGCATTAAAGATGCCCTTCACGGCTATTTTGCATTGGGAATCAAGCAGCTGCATGTGCAGGAAAGCTTCACTTACATTAATGAATTTTTGAAAGGGGAAGCGTCGTGAAACAAAAAAAAGCACGTTGGAGAAAGCTGGATAATGCAGCAAAATTATATTCTGCATCCAGTAACAAAAAAGATACAAGAGTTTTTCGATTTTATTGTGAATTAAAAGAACAAGTGCAGTCTGAACTTTTGCAACAAGCGCTGGAACAAACGGTAGAGACCTTTCCGACTTTTCTTATGGTACTTCGAAAAGGGTTATTTTGGCATTATCTTGAGCCTTGTAATTTACGTCCGGTTGTAAAAGAAGAGTATAAAGAGCCTTGCAGCAGGCTTTATATCCGAGATAAAAAAAACTTGCTGTTTGAAGTGACATATTATCAAAAACGTATTAATTTTGAAGTATTTCATGTACTGACCGATGGTACAGGGGCAACCGAATTTTTAAAAGAATTGGTGAAAAACTATCTGTATCTTGCGCATAAAGAAGAGAGATTGGAGCAGGTTTCCTTGCAGCCGGAAGATATGACAGTGCAGGATCAGGAAGATGATAGTTTCCTGAAATATTATTCAAAAGACCAAAAACGACCGAAAAAAAGGAAGCTGCATGCATTTCAGATACGTAGAAAAAAGAAAGATGGAAACCGTCTGCATGTCCATGAATCTATTGTTTCGGTACAGGCAATCTTAAAAAGAAGCAGGGAGCTTGGTGTTTCTATGACCATCTTTTTGACGGCAATCTATATGATGGCTATTCACGAAGAAATGTCGAAGATGCAGAAAAAACGTTCTGTGATATTAATGGTACCGGTAAATTTAAGAAAATTTTTTCCATCGACGTCGATGTTAAATTTCTTTAACTGGATTGAACCGGGATATGATTTTGCAACGCAAGATGGAAGCTTTGAAGCAGTATTGAATCATACAAAAGCCTTTTTTGAAGCGGAGTTGACCAAAGAAAAAATGTCGGCACATATCAGTGAATTACTTGCATTAGAACTACACCCGATTTTGCGGCTCGCACCGCTGGAACTTAAGAATCTCTGTATTCAAGCAGGAGCAAAATTCTCAGAAAAGAATGTAACCGCAATTTTTTCTAATATGAGTGCGGTTAAAATGCCCAAAAGCTATGTGCCTTATATTGAGCGATTTGGTGTCTATACAAACACTCCGAAAATGGAATTATGTCTGTGTTCATTCCAAGATAAACTGTCCTTCGCATTTACCTCCAGATATGATACCGAAAATATTGAACGCAATTTTTATCGCTTATTAAAAGAGCAGGGAATTTCAGCCCAAAAAGTAGAGCCGGTCTTTCCGAAGCCAACGATGCCAAGTGAGCAGGAGATGAAAGTCTATAAAATTTATAGTTTTTTATGTATTGCACTAGTGGCATTGATGTTGGTGACCGACTTAAATTTCCATCCGAAGATTCGTTGGACACTGTTTACCGCCGGAGGCGTTGCAACAATGTGGATTGCCTCTTCAATTGGCTTCTTTAAACGCTACAATTTATTAAAAAATTTGATGTGGCAGCTGTTAATCGGAACCATCATTAGCTTTATCTGGGATGCATTAACCGGATGGCATAGCTGGTCGGTCGATTTTGTGCTGCCGCTGATGAGTGTAGGAACTCTGCTTGCAATGTGTGTGATTGCAAAAGTGCAGAAAAGCCCGGTAAGAGAGTATCTGATCTATGAAATTATGGCTGCCGGGTATGGGCTGATTCTTCCGGGCATCCTGCTTTTTTGCAAAGTGGTGAAGCGCCCAACTGTGAGTATGTTTGGTGCATTGGCGTGCTTTTTATTTTTAGTAGGCGTGCTGTTGTTTAAAGGCAGAGAGTTTAAAGAAGAGATGCAAAAAAATTTGCATGTTTAAAAAACAATTTCAAAAATTGTACCACCCGCAGGATTGTCTTTGACAGTAATATTGCCATTATGGACTCTTACAATTTCATACACAAGTGCAAGACCAAGTCCGACACCGCCAAGTGCACGGCTTCGGGATTTATCAATGCGAAAGAACGGTTCAAAGATTTTGTCTTTGAGTTCTTCAGGAATCCCATTTCCGGTATCCGCAACCGATAAAATGATGTTTTGGTCTTTTTTTGCTACGGTTACGGTAACTTGACCGTCCGAGCGATTGTATTTTATCGCATTTTCTACAAGATTATAAACAAGTCGGTAGATTAAGATGTCGCTGCCTATCATAGTAAGGGCTTCACAGTTTCCGGTAAGGGTGATGCCTTTCTTCTGGGCAAGCGGCTCTAAATCTGCGAGGACTTCTTCGACGAGTGCATCGAGTGCAATTTCTTCGTCGCGTGCCACGGTCTGCAGTTCACTCATATCCAGAAGGGTTTTTACCATTTTGCTGAGTCGTTCGTTTTGTTCGGTCACCATTTTGAGCGTTTTTTGAGAACACTCATCATTATCCGGATGTTCGGTAGCGTTATACAAATCAAGTTGTACCTGCATGACAGCCAGGGGAGTACGAAGCTCATGCGCGGCATTTGCGGTAAATTGGCGTTGGGTTTCAAAGGACTCAGAGAGTCGTTCAAGCATCTTATTATAGGAAATACTCAGTTGATTGAGTTCTTTGACTTTGTTTTCCTCAATTCGTGAAGCAGCCAGGTTTTGTGCCTGTACTTTTTCAATTTTATCCGAAAATTCACTGAGGGGCTTTAGCGCATGTCCGCTTATAAAAAAGGTAATAACACCGCCCAAAAGCGCCATCAGTGCGGAAAGAATCAGACTTGTTTTCCTATAATCTGCTTTGTTATTGTAAACTTGAATGGAAAAATCATTTGCAAAATCTTGCCATTTTTCATCCGGGATGCTGATATAGATTTCCTCCGAGCCGTCTTTGCTGCCGTCTTCATTTTGAGCATTTACCGTATCTTGCAGAGAATCAATGTAGTAAACTCCGCTTTTATAGATAAATAACGTAAGGCATCCGCAGATTAATGCAATGAATAATGTAGTGATGATTGTAAGTCGCCATTGGATTGATAATTTTTTCATGATTTTTTACTTACTTATTTGCACTGTCTGCATCAATCACGGATTGAATCTGGCTCATAAGCGTATCATAATTATCCGGATCATCGATTCCGCCAAGCATTGGATCGCCTACAATCTTTCCGTTTCGATCTACAAGAATCGTGGTAGGAAATGCCATAATTTCGGAAGCATATTTTCCTGCATTGGAATCATATGCAATAGAAAGGTTACGGTAAGTTGCGCCCTGGCTTTCCAGCACTTTTTTGGCATCTTCAATTGCAGATTCATTTGAATCGAAAGTTTCAGTGTTGATTCCTACGACTTCTCCGCCCATAGATTTGATTGCTTCATTCATTTCATTGAGTTTGGATAATTCTGCAACACAAGGTTTACAGCCTGTAAACCAGAAATTTAAAACGGTTACGGCATTGTTGGAAAACAGAGTTCCATCCACTTTATTTCCGTCGAAGTCTGTTCCGGAAAGATCTTTAAATGGAGTATCCTCATCAGCAGCATCTTCTGTATCCGCAGAGCCGGTTGTTGCCAGTTCATCTTCCAGCTTGGAAATCTGCTCTTCAATTCCACGAATGGTTTCAATGTCGCTCTCTAATGTCTTGAGTTCATCCTCTGTAAAAGAAGATTTATTTTCTTCAATGGTTGCGGTAAGGAAATCTGCATAGGCACTATCGGAATCTGTATTTGTCTTGCTCATCATGCCAAATACTTTATCCCATACTTCGCTATGATCCGCAAAAATCTGATTTTCCTGCTGATAGAGATCATCTAATTTTTTAGTGGAAGCATCCGTTGACTCTTTTGTATCGGAGGTAGTACTTTCGTTCTTCTTAGGATTCTTTTCAGTAGTGTCTTTTCCGCTGCATGCAGTCAGTGATAAGGCTGCGCAAAGTGTGAGAATGGTAATAATATTTTTTCTTGTTTTCATGGTTAAAATCTCCTTTACAGATATATAGTTTATTATTTTTGGTTTTTCATAAATTGAAAGCAAATGGCATCTTTTGGACATGCTTTCATGCAGGCACCACACCGGATACACTCCGGATGATTTGGATTTTTTAGCACATCCACATCCATTTTACATGCGGTGGTACACTTGTGGCAACCAATACATTGATCCTCTTTTACTTTTATGCTAAGTAAGGATACTTTATTAAATAAAGAATAAATTGCACCCAGTGGGCAAATCCATTTACAAAATGGCCGGTAAAATAAAATGCTTAAGACAACCACCGTAATTAAGATAATACTCTTAAATCGAAACAAGCTGCCAAGTGCCGAGCGAATTGCTGTGTTTCCGATTGCTAATGGAATGGCACCTTCCAACACGCCTTGCGGACAAAGATATTTACAAAAGAACGGATCGCCCATTCCTATGGAATTTGTCACAAGCATCGGAAGTAGGATGACAAACACGATTAAGATGAAATATTTCAGATATCTTAATGGCTTAAGCTTTGCGGTAGAAAACTTTTTGCACGGAATTTTATGAAGTAAATCCTGAAACCACCCAAACGGGCACAAGAATCCACAGATAAATCTTCCAAGCAGCACACCCAGTAAAATAAAAAATCCGGTGATGTAATAAGTAAATTTAAATTTTGAAGAACCAATCACTGCCTGTACGGCTCCGATTGGACAGGCTCCGGCAGCTGCCGGACACGAATAACAGTTTAGTCCCGGTACACAGACATTTTTGGCAGCACCCTGATAAATTTTTCCCTTAAATAAATTAGGAATATGTATATTTGTAAGCAAGGTGGCGACCGCCTGAATCCAACCACGCAAGCCTGCGATTTTCTTTGATTTGAGTTTTGTTTTCTTATCCAATTCCTACACACTCCAGACATAATTTAATTGCTTTGCTAAGTACAACAGCCGCTTCTCCTCTGGATATCCCATACGTCACCAGAATAATACCGGCAGCAAGTAAGATAAGTTGTAGTATTTGTTTGCTCTTCAAAAATTGATTGCTCCTTTCTTTTGCCCAAATTTGTCTTTGTTGACCTGTCGACATAAGTATTATACAATAGAGGGTGTAAAATTTCTGTTAAGGAAATGGGGAAAAAATTTGAGATTATTAATTGTTGAAGATGAAAAAGAATTATGTGATACGGTTGCCAAAACTTTGTATCACGTCGGCTATGAAGTCGATACCTGTTATGACGGCAGCGAAGCACTGGATTATATATTGGCAGAAAACTATGATTTGATTGTGCTCGACCTGAATTTGCCGGGGATGGATGGAATGGAGCTTTTAAAAGAATTACGCAAAAAAAATGAAGAAACAAAGGTTCTGATTTTATCGGCAAGAAGTCAGATAGCAGATAAAGTTGAAGGGCTGGATGCCGGTGCAAATGACTATATGGAAAAGCCATTTCATTTACAAGAATTAGAGGCTCGTATCCGAAGCTTGACCCGCCGTAAGTTTGTACAAAAAGATGTGTGCCTGACTTGCGGAGGCATAAAGTTCGATACAAAGAAACGAGAAGCCTATGCCAATGGCGAATTTGTAGCGCTGACCCGAAAAGAAAATGGAATCTTAGAATACTTGCTTCTAAATCAAGGCAGACCGGTTAGTCAGGAGGAATTAATTGAACATGTCTGGGATGCGTCTGCGGATAGTTTTAGTGGTTCAATCCGAGTTCATATGTCGTCACTTCGAAAGAAACTAAAAGCAGTACTTGGATATGATCCGATTGTAAATAAAATCGGTGAAGGCTACAAAGTTGTGGAGGATAAAATAAAAGAATAAAACAGCGGCTCATTATTAAGAGTCGCTGTTTTCAAAGATACGGATAAGCCTGGTGTGTTCATTTTTTTCTTTAAACTCTCGAAGGACTGCCCGAAATGTTGTGTTTCGAAGTTTTCGATTATTTTTAAGAAAGCAGACAAAGGTCCAGAACCATAAAAATGGCCATAAAACAGGGAGATGGGAGGCATTTGGAAAGCGTACTTTCATTTGCAGATGGCCTTCTTTAAAATACGTCAACCAATTTATTTTTTGATAAGAGGTGGATCCGACAATCGCATGATTCGCATTCGTACCCATATCTCCTCCTTCTAAAATCATCGAAAGAAAGTGTTCGCAGGCGTCAGTATCATAAGTAACTTCCGGATCAATTTGCTCTGCAAGTCCGAGATAATTTCGACAACACGCTAAAATAATTTCATAAAGATGAAAAATTCTGGATTCTCGGCACCAGGCATGCAGTTTCTCAAAATCAATTTCATTATAAAAATGGTTTAAATAAACGGTAAAATCACAGAGCAGCCGGATTCCGAAACCACTGTACAGATAGTGCTTTAACATGTGATGAATCAGATAAAATGCAGATTCAGTCGGGGCAAGCACCGTATAGGAGTATCCATAGAGTGTTTGTGTCAGCTTAGATGGATTGGAAAATACTTCCTCCACGATTTGATTGGCTTGTTCATATTGATATAACCCGACAATGCGATAATGCAGTTCCAGTTCAAATTGGCGCCCGGTTTTTGGAAACGTGTACAAAAAAAGCATATGGTGGTCACTGAGTTCATCTTGTAAGACATATCCGTGAGAAATCAGCAGAGATTTCGCTTTCTCAAAGGCTTCGGAATCATTGATATATAAATCCACATCTCCTGATTTACGATACTCCGGAACCGGATAATAACTGGCAAGGCTCAGACCTTTTAAGAGATAGCAGGAAATCTGATTTTGTGAAAGTAATGAAACCGTTTTTCTGGTAAAATGTTCCAGCTCATAATAGTTTAGTAAAATCTGTTTCGTCTGTTGTTTCAAGAACAGAAAATAAGGCGTATCACGAAAGTAAGGCAAGAGAAACGGAAGCGTACACTGTTTCTTTGCCAATTCTATTAATTGAGAATACTCTTCTTTTGGAACTACAATCTTGCACTCAGAGTTAGTGCAATTTTTTTTGATAATACTTAAATAGGTATGATATACTTGTTGCATAAAAATAAACTCCTGAAATAAAAATGTTATAGCATAAATCTAAGAAAAGGAAACCTAATATGAAAAAATCAAATGGATATCTGATAAAGCAACTGGAAGATGAATGGATTCTTCTGCCTGTCGGAGAAAAGACAGAAACAGTGCATGAAGTCCTTTCGCTTAGTGAAACTGCGGGTTTTATCTATGAGCATGCCGAAGAAGCAGAGACTATAGAGCAACTGGCTCTGTTAGTGGCAAAAGAGTATAAAGTAACGCCGGATGAAGTCTACGAAGATGTAGAAGCAGTCGTGCAGCTGTTAAAAGCGAAAGAGATTCTGCTTTAATTTTCGCAAAAAAGCGCTTAATTTGAAGCAAAACGGGCGGATCGGAAGCAGCCAGAGCCATAAAAAAGAAAGGATTTGATAGGGGATATTGTTAACAGAGATTTCTTTTCCATTATGAATAAAAGCAATCAGCTTTCCCTTGATCTGTTCCGGCTGAATTGGACCTTCAAGCTCAGATTGATTGTCTCCAACCATAAAAAAACCGGCAGGAGTGACAGCATAAATTCGGTGCAGAACAAGAATGCTATGTGCTCTACGATAGAGCACGACATCATTTCGCTGCAAGTATCCAATCGGGACTTGTTGAATCAGCGCTTCATCACGACCGGGAATAAATAAAGGATACATGCTATAGCCCTGAGGCTTGATGCGGATGATAGCACCGTCATTTAGTAATTTTTCGAGATCAATTTTAGGTTCCATAATTTCTCCTGTCTAAATAAGGTACAATTATTTTTGTAATTATAGCATTGACAGTCACAAAGTACAATAAATCTTATTAAAAAATTCTTGACTTTTGGATAATATATGAATATGATAATAAAAAAACAAATCTTAATTTAGTAAGTATAGTTTTAAAGGAGGAGATACAAATGAGAGCATACGAAAAGCCGGTAATTACAGTGGACAGTGGAATGGCAGAAGGGATTTATGCAGCAAGTGGAGCAACACAGGGCACATTAAATGTAACTTATCATGGAGTATGGGACAGATGGGGTACAAATGGCGGAAAAGGTTTGGCTATGGCAGACTGGTCCGGAATTGATGGGACCATTACTTTAAACATTAAATTTAATGAGACCGTAGACCAGATTGAGACAGACGATGCATCGGTACAGTGCGCATGGAATGGAAGTACCGCTACTTTAACTTTTGCAAGTACTGCATCAAATCCACTTACAATTGGAATTCATATTGATCATGGAACCAGCATTGATGATCTTAAGATGGAAAGCTTTACTTATTCTGTAAACTAATAAATTAATAAAAAACCTCTGTCGCTATGTTGTTCACAGCGGCAGAGGTTTTTTTAAAATTCGGCTATCAGTTTTTGAATTTCTGATTCGGCTAAGCACTCACATTTTTTCTCCCGAATTGCATAAACCCTGGTACAGATATTTAATACCGTTGGTCTATGTGTCGTGACAATACAGGTTCTGGGATAAGTATCCTGCATAATATTTTTTAATACATTTCGCTCAGTGGCAACGTCAAGTGCGGAAGTTGCCTCATCTAAAAGCAGAATCGGGGATTTTCGAAGCAATGCGCGGGCAATTGAAAGTCGCTGCGCCTGGCCTTCTGAAAGTCCACCGCCTCGTTCTTTTATTTCACTTTGAATTCCGTCCGGCAATTTTGCGACAAATTCCCAGGCACAGGCAAGCTTTAACGCTTCTATGATTTCTGCATCGGTCGCTTCCGGTTTTACAATCCGCATATTTTCGGCAATGGTGCCGGAGAACATAGTATTTCCTTGCGGGACATAGGAAAATAATTTTCGAGTGGAAGGAGACAATGAAATTTTTTTACTAAAATTTGCTCCGGAACATACCGAAAGATCTCCGTTTTGTGGTTTAAGCAAAGAGAGCAGTAGGCGAAGCATAGTTGTCTTTCCTTCTCCGGAAGGACCGACTAACGCTATGATTTCATGTGGGTAAGCGTTTAAGTTGGCGTTCAAGAAAACTTTTGTACCGGTATGATAAGCGTAGTTTAATTCTTTTAGTTCAAGTCCGATGCCTTCCGATTTGTGCTGTGCTTCAAACTCGGTTACCAGAGTGTCCTGGCTATGGTCTTCTTGTGGCATCTCTACGATATCCATAAGACGACCGGCAGAGATAGTCAAAGAGATTGCAGAGGGAATTAAGCCAACCAATGAATTTACAGAAGCCGTTAAGGTGCTGGAGAGTGATAAAAACATGGTCATTGTTCCATAACTGATTGCCTGACTCCACACACGATAAATTCCCCAACCATAGCAACTATAAGATACAATAAATCCGATGATAGACATTAAGATAGAAGTCAGCATGGACATTTTCTGAAAATCCAGGCGCATGGAAATATAATCCTGTTGCAGTGATTTTAATTTATTGGTATAAAAATGAATCAAGTCAAAGGCCTTAATTGTCTGAATGTTTGAAAAACTTTCCTGGTTAAAGCCATAGAGTTTGGCATTCATTGCGGCACTGCGCTGGTTGTTTTGTTTCATTCGTTTTAATAACGGTCGCGAAAGCAGGGCACTAAATGGAATTCCAATCAAAGCAAACAGTGCAAAAGTTGGGTCATAGTAAAGCACAATGGCCAGTGCACTGAGAAAACGAAAGACGTAGATGATTAGATTTGGAATCCAGTTTAAAACTCCACTTGAAATATTTGAAGCATCGGCACTCCAGCGAGTTACCAGATCTCCGGTATGATATTTGGTCAAAGCTTCCCAGTCTGTAACGAGCATTTTGGAGAAAATGTCATTTTTAATCTCAGTATCTACTTTTAGATTAATAAAAGTAGATGCGTAGCTGGAAGCCTGAGAAATCAGAATGCTGATGATAGAAAAGCTAATCATTGCAATAAAGGTGCTTACTAATTTTCCGGTTTGATGACCGGTAATAATATCTACCAAATCCTTGGAGATCAGACTGGAGATGAGGGAAACCACGGTCCCGGTAAGCCCAAGTAAAGTATAGATAAGCATAGATTTCCAATAATGTTTTCCGTATTGATAAATCCATAATGTCTGAAGCCATATTTTTTGTAAAGAACCCTGCTTGAAGTGTTTCCATATAAGAGAAATTTTTTCTTTCATGTCAAATGGTTATCCTCCCAAAGGTTAATTCCTGCTTTTAAGCTTTGTGCAGAAGAAGGCTCTGGCATACATAGAAAAGAAAATACAGGCACATGGGAAACAATTTCTTCAGCAAATATCAAATTCAAAGAAAGCTGTTGTTCTTTCCAGACCGGAGAAATCATTCTCTGCATCACCCGAAGAATCTGTTCTGATTCATTTAAATCTTCAAAATGATTTTTAGATGGATGCTGCCCGAGAAGAACAATCCCACCAAGTTCATAATTTTGTGCAGTGAAAATCCCGGAAGTTCCACACCAGGGAATTCCATAAACCATAATCTGCTTTTTTTTGATATCAAAACCTAAAAGATTTAAGTCGCCATTTAAATATGGAGTTTGAAAAAGTGTGTTCCAAAAAGCAGTATGTGTAGATTTTCCAACTCCGGAATGACCAGAGAACAGCCATGCTTTTTGATGATACAAAAGAGAGGCAGAATGAATCGCAAATAATCCGTTTTTTTGAGCAATAAAAAGAAAAAATAAACGGATAGCATGAAATAAATTTTCAGTGGCAATATCGGAGTGTTCCGGTTTGCAATAAATTCGGACATAACTTCCGTCCTTGGTCATATGCGCTTCATATAAATTTTGCATAGGATGAAAGACGATGATGTAATGATTGGCGTGTTCAAATACGCTCAGTTCTGAGTTTTGAAGCAGTACTTCTCCATAAGCGTGGCTTGCCGGAGGAATTGTAAGCAGTTCAAAGCGCTGGTCAGCTTTGGCATTTGTGGAAGAATCCGGTTCAAAACCAAAAGAGTCAAAATGCGTGAGTGCCGATTGCTCTAAGAGAAGCTGCTTTGGGTCATAAATCTGCAGTTTGAGTCCGGCAATTTCTAAGTAAATTGTAGTGAAATTGGAAACTGGCTGGAGATCCTCTACAAGGATTCCGTTTGCTTGAAGTTGTGTAAGAAAGTCACGCACATCGTCACAAAGCATTGGAATTGAATCGGAGTCCAAATGATAAATTCTGGCAATCGCACTTACAAGGTCGTCAAATTCCATGCCTTCATTGTGTTGCAAAAGATTCCAGAGTAAGGTTCCGGTTTCATTCAAAACCATGCCTTTTCGTTGATCTGCGATTTGCTGACCATAAGGCAGTAAATAGCAGGTGTCTTTTATTTTGCGAAGGGTGTATCCGGATTGGCATTGAAACATAAATAAAAGGTGTCCTTTCGTTAAAGTTGGATTAAAAAAATCTACAGATATTATAAGCTCAGATGATAATTGTGTCAAAAAGAAAAAGTAAATAATAAAAGTAAATAAAAATAGCTCCTATCGTGAAAATTCAATTTCATGATAAGAGCTATTTTTTACTTCCACTCAACAAAGTGATAACTATCTAATATTTGAAAATACTTGGCAAGGCGTTCATATAATGGATTTGCTTTTTCACCGAAATGGTTTTCGACTTCTTTTCCAAGTTCGATAATATTTTTTTCTCCATCTAATAAAGGCCATACAAAGCTTCCTATTTCATCCAGATGGATATGTGTGACTTTTGGTTTTTTAAAAAATTTTTGCGCAATTCGGTTAAAAGCACCGGTATTTTCAATGTCGAGTGTAATAATTCCATTTTCATCAGCCGACCAGGAGATGCCCTCCGGTCGGCTTGGTTTTCGTTCCAGATAATTCTCTGAAATCACATTGTTATTTTTTTTCATCATTTACTTTCTTTTTTTCCAGACGGAAAATTTCAATAAACTTAATATAATCAGAGCAAATACAACTAAGCTTCCGATATTAGCTACCGGTGTAGAAAGATTTAATTTAGAAGATAAGTCGATTGCATCATTCAGTCCAAATACAGCAAAGATAGCGAGTAAAATACCAACTAAGCCTTCTCCGGCAATCATACCAGAACAATATAAGATACCGTCGCTGATGATTGCATCTTTTTCTTTCTGTTCTTTGTTCATTTTATCAAATACAAGACGAACAAGACCACCTACCATGATACAAGCATTGAGCTGTACCGGAAGGTAAACACCGATTGCAAATGGAAGTACCGGAATTCCTACGATTTCGACTGCAATTGCAAGGAATACACCGATAAATACGAGAGTCCAAGGCAGATTTCCATCCATAACGCCTTCGATGATCATTTTCATTAACATTGCCTGAGGTGCACCGAGCTGTTCAGTACCAAAGCCCCATGCGGCATCTAATAAATATAATACACCACCGATTGCAAAAGCAGCGGCGATAACACCAATCATTTCACCAATCTGCTGTTTCTTAGGAGTTGCACCGAGTAAATATCCGGTTTTTAAATCCTGAGAAGCATCTCCGGCGATTGCAGCTACGATACAGATGATGGAACCGATAGCGATTGCACCCTGCATACCATGGGCACCATGGTCACCTGTTATTTTTAAGATGATAGTAGCAATCAGAAGAGTTGCGATTGCCATACCGGAAACCGGGTTATTTGAGCTTCCTACAAGACCAACCATTCTTGAAGAAACAGTTGCAAAGAAGAAACCAAAGATAACAACGATAATCGCACCAACGAGAGTTACCGGAATTGCAGGTACTAACCATACAAGCAGAGTCAGAATGAGGATAGCAATTAATAAGAATTTCATGCTTAAATCCTGCTCAGTACGTTTATTTCCTGTACCTTTAGAACCGGACATACTTTTTAAGGCGTCACGGAACGTACGGATAATCAGAGGAAGGGATTTAATTAAACTGATGATACCGCCTGCTGCCAGTGCACCGGCACCGATGTAGCGGATATAACTTCCCCAGATTGCGCTTGCGCCTCCGGCTGCAAACATTTCTCCGATAGGAGCAGTTCCCGGATATAAAGTCAAATCATTACCAAACAGTACAATTGCCGGAATAAATACCAGCCAGCTGACAATACCACCGGCAAACATATAAGAAGAAATTCTTGGTCCACAGATGTAACCAACGCTCATAACAGCTGGGTAAATCTGTGTTCCGATTTCTCCAGCGTATCCTTTTACGCGGAAAGATACTTCACTTGGAACCAGTTTTAATCCATCGATAATGAATTTAAATCCGGCAGCAATACCAAGTCCGGCAAATACAGTAGAAGCATTTGCTCCACCTTCTTCACCAGCTAAAAGAACCTCTGCACACGCAGTACCTTCCGGATAAGGAAGTACGCCATGTTCTTTTACGATTAATGCGTTTCTAAGCGGAATCATGAATAACACACCAAGCAGACCACCGATTAAAGCGATAATTGTGATTTCAATAATACTTGGTTTATCCATTTTTCCTTCTGCTGCCCATAAGAATAAAGCAGGCAGGGTGAAAATAGCACCAGCGGCTAAAGACTCTCCGGCAGAGCCAATAGTCTGTACCAGGTTACTTTCCAAAATGGAGTTTTTTCGCATGATAACGCGAATTACACCCATGGAAATTACAGCAGCCGGGATGGATGCAGAAACGGTCATACCAACACGTAATCCGAGGTAAGCGTTTGCTGCACCGAACACAATTGCAAGAAGGATACCCATTACAATAGAAGTGATTGTAAATTCAGGTGTCACTTTTTCAGCCGGAATATACGGCTTGAACTCTTTATTTTCGTTCATGTTTCTCTCCTTTGTAAATCTAAAGTCACAACAAACATCATTATATAGAAAATATGTCCGACTTGCAATAACATTTGTGCATTTTCATTGTATTTCCAGATTTAATAAAATATGATAAAATAGCAGGAAACCAGAAAACTTTAAAATTATGGGAGAATACTATGAAGAAAAAACTTGTCTTACTTGTTCTGATTGTGGCAATTGCAGCAGGAGCAGGTCTGGTACTTCCGGGCGTGATGAACAAGGCAGGAAAAGAAACGACCATTACATCTTCTCAACTCGAAGATGCGATAAATATCAGCCAGCTTTCTACCGCAGAGTTTGTTTATAACGGTGTAGCAGAAAAACATAATCAAGAAAATCCGGATGAGATAGACTGCTATATTGCGTATGATGCCAATGTGAAAGTCGGAATTAACATGGAAGAGGTGACATTTAAAATCAATGAAGAAAAAAAGACTGTGACACCGGTTCTTCCAAAGATAGAGATTAATATTGCAACGCTAGATGAAAATTCGATTAGCTATATTCCAAAGAATCCAGACCTTTCTTTAAAAGAAGTCATTACGCTTTGTAAAGAAGATGCAATGAATGAGGCAAATCATTCAGATAAATTATATGAAACAGCCCAGGAAAATCTGGAATCTGTAATCGAAGCATTGCTATCACCGATTCTTGAACATGAAGGGTATTCGATTCAGTGGTAAAGTGTGATAAAAAATGGAGAAAATAAAATGAAACGAAAAAAAATACTTTGTCTTTTAGTAATCAGTATGCTGTGTCTTACCGGGTGTGCAGATAAGAAAGAGGAAAAAAAAGAGGCTGATTTTTCAGCAATTCAATCCGTCTGTGAACTTGCAACTTTAAAATGCTATTATCACAATGTAGCAAAATCAGAGACGGAAGCCAGCGGATTGTTTAAATGGCTTGGAACAGGATATAAAAAAATCTGGACTGAGTACAGTGGAATTGTAGAACTTGGGGTAGATGTCAGCAAGGTGTCTGTTTCCAAACCAAGCAAAGACGGAGTGGTAAAGGTGACCATTCCGGATGCTGAGATTTTGAGTGTGGATTTAGACGAGGATTCTATGGGAGAGCCTCTTACCGATACCGGATTTATGACTAAAATCACAAAAGAAGAAGAAACCGAGGCACTTGCAGAGACGCAAAATCACATGGAAGAAACTGCAAATGAGAATGGAAATCTTTTAAATCAGGCAAAAGAACGGGCGAAAAGCCTGATTGAAGGATATGTGAAAAATGTAGGAGAACAAATCGGAAAAGAATATACCGTAGAGTGGGTTGATGCGAAGGCAGAAGAATAAAACAGAAGAATAAAAAGAGAAGGAATGAAAAAATCAGTATGATAAAAGCAGTCATTTTTGATATGGATGGAACATTAATTGACACAGAGAAATATTACCGGATTTTCTGGCCAAAGGCACTGGCACATTTTGGATATGAGATGAGTGATGAACAGGCACTTAGTATGCGCTCTCTTGGAAGACCCTATGCGCCAAAACATTTAAAAGAGATGTTTCATGATGAGAATCTGGATTACACTACAATTCGTAATTATCGAAAAGAAATCATGGAAGAATGTCTTCAAAAGAATGGAATTGAACTGAAAAAAGGAGCAGTAGAACTGCTTGAATTTTTAAAAACAAAAAATGTCAAACGTGCGATTGCTACGGCAACGGATGAAGAACGTGCCAGAAAATACTTAAAACAAATTGGTTTAGAACCATATTTTGATAAAATTATCTGTGCAACAATGGTAGAATACGGAAAGCCTTCACCGGATATTTATGAATATGCCTGTAGGCAGCTTAAACTTTTGCCAGAAGAATGTATGGCAGTGGAAGATTCGCCAAATGGAGTCTTAAGTGCCTATCGTGCAGGGTGTAAAGTTGTGATGGTTCCGGACCAGACAGAACCAGAAGAAGCATTAAAAGAAATCTTATATGGATGCGTAGAAAACCTCTTAGAGATTAGAAAATACTTCTAATTGTGCAACTTGTTGCAGAGACATCGCAAAAAAGTTTGTGAAAAACCACCTTTGAAAGAAAATTAAATAAAGAGTAAAATAAAGATAGAAAGAAAACAGAGGTGGGAAAAATGAAACTATAAAGAAGCGATACAAAGCAATAATCCAGAGCGACTGATAGGTATTGTGAAATTGATTTATCAAAGAAAACAAGGACGTCAAAAACAAGGCAAAAAAGTACCGATAGTAGACGAGAGATACTTTGATATAGCGGAGAATCGCCTGTATTCAGAATTAGAACTGGTGCTTGGAAAAAATAGAAATGAGATTTATGAACTGATAAAAAGTTATTGTGAATAATCTAAAAAGGGACGGGGTTTGTGGCTTAGTCAAGCTACAAACTCCGTCCCTTTTTTATGTTATCTCTTTTTGATAAATTTAATGCTTCGTCTGCGCTAGAAAGACCGCCATTTCCTAACTGATTGGCAGCATCTGCGATAGGACTGGTAACACTGGTATTAAGCTCTCCATTTAAGGTATAGCTTCCTTCGAGTTTTTCTGGATTTAATGCATCGTTAAAACGGGCGTTATCGTTGTTTTAAGGTAACAGAAGGCATGCCTTTTACTTCGGCCAGTTTATTTAATTGAAATAAGCAGGAATATTGTAATTGATATTATTTAACCATACCAGAAATTTTACAAAGGGAAAAGTCTATTTCAAAAATAAAACACACAAACTACCTGAATTTATGGGTTCAGGCAGTCTGTGTGTGTCGTAAAGAAAGAAACTGCTTTTTTCGCATTTTCTGGGTTGTCCCCTTTTTCAGTTAGACAGATAATATAATTTCCTGCATCAATCCCCATAGGAGCAGGTTCAGATTTAGAAATGATTTTTCCGTCTGTGTCGGTATCAACAATAGAAGCCTCTTTTAACTGCGAGGAATAAGCAGAAAGTTCCTCTTTTGAAAGCAGGGTACTTAAATCTGCAAACATTCCCTGTGGAGCAGAATCAGTAAAAAATTCTTCAGAGCAAAGAATCACATCGACGCTTCCGGCAGAAAGATGAGCCAGATAAGACATGTTATTTTGATATTCGTTGAGATTGTAATAAGTGACGTTTACGATGGCATCTTCATCTAGTTCAAGACTTTCTTTTATCTCATCACAAAGGGCATCCGTATCCGAAAGGTAGACTTCATTGATGAGTGCGACAGAAAGTACGGGGGTATGTTGTTTTCCATTGATACTTGCGCATATAATAAGGATGATGCAGATGATAAGGGCAAGGACCACAAGACATTTTGCCAGATAGTAGTCACAAAAGTAAGCGATACGTTTTTTGGGCGGCAATTTTTTGATATCGTCTTTTGTGGCTGATTTTGTGCCGTGCTGATAAATCTCTGCATCATCTTCCAAAGCAGTCTTTTTGAATTTTGTATTCATAAAAAGGGCTCCTCTTAAAATCGTTCACCGGAGATTTCCAGGTCGTGTTCTAATTCATCGGGTACATATTTACGAAAGATAAAAACAAATAAATTCGCATTTAAATATCCAAGCAATCCGACTCCACAGCAAAGTGCCAGTCCAATAAATGGAACGAAAGAAAAGAAAAGCAGAATAAAAGTGGCATCGATTGCAATTAAAAGCAGAGTCAATGGAAAATGACGGATGGCCATAAAAAAAGCATTTTTTAAATTATTGTAGATGGTATTTTTAAATTTTGCCTGTACCGGAAAAATATAAAGGCAAATGAGAAGGTATGGAATAAGAAAACAGGAACAGGTCACCAGCATCAGACGACCGAGTGTATTTTCAAGTGCCATGGCAATTCGAAAGTCTGTAAAAAATACAAATCCGATAATCATTAGCCCAATCCAGATAAGTGTGGATTGCTTAAAATTTATTTTAAAAGAAGAAAAAAAGTTTTTAAGCGGGTATCCTTCTTTCGTACGGATACGTTTCATACAACTGTAATAAAGAGCAGTAGTGGAAGCTCCAATGGTGATAATTGGAAGACTGCATAAAATCCATAAAAAATGAAGGGTGATGATATCTCCTACAAGATAGAAAAATCGAGACAGCAAGCTGTCATGGGTAAAAAGATTCATAAAAAAATCGTCTCCGTTCTGCCATTTTTGGCGGTAAAATCTTAAATGTTTTGGTTTCTGTATAATATTATAGAATAATCTAATATAAAATTCAAACAAAAAGCCGCAAAATCATTCACAAAAAAGCTGAATTGGAATCAGTAATATTTTACAAAAGTCTAAAATACTATTGAAATTTATATTTAAATAATATAAAATTAATTTACATTAATCTAAAAGGAGAAAAAGGAATGAACAAAAATAACTATAAAGAAACCAAGTACAACAAACCATTGATTTTACAGAGGGCGGATCCGTATGTGTATAAGAGTCAGGATGGAACTTATTATTTTACTGCTTCCGTACCGGAATATGATAAGATTGTGCTTCGTTCTTCCGATACAGTAAAAGGACTTGCAGAGGCCAAAGAGAAAACACTTTGGGTAAAGCATGAAGAAGGACCACAGAGTATTCATATTTGGGCTCCGGAAATCCATTATGTAGACGGTGGATGGTACATTTACTACGCAGCAGGGGATAAAGATGACATCTGGGAAATTCGTCCTTACGTTCTTCATTGTAAAGGACAAGACCCGATGAAAGATGAATGGGAAGAATTAGGAATGATGCAGGCAGCAAATGAAGATGAATTTTCTTTCCATGCATTTTCACTGGATGCGACAGTATTTGAACATAAAGGGGATTATTACTATATCTGGGCAGAAAAAACAGGGGTTGGCAAACAGATTTCAAACCTGTACATTGCAAAAATGGAAACACCAAACAAGCTTGCAACCGTTCAGGTACTTTTAACAACACCGGATTATGACTGGGAAAGAATTGATTTCTGGGTAAATGAAGGACCGGCAATTTTAAAACATAACGGAAAAATTTATATGACTTTCTCAGCAAGTGCAACCGGAGAATGTTACTGCATGGGTATGCTTTCTATCGATGAGGATGCAGACCTGTTAGACCCAGCGTGCTGGACAAAACTGCGCTATCCGGTACTGAAAACAGATGTAAAAGCCGGTGTGTTTGGACCGGGACACAATTCATTTGTAAAAGCGGAAGATGGAGAGACAGACCTTTGTGTTTATCATGCAAGACCTTATGATGAGATTGTGGGAGACCCGCTTTATGACCCAAATCGTCATGCGATGATAATGAAAGTGCGCTATGACGAAAATGATTTCCCGGTGTTTGAATATCAGACAATGGAAGAGGTATTTGCATAAGAAATATAGTTTATGTTAATCTAAATATTTTAGAAAAATATGCACAAAAACAAAATGACAGAATTGTAGAAAAAAGCGAAAATCATGTGAATATTTAGAAAAATATAAAAAACTATTGCTAAATCTAAAACTAAGTGCTAGTATGGCTTTAGAAACGAAGTACGATATAGTCTATCGAAGAAAGAGGAGGAGCCCTTAATGAAGTTAAAGAAATTAGTTTCAGCAGGACTGGTAGCAGTAATGGCTACATCACTTTTAGCAGGATGTGGCGGAAGCAAAGATTCATCAGAAACAGCAGACGGAAAGAAAAACCTTTCTATTTTTATCTTTGCAAATGATCATGAGTCAACTGTATACAAAAGCATGATTGACCAGTATAAGAAAGACCATGCAGATACAATTGGAAACATTGATGTACAGATTACAACTCAGGACGAATATTCCAAAACATTAACAGGTATGATGACAGCAGGGGATTTGCCGGATATCTTTTATGTTGGACCGGAATCAGTAGAACAGTTTGTTGAGAACGGATATATTGAAGACCTTCAGCCGATTCTGGATAAAAAAGGAATCAGCACAGATGGAATGTTAGCACAGGAAGCTTTAGACAGCTATCGCTATGATGGAGATAAGACAGGAAGTGGCGATTTATATGCACTTCCAAAAGATGCATCCGTATTTGCTTATGCATACAATAAAGATTTATTTGATGAAGCAGGACTTGATTATCCGGACCCGGAAAATCCATATACATACGATGAGTTCATCGAAGTTTGTAAAAAACTGACTAAAGATACAGATGGTGATGGAGAAATCGACCAGTGGGGATGTGGATTTGCAAATGCATTCATGCTTCAGCCATTTGTATGGTCAAACGGAGCAAGCTACTTAAGTGACGACCACAAAACAGTAACCATTGACACTCCGGAATTTAAAGAAGCACTTCAGAAATATGTTGACTGTACACTGGAACTTGGAATTACTCCTACTGTAGAACAGGATGCTTCTCTTGGTGTATATCAGAGATGGCTTGCAGGACAGGAAGCATTTTATGCATGTGGTACTTGGGACGTAGCAGCATTTATGGATAAAGAAACATTCCCATTCAACTGGGATTTATGTGCATATCCGACACTGTCAACCGGAAAATCCATGACATGGCTTGGAACAGTTGGTTTCTGTGTATCTGCAAACAGTAAAAATAAAGAAGAAGCAACTGAACTGGTTTCTTATCTGTGTACAGATGATGCCGGACAGAAACAGCTTAGTGGTATCGAAGGTGGGCAGTCCATCCAGTTGCCAAATATGAAAGACCTTGCTGACGGTGAATTTATGACAGCAATTGAAGATGGAACACTTGCATTCCCATCAAATGTAAATGTATTCTTTAACTATTTACAGGGAACAGACAAATACGAGGGAAGATTCCAGGAAACAACTTATACTCCAAATGCTGAATGGAACGACATTTTTCTTGAAGGACTTGATAACGTGAAAAATGGCTCTATGACAGTAGATGAATACATCGAGCAGGTACAGCCTCAGATGCAGGCATCTCTGGATGAAGCATGGGAGAGTGTAGAATAGTAAATTCAAGCAGAACCGGATTATTCCGGCTTTGCTTCCTTAAAGATTAAGGAGCGGAAGAGATGAGCAAAACGAAAACAAAGCAAAAAATGAACCGTGCGGCATATAAAGAACATTGCTGGGGACTGGCATTTGTAGCACCGCCGTTCATTGGTTTCTGTATTTTCATGGCATTCCCGATTGTGTTTGCACTGATTGCCAGTATGACAAAATGGAATGGTATGAACAGCATGTTAGATAATTTTGTAGGATTTCAGAACTATGCAAAATTATTGACAGATGCAAAATTCTGGAAGGTATTAGGAAATACTATTGTTTACATGCTTGGTATTCCGATTGGAATGGCACTGGCTATGTTGATTGCAGTTGGAATGAATCGTAAAATGAGAGGAATTAAGATTCTTCGTACTTTATACTATGTACCGGTTGTATCTTCCTTAGTTGCAGTTGCAATTCTGTGGATGTGGGTATTCAACTATGATTATGGTCTATTAAACAGTATTATCAAAGCGGTATCCGGTATACACGGACCAAACTGGTTAGGTGACCAGTTCTGGGTAAAAGTATCCATGATTATTTTCATGGTATGGAAAGGACTTGGTGGTTCTATCGTCCTTTACCTGTCCGGTTTACAGAGTATTCCAAGAGACTATTATGAAGCAGCAAAAATTGATGGAGCCAGCGGCTGGAGATTATTCCGTCACATTACACTTCCACTGGTATCACCGGTTACATTCTATCTGTTGATTACCGGTTTGATTGGAGGATTCCAGGTATTTGTAGAAGTACTTGTTATGGTTCCAAATGGTGGATTAAACTACAGTGCGGCAACCGTTGTATTCTATATGTATGATAAATCCTTTGGAAATAATCAGATGGGATACGGTTCTGCAATGGCATTTATACTTGCTATCTTAATCTTTATTGTAACAGCAATTAACTTTAAAGGTCAGGATAAGTGGGTTAAGACAATCGAGTAAGGAGGTGGGAATATGGCAAAATTAGATGAACAGAGTTCAGAAGTAAAAACAAAAAAAGCAAAAACGATAGATGGCATTATATTTTTACTGCTTTTAATCGGAGCGGTTGCAATGGTATTCCCGCTTTTGTACATGGTATTAAGTTCTTTTATGACAAAGAACCAGATTCTTTCTGCAAACTTTAGTATTATTCCGGACCCTTGGAAATTTGGAAAATACTCTGAAGTATTGCAGAAACCGGAATTTTTAAGAGGTTTAAGAAATACCTTAACTGTTGCAATACCGGTGTTGGTAGTGGGAGCATTTACTTCTTCCCTTGCAGCATTTTCCTTTAGTAAATTAAAATTCAAAGGAAAAAATGGTATTTTCTTAGGACTTCTTGCAACGATGATGATTCCATTTGCAGTTGTTATGATTCCGCAGTATGTAATGTTTACAAAAATGGGATGGACAAATAGTCTGCTTCCACTTATCATTCCGGGATTATTCGGAAATGTAAGCATCATTTTCTTCTTAAGACAGAATCTGACCAGTATTCCGGATTCTATCGTAGAAGCTGCAAAACTCGATGGATGTAGTTACTTCCGCATGTACTGGAGCATCTTCCTTCCGTTGATGAAAGGTGCATTAATGACACAGTTGATTCTCTGGTTTATGGGAATCTGGAATGATTACCTTGCACCAACCATCTTTATTCAGAATGAAGAATGGTTTACGTTACAGGTTGTCATCCGTTCCTTTAATGCATATTATGCGGTAAACAGTGATTATCCTCTGATTATGGCTGCGTCAGTGCTTTCGATTCTTCCAACGCTGTTGTTGTTCTTCTTCTTCCAGCGTTACATTATTGAATCTATGGCTGTATCCGGTGTAAAAGGATAAGAAAAGAAAAAGAGATAGGGTTGTCTTCAGATATTCTGAAAACAGCCCTTTTTTAAAAAGAGGAGAAATTTTGAAAACAGGAATATTAACATTAAATGAAGGCAGCGTTTTTAAAAATGCATCTCTGTGGTCCCATGACCCTTCTATGATGTGGGATCCGGTGACAGAAAAATACTACTCTTATAGTACGGATGTATATCAGCCGGAAGATGGGCTGACAGAAAAAATCGGAATTCCGGTCAGAAGCTCAAAAGATTTGATTCATTTTGAATATGAAGGAATTGCGCTTTCCCAAAAGGCCATCAAAGAAGGAAGAGACAACGGAGAGTATCCACAGACTGTGAATTTCTGGGCTCCTTATGTGGAATATACACATGGAGAATACCGGATGTATTATTCAGCAACAAAAGCATTTGGCAGTTCGGAATCAAGAATCTGGCTTGCAGTTTCTAAACATCCGCTTGGACCGTTTGAAAACAGAGGAATTGTAGCAGATACCTGGGGGACGGATGATACAGCACCAAATGCAATTGATGCACATATTATCTGGGATAACGAGAGGTGTTATCTAGTGTATGGTTCTTTCTTTGGTGGAATTTATATCAAAGAGTTAGATGCCACAAGTGGTCTTTCTCTCTCAAATGATGCGAAGGAGCTTGGCAACTGTATCTCAAGAAAAGCAAAAAAGTCATTGATTGACGGACCGGAGGGGGCATCGGTCATTTATGCGCCTGAGACAGGTTATTTTTATCTGTTTCAGTCTTATGGCTGGCTTGGAGATACTTATGACATCCGTGTTGGAAGAAGCAGGTGCGTGACAGGGCCGTATCTGGACTGGCATGGAAATTCACTTGTAGAAGAAGGAATGGGGATAAAACTTGCAGGGAGTTATCAGTTTGAAGCGGTAAATCCAAGAGTGGGTAAAGCAAAAAAAGACTGGAAGTGGGGAGGATTTCGTGGACCGGGGCATGGTGTCCCATTTTATGACCCACAGTCGGAACATTATTATTTTGTGCATCATGTACGGGATGGTGCAAAGGTAAATCGTATTTATGAGGAAGCAGAAGACAGGGATAGCTATCAGATTCATTATATGATGATACGGCCGATGTTTTTTATCAATGACTGGCCGGTATTTGGTGCAGAACCATATCAGGGAGAGAACTTTGAGCCGGTATCGAAACCGGATATGGAAAAGCTCCAAGGCGACTGGGAATTAATTATATTTGATGAATTTGATAACAATATGAAACAGTCAAAGGTCTGTACACTGGATAAAGAGAGTGAATATTTTCAGAATGGAATTATTTATTCATGCTGTGATATTGAAAATCAAAAAAAAGGGTATGTGCTGACCGGAATCAACAACTTAGGTCTTGCGTATTGGGGAAAATTCGTGGTATAGTATACTTTAGACCAATCTAAAGGTATTTTGAAGATACGAGGTATTTATTTCTGAGAAAGTAGGACTTATAAGATGTTGCATGTGAAAAATTTGGACGAGGGCCTGGAGGTTTTCAAGGCGCTTGGTTCAGAACTGAGAATTAATATTATCAAGCTTCTTCAGGAAAACCATGAGATGAACATGAATGAACTTGCAACAAGTCTTGGAATTACAAATGGTGCGCTGACCAGTCATATCAAGAAACTGGAAGAAAGTGGAATCATTCAGGTTATGACAGAACGCGGAGGACATGGAAATCAGAAAATCTGTAAAGTTGCAGTTGATAAGATTGTGGTTGATGTAGAATCTGAAGAAACCGAAGAAGACCAGAATATTTATAATACGGAAGTGAAAGTAGGACATTATTCGGATTATAATGTATATCCGACCTGTGGACTTGCTACAAGTAAGGCAATTGTCGGAGAGGTAGATGACCCACGTTATTTTTCTCATCCGGATAGAATCAATGCTGGAATTTTGTGGTTTACAAAAGGTTATATTGAGTATATGATTCCAAATCTGTTGCCGAGTGCAACCAAAATTGACCAGATTACGGTTTCTCTTGAAATCAGTTCAGAAGCACCGGGAATCAATAATGACTGGCCTTCGGATATTTCAATTTTCCTGAATGATGTAAAAATCGGTACTTGGACAAGTCCGGGAGACTATGGAGATGTACAGGGAATCTTTACACCGGACTGGTGGTTTCCAAACTGGAACCAGTATGGATTGTTAAAGATGATTGTAATTAATAAAAAGGGAACGTTTGTAGATGGATTGAAAATCTCAGATGTTACAATTAATCAATTTAATCTGGATTATAAAAGCACGGTAAGATTTAAATTTGAAATTGAAGAAGATGCAAAAAATATCGGTGGAATTACCATTTTCGGAAGTGAATTTGGAAATTATAATCAGGATATTAAAGTTCGGATTGCCTATAGTCCGATGGAAATAGCAAAAAAATAAGAAAAGGCTCAAATGGATAGAAGGTAGATGATATCCATTTGGGCTTTTTTTACAGGAGAAGGATTTAATTTATGAAACGAAAAAAAATAGCAATTGTGCTTGCTGCAATGTCTCTCATGTTAATGACAGGTTGTGGCGCACAAAAAGAAAAATTAAAAGCAGATACTCCGGTGGAAAAAGAATTTTCTGAAGTATCGGTTCATGACCCATCGATTATAGAGGGAGAAGATGGAAGCTATTATATTTTTGGCTCACATCTTGCAGTAGCAAAAACAGAGGATTTAATGAACTGGACGTATGTCAATCAGGGAGTAAAAAATAATAATACGGTGATTCCAAATGTATTAAAAGAAATGAAAGAAGCATTTGAGTGGTCACAGAGCAATACGTTTTGGGCTCCAGACGTCATAAAATTAAACGATGGAAGTTATAAATTATATTATTGTAATTGCAAAGGGGACTCTCCGCTATCCTGTCTTGGAACAGCAGTTTCAGATTCTGTGGAAGGACCTTATAGCAATGAGGGAATTATGCTAAAATCCGGAATGAGTGCAAGTGAGAAGGACGAAGATGGAAATCTGTATCAGGCGACAACAGACCCAAATGTGGTAGACCCGGTTGTATTTTATGATAAAGAAGGGAAACTCTGGATGATTTATGGCTCTTATTCCGGAGGAATCTTTGTAAAAGAAATGGATGCAGAGAGCGGAATGCCTTTAGAGAGCGGATATGGAGAAAAACTGCTTGGAGGAAATCATCTAAGAATTGAAGCTCCTTATGTCATCTATAATGAAGAAACCGGATATTATTATATGTTCTTATCGTTTGGAGGCTTAGATTCAGATGGAGGCTATAATATCCGTGTGTGTCGTTCCGAGAACCCGAATGGTCCTTATGTAGATTCCATGGGACAGGACATGAAAGATTGTAAAGGTCCGGCGGGAAGTGCCTTTAGTGATGCAACGGCAGAACAGTACGGAACAAAATTAATGGGTGGTTATAAATTTACCTGGAAAGAAGGAGAAGAAGGAGAAGATCGAAAAGGCTATCTTTCACCAGGTCATAATTCCTGTCTGTATCAGGAAGAAACCGGAAAATATTTTATTATTTATCACACACGATTTGAAAATAGCGGAGAAACTCATGAAGTGCGTGTACACCAGATGTTTTTTAATGAAGAAGGCTGGCCGGTTATTGCGCCATACCGCTATACCGAAGAAAGTGCAGAAAAACTGGAAAGTAAACAGCTTGTTGGAACGTATAAATATATTAACCACGGACGTGATATCTCTCCGGATATGAAAGAGTCTGAAGAACTGGTATTGAATAAAAACAATACGATAAGTGGGGCTCTTGAGGGAACTTGGGAATTAAGTGGAGATTATAATATTACCATAAAGACCGACGAGGCAGAGTATAAAGGGATTGCTTTAAAACAGTGGGATGAAGATGGGAAGAAATATGTCATGACATTTACTGCACTTGACAGTAAAAGTGGAGTTGTAATCTGGGGAAGTGGCTTAAATGCGATAGACTAGGAGAGAGGTCAGGTAATGAGAAAAAATCATTATCTGGCCTTTTTTATCTGTGAGATACCGATTATTCATGTTATAATTCATTAGAATCCAGACCTTTCTTTAAAAGAAGTCATTACGCTTTGTAAAGAAGATGCAATGAATGAGGCAAATCATTCAGATAAATTATATGAAACAGCCTAGGAAAATCTAGAATCTGTAATCGAAGCATTGCTATCACCGATTCTTGAACATGAAGGGTATTCGATTCAGTGGTAAAGTGTGATAAAAAATGGAGAAAATAAAATGAAACGAAAAAAATACTTTGTCTTTTAGTAATCAGTATGCTGTGTCTTACCGGGTGTGCAGATAAGAAAGAGGAAAAAAAGAGGCTGATTTTTCAGCAATTCAATCCGTCTGTGAACTGGCAACTTTAAAATGCTATTATCACAATGTAGCAAAATCAGAGACAGAAGCCAGCGGATTGTTTAAATGGCTTGGAACAGGATATAAAAAAATCCGGACTGAGTACAGTGGAATTGTAGAACTTGGGGTAGATGTCAGCAAGGTGTCTGTTTCCAAACCAAGCAAAGACGACGTGGTAAAGGTGACCATTCCGGATGCTGAGATTTTGAGTGTGGATTTAGACGAGGATTCTATGGGAGAGCCTCTTACCGATACCGGATTTATGACTAAAATCACAAAAGAAGAAAAAACCGAGGCACTTGCAGAGGCGCAAAATCACATGGAAGAAACTGCAAAGGAGAACGGAAATCTTTTAAATCAGGCAAAAGAACGGGCGAAAAGCCTGATTGAAGGATATGTGAAAAATGTAGGAGAACAAATCGGAAAAGAATATACCGTAGAATGGGTTGAGGCAGAAGAATAAAATAAGTTTGCCAGAAAAAAATAAAAATGAGGAGAAAAAAGAGAATGAATAAAGATGATTATAAAGAAACCAAATATAATCAGCCGTTGATTTTACAAAGAGCAGACCCTTATGTCTATAAGAGTAAAGAGGGAACTTATTACTTTACTGCATCTGTTCCGTCTTATGACAAAGTAGTTTTACGCTCAGCAGATACAGTAAAAGGACTGGCAGAAGCAGAAGAAAGAACGCTTTGGGTAAAACATGAAGAAGGTCCGCAGAGTATTCATATCTGGGCTCCGGAAATTCATTATGTAGATGGTGGATGGTACATATATTATGCAGCAGGAGACAAAGATGATATCTGGGAGATTCGCCCTTACGTACTTCATTGTAAAGGACAGGATCCGATGAAAGATGAATGGGAAGAACTTGGAATGATGCAGGCAGCAGATGAAGATGAATTCTCTTTCCATGCGTTTTCATTGGATGCAACGGTATTTGAACATAAAGGGGAATATTACTATATTTGGGCTGAAAAAACAGGTGTTGGAAAGCAAATCTCAAACCTGTACATTGCAAAAATGGAAGCCCCGAACAAATTGGCTACCGTTCAGGTACTTTTAACAACACCGGATTATGACTGGGAACGAATTGATTTCTGGGTAAATGAAGGACCGGCAATCTTAAAACATAATGGAAAAATTTATCTGACATTCTCTGCAAGTGCAACCGGAGAATGTTATTGCATGGGTATGCTTTACATTGACGAGCATGCAGATTTATTAGACCCTGCATGCTGGAAAAAACTACGTCATCCGGTATTAAAGACAGACAGAGAAGCAGGCGTCTTTGGACCTGGTCATAACTCATTTGTAAAAGCAGAAGATGGAGTGACAGACCTGTGTATTTACCATGCAAGACCTTACGATGAAATTGTGGGAGATCCGTTGTACGATCCGAACCGCCATGCTATGGTAATGAAAGTACATTATGATGAGAACGATTTCCCGGTATTTAAATATCAGACTTTGGAAGAAGTATTTGCAGAATAAGTTCGAACAAAAAGAAATTCCTGGGCAAATTCAAGGCTTTTTTCAATAAGTATTATTGAAAAGAAAGCGAAGCAGATGATAAAATAGGTTTGTGCTTATAAATTTTACAGAATACAAATCGGAGCGTACGCTCTCAAGATAAAAAAGAAGGAAAGAAGAAAATGAAAAGTTTATTAATTCTTGGTGCAGGCGGTTTTGGAAGAATGATAAAAGAAACCGCACTGGCACTTGGTTATGAGGAAGTCTTATTTTTAGATGATACAGCAAAGGATGATGATGTGATTGGCAGATGCTGCGATTATCATCTGTATCATAGAGATTATTCAGTAGCGGTAGCAGCTTTTGGAAATAACAAGACGCGTTTATTTTGGACGCAAAAATTGCTTGAAGAGGAGTATGAAGTACCGGCAATCGTACATCCATCTGCAATCGTCAGTCCGAGTGTTCGCTTAGAGCCGGGCTGTTTTATTATGCAAAGAGCAGTGGTAAATATGAATACAACAATCAAAATGGCAGCACTTATTAACAGCGGTGCAGTGGTAGACCATGATTCGATTGTAGAGGAAGGTGCACATGTTGGTCTTGGCAGCGTAGTAAAAGCACATTGTGTGATTGAACCGGGCAGAAAAGTGGAAGCAGGAGAAGTGATTTTCTCTACCAGAAGAACCATCGAAGGCGCAGATAGCCGAAGTCTGGAAGATGCGATTTATGCGTTTGGGTTTGGCGATTGCTGTAGCTATGTAAAGCCATTTGGAGAAGGTCATATTAATGAGACTTATGCAGTCTATTTGCCGGATGAAAATGGAAATGATGTGCCGCTCTTTGTATTGCAGCGAATTAACATTAACGTCTTTAAAAATCCGGATCAGGTGATGGAAAATATCTTTGGAGTGACGGAATATTTACGTAATATTATTCGTCAGGACGGTGGCGATTTAGACAGAGAATCCTTATCTTATATTAAGACAAAGAGTGGCGATACTTATTTTGAGGATGAGAAGGGACAGCCATGGCGTTGTCTGCATTATGTGCCGAATTCCGTGTGCTATCAGCAGGTGGAGCGTCCGGAGCAGTTTTATCAATCTGCGCTTAGTTTTGGACATTTCTTAAAGCAACTGGGAGATTACCCGGCAGACAGTCTTTATGAGACGATTCCGCAGTTTCATGACACTGCAAAGCGTTTTCGTGATTTTGAAGATGCGCAGCGAAAAGATGTGAAAAATCGCGCCAGATTATGCCATCCGGAGATTGAATTTGTGCTTTCTCGTAAATCCGATTGTAATGTTTTGATGGAGCAGTTAGAAAAGGGAGTCTTACCCCTTCGTGTGACACATAATGATACAAAATTGAATAACATTTTGTTTGATAAAGATACGGATCAGGGCTTATGTATCATTGATTTGGATACGATTATGCCGGGGCTTGCGTGTAACGATTTTGGCGATTCCATTCGTTTTGGCGCCTCTACCGCAGAAGAAGATGAAAAAGATTTGGACAAAGTACACTTTGATATCAACCTTTATGAAATCTATGTGAAGGGATATCTGGAGATGGCAAAAGATGTGCTGACTCCGGCAGAAATTGAGAGCCTTCCATGGGGAGCCAGATTGATGACTTTAGAGTGTGGAATGCGTTTTCTTGCGGATTTCCTTCAGGGCGATGTATACTTTAAAACGTCATATCCGGAGCACAATCTGGTGCGCGCAAGAACACAGTTTCGCCTGGTAAAAGAGATGGAAGAGCAGTTTGAGAAGATGCATGAAATTCTGAAAAAGTATTGTTAATGAGAGTAAAGTTGGTAAAAAATGAAAAAATTATATGGTTTTATGCCAATTATTACCGGAATCTGTTTTGGTTCTGCCGGGATTTTTGTGCGCAAATTGAGCGGAAATATGAATAACACCACAATTGTGGCTTCGAGATTGATTGTTGCAGTACTGTTGCTTGGAATCTGGCTTGCGTATTCGTATCCGGAGTATTTTAAAATTCATTTAAAAGATTGCTGGATTTTTATTGGAGCAGGGCTTCTTGGGTCACTTGGTGTGAATGTATGTTACAATTTTGCTATCAATGAGTTGTCGCTTTCGCTTGCAGCGGTGCTGCTTGCACTCTCTCCGATTGTGGTCATGATTGTTGCATTTTTTCTCTTTCATGAAGCGATTACGCAAAGAAAAGTATTAAGTATTTTTTTAGCAATTTGTGGCTGCGTGTTGACAAGTGGGATTTTTGAAACAAATGAGAGCATGCATTGGAGTTGGATTGGAATTTTAGTCGGAAGTGTCGGCGCCATTTTTTATGCAATGTACAGCATCTTTTCTAAAGTTGGGATGAGACGTGGGTATCCGGCGCTTACGATTACTTTTTATAGTATCCTTTCAATTGCAGTAATCCTGCTTCCGTTTGCAAAATGGGGCGATGTGGCGCAGTATATTATGCAAAATCCGTTACCGCATTCGGGGTTTATGTTGGTGCATTCTTTATGTGTTGCGGTGGCTCCATATGCATTTTACACAGTGGCACTGGACCATATGGATGCAGGTAAGGCATCCATTTTGTGCTCATGTGAACCGGTTGCGGCAATGGTATTTGGTATTTGCTTTTTTGGAGAAATCCCAACTGTGCTTTCCATTACAGGGTTAATTATCGTATTAGCAGCGCTTGCAATGTTGGTGCTTCCGGAGAAAAAAACACATAAAAAAAGGGACTGAATTTCAGTCCCTTTTCTTCCGTTTTACAGGGCAATATGGTAGAATAGAGTTAATATCTGAAAGGATAAAAAACGTATTTTTTGAAAGGATTTATGAGATGTTATGAAGGCACAGACGCAAAATATGACTTCGGGAAATGCCGCAAAGTTAATCTTCTTTTTTGCGCTTCCGTTAATGCTTGGAAACATTTGCCAGCAGCTTTATACTATGGTAGATACTATGATTGTCGGTCAGGTTGCAGGTGTAGAGGCTTTGGCAGCGCTTGGCTCAGTTGATTTTTTAATGTGGATTGTGACAGGCATTTCAACAGGAATTACGCAGGGATTTTCGATCTTGATTTCTCAGCATTACGGTGCAGGCAATGGAGTCGCTTTAAGAAAAGTAATTGCGCATAGTTATCGTTTGACTGCGATTACTGCCGTTTTGGTTTTTGCTTTGAGCCAGCTGTTGGCTTCAGCGGCATTGACCGGACTGCATACCCCGCAAAACATCATTGGAATGGCGCTGCTTTATCTGCGGATTATCTTTTGTGGAATTCCATTTACGACGGCATATAACATGCTTGCCTGTGAGCTGCGGGCAATTGGAAACAGTAAAGCACCATTGACGGCAATGCTGATTGCATCGATTATCAACATTGTACTGGATTTATTGTTTGTTGCTGTGTTTGGCTGGGGAATTGCCGGAGCAGCAATCGCAACAATTATTGCACAGCTGTTTTCTGCAATCTATTGTTTTGTAATTTTAAAGCAGATTAAGCTGGTACAGTTAGCAAAATCGGATTTTAAGCATGAGACAAAACTGGATTTAAATTTACTGAAACTGGGAATTCCGGTAGTTTTTCAAAATATTATTATCGGAGTGGGAGGCTTGGTTGTTCAGTATGTAATAAATGGCTATGGTTTCTTGTTTGTCGCCGGATTTACTGCGACTAATAAGTTGTATGGCTTGCTTGAGATGGCAGCAATTTCTTATGGTTATGCAATCGTAACTTATGTCGGACAAAACTTAGGAGCAAAGCAATTTGATCGAATTAAAAGTGGAGTTCGGGTCAGTCTTTTGATTTCGCTTGCGACTTCCATCGTGATTTCCATTGCAATGTTTCTATTTGGAAAACCAATCTTATCCTTGTTCCTCTCCGGAGAGCAACACCAGATCGAAGCGGTACTTGAGATTGCATTTCATTATCTTTCTATTATGGCGGCGATGCTGTGGGTGTTATATTTTTTATACGTGTATCGTTCGGCACTCCAGGGGCTTGGAGATACCTTGCTTCCAATGTTAAGTGGATTTGCGGAATTCTTGATGCGAATTGGTGCTGCCTTGATTCTTCCGATTTTTATCGGTCAAAATGGAATCTTTTTTGCCGAGATTGCTGCCTGGAGTGGAGCGACTTTGTTACTTTGCATTAGTTATTATATTCGGATTCGTGCGACAGAAAAAAAGATTAATGAAAATAATTGTTAAAATAAAAAAGCTTTAAGAAATTTTCAGAAAAAACGTTGGAAAACCTCAAAGAATATAGTACAATATAAGTACTAATAATCCGAGAGGAGGAAACGTTATGAAGAGAAAAAGATTAGGGGGATTGGCAGTTGCTTTAGCACTTGGATTGGGGGTCACTTCGGTTGTACCTGCACCGGTGGCAGCCGCCGCTGTGGAGGCTGGCTGGTCCGATGAAATGTCGACCGGTGAAGTGTTGCAAGGCGATGAGTGGACACAGGAAATTGTAACCAATTTTTACAGTGGAGAAATTCAAAAAGTAATCTATCGTAACTATGATAATGCACATACGAAGAATAAGCTTGAAAGCAAATGGGTTTATACAGCAAATGACAGGCGCTGGAGATGTTATAATAGTGATGAGCCGAATGCAGTGCCGGATACGCTGGACACCGGAACATACATGGTAGGGCTCAGATATGAATATGAATTCGGAGAGATTCCTTTAAGATATTATCTTCGTGCAGATTATAATGATCGAACGGCAGGAATTCCAGAAGGAGGGTACTATCTTGTATGGTCAGATGGAATGACAGGAGAAGACAGCTATCATTATTTTATGAAAGAGGGAGACTATGATAATGATGAAGGATTCCCGATTGAAGGGCTTGAAGTTCCATCGGAATACATGTCTTATGAAATGCTTGAAATTGAAATAGATGGAGTTAATCATACTTATGTCTTAGATGATTCGGGAGTGCCACTGAAAAATTACTGGTATTGGGATATTTATGATCAAGCTCATTATTTTGATGAATATGGAGATATGGCTCGGTACTGGAATTATATCTATGACTCCTACTACTGGTTTGGTAATGACGGTGTGATGAAAACTTACTGGCAGAAAGTTTATGGTAAATATTACTGGTTGGCAAGTGATGGAGCGATGAGAACCTGTTGGCAGAAAGTATATGGTAAGTATTACTGGTTAGGACACTCCAATGATGGAGCGATGAAGACCGGATGGCAAAAGGTCTATGGCAAATATTATTGGCTCGGACATGCAAATGATGGAGCGATGAAGAACGGTTGGCAGAAAATTTATAACAAATGGTACTATCTTGGAAGAGCAAATGATGGAGCAATGAAGACCGGATGGCAGACCATTGGAGGAAAGAAATATTATCTTGGCGGAGCAAATGACGGAGCAATGAAGACCGGATGGCAGACCATTGGAGGAAAGAAATATTACTTTGGCGGAGCAAATGACGGAGCAATGAGAACCGGATGGCAGACTATTGATGGAAAGAAATATAACTTTGGTTCCGATGGTGCATTAAGATAGCAAATTAGAACGTAAAAAACAAAAAGAGATTTGCCATGGCAGAGATGCCATGGTGAATCAATATGATGATTGGATTAACATAATAATATAAGAAAGAAGATTTGTGAAGAATTTCTCGAAGAAGAGACCTCTTTCAAAGAATTTTTTTAATGAATAAAGATATAACGCAATGTAGGATGTTATACATAGGTTATAATGCGCAAAAATGAGAAATGAATTTTAGGTATTATGCCGAAAAGCATTGTTAAAAATTTGATTATATTGACATTTTCGTGAAATGTGGTATGATTAAGTCATGAAATCAATGGAGAACATTCTACATTGGACATAACGGAGAAGGTATTAACAAAAAAGGAGGTATGGTGGTTGAAGCAATTTAAACGAATACTTGCAGGACTAACAGCAGCAGCAGTGTTCACAACAAGTTTCACAACGGCTGTATATGCAAAGACGACCAAGGAAACAAAGGTTGAATATCCGAAGTTAAATTTATCATTCGCAGTAAACGGAACGGATACTCAGATTGATACTAAGGTTGGTCAGTATTTGGCAGAATTGGTTTCTAAGAAATCTGGAGGGAATATTACAATTGATGTATTTCCAAATGATACGCTGGCAGGGGGAAATGCTACAAAAGGAATCGAATATGTCTGTGCGGGGGCAACAGATTTAGCAGCTTATGCGACCAGTACATTATCAGCAATTGATCCAAAATTAAACATAGCAACAATGCCGTGGACATTTGCTGATTATGATGAAGCAAAAGAGATTATCAATACAACTGGTGGAGATTATTATGAAAAGCGGTTGGCAAACAAGAAGCTGACTTATCTGGGAGCATTTCATAATGGATTTCGTCAGTTGACAAACAGTAAACATTCGGTAAAAGAACCAAAAGATTTAAAAGGTTTAAAAATCCGTATTCCAGGTTCTAAAATTTATATGGAATTCTGGGAAGCAATCGGTGCAAGTCCGACAGCCATGAGCTGGTCAGAAGTATTTACCGCAATTCAGCAGGGAACGATTGATGGTCAGGAGAATGGAGCTCCGATTACCAAATCAGCAAAAATGTATGAAGTGCAGAAATATATGACGGTATGGAATTACGCTTATGACTGTGACCTGATTATCTGTAATACGAAAGTCTGGGACAGCATGGATAAAAATACACAGAAACTGTTACGGGAATGTATTAAAGATGCCTGTGACTGGGGAAATGAAACAATTGAAACCGAAGAAAAAGAAATCATCAGTGAATTTATCAAAGATGGAATGCAGGTGGAATATTTATCAGAAGGACAACTTGTTCCGTTTAAAGAACTGATTGAAAATTCCATGAATCAGTTAAAAGCAGAGTATGGAAAAGAAGCCTGTGAGGCATTTGGCATCAGCACAGATGGTGTGAAATTCAAGAAGAAATAGGAGGCATGGAGCGTGAAATTTATAGAGAAATTTGAAAAGTTTGTTGCTTGTGCCTGTGTATCAGTGATGGCGGTTCTGGTATTTGCAAATGTAATTGCACGATTTGTTTTTAACAGTCCACTTGCAGTTGCAGATGAGATGTCCTGTTATCTGTTTGTTTTAATGAGTTTTATGGGAACTGCGATTGCAGCCAGAAAAAAAGCTCATTTAGGGCTTACAATTGTAACGGATAAACTTTCACCGTCAGTAGCAAAGAAAGTACAGGTATTGATGTACATAATCGCAGCAATCTTCTGTCTGTTAATTATCATCTTCGGGGTGGAGATGGTAATGAGTCAGTATTCCTTAGGTCAGGAAACAGCGACAATGCAGTGGCCGGAGTGGATTTACGGATTGTTTGTACCAATTGGTGCAGCGTTTGCAATGATTGCATTTTTAAGTGTAGCAGTAGAAACAGCAAGAACAAAGGAGGAATAAAAAGAAATGGTTGGTATTGTTTTACTTGGAGTATTTGTCCTCCTGCTGGCATTTGGCGCACCGATTGCGGTCTGTCTGGGAATGTCAAGTGTGGCTGCAATTTTAGTACAGGGAGCTGGAAAACCACTGGTAGCGGTAATGTCAGTATTACCTCGAATTTGTTCCGCTTCAAGCAGTAAATTCGTATTATTAGCGATTCCGTTTTTTATCATTTCAGGTAATGTTATGGAAAAAGCCGGTATTTCAGGACGGTTGATTAATCTGGCTGAGAAATGTCTTGGACATATTAAAGGTGGAATGGCAATTGTCTGTGTAGTTGTATCCTGCTTCTTTGCAGCAATTTCCGGTTCTGGTCCGGCAACGGTAGCAGCGTTGGGATTGATTATGATTCCGGCATTAGTGAAAGCAGGATATCCGGCAGCATTTTCCTGTGCACTTATGGCAGCGGGTGGAGCAATTGGTGTAGTCATTCCGCCATCTATCACATTTGTAGTATATGGCTCAATTGCTGACGCATCTATTACAGATTTATTTAAAGCAGGTATGGTTCCCGGTCTTGCAATGGGAGCAGGCTTGATTATAGTAGCTTTAATTCTCGGAAGAAAATGTGATTTAAAGGTGTCTCCAAGGGCTTCTAAAGAAGAGCGTTTAAAAGCATTTAAAGATGCCTTCTTCGGACTGATGATGCCGGTTATCATTCTTGGTGGAATTTACGGTGGTATCTTTACACCGACAGAAGCAGCAGCTGTCTCTGTATTTTATGGATTGTTTGTCGGAATTTTCATTTATCGTGAAATCGATGTGAAAAAAATGATTGATATTATGGTAGATTCCTGTTCAACAACAGCAACCGTTATGTTTATTACAATGGGCGCATCACTGTTTGCTTATGTATTAACCCGTGCAAGAATAGACCTGGCAATTAAAGATGTGATGTTATCAATAACCGGTGGAAACTGGATAATCTTCTTTATCATTGTAAATATTGTACTTCTGATTGCAGGATGTTTCTTAGATTCTACATCAGCATTATATATTTTTACACCACTCTTTGCTCCGGTAGCAATTGAGCTTGGAATTAATCCAATTCATCTTGGCGTGGTTATGATTGTAAATCTTGCAATTGGTCTGTTTACTCCTCCGGTTGGTGTAAACCTGTATGTCGCCTGTGGAATCGGAAAGATATCGATAGAAGATATTTCAAAAGGTGTTATCTCCTGTCTGATAGCAATGTTAATTGTATTATTACTTGTAACTTACATACCGGCAATTTCGCTGATGTTTGTTTAACCAAATCAAGGAAGTCTCCTTGACGAAAAACAAAATAAGGTAACAGATATGATTGGGCTTGACAAGTGGAAGAGTCAGTCCAGTCATATAAAAACAATATAAACATCCTACGTTGAACTATCAACATAACAATTTTAAAATGAGGTGAAAGTAATGAAAGATGTATCTATGAAAGAATTAAAAAACACTGCAACTCAAATGAGGATGAAAGTTGTTGACATGATTTATAAAGCAAAATCTGGACATCCAGGTGGCTCATTATCAGCAGCAGATTTTGTAACTGCATGTTACTTTAAGTATATGAATATTGACCCGAAAAATCCAGGCTGGGAAGACCGTGACCGAATGGTTCTTTCAAAAGGTCATGTATGCCCGATTCAGTATGCCTGCCTTGCGACACTGGGATATTTTCCGGAAGATGTATTGGATACGCTTCGTAAAGAAGGGTCTATGCTTCAGGGACATCCTTCTATGAATAAATGCCCGGGTATTGACATCTCAACAGGTTCTCTTGGACAGGGACTTGCCTGTGCAGCCGGTATGGCACTTGCAGGAAAAATCAACAAAAAAGATTATAAAGTATTTTGTGTGGTAGGAGATGGAGAAACTCAGGAGGGTGAAATCTGGGAGGCTGCAAATACAGCACATAAATATGAACTGGATAATCTGATTGTATTCGTTGATTTTAATAACCTTCAGATTGATGGTACTTGTGACCAGGTAATGCCGAATGGAGATTTGGGTGAAAAATTTAAGAGTTTTGGCTGGGAAGTGTTAGAAATTGACGGACATGACATGGAAGAGATTTGCGCAACCCTTGATAAATGCTATGCTTCCAAAAACGGAAAACCAAAATGTATCTATGCACACACAATTAAAGGAAAAGGTGTTTCTTACATGGAAAATTCCTGCTCATGGCATGGAACTGCACCAAATAAAGAAGAGCGTGACCAGGCATTTGAAGAATTAAATGCACAGCTGATTCCGTAAACTTCAGTAAACGAGATTTAGTTAAGATAGATTCAGGAGGATAGAAAAATGAGTGAAGAATTAAAAAAGATTGCAACCCGTGATGGTTTTGGGGAAGAAATATTAAAACTCGGTCTTGAAAATCCGGAAATTATGATTGTAGATGCAGATATCGGAAAAAGCTGTAAAACAGGAGCATTTCGTAAAGAATTGTCTGCAGAATATCATGAAGACAAAAATCAGTATGTGAACGTAGGAATCGCAGAGCAGAACGCAGCAGGTGTGGCAGCAGGTCTTGCAACTTGCGGAAAAATTCCGTTTGTCGTAACTTATGCAGTATTTGGTTCTCTTCGTATGTGTGAGATGATTCGTCAGGAAATCTGCTATACAAACTTAAATGTAAAAATTGCGTGCTCACATGGTGGAGTTACACCGGCAAATGATGGTGCATCTCATCAGGCAATTGAAGATATGGGCGTGCTTCGTTCTATTCCAAATATGACTGTTATGATGCCGGCGGATTATGTTTCAGCAAAAAAACTGACACGTGCAGCAGCAGAGACAGACGGTCCTATGTATCTTCGATTCACCCGCGATGCGATTCCTCAGATTTATGATGAAAGCGTAGAACTGGTAATCGGAAAAGCACATCAGATTCAGGATGGTAAAGATGTAGCAATTATCGCAAATGGTGATACTGTTCGTCTGGCAATTGAAGCAGCAAATCTGTTAGAGGAAAAAGGAATTTCTGTAAGAGTACTGGATATGCATACAATTAAGCCATTAGATGTAGAAGCAGTAACTGCCTGCGTAAATGAAATTGGAAAAATTATTACAGTAGAAGACCATAATATTATGAATGGTTTAGGATCAGCAGTATGTGAAGTTGCAGCAGAGCTTGGAAAAGGAATTGTAAAACGTATTGGTATTCAGGATCAGTTTGGTCAGTCTGCTCCTTATGAAAGACTGCTGGCAATCAATGGAATCACAGTAGAAAATATTGTAGAAACAGCAGAAAAGATGCAGTAATCCATTACATCGGTGAGTGACAAAATTTACCTTTGATACTCACATCATCAGTATAAACTGATAAAAAAGCTCATAAATCACCCTTATAAATATGAGACAGGGAAATGTAAAAAATGCATTTCCCTGCAAAAAAAATAAGAAAGTCCCAAAAAGACAAGGAGGAAATTAATATGTTAGATTTTACAAATCAGGTAGTTGTTGTAACAGGTGCAGGTTCTCCAAAAGGAATTGGACGTACAATTGCTCATACATTTGGAAAGCAGGGAGCAAAAGTAGTTATTTGTGATATCAATCAGGAAGGTCTTGACGCAAACGTAAAAGAAATGCAGGAAATGGGAATCGAAGCAGCAGGATTTGCGGCAAACTTAACTGACCCGGAAGCAGTAAAAGAACTGGTTAATAAAATTGTTGATAAATATGGTCGTATTGATGTTTTAGTTAACAATGCCGGAATTTCCCAGAAAGTTACAGTTGCTGATATGACTTTAGAGGATATCAAACGTATCTTTAACGTAAATATGTTTGGTCTGTTTTTAATCACTCAGGCAGTATGTGAAGTAATGAAAAAACAGAAATACGGTCGTATTGTTCATTTATCAAGTGTATCAGGAAAACGTGGAGGTGGAATCTTCGGCGGAGCTCATTACTCAGCATCCAAAGCAGCAGTTCTTGGATTTTCTAAAAACCTTGCACGTGAAGTTTCTGAATATGGTATTACAACAAACTGTGTATGCCCAGGTCTGATTAATACAGAAATCTGGAAATCCTTACCAAAGGAACAGGCTGACGCTGTAATTGCAGGAATTCCTATGGGACGTCCTGGAGAAACACAGGAAGTTGCAAATGCAATCGTATTCCTTGCTTCTAAAGAAGCTTCTTATATTACTGGAGAAGAAATTGATATTAACGGAGGTTCTCACATGGATTAATGCCATGAATCCATTGAACATTCTCATTCATTCCTACTAAAATAAATTGAAAAAATCATAGAAATAATAAAAGTCCATTGATGCAACTTGCCATTGCATTCATTCCCAAAACCGGTCAGTCAGAAAATCCGATTAATCTGACTGACCGGTTTTATTATCCTATTATCCGATTAAAGTCTGATATGAATATCAAAAATTTTGGTTTACATCACGAATAAATTAGTTGTTTTATCGAACTGTAACAGGTATAATAGAATGAACAACATCCAATGTTACACAAAAACGAGGAAAGGAGTATGAGCGATGCCTGAATACTTAAAAAAAATTAACCGGTCATCGGTTGTACAGCGTGTAATTGACCGTCTTACACAGGCGATGCTGAGTGGGGAATTAAAACCGGGAGATAAGATTCCTACAGAAATGGAGCTGTCGGAGCAGCTGGGAGTGGCACGCAACTCCATACGTGAAGCAATAAAGATTCTGGTTTATATTGGGGTATTAGAAATTAAAAGAGCAGAAGGAACTTTTGTATGTAATGGATTCTCAGAAAGCCTGATTGACCCAATGATTTATGGAATTATCTTGAATCAGCAAAATGAGCAAGAACTGCATGAATTAAGAGCAATGGTAGAGACAGGTGTGATGCGTCTTGCTGTTGAAAAATGCAGTGAAGAAGAGATTGCACAGCTGAAAGAAAGAATGATTCATTTAAGAGAAACAATTATGGTAGAACATCCGGATGTAGATGCTGTATTTGAGGCAGATAACGAGTTTCACGATGCAATCACAGATATGGGACATAACTCTATGATTTCTAAAATAAACGCGATTACGCGCGTTCTCACATATTCTACGAGATACGAATCAGTAAAGGGAATGTTAGAGTCCGGAAGGAAAGAAGAATTGTATGAAGCACATGAACGAGTGTATCAAATGATTGAAAATCGCCAGAAAGAGGGTCTGCATCAGTCTGTAGAAGCAACTTATTTTTTAAATGCAGGTAAAAAATAAGAAGACAAAACACAGTAAAATAAAACACAATAAAAGGATATCCCTTGTCGCCTTGGGATATCCTTTTTCAATATAGACTTACATCAGATTATAAGAATAATGGAGTAAATACAACAGCAACAATTGTCATAAGTTTAATCAGGATGTTGATAGATGGTCCTGAAGTATCCTTAAATGGATCGCCGACAGTATCACCGACAACAGCTGCTTTATGAGCCGGACTTCCTTTTCCGCCATGGTGTCCATCTTCGATGTATTTTTTGGCATTATCCCATGCACCACCGGAGTTTGCCATGAAGATTGCCATTAAAACACCGGTTACAAGAGCACCGGCAAGCAGTCCGCCAAGTGCAGAAGAACCAAGAATGACTCCACATAAAAGAGGAGCAGCAACTGCCATCAGACCCGGAAGCATCATTTCTTTTAAGGCAGCCTGAGTAGAAATTTCCACACAGGAAGAATAATCCGGTTTGCCTTTTCCTTCCATGATACCAGGAATGGTTTTAAACTGACGGCGAACTTCTTCAATCATTTTGTTTGCTGCTTTGGAAACAGAATCCATAGTCATAGCAGAGAATAAAAATGGAAGCATGCCTCCAAGGAAGAGTCCGACGATAACCTGTGGATTTAAGATATCAATGGATTCCAGTCCGACTGCTTCTGAATAAGAAACAAATAAGGCAAGGGCAGTCAGGGCAGCAGAGCCGATAGCGAATCCTTTTCCCATAGCTGCGGTTGTATTTCCGACAGAGTCAAGTTTGTCTGTAATATTACGAACAGAATCTTCTAATCCGGACATTTCTGCGATACCACCGGCATTATCAGCGATTGGACCATAAGCGTCAATTGCGATTGTGATTCCGGCTGTGGAAAGCATACCGACTGCGGAAAGAGCAATTCCGTACAGTCCACAGAAATGATAGGAACATAAAATACCAATTGCGATAAAAAACAGTGGAAGCATAGTGGAACGCATACCAACAGAAAGACCACTGATGATTGTGGTAGCAGAACCGGTTTCTGACTGGGCTGCAATTCTCTGAACCGGTTTATAATCGCCGGAAGTATAATATTCTGTCATAATACCGATTAACAGTCCGACAATCAGACCACTGATGATAGCGAGTGCTGCTTTCATATCACCAAAGAATACCTTACTTAGTACAAGTGAAAGAACTAATACAACGGCACTGGAACCATAAGTTCCGGCTTTTAATGCTTTTCCTGGGTCTGCATTTTTGCTGGCTTTTACAAAGAAAGTACCGGCGATCGATGCAAGGATTCCAAATGCAGCAAGTGCAAGCGGGAATACGGCACCCGGTTCTTTGAAGTAGATGACACCAAGAGTAATTGCAGATACAAGAGAGCCGACATAAGATTCAAAAAGGTCAGCCCCCATACCGGCAACGTCACCGACGTTATCACCAACATTATCAGCGATAACAGCAGGGTTACGAGGGTCATCTTCCGGAATACCGGCTTCTACTTTACCAACAAGGTCAGCTCCAACATCCGCAGCTTTGGTGTAAATTCCTCCACCTACACGGGCAAATAAAGCGATGGAAGAAGCGCCAAGCCCAAATCCGGAAATGACACCGGTATCTTTTGTAATTAAGTAGACAATGCTGACACCAATCAGACCGAGTCCGGTCACGCACATTCCCATAACAGAACCACCGGAAAATGCGATGGATAATGCTTTTGGCATACCGGATTCTTTTGCGGCTCCGGCAGTGCGGACGTTTGCTTTTGTGGCAACCTGCATGCCGAAATAACCGGCAGCAGAAGAGAACAGTGCACCTAAAAGAAAGGCACAGGCAGTACTCCAGCTTTTTAAAGCAAAGCCTAAAATAAAGAATAAAAGTGCAACGAAGATAATGAGAATACGGTACTCTGCCATTAAAAAGGCCTGTGCGCCTTCATGAATGTAAGAAGCGATTTCCTGCATTCTCTGATTTCCTGCATCCTGCTTTTTGATATTGTTTGAGAGTGTAAAAGCAAAAAGCAGGGCAAGGACACCAACGATTGGTGCGAGATAAATCATGGTTTCCATAAGTCTCCTTTCTGTTTTGTATGGCAGAATTTTTAATTTTCTCTGTGTTCATGAGCAAGTAGCAAAGTGGATTGCGAATGTCCGTTTTGTTCAGAGTAAAAGCCATACAAGAATAAATAACATCAGTAAGTTTGATATTGGTTTAAGATGTTAAGATAATGTGTTACGTTTTCTTCTGCGTTTCCCTTAAAAACAGCAGAGCCTGCAACCAGAATATTTGCTCCGGCTTCCAGTACAGTATGAATTGTAGAATCATTTACACCGCCATCAACCTGAATATCAATTTCTTTTCCGGTACTTAAAATCCGATTGCGAAGAGTTTGTATTTTTTCGGTCGTTTCAGGAATATAGGTCTGCCCTCCAAAACCAGGATTAACTGTCATGAGAAGCACCATATCAAGGTCATTTAAAATATAGTCTAAGACATTAAGTGGTGTTGCAGGATTTAATGCGACAGCAGCACGAATATTGTGTTTTTTGATTTGCTGTATGGCACTGTGAAGATGAGTACAGGACTCAGCATGAATGGTAATACTGTCCGCACCACATTTGGCAAATTCTTCGATGTAACGCTCTGGATTTTGAACCATTAAATGAACGTCAAAAAAGCAGTCATGTTCTTTTCGAATGGAGCGGATAACGGGCATCCCGAAAGAAATGCTTGGAACAAACATTCCATCCATTACGTCGATATGAAGATACTGTGCCCCGGCTTGTATTACACAATTAATATCTTCTCCGAGATGATTGAAATTAGCAGATAGAATAGATGGAGCTAAAATATTATTTCTTTGCATAGTTATCACCTCATTCTATTTGATTTCAGCATCAGAATATCCATAATCTTCTTCAATTTTGCTGATTAGTCCAACTCGTCTTTCATGACGGCCACCAAGAAATTCAGAGTCAAAGAATGCATCGCAAATCATTTTGGCGAGTTCCTCACCAACAACGCGTGCACCCATTGCAACAATCTGACAATTGTTATGTTCCGCAATCATTTTTGCAGTATAAGGTTCACTGCAGACTCCGGCACGAATTCCAGGGACTTTGTTAGCGGCAAGAGAAATACCTACACCCGTTCCGCATACAAGTACCCCCTTATCAATGTCTCCACGGCGGATTGCTTCGGCTACCGTTCGTCCGGGAACAGGATAATCCACCTTTTCCTCCGGACTGTATGCGCCATAATCGACACACTCAAATCCTCGTTCTCTTAGATGCTCGAGCAGGCAGTTTTTCAAGCTAATCGCAGCATGGTCACTTCCAAATCCAATTTTCATGATAAAAACCCTCCTTTTTTACTAGATGCACTTTTGGAATCTTTAATATATTCAACATCCTACATAGTATCTTATAGCAAAAAAATACCATAAATATAAGAAATAGTCAATGGTTTTTAGGGGCTTTAAGGGCTTTTTGGGAGAACTTAAAAGTGTGAGAAAAAATAGAAAGCCAATAATCATTGTATATTTTGTCGAAAAAAGAGCACAAAAATAGGTGCAAAGTCCTCTGGTTTTATTGCGGTTTTACCAAAAATATGGTATAGTATAGTTACGTTTTATACATACATAAAAAATAGAATAGTAGGAGTGGTTAAAAATGTATCAAGAAGAATATGAACGCTGGCTGGCAGCAGACCTTGAAGATGCGGATTTGAATCCGGAATTATCAAAAATTAAAGGAATCGATGAAGAAATCAAAGACCGTTTTGCTGTAGCATTAAAATTTGGAACTGCAGGACTTCGTGGTGTACTTGGAGCAGGAACAAACCGCATGAACATTTATGTGGTACGTCAGGCAACACAGGGTCTTGCAAACTGGGTAAAAACACAGGGCGGAAATCAGACTGTGGCAATCAGTTATGACAGTCGTTTAAAGAGTGACGTATTTGCAAAAAATGCAGCAGGTGTACTGGCTGCAAATGGAATTAAAGTCAGAATTTATGACGCTTTAATGCCGGTACCGGCACTTTCCTTTGCAACACGTTACTATGAATGTAACGCAGGTATTATGGTAACCGCTTCTCACAACCCGGCAAAATATAACGGATATAAAGCTTATGGTCCGGACGGATGCCAGATGACAGATGACGCAGCTGCAATTGTATATGAAGAGATTCAGAAAACAGATGTATTAACAGGTGCCAAATATATGTCCTTTGCAGAAGGTGTGGAAGAAGGACTGATTCGTTTTGTAGGAGATGACTGCAAAAAAGCGCTTTATGAAGCAATCGAATCTCGTCAGGTTCGTCCGGGTCTTTGCAAAACAGCAGGTCTTAAACTGGTTTACAGCCCATTAAACGGTTCCGGTCTTGTGCCGGTTACTCAGGTATTAAAAGATATCGGAATTACAGATATCACAATCGTTCCGGAACAGGAATATCCAAATGGATACTTCACAACCTGCAGTTATCCGAATCCGGAAATTTTTGCGGCTCTGGAATTAGGATTAAATCTGGCAAAAGAAACAGGTGCAGACTTAATGCTTGCAACTGACCCGGATGCAGACCGTGTTGGTATTGCAATGAAATGCCCGGATGGCTCCTATGAACTGGTAACAGGAAATGAAGTTGGTGTACTGCTTTTAGACTATATCTGCGCAGGTCGTATCGAAAAAGGCACAATGCCGAAGAATCCGGTAGCAGTAAAATCTATCGTTTCCACACCACTTGCGGATGCAGTAGCAGAGCATTACGGAGTAGAACTCAGAAGCGTACTGACAGGATTTAAATGGATTGGTGACCAGATTGCACAGCTTGAAGAAGCTGGTGAAGTAGACCGCTTTATCTTTGGATTTGAAGAGAGTTATGGATATCTTGCAGGACCGTATGTACGTGATAAAGATGCTGTAATCGGTTCTATGCTGATTTGTGAAATGGCTGCATACTACAGAAGTATCGGAAGTTCCTTAAAACAGAGAATGGAAGAAATCTACGCACAGTATGGTCGTTACTTAAATAAAGTAGACAGTTTTGAATTCCCGGGCTTGAGTGGAATGGACAAGATGTCTGCATTAATGCAGGGACTTCGTGACAAACCACTGACAGAAATTGCCGGACATCAGATTGTCAAAGTAACAGACTATACAAAACCGGAAGAAACAGGACTTCCATCTGCAAATGTTTTAATTTACAAACTGGATAACGGTGAAACTGTTGTTGTTCGTCCATCCGGAACAGAACCGAAGATTAAGATTTATTACACAACACTTGGAAAGAATCTGGAAGAAGCAGAGGCTGAGAAGGAGAAATTAGCTAAAGCGTTAGAACCAATTATGAAATAATATGAAGAAATCATACTGCGTCATATCTTGATTATTGTTGATGTGCTAAAAACTTAATAGATAAAAAATAAAACAGAGGTGTATTGCTTAAAAACGATACACCTCTGTTTTTTATTTCGTGAAATATTCCGGATATTGTTTCATAATTTCCGTTTTTTCTGTCTGATATCGGGTCAAATGTCGGGTCATAAAAATTTCTGCCATTTCAGCATCTTTTCGTTTTAATGCATATAAAATATCTTCGTGATCCGGAATCGTTGATTTCGCATATCCGGATTTTGCTGCAAGTGCACGAAGCCGGTCAAAGTGAACCATCTGTTCTTCTACAAAATGATAGGACCACATTTTGCCTGCACATTCAAAAATAAGACGATGAAATTCATTGTCGATTTCAAGAAAACGGTCTCCGTCTTTGGTAGTCTGGCAGGCTTTCTGCTGTTCAATGTTTTGTTTCAGTGCAAGCAGGTAGTCATCTGTAATAGACTCACAGGCAAGTTTGATAACTGCTGTTTCCATAACAAGACGTACAAAACGGGATTCTTCGACAATTGCATAATTAATTTTAGAAATATAACTTCCTCTTTGTGGAAGAATTTCGACAAGTCCAATACGGTTTAATTCGATTAAAGCTTCACGAATCGGGGTTCTTGAAAGGGAAAGGGCAGAAGAAAGTTCATTTTCACTGACTGCACTTCCGGGCTGAAGTTCAACGTGGATAATGTTATATAAAAGAACCCGCATGGCATAGGATCTTGCTGTTTCAGAAGAATTTCTGTTAAGTATTATCATATAAAATACCCTCTCTTTGCTAATAGTAGAAATGATACCCTAATTTCTAATTATACGCTATGAAACTGTTTTTTACCAGATGAAAATTAGAGTTTGTTATCCTTTTAACAGCTTACATACTAGTATACTGAAAATCGAGACTTAAAGTCAATGGTTTAAACTGAAAATAAAAAAACTTGTACAAAATACACAGAAAAATAAAAAAATATATAGTGAAAATGTGAATTGAAAAAATTTTGAGTTTATACTACCATACTAGTATACGAGAAAAAGATACACATAAACTGAAAACATAAAATAAAAAATCAAAATGATAAGGAGAATGTTTATTATGGAAATGACAATGCGTTGGTATGGAAAAGAGTATGATACAGTTACATTACAGCAGATTCGTCAGAGCTGTTATGTAAAAGGAATTATTTCCACACTGTATAACAAAATGCCGGGAGAGGTATGGGAATTAGATGAAATCCTTGCACTGAAAAAAGATGTTGAAGATGCAGGACTTTTCCTCGCAGGTATCGAAAGTGTTAACGTAAGTGATGCAATCAAAACCGGCGGTCCGGACAGAGACAAAGACATCGAAGCATACATCAAAACATTAGAGAACCTTGGTAAAGCAGATATTCACATGGTATGTTACAACTTCATGCCGGTATTTGACTGGACAAGAACAGAACTTGACCGTATGAGAGAAGATGGAACAACCGTTCTTGCATATAATCAGGATGTAATCGACAGCATGGATCCTGAAAAAATGTTCGACGCTATCAAAAACAATATGAACGGAACTGTAATGCCGGGTTGGGAACCGGAACGTATGGAAAAAGTAAAAGAGTTGTTTGAACTTTACAAAGATATTGATGAAGAAAAACTGTTTGAAAACCTGAAATACTTCCTGGAAGCAATCATGCCGGTTTGTGACAAATACGACATCAACATGGCAATTCATCCAGATGACCCATCATGGAGCGTATTTGGACTTCCACGTATCATTTCTTCTCAGGCAAAATTAAAACGTCTGATTGAAATGGTGCCAAATAAACACAACGGTGTTACATTCTGCATGGGTTCTTATGGAACAAACTTAAACAACGATTTAGTTGCAACTGTTAAGATGTTAAAAGGAAGAATTCATTTCGCGCACATCAGAAACCTTCGTTTCAATGATGGAATGAGAGATTTTGAAGAAAGTGCTCATTTAAGCTCTGACGGAACATTTGACATGCATGCAGTTATGAAAGCTTTATATGAAACAGGATTTGAAGGACCAATCCGTCCAGACCATGGAAGAATGATTTGGGGCGAAAAAGCAATGCCAGGATACGGTCTGTATGACAGAGCACTTGGTGCAGCTTACCTTTGCGGATTATGGGAAGCAATCGAAAAAGAAGCAAAAAGCGCAAATAAATAATTATAGTAAATAAGAATAGAAAGGTGAAAATGAAGATGAAGCTGACATTAGACGGTATTAAAGATAAGAAAAGCTGGGAAGCAGCAGGCGTTGTGCTTCCATCCTATGATATTGAAAAAGTAAAAGAAGAAACAAAGAAATCCCCAGCTTGGGTACATTTCGGAATCGGAAATATTTTCCGTATCTTCATTGGTGGAATCGCAGATACTTTAATTTCCAACGGAGCTATGGACAAAGGTATTACCTGCGTAGAGACATTTGACTTCGATGTAGTGGACAAAATCTACGCTCCTTATGACAATCTGGTTCTGGGTGTTACCTTAAAAGCAGACGGAAGTACAGATAAAAAAGTAATCGCTTCTTTAACAGAGGCAATCAAAGCACAGTCTAATGTAGAGGCTGAGTGGAATCGTTTAAAAGAAATCTTCCAGAATAAAGACCTTCAGATGATTTCCTTTACTATCACAGAAAAAGGTTATGCATTAAAAGGCGCAGATGGAACTTATTTCCCATTCATCCAGAGCGATATCGACAATGGTCCGGAAAAAGCAGGTTCTGCAATGGCTGTTGTATGCGCATTGCTTCATGAACGTTTCAAAGCAGGAAAAGCTCCGTTAGCTGTTGTTTCTATGGATAACTGCTCTCACAATGGAGAAAAGCTGAGAAATTCTATTCTTACAATGGCAGAAGAATGGAACAAAAAAGGATTCGTAGAAGATGAATTCGTGGCTTACATCTCTGATGAAGCACAGGTATCTTTCCCATGGTCTATGATTGATAAAATCACACCAAGACCGGCAGAATCCGTATGCAAATCTTTAGAGGAACTTGGAATCGAAGACATTGCACCGGTTATTACTTCTAAGAGAACTTATATTGCACCATTTGTAAATGCAGAAGGACCGCAGTATCTGGTAATTGAAGACCGTTTCCCGAATGGCAGACCGGCTCTTGAAAAAGCAGGTGTTTACATGACAGACCGTGACACTGTAAACAAAGTAGAACGTATGAAAGTTACAACCTGCTTAAATCCACTGCATACAGCACTGGCTACTTACGGATGTGTATTAGGATATACTTTAATTGCAGACGAAATGAAAGACGAACAGTTAAACAAACTGGTTCATGAAATCGGTCCTGTAGAAGGTATGCCGGTTGTTACAGACCCGGGCATCCTTTCTCCGGCAGAGTTCGTAGACGAAGTTATCAACACTCGTATTCCGAATCCATTTATGCCTGATACTCCACAGCGTATTGCAACAGATACTTCTCAGAAAGTTGGAATCCGTTACGGAGAAACTATCAAATCTTATGTGGAAAAATACGGAGATGCAAAGAAATTAAAAGCAATCCCGCTGGCAATCGCTGGATGGTGCCGATATCTTCTTGGTCTTGATGACAATGGAGAAGCGTTTGAACTTTCCGCAGACCCAATGCTGGATGAATTAAAAGCAGAATTAAAAGGAATCGAATTTGGCAAACCGGAAAGCTACAACGGACAGCTTAAATCCATTCTTTCTAATGAAAACATCTTCGGAATTGACCTCTACAAAGCTGGTATCGGCGAACTGATTGAAGAAATCTTTGTAAAAGAGATTGCAGGTGTTGGTGCAGTAAGAGCAACATTAAAAGAATACTTAGCATAATTAAATTAATAGATTTAGCATAAAAAATCCCCCTGGGTTGTTTTTGGTAACAACCTCGGGGGATTTTTTACAGTTCACGTTTTAAAATTTCTTCTTTTCTGCTTAAGATGTCTCCGTTTAAAATTTCATTTTCTACATTCTCAAATCCAAGACGGTCTACTGTCAGTGCAAAACGTTCTCCCGGTTTTCCGTTTTCGCGGAAGAATAAGATGGTCTTTTCAATGATATCCATTGCTTCTTCTTTGGAAGTAAAGACTTTATTTAAGGCACGACCCTGTGAAATCTGTTTTCCCCAGCGTCCGCCAATGTAAATTTTAAATCCGTAAGTACCATCTTTAATGCTGTCAAAATGGCAGTTTCCAACACAGCGACCACAGTGGATACAGACCTTTTTATCAATGTTTAAGACACCGTCAACAACTTTAGCGGCACCGGACGGACATACTGCTTCGATGGCACATTTTTTACAGCCTTTACAAAGAGCTTTATCAAAGTTTGGAACTCTCTGACCAATGATTCCAAGGTCATTTAAATCTGGTTTTACACAATTATTAGGACATCCGCCAACGGCAATTTTAAATTTATGAGGAAGTTTTACTTCATGATATCCCTCATAAAAACGTTTGTGAATTTCCTCGGAAATTGCGAAAGAATCTAACAGACCATAATGGCAGGTGGTTCCTTTACAGGATACAACTGGGCGAACACGTGGACCGGTTCCGCCAACGGTTAAGCCTTCTTTTGCAAGATGAGCCTGAAATGCTTCTACTTTATCATAAGGGATGCCCTGAATTTCTACAGTCTGGCGGGTAGTGAAGGTAAGCACTCCATTTCCGAATTTTTCTGCGGCTTCTGTTAAACACTGAGCCTGAGCAGCGGAAATTTTTCCATTTACAGTGATAACCCGTGCAGAAAAGTTATCGGTTCCTTTGTTATTTAAGAAGCCAAGTCCTTTTAAACGTTTTTCTTCTTCTTTGCTGACAGTTAATGCTGACATTTTATTCCTCCTTGAGCTTTTTATGTACCAGTACAGCGTAAATATAGCAGCTGCTTAATATTCAATGTACCAGTTTTAATAACTATAATATAACACTTGTTGATGTATTTGAAAAATGATATTATTTTATAAAAATGATAGGTTTTACCTATAGATAAAAGGGAATGATAAAAACAATGACGATTCGATACCTTACGATTTTTTTGGCTGTTGCAGAGTATGGAACGATGAGTGCGGCGGCAAAACATCTTTATCTTTCACAGCCGACCGTCAGTCAGGCAATTCGTGAAATGGAACAGCATTATCATGGGTTATTATTTGAACGGTTTGGAAAGAAATTATATCTGACAGAGAGGGGAAAATTATTGCTTTCTCACGCAAGGGATTTGGTGAGCCGGTTTGAACAGTTAGATGAGTTGATGCTCAATCAGGGACAGAACGAACGATTTCGGCTTGGAACAACGCTGACAGTGGGAACATGCCTTGCACCGGCATTGATTGGAGAATTAGAACAGAGTCTGACGGGGCTTGAGGTGTATTCTTTTGTCAGCAATACGCATGAAATTGAAGAGAAATTATTGAAATCTGAACTCGATGCGGCAGTCGTGGAAGGAGAAATTCAGTCGCCGGATTTGGTTGTGATTCCGATTATTGAGGACTGTCTGGTACTTGGATGCGGAAGCCGGCATCCATTTTTTGAAAAAATTCAAATTTCAAATTCAGAATTAAATGGTCAGTGCTTTGCAATGCGTGAGCAGGGAAGCGGAACAAGACAGCTTTTTGAGGACTATGTGAAACGGCATCACATTTCAATCAAGGTAACGTGGGAGGCAAATTGTCCACGTACGATTATCAATGCAGTGATTTGGAATAAAGTGCTTTCTGTTATGTCGCTTCGTCTTTTAACACATGAGCTGGCGCATGAAAAAATTCGGGTGTTTTATGATGAAAAACAGGAATGGAACCGAAAATTTAAACTGGTGTATCATAAAAATAAATTTCTGACACCTGCGATTTATGAATTAGAAAAAATTTTATATCAGCATAAAGAAATGAAACTACCGAAAGAGTATGGGATTCTGGCTCATGAGTGAGCTGGAATCCTGTATTTTTGTTTGGGAAAGAATGTATATATAAAATTTTTACATATATATTGACAATACGATGCTCTGGTATTATACTATATATAAAATTTATATATATAAATATTTTACATATTAAAAAAGGAGATGATTGCATGTATTTTCCGGTTTCTGCTTTATTGATTGAATATCTGATTCTGACAATTGTGGAAACTCAGGACTCTTATGGATACGAAATCAGTCAGACAATTAAACTGGTGGCGGATATTAAGGAATCAACGCTTTATCCGATTTTGAAAAAACTTGAAAAGGCAGGATTTCTTACCACGTATTCACAGGAGTTTCAGGGAAGAAAACGAAAGTATTATTCGATTACCGAAAGTGGAAAAGAGCAAATCGAATATCTTAGTCATGAGTGGATTGCCTATTGCGATACAATTGACGGAATTATAGAGGGGAGGATTCGAAGTTGAGTAAAGAAGAGTATTTAAAACAGTTACAAAAATATTTGAAAAAACTTTCTTCGCAGGATTATGAAGATGCGATGGAGTATTTCACAGAATATTTTGAAGAGACAGACGAAGAGGGCGCAAAGGAGTTAATGAACGAACTTGGAACTCCAAAAGAAGCAGCAAGAGACTTGATTTCTAATCTTCTGGATAGGAAGTTAGAGGAGCAGGTGTCGGAATCCGAAACAACCAAAAAGTCATCGAAATGGAGTCTCTTTTGGATAGCCTGCCTTGCAATTTGTGCGGCACCGATTGGTGCACCGCTTGCAATTGCTTTCCTTGCAGTCGTATTATCATTGGTAATTTGTCTTGGAGTCATAGTACTATGTATTTTTATTTTTGCATTTTGTTTCTTTTTAGTCGGAGCAAAACTATTTATCCGGGGAATTTTAGCAATTCCGTTTTCCGTACCAGGATTTGCAATCATAAGTGGAAGCGGACTTTTCGTGGTTGGTCTTGGAATACTTAGCATTATTCTTGGTGTTGTGCTTGCAAAAGGGATTGGGTTATTATTCGTGAAACTGGCAAAATGGGTTTCAGGACGTTCAAAGAGATTTGGAAAAGGAGGAAGGATTCATGAAAATATGGATTAAAAATTGTCTTGCAGCAGGTGCGGGATGCGTTGTGGCAGGAGCACTTCTCTTTGCAGTTGGATTTTTGAACGGAGGAAAAAATTATGTGCTTGCCGCTGATTTAAACCAATGGAAAGGTTCGGCAACAAAAGAAGATTCAACTTATGGATTAGAAAAAACAAAGATAGATGATTATAGCACATTAAACGTGGATCTTTCTTCTTTAAACTTGCAGATTGTATCTTCTGATGATGATTCGTATTATATCAGTTATACGACTTCAGATTCAAAGGAAAAAGAACCGGTTTCTTATGATGTGAAAAATAAAATTCTTACGCTTAAAGAAGATTCAGACTCCAATTCTTATACACATATAGATATTGGATTTCTTACAGCATTCCTGTCAAAAGACAAAGACTTTACGACGGATGAAAATGTTGTAACATTATATGTTCCGGAGAATGCAAAATTTCAAAATGCAACGCTAAATAGTGCTTTGGGTAATATTTTGCTGAATCATGTCTGCTTTGAAAGTGGAACAGTTTCATCAGGTGATGGAGATATTTTTATTAAGAACAGCACATTAAAAGAGGTTGCTGTTTCAGCTTCTTTAGGTGATGTGAAAACTTATGATTCTAAGATAAGAGCTTGTAACTTTGAACTTTCCGATGGTGATTTCGTTGCAAAAGATAGTGAGTTTACTGGTGAAAATTCCATTTCCAGCAGCTTGGGAGATATCGATATTGAAGCAAAAAAAGAACAGCTTTTAGCACTTGGATTTGATGCATCTACAAGTCTTGGCGATATTGAGGTACCGGATTTTCTTGAAGGAAAGCTTCATGAAGAAGATGTGGATGAAAGCAGTTATCAAAGAAGTGGAAAAGATGGCAATCTGAAATTACAGGCAGATGACGGAGATATTGTGATTAAATTGAATAAGTAGTCAAAGAATCAGGCAGGAATTTTCCTACCTGATTTTTTGATTTTTTCTCCATTGTATTGCAATTTTTTGTATAGTATACTGATAAAGAGAAGTAAAAAAAGACGGGAGATGGAGATAAAAATGAAACAAAATAAATATGAAATTGATATGTGCAATGGCTCGATTATGGACAAATTGATTTCATTTTCTCTTCCACTTATGCTTTCCGGAATCTTACAGTTGATGTTCAATGCGGTGGATATTGTTGTGGTAGGAAGGTTTAGTGGAAGTTCCGCCCTTGCGGCGGTCGGTTCAACGACGGCATTGATTAATGTGTTTACGAATTTATTTATTGGAGTATCACTTGGGGCAAATGTGTTGGCTGCACGTTTTTATGCCTCAGGGCGACAAAAAGAAATGTCAGAAACAGTACATACTTCGATATTGTTGGCGTTGATTAGTGGAATTGCAATGGCGATAGTCGGACTGCTTTTTTCAAGGTGGGCGCTGGAACTGATGGGGACACCGGCGGATGTCATAGACCAGTCGAGTCTGTATATGAAAATCTATTTCTTAGGTATGCCATTTTTCATGCTTTATAACTATGGAGCAGCTATTTTAAGAGCTGTTGGAGATACCAAACGTCCGTTGATGTTTTTGATTATTTCAGGGGTTACCAATGCAATTCTTAACATGATTTTAGTCATTGTATTCGACATGGGAGTGGCAGGTGTTGCGATTGCGACAGTGATTTCACAGCTGATTTCCTGCGTTTTAGTGCTGTGGTGCCTTTATAAAACAGAAGGAAGTTATCAGCTTCGTTTTTCAAAATTAAGAATGAAAAAAGAGTATCTGAAACAGATTTTTCAGGTTGGAATTCCTGCAGGGGTGCAAAGTACGGTCATTAATTTTTCCAATGCACTTTTGCAGTCTTCCGTAAACTCATTTGGTTCAACAGCGATGGCCGGATATACGGCGGCAAATAATATTCTGGGATTTTTATATGCGTCAATCAATGCGGTGACACAGGCGTGTATGAGTTTTACAAGTCAGAATTATGGTGTAAATAAACCAAAACGAATGGATCGGGTTATGATGGACTGTGTTATTTTAAGTGTGGGAGTGTCACTGGTATTTGGATGCGGCGCTTATGCATTTGGTGGAGAAATCCTGAAAATTTATACGACGGACCCGGAGGTTATTGGCTGTGGTATGGAGATTTTAGCATTGACAACGGTGACCTATTTCTTATGCGGAGTGATGGATTTATTCCCAGGAGCACTTCGAGGAATGGGAGCGTCTGCTGTGCCGATGATTTTATCCATTATTGGTACCGTTGGAACAAGAATTGTATGGATTTTTGGGATTTTCCCATCCCATCGTTCTTTAAAAATTTTGTTTGTTTCCTATCCGGCATCCTGGATGCTGACTATTTTGATGCAGGCGGTCTGCTTTTATTTTGTAAGAAAGAAAGTGCATCGGGAATTAAAACAGCAGACAGTATTTGAGAATGATAGGTAAGACAGAAAGGAAAAAAACAATGAGATTAACAATGCTTGGAACCGGAAATGCACTGGTAACAGAGGTTTATAATACCTGTTTTGTGATAGAAAATGAAAACCAATATCTGCTGGTTGATGGCGGCGGCGGAAGTGAAATTTTAAAACGCTTAAAAGACGCTAAGATTTCTATTGCAGATATTCACCATATCTTTGTGACCCATAAACACATCGACCACATTTTGGGAATTGTATGGATGACTCGTATTATCTGCCAAAATATGCAGAAAGGTGCTTATGAAGGCGATGCATATATTTACGGACATGAGGAAGTGATTTCTTTAATTCAGGAACTTTCAGAGAAACTGCTTCAGAAAAAACAGACCGATTTTATCGGAAAACGAGTGCATCTGGTGGTGGTTACAGATGGAGAAGAAAAAGAAATCATTGGAAAGAAAGTGACGTTCTTTGATATTCATTCCACAAAAGCAAAACAGTTTGGTTTCTGCATGGAATTAGAAGAAGGACAGAAACTGACCTGCTGTGGAGATGAACCATACTGCGATTGGGAAGAAAAATACGCAAGACAAAGTAAATGGCTGCTTCATGAAGCATTTTGCCTGTATGGACAGCGAGATACCTTCCATCCGTATGAAAAAAATCACTCTACCGTAAAAGATGCCTGTGAGCTGGCAGAAAAATTAGGGGTGGAAAATCTGATTTTATATCATACCGAAGATAAAAATATCAAAGAGAGAAAGGTACTTTATACCGAAGAAGGAAAAGCCTATTATCATGGAAATCTCTATGTGCCGGATGATATGGAAGCGTTTGAATTATAATAAATGAGGACATTATGTATAAAATATTAATCGTAGAAGACGATGTTGTAATTGCAGATGGGCTAAAAACACACTTTGAAAAATGGGATTATCAGGTGGAGGGTGTGACGGATTTTAAAAATGTAATGGATACGTTTTTAAAATTTGAGCCACAGCTTGTGCTTTTAGATTTGGTTCTGCCATTTTTCAATGGATTTCACTGGTGTCAGGAAATCAGAAAAGTATCGAAGGTGCCGGTTCTGTTCATTTCTTCGGCTAACGAGAGCATGAATATTGTAATGGCAATGAACATGGGTGGAGATGAATTTATTGAAAAACCGTTTGATTTAAATGTGGTGACGGCAAAAGTACAGGCAGTGCTCAGACGGACGTATGAATTTCAGGGCAGTGTCGATGTGATGCAATGGCACGGGGCATACTTAAATCTTGCCGATGCAACGATTGAGTATCAGAAGAACAAAATGGAATTAACAAAAAATGAATTTCGCCTGTTTCAGATGTTGTTAGAACATGCCGGAAAGATTGTATCGAGAGATGCGCTCATTACAAGACTGTGGGAAAGTGATGAGTTTATTGACGATAATACTCTGACTGTAAACATGACAAGACTCCGTAAAAAACTCGAACAGATTGGTCTAAAAGAAGTGATTCAGACCAAAAAAGGAATTGGATATATGGTGGCAAAATGAGAATATTTGCAGGATTTTTAAAAGAGCGGGCAAGGGAAATTTTGCTTTATATAATAACGCTGGCACTTTTGAAATTTGTATTTTTCCTCTATAATCTTCCATCTGATGTGTTGAATTATGGTTTTTTGCTGGTTCTTGTACTGGCTGGAATTTTATTTTTCATTGATTTTTGCGAGTTTTATAAGAGGCATAAAGAGCTTGTTTTAGTAGAGAAAAATATGCAGGATGCGCTTCTGGATTTGCCGGAACCGGATACTTTAATTGAAAATGATTATCAGGATTTGCTTGATAAATTAGAAGAAATCCGAAGAAAATTAAAATCCGAAGAATTGATTTTCAGACAGGAAATGCAGGATTATTATGGGATGTGGGTGCACCAGATTAAGACACCAATATCTGCAATGCGGATGCTGTTACAAACGATGGAAGAGGAGTATCCAGAAGAGAAAAAACTACGGGAATTAAAAGCGGAATTGTTTCGGATTGAACAGTATGTGGAAATGGTGCTGACGTATCTTAGAATGGAAGATATGGCTTCGGATTTGAAATTTGAGCATTATCCGCTTGATGATTTAATTCGGGCAAGTATTCGCAAATATTCCCAGATGTTTATCCTAAAGAAAATTCAGCTGGAATATCAGGCGGTGAATCAGAATGTAATTACAGATAAAAAATGGCTGTGTTTCGTAATCGAACAGATTTTATCGAATGCGTTAAAATACACCGAAAAAGGTGGAACGATTCAGATTTTTACAAAACAGGAATCCAATCAGTTATGGCTTGTGATTGAGGATAATGGAATTGGAATCTGGGAAGAAGATTTGCCACGAGTATTTGAGCGGGGATTTACCGGATATAACGGCAGGGCAGATAAAAAATCCACCGGAATCGGGCTGTATCTTTGTAAGAAAGTGATGGGACGGTTACGGCATCAGATTCGGATAGAATCCAAAGTGGGTGTGGGAACACAGGTATTTTTGGGACTGGCAAGAGAAGAACTGCATCCGGAATAAAAAAATAAAAAATAAAGATATATCACAGGGAAATAAATCCCCCTTTTGGATGTTTATTTTCTATAAATTTATTATACTAATTTGGTGATGTATGGTCAAATTAAAAAAGTATTGATTTATTTTAATGTGTATGACAAAATTATGAAGAATAAAAAATTTAGTTTTACAGTGAAATTTTAAACTTACAACAATGTAAGATTCAAAGAGAAAATGTAACCTGATTCAATGGTAATACATTTTCTCTTTTTTTATAATAAGCATTGTAAGGTAAAGAAATAAAGACGAACAAAACAAGAGAGGATGAGAAAAAATGGCATTACTGGATGTAAAGAATGTGAAGAAAATATATACCACCCGATTTGGAAAGAATCAGGTAGAAGCACTAAAAAATGTAACGTTTTCCGTGGAAGAGGGAGAATATGTAGCGATTATGGGTGAGTCCGGTTCTGGAAAAACGACGCTGTTAAATATTTTAGCGGCACTGGACAAGCCGACGCAGGGAAAAATTTATTTAAAAGGAAGTGATTTGGGAGGGCTTCGTGAGAAAGAAATCTCAGCCTTTCGCAGAGAAAATCTGGGATTTGTTTTTCAGGATTTTAATTTGTTAGATACGTTTTCTTTGAAAGATAATATTTTTCTTCCACTGGTGCTTTCCGGAAAGAAGTATCAGGAAATGGAAAGACGGCTTGCTACGATAGCAGAGAAACTTGGAATTACAATGTTGTTGGAAAAATATCCCTATGAAGTATCTGGCGGACAGAAACAGAGAGCTGCGATTGCACGTGCGTTAATCACAAAACCGCAGTTGATTTTAGCGGATGAACCCTCGGGAGCATTGGATTCTAAGGCAGCAGACAGCCTGATGCATTTATTTCATACAATTAACATGGATGGTCAGACGATCGTCATGGTAACGCACAGCGTGAAAGCAGCGAGCAGTGCAAGTCGAGTGTTATTTATCAAAGATGGTGAAGTCTTTCATCAGCTGTATCGTGGAAATATGACAAATGAAGAGATGTACCATAAGATTTCGGCAACGCTTACGGTACTTACAACAGGGGGTGAAATGCATTGAGACTCTATCTTCGTCTGGCAGTAACGAACTTAAAAAATAATCGCAGAACTTACGTGCCCTATATGCTAACTGCGATTTTAAGTATTATGATGTTTTTTATGATTGATACTTTGGGCAGAATAAAAGAAATCGCGGGAGAAGGAACGATGCAGGTCTGCCTTCAGTATGCAGCCGGAATTATGGTGATTTTCTCCGTTATCTTTTTATTTTATACAAACAGCTTTTTGATTAAGCGAAGAAAAAAAGAAATCGGTGTCTATAACATTCTTGGAATGGGAAAATTCCACATTGCAAAAATGATGGGAATTGAAAGTCTGTTGATTGGCGGTATCAGTATTTTAGGTGGAATTGGACTGGGCAGTCTGTTTAATCGCTTGATGTATCTGCTGTTTTTAAAAATTCTGCATCGAAATGCAAGCTTAAACATTGCATTTTCAAAGCCGGCATTAGTGGATACTCTTGTGGTATTTGGTGCAATCTTTTTACTGACTTATTTCTATAATATCATTCAGATTCGTCTGTCTAATCCGGTGGAACTTCTTCATGGAGGAAATGCAGGAGAACGAGAACCAAAGACAAAATGGCTGATGGCACTGTTTGGAGTGGCAACCCTCTCGGCAGGATATTACCTGGCGCTTACCACAAAAGACCCGCTTGCGGCACTTGGGGTATTTTTTGTAGCGGCAATTCTTGTTATTATTGGAACGTATGCGCTGTTTACTGCAGGAAGCATTGCATTTTTGAAACTGCTTCGCAGAAATAAGAGATATTATTACAAAGCAAATCATTTTACGACAGTTTCGGGAATGATTTATCGAATGAAACAAAACGCAGTCGGACTTGCAAATATCTGTATTTTAAGTACGATGGTGCTTGTACTAATTTCCATGACGGTATCTTTATATATGGGAATGAATAATATTCTTTCCGTAAGATTTCCAAGTCCGGCAAAGGTTGAGATTCTTTCAACAAATGAAGAGACGGAACAACAGGTAAGACAGATAATAAAGGATGAAGCAGAAAAAGCAGGTGTGACAGAAACTTCTGAGATTACCTATCATGGGGCAGTTCTTATGGCAGAATCAAAAGGAACTTCCTTTACCTTAAGACCGGCATCTGATTTTTCCGTTTTTGGGATTTGTGGGATGACTTTAATTCCGGTGGATGAATATAATCAGATGGAACACCAGAATGTTTCTTTAAATAAAGATGAGGCATTAGTATATTGCACAGATAGAACTTATGGTGCATCTCAGATTACGATAAATGGAACAACTTATCAAATCCAGAAAGAATTAAAAACGCTGAAAGCAGAACCCAAAAATAAAGCCGGTACTTATGGAACATTTTATGTGATTCTTCCAAATCTGGAACAAATACACCGATTTTCCGAAGAGACAAAAAAACTGGCATTAAAAAATGGACAGGAAGAAGAATCTGCAAAAGCGATGACAGATGTTTCTTATTCGATTGGATTTGATTTAAAAGGTGATAAAAAATCCTGCAAACAAGCCTTAGAAGCAATGCAGATAAAATTCGGAGAAAATACCAACATTAATTTTGAAAGCCGGATTTTAAGTGAAAAGTCTTTCTATAGTTTGTATGGTTCATTCTTCTTTATTGGAATCTATCTTGGAATGATGTTTGTGATTGCAACGGTGTTGATTATTTATTACAAACAAATTTCAGAAGGCTATGACGATAAAGAACGCTTTAAGATTATGCAGAAAGTGGGAATGAGCAAACGAGAAGTCAAACGTGCAATCCACAGTCAGGTGTTGAGCGTGTTCTTTTTGCCACTTGGCGTTGCAATCTTACATGTAGCAGTTGCATTTCCTGTTATGACCAAACTGCTGGCGGTGCTGAATCTGGCAAATGAAACGCTGTTTGCAGAATGTACGGCTGTGAGTGTGGTGGTGTTTGCGGTGTTCTATGCGATTGTGTATGGGGTGACTGCGAAAGAGTATTATCGAATTGTGAATTGAGGTTAAAAAGAGACGAGTACAGGTGGAATCAAAAGCCATTTGTACCCGTCTTTTTGTGTTTGCTTAGTAATCATTGCAATACGTAAAATAAAGTTTTAATATGGTGAAGGATGGCTTGAAAATTAAGGTTTGTTAAGAAAATAGTTAAGATGATTTGTAAGATTTAAATATTAAAATTTGAATTGTTCAGATAAAGAATTAAAAATATATCAGGAAAGAAGGAGATATTTTATTTATGAAACTCAAATATTTTATGACAATCCCTCTGGGATATTTGATTTTATTTTTTTCACAACGCTTTGGTCTTTATGAAACCCGGTATGATATGCCTGTTTTATTAGAGGAATTTATTTATGTGAGTCTGGATATTTTTGCGGTATTATTTTTTGTATATTTATACAATAAGTATGTTTTGAAAGAGCAATGGTCAGATATTTATGTATGCAGGCCGGCTCCAAGTGTGAAATGGACAATAATTGCACTTCTATTATCAACAGGGGTTTTATGTTGCTGCATTTTTTTGACAAAGGGAACTTTTGGAAAGGGAGATTTTTCAAGAGAATCTGTAATAGGAGCAGTGAGTAATACAATACTTTCTGGTGGACCACGTGCTGGCATAACTGAAGAAGTGGTATTTCGAGGATTAATCTTTAGCTCACTGAAAAAGGCATGGGGTTCTAAACGTGCAGTAATCGGCTCGGCGTTTTTATTTGCATTAATGCATTTGGTGAATATAGATACCTCTAATTTGTATAATGTAATTTCGCTACTTGTAGCAATTACGATTGTTGGAATTGCGTTTGCTTTAATTGTTCTGGAAACGGGTTCTATCTGGTCAGGGGTTGTGTTTCATGGTGTTTATAATATTATCTCTGGAGACCTTGATATTCTTCATGTATCTGTAAATCAGGGATTTCCGGCATTTTGGACATATACACCGGTTAGAGAGTATCGCTGGATTACAGGTATTATAGGCTCGGATGACATAGAAACTGGACTTCCTGCAATGATAGGATTTATAATCGTGATTATAATTGCATTGAAATCAATGGAAAAGAAAAAAAGCTAAATGAATAAATTGATTGTGAGGTTTCTATGAATATTCAAAATATTTTAGTGATAGAAGATGACCCTGATATTCGAGAAGGAGTTCGTATTTTAATGGAAGGAGAAAACTTTCATGTTGAGGAAGCAGTAGATGGATTTGAAGGTTTAAGAAAATTAAGTGCAGATATTCATCTGGTAATCCTTGATGTAATGATGCCGGGAATTTCTGGGTATAAAACTTGTGAGGAAATTCGAAAGAAAAGTAATATTCCGGTTTTGTTTTTGACTGCAAAAGATAAGGAATCTGATAAGCTTCTAGGATTGATGTCTGGAGGAGATGATTATCTTGTAAAACCTTTTTCTTATGCAGAATTGCTTGCAAGAGTAAAAGCACTTTTGCGCAGACATCTGATATATGATAAAGCCGGAGTAGAAAAGCAGGAACAAGAAGAAACAGAAGAATGGATTGAATGGAAAAATATTCGTATTAATATGCGGACCAATATTGTGTATTTAAACGGAAGGGAAATCAGTCTGACGGAAATAGAATATAAAATTTTACTACTTCTGATGAAAAATTCTGGAAAGATATTTTCTGTTCAGAATCTGTATGAAAGTGTATGGGATGTACCATATCTGTATACATCTGGAAATACAGTGATGGTACATATCAGGCGGTTAAGGAAAAAAATAGAACAAGACCCTCAAAATCCGAAGAGAATTGTATCGGTATGGGGAAAGGGGTATCGTTTTGAAAAAAATGGTTAAGAAAAATCTGACTTCGAAAATGCTATATCGTATGATGAAAGACCTGATAATTGGTGTAGTGGCTTTTTTGATATTAAGTGGAGGTGCAACCTCTATGTTTCAGGAGTATTTACTTTCAAGTGGGCATTTCTCTAAGCTGGAACAGAAAAAAGTTGAAGAATTTCAGGAATATATTGATGAAAATCAATTAAAAATTACAGATAGTAAAAAAATCCGAAGTTGGATAAAAAAGAAAAATGTTCGAGAATTTATCATATCAAAGGGAACAAAGATTTATTTTGATAATCGATACGAAGAAGATATTTTTCCGGGCTCGATTAAAAATAATACATTTAATTATCTTTATTCAATAAATTTTGCGGATGGACAGGCAAATCTATACGTCTATGATGGATTTGCAGATAAATATTATGATATGATTTCCGGTGCTTCTATTTTTATCAGTATTGTAATTTGTATTTTGATTTTTGGGAGCGAACTTCAAGATGAAATTAAAAATATTCAATATTTGGAACAAAAAGTTAAGAAAATAGGAAGTGGAGAATTAGGCGAAAAAGTTTCAATTGACGGTCAGGATGAAATCTGCCAGCTTGCTGTTGGGATTGATACTATGAGAAATCAGCTATTAGAACAAAAGAAAACACAGGAGAAAATGAAAGAAGCTCAGGATGCACTGGTTCTGGGAATGGCACATGACATGAGAACTCCTCTTACGGGTCTATTTTCTTATCTTGAAATTATTAAAAAAATGGAAAAAGAAGGAAAACCTGCGGGAGAATATGCCTCCAAAGCATTTGATAAGGCGGAACAGTTACGCTCTGTTTCTGACCAGCTATTTGAATATTTTCTTGTAAGTAATGAGACAAATATGGAATTGGAAGAACCGGAAATAGCAAAAAGTGCGTTTGAAGATTATTTATCAGAATTTTGTGCATTTCTTGAGTGTAATAATTTTAAAATAGACGTTGAAGATGTTTACTGGCATCCGGTTAAAGTTCGGATTAATACAAATTATTTTGGTAGAATTATGAATAACTTAATATCAAATGTAGAAAAATATGCGATGAGGGATAAGCCGGTTTACTTGAAAATAATTTACACTCCTGCACATATAGGGCTTGAATTTCAAAATGAGATTGTTAAACCGAATCCCTATGTAAAAGGAACAGGCATTGGTCTAAAGAATATTGATCTCATGATGAAACAAATGAATGGATATGCAGAAGCAAGAATTTCAGAAAATACCTATCGGATGAGATTATGTTTTCCGGTAGTTAAAAAATAGTAGTTGACTTTTTATCTGAATTGTGATATAAATAATTTCAGTCATAGTGTGTTACTGAGTAAGCAGGCATTAACTGTGCATAAATATTTTTTTGAGATATTTGTGTAGGGTTAGTGCCTTTTTTTATTCCATAAAAAGCTTTGTGGAAAACAGCCGGCTAAAAAAGACTTACCTATATAAAAACTCAAAAGCGGATATACTAAAAAAAAGAAAAGAGGAGAAAATTATGAAAGACAAGATTTTTGGGATTTTGCAGAGAGTTGGACGTTCTTTTATGCTTCCAATCGCAATCCTTCCGGTAGCCGGTCTGTTACTGGGACTTGGTGGTTCTTTTACAAATGAGACCATGTTGAAAGCATATGGCTTATTAAATGTAATGGGACCTGGCACCATAATCAATCAGGTTTTACAGATTATGAATGCCGCAGGAAATATTATTTTTACGAATCTTCCGATTATATTTGCAATGGGAGTTGCAATCGGAATGGCAAAGAAAGAAAAAGAAGTTGCCGCACTTTCAGCGGTAATCGCATTTTTCATCATGCATGCATCTATTGGAGCATTAATTGATATTAATGGCGGAGCAGAAGCTATGCTTTCCGGTGCAACTACAGATGTATGTGGAATCACTTCCTTACAGATGGGTGTATTTGGAGGTATTATTGTCGGACTTGGTGTTGCAGCGCTTCACAATCGTTTTTATAAAATTGAGCTGCCTCAGGTATTATCCTTCTTTGGAGGAACCAGATTCGTGCCGATTATTTCAGGGCTTGTCTATGTAGTGGTTGGTATTGCAATGTTTTTTATATGGCCGACCATTCAGGCCGGAATTTATGCAGTTGGAGATTTAGTACTTCGTTCCGGTTATGCCGGTACCTGGGTCTATGGATTTATGGAACGTCTCTTAATTCCGTTTGGTCTTCATCACGTATTTTATCTTCCGTTCTGGCAGACAGCAGTTGGTGGTACCTTAGAAGTAGGCGGACAGATGATAGAAGGTGCTCAGAATATCTTCTTTGCACAGTTATCTGATCCGAGTGTAGAACATTTTGCGGTATCTGCTACAAGATTTATGTCAGGTAAGTTCCCACTTATGATTTTTGGTCTTCCGGGAGCTGCATTTGCCATGTATCGTACTGCAAAACCGGAAAAAAGAAAAGCGGTAGAAGGTCTGCTTTTATCTGCAGCTTTAACTTCTATGCTGACAGGTATTACAGAGCCACTTGAATTTACATTCTTGTTCGTAGCACCATTATTATACGGAATTCACTGTGTATTTGCCGGACTTGCTTATATGCTGATGCATATCTTAAAAGTCGGAGTAGGAATGACATTCTCCGGTGGATTTATTGATTTATTCTTATTTGGTATTTTACAGGGAAATAAAAAGACAAACTGGATTTGGATTGTAGTTGTCGGAGTGGTATACTTCATTGTTTATTATGTGCTGTTCAGTTTCCTGATTAAAAAATTAGATTTAAAAACTCCGGGTAGAGATGATGCAGAAGAAGTAAAACTCTACACAAGAGCAGATGTCAATGCCAGAAAAGAAGGAGAAAAAAGTGCATCTGCAGAGGACCAGGTTTCCGAAGGAATCTTAAGAGGTCTTGGTGGTAAGAAAAATATTTCTGACGTAGATTGCTGTGCAACCAGACTTCGTTGTACCGTGCTTAAATCAGAGCTGGTAAATGATGCAATCTTAAAAGCAACGGGAGCATCCGGTGTGGTTCATAAAGGAAATGGTGTGCAGATTATCTACGGACCAAAAGTTACTGTAATTAAATCAAACTTTGAAGATTATCTGGAAACAGCTCCGGATGAAGAACTTCATACAATGGAAGAAACAGCCGATTCAAAAACAGAAGAGAAAACAGAAGAAAAACAGACTGGAAAAGTAAAAGAAACGATTATCGTTTCCAGCCCGATTACCGGAATTGCAGATGACCTGGCAAATGCTCCGGATGATGCATTCGCAGGAAAAATGATGGGAGACGGAGCGGTGGTAACACCGACAAATCCTGTAGTTGTTGCTCCGGAAGATGGAGAAATTGCTTTTGTTTTTGATACAAAGCATGCAATTGGATTTATGAGTGACAGCGGACTTTCCATGTTGCTGCATATCGGAATTGATACCGTAAAACTGGATGGAAAAGGGTTTACCTGCTTTGTAGAAAATGGACAGAAAGTGAAGAAAGGTGATAAATTGCTGGAACTTGATCTGGAGTATCTTAAAGCCAATGCGCCTTCTTTATGTTCTCCGATTCTGTGTACAGAATTAGAAGATAATCAGAAAGTCAGATTGCTTACAAACGGAGAAATCAAAGCGGGAGAACCGTTATACGCAGTTGATATTTATGAAGCATAAAAAAATATAAAGATAAAAAAATAAAAGGAGAAATTACCATGAAAGAATTTACTTACACAATTAAAGATGAACAGGGAATTCACGCAAGACCGGCAAGTATTCTTGCAAAAGAGGCAAAGAAATATGAAAGTTCCATTACAATCAGTAAAGGGGAAAAAACAGTGGATGTGACAAGACTGATGGCAGTTATGGGACTTTGTGTAAAATGCGGACAGGATGTTCGAGTAGAAATTGATGGTGCCGACGAAGAGGCAGCATTTGAAGGAATGAAAGCATTTTTCGAAGAAAACTTATAAAAATAAAAATATTTTTCAAGGAAAATCTATAAAAAAATGGCGGTCAGATTTTTATCTGGCCGTTTTTAAGAGAGGAAACGAAAATGGAACGTGAATATAGAGGAAAGTCCGTGTATAGAGGTCTGACAATCGGACCGATTGCGGTATTAAAAAAGAATGATGTTCAGGTAAAACGTGAAAAAATCGAGGATGCCAAGCTGGAAATAGAACGGATAAAACAGGCAGTTGCAGATTCACAGGCACAGTTACAGCATTTATATGATAAAGCGGTAAAAGAAGTCGGAGAAGCAAGTGCAGCAATTTTTGAAGTGCATCAGATGATGTTGGAAGACGAAGATTATCAGGATGCAATTCAGAATATGATACAGACAGAACTGGTAAACGCAGAGTATGCGGTTGCAGTAACCGGTGATAACTTTGCGGAAATTTTTGCAAGTATGGATGATGAATACATGCAGGCAAGATCAGCAGATGTAAAAGATATTTCGAATCGTCTGGTTCAAAACTTAAGAGGAGATGTTTCTGTTGATTTAAGTGAAATGGAGCCATCCATCATTGTTGCAGATGACCTTTCTCCAAGTGAGACTGTGCAGATGGATAAAGAAAAAATTCTTGGATTTGTGACCGTTCATGGTTCTACGAATTCCCATACGGCAATTCTTGCAAGAATGATGAATATTCCGGCATTGATTGGTGTTCCGGTTGATTTAGAAGAGTTGAAAACCGGAATGGAAGCCGTTGTAGACGGATTTGAAGGAAAGTTTGTTGTTGAACCCGGAGAAGGAGTAAAGCAACAAACAGAAGCAAAAATGCGTGAAGAAGCAGAAAAATTAAAACTGCTGCAGGAATTAAAAGGAAAAGAAACCGTAACAGCAGACGGCAAGAAAGTGCATCTTTATGCCAATATCGGAAGTGTAGGCGACATTGCCAGTGTATTGGAAAATGATGCCGAAGGAATCGGGTTATTCAGAAGTGAATTCTTATATCTTGGAAAAACAGATTTTCCAACAGAAGAAGAGCAGTTTAATGCCTATAAGCAGGCATTGCAGTTGATGGCAGGCAAAAAAGTCATTATCCGTACCCTTGATATTGGAGCAGACAAACAGGTAGATTATTTTAATCTTGGAAAAGAAGAAAATCCGGCACTTGGTTATCGTGCAATCCGTATCTGTTTAAAACAGCCGGAGATTTTCAAGACCCAGCTTCGTGCACTGCTGCGTGCAGCAGTTTATGGCAATCTGTCTGTTATGTATCCAATGATTACTTCTACAGAAGAAGTAGAGCAGATTTTTGCGATTGTGGAAGAAGTAAAACAGGAACTGGATGCCGCAGAAATTCCGTATAAAGTACCGGAACAGGGAGTAATGATTGAAACTCCGGCGGCAGTTATGATTAGTGAAGACCTGGCACAGATGGTAGATTTCTTCAGTATTGGTACGAATGATTTGACTCAGTATACGCTGGCTATTGACCGTCAGAACGAGAAACTGGATGATTTCTATAATGCGCATCATAAGGCAATCCTTATGATGATTCGAATGGTAGTGGAAAACGCTCATAAATATGGAAAATGGGCTGGAATCTGTGGAGAGTTAGGTGCAGATTTGGAACTTACCGATGAATTTATGAAGATGGGAGTGGATGAGCTCTCTGTTGCTCCGGGTATGATTTTGAAACTGAGAAAAAGAATTTGTGAGTTCTCAAAAAACTGAAATTTCAGTGGGAAAATAACAAAAAATATGCTAAAGTAGAGATAGAAAGTTGGGGTCAAAAAGGTTTTAGAAAAAAACGGGGGAATCCTGGGAAAAGGTGGGAGAACGGTGTATCGTATTTGCAAAGTCTTAAATCATAATGGTGTGATTGCGCTTGATATGAAGGATAATAAAGAATATGTGTTGCTCGGAAAAGGAGTCGGGTTCGGAAAAAAAGTAGGCGAACGAATGGAACAACCAGAAGAGTGTACCGTTTATTCGTTGCAGGAAACTTCATCAAGAGGAGCTGCATCTGAACTGGCAAGGAGTATAGAGCCTGAATATCTGGAAATGGCAAATCAGATTTTAAATCGGGCAAGAGAGCAGTTTGGAACAATTGATCAGAGCATTTTGTTTCCGATGGCAGATCATATCGAGTTTGCAGTAAAACGAATGCAAAAGGGAGAACAGATTTCAAATCCTTTAACCCAGGATATTAAGACGTTATTCTATGGAGAATTTAAAGTCGCGCTGGCACTAAAAGAACGCTTAAAAAAAGAAAAAGGAATTGATGTGCAGGATGATGAGATTGGATATGTCGCACTGCATATTCATTCAGCGCTTGAAAAAGAGTCCGTTGCGGTTTCTATGCAGATGGCAAGAGCGGTAAGAGAATGCATTTCGCTGATTGAAGCACAGAGAAAGATTCATATTGATGTAATGTCTTTGAGTTATAACCGTTTGATGAACCATGTAAAATTCATGGTAGCACGGGCATTAAATAAAGAGTCACTGAAAGTAAATATGAATGATTATGTGGAGCACAATTTTCCACAGTCTTATGAACTTGCAAGAATTGTCTGTGACCATTTGAGTAAGGCACTTCGGGTTCAGCTTGAAGAGATTGAGATTGGATATCTTGCGATGCATATTGAGCGGGTAAGTATGGAGTAATGTAAAAATATAAGAATATAAAAAAGACGAGTACAGGTGGTCGAAATCACCGGGGCTCGTCTTCTTTTTTTGTCCATTCTATATGAATGCGTCATAAGAAATAAAAAACGTTCCTCGGATGGAGGAATCGGCAGGCAGACGTCTATTGACAGCTTAAGCCCAACCCCTTTATAATTAACTTAAATTTAAGTAGATGAAAAAGATTAAAAGAATAGATGAGGTGAAAAAGATGGGAAAAGTCAGGCTGGCAGACATTGCGAAAAAAGTGGGCGTCAGCACGGTTACGGTTCATAATGCGCTTGCCGGAAATAAAGGTGTCAGTGAAGAACTGCGTGAAAAGATTCAAAGTGTGGCAAGTGAGATGGGCTATCAGATTTTGTCAGAACGAAAACAGAAAGCAAGAGAGGCAGCAGGAGAAGCAAGTTATACAGTTGGTGTGCTTATTGCAGAAAATTATCTTGCACAATACGAAACATTTTATTGGAAAATGTATCAGGAACTTGCGGTAGCTGCAACAGAAAAACGCTGTTTTGCAGCAGTTGAAATCTTAAGAAAAGAAGATGAAAGAAATACTTTAAAACTTCCGGCATGTGTGGAAGAAAATAAAGTGGACGGACTGATTGTTCTTGGAAAAATTAATAAAGAATACATTGTAAAGCTGACAGAAACAGCAAGGATTCCGGTGGTATTTCTGGATTATTATGATAAAGACTTTGCAAAGGATGCAGTCGTTACCGATAATTTTTATGGAACATATCTGTTGACAGAATTCATGTTTGAACAGGAAATTGAAGAACTTGGCTTTGTCGGCTCGATTTATTCAACAAGCAGTATTATGGATCGATACTGCGGATTCTTAAAAGCAATGATGAGCCACAAAAAAGAGATAAAACCACAGTGGCTCATTGAGGACAGGGGTGAACTGGGACAGATGGGATTTAAACTTCCAAAGAGACTGCCGAAAGGCTTTGTCTGTAGCTGTGACCTTGCAGCGTATATGCTGATTGATAAGCTGAATGAAAGAGGATATAAAGTTCCGGAAGATATTTCTGTTGTTGGATTCGATAATTATCTCTATCCAGAACTTGCGGACAGAGAGATTACAACTTATGAAGTAAATATAAAAGCAATGGTAAAAGTAGCATTAGAAAAAGTACTGAAACAGATTAAAAATCCAAAACGTGGACATGGGATGGATATTGTGTCTGGACGGATGGTGATTAAGAAGAGTGTAAAGCTTAAAAAATAAACAGATTCAAATGGATATTCGAAATAAGCTTTGATACTTGTTCAAAACCGAATAACGGTTTGTGCGGATAAATATAAATTTATTGCGCAGGTTAAAGGAAAGCTAGAGGCATCGGGTGTAAGAAAGATTCCGAGAGTACAGAAGACAAGAAATGGGGGATGGACGTGAATGAAGAATTTGTAATCAAGAAAGGCGTGCTGGAAGAATATAATGGGACAGATGAAGTTGTGACCGTTCCAGAGGGAGTGCACGTAATTGGATATGGCGCATTTCAACCAAACCTTGAAATGGACGGTGAGGCAGAAAGATTAAAAAAAGTCATCCTTCCAGAAACAGTATGGAGAATTGCTGAGAATGCATTTTGGTTTTGCTATGGGTTGAAGGAGGTAGAATTGCCGTCCAGTCTTGAAGTGATTGGGAGAGGTGCGTTTGAATACTGCGATTTAAAACAGATTAATTTACCAGATGGATTGATAAGTATCGAGGAGCGTGCATTTGGGTGTGGCGGGTCATTTGAACAGGTGATTATTCCACCTAGTGTGAAAAGACTTGATCCTCTTGCATTTGACGGATGTACAATAAAGCACATCCTTGTTCCAGAGCATCTACGGGGAGCGATAGAAAACCAGAAGAATCGTTCTTCAACGAGAGATACTAACCAGAACGAGGAATGGTATGACAATATTGAGTGGTACGACGCAAAACAGAATGTAGAGACATCGCCAGAGATCAAACCGAATTATAATGAGAATGAGTTCTGGATTGAGAATGATAGATTAAGTGTGTACTGCGGGGTTGACGAGACTGTAGTCGTTCCAGAGGGCGTACGCGTCATAGGAAAACACGCATTTGCATGGAAGTGGAGATATGTTGAGGAGGATGAAGGATATTACGTAAAGAATAAATTAAAAGAAGTAATGAAAGAGGTAAAACTGCCTGCAGGATTGGAAGTGATTGAGAAAGAGGCATTTATGGAATGTGACAACTTGGAGAGGGTGGAAATGCCAGAAACACTGAAAGAGATTGGAGAAAGAGCATTTTTTGGTTGTTATAGTTTAAAGAAGATAGAATTGCCAGAGGGGCTGAAGATAATTGGTGAGTCGGCATTTGCCGATTGTGAATGGATTGATGAACTCGTGATTCCGCTAAGTGTTAGGTGTTTTGGAAAAGATATTTTCTCAGAGTGTTGGGTAACGAGGGTAATCATGCCGGAATATTTGGAGTACGCAGATATTTGTCTCTTTCCTGGTAGAGCTGAAGCTGACGAGGTGATTACATACAGTGAAATACCGCAGTTTTCCATCGAGGAAGATGGTACACTGGTTGGATATGATGGACCAGGCGGTGAGGTCATTATTCCAGATGGGGTGGTACGGGTAGAAAAAGAATTTTTACTTAGCAGGCGTCCGGCAGTACGGCGTCTGGTACTGCCGGACACAGTCACAAGTATTGGAAAACGGTCGTTTTCGTCGCTTGCATTGAAAGAATTGACAATTCCTTCCAGTGTGTCAGAGATTGGAGAGGAGGCCTTTTGGAAGTGTGAAAAACTGAAAACTCTGCACATTTCCGAAGGCGTGATACATATTGAGGCGGGCGCTTTTAAGGAGTGCAGTGCACTGGAAGAAGTTACAATCCCAGCCAGTGTTACAACACTTGGAGATGAAATATTCGCTGGCTGTGTAAGTTTGAAGCATATTCGTATTCCATCGCATCTGAAGAAGCAGGTCAAGGAGTTAGAAAATATGTTTAGCGGATGCTCTGCTTTAATGCCGAACTGCATTGAGTGGTATGGCAAGGATATTTATACAAAGGTTGTAAACAAGGTAAGAGGTTGGCTCAAATGAGTCAGCTTTTTATTTTTTTGGTTAAAAAATAATTTAAGCTAATTATTAAGTTTAATTTAAGCGAAAAACACACAGAAACATAGGGGATATTACCAAAAAACCACACTTAAATTAATTAAAAATTAACAAAATGTCATTTTGAGCCATAAAATGCTTGAAAAATGAACTTAAATGATGCGTACTAAATTTAATTTAAAAAGAATTAAAAAATAATTAATCAGGAGGCAAATTATGAAAAGAAAAAAAGTAGCAAGTCTTATGATGGCAGCAGTCATGGTATTATCTTTAACTGCCTGCGAAAATGGTGGAAGCAGTGACAGCAGTAAAGGAGACAGCAGCTCAGCCGACATCCCGACAATCGACCAGATTAAGGTTGGAGATGATTATCAGGACTTAAAAGCAGACATTAAAATTTTGACAAACAGAACGGACATTGTAGATACAAAATATAAAGAATATGCAGATGAGTTCCATAAACTGTATCCAAACATCACAGTTACTTATGAGACGATTACAGATTAGGATGAAGGATTAAATCTTCGTCTGACAAATGGTGACTGGGGCGATATCTGCTTTATTCCAAGTTTTTGTGACAAGAGTGATTTCTCAACTTATTTTGCTCCGCTTGGTGACTACGACACATTAAATGATACTTATAATTTCGTAACAGAAAAAAACTTATGACGGAACCGTATATGGAATCCCAAATGGTGGTACAGCAGGCGGTGTTGCTTATAACAAAGCAGTCTGGAAAGAAGCCGGAATTACAGAACTTCCAAAAACTTCGGATGAATTTATCGATGACTTAAAAACAATTAAAGAAAAAACAGACGCCATTCCGCTTTACACAAACTTTGCAGCAGGCTGGACAATGGGAGTATGGAATGATTATGTAGGAATCGCTTCCAATGGTGACCCGGATTACAAGAATAACATTCTGCTTCATACAAAAAATCCATTCACAAAGAATGAAGAAAACAGCGATCCTTATGCAGTTTACTACACTCTGTATACAGCAGTTGCAGATAAACTGGTAGAAGAAGACCCTGCATCCAGTGACTGGGAGTCTTCTAAGACGCAGAAAAGTACAAAAAAGACTTCTGATTGTAATATTTATGTTTCTTCCGCTTCTGCTTTTAGTCGTTTTTACTTATGTTCTATTTATTAAAATGGTTCAGTTTAGCTTTTATGATATGAAATATCTTGGAGACAAGGTATGGGTCGGACTTAAGAATTACAAAGAAGTATTCAGCAGACCAGATATTTTTGGTTCTTTGTTTGTCAGTGTTTACTACATGGGTGGTACAGTTGTACAGCTTATACTGGCATTATTTTTTGCAACTATGATGGTATTTAAAGTAAAGGGCGAATCTATTTTTAAAGGATTTATGTTCTTTCCTTACCTGATTTGTGGTATTGCAGTCGGATTTATCTTTAAATTTTTCTATGCAAGAGGATATGTATTAGATACTATTCTTCAATTACTCGGAATGAATCCTGATAATATTCCAATGTGGCTTCAGAATAAGAGCATTAATAACTTTGCTCTGGCTGCAACTTCTGTATGGAGATACACCGGACAGAACATGATTTTATTCCTTGGTGCAATGATGTCTGTCGATACGGATTTATATGAAGCAGCATCTTTGGATGGAGCAAATAAATGGCATCAGTTTCGTTACATTATCATGCCAAGTATCAAATCCATTATTGTATTAAACCTGATTCTTTCTATTAGTAGTTCTTTAAGTGCATTTGAACCGCCTTATGTTATCACAAATGGTCAGATGGAAACCGGTACTTACTTTGTAATCATGAACCGTCTGGCACATGAAAACCAGAAAGTCGGACTTGCCTGTGCAATGGCAATCATTCTTCTTGTCATTATCATTATCTGTACTGTCGCACAGAAATTGTTCTTTAAATATGCATTTGATGATGGGACAAGTGATGAGTCCAAAGCAGCAGTCAGAAAAAGAAAAAAAGAAGAAAAAAGGCGTCGTAAACTGGAGAAGGAAGAGTTGCATAATGAAGAAATCAATCCAGCCAGGAACTTTGATTTTAAATTTCGTAAAATATTTTTCACTGATTGCAGCATCATTGATTGCAGTCATTCCGGTTGTAGTCTGCGTGCTGACTGCATTTAAATCAAACGAAGAGTATGCAAATACTTCTGTACTTGCTCTTCCAAAATCTTTTGGATATCTGGAATCCTTTACAAGAGACTGGATATTAGAGGATAATGATAAACTTTCCGAAAATGGACTGCTTGCAGATAAAACGATGAATACTCTGCTTTATATATTGGAAGCCTATACAGAGCTTTATCGTGTAGCACCATCAGAAGAAGTTGGCATGGCATTAAAGAAAATCTTAAATGCATTTTCTGGGAAAGTTTATAATAAAGAAAACCATCGTCTGGAAGTGTTCTTTGATGCAAAAATGAATACCATTTCAGATTTATACTCTTATGATCATGATATTGAAGTAAGCTGGCTCTTAGACCGTGCCTGCGATGTATTAAATGACAAAGAAATTTCCGGGAAAACGAAAGCGTATACCACAGCGATTGCAGGTGAGGTCTACAAAGAGGCGCTTGAAAATGGAGCAATGAATAATGAATGTTCCAAAGGCGTTGTAGACACAACCAGAGTCTGGTGGGTTCAGGCAGAAGCAATGGTCGGATTTTATAATTGTTATGAGAAGACTGGTGACGAAAAATATAAAGTAGTCACAGAAATGCTCTGGGATTATATCAAAGAACATATTATTGACAAAAGAGAAGGCTCAGAATGGTTCTGGGATTTAAATAAAGATTCCGAACCAGAAAGTAAAAAAACGATTGTAGAACCATGGAAATGTCCGTATCACAACGGAAGAATGTGTATGGAAATCATCAGGAGGACAAGCAAATGATTCACAGCCAGTATTATGTAGAACAGGCAAAACTGGAACGCTTACAGGAAAGAAAAAACAGAAAAAGCGATTTTTATAATGGAGTTTTTGACCGGTACGAAGACCCGGTTTTAACAAGAGACCATGTGCCGGTAACATGGAAATATGATATTAACGAAGAGACAAATCCATACTTTATGGAACGCCTTGGAGTTAATGCAGTGATGAACTCCGGTGCAATCGAGTTAAATGGAAAATATTATCTGGTTGCACGTGTGGAAGGCGCAGACCGCAAATCTTTTTTTGCAGTAGCGGAAAGTGAAACAGGTGTGGATGGATTTAAGTTCTGGGATTATCCAGTGGTACTTCCAGATACCTGTCCGGAAGAGACGAATGTCTATGATATGCGTCTGACCAAACATGAAGACGGATACATCTATGGTGTGTTCTGTTCAGAAAGTAAAGATAAAGAAAATCCAGATTTATCTGCAGCGGTTGCAGCAGCTGGAATCGTAAGAACGAAAGATTTAAAAACCTGGGAAAGACTGGATAACTTAAAAACTCTTCATTCTCCACAACAAAGAAATGTAGTGCTTCATCCAGAATTTGTCGATGGAAAATATGCATTTTATACTCGTCCGATGGATGGATTTATCGAAACCGGAAGTGGCGGTGGAATCGGATTTGGTCTTTGCGAAGATATCGAACATGCGGTGATTGATGAAGAAAAAATTATCAGTCGAAGAGTTTATCATACTTTGACAGAATCCAAAAATGGTGCTGGTGCAGTTCCGATTAAAGGAAAGAAATGCTGGATACACATTGCACATGGTGTAAGAAATACCGCAGCAGGACTTCGTTATGTATTGTATGTATTCGGAACAGACTTAGAACAGCCGGACAAATTAATTGCACAGCCATCCGGAGTGTTCTTGGTTCCGCTTGGAAAAGAAAGAGTCGGTGACGTTTCAAATGTTGTATTTACAAACGGTGCCATTGCAAAAGAAAATGGAGATGTTTATATTTATTATGCATCATCTGATACCAGAATGCATGTAGCTACCACAACAATTGATAAATTAGAAGACTATCTGTTTTCAACTCCGCAAGACCCGCTTCGTTCCCCGGACTGCGTAAAACAAAGATGTGAACTGATTGAGAAAAATCTTAAATTATTAAACAAATAAGAAATAATGAAAAAATAACGGTACCAAAAATTTGGTACAGAAAAAAGGAATGAGAAAAATGGGCAGCTTATTTGGAAGAATCAAAGACAATACAAAGGACATGAATCGAAAAGAAACCGTACAATATATTTTTACCTATTATTGGTACCATATGTTAGGCATTCTTGCAGTCCTTGCTCTCTTGATTTTCCTGGTTGTCCATTTTGCATTTCCAGAAGAAAAACCGTTTTTTAAATGTGCCTTGGTGAATCAGAAAATTGATTCAGACAGGGATGTAGTTTTATCAGAAGAATTTGCCACATTTTCAGGTCTTGATGCAAAAAGAATCGTATTTGATTCAGACTATGTGATTTCTTATAAGAAAACTGAAGAAAAACAGGATGCAGGAAATGAAAGCGGATTTGATAAATTTTTCTTCCAGTGGTCTAAGGGAGAATTAGATGCAGTGATTCTGACAAAAGACTTTCTGAAATACTGCACCAGTGTTGGCGGAGAGTATTACTCTGCCGATGAATTTGAGATAAAAGACTTGAATCGCTGTGAAGCTGGAGGAACAAAAGCAACTGATTTAACTGGTACAAAACTGGAAAGTGAGCTTGATGGAACAGAGAAAGAAGACCTTGTGCTTGTTTTTCAGGCGACCGGAATCCACAAAGAAATGTGTCAGAAATATATTGATTGTTTAAGTGAGAAATGATAGAGGCGGATAAAAGATGAGTATTTTAAAATTGAAACCAAGCTGTAAAGATTATCTGTGGGGTGGTCATAGACTGGCAGAAGAGTATGGTGTAAAATATGATGGAAAGGTACTTGCAGAAGCCTGGGAGCTTTCCTGTCATTCGGACGGGCCATCTTATATTGCAAATGGAATGTATGCAGGGAAAACACTGCAGGAATATATCGATATCAAAGGCAAAGAAGTGCTTGGACTCAACTGCCGAAGATTCCGAGATTTTCCTATTTTGACAAAATTTATTAACGCAAAACAAAGTCTTTCCGTACAGGTGCATCCAAGTAATCGTTATGCGTTGAAAAATGAAGGCCAGTACGGAAAAACAGAAATGTGGTATGTCATGGATGCGGATCCGGGTGCCTATTTGTATTATGGTTTTAAAACAGAAATCAGTAAAGAGGAGTTTGCAAAACGAATCGAAGAAGACACATTACTTGAAGTATTAAATGCAGTTCCGGTACAAAAAGGAGATGTGCTTTTTATTGAATCCGGAACCATTCATGCAATTGGCGCAGGCATTTTGATTGCTGAATTTCAGCAAAATTCGAATGTGACTTATCGTGTGTATGATTACGGCAGAGTGGGAAAAGATGCAAAAAAACGAGATTTACACATTGAAAAAGCACTTGCTGTAACCAACCGTGTTCCGATTATAAAAGATAAAAGCAGTTATCCACATGTTGCAGACTGCGCAGCACTTGGAAATGATGCCGGAATGATTGGAGCTGCAAGTTTGCTTTAAGATTAAAACAGGAACAGGAGTGAAAATAATGGCAAAAACAGAAGTTAAATTTCCAGAAAACTTTGTCTGGGGCGCTGCAACAAGTGCTTACCAGATTGAAGGTGCCGTGACAGAAGATGGAAAAGGGGAACACATCTGGGATGTATATACAAAAGAACTAGGAAAAATCTACTCCGGACATACAGGAGAGGTTGCATGTGACCATTATCACAGATACAAAGAAGATGTACAGCTAATGAAAGCAATCGGTTTAAAAGCGTATCGCTTTTCAATTGATTGGTCACGTGTACTTCCGGAAGGATATGGTAGAGTAAATGAAAAAGCAATCGCATTTTATAATGCACTGATTGATGAGTTGCTGGAAAATGGGATTGAACCTTATATTACGCTGTATCATTGGGAACTTCCTTATGAGATTTATAAAAGAGGAGGTTGGATGAATCCGCAAATTGTGGAGTGGTTTGGAGAATATGCAAAGCTTGTCGCAGAGCGTTTTAGTGATCGAGTAACACATTTCTTTACCTTAAATGAACCACAGTGTTTCGTAGGACTTGGCTTTCTTACAGGAGAGCATGCGCCGGGTGTAAAAGCACCGTTAAGAGATACGTTTGAGATGGCACATAATGCATTAAAAGCACATGGGCGTGCAGTGCAGATGCTTCGCGCTTATGGAAAACAAAAGCTGACGATTGGATATGCTCCGACTTCTTCTGTCTGCTATCCTGAGACTAACCGTCCGGAAGATATTGAAGCCGCAAGACAGATGTACTTTTCCATGCAGGAAGATGACAGTAACTGGACCTGGAATGTAGCGTGGTGGTCTGACCCGGTACTGCTTGGACATTATCCGGAAGAAGGCTTGGTTCGTTATGAAAAATATCTTCCGAAAATTACAGATGCAGATATGAAATTAATTTCTGAACCAATTGATGTCTATGGACAAAATATCTATAATGGCTGCGCTTATCGTATGGGAGAGAATGGAAAGCCGGAGGCCGTTCAAAGATATGAAGGTTTTCCGAAAACAGCGATACAGTGGCCGGTTACTCCGGAATGTTTATATTGGGGACCAAAATTCTTATATGAAAGATATCAAAAACCAATTTATATCACAGAAAATGGTTTATCTTGCCATGACGTGATTTCACTGGATAGAAAAGTGCATGATCCGAATCGAATTGATTTTCTTGGAAGATATCTGCATGAACTAAAAAGAGCTGCAACAGAGGTGGATATCAGAGGATATTTCCAGTGGTCATTGATGGATAACTTTGAATGGGCAAAAGGTTATTCTGACCGATTTGGACTTGTGTATGTGGATTATCGTAATCAGCAGAGAATTCTAAAGGATTCGGCGTATTGGTATAAACATGTCATTAAGACAAATGGGGAAGAAATATGAAGGAAATAAAAAGTCCATTTGAAACAGTAGAGTCAGAGAAAATAAAGCTGGGTCGCTTTACACTTGTACAGGATAAAGTACGGGTGAAAAATCAGATCCGACCTTATGATTATCTTGAAATGATTGAAGGAGTAAGTATTCTTCCGTTTCATGGAGAAAATATTATTACGCTGAAGGAATATCGTTATCCAATCCGCTTGTGGCAGACGGAGCTTCCGGGAGGACTGATAGACCCGGGGGAAACAGCAGAGCAGGCAGCAGTACGTGAATTGAAAGAAGAAACGGGATATGAAGCAGAAGAGGTGATTCCGCTTGGAGATTTTTATCCGTCGTTTGGTTCGACGAATGAGAAAATCCATCTTTTTGCAATTTGTTGTGGAAAGCAGGGGGAGGAATCTTTGGACCCGGCAGAGGTGCTGAAACTTCATGAAGTCTCGATAGAAGAATTTAAAAGAATGGTGGCATCAGGTGAAATAAAACATGGAGCAGGGCTGGCAGCCTGGGCAAGATGGATGAGCCGGTAGAAAAATAAAATTTTGAAGAAAGTCATAAAAACGTAAAATAAAATCTTGAAGAAAGTCATAAAATGCGAGATTGAAATCTTGAAGAAAAGCATATAACAAATTATTGGAGTGGAAAAGGCTTTACCTCGATCGTAAGAACGATGAAGGAAGATGGCAGGTGCGATAGATTATTATATCAGTTGCACCTGCTATTTGGGTTCAAGGGAAAAATAGCATCAAAAACTTGTATTTTCAAGATAAGGGTGTATAATAAAATTGTTATAAAAAGCGGGGTGCTTGCGTAAGCAGGCTGAGAGTAAGCGGATGCTTTAACCCAGAACCTGATTTGGGTAATGCCAACGTAGGGAGATAATGAATCACAGATATGTGTTTTAGATGCAGGAATCTTTCGTTGGGTTCCTGCATTTTTAAAATACATTGAAAGATTCAAGGCATAACAGCGGCAGATTGGGGGCACCACCTTTTGTCGCTCTATAAAATTAATGCAAAGAACAAGGAGGAAAAAATGATGTACACAGCATTAACAATTGCTGGAAGTGATTCCAGTGGAGGCGCCGGCATTCAGGCAGATATTAAGACAATGACCGCAAATCGCGTGTATGCGATGAGTGCGATTACGGCGTTGACTGCTCAGAATACAACTGGCGTAACAGATATTATGGAGGTAACACCAAAATTTTTGGCAGAGCAGCTTGATAGTATTTTTACAGATATTTATCCGGATGCGATTAAGACAGGAATGGTTTCTTCAAGTGAGCTGATTGAAACCATTGCAGAAAAACTGACTGAGTATCACGCAAAAAATATCGTAGTAGACCCTGTTATGGTGGCAACCAGTGGGGCAAGACTGATTAGTGAAGATGCTATCAGTGTATTGAAAAGTAAACTATTACCGCTTGCAACAGTGATTACTCCAAATATTCCGGAAGCAGAAGTTCTTTCTGAGATGGAAATTAAATCAGAAGCAGATATGGAAAAAGCAGCAGAGCTTATTTGTGAGAAATTCGACTGTGCAGTTTTATTAAAAGGCGGACATCAGTTAAATGATGCGAACGACCTGCTTTTTCAAAAAGGAAAAGCGCCGGTATGGTTCCATGGAAAGAGAATTGATAATTCTAATACACACGGAACCGGCTGCACTCTTTCTTCAGCGATTGCGTCAAATCTTGCAAAAGGAAGAGATTTGGAAACTTCCGTAAAATATGCAAAAAATTATATTTCCGGCGCACTTGCCGCTATGCTTGACCTTGGAAAAGGAAGCGGACCGATGAATCATGCGTTTGCAGTCAAAGGAGAGTACGAGGGATGAGTGAAAAGAGAACTTCCGTTTTTTCAAACGGACTGATTTGGTTTGGTGCAGGGGTATCTTTAGCTGAAATCCTGACCGGTACTTATTTTGCACCACTTGGCTTTGGAAAAGCAATGGCAGCGATTTTACTGGGACATCTGATTGGCGGACTTATGATGTTTGCAGCGGGAATGATTGGTGCAAAAGAACGTAAAAGTGCCATGGAAACAGTAAAAATGAGTTTTGGTGAAAGGGGAAGCCTTTTATTTGCCATTTTAAATGTCTTACAGCTTGTGGGTTGGACTGCAATTATGATTTATGACGGTGCACTTGCAGCAGATGGTGTGCTACATACCGGCATTTGGATTTGGGCGATTATTATCGGTGTTCTGATTATTGTATGGATTCTGATTGGGATTACAAATCTTGGTAAATTAAACACCGTTGCAATGACTGCACTTTTTATCTTATCGTTGGTACTTTTTAAAGTTATCTTTTTTGGAAATGGAAGCATGCCGGCAATTGTAGATGATGGAAGTCTGACATTTGGAGCCGCAGTAGAGCTTGCGGTAGCAATGCCGCTTTCCTGGCTGCCACTGATCAGTGACTATACAAGAGAAGCAGAAAAACCATTTGCAGCGACATTTGCAAGTGTAGTTGTTTACAGTCTGGTCAGCATTTTTATGTATATGATTGGTATGGGAGCAGCTATTTTTACAGGTGAATATGACATTGCGCAGATTATGTTAAAAACAGGATTTGGTATTGTGGGACTTTTAATTATTGTATTTTCCACAGTCACAACAACCTTTTTGGATGCTTATTCCGCAGGAGTTTCTAGCGTATCGATTTCCTCTAAAATTCAGGAAAAATGGGCAGCAATTGTAGTAACGATAATTGGAACAATTGCCGCAATTGTGTATCCAATGGATAACATTACAAATTTCTTATATCTGATTGGTTCTGTGTTTGCACCGATGATTGCAGTGCAAATTGCAGATTACTTTATGTTAAAAAAGGCAGATGCCCAAAAATCTGCATTTCAGTGGAGAAATCTGGCGGTGTGGCTTGTTGGTTTTGTGATTTATCGTCTGCTGATGCAGGTAGATACACCGGTGGGAAACACATTACCGGATATGGTGATTACAGTTGTGCTTTGTGTAGTTGTAGAGAAAATTGCAGAAGCAGTGAAAAGCAAGTAAAATAAAAATAGAATCAAGATAGAACAAAAACCTTATTGAGTTAAAAAAACGGAAGCTCAATAAGGTTTTTTGAAAAGAATCATGTAAGTGTCAAACGTATCATTGCTGACGACGGTATTCTCGTGGCGTCATATGAAATTCTCTTTTAAAGAGTCGATTAAAATATGAAAGATTATCAAAGCCGGAAGAGACTGCAATCGTCAAAACAGAATCATCGGTCGAAACTAAAAGTTTTGCCGCCATGCTCATTCGATAATGATTGAGATACTGGGTAAATCCCATATTCATATGTGTTTTAAAAAACTTCATGAAATGAGATTTGCTGTAATGAATGAGATTTGCCATATCTTCAATGTTTAAAGGCTCGTTGTAATGTTCTTCGACATATTTTAAAATGGTTTTCAGTTTATCCATATGTTTTTGGTGAGACTGAGAAGGCTGTTTTAGTGTCTGCTGATTGGAAACGAGAAAGAACATAAGCTGGAAGAGCCAGCCTTTGACTGCAAGCTGATAGCCTTTTGGTCTGGAATCGCAGAGATTATCGATTTTTCGGATGCATCCGGAAAGAGATTCATAAGCAGGGGCATCTGGAGTGAGAAAGGTCTGAATGGTAGCAGGATTTTCCATGAGAGGAAGAATGAAATTTGTTCCGCACAAATCCGGTTCACCACAAAGAAGCATAGATGGATGAAAGAGAATGTTCTCATATTCCATCCGTGCTTCTTTTTTTTGCCTGATGGAATGGAGTTGTCCGGGAAGCACAAAGACAATATCTCCGGCTTTTACTTCATGGGTAATAAAGTCTACGGAGATGATTCCACTGCCTTTCTGGATGACAATTAATTCCATTTCATTGTGCCAGTGAATGGGAACATGCGTAAAGTCCATAGGGATACAGCAAAGGTAAGTATTATAAGGAAATTCGAGAGAAGTATGAGATTTTGACTCATGGTAATTTTGGTATTCTGTGAGGTTCATGAACAAATTCCTCCATTTTTATACAAAATTTGTAAATTATATTTTAATAGTATTGTATTATAAATAGAGAGTATTTTGCAAGAAATAATTGAAAAAGCATAGTAAAATGCAGATAAGAAACACGACAGGATAACAGGAAAATAGAATTTAGAGCAAGATAAAGAAAATGATGGAGGATTTTTTTATGATGAAAATTCAGGAATTATTAGAAACAAAACTTGGAAAAACAGTCAAAGAAGCATCTAATGCAGAAGTGTATTATGCACTGTTACATGTTGTTCAGAATATGGCAAAGGATAAAGAAGTACCGGTAAAGAAGAAAAAAATCTATTATATTTCAGCAGAATTTTTAATTGGTAAATTATTATCCAATAACATGATTAACCTTGGTATTTATGATGATGTGAAAAAAATGCTTGCAGAAAATGGAAAAGATATTTGCGAAATCGAAGAAATTGAACCGGAACCATCTCTTGGAAATGGTGGACTGGGACGTCTGGCTGCCTGCTTCCTTGATTCTATTGCAACATTAGGATTAAGCGGAGATGGAGTTGGATTAAATTATCATCTTGGATTATTTAAACAGGAATTTAAAAATGAATTACAAAATGCAGTTCCAAATCCATGGATTGAAAAAGAAAGCTGGCTGACAAAAACGGAAGTAAGCTATCCTGTAACGTTTGGAAATCTGACTGTAAATTCCAGAATGTATGATATTGAAGTAACCGGATACAACAATCAGAGCAATAAACTTCACTTATTTGACTTAGAATCTGTAGATGACAGCATTGTAAAAGAAGGAATTGATTTTGATAAAGAAGAAATCGAAAAGAACCTTACACTGTTCTTATACCCGGATGACAGTGATGATGCAGGTCGTCTGCTGCGTATTTATCAGCAGTATTTCATGGTAAGTAATGGTGCACAGTTAATCCTGGATGAATGTGTGGCACGTGGTTCAAATCTGCATGATCTGTATGAATATGCGGTTATCCAGATTAATGATACTCATCCGACTATGGTCATTCCGGAATTAATTCGTTTGTTGGTTGCACGTGGAATCCAGATGGATGAAGCAATTGAGATTGTAACCAAAACCTGTGCTTACACAAACCATACCATTCTTGCAGAAGCACTTGAAAAATGGCCGATGGAATATTTAAAGAAAGTTGTTCCTCAGTTGGTTCCGATTATCGAAATTTTAGATGATAAAGTAAGAAGAAAATTTGATGATGAAAGTGTTGTAATCATTGATAAAAATGATGTGGTACACATGGCACACATTGATATTCATTACGGTTTCAGTGTAAATGGTGTAGCGTCTCTGCATACAGAAATCTTAAAAGATACAGAGCTAAATGCATTTTATAAGATTTATCCGGAAAAATTCAATAATAAAACAAATGGAATTACATTCCGCAGATGGCTGATTCACTGCAATCCGGAACTGACTGCTCTGCTTGATGAATTAATCGGAACCGGATACAGAGAAAATGCAGAAGAACTGGAAAAACTCCTGGCTTACAAAGATGATGATGCAGTCATTGAAAAATTACTGAGTGTAAAAGGAGACAATAAAAAAGCACTCTGCGATTACTTAAAACAGACTCAAAATGTAGAATTGAATCCGGAATCTATTTTTGATATTCAGATTAAACGTCTGCATGAGTACAAACGTCAGCAGATGAACGCATTATATGTGATTCATAAATATAAAGAAATCAAGGCGGGTAAGAAACCATCTACTCCAATCACAGTTATTTTTGGAGCAAAGGCAGCACCAGCTTATGTGATTGCAAAAGATATCATTCACCTGATTTTATGTTTACAGGAATTAATCAACAATGACCCTGAAGTAAGTCCATACTTAAAGGTTGTTATGATTGAAAACTACAATGTCACAAAAGCAGAAAAACTGATTCCGGCATGTGATATTTCAGAACAGATTTCTCTGGCTTCTAAAGAGGCAAGTGGAACAGGAAACATGAAGTTCATGTTAAATAGTGCGCTGACTCTCGGTACAGAAGATGGTGCAAACGTAGAAATCCATGAACTGGTAGGTGATGATAATATCTTTGTATTTGGAGCTTCCAGTGAAGAAGTAATCAAACACTATGAAAATGCAGACTACGTTTCCAGAGACTTCTACGAAAAAGATGAGACAATCAAAGAAGCGGTAGACTTTATTACTTCTAAAGAGCTGCTTGCAATCGGTCATGAAGAAAACTTAACCAGACTTCAGAATGAACTGTTAAATAAAGACTGGTTTATGACACTCTTAGATTTCAAGGCTTATACCAAAAAGAAAGAAGAAGCCTTAGAAGCTTATGAAGATAGAAAAACATGGGCGAAGAAGATGATTGTCAATATTGCAAAAGCAGGATATTTTTCATCTGACCGTACAATTGCAGAATATAATAACGACATCTGGCATGCGTAAATAAAAATAAATAAAAAAGAAGCTTTTGGAAAACTCTAAATTTTCCGAAAGCTTCTTTTTGTTTACTTGACAAAAACTGTCTGCCCACCCTATGATAAGAAAAACAAAAGACTTGAGGGGACGAGAAAATGGATTTAATTGCCGGTCTGACTCCACATATAGCGATGGCAACGAATAAAATGTCGTCAACATGTGGAACGGCACTTGCAACGCTAAGGTTTATTAAAAATAAACTGGTAAATTTTAAACTGGAACATTTTCAAATGATATGACAACCTTTCAGGGAAAAGATGACGTATTGACATTATTGGTTCATTTAGGACAATAAGCGGGAATCCTCGGCAATTCAATTACCGAGATGAAAGCGCAGGAGTGTGCATATCTGCACAATGCAAACAGTATAATAATCCTCATCCTCTGTTAAAATATAAATATAAAAAATAAATGCCGTAACCGGTATATAATAAAAACGAAAATATGTTCGGATAATTGTTGCGCATTACAATTCAATATGATATACTATATGCATGAAAGAAAACCTAATACATTATAGAACTTGCGTGTGTAATATTAACTACCATATGGTGTGGTCAGTGAAATACCGACGGAAGATATTAAAACAAGAAATTGAGGAATACCTTCAGGAACTGGTGCAGCAGATTGCTGAGGACAAGGGCTTTACTGTTCATTTATTTGAATGTGATGAAGGCGACCATGTCCACTGCTTTGTATCAGCTCCACCAAAACTTTCTATAACAGCAATCGTTAAGTATTTGAAAGGGATCACTGGCAGAAAAATGTTCGAACGTTTTCCGGAAATAAGAAACCAGCTATGGAAAGGAGAGCTGTGGAACCATTCTTATTATGTGGAAACGATCGGATCTGTATCTGAAGAAAATATCCGCCGTTATATTGAACATCAGAGCAAATCGTATTGATTCAAGATGGAGTGTGAATCCCTATCTGCGCAGTGATTAAAGGAGGAAGAGGAATGCTGCTGTCACATAAAACATCCATAAAGATCAGTCAGGAATATTCCAATATCATAGGGCATATGTGTTATGCAGCCTCCAAACTCTGGAATATCTGCAACTACGAACGGCGTCATTATAAAGAGCTGGGACTGGAAAAGTATCCTGACTGGTATTATCAGAAAAAAGCACATAAAGGAAATCTGTGGTATAAACAGCTTCTGTCACAGACAGCGCAGGAGATCTGCAAGCAGCTGGACAAAGCATGGAAATCCTTTTATGTCCTAAAAAAGACTGGAGGGATCAAAGATCCAAATCCGCCCCGTTTTAAACAGGGAAATATCCCGGTTACATATATGCAGATGGGGATTCAGCATGAGAAAGGTTCAGACCAGCTGAGACTGTCTCTGCCAAAGAATCTGAAAAGCTATATGGAAGAAACATACGGGATCCATGAGAAATTTCTATATCTTGAAAATAAGATTTTCAGGAGCATGGACCATATAAAACAATTGCAGATCTATCCACCGGAGAATGGAAAATGCGCCCTTATTGTTATTTATGAGAGTGAAGAGCCGGAACAGCTTTCCCAGAATGGACATTACTTATCTATAGATCTGGGGATTCATAATCTGATGACCTGTTATGATTCTGGAAATGGCCGGGCTTTTATCCTGGGAAGAAAATATCTTTCTTTGGAAAGATATTTTCATAAAGAGATCGCCAGAGTGCAGTCAGTATGGTATACACAACAATCGGAAAGAGGAATAAAATATCCAAAATCATCGAAACATATCCAGAGACTTTACAGGAAAAAGCAGAATGCAGTGAAGGATTATCTTCACAAAGTGACCAGATGGATCGCAGAATACTGCAGAAAAGAAGAGATCCGTTGTGTGGTTGTGGGAGACATCCGAAATATCCGGAAAGAAAAAGATATGGGACACAAGACAAACCAGAAGTTTCACAGCCTGCCGTATAATAAGTTGTATATCATGCTGGAATATAAGCTGAAACGGTATGGGATTCCATTGATAAAACAAGAAGAAAGCTATACCAGCCAGTGCAGCCCGTTATCACCAGAAGTATCAAAAAGATATGCAGAAGCATCAAACCGAAAAGAACGTGGCATGTATGTAACTGACGGAGTAAGATACAATGCAGATGCGGTAGGCGCATTTAATATCCTGCGGAAATATCTTTCCGTATCCGGAAAACAGAAGGAACTGTCCGTAACCGGACTAAAAAAACCAGATATAATAAAAGTAGCTGCATAGCCGAAAGGCAAGCAGTATTGGTGTCATGGACGCACCCTGAAAAAAGGCGGTATCCCGCCAGATTTCAGATGCTCTGGTAACTCAGTTGCCGAGTAGTTCACTTGGAAAAATATGGGAAGAGGAACGATTTTGCTGTATGGTCACACGCATAATGGGAAAGAGGATGATTATTTCCAAAGATGTATCGTACAAATGAGCGAAAACGAGTGTGGGCATATTTATGACAAAATGCCACGGGCATATAATGTCGGCTGTATGAAACCGTGGATGAATTATGAGCCGAGGACGTTAAAAGAGATTTTGGAGAATGCAGGGCATAACTAGAACTTGATTAGGAATAAGGCTATGAATAAGAGAAAATCAAAAAGGAAAGAAGGGGAATCATGCGAACTGAATTTGCACGAAATTTAGATTTGGCGCAAGCAAAGATTCAGTATGATGAGCAGTGCAAAAAAGTATTAGGAGATAAGAACATTCTTTCTTGGATTATGCAGCGTACTGTCAGTGAATATGCAGGTATGAGTCGAGAAGAAATTATGGAATGCATAGAAGGAGAACCAGAAATTGGAAGTAGAAAAGTAAATCCGGGAGAGACGAATGCAACACGGATTACAGGTTTACCTAATGAAGACAAGGTAAATGAAGAAGGAGAAATATATTATGATATCCGCTTTTTTGCCTGGGTACCGAAAAAAGAGGAAAGAATTAAACTGATTATCAATATTGAAGCACAGAAAGCATATTATGTTGGATATTCTTTAATGACAAGAGGAGTCTTTTATGCTGCAAGAATGCTTTCAGCACAGCTTGGAACGGAATTTGAAATTCCTAAATACAATAATTTGAAAAAAGTATACTCTATCTGGATTTGTATGAACGCACCGAAATATATTGGAAATGCTATTTCAGAATATAAAATTGAAAAAAGTGATTTAATATCGGGAATTCCAGATAAAAGGCTGGAATATGATAAACTTTCAGTTGTAATGGTGTGTTTGAATACCGAAACAGAGACCGAAGATACATTTCTTCAAATGATGAATACACTGTTTGATACCGAAATGCCAGAGAAAGAGAAAAAAGACCGATTAGAAAAAGAGTATGAAATTAAAATGGAAAATGGACTAGGAGAGGAGTTGAGTTTTATGTGTAATTTGTCAGATGCAGTAGAAGAACGAGGAATAGAAAAAGGAATAGAAAAAGGAATAGAACAGGGCAAATTAGAAATGCTCATCTCGTTGGTTAGAGACCATGTATTGAGTACGAAAGATGCTGCCAATCGGGCAGAAATATCAGAAGAAGAATTCATAAAATTAATAGAGGAGAAGGAAAAGATGAAGTAACTACTTAATTTCCATTGATTCTGTTAATGTGTGATAAGGATTCTTTTGGCAAATAGCTTTCTGTATAATTCAAAGTGTAGAAAGTAAATGATTTTACAAAAATAGATACCTAAGGTGAACTACTCCGACTTCTATAAATCGGAGTAGTTCACGATGAACTGATGCAGATAAAGGGCAAGATGCAGATTCAGACGAACAGAAGCATCCTGTAAATCGACACGTAACAGTTCTTCAATTCTTGTAATGCGGTATTTAATGGTATTTCTATGGGTATAGGTAGCATCTGCGGTATGCAGAATATTACAATTATTTTGTAAATAAAGAGATAACGTTTCAACTAACTGGGTGTGGTTATCTGCGTCATAGCGGATGAGTACACCCAGTTGATTTTCTATGAAAGATTCGTATAAAGGAGTCTGGTTTAAATCGGAAAACAGCTGATAAAGACCGAGCTGGTTGTAGCAGAGGGACTGATGATTTAAGTTTAATTTATTGCAGTAATTGATACATTCCGCAGCCTGCTCATAGCTTTGTTTTAATTTTTTAATATCGGATACAGCAAGTCCGATACCGATATTGCAGGTTAACTGCGGATGGGTCTGGCAGGCATAATCCATTGTTTGGGAAAATGATTCCGTAATTTCAGAAAAATCTTTGTCAGGAAAAATACCAATGATGTGGTTGCTGTAAGTAGATGCGAGGAAGGATGCATCTTGTTCAGAGAATGCCTGATGAAGATATTCGTAAAGATTATTGCTGATGGTTTGTTCCATTCCGGCAGTCTGACCAGATTCCGGTAAGATAAAATGCAGAAGGAAAAAATGATGACTGCCTTCAAAAGAATATCCACTATTGGCAGCTTGAAGTTTCAGGGCAGAAGCGCTGATATGGTTTTCAAATATAATATTAAAGATAACATCATTGCGGGTACTTTGGTAATAGTTATTGTTGGAAATTGCATGACCGATTTCTTCAAAGAAGTCAACAAGCGGAAGATTCCATGGAATTGCAAATAAAGGAAAATCATTTTCATTGCATAAGGAAAGCACGGATTTTGAGATTTTTTCAATATAGTTTGGACCGATTAGTAAAAGTGCACCGGACATATTCAGGTGAATCGCTTCTTTTAAAAGCACTGAAAGATTGAAATTGGGTTCAGAGCTGACCGGTCGGCTGATGATTAGAAGTTCTCCGCCATGAACCCATTGAGAAAGGGACAAAGACTCTGCTTTGTAGACCCAGCGAATCCCTTTGTGCAGTCCGTTATTTCCGGCGATTAATTTTAACTTGGATAAAGATGACAATGTGTAAAGGTCTTTACATTGAAACATAATAGCGCCCTCCTTGAAAAAATGTTTAACTCATTATAAAAGAAGAATCGTTTGGTTTCAACTTATTTTTGAAGTGATTTGTGCAAAGATGACAAATAGAGGAAAGAAGATTCGTTTCTGACTAATAAATAAAAGAAATAAAGTAATAAAATATTGACTTTTCAAAAAATTGTGCCTATAATGGCATCATCAAAAACATACAGGAATCGTAAACAAAGGAGTTTATACAGATAAACAAAATCTGTGTAAGCTCCTTTTTTGATTCTAATGTTTTGAAGTAGCGTTACTGTTGGTTGCAATAGAAAAATAAGAATAGAAAGTTGATTTAAAGGAGGAAATGATTATGATGACATGGGAAATTATGATAGGGGCACAGTTGATTTCGATTTTAGCTTCCGCAGGAGTAGTGATTTCATTTATGTTAAAGAAAGAACCATTAGATGCAGTTGAAACAGAACCGACACCTGTAATGGAAGGTACACTGGCACATGGAACTGTATAAGGAAAATGCCTGAATCCTGCTGTGAAAATTTAAAAATACAGCAGGAAATCGGCAGGCATTATTTTTTTACGCTTTTTTAGACCATTTTCAAAAAAAGGAGGAGAAAAAATGACACTTGAACAGATTTCCGTTATTTTTTTCGTAGGATTTTTAATTTTTGTAGGTCTGGTTGCATTTATTTCAAGTAAACTTGGAGCAAAGCAGACCAGTGGTTCGGCAGATGTAGATTATTATTTGGGTGGAAGAAGTACACCAACCGTAGTGCTTGCATTTTCTTATGTAACTTCATCCATCAGTGCAGCCTGTTTTATGGGTGACCCGGGTATTATGTCAACCGTAGGATGGCCATATTACTGGGTTGTTATTGCAGTTATTCCGGGGCTGATTATTCCGGCAGTACTGTTGATGCCGAAAATGAGGATGCAGGCAGAAAAACTTGGTTCTCTTACCATTCCGGAATATTTAGGTGACCGTTATCAGAGTGAAACTTTGAGATTAATTATTGCAGGTGTGATTTCTGTTTTTTATATTTTCCCGTTAGTAGCTCAGTTTAAAGGTGCTGCAGTATTATTGGAATCCTTTACCGGTATTTCTTTTAAAGCGGGTCTTGCAATTATTACGGTTGTTATTATCTTCTATGTTATTGTGGGTGGATTAAAATCCGTTGCATGGACTGATTTTGCACAGGGACTTCCGATGTTGATTATTTCCGTGGTACTTGTAATTTTATCTTTAAAAGCAGTTGGAGGATTTAACGGACTTGAAGCAAAACTGGCTCAGATTGACCCGAACATGTTAAATATTGTACAGGCAGAATCTTCCGATGCGCAGATGTCCTTATCCGGTGTGTTTGGTAACTTTGTATTCTGGTGCATTATCTTTATCAGTCAGCCTTACCTTTGCTCCAGATTTCTTGCGATTCCAAATGTAAAGAGAAAAACAATTGGAACGTTCTTAATTACCGCATTGATCTTAAGTACGATTTATAACAGCTTTTATCTTTGTGGTTTAACCGGACGAGTATTATTCCCAGATGTAAAAGCTGATTATTTAACCGTTACAATGGCAAAAGAAATGCTTCCAAAATGGGCAGCAGCAATGATGATGATTGGTATTTTTGCAGCGATGATGTCTACGGCAACCTCTGTTTTGCTGGTTGTAGGTCAGGCAGTCGGACGTGATTTCTATTCTAAGACCATTAATAAAAATGCAACTGCGGAACAGGAAGTACGTGTAACAAGAATTGCAGTTGTTGCAGTTGCATTTATCTGCTTTGCATTTAATTTTGTAAATCCACCGGAATTTTTGAGCGTAGTACTTTATCTGGGATTAAGTGGAATTGGAGCATGTATTGGAGTTCCGTTATTTGCAGCAATTATTTCAAACCGTGCGACAAAAGAAGGTGCAGTTGTATCCTCAATTACAGGACCGATTGCCTATCTGATTTTTAATTATGTCATTGGAATTAACTATTGGTTTTCCTGCCTGCTTGCAGTTGTCATTGCCGCAATTTTAATGATTGGAATTTCTGCTTATGTCAATAAAAAAGCGGAAAGCTGTCAAATGAAAAAATACGCAAAAAATATGCAGTAGAAAAATAAGAATGAGAAGAGGTTGAAAAAAATGTCCTATTATATGCACGATATTACATGGCCTGAATTTCAGGCAAAAAAAGATTCGGTAGTAATTTTACCGATTGGAGCGACGGAGCAGCATGCACAGCATCTTCCGCTTTGTACAGATGCAAAAATTGCCGAAAAATTTTCATATTATCTGGCAAAAGAATTAGATGGAATTATCATGCCGACGTTAACTTATGGATATAAATCAAAGCCGTTGAGCGGAGGCGGTCCACTTTTTCCGGGAACGATTGATTTAAATGGAAAAACCGTGATTGATTTAGTGTATGATATTTTGATGGAGCTGATAAAAGATGGATTTACAAAAATCTTTATTATGAATGCACATTTTGAAAATGAAGCGTTTGTGGTAGAAGCGATGGATTTGGTCAATCGTGATACACATGGTGTGGCTACGATTATCGAATCGAACTGGTGGGATCCGATGCCGGAAGATGTGATTGATAAAGTATTTGACGAAGTACCATTTCCGGGCTGGGCATTTGAACATGCAGCAGTAACCGAAACTTCTCTTATGATGTATTTTGCGCCGGAACTGGTTCATTTTGAGAGAGCTGTGGAAGCTCCTCCTACAGAAGCACTTCCATATTTCCGTTATCCACTGAAAAAAGGAGATGTGCCGGAAAGCGGAGCTTTGGCAAGTAGTGTCTCTTCAAGTGCAGAGAGAGGAAAAATTATTGTAGACAGTGTGGTTCCTGAACTTGTAAAGATATGTAAGAAAGAATTTCAGATTTAAAAATTTAACCGAATCAAGTAACAGATAAGAAAGTGCTGGTTCAAAAAGCAGGAGAAAAATGTTATGATAAAATTATTTAAAAATGTGCGTTTAAAGGGTCAAAAAGAATTAAAAATGATACTGGTAGAGGATGGAACAATTAAAAAGATAGCAGAGCAGATTTCTGTGCCGGATGAGGCAGAAGTGATTGATTTGCAGGGGTATCTGACTGTTCCACCGTATGTAGACCCTCATATTCATCTGGATTATGTATTTACTGCAAGAAAAGAAGGTGCTTTAAATGGCACCGGAACTCTGTTTGAAGGAATCCAAAGATGGAGTGAAACCAAATCAGACCTTACGGTAGAAGAAGTAAAACAGAGGGCAATTGCCGGAATAAAAAAAGAGATGACAGCAGGAGTCCAGTATATTCGTACTCATGCAGATGTAACAGACCCGAATTTTACCTCTTTAAAAGCTTTGCTGGAATTAAGAGAAGAATTAAAAGATATTGTGACGATTCAGGTTGTGGCATTTCCGCAGGAGGGAATGTACGCTTATAAGGGCGGAGATGAACTGGTAGAAGAAGCCTTGAAAATGGGAGCGGACTGTGTCGGAGCCATTCCTCATTATGAATTTGCCAGAGAATTTGGAGAAAAATCCATTCATAAAACGGTGGACTTGGCAGTGAAATATGACAAACTAATCGACGTACACTGTGATGAAACAGATGATGACCAGTCAAGATTTCTGGAATTGTTGTCAGCTTTAAGCTATATGGAAGGAATCGGAAGTAAAACAACAGCCAGCCATACCTGTTCTTTTGGTTCTGCAAATAACAGCTATGCCTTTCGTTTGATGAAATTATTGAAGAAAGCAGAAATTAATTTTATCTCCTGTCCGACAGAAAATATTTACCTTCAGGGACGTCAGGACACCTATCCAAAACGAAGAGGGTTAACCAGAGTAAAAGAATTAAATGATGCAAAGATTAATGTCTGCTTTGCCCAGGATTCGATGTCAGACCCATGGTATCCTCTTGGAAATGGAAACATGATGATGATTCTGGATCACGGAATTCATATCTGCCAGATGATGTCATTTGAAGAAATCGACAATGCACTGGATTTAATTACCGTAAATGGAGCAAAAACCATGCATATCCAGGACGAATATGGTTTGGAAGAGGGCAAGCCGGCAAACTTTATTGTACTTGAAGCGAAATCAGAGTTTGATGCAGTATGCGAACGAGCCGGAATTCTGGCTTCTGTACGAAATGGAGAATATTTACTAAAAAAAGAACCACAGGTAATACAGACCGACATTGAAATTTTAAAGTAATATTAATCTGTTCTTGAAAAAAGATCTCAACAGGAATGCAGTTGCGGCTTGTTGAGGTCTTTTTTTTAGTTCCTGTCTTATGCTTGACAAAAACCGCTTGCTCACCCTATGATAGTAGCAACGAAACACTTGAGGGAAAAAAATTATGAACGTAACGGATATAGTACTTACAGCAAAAATGTTTTTTATTATTTTTAAGCAAGAAGCTCGGTTACTTGTAGCTGAGCAATTCACAGATAGTAGGAGTGTATTTATGATTCGCAGACATATTATTTTTTATGGACATGTACAAGGCGTGGGATTTCGATATTATTGCGTACATAAAGCAAGGCAGCTTGGATTAACCGGCTGGGTAAAAAACAAATACGATGGGACGGTCGAAGCCGAAGTGCAAGGTTTAGAAGAGCAAATTGACCAACTCATTCAGTATTTGAATTCACAGACGTATATTTTGATCACAGATATGGATGTGAAAACGCTTCCGGTGATAGGAGAGCATGATTTTATAAGGAAAGGATACTAAAAATGAAGGTAGAAATGAAAAAGGGAGAGGTTATAATTCGTTCCATGCAGGAAAAAGACAGAGCAGAGGTCTTAAAAATGATGCAGATCTTTTATGCATCGGATGTGGTCATTCATAAAGCGGATGATGAAACATTACAGAAAGATATTTCAGATTGCGTTGGAGACTGCCCATACGTGGATGGATATGTGTTTGAAATCGAAGGTGAAATTGCCGGATATGGAATTGCAGCGACCGGATATTCAACCGAATTTGGCGGAGTGTGTATCTGGTTGGAAGATTTGTATATGAAGCCAGAGTATAGAGGACACGGAATTGGAAGAAAATTTTTTGAGGCAGTAGAAGAAATCTATACAGATGCAGTACGATTCCGTCTGGAAGTAGAAAAAGAAAATGCAGGTGCGGTTGCGCTATATCAGAGATTAGGATATAACTTTTGCACTTATGATGAAATGAGTAAAGAAATTTAATTAAGGGAGAGATGGATCATGAAAATTGTATTTCTGGATGCAAAGACAATAGGAGATGACATTGATTTATCAGCCTATGATGCGCTTGGAGAAGTGGTGAAATATGGATTTTCCACATCAGAAGAAGTGCCGGAGCGTGTAAAAGATGCAGATGTGTTAGTAATTAATAAGATTGAGATTAATGAGCAGACGATTGGAACAGCAAAAAATTTAAAGTTAGTCTGCGTAACAGCTACCGGAACAAACAATCTGGATAAGGAATATCTTGAAAAACGTGGAATTGCATGGAGAAATGTAGCCGGATATTCGACAGAGTCGGTTACCCAGCATACCTTTGCGCTGTTATTCTATTTACTGGAAAAAATGCGTTATTATGATGAGTATGTCAAAACGGAAAAATATGTAAATGATACGATTTTCACTCATTTTGCAGAGCATTTTAATGAAATCAGCGGAAAAACCTGGGGAATTATCGGGCTTGGAACGATCGGAAGACGGGTTGCTGATATTGCGAAAGCATTTGGTGCACATGTGGTTTATTATTCGGCTTCCGGAAGAAGCGCACAGGAAGGATATGAACAGGTAGATTTTGATACGCTGCTTTCTAAATCCGATATTGTTTCTGTTCATGCTCCGTTAAATGAATATACAAAAGATTTGATGAATAAAGAAGCATTTGCAAAGATGAAAAAGACAGCGATTTTCTTAAATTTAGGACGTGGACCGATTGTGGTAGAACAGGATTTGTGTGAAGCTCTGGAGACCGGAGAAATTGCGGCAGCAGGTCTTGATGTGTTATGCGAAGAGCCGATGAGTGAAACCAATCCATTGGTAAAAATAAAAGACAGCAGGAAGCTTATCATTACTCCGCATATTGCATGGGCAAGTGTGGAAGCGAGAACCAGACTGATGCAGATTATTGTGGGACAGATTAAAGAGTTTTTTTCATTATAAACTTGTATGATTTTTGAAAGGATTCTTTGATTTTGCTTGCCATAACAGGATTCTCTCCTCTATAATGGGTAAGATGTACTCTCAAAAAGATTCCGAGAGCACATGAAAGATAAAAAAACGAAAGAGGAGAGAAAAAATGGGAGAAAGAGGAGAAGCAATTCGTGACGCCAGAAAACTTGGCGTGCCTAAAATGCTGATTTTAGGCTTACAGCACATGTTCGCCATGTTTGGTGCAACAATTTTAGTACCGATTCTGGTCAACAGCTATTTTGTTCAGGCGTGTGGGGAACCGCTTACAACCGGTCTGACTGTTTCCGTAACCTTATTTGGTGCAGGATTTGGTACATTGTTGTTCCATGTGTGTTCCAAATTCAAAGTGCCTGCATTTTTGGGTTCATCCTTCGCATTTTTGGGAGGATTTTCCACAGTGGCAAACTTAAACAGTGGAATGTATGCATCTATGGGAGCAAATGAAAAAGCAGCTTATGCCTGCGGGGGAGTTGTAGTAGCAGGTCTTTTCTATCTGATATTTGCACTGATTATCCGTATCGTGGGAGTCAAACGTGTGATGCGTTATCTTCCGCCTGTTGTAACCGGACCGGTTATCATCTGTATCGGTTTAAGTCTTGCAGGCTCTGCAATTTCCAATGCATCCACAAACTGGTTTCTTGCACTGGTTGCCCTTGCAGTTATCATTGTGTTTAATATCTGGGGAAAAGGAATGTTTAAAATCATTCCGATTCTGATGGGGGTTGTGATTTCCTATGCGGTGGCAATGATTATGAATGCGTGTGGAATTAAGAATCCAGATGGTTCTGCAATTTTAAATTTTGCATCTATTGCAAGTTCAAGCTGGGTGGGACTTCCGGGATTCCAGCTTTGTAAATTTGATGTAACTGCGGTTCTTGTTATGGCACCGATTGCCATTGCAACTATGATGGAACATGTAGGAGATATGTCTGCAATTTCCGCAACAGTAGGAGAAAATTTCCTTGCAGAACCGGGACTTCACAGAACTTTGCTTGGAGATGGTCTTGCGACAGCTGTTTCCGGTTTGTTTGGAGGTCCGGCAAATACCACTTATGGAGAAAATACAGGAGTACTCGAATTAAGTAAAGTCTATGACCCGAGAGTTATCCGTATTGCTGCCGTGTTTGCAATTATCGTCAGCTTTATTCCAAAAGTATCCGCTGTTATCAGTACCATGCCAAGCGCAATTATTGGTGGAGTCAGCTTCATGCTTTATGGAATGATTTCCGCAATTGGTGTGCGTAATGTCGTAGAAAATAAAGTAGACCTGACAAAATCCAGAAACCTGATTATTGCAGGCGTTATCTTTGTCTGTGGTCTGGGATTCAGTGATGGAATTACCTTTACGGTAGCAGGAACTTCGATTACTTTGACAGCACTTGCGATTGCAGCGATTGCAGGAATTGCCTTAAATATTATTCTGCCGGGAAATGACTACGAATTTGGTGTCAATGAAGCAGGAGATGAAAATAGAGGAATTCATACCAATAGTAAACGAAAAGAAGAGAAATAGATTATAATTTTCAAGGTTACAAATTGGTGAATAAACTCAAGCTTCGTATTCGTTACGGTGAGTTATTCCGTTTAGGCTGTTGCTGCCGGATGTCTACCATCCAGTCATTTGCATATATAGAAAGAAATGCCCTCGGACGAAAGTTCGGGGGATTTTTTTGCATCAATGCCCAATTTGGGCACTAATACCTGTTATGCTTAGAAAAGAAAAAAGAAATTAGTATCATTAAATGTTTTGTAATTGTAATATTATTATAGTAATGATATAATGGTTTAAAACTAAAATAAGTATAGTTGCAAAAAAATAAGGAGAGGGATAACATTATGAAAAAGCAAGTAGTAGCAGCAATGTTAGCGGTTTCACTAAGCATGAGCGTGAATACACCTGCATGGGCAGCGCAAGTGGAAAATAACGCAGGACAGGTAGAAGAAAAAGAAACAAATGAAGTAAGTAGTGAAGTAAATGATGAAGCGCAGGAAGCTGATGCGGAAGAACAGGTACAGGAAACTGGAGAGGCTGAAAGCGCAAATGACGAACAGACTGAAGATGAGACGGAACAAAGCAAACAGGAAGAAACATTAAAAGAAGAAAAATCAAGCGAAGAGACATTAAGTGAAGAAAACTTAGATTCCGAAGGAAACCAAACAGAAAGTCAGGCAGAAGAAGGAGAACTGTCTGGAAGTCAAACAAATGAATTAAAAGAGGCAAATGAACCTTGTGGGGCAAATGCTAGTTGGAAATTAGAAAATGGGGTTCTTACGATTTCGGGAACTGGGGATTTGTATGATTATGGATATGAAAATGGTATAAAGAAAGATACTCCATGGGCAAAACAAATAGATAAAATAGAATCTGTTGTAATAGAAAAAGGAATTACTTCAATAGGTGAGAGAACTTTTGAACATTGCGTTAATTTAAAAAGCGTAAAAATTTCTGATGATGTAAAAAGAATAAAAAAATCAGCTTTTTATGGATGTAGAAATTTAACTCAGATTGCAATACCAAAACAAGTTAAAACGATAGAAGCATTTGCTTTTGGTATGTGTGGATTTACGAAACTTGTAATTCCAAGTCACATTGAAACAATAGGAGAGACAGCTTTTTATGGATGTGAAAGTCTGACGGAAGTTATAATCTCAGAGGGAGTAAAAGAGATAAAAGATTCTGCTTTTACGTATTGTGATAATTTACAAAAGATTTATTGTCCAAAAACGTTAATAAATTTAGGAAATATATTTTTGGATACACATATAAAGTTAGATTTCTATTACGCTGGAACAGAGCAAGAATGGAATAACATACCAAAAGGAGAATATTTTGAAAGTGGAATGGATTTAGTCTACCACTTCAATTCTAAATACCAAACCAACGGTCGTTGGATTAAATCCGGTTCCAGATGGTGGTATCGTTATGAAGATGGTTCTTATCCGAAAAATAAATTATGCAAAATCGGAAATACCTGGTATGGATTTGATGCAGCAGGATGGATGAGAACCGGCTGGGCTAGTTACGATAAAAACTGGTATTATTTTGCCTCAAGTGGAGCAATGAAAACCGGTTGGTTTGCAGAAAACAAAACTTGGTATTATTTAAAATCTGATGGAAAGATGGCAAAGGGTTGGCTGAAAGTTGATGGTGCATGGTACTACTTTAACGGCAGTGGAAAAATGGCAAAAGGCTTTACTACAGTTGGAAATGCAAAATACTATATGAACGGAAGCGGAAGAATGGTAACCGGCTGGCAAAAGATAAACGGTTCCTGGTATTATTTTGTATCAAGTGGAGCAATGAAAACCGGTTGGCAGAAAGTAGGCGGTAAATGGTATTATCTGGATGCATCTGGAAAAATGGCTGCAAACAGATGGGTCGGTAATTGGTATGTAAATGGCTCTGGTGTATGGGTAAAGAGCAGATAAATCGAACCAAATATGTGAGTACAGAAAATGTGTAAAGGATAGTTAAAGAAAAGTCTCTCAGATGAAAAAATCTGGGAGATTTTTTATCAATGCCCAATTTGGGCATTGGAACTTGTTATGCTTATGGAAGAAAAAACAAGGAGAATATAAATTATGAGTATGAAACTATCTGAAGCCACATTAAAGAAACTTTATGAAATATTACTGGAAACAGACCAGCAGATGATTCAGGAGATCAGAGAGTGTGATACTAAGGTGATAGTAGCATTTCGAAAGTATTACCAAGGAAGCCAAAATGAAATGGAAGCCTTTCGAGATGAAATTTTTGGAATCCTTTTAGAAGAAAAGAAGAAAAGTTTCTGTCAGGGAGCAAAGCTCCCTCAAATAGATTCGGAAGAATGTAAAAAACTATTTGAGGGCTTTGACGATTTTTAAAATTTGTACTTTCGTTTCATAAGGACAGGATTGTAATTCGTGAAGAATTTCCTGCTCAATCGGACCGGAAACATCATTATATTCATCGGAAAGAATGAAATCTAAGGTCACATCAAGCGCATTACACATCTGAACAAGAGTGGAAAGAGAGACCTTTACACGGTTGTTTTCGATGTTACTGATATGACTGACATTGACGTCGGCAACACTGGCAACATATTCTTGTGTCATGTTTTTAGAAATACGAATTTCTTTTAATTTTTTTGCTATTTTTGGAAAATCAAGTTCTTTCATTTAGAAAACTCCTTTAAAATAAAATACTACAGTTTTACTGATTGTAATATTTTTGTAGTGCGAGTATAATGATTTGCAAGTATGATAAATATAGTTATAAATAGTGTGTGGAGAGGAAAAGAAGAATATGAAAAAAGAAATTATAATTATTGTGACAATTGTACTTGTCACAGCACTGGGAATTACGGGATTTTGTGTATACAAAGAGAAAATGAAACAGAAAGAATTGAATCAAAGTGCAAAGGTAAGTGAAGCAACAAAAGAAAATGAAAAGGGTTCAATAGCAGAAGAACAGAGCGAACCGGAAGAAATGGAAGAAAAAGAAGAAGCGGTTGGAAAACAAGAAGAGGAAACAAATCCAGAAGAAGAAACTGCAAATGAAGAAACAATACAGGAATCTGAAGCAGTAGAAAATGAGGGAAATCAAGGTATAGCAGAAGAATCAGAAACACCGCAAGTACAGTCAGAAAGTGTAACAGGAACTACCTATACAACAAAATATGCACAGACAAATGCAGTGACAGCACCAGTATTTCAGTTTGAATATCCAGAAGGATGGAATGTTCAAACGGAAAATGTAGATGCTGGAAATGTGATAGAAGAAAATGTAGTGATTTCTAATCCAAGAGGCATTACAGTTACCTATTGGGACTGCCAGACGAATTTAGGAGGAAATGCGAAGTCAATGTTGAAAGCAGAGATTTCAAAGGCAGCAGATTCTTCATTTGTAGCGGGATATCCGGCAGGAACAGATAAGGACTGTTCGGGACTTGGAACATTTGTGGTAGCCAAAGTACAGCTTGTGGGAGAAATGATACCAGGACTCGATTCAGATTATATGTCTATTGATAAGGCATTTTATGCGGTTGTTCCGGAATCTTATCTTGGAGAAAGAGAATTTCAGGGACAGGCAGGAAATGTAGATGAATTTTCATTTGAATATCCAAATCCTCATGCATTCATTGCAGAATCACCAGATGGTACATTTACAGAGGAAGAAGAACAGCAGGTGATTCAGATTATGAAAAGCTTTAAAATTGCACAATAAAAATAAATATATTGCATTTTATCTATACAAAATGTACAATAAAATAGAATAGTTTATTGGTCGTTGTATCATTATGATGTGGCAGAGTGGATAGAAAATAAGGAGAAAGAGTGGGGGAAAAGAATTGAGGAATGTGGTGGAGAGGTTGGATGAGAGGTATTGTAAGTGAAAATATATCTGGATATCATGGCGCTCGTTTTCAAAAAGTCATAATTTGAATTCTAAAATTGGGGGCATTGTTGTAAGTTAAAAGGCAGAGTTATGAAACAGTTTCACTACTATTTGAGTCTCTGATTGGCGATTAACTAAGAAAATATTATATACTAATAAATTTTTAGTAACGAGAATATTAGATATAGTTAAATTTAGTTGAACTACGAGAAAACTGTTTCATTTATGGGCTGAAGTGTAAAAATTAATAAAAAAGATATAATTTTTGAAAGGATGGATAGGTAAATGGAAGTAGAAGAAGATTTAAAAAAATATTTAAAAATAAGTGAAAAAAAAGTGGAAAAATCATTAAACAAATGCAAAGGTTTAATGTCAATTAATAAGGTTGAAGAAAAAGATTGGATGGAATATTTTAAATTTAACTCTAAAATATCATCATTAGAAAATTTTTGCAGATATAGAGCAGCAGGAGCTTTTGGATTATATGAAGATGGATATGATGATGCGGATATTACTACACCAGTAATAGAACATTTTAAAGAAAAATTGAAAAATATTGCTGAAGTTAGCGATGTTAAAGTAGGAAAAGAAATTTCAGATGATGAAAAGTATAGAACTTTTCAAGTATTTTTAAAAGGCCAGAGTACTCCTCTATATTTTGAAACAGATACTGCTATTTCCCTTATGGGTGATTTTGGAAATTTTATGCGCAAAATACTTAACAAAAATCTAGGAAAAATGTGGACTCAAACATATATGAAAGCTTATGATCTTCCGAGTAGTTGGGCAGATTATGCTTATGAGCCTTTTAAGCTATATTACTGGGGAAAAATTCAGTCGGAAATTAAAAATATGTTTACTCCTAAAGAGATAGAATGTTATGAATCGTTTGAGGAACGTGCTAAACATACTCATACAATACAGAATATGATGCTTGTACCATATGGATATAATTCAGCTAGAGGATTCTGGTTAAAGACATATAAATCGAAAAAGAAGATTAATGACCGATTAGATTTAACGATGTGCGATTTTGTAGAAATGTGTCGCGATAAGTTCATGTGTGATAAAACATTACAAGTTAGGCTTAGATTAAAAAGAAATAAAGAATTTGCAACATTGTCAACTGTTAAATTTTTAATGAAATATCAAAATGAATTGATGCCTTTGATACCAAAGTTCAACACAATTGAAGGATTACTGAAGAAAAATAAAATAATTAATGCTTGCTATAAAAAGTAGAACAGAAAGGGTAATACCAGACACCAATAAAAACCAGTCATAAATTCTGAAACGTGTCATCCATCAACCAAATCCAAATCATTAAATATCCGGGTATCCAATATGCTGCTCATAGTGAGCAGCATATATTTTAAAAATAAAAAAGCGTCACACAAATGACGCCCCTAAATGGTAGACTAACATTACCAAAGAAATTAAAAAATAAAAAGGGAAAGGAACGGATATAAAATGAAAACAGTGAATAATGAATTGGAAAAATATTTACATAGAACACCTAAAACAGCATATTGGATAAATAATGAAGGTAAAAAGTATTGTCAATCTGTTCATGGAAGAAGTTTTATAAGATATAATGAAGCAAAAAAGCAGGCAGAAAGAGACGTTGTCGATAAAGAAACAATAATTAATTATACTGTAAATTACCTGAATAAAGTAGGAATTAGAACGACTGAAAATCCTAAATATGACCCGAAATGTATCGATTATGAAAAGATTCAGCAAGAATTTGATTTAGCGGACAGGGAAGATTTAGTTTGGATGAAATTTACGAAAGATGGATATTTAGGCGTTGTTGCGGTGAGTGCGGATGTGAATTTTGATATTCCGAAAGACAGTAGTGAATACGATAATAAGCGTGTTGTATATAATTCGTATGAACAGAAAAATAAAGAAGAATGGATTCATAATTCAGCAGGAATTCTTATTCATAAGCTTGGAAAGAAGTGGGATGAATCGATAGTGTTATTATTTCCGTTAAAAAATATTCCTGATGGATATAGCAGAGGAGATGTAGAAACTGCAATTGGAAATATGTTAATAGAAAAAAATGTTCCTGTTTTGGATTTTTACTCACATATGTATTAAAGGAAATAGATAGCCTCAGTTGAAAAAGATTAAAATGAGGCAAGTAAAAATTAATTGGAATTTACAAAACGAGTTAATGATAAAGAAATGGGAAATTATAGGAGGCAATTGCAATGGGAAAAGAAATCAGCTCTTCAATTAAAACTGTTTATGGAATGCTTTGGGATGTATTAGCACTGTACGAGAAAACAGAATGCTTCAACAAAATGCCAGAAGGAGAAAAGCAGCAGGTCGATATTTGGGATTACTTAACAGAAAAGCTGTTAGAAATTCGTAAGACAATTGATATGCTTTTTCTTGGTGATAAGGATATGCAAGCTAAACTGATTCGTATTACGGATGAGACAGAAGAGTTTGTTAGAGCTTATGAGAAGCCAGGTGTTGTGACTCGCTGGAAACGAATTAACCCACGTATTTTATTCTTTGAATGTGCATTTGATTTGATGGAAACTTGCCCAGATATGTATCGGCAAATTAGTTGGGGACTTACAGATTTAAAGCTTGCTTGCTATCCAGATGAATCTTTAATAAAAGCAAGAAAGCGTTATTTTGAGGATGAAAAGAAAAAGATTGAGGATAGAAATCTTAGATACAGCGAGGACAGAATCTTCCAGAATGAACTTCTAAGAACGCTTAAGAGAGTATTTGAGTTTGATTTTAAAGACTATCTTTAATTAAAGTAGATTTCTGTTTCGTGTTACATCAGATGAATGAAATTATGATGATGACAGATTTAGAGAAGTTGCTCGAAATGAGTTAGACTAACAGGTATTTGCGAAATAAATTTAGGATTTGTGAGGAGTTGGATTTATGGGAATAAAGGACAGCGTAAAATTAAAAATTTTACAGGAGTTAATGCAGAATACAAACAAGGAAAGACCAACATCCATTTGGAAATTACGAGCTGCAGTTTATAGAGATTGCGAAAAAGAATGGAATACTTTGAAGAACAATTCGGACAAATCATCGAAAAAAAACATGCGTGATTCTCAAATCAAAACAGTAAAAAAGGATGTTTTTGAACTAGAAGAAGCGGGTCTCATTAGGATTATGGATATAGATGAGAATGGAAATATAGATAATAAAAAGGAAGTTATTTATTACAATCATCCATTGAGTCAGGAAAAACTCCCTTTTTTGATTGAGCATACTTTTACAATGACAGCGACATTAAAAGAAAAACGGGAAATTATTGATGATTTACTCCGCTGTGCCGGTGCTGGGAATTTGAAAAAGTATTGTTGTTATTTGGAGCATTTTTCACCAGAATATAGATTGGAAAAAGATGAAGATGCAGAGAAAGAGAAAGAAAATAAATATCCCCAAAATCCTCAAGTAGAGGAAGAAAAAATTATAAGACGGGCAGAATCATGCTGTTATGTAAATTTGCATGAAAATATATATAAAATTTTTGAAGCATTAAGTGATTCCACGGGGCAATTCGTTCGAAAGATATCATTTAAATTAGTTCAGTATAATGATAAAGGTAAGGTGGAATATGTGAATGGAGGAAAGGTCTATAAGATTTCTCCGTATTTTATTAGCAGTTTGAATGGAAAGCTGTGGCTTGTTGGAAATCATGAGCCGTATAATAATTTGTCACATTATCCGATTGAACGCATGGACAATATTAAAATATTGGAAAAAGGATATCGTAAAATATCTGAATTAGAAAAGAGAGGAGTTTTAACAGACAAATATTGCTATACCACAGAGCATCAGGGGGGAAGTTATGGAGATGTGGAGCCAATCATTTTAAGAGTGCAAAAAACTCCAAATGCGTATACGGTGATGTATCGTACATTTGATAATGAATTTTATTTTTTAGAAGGTGGAACCGAGGAGTATGATCGGGTGTTGGTATTTCGAACCGCTTATTTTATTGCAAACTGGGCGATGATGAATTCGCAGGATGTGATTGTGGAGACACCAGCGATACAGGAAATGATTCGGAACAAAGTGAAAGAGCTTGCAGGTCTTTATTCAGTGAAAGAATGAGTCTTCGGTTTCATAAAAGATTTAGCTGGTAACAAAAGGAATCTGAGCATCATACGATAATAATATTTTTGTGGAATATTTAAAAGCGGCATGCAAATGACGCCTATAGAGAATAAAATAAGCACATAACAACATAAAAGAGAAAATAGGTAATGGTTTTAGATTAAAAATCAGGGAGAAAACGTAGATGCAGAAAAAACAGAATCATTTTGCAGTATTTTTGGATGTAGATGGTGTATTAAATACTGAAACAACGTGTAAGAAAACCCCGAATGGATATAAGGGGATTGATAATGCACGAGTGGAAATCCTGGCAAAGATAATTGATAAAATTGGAGGGGGAGATATTGTGTTATCCTCTGATTGGAAAGAGATGAAGTCGACAGATGATGATTATATTTATTTAGTTGACAAGCTTGCTTTGTATGGGCTGAAAATAGTAGCGCAGACACAAGATATTACTTATAAGCGCAAGAGAGGTGCTGGAATCAAGGCATATTTAGAGGAACATACCGAGATAGAAGAATATATTATTTTGGACGACAATAAATTTGACTTTCAGGATGACACAAAACTTTGGGACCGCTTGTTGCTGACAAACGGAATCGAAAAGGCTCAATTTGCATCAGAAACTCCAGCTGTAGAAGCAATTCTGTTCAAGGATTATTTAAAATTATTTTGAATTTGTATTATGGGACAAGGAGAAAAATCATGAATCTTAGGAAATATTTGATTGAACTGTTGAAGAACAATACAGGGGAAGATAAAAACTCTAAAGAAATAAAAACAATGCAACAGAATGAGATTTATGAAAAATTACATGCGGATTATCCGGATATCACATTAAAAAAAGTCAGAACGTGCCTGAAAAATCTTGTTGAAGAAGAAGCAAACTTACCAAATGAAGAAAAAACAATCTGTTATGAAGAACGCTATGGAAGAAAAACAAATTATTATTATAACAAAAGCAGTACCGATATTTCAGATGTTGAATTAAAATATTTAATCGACTCGATTATGTATGGAAAAATATTCAACTCTAAACAGGCAAAAAGCTTTGCAAAACGAGTACAAAATCTAAGTGGGAAAAATTTAAAAGACATTACACCCTATGTCAATGACAGCTTTGGAAGACAAAGATTTATCTTGGAAACAGATGTGCTTCAAAATATTGATATCATCTTAAAAGCGATAAAAAGCGGTCAGTGTATTTCCTTTAATTGGAATGTTTATGATATCGTAAATGGAAAAGTAGAGACAAGAGAAATTTATCAGGCAACAGTAAAACCAATTCGACTGATTTTAAATGAAGGTCGATACTGTGCGCATGTTCGTTATGAAAAAGGGAGAAAAATTTACACTTATAATGTGGATTTGATGAAAGAGATTAGGATAGTTCCGGGATTTCAGGATGGAATCAGAGAAGAAGAAATACAAAGAAATTTTGAACGGGCAGAGTATCTCTTGCAGACGCCATATAATTTTGGTGGAGAAATAAAAACTTATAAGTTAAGGGTACAAAAAAAGTATTTCTCTCGGTTGGTAAATACATTTTCGTATGGAATAAAAATAATAGATGGAACGGAAACTGAAAAAACAGTAGATGTCAGGATAAAAGCAACGAAAAGAGGAATGGTCTATTGGCTGTTGCATCATTATGATGTGGCAGAGTTAATAGAAAATAAAGATGAAGAGTTGGGGAAAGAGCTGAGAGATGCGGTGGAGAGTTTGTATAAGAGGTATTGCGAATAAGTTACTTGGTAAGCGCTTACGATTTTTGAATGTATCAGTTATAAATTAGATTTCAGTAAATTTTTCTATTAATGCATGAATCTCATTATCCCAATCTCATACATAAATATAACTTTTTTCTTATTTTGTCTTTGGAGTTTCAGCTCTGGAGAATCTTGTTTTTTGTTCCATCAGTGCCCAATTTAGACATTAATACCTGCTATGCTTAGTAAAGAAAAAGGAAATTAGTATCATTAAATGTTTTGTAGTTGAAATATTATTATAGTGATGCTATAATGTTCTATAGCTATAGTAAATATAGTTATAAAATATAAAAAGGTGCTGAATAAGCTATTAAATAATGGGTTAAGGGAAATAAAAATAGGTAATTTTTGGCACTACTTTAAAATTTGGGAGGAAGAAAATTATGAAATTAAAAAGAATCGTAGCAATCGCAACAGCAGCAGCATCAATTATGTCAATGAATACAGTGGCATTTGCAGACACAGAAGGATCAACAGAAGTTGAAATCAAAACAGAAGCAACATTAGTTGATGTAACAGTGCCTTCAACATTACCAATTGTATTTAATGAAGATGGCAGCAATACTATTCCAGATAACTATACAATTCAGAACAATAGTATGTCAGCAATTCATTTAACAAGTGTAGGATTAGATGCACAGGGCTCTGGTTGGAAAGTTATTCCGGAAAGTATGGACCCAACACAGTTTACAGCTAATACACGGCAGATTTTATTTGTTGTAAATTCAAAAGCTGTCTCTCCAATGCTTGATGAACCTATGGAAACAGGTAGTGCAAGATTTGAAAATGATGAAGTTGTTATCGAACCTAAACAGTCAGTAACACTTGATTTTGAAGTTTATAGAGGTTCTTTTACAGTTCCACTTGAAAATGCAGCAGCATTTACTATGACAACAACATTTGATTTTAACTAAACATTAAATTTTATAATTTATTTATCCTTGGAATAAATTAAGTGATCTTTTATAAGGCAGAAAACCCCATCCGTCAAGTTAAGTCGGCTGGGGTAGTTCAAATTCTTGGGATTTAAATAGAGAGATTATGATATGTTTAATTTTAAAAAGAAAATAATTATAATGATTTCACTAATTTTATTACTAGTTTCATCTATATTTATCTATAATCATTACTACCTGGAAAATATATATGAATCAGATACGAATAAAGAGAATGAAACAAATGATACTAAGACTGAAAAAATTAGTGAAATTCCAGATAGCGAAAAACAAGAAGCTGTTAATAAAGCGGTAGAAGAGGGAATGATTAACATTAGTTATTCTTCAAGTGCTGTTTTTGATGGGAAAAATAGTACTAGTTTTAAAGTCTTGAATAAAGAAAATAATAGATATCCAATTGTTTTTGAGTTATATGACGAAAATGATAATTTAATGTTTCAATCAAGTGAAATCGCTTTAGGATATCAATGTACGGAGATAACATTAAATGAGAATCATGAAAAAGGAACTTTTGAATGGAAAATAAAAATTGGATATTCAAATGGAAATGAAAAATCTAATGTCCAATCATTTTTCCCAATCAATGTAACAATTAATTGAGGAGTATAAATGAAGAAAATAAATTCTTTTATTTTTCCGTTATTTTTAAGTTTTGCCATTTTATTTACGCTTAATGATGTGTATGCTTCTTCGACATTGACGGTTGGTTCAAGAGTTGATATAACAGTTAGTGTAACAAAAGCTAATATACATTATCAATTAGTGAGAAAAACAGGAGAAGATTTTTTAGATAATATTAATGTAAAAATGATTAAAAATAGTAATCAAATAATCATGAATGAAAACATCAAAGCTGGTAAAATTTCGCCGGACAGACAAGAATTTGGTGATTATGAAATTATTATTGATGAAAATGGAAAGTATGAAACAAGGTATAAATTTACAATTGATGAAGAGTATCTAAAAACTCAAGATGAGATAAAAAAAATCGTCTTAAATGAAAAAATTGAAGAAGATAAGAAGCAAGATGATAAAAAAGATAATAATCAATCTGGAGATATAGATAACCCAAATAAAGATAACAATGTAAAGAATGATGGTAAAAAAGATAATATAACGAATAACGCAGACAAAAATAAAGATAATAAAAATAATGAAAGTTCAGACCAAAAAGATTCTAAAGTAGAAAATAGTGAGAGTAAAAGTGATAATAACAAGAGTTCTGTTGAAAATACAAATTCTAAAAATGATGAATCTGTAAATCAAGCGGATGGAACTGCTTTAAGTAATAACGCTGGAACGAATGATAAGAACTATAAGTATGTTATTTTATTTTCGGCTTTCCTATTAAGTTCATTATGGGTAATAATTAAAATGAAAAAACCTTTCAACTAAAAGGAACCAGATGTCAATCAAATTCAGTTGAAAAATTAAATGAAAGTAAAAAACAATACGAATAACAGCTAAGGAATGTGATGAGATTCTATAAAACAAAACGAAAGCCTTCAGAGTGCCAGCTTTGGAGGCTTTCGTTTTGCTTTATGGATAATTCTTTTGTTTATTCTTGCGTGGCTTTAAGCTGTAGCTGTATAATAAAAAATAGTAGAATTTTTCTCTCTGCCGCAAGATGATTTTAGGTCGGTTGAGGGATTAGAAAACGCCGGAAACCCGCATAAACTCTATGTTTTTGCGGGTTCTCGGCGTTTCTTTTATCGCCTGTATTAGTGGTGCTTTTTCGGTAAATGGTGCCCAAATGGTGCCCAAATCCCACGCGGGGCTATAAAACGATATAAGAAGCGGTAAAGAGATACAGCGGTTAAAGCTCTAAATCGCTGCTCTTTTTCTTTGCCGCGCTCTTTGCTTTCTTCGGCTCGGCTTTCTCTGCCTTTGCCGGGTCAGACTGTTTGACCGCCCCATGATAAGCGTCTAAGACTTCTTTCTTGCGTTCAAGCCGCACGTCCACATAACGGGCGGTAACAGCTTCAAAGTTCATAGACAGTCCAAGCGATACGCCGATACCCGCAAGCGTATGTCCTAACACTTCGCCTACGGTGTAGAAGTCGCCTGTCAGTTGGTGCATATTCGTAGCCGCCGTATGGCGTAAATCGTGAAAGCGGATATGCGGCATATCCAAATCTTCAAGCAGTTTTCCAAACTGGGAAGATACCCACGACGCGGAGATAGGGGAACCGTCCGGCTTCGCTACAACAAGGTCATTGTCATAGTATGGTTTTCCGTCTTTTTCTGCCTGTTCGCGCTGCGCTTCCTGCATAGCAAACTGTTTGAGGAAGAACGGGCGGGCAAGCTCTGTGATAGGCAGCTTTCGCCCGTTGGATTTCGGCGGTGCCATTTCCTCAATGACTTTTGTTTTCGACGGCACCTTAAAGGGTAGCTGCTCGGAAACGTCAAAGGTGTTGTTTTCCAAATCCACATTACGCCAGCGCAAGCCCAGGATTTCAGAACGGCGCATACCGTAAAGCCCGCCTAAGATAACGGGCATTTCCCAAACGGTACCCTCGACGCGCTGCATAAGGGCTTTTACCTGTTCCGGCGTATAAGGGTCGGGGGTCTTGTCGCTCTTTCCAAACTTCGTAAGCGTGTCCTTTGCTGCGTTTGTTTCGATATAGCGGTATTTCCGGGCATGGCTCAACGCCACGCTCAAAACACGCTTTGCCCCGGCTGCGGTGGACGGTTTCAAGCCTTTGTCAATAATCTGCTGAAACATTTTTTCTACCATAGCGGGGGTAAGCTGATTAAGGGCAACGCCGCCGATATAGGGATTGATATAGTTTGCAATCGTCTTTTTGTACCCGTCGTAAGTAGAGGGGCGCAAGTTCACTCTTGCATAGCTTTCCACCCATTCATTCAGATAGCTTGCAACGGTCTGTTTCCGCTGTGAAGCGATAGACGCAATCTGCCCCGGATTATGGAGCTTTGCTTTCATCTCTGCTTCATGCTGCGTTGCTTCCTTTTTTGTCGGAAAGCCCTTTTTGGAATAGGTTTTCTTTTCCCCATTCGGGGCGGTGTACTTGATATTCACGTCGTAAACTGTTCCCGGTCGCCCGGTCAGTACGCCGTTGCTGTCGCGTTTATTCTTAACCTGCCTTGTTGATATAGCCATAGCTTAACCTCCCTGTCGTGCCGGGGGCTTCGCTGTCGTCTTTGCCCTGTGATACCAGTCCCAGATTGCAGCGTCAGCTATCAAACGGCGGTTTCTATTCTGTATATATTCAAGCTCGCCGCTATCCATAAGCTCGCGCAGCTTATTTTCCCCGATACCGCTAAGCTTGCTCATTTGCTCAACGGTCTTTAACATAGGGAATACAGGGATAGCGGGGCTTGTTGTTTCCTTTTTTGCCATAGGAAAATACCCCCTTTCATAAATGGCTAAAAAGTCAAGTTACAAAAAGTGGGCTTTAACCGGGCGGCTGTTAGCACAACCTCGCGGGAATTGCACCCCTGCTCATTTAAGGCAGCTTTACCCATTGCCTGCGACGCTCTGAACGCTCGGACTGTGGCTGTAAAGGCTTATCTCCCCTCAATGCGTGTCGTCGCCCGCAAGCTGCTAACTTGCTTTCCATCGTGGTGTTTCTCGCTCGGCTTTTCCCGATAGGGGAATAGCGTCATGGCGCACCCTCTGTATGGCTCGGCGCAAAAAGGACGTACCCGGTTTGCCCTATACTGCGTCGCCGTTATCTTGCGTCGCTTTCTTTGTCAAGGAACATACGGGGCTGCTGCGGATTGATACGAAACGAAAAAGGGGTTAAGACGTTTCGGTATCGGTGCAGCTATTCAGCCCTAAATGTGAGGATTGCCCTCATTAGCCTTGCTTGCAGCCGTTGCCGAATATCCTCGTCAACGCCAAAATAGACGTTTCCGCGCTCGTCGCAGAGCTTTCTCATAGAAAGGCTCGCTATGTAACCGCTAAAGTGCTGCAAGACAATTTTCATAGCGTCCGGGTCGCCCTTTGTCGCTGCCACAATGACAGGATAGGGAACAAGGGCAACGTCCGGGAAGTCAGATTGTTTACCATTCGTCCCATTCATCAGCGTGTTCCTCCAAATATTTCTTCAAGATTTCAAAAGAGCTTGTCCGTCTGTACTGTATCGTGCTGCGCGACGTATTGAATAACTTTCCAATCTCCACGTCGGTCATGCCCTCGAAATAGTACAGCATGATAGCTTTCCTTTTTTCTTCCGGCAAAGTGCGGATTGCTTCAAGCAACAGCTTCGGCGTGATTTTCTTTCCCGCCTGCTGATAGCTCGGCTCGGCTTCTTCGTCTTGAAAATACTTGTCAAGCGTGTAAAGCTGCCGCTCCTCATGCAAGGCAAGGTCGGAAAACGACACTTCCTTTGCTCTGCGACGCCGGATTTCCTCATGGGCGTTGCAGGCTTCGTTGTGCAGCACCCGTTTACAGAAACTTTGAAAGATACATTGCTTCTGAAATTCCACGCGATTAGGTTCCATGTTCTCACCTCCTTTCGTGCCGAAAGGTAGGTAGTACCTCCCCTTTTCGCGGGATAATACAGGCGATTTTTTCAAACGCCGAATGAAAGCGAAACTTTTTTGAAAAAACCTCCCGAAAATGCAAAATGCGCCTGTCTGCAAGACGCAGACAAGCGCAAGGGAATTGAAAGCGGTATTCAGATGATTTGACAGTTCATATCTAAGGGTAGAAGTGTCCCCGGCGATGGTCGGGCTTTTTTTGATAAGTCAAAGAAAGTAGAATATTGTCGATATGGTTTATCGCTCATGGCGGCTACCTCCTAAAGCCGCCGTTTTATATGGCTATGGGTCGTCGCGCAAAAAGAAACGGCGGCTCTGAAAATCAAAGCCGCCGTAATTTAGAAATGGCGCGTGAAAATACCTCTGCTTTGCGACGGCTTTTTTTCTTTTGCCGTCGTCCGGCAGATTATTTCTTTATGAGTAAGGGCGAAAAATCAATCGTAATCATAAAATTATGGTCATGTATTTCAATTATTGGATTTGTACAATTCATCATAAGTAATAGCTTTTTCACAATGTAAAGTCCTTGTCCAGACGTACCATTACTTCTTGAAACATCTGCTACATAAAAGCGTTCCAACAGTTTTGAATATTCTTCTGTAGGAATAGATGCAACAGGATTTTTAATACAGAGTTGTACAGAATCTGCGATATTAATTAGTTGAATTACAACATTATTTGTAGTGGATGTTACCGCATTGAATATAAGATTTTGTATAATGCGAATACACGCCTTTCTGTCAGCATTAAGATAGATGTCCATATTAGGTATTTCTATTTGGGGTTCAATTCCATTAACGCTGAAAATCGAATAATTGTCTAGCAGGATTTCAGTAAGCAATGAGCATAGCTCAACCTTTTCATAGTAAAATGGATATTGTCCTGCTTCTAAAAGAGAGATTTGATAAAAGTCATCTATGAGACGTTCTAATCTCAATGCTTTTCCGGATAATGCTGAAATATATTCCGCTCTTTTTTCATCAGGCGCACTTGATAGAAGTTGCAAATATCCGCGAATGGAAGTTAGTGGTGTCCGTAAATCATGAGAAAGGCAAGAAATATTCTCTTTTAATTCATTCTCCTTTTTTTGAATTTCGCCCAGATAAATATTATCTTTTGATACAATCTGATTTATGATTTCAACCAAATGCTCTAACCGCCTATCAGATAAAGACACTGTAACTAACTTTTTCGTTTTTCTATTCAGAATAGCATTTAGTTGGACGATTACTTTATATATCTGTATTTTCCAGTTAATTAAAGAAATTGAAAGGATAATGACCAATGCTATCAGAACAAGAAACATAATCGCCCAACCCATATTCTACCTCCCTTTTACTTGATTTCTTTTCTAATCATAATAAGACCGCCAACAATCAAAAGAGAAATGCACCCTATGAAATAGAATGGTAAATGCTCAATAATACCCATTGTGCGACAAGAGCTGAAATTCATCCAATAGTACATAGGATTTCCATATACAAAAAATTTTAAGGGTATTGAAACCGTCTCCATATCACTCCATAGCATTAAGTAAACAGACGCTCCACTGAATACATATAAGCAGCAAATCCCTGTTACAATCCCTGTATTTTGAATAACGACACATAAAAAAATAGAAATGCTTTCTAATGCTAATAAAACCGTTCCGCAAGCAAGAGCCCATCCCAAAAGGTTTATTACTTCACTCGCAGTTGGAATGTAACCGGATTGTATGATTTCAATAACGAAAAATGTAGCTACAAAAATCAGATACGTTATCAGAGACACCACCAATATTGTAATCGCTTTGGTGTAGTAGAGAATAGTTCGTTTAGTGCCGTATGCAACAGATAATTTGATTGTACCCGTATTATATTCTTTTGTAAAAAATATGGTTGCAAATAAAATGCCAATAATCCAGAAAAAGGCTGTATATGCAAGAGATGAGCGGGCAACAGTTTGAAACGTTGGTATTTCACTAGATAGATAACACTTAGCTTGAAATCCGATTACACTTTCTGTTCCATCTCCGGCTCCAAAAAAAGTCATGTCACCAAGTGCAAAAGAGACCATTATAACCGCCGCACATACGCCTAATATAGTTATCAATATCTTTGAGTGACGCAATTTATAAAATTCAGCTTTAAAATGGTTAATCATTTTGGCACCCTCCTATCAAATTAGTGTAATAAGTTTCAAGACTATCTCCAGATTGTGCTAACTGATAAATCGTAATGTTATTTGCACTTAGCAACGCTGATACTTTTCCGGCATTTTCAACATAATCATATAGATGAATACTTTTGTCTGGCATAACAGAAAAATTTGAAGTATTCAGTTTGCTTTCCAATAAAACACTAGCAGCAGCTACATCATTCACTTGCAACAACAAATGCTTTTTGCAGCGTTTGTCTAACTCTGTAGCGGTAATTTCCTGTAAAAGTTTCCCCTCATGTAAGATACCATATCTATTTGCTAATTGATGAAGTTCCGTGAGAATGTGACTTGAAATCAAAATAGTGATTCCACGTTCTTTATTTAGTCTTTTGAGTAAGTTTCTTAATTCGATAATTCCAGTAGGGTCTAGTCCGTTAATTGGTTCATCTAGTACGAGAAATTCAGGATTCCCAAGCAAAGCGATTGCGAGAGCTAGTCTCTGCCGCATACCCAAAGAGAAATCTTTTGCTTTTTTCTTTCCGGTATCTTTCAAACCAACTAATGCTAAAGCATTATCAATGCAACCTTTTCCTGGAATACCGCGTTGCAAACGTTGTACCTCCAAATTTTCATAGGCTGTCATATCAAGATAAAGAGAAGGGCTCTCAATAATACAGCCAATGCGCTCACGCTGCTTTGCAAGTTTCTTATTGCTTTCACCGAATAAAGCAATTTTGCCAGTAGTAGGTTCTGCCAGTCCGGTTAGTAAACGAATCATTGTTGTTTTACCGGCACCGTTTTCTCCGATAAACCCATAAATATCTCCTTGCATTACAGACATAGATACTTGATTTAGGGCTAGTGTATTGCGATACTTTTTTGTGATGTTGATAGCTTCAAAAACTGTTACGTTCATTTTTTCACAGCTCCTTTCTTGTTATTTAGTATCGCAGACAATTCCTTGAATAATCTAAAGGTAAAGCTAAAGATTATCTAAAGCTCACTTTGCAAATCGGTAACCCAAGCCCCATATGGTCTTAATTCGGCAGCCTTCGCCCTTTAATTTTTTTCGTAAGTTACTTATATGTGTGTTAATGACATCATTATCCCTTGCAAATGGTTCTTGCCAAATACTTTCATAAAGATTTTGCTTAGAAAAAACTTTATCAGGATATTTCGCCAGTAGTTCTACAAGTTGATACTCTTTTGCTGTAAGCACAATAATTTCGTCTGCAACAGTAACTATTTTTGAAGATGTATTAATGGAAAGTTCTCCAAAGGTCAAACAAAGATGGGGAGTATCTTTTTGACTTCTTAGCAAATTGCGTTCAATTCGCGCTAGTAATTCGTCCAAATCAAACGGCTTTGTTAAATAGTCATCAGCACCCAAGCGTAGCAGTTCGACTTTGTTGAATGTTAAACTTTTTGCAGAAACAACAATTACAGGTACATCTGAAAATTTTCTGATATTTCTAATTAATTCATCTCCACTGATAAAAGGAAGCATTAAATCTAAAATAATTAAATCTGGGGATAATTCTTTTATGCGTTCAATCGCATTTGCACCAGTAAGTGTGAAGAAGACTTGATAATTGTACTTTTCCAGATGGTCTTTTATCATAACGCAAATTTCTTTATCATCTTCGATAATTAAAACATTATTCATGTTGAAACTCCTTTCTGCGTCTATCAGTTGGCTTTTCCACGTCTTTTGGTATCAGCCACATACTACCAAATTTTGAAACGCCCGGTATGCGCTCCCCCTCACAAAGTTTCTGCACCCGTCTTTCTGAAATGCCCCATTTGCCCGCTGCTTCTGCACAAGACATATATTCCATAAGCCACCCGTCCTTTCTTCAAAGTTTATCAGTATAATTATATACGGTATGGCGAATAATAGCAAGTGCGGAAATAGGCATTATTTAGGTTCGTTATAGGAAGTATATAGACATATCCAAGAAGAAAGGGGAACAGTAAAATGTAACTGGGTGAATGAATATGGCAAAAAGACCAGTAGAAAAGTACGACTTCAAGGCTTTTGGGCAAGCAATAAAGAACGCGCGGAAAGAGCGCAAAGAGAGCCGCAAGAAAGTAAGCGACGAAATGTATATTTCCCCGCGTTACCTTGCAAACATTGAGAACAACGGGCAGCACCCAAGTTTACAGATTTTCTTTGAGCTTATGCTGCGCTATCATATATCCGTAGACCAGTTTCTTTTAGATACGCAGCCGGAGAAAGACACAAAGCGGCGGCAGCTTGACGCGCTTCTTGATGATATGAGCGATACAGGAATACGGATTGTTACCGCGACGGCGAAAGAAATTGCAGAAGTCGAAAACGAAAACTAAATAGGCTTTAGGAAGCGTTGTAATCTTTTTGAGATTGCAGCGTTTTTCTTTTGTGTAAGTTTGGCAAAACGGGGCTTTCCGTTGTAGTAAGGATTAAGAAAAAACTTTCGTAGCAAGCATAGGAAGCGGGTACCCACTTCCGTATTTTCGCCCTCCTGCGCTGCGGCACGTCGGTTGAAAATGGCTTGTTGGGAAGTGTCCCAAACCCTCGGAATGGAAAGGAGCGAAAGCATGGACGGACGCAAAAGAACGGTACAAATCAAATTCAGAGTAACAGAAGCAGAACGGGATTTAATTCTTGAAAAAATGAAGCTCGTCCCCACCCGGAACATGGCGGCATATCTTAGGAAGATTGCCATTGACGGATACATTATCCAAGTAGACCACACCGACATAAAAGCCATGACAGCGGAGATACAGAAAATCGGTGTCAACGTCAACCAGATTGCAAAGCGCGTAAACAGTACGGGCAGCGTCTACCAAGAGGACATAGAGGAAATAAAGGGGGTGCTTGCGGAGATATGGCGGTTACAAAGATTAAGCCTATTAAAAGCACGTTGAGCAAAGCCCTTGACTATATCCAAAATCCCGATAAGACGGACGGGAAAATGCTTGTGTCCTCTTTTGGCTGCTCCTATGAAACGGCAGACATTGAATTTGAATATACCTTGTCGCAAGCTCTCCAAAAGGGCAACAATTTAGCCTTTCATCTGATACAGTCCTTTGAGCCGGGGGAAGTGGATTATGAAACCGCCCACAAAATCGGAAAGCAGCTTGCCGACGCGGTAACAAAAGGGCAGCATGAGTATGTATTGACGACGCACATTGACAAAGGACACGTCCATAATCACATTATTTTCTGCGCGGTCAATTTTGTAGACCACCACAAGTATAATTCCAATAAGCGTAGTTATTACGGCATACGGAACATGAGCGACAGGCTGTGCCGGGAAAACGGCTTATCCGTCATTGTCCCGAAAAAGGGAAACAAGGGAAAGAGCTATGCAGAGTATCAAGAGGAAAAAACGGGAACCAGTCGGAAAGGCAAGCTGAAAATCGCCGTTGACGCACTCATTCCCCAAGTGTCCAGTTTTGAGGAATTGTTACAACGGCTGCAAGCTGCGGGCTATGAGATAAAGCCGGGAAAATATGTGTCCTGCCGCGCTCCCGGACAGGAACGCTTTACCCGTCTTAAAACCCTCGGCGCAGACTATACAGAGGAAGCCATAAGGGAACGCATAGAGGGCAAACGCGCCCGCGCTGCGAAAGCTCCCCGCGCAGATCGCGGCGGCGTTAGCCTGCTGATTGACATTGAAAACAGTATCAAGGCGGCGCAGAGCAAAGGCTATGAACACTGGGCGAAAATCCACAATCTGAAACAGGCAGCTAAGACCATGAATTTCTTGACGGAGAATAAGATTGAACAGTACGCGGATTTAGTCAGCCGGATTGAGGAAGTGGCGGCAGAAAGCGAACAGGCGGCAGACGTATTAAAGGGCGTTGAAAAGCGGCTTGCAGATATGGCGGTGCTGATGAAGCACGTCGCCACTTATCAAAAGACAAAGCCTGTCTATGACGCATACCGCAAGGCAAAGAACAAAGAGCGATACCGCGCCGGACATGAGCGCGATATTATCCTCCATGAAGCTGCGGCAAAGGCACTCAAAACGGCGGGCATTACAAAGCTCCCCAATCCCGCCACGCTGCAAAAGGAATATGAAGCACTCCAAGCGCAGAAAGAAGCCCTTTACGCCGATTATGGCAAGCTGAAAAAGAAAGTCCGGGAATATGACGTTATCAAGCAGAACATAGACAGCATTTTGCAGACAGGAAAGCAGCCGGAACGGGGCAAGGAAACAGAGCGCGGATAAACAGGCGCAAAAAAAGACAGGACGCGGAAAGCCAGTAATGACCTCCCGCGCCCTGTCTTTTTGTGGGTGCTGATTTTGGTATGTTACGCAGTAGAAAGCTGTTTTTAAGGGAAAAGGTATTCTGTATCGCCTAAGTGATTTTCACGCGCTGCAAGCCCTGTAAATCAAGGCTATTTTCGCCCTTATCGCGTAACAAGGGCGCGTCGTTTTCTCATGCGCTCCGCTGCCTGTCTGTTCGTGATACGCTTGCGGCAGTCCGGGCAGTATTTGACGCTGTTTGACTTTGATACAAAGAACGTGCCGCATACAGTACAACGCTTTTTATCCTCGGTCTTAAAAAGCTCGGCATACAGGAGCTTATCAAGGGGAAGTACGGCAATCCGAAACCATTTGCAAAGCAGCGAATAAGAGATAAGCTGCGGGCATACGCACTCGTCCCCGTCGTCAAGCAAAATACAGTGTCCGTTATCGCAGTTGCAGCACTCCCGGCGCACAAGGGAATTGACTTTCCGGCTCTGGGGCGGCGAAAGCCGCTTAATGCTGCTCATACTTCCTCTGCGGCGTAAATGGTAAGCTCCGCAAATTCTTCCTCGGTCAGCGCGTCCACTTTGGAAAGGGCGCGCTTCGCCAGTTCCCGCATATCCGCGTCCATGTAAGGCAGCGCGGCGTTGATGTTCTCCGTAAGCTGCGCCTTGCTTCCCTCATGGTAAATGCTCAAAAGGTTTGTTTCCTCAACGGTAAATCTGTTCATGCTCATACCTCCAAATCGTGATTTTTTGTTTTCGCTGCGGCTTTCTTCTGTGCCTTTTCCTTATCCGCTTTAAGCTGCGCCCGGATAGAGGGCTTCTTTTCCGGCTTGCCCTTGCCGCGCTCCTTATCGGCTTTGACCGCGTTAGCCAGGTCAACAAGGGAAATCGTTTCTCCCGCCTTAACCTTTGCTTCCAGTTCGTCAACGGTCGGCGTATTGTTGATAATCCCGTCAATCATGTTTTCGTTTTGCTCGGTGGTCTGCTCGGCAGCTTTCAAGGGATTTTCCCGCTGCTCGGCTGCTATGGCAAACGCCCGCGTACCATTTCCCATGACTAAATATTTTCCGTCGTCGGATTGATGGTGAAAGCCATATCCGGCGGCTTCCATTTGTTCGCGGCTCATATCGGTTACATAGAAAGTACCGCGCGGCGTTTTGATTGTTTCGCCTGTTTCCAACTCGTCGGGCGTAAGCTGCTTCTGCTCCTGTAAAAACTCCGGCACATTCTTATAGCCGAAGCTGTCTACATAGTGGGCGGCGTCCTGCCCGTTCTGATGAAGCACCACCACGTCGGAAACGGAAAGGCTGTGTCCCTTAAAGTCTTTGGGGTGGTCGATATTGAAACGGGTATAAATATCTTCAAGGGAAGTCCCCGGCGTAAGCTCTGCGGAATAGACAAGCTCATAGTTCGCCTTATCAACCACATTTCCCGTCGCCTGCAGGCGGTCGTATGGCTCAAAGCGCAAGTCCCGCGTTTCGTCGCCATGCTTTAGCTGATAAATGGAAAAGGTGCCTTTGTCCTGTTCGGCGGTCTTAGCGGTTTCCTGTGCCTTTGCGTAAAGCTCCTTGACCTGTCCCTCGGTCAGTTCGCCGCTTTTGAGTTGCCCCATAAGCTCGCGGCATTTCTGGGGCGTTCCTGTGAAAAGTACCGCGCCCATTTTTGCCCGCCCGTTTTCCTGCGTTACATAGGCTTGCAGCAGATAGGCGTTCTCTTTCCTGTCGCTGTAAGGATTGCGGCGCACCCGGTAAACTGTTTCCGGGATAAAGGCTGCTTTTTCCTGTGCGGAGGCTTCCTGTTTCGGCTGCTCCGGCGCGGCGTTTTCCTCTTTGTCCGGCTGCTCCTGTCCGGCAGTCTGCTCCTTATCCTGCGCCTTTGAAAGCTCCGCTAATGTTTCGTCAATGGAATTGATAATCTCGGCGGCTGCGCTGCGGATTGTTTCAAGGGAGCTTTTCAGTTCGGAAAGCTCGCGGCCGCTGCTCCACCCGGCGACGTACCCAAAGGAATAGTCTGACGTATCAAGCCCGTAGTGTTGGCAGACGGTATAAGCGACGCTTTCCGCTTCGACTTCGCGGGTACGCCTGTCAATATGGGGCTGCTGTTCGTTCTCCGGCGCGTTCAAATCTATATCGTGCAGCTTTGCGTGTGCGATTTCATGTATCGCCGTTTTCAAGGTTTGAATCTCGCTCATGCCCTCGTCAATGGCAATGCGCTTGTCCTCCAAATGGTAGTAACCATGAGAGCTACCCGGTATCTGCTCAAAGCCAATAGGAACGGGGGAAGTCTTTTCAAGGGCAGCGAAAAAATCCCTGTAACGCTCCACGTCGCCCGTCAGTTCATTTACGGCAATGTCGGGAAGCTCGCGCCCCTCGGTCTGCGACACGTCAAAGACAGACACTACCTTATAAGCGGGTATCGTGATTTCCTTTTCCTCCGTAACCGGCTTCCCGTCTTTCCCAATGATAGGCTGCTGCGTGTGGGGGTCGATTTTCTTCATTTCCTGTTTGACTTTGTAAGGCGACGGGGCAATGATTTTAATTCCTTTTTGCCCTTTTATCACGTTTCGCCCAAAATTATTTTTCCATGCGGAAAAGCCCGCAACAAGGGAAGCGTCCGGCTTCTGCATGGCGATAAGCAGCGTATTGTTAAAGCTGTAATTATGAAATTTTGACATGACGCGCAGATATTCCCGGTAACGCTCGCTGTCAAAGAGTTCCGTTATTCCCTGTTCCAGACGGTCGGTAATCTCTTTCAATTTCTCTGCGGGTTTTTCGCTCGTCAGCACAATAGGGATAACCGGGCGCGGCTCCTGCGGCTGCTCTATGGTCTGCACTGTTTTCTGTCCCGGTGCGGCTGCGTCCATTTCTACCTTTGACGGGTCGGGGCGGTGCGGCTGCGGGAAGCTCATAACGCGGTATTCCCTCGGTATGTCGCTTTCTCTGCCGTTGTACCACTCCGTAAAGGTGTTCTTGTTGTTGTAGATATAGCCCTGTTCGGTAAAGCGTCCTCCGTCATTGATAGCAGCGTCCCGCCCGTAATCCTCATACATGAAATACTTTTTTGCTTCTTCGGGCAGTTCTAATTCGTCCAGTTCGTCGATAAGGTAATAGCCGTAATCTTCTTCGTTCTGTACGGTGGGATAAAGCCAGTAGCAGTCAAGATTTTGTGCAAGGTTGATAAGGTCTTTGACACTTCCGGCACGTTCCCCAAGAGCTACCGCCGCCGTAAACTTGTCCCTGTCCTCGTCGCGCTGCATGGCAAGCAGATTGCCTAAGTAGTTCAGTTCGTCAAGCCCTGCGCTCTGGATAACGGGAAGCGGCACGTCAAAGGGCTGCTGCTCGGTGTTTGCAAAGCCGTTGATAAAGAAGTCCTGCGGGTTATCCGCAGTAATGCCGACGCGCTGCATAGCTTCGTGAAGCTGCTCCTTTGTGGTCGGCATGGAAAGCCACACGCCGCCCGGTTCGCTTGTTTCAAAGCGGGTGCGGCTGTCGATAAGAATGGAAAATTGTTCGCTCATGTATTCGCTCCTTTCTGAAATGGCAGCGTAGACGCTGCGCGTTGGTGGTTACGCTCCTAAATACAACGCGCCGCCTGTTCTGCCAAAGATTTTGAAAAATTGCAGAGGGTTTGGGAAACTTCCCAACAAGAAAAATCCCCCGCAATCGTCGGCAGACGAAAACGGGGGATTTACGGAAGTGGGTACCCGCTTCCTATGCTTGCTATTCAAGTTCTTTGTTCTTTGAAATGGTTACTTTGTAATTCACATATTTACCGCCCGTGTCGGCTAAAAGTACCGTTCCGTCGTAGGTTTTGCCCGTTTTCGGAGAGTACAGTTTTTTAACTGTTGCCTTGCCGGATTTAAGAAGTGCTGCGGCAATCTTCGGGGTAAAGGCGGTTTTTCGTTCCTCAAAGAAGCGGTCATTTTTCCACATGGTAAAGCCGCACTCTTTGTTGGAACAGTAGTAGTTTTTCTTTCCCTCATAGACCAGGGACTTGCAGCGGGGACACTTCCCAAGCTCTGTTTTTTCTGTCTTGAAAAGCTCTTGTTTCTCACCCAACACGGAAGCATAGGTTTTTACAAGCTCCTGCGTCATTGCTTCGATACCCTGCATGAAAGCGGCAGGGTCAGCGTTACCCTTTGCAATCTGCGTCAGATTGTTTTCCCATGCAGCCGTAAGCTGCGGAGAAGTTAAGCTGTCCGGCAGGACGCACACAAGGTTTGTGCCGTCTTTGGTAGGAAGTAGCTGCTTGCCCTTGCGCTCGATAAAGCCGCCTTTTACTAACTTTTCAATGACAGCGGCGCGGGTAGCGGGCGTCCCAAGCCCCCGGCGTTCTGCGTCCGGGTCGGTGTCCTCATTCCCAGCGCGTTCCATAGCAGAAAGTAAGGACGCTTCATTGTGGGGCTTCGGCGGCGTCGTTTCATGCTCCGTAACCTTTGCAGCAGGGTTTTCAAAGGTCTGTCCCTCGGTAAAGTCCGGCACATCTAAAACAAGTTCGTTTTCGTCGTCGCTGTCCGGCTTCTTTTTGAGGGTCACCCGGTAAAGCCGTTCCATGTCTTTCCACCCGGCAGCGATTACCGCCTTTCCCTTTGCCGTAAATTCATGGTCGGCGCAGGAGAAAACCGCCGTTACCGCTTCAAAACTGTACGGCTCGGCGGTCGCCATAAGCAGACGCGCCCCGGCAAGGGTAAGGATATTGCGCTCGCTTTCCGGCAGCGCGGTAAGGTCAGCCTTTGCAAGCTCCATAGTGGGAATGATTGCGTGGTGGTCTGATACCTTTTTGCTGTTCAGAACGCGGGAAACTTCCGGCGTAAAGGAAATGCCCGCCATAAAGGGCAGCTTCCCGCATAGCAGCGCGATAATGCCCGTCGCTGTTTCTCCCATGTCATCGGTCAGAAATGCGCTGTCCGTTCTCGGATAGGTCAAGAGCTTCTTTTCATAGAGGGTCTGTGCAAGGTCAAGGGTCTGCTTTGCCGTGTACCCGTAAATACGGTTTGTTTCCCGCTGTAAACTGGTAAGGTCAAAGAGCTTCGGCGGGGCAATGGTTTTCTTTTCTTTCACAAGGGAAGTACAGACAGCCGCCGACGCTTCGCAGGCTGCTTTCAGTTTGCCCGCTTCATCAGCGGCGCAGATCTTCGCGCTTGCCGCTTCTGCGCCGGGGAGCATAAGGCGCACATGATAGTAGGTTTCTTTCTTGAAGTTTGTAATGGCAGCGTCCCGGTCTACAAGCATTTTTAAGGTCGGGGTCTGCACACGTCCCACGTTCAAGGTCTTTCCATACAGGCAGGAGAAAAGGCGGGTCGCATTGATACCGATAAGCCAGTCAGCCTTTGCCCTGCATAGTGCGGAATGATAGAGGGTGTCATACCCGCGCCCGTCCTTCAGATGTTCAAAGCCGCTTCGAATTGCGTCCGTTTCCATAGAGGAAATCCAAAGACGGGTAAAGGGTTTCTTGCAGCCCGCCATTTCATAGACAAATCGGAAAATCAATTCTCCCTCGCGCCCCGCGTCGCAGGCGTTCACGACTTCCGAAACGTCGGCGCGGTGCATGAGGTCTTTCAAGATTTTGAATTGTTTTCCCTTGTCGGCGGCTACGGTGTACTGCCATTCCTGCGGCAGAATGGGTAAGCTGTCATAGCTCCATTTTCTGTACTGCTCCCCATAGGCGGCAGCTTCGGAAAGCTGTACCAAATGCCCGATACACCAAGAAATGATGTACTTGTCATTTTCGATATATCCGTCTTTCTTACCCGTAACGCCAAGGGCGGCGGCAACCGCCGCCCCGACGCTGGGTTTCTCACAAATCACAAGTTTCATTCTTCCTCGTCCTCCTGTTCGGTGTCTGCGATGTCAGTTTCTTCCTCCGGCTCGTCCTCGTCGTATTCGTCAAAATCGAACTCGTCAAGGTCGGTGCTGCCTTTTACGTTCTGCTTCGGTTTCATAAACTTAACGTAGTAGAGGGCTGCGCCGCCGCCAAGAAGTCCCACAACAAGGAAGATGAGAAGCCCGCCCATGCTGTTTTTGGGTTTCTCCGGCTCTGCGGGAGCTTCCGGCTCGGTGTCCTTGCCTGTGCAGTTATTGATAGTTACAGAGCAGACAGGACAGGCGGTGTTGACTTCGCCCGCCTTGCATTTCTCGGTACAGTTGCAGACAGCCGGGGGCTGTTCGGTCTGTTCCTCCCCGATAATCGCCATAAGGTCGCTTTCGTCTACTTGATTTAGGAAGTGGACGGAATTTTCCCCCTCGGCTGCCCGGTCAACGATAATGTAAAAATAGTTGCCGCCTTTGCTTTTCACGACGATAAACTGTTTATCCTCGGCAGCGTCCCCGTCGATGTCGTCCACAAGGGTCATGTTGCCCTCCGGGGTAAGGGGCTGCGGTTCGGTTTCCACGATCACGCCGCTGTCGTCGGTTTCTTCCGTCGTAGGTGTCTGTGCAAAGGCGGTAACAGAAAAGCCGCCCATGAGCATAAGGGCGGCGCAAAGTGCGGTAAGGCTTCTAAGAATTTTATTCTTCATCTGCATTGTCCTCCTGTTCCTCATAGTCTGCGGGCATAGGGGCAATGCCCGGAATACCTCCGCCCGCAAGCATAGCGGTAAGCTCCTGCGGGGTAAGGCGCATAGAGCGCACAAGCTGAACGATTTGCAGATTTTCCGCTTCGGTTTTCTGTGCTTCCAGTCCGCGCAGCCTGTTCTGATACTCCGTGATTTTCTCACGGGTCTTTTGGATTTCCTTGTCAATTCTTTCGATTTTACTCATTGCCATAAAATTTTTCTCCTTTCGATTTTCAAAAAATGTGTCAGTTCCAGTTCATCAGCCCGTACCCTTTGATACAGGCATAGTCAAGGGGATAGCTCTTAATCTTGCAGGCGTCGCCGGAATTGCCCTCCACGGTATAGACGCGGCTTTCGTCCCTGCCGATAACAAGTCCTACATGGTCTGCGCTGCCGTCTAAATCCCAGTCAAAAAAGATAGCGTCGCCGGGGGCAATGTTTTCATAGCCCCGCGCTCCCCATTGTCCGTGAGAAGTAAACCACGGAATACCCTGCGACTGGCAGGCGGCAAAGCGCGGCTCGGAAAGTCCCATTTGCCCGTAGCACCAGGACACGAAACAGGCGCACCATTCCACGCGGGAATTAAAGCCGTACCAGCTCCAATACGGATAGCCGCCCACATTTCCGACTTGCCGTTTTGCAAGGTCAACGATAGCGGTATTGCCGGGGCGCGTTCCGTTTACAAAGTCCACGCCGCTTAAATCTTCCGACGCGGAAGTGTCGGGAGAGCCGCCGCCAAAGATAAGGGGCTTGTTCCCGCTTGTCTGTAAGTACACCCGGTACATTTCCAGTTGTTCCGGGGTCAGATTGTTTTCCGCAATGGTGGATAGTGGGGTATTCGTCAGCTTGACGTTCAAGATGTAATACTCATAAGGCACTTGTACCGTGTAGGTGTCCGTATGCTCGTTGCCGTCCTCATCTGTCCATGTGTCGGTGCGTTCTTCCTCCCGGTAGCGTATTTCCACTTCCTCGGTCAGCGTCAGCTTGTATTGTTGATTGAAAATCCGCTGTAATTCGCTCTGTACCTCGGCGCAGGTGTAGCTTTGGTATTTTGCGGTCAGATAAGACGCTAATTCATGGGGATTGTGTCCGATATTTGCAAGGTCATAGCGGTACTCGTCATAGCCCGGATTGTCGCGCTCGATATTGTCAATCCTGCTTTGCAGCTCGTTTTCCAATCCTGCGTAGCTGTTTTCCACTTCCACAAGGTCGCTGTCCTCGGACGTATAGGACGTTCCAAGCACGCCGTTTAACGTGCCGGAAAACATTGCCCCACAAGAGGACAGCCCGGACATAACCATGATAAAGAGCAGTAGCACCCCGACAGCGATTGCCACACCCGCCGGGTGCCTTGCCACAAATGCTGCGGTCTGCTTCGTTTTCTCGGCGGCTTTGGCTGCCGCCTTGCGGGTGCGTTCTGCCGCGCCCTTGATACCCTTTGCGGTATTGCGGGCTTCCTTTGCATACTGCCGCTTGATTTTCTGCTTCTGCCAAAACCGGGAAATGGGGTTACTGGTTAGCTGCGGGTTCTCATGCAGGGTCTTGTGATACTGAAAGTCCATATTTGCCCGAAAAGCCGCTTTTTCTGCCTTTGCCGCTTCCCGGTAGGGTTTCAGCTTATGGTTGCGGTAGCCCTGCTTGATTTTCCGCGCCCCGTACTTCAATCCCCGTTCTGCGGCTTCCTCGCTCTTGTGTGCGCCCTCCACGCCGGAATTATCCTTTTCGACAGAATGGATTTTGTTATGTACCAAAATCCCGGCTTCCTGTGTGGGGCGGGATAGCGGGTTGTGCTTCTCCTTAAATCCGGGCGGCTTGTCCTTTTCCTCAAAGTGCAGGCGGGTCTTGCCTTTCCCGGTGGTTTCGTCAAAGGTGCGCTCTTTTACCAGTTTCTTTTCTTTGGGGATAGCTGCCTTTGCCTTATCCAAGCGGTCGGCGGCTTTATCGGATTTCTTGATATACTTTTCAAGCTCCGGGGCAGCGCGTTCCTCGTCGGTAAATTGCAGCCGGGAAGATTTCGTCCCGGCGGTAGCTTCTGCCTGTGCTTTTCGTACTGCCTTTTTACTGGCTTTTCGTGTATGGGCGTCGTCGATATGCTTCATGACGCGCTCCGTTTTGCCTGTGTCCGCTTTGGGGGCAGCTCCCGGCACATGGGGAAGCGGGCTTGTATCAGATACCGGGGGAAGCTGCATAGCGTCCTGTGCCGCCTGTTGTTCCGGGGTCTTTTGTAAATCCGCGTCCCGTATGCGGTTGCTGATACGTTCCGTGTCTCCCGTGGTCTGATTTTCTGCGATAGCCCCGTCGCGGGTCATTTTCTGCGTGATTTTATCGCGGGGCTTTAATGGGTCTTTCAAGTGTTACCACCTCCAATCCGCGCCCCTGCAAGGGCGCAATACTCGGCGTTCAGTTCAATGCCGATATAGCGGCGGTCAAGGCTTTGCGCTGCAAGCCCGGTGGTGCCGCTTCCAAAGAACGGGTCTATCACAACGCCGCCTTTCGGACAGCCCGCAAGTATGCACGTTTCCGCGAGCTTCGGGGGATAGGCGGCAAAATGCCCGCCCTTGTACGGTACGGTATTGATAAGCCAAACGTCCCGCTTGTTTCTTGTGGTCGGCATAAGGGCGTCGTCATAATAGCTGCCGCTGCGGGGCTGATTGATACCCTGTACCTTGCCCTGTCCTGGTACTTCCTCGGCGTATTTGTGTCCTGCGCTGCGCCCTTGCCTGTAGCGCGCAGCCGTTCCCGGCGCGATCGGCTCTGCAATGGCGGCAGCGTCATAGTAATATTTCTTTGATTTCGTCAGTAAAAAGATATGCTCATAGCAGCGGCTCGGTCGGTCGCGGCAGCTTTCCGGCATAGGGTTTTCTTTCAGCCAGATAATATCGCTGCGTAAATACCGAGACTGTAAATAATTCTGTGTAAACTCCAAAAAAGAGTTCTATATCCTCTTGGATTGATGTTAAAATAAATATCAATTCAGGAGGATTTTTTTATGGCACGAAGAAGAAAAATGGACCCAGAACGTAAAGCATTTATCAGTAGTTTATTGGAGCACTATCAGCCGAAAGATGCTCAAGATATTCAGGAAATGTTGAAAGATTTATTGGGAGACACTTTACAAAGTATGTTGGAAGCGGAAATGGATGAGCATCTTGGTTACTCTAAGTATGACTACCAAAACAAAGAAACAGATGACAGCAGAAATGGATATAGTCCCAAAACAGTAACATCAACTATGGGAACAATAAATTTAGAGATTCCCAGAGATCGTCAAAGTACGTTTCAGCCAGAGATTGTAAAAAAGAACCAGACCGATATCTCAAATATCGAAGACCAAGTTTTGTCTATGTATGCAAAAGGAATGACAACGAGGGATATTTCTTCCCATTTGAGAGATGTTTACGGTGTAGAAGCATCCGCAGAAATGATTTCACACATGACAGACAGAATTCTGCCGATTGCAAAAGAATGGCAAAACCGTCCATTAGAACGGAAGTATGCGATTGTATTTATGGATGCCGTTCATTTTCATGTTCGAGAAGACAATCGTACGGTAAAAAAAGCCGTATATGTTGCGATTGGTGTAAAATTAAACGGAAAACGAGAAGTTCTTGGTATGTGGATTGGTGGAAATGAAAGTGCAAAGTACTGGCTTTCTGTACTTAACGAGATTAAGAATAGAGGAGTAGAAGACATTATGATTGTATCGGTTGATGGTTTGACCGGTTTTGGAGATGCAATTCAAGCTGTTTTTCCGCAGGCAGAAATTCAAAGATGCATAGTCCATCAAATCCGATACTCTACAAAATTTATCTCTTATAAAGATGTAAGACCTTTTATGACCGACTTAAAACTGGTGTATAAAGCAGATACGGAAGATTTAGCGCTTGTAGCACTAGACGATTTAGAAGAAAAATGGGGAAAGAAATATCCGGCATCCATAGCATCCTGGAGAAATAACTGGCCTCAGTTGTCAACCTATTTCAAATATCCTTGTGAAATCAGAAAGTTGATTTATACTACAAATTCGATTGAAAATTTCAATCGACAGTTACGAAAGGTGACAAAATCAAAAACCATTTTTCCGACAGATGATGCACTGTTTAAGATGCTGTATCTTGCTATGACAGATGCGACTAAAAAATGGACTGGAAAATCATGCGATTGGGGCCTTACCCTTGATCAGTTATGTATCTATTTTGGAGATAGAATCCAGCCGATAGACATTGAATAAGCACAAATACAGAAACCTGTAAAGGGAAAAATACACCCAATTTTATTGGGTGCCCTTGACATGTCTCTGTATTCATGCTAATAAATAGACAAGAGCTGAATAGCAAATGCTGCCATTCAGCCCAGTCACATAATAAATTTAATATCTTAAATCAATGATTTTTTCATCAATTCAAGAGGTTTACACAAAATAATTTACACTACCTAAATACCACCCGTCAGAGCGCAGGGCAAAGGCAAGAAGCCACGGAATACCGATTAAATCCTTTTGCTTGCAGCCCGCTTTCATGCCGCTGCCGCAGTATGTGTCTGCGATATTCAGCCAAAATGTCCCGTCGTCTTTGAGTACCCGGCGCAGCTCCCGGAACACTTCCACAAGCCGCCCGATATACTGCTCCGGCGTGTCCTCACGTCCAATCTGCGCGTCAAGCCCGTAGTCCCTTAGTCCATAGTAAGGCGGGCTTGTGACGCAGCAGTTCACGCTTTCGCTCGGAAGCTCCCGCAGGGCATAGAGGGCGTCGCGGTTGATGATTACGTCTGTTTTCATGGCTTGCTCACTTCCTCCGGCTTTGTCGTAAGCAGACAGTAAAGCTCGGTGTCCGTCGGGAAGCGGTCAATGAACGGCAGCACCACATTCCCGTAAAAGATAAGCCCCTCGCCCGCTTCGGTGTGGGTTACATACTTCATCTGCTGCGGGGAGATGTTAAGCTGCTTTGCAAGGATAGCCCGGTCGCCCTGTGCCTGATTGAGCATGAGGACAAAATCGGAGTTTTCAAAGATATTCTCGACTTCGCGGCTGCTTAAAAGGTCGTAGGGTAGGGTAAAGGCGCCTTGCCGCCGCTGGCGGCAGGTTTCCTACACCCTCCCTCGGAACCGGACTTACTCCTCTCGAAGTATCCGGCTCCCCATTAGTAATTGACGTATTGATTAGTGTCTGTGTATTCTTTCATGGCACTTGCTGCAAACAACAAGCGTTTTTCTCCGCTTCTTTTTCATCACGGTTTCCCAATCAGAATTACCCAACTCGTTTAAGTTCCGTATGACGTGAACTTCATACAAATCGGCTTCTTTACACCCACATAATTCACAAACTCTGGCATTGAGCCGTTGTCTGATAGTGGTTTTCCAGCTAAATTTCTTTCTCTGATAAATAATGTCACTCGCTTCGCCACGCTTGCAGTCTGCGATTTTAACAGGGCGAACACGTTTAGTCCCTGCTTTAGTTTCATAAGGGACAGACCATGTTTTCCCGTCTTTATACTGGCGAATGATTTTGCGGATACTGGTTTTATGCTTATTGGCAATCGTCTTTAAGCAACTGTACTCCATGAGATAGCAGAAGTAGTCCAGCGTGTGATAATCACAAGCCAGATTGTAATAGTTGCATAATCCTTTTGCTTCGGCATTGTACTGTTCCACAATCTCGTAATCCGCAAGGTTGAGAAGTCCGGCTCTGTGTATCGGCTGAAACTCCCCGTTTTCCTGCTGGCGAATGACTTTCTTTGCAAACATGAATTTTTCAATCTTTTCCGTATGGGGAATAGACAAGGCGACTTTCATGTGCAGGGTACGGGATTTTCTCCACGTTCCGTTTTTCATTCTGTGACCTTTGACTTCCTGATTTCTGCGGACACAAATATCATAGCCAATGAAGCGGACTTTTTCGGAGCTGTGCGTTATCAGCGTCTTTTCCTCGCTTAGAGTTAATTTCAGCTCTGTGCTTAGAAATTCAGCGATTTCGGCTTTCAATTCCTCACATTCCGTTTTTGTGCCGCACACGCCTGCCAGCCAATCGTCCGCATAACGGACAAAAGTAAACTTCTTGTTGTCGGCAGGTTTGCAGGGCAGATTTCTCATAGCTTTCTTCTGCGCCCTATGTTGGTCAATCAGTTCTTGTCTTGCCGCTTCATCAGCGGTATGGTCAATCCAATAGGACAGTCTTTTTAATTCTTTGCTTGCCGCATGATATTCCGGTGTCTGATATGCAGACCTCGGTTTATCAAAGCGTTCTGCGATTTCCCGAAACTTCTTGTCCAGCTCATTCAGATAGATATTTGCAAGTATTGGAGAGCAGATACCACCCTGCGGAGAACCGCTGTAAGTGGCGTTGTACTTCCAATTCTCGATATACCCAGCTTTCAAAAACTGGCGAATGATGTTCAGAAAACGACTGTCTTTGATTTTCCTGCTCAAAATTTCAATCAGTTTTTCGTGATTGATGTTATCAAAACAACCTTGAATATCGCCCTCGATAAACCAAACCACGCCCGTGAAGTCAGAAGAAATCTGACGGAGTGCGGTATGACAGCTTTTGCCCGGTCTGAAACCGTGGGAATGACTGTCAAAGACAGGTTCATAGATAGCTTCCAAAATCATTCTGACAACTTCTTGCAGGAGTTTGTCACGGAAAGACGGGATACCCAGAGGGCGGAGTTTTCCATTTTTCTTTGGAATATACTCACGCCTTACAGGATTAGCCTTGTAGGTTCCATCCTTTAATGACTGGATTAACTCTTTTACATAGAAGTCACTGAAACCGTCTGCGGTATCGTCGTCGATACCCTGTGTTGTTGCGCCTTTGTTTGCATAAAGTTTCTGGTAGGCGGCGTAGTAAATATCTTCACGAAGCAAATATCTGTAAAGCCTTGTGAACACGCCGTCTTTGTGTTCGCTGGAACACTTTTCAATACGCTCTAAAATTTCAGATGTTGGTTTCATTGAGGTTTCTCCTCCCTTTCATTCCTACATTTTAGATGTTACTAACTGGCTCCCTTCGCCATGTAAGCGGCTTTCCCGCATCCGAATTTACGGCATTCCCTGTCAATTCAGGGTTCTCAAACTACTATGGAGCCTCCGTTACCATATCCGGCAAATGAGCCGAACTTAGGCAATCCCCAGTTAGCACTGTGCATAGGTTAATGAAGATTGTCGGATATGCTTTCGGTTCTTTGTGACGTGTTCTCACGCCTGTTTCATAACGTGTTGGCAGTTGTCCCGCCGTGAAAGATGACGTGACAGCGTTATGACATGGGTTTCAGGACTTTTCCCACACCTGCAAAAAACAGGAACTGGAACCTTGCATTCGATAAACCCAATCTTATCCTCATATCTTCTTAACATTAGGAAACAGTCGCACCTAAGTCCTTTGGTGACTATTCCTTTTTCTGCCATGCGCTGTTCCCGTAAAGGATTTCTCCTTAGTCGGTAAGGCAGATTGTTTCGCACACTGCCGTGTGCGGCAGTACCTTAAACTGCTTTGCACAGCGCCCTATCTGGGCGCACTTTGACGTTCTGTGTGATAGCCGTCGGTATGCCGCCCCATTTACGAAAACGCTTCCAAATCTCCACAGAATAGGCTGCGGTCTGTTCCTCTTTCAAAAGCAAATGAAATTCGTCCATATAGTAACGGGTTGCCTTTTTCTCGGCGCGGTTGACGGTCACGCGGTTCCACACCTGGTCTTGCACAATGAGCATACCTAATTTTTTGAGCTGCTTTCCAAGCTGCTTAATATCAAAGCAGACAAGACGGTTTGAAAGCTCCACGTTGGTACGGTGGTTAAAGACGTTCAGAGAGCCGGAAACATAAAGCTCCAATGCCGCCGCAATGCGGGCAGCTTCCGGCTCCGGCTGTTTCAGCAGTTCGTTGTAGAGGTCGCCCAAAATCGGCATTTTTGCCGGGTCGGGGTCTGCAAGGAAAGGTCGGTACACATTCCTAACGGCGCGGTCAATGACGGTCTTTTCCACGGGCTGCAAGCCCTCTTTGCCGCCGATAACAAGCTCGCAGAGGGAAAGGATAAAGTCGGATTTCAAGGCAAGCGGGTTGTCGTCCTCGGAGTAGTTGAGGTTAATATCCATAGGGTTCACATACTGGGGCTTGCCGTCCATGCCTTTTCCGGCAGGCGACAGACGTATCACTTGCCCGCCCAAACGCTGCACAAGGGAAAAATATTCTGCTTCCGGGTCGCAGATAATAATATCGTCGTCGGTAATGAGAAAGGCGTTTGTCATTTCCCGTTTTGCCGCAAAGGATTTACCGCTTCCCGGTGTTCCAAGAATAAGCCCGTTGGGATTTTTCAGTTGCTTGCGGTCGCAGAGTATCATGTTGTTACTAAGGGCATTTAAGCCGTAGTAAAGGGCTGCACCCCTTTGGAAAAGCTCCTGCGTGATGAACGGGATAAAAATAGCGGTGCTACTGGTCGTAAGCCCTCTTTGAATGGGGATAAGGTTCTCCCCAAGAGGAATAGAGGACATAAAGCCCGCTTCCTGCAAATAGTCAAGGCGGGTCAGAGCGCAGTTGTTTTTCTGTGCAAAGCCCGCCGTAGCAAATACGTCATTATCTAGTTTCCGTTTTGTGTCTGCCATGTTTACCACAAGGAACGTCAGCAGAAACATTCGCTCGTTGCGGCTCTGTAAATCCTGCAACAGATTTTTTGCTTCGCTGCCGAAAGTAGCAAGGTCGGACGGAATTATATCCATGTCATACCCGCTGCGTACCGCTTTTTTCTGTTCCTCAATCTTCATCTTGTCGAGGTCGGTTATCTTGCGCTTGATAGTCTTGATTGCTTCGCTCTGGTCGATACTGCGGATATGCATATTGACGATTATCCCGTTTTCAAGGTCGAGAATGTCCGAAAGCATACGGTCATTCAGCTCCGGCGCAAGGATTTCAAGGAACGATACCGCACCAAGTTTTCGCCCCATGCGGAACGTGCGCCCGTCGCCAAAACGGAACGAGGACGGGGCGATAAAGTCCTTTGTAGAAAGCCCCGACGGCACAAGCCAGTCCCAAGAGAAGCGGAACGGCTCGCCCTCCGGGTGGAAAATCCCATGCAGGACGTTCAAGCGTTCCTGTCCGTTCATGGGGCGGGCGGTTACACCAAGCACCTTAAAATTATTCAGTACATCGGTTTCGATACGGGAAAGGCGGGCTTTTGCCGCCGCAAGATTGTCCGCTTCAATGGAAAAGGTAATGTACTTGCACTTTTCCAGTCCGTTGTTGCCTTTTTCAAGCTGATTTTTCAGCATATCCGCGTACTCCCTGCGGATAGAGTTAAAAGCGTCGTCCTGTGCCGGAATTTCGATAGCCGCCTGTGCCTTTTCCTTTCTTGCGCCCTGATTGATGAAAGAGAGCTGCACCGAAACGGAAGCGTCAAAGTAGTTGAGAAAATCGCACCAGTTTTCAAAAATGGCGGTCTTATCATCTGCCTGTGCAAGCTGATAGTTAATATCTTCAAAGACAAGGCTTTTACTGTATTTCTTTTCCGTTACCCTGCAAATCCCGTCCGGGTACATCTGCAAGTAGGGAATGGTCTGCTGCGCGGTGTGGGGCTTCCCGTCGCCCTTTGCCGCCTGTATCACGGCGGCGATTTCTTTCTTTTCTGCGCGGGTCAGCTTACGCTTCACGGGATTTTTTACCGCGCGGGTCATGGTTTTTCGTTCTGCCATTGACAATAGCCGATACCTCCTTTTCCAGTTTTCGTTGTTTTTCTATGACGGCATAAAAATTTTCCGTCTGATAGGGGCGTTCCTTTGGTCGGATAAACTTTGTCTGAATGACGTTCTTTATCACGACTTCAAGGGGCTGCCCGTGTTTTTCATACATTGCCAAGAGGAAGCAGGGAAGCATAACGACAATCATTGCAAATGCCGCCATGCTTGTTCCCGCGCTGTCTTTGAGCAAAAAGAAAAGCGGTAGTCCCATAGCGAGGGCTGCCGCAAAACATATAATCTGCCGCTTTGTCAGATTAAAAGCGACTTTTGTTTTGATTTTTGATAAGTCTTTGGGTACGGGTACATACGCCAAGTGAAAACCTCCTTTCGGTCTTTAATGGGCGTTAAAGATTGACTTCGCAAGTGTGCCTGTTTTGAATAGGGAGAAGCACAAAATCACGGTGTAGGCTGCAAGGGAGAAAATCGCGCTGTGCAGGTTGTCCGCTACAATCATGCTGCCAACCAAAACCGCATAAATGCCGACGCATATCATTATGAGGAAGCCTTGAAAACCGAGGGCGAACAGGGCTTTTAAGTAGTTGTTGCCTATCTGCCCCCACTCTCTGTTGGTCATAGTTGCAAACGGGATAGGCGATACCGAACAGTAAAGGTAAATTTCTATCATTCTGCCGTACAGGATAACCGTGATAAGCACCGACATGATTTTCATGCAAAGGCTCACAAGGCTTGTTTCCATAACGAGCATAAGCAGTTCGGGGATTTCCATAGCGTCAAGTCCGGCTTGCATGGACGAGAGGGCGGCGTCAACGTCGATATTCGTATCGCCGCCGATCACGCCCGCCGCGCCGGAAACAACGTGCTGCGCCATATCGAACACCGCCATAGTGATAGTAAAGGTGTGGGTAACGAGATACACCGCTACCCACGCCTTGAAAAACCACTTAAAGAACATGAACGTGTCAATATCGTGCATATTGTTCTTTTCCGTTACCATGCTGATAAGCTCCACGCATAGAACGTAGGTAATAACAAGCCCCGCAATGGGTACAATCACATTTTCCGACAAGCTCTGTATCATGGAAAATATGCCTGCGTTCCACCCCTGCGGGGTTTGTCCTACCTCTGCGGCGATAGTTCCGACTTTTTCGTTTACGTCCCCGAACATAGTTGACAGATTACCGTTAATGGCTCCAATGAGGATTTCCTTTATCCATTCGTTAATCGCGTCAAGTATGCTCTGCATAGGCTAACCCCGCCGCTTAACCGAACAGTCCGGCAAGCAGAGGTACGAGGGTGCCGCCGATAAGGGCAACGCCGCCGCCCGCCATGAGCTGTTTCATGCCCTGGCTTTTTACTGATGTGCGATAAAGAAGTAATAGAAGTGTAAAAAATTTTGCCGTTCCTATCCGGCACTTGCGCATTGTGTCGGATAGGTCGGGCGGTTATTCGGGCAAGTCCACCTTGCCAACAAAAGAATAATAAATCTCAATGTCCTGTCTGCGGGTCTTGTTCTCGTCATAGCTGCACTCATGCACAACGATTTTCTCTACAAACTCCCGCAGCAGAGTAGGGGTAAGTTCTTCAAAGCTGGTATGCCGCCGGACAACATTCATAAACTTTTCTGCGTTCACGGTGGCTTCCTGTGCTTTGGAAAGCTCCGCTTGAATAGCAGCGGCTCTTTCTTTCAGCTCCCGTTGCTCTGCTTCATAGTCTGCCGACAGCTCTGTGAAACGCTCGTCTGATATGCGCCCGGTCACGCTGTCCTCATACAGCCGCTTGAAGATAGCGGATAACTCGGCTATGCGTTTCTCGGAGGCTTCCAGTTCCTTTTTCTTGGCGGCGTTCCTGCGTTTGCCCCCGTCCTCGTTCTGCTCAATCAAGAGTTTCATAAACCGGGCTTCATGCTTTGCCGCATAGCTGGTCACTTTCCGCAGATTGGAGAGTACACCAGCGGTCAAGAGGTCGGTGCGGATAAAGTGCGCCGTACAGTCATGGGTGCGTTTCTTGTAGTTGCCGCAGATATAACAGTCCTGCTTGCGCTTGTCCGTCTGGTATCGCTGCTGATACATCACGCTGCCGCAGTCCGCACAGAACAGTATGCCGGAGAACAAACCCACTTCATCATAGCGGTTTGGGCGTTTGCGCTGTTTGCGAAGCTCCTGCACCCGTTCCCATGTTTGGGTGTCTATGATAGGCTCGTGGTGGTTCTCGAAAATCACTTGCTTTTCCGGGGGATTTTCTACACTGTGCTTGACTTTGTAAGAAAGTTTTTCTGTCTTGAAATTTACCAGACAGCCTGTGTATTCCCGGTTTTCAAGGATATGCACTACGGTATTGGTCGCCCACTTGCACTCATAGCCGGGGTGGTAGCGGCGGGTGCTGCCCGTCCTGCGGTATTCAAGCGTTCCCGGCGTGGGGATTTGCTGCTCTGTGAGCATACGGGCTATCTTGGTCGGACCATTCCCGGCAAGACAGAGGTTGTATATCTGCTTGACTACGGGTGCAGCTTCCTCGTCAATAATGAAATTTTCATCCTCGTCCATGAGGTAGCCATACACAGGCTTGCTTGTGATGGGCTTGCCATTCATGCCTTTTGAGCGTTTTACTGCTTTGATTTTCTTGCTCGTATCTCTCACCAGCCATTCGTTAAAGATATTCCGCAGCGGGGCAAAGTCATTGTCGCCCTGTGCGCTGTCCACTCCGTCATTGATAGCGATGAAGCGGACACCTTTCTGTGGGAAAATCATTTCCGTGTACATTCCCACTTGCAGGTAGTTTCGCCCTAACCTCGACATATCCTTTACGATAACTGTCCCGACTTTTCCGGCTTCAATGTCCGCAAGCATGGCTTGAAAACCGGGTCTTTGAAAGTTCGCACCAGAATAACCGTCGTCCGTGTACCAGCGCAGATTGGAAAAGCCGTTCTGCTTTGCATAGGTTTCAAGGATACGCTTCTGATTGGAAATGGAATTGCTTTCGCCTTGCAGCTCGTCCTCATGGGATAGTCTTGGGTAAAGGGCGGTAATTGGTTGTTGGTTGGTCTGTCTTAACATAAAATCCTCCGTTTCCGACAGCCAGCCCCACTATTCCGTACCTTGATTGTACCACATGGGGCGGCTGTCTGTATAGCGGCAAAAGCGTCAAATCTGCTTCTTTATGGTCGGTCAAATCGCCGTTTTTTGTGTAGCAGCTTCCGCTTCCAGCACTTTCATCATCTTGTCGGCTGCGGTGTCGGTTGCGCCCTGCTTGAAGAAGCCGGAAACGGTAAGGACGGAGTTGCCCATGCGGATTTCCGTCACACAGTCCGGGCGGCGGTCTGTTTTGGTGGTGCTTGTCTGTTTCGTTTCTGTCATAGGCTCTCCTTTCGCTGCTTCATCAGTTGCTTTAAGCGTTCCAGCTTTTCCTGTGCGGTTTCCTTTCGGAAGTTGCTGCCCGTGAAGCGGACGGGGGCGCACATGGAAGTCAGCCTGTCATAGATACGGGCGTGGGGCGTGTCCTGCGGGTGCTGCAATTCCTCCAGCGTGAGGTTGGTCGTGGCGATCAGCGGCTTGCCGCTTCGGTAACGGCTGTCAATCACGCTGTAAACCTGTTCCAGCCCGTATTCTGTTCCTCGCTCCATACCGAAATCATCAAGTATCAGCAGAGGGTAGCTGCAAAGGCGGGAAATATATTCGTTCCTGCCCTCAAAGCTGGCGGCAAGGTCACCCAGTATCGTTGCAAAGTTTGTCATGCAGACGGCAACCTCTTTTTCCATAAGGGCGTTGGCGATACAGGCGGCAAGGTAGCTTTTTCCCGTCCCCACGCCGCCCCAAAACAGGTAGCCGATATTTTCAGCCTGCATGGTTTCCCAGCTCTCCACATAAAAGCGGGCGGTTTCGGTCTGCGGGTTTCTGCCGTTGTCATGCTCAAATGTCCAGTTCCGCATAGCAGGGTCGGTAAAGCCCCGGCGTTTCAAGTCCTCCACTTTTTCAAGGTGCTTCTGTCGGCTTTCGGCGGCTTGCTGCTTTTCACGGGCTGCCCGCTGGCAGTCGCACTCTGCCGGGTGGCGGTCACGCCCGAAACAAGTCTTTCCCTCTGCAAAATAGGCTTCTTTGGGCGTATGGCACTTACCGCAGTATAAAAGCCCGTCCTCGCCTGTGTAGTCCTCCGCTTCGGCGGTAGTGGCTGTAATGTCCGTAATCATAGCTTCAATTCCGTTTTTCATAAGCTCTCGCCCTCCTTGCATGAATAATCGGGTATGCCCTGTTTCGGGGCAGCCTTGCCTTTGGCAGCGTCCTCCTGCGCCCACTTGTAAATGGTGGCTGCATGGCTGTGGTACTGTTTCCCGGTGGAAGCGATATGGCAGGAAAGCCGGTCAATATAATACTCCCACTTGTCGGGCAACTCTGTTTTTAGCCCGGAAAGCTCTGTATCGGTCAGTATCACATTGTTGTATCTGCCATAAGCGGCGGGGGCGGGGTGTCCCGTTTCTCCCTCTCTCTCTTTTTCTATCTCTATCTCTTTCTCTAACTCTATCTCTATCTCTGGTGGACGAATGTCGGACAAATGTCCGCCTTTTGTCCGGGGCGGTAAAAGTGCCTTGTTTTCCAGTCTTGCAGCCCGTTTCCGCTCGGCTTCGGTAGAGGACTGTCCTATCATCAGCTCAATGTCGGTCATATAGAAAGCCCCGCTGTCAAGCTGCTCCACAAGCCCCAACTGCCGGAAAATCTCTAAAGCCCTCTCAACCGTCCCTATCTGGTGGCGGGTCAGTGTCGCTATCATCTGCGCTGTGTAGGGGATATGCTCGTCAAGCTGCAATTTCCCGCCGTTTTTCAGCGATTTTAAGTACAGCTTCAAGAGGATATTGGAGTATAAAATCCCGTCTTTCATATCTTCCAGCAGCACAATGGAGTCGCTGTCAAAAAAGTTCTCTTTCAGCTTGAGGTAGTAATACTTGCGGTTATCTGCCATTGTCCCTGTCCTCCTTTTTCCGGCGTTTGGAGTAGTAGTGGGGGCAGAGTATGATAACCGCCCGGAAGCTCTGCTTGCAGCTATGGGTACAGCCCCGGCAGAGGTCATTGTATGTGATACGATCGCAGGTGGAATTCCCGACTTTCACTTGCCGCAGGAAAAAAGACCATTCCAGCCGCCGTTTCTTGCTCATTCTTGGCATGGGTGCGCTCCTTTCTGCCGTTTCCGCTGGTGTGGCGGTATCGGCGGTAATTCTGTATCATCTCGGTATCATTTTCGGGTTTTTTCTGCCCTATAAGCCCGTTAAAAAATCCTTTGGTATTTGCGGATAGGGTACGGGGCAGCCCCCTTGTTCTGTATAGGTTCGGGTACATTTTGGGGCGGTTTTTATCGTTCCTGTTCCTGCCTTTTCACAGGCTTGCGCTCCCGGTGTAAAATCTGGTCGATATTGCCCTTGACAGTCTGTAAGCGGCGGTATTCCTCCCGTTTTGCCCGGTAATCGTTGTAGCCGCTGTTTTTCTCTTGGATAAGGGTTTCAATCTCTGCTTGCAGGGCTTTATAGCTCGGCAGCTTGGAAATGCCGTTTTCCCTGAAATAGCGGGCGGCTGCGTCTGCTATGATAAAGTCGCTTTCGTACTTCTGACGGTAGGCTGCTTTTGCTTTGGCGTTTTTCTGCTGTTTCAGCCCGTCCCGGACAGGGCGGGTCTTGGAATAGGCAAGCACCTGCCGTTGCAGCTCCTTTTTCCCGTTCAGCGTCTTTTCCATCTGCTTCAGCTCTGTAAGGCTTTCCCGCATGGCGGTATAGGCGGCAGAACAGGCTTCGTCCAGTTCCTCCGGGGAAGAAAAGCCGTACTGCTGATAGGCGGTAACGGTAGCTGCCATTTGCTTTAGGTTGTGCTTTGCCGCCCAGCGGTCATAGCCCACGCCCTTGCCCTCGGCTCGCTTGGCTTCCCGGTCAACCATGCGCTGCAAGGTGTTGTCTGCCGGGGTGGTTTTTGTGGTTTTTTCCCCTTGTGACAGCTTTTTAACCGCGGCAGGGTATTCGAGTATGGCTTTGCTCTGTTCGGCGGCTCTGTGGGCGTTCTGCGTAAGCAGGACAAGGACAGCAGCCTTGTCAAAATCGTCCCCCAGCTTCCGGGCTGTGATAGGCTTTGTCCTGTCCGGCGTGAGGTAGGAAAGCCGCCCCCGGCTCTCCTTGACGGTCACACCCTCCCGCAGCAAAAGGGAAGAAAATTCGTCAAAGCTGCCAGCTTGGGAAAGTGCCTGCCGTATCGTCCGGCGCAGCTTCGCCTTGTCCGTTTCAAACTTGGTGGGCTTGGTCGGCTGTCCTGCGGCTTCTCTGACAGCGTTCTCTTTATCAAGGGCAAGCTGTCCTTTCTTTGCCGCCCAGTATTCCCGTTCGGTTATCCGTTCCTTGCTGCCGCTTAGGAGGTCGATTTGGTAAAGCCCCTCCCGGTGGCACATCTCCATGACTTCACTCTTGAAATATTCCATAGCGGCGTTGGTGCAGCGGTGCTTGCAGCCCTCCCGTGTGTCGGCTGGTCTGTCCATGTAGGGCAGAAGCGGGACTTCATAAATCCGCAGGGAGTTGATGACGATATGCACATGGATATTGCCGCTGTGGTTATGCCCGTCCGGGTGGGTGCAGACTAAGGCTTGGTGTCCGGGGAAATGCTCTTTACAGAACTGCTCGCCCAGCTCCTGCGCCCGGTCTACGGTCAAGCCGTTGTCTGTCCCGTCCCGTGGGTCAAAGCTGATGATATAGTGGTGGCTTTTCACATCTTCCCGTTTTTGGTTTTTCTCATAGCGGAGATTAGCCCGCATACAGGCAACAGCGAAATCCTCGCCCCCACAGTTGAGGGAAGAAATGCGGTAATCCTCCCTCGGTATCAGCCGCCCGTTTTCATCAAGGGTGGGCTTCATGGTAAACTCGTCATGCTCAAATGTGAGATAGGCTTCCGCTGCGCCATAGTCCGCATTTTTAGAGCTGATATGTTTGAATGTTGCCAACAGCGTCACCCACTTTCTGCAAGACTTCAAACTTTAGGGCAGCAAGGTCGGAAACCGCCGCCCGTACCTCCCCGGCAAGCTGCGGGTAGGGGCTGTGCCACTCGTTCAGCGTCCGGGCTATCTGGTTTAAGTTGCCGCCGATCCTGCCGTATTCGGCGGTCAGCTTCCCGACAGCGGCAAGCAACTCGTCATTGACGGGGGAAACGGTTATGATGGGGCGTATGGCTGCCCCGGTTATGGCTTGCCGGATAAACTCGGCTTGGCTCATGTTGTAAGCAGAAAGCCTTTCCGCAAACTCGGCGTATTCTTCCTCGGTCATGCGTGTCTTGACTACCCGGCTGCGGTGCGGCGTGTTATATCGTTTTCGCATGGTAAAACCTCCTTCGGCTGTGCGTGGTGTCCTCTCACTAATAGGAGAAAAACAGGGTGTAAAGCGGAACTGTTTTTGAAAAATCCGAAAAATTATTTTGAGGGATTTTCCAGCGGCGTAAGCCGCATAAGCAGGGTTTGGGGAAGGCACTCCCCAACAAGATTCCCGCAGGGGCAAAATGAGCGATAAGCGAATTTTGGTACTGCGGTAGAATCTTGCTCTGAAAAACTCCGGCGTTCCCCGGCTTCCGTACTTTCCGCTAACAAGACGTTTCAAAAGGGCTTTGCTACCCGCTATTCCGGCATATCTTGAAAATTTTCCTTTCACTACCTACAACACCACGCAAAGCAAAATGGACGGAGATTTTTAGAATTTCCCCTTATTCCCTACAACACCACGCAAGCCGAAAAAGGCGGACAATGGCAGTATTTTTTTCTTTGATACCCTCCACGGATAAGTAAGGGATTTTGCCAACTGCGGCGGCAATTTTCCCTTTTGTTTTTTCATACTGGGGATTTTCAAAAATGCCAAACAGGAACGAAAAAAAGCAGCAAATCTGTTGAATAGATTTACTGCTTTCTGGTTGCCGGCGAAGCGGCGGTTATTCAGTTGTAGGCGGTAGGGCTATCTCCCAAAGCGGAACTTGAAAATAGCTGTGAGAAGCGTCTGGGTGATGTAGTCCTCTGTATCTTGGTCTACCCGTCCATTCACACGGGCGGCACATTGTATGCGGCGGCGGTAATACTGCAATACAGTTCCCACCGCTTCCGGCTCCCCGCTGGTGGCTTGGACGATTGTTTCATAGGGGAGAAGCCTATTATTTCTCATATGCCATTCCCTCCATTTCCGCTTGGAGCTGCCGTAGGACTTTTCGGATATGGTAGCCCGCTGTGCTGCGGCTGCGCCCGTACTGTCTGCCAATTTCGTGCTGTGGAATACGCTTGAAAAAGGACAGGTAAATCATTTCCCGCTCCCGTTCGTCCAGCCGTGACAGGGCTTCCGCAAGTAAGCCGCTGCTGAAAATGACCGTATCGCCGCAAAGGGTAAGTATGTATTCCTCGTCCGGCTCCGGGGCTTGGAAATATTCATCTGTCGTGCCTAAAGGGTAGTGCTTTTCGTCTGTGAGGTATTCAAGGGATATTTCTCTTTTGTGCTTCCTGCTCCGTGTCCTCGCTGCGTTGATCGTTGCATTTCGGATAACGACTTTGCAAAAGGCATGGAAAGTGTACTCGATATGTTCCCGATATTCTTCTGTACAGGTCATGGAAAATCCCCCTTTCCTCCCAAAAGGGCTGTGGCTGGTTAGTAGTTGCTTTTTATGATAGTAAGGGGCGGCAGCACTTTAGGCTGTCGCTCCTTGACTGCCTAACTGCAAAACCGGGCGGGGCTGTCAACGGCGGGCGAAGCCCGTTCATCTTGACCGTTGACTGGCTCGGCCAGGTTTGCTATTTATCCGGCAAACTTGAATTTATTTTAAGCTATCACGTTTTACCTTTTTAAGCCTTACTATCATTACCATAGGAATTTCTTTGTTGTTTTTGAAACATTCTTCATAAAATCCATCAATGACAAATCCAGCTCTAAAACAAAGGTTAAAAATATCTTGTATGGAACGATGATAATAAATCTGCTCCTCCGGTTGCCCTTCAATCGCTATACCATAGTAACTGTGCGGTGTCATATATTTTTCAGTCAACGTGATAAAACAAGGGTGTTGCGTTGCAAAGACAAAAATTCCGCTTTCCTCCAACAGTTCATAAACAGCCATAAGAAGTGGTTCAATATCCGTAATATCCATAATTGCCATATTAGAAACTGCTTTCGTAAAGGCTCGATTTCTTTTTAATTCTAATATACTTTCTCTATTGGTCGCATCCGCTACACAAAATTCAATTTGTTTTGCATATTGTGATTGCCGTCTTTTAGCCAATTCTATCATTTTTTTGCTGTAATCAAAAGCGACAATCGAAGCGCCTCTTTGTGCAAGATACGAAGAATAATTTCCATTGCCACACGCAATATCCAAAATGTAATCCGCAGGATTAGGAGATAGAAGTTCCGTTACTTTGGGACGCACTACCTCTCTGTGAAATTCATTAGATTTGTCACCCATTGCATTATCCCAAAATTGTGCGTTTTTCTCCCAGATTTTTTTACTTTCCTCTGTTCCCATGTTCTCTCCCACTCCCAAAATTTGCCTTTTTGCTTCCATTAAATCTTCCTTACTATATTCCATTGTTACCCTCCATAACTTCTGATTGTTGCCGTCTTGACTATTATGTATCTTTTCTTTCCAAAATGGTATAGGCTTTTATTTTTATAATGCTGCAAAACTTTTCTTCTGTAAGGTATTCAAAGGATATTTCCCTTTGCCGCCGCTATTGGAAAGCCAAAAGCAGCGGCTTTTTTACGCGATATGACCGAAAAGTCTAGAAAGCAGGATATGTCATCATTTGTCATTTCTTCTCAATGTAATAACTGCATGGCATATCAAGCCAAATACAAGAGAAAAACAGCCACCGCCAAATAGTGATGCTCCCCACCCTGCACCCGACATTGTCATAAAACCGCCAACAAAGAAAATACCAATGCCAAGAAATATCCCGACACCATAAAAAAGTCCAATTGCCATATCATACTTATTAAATTGTCGTTTCTCTTTTTTTTCACATGTTTCCATTTTTGTTATTACCTCCTTCGCAAAATCGTCCATGTGGACTCCAAAAAGAAAACAAATTTTTTTCAACGTATTTAAATCGGGTTCATTAACATCTCTCTCCCAATTCGATAGCGCCTGCCGGGTAACATTCAATTCCCCAGCCAGTTCTTCCTGTGTCATTCCCGATTGTGTTCGCAGATGACGTATTTGCTTTCCTGTTGTAATATCCGTCTGTTTCTGGTTCAAAATGGTTCCTCCTCTCTGATGCTGATTTTATCAATATACGATACATTTATGCAGACAACACCACGGATCGGCTTTTGGCTGGACAATTCCAATCAAACACCACAGCAGACAGCAGAAACCATTCTGAACACCAGGAAGCCGGTATGATTGTTACATATAAGGGGAAGAAAAATTTCTTTTAAGTACTTGCTTTCCTAAAACTGATGTGATATAATAGCTTCATTCTAGAAAAGGAGTAAAAAATATGCGGCAAGGTATTCTTAAATAAACTGTCAATTTGATAGTGGGAACAAAAAGTAGCAGTCCCGTTTCACTTTTAATATGGGGCTTAGTTTTTTGTACCCAGTTTAAGAATACTTTTATCATGTAATTTTATATGCCCGAAAACATATAAGTGTTTTGGGGCTATTGGAGTTATTTACCCAGTGATAGGAGTATTTATCACTGGGTATTTTTATGCCCTTTTTTGGGTGTTGATAGGAGGAAAATCACATGAAAATAATTAACTTAGGCATTCTGGCTCACGTTGACGCAGGAAAGACAACATTAACGGAGAGTTTATTGTATACCAGTGGTGCAATTGCAGAACCAGGGAGCGTAGATAAAGGCACAACAAGGACAGATACAATGAATTTGGAGCGTCAAAGGGGAATCACTATCCAGACAGCAGTGACATCTTTTCAGTGGGAGGATGTAAAAGTCAACATTATAGATACGCCAGGCCATATGGATTTTTTGGCGGAAGTATACCGTTCTTTATCCGTATTAGACGGAGCAGTATTATTAGTTTCTGCAAAGGATGGCATACAGGCACAGACCCGTATACTGTTTCATGCACTACAGACAATGAAGATTCCGACAATTTTTTTCATCAATAAAATTGACCAAGAGGGGATTGATTTGCCAATGGTATATCAAGAAATGAAAGCAAAGCTTTCTTCGGAAATTATAGTGAAGCAAAAGGTTGGGCAGCATCCTCATATAAATGTAACGGACAATGACGATATGGAACAGTGGGATGCGGTAATTATGGGAAACGATGAACTATTAGAGAAATATATGTCAGGGAAACCGTTTAAAATGTCAGAACTGGAACAGGAAGAAAACAGGAGATTCCAAAACGGAACGTTATTTCCCGTTTATCACGGAAGCGCTAAAAACAATCTGGGGATTCGGCAGCTTATAGAAGTGATTGCCAGTAAGTTTTATTCATCAACGCCTGAAGGTCAATCTGAACTATGCGGGCAGGTTTTTAAGATTGAATATTCAGAGAAAAGGCGGCGTTTTGTTTATGTGCGTATATATAGCGGAACATTGCATTTGAGGGATGTTATTAAAATATCTGAAAAAGAGAAAATAAAAATCACAGAGATGTGTGTTCCGACAAACGGTGAATTATGTTCATCCGATACAGCCTGCTCTGGTGATATTGTAATTTTACCAAATGATGTTTTGCAGCTAAACAGTATTTTGGGGAACGAAATGCTGTTGCCGCAGAGAACATTTATTGAAAATCCTCTCCCTATGCTCCAAACAACGATTGCAGCAAAGAAATCTGAACAGCGGGAAATATTGCTTGGGGCACTTACAGAAATTTCAGATGGCGACCCTCTTTTAAAATATTATGTGGATACTACAACGCATGAGATTATACTTTCTTTTTTGGGGAAAGTGCAGATGGAAGTCATTTGTGCCATCCTTGAGGAAAAATATCATGTGGAGGCAGAAATAAAAGAGCCTACTGTTATATATATGGAAAGACCGCTTAGAAAAGCAGAATATACCATCCACATAGAAGTCCCGCCAAATCCTTTCTGGGCTTCTGTCGGGTTGTCCATAGAGCCGCTCCCTATTGGAAGCGGAGTGCAGTATGAAAGCAGAGTTTCACTTGGATATTTAAATCAATCGTTCCAAAATGCGGTTATGGAGGGGGTTCTTTATGGCTGCGAGCAGGGGCTGTATGGATGGAAAGTGACAGACTGTAAAATCTGTTTTGAATATGGATTGTATTATAGTCCTGTAAGTACCCCCGCAGACTTTCGGCTGCTTTCCCCTATCGTATTGGAGCAGGCTTTAAAAAAAGCAGGGACAGAACTATTAGAGCCATATCTCCACTTTGAAATTTATGCACCGCAGGAATATCTCTCACGGGCGTATCATGATGCTCCAAGGTATTGTGCAGATATTGTAAGTACTCAGATAAAGAATGACGAGGTCATTCTGAAAGGAGAAATCCCTGCTAGATGTATTCAAGAATACAGGAACGATTTAACTTATTTCACAAATGGGCAGGGAGTCTGCTTGACAGAGTTAAAAGGATACCAGCCAGCTATTGGTAAATTTATTTGCCAACCCCGCCGCCCGAATAGCCGTATAGATAAGGTTCGGCATATGTTCCACAAGTTAGCTTAACAGCTTGCAAAAGTCATATAAAATGAGATTTGAAAGGAGAATGTAACTTCATGTTTGCTAAAAATTCAAAGGCATATTCTGTCTACCTGCTGTTCCGATTTGTCTGTTCCCTGGCGGTTTCTATGTCCACAGTGCTTTCCATCGTGTACCACCTGGAGGTGGTGCAGCTGGATGCTTTCCAGCTTGTCCTGGTAGGGACGGTTCAGGAGACCTCCTGCTTTCTGTTCGAGATGCCCACCGGTGTGGTGGCGGATTTGTATAGCCGTCGGCGCTCGGTGCTGATTGGAATGTTCCTCTACGGCCTGGGCTTTCTGATGGAGGGTGCGCTACCGTGGTTCGCGCCGGTTCTGCTGGCCCAGGTTGTCTGGGGTTGCGGTGATACCTTCATCACCGGCGCTCTGGAGGCGTGGATTGCCTCGGAGGAAGAGGACAAACCCACAGACAAGGTGTTCCTGCGGGGCAGTCAAATGGGGCAAATCGGCGGCGTTCTGGGCGTGGTGCTGGGCACACTGCTGGGAAACATAAACCTGCAAATGCCTCTCATCTTGGGGGGCAGTTTGTGCTTGTTGTTGGGGCTGGTGTTGGTTCGCATCATGCCAGAAACCAACTTCTCCCCTGCTATTGAGGAACGGCAGGGCTTGCTTAAAGACTTTGTCTGCCTGTTCAAGCTCAACCTGGGCTTTGTGAAAGGCGCACCTGTGTTGCTGGCGCTCTTAGCAATCACACTATGCGGGGGACTTGCCAGTGAAGGCTTTGACCGGCTCTCCACCGCTCATTTTCTGGATGACACGGTAATACCCGTTATCGGGCCGCTGAACAGCGTCACTTGGTTCGGTGTTATCAGTCTTATCGGCAACGGCTTAGGTATTCTGGCTTCTCAGTTGCTCATCGCCCGCATGGAGAAAAAAGGGACTGTCAGCCGAACCAGTGTGGTCATGTCCACCAGCGCCGGGTATATCCTGTGCCTGGTTCTCTTCGCGGTGGGGCGGAGCTTTTGGTTCATGTTGTTGGTGTTCCTGCTGGCGGGGCTTATGCGCACCATCAAGGAGCCTGTGCTGGCCGCCTGGATGAACGACCAGGTGGATGAGAAAATGCGCGCCACAGTCTTTTCCACCAGCGGACAGCTGGACTCTTTCGGGCAGATCATCGGCGGGCCTATTGTGGGGCTGGTAGCCCAGCAGGTGTCCATACCCTGGGGGCTGGTCTGTACCGCTTTCCTGCTGTTGCCCGCGCTGTTCTTAGTGCCGGTGGCGGGAAAGAAGCGGGATTGATATGGCATAGTTAAGTTTACTGACGAGCGGGAGATTACTTCCGCTCGTCTTCATTTAGTAGCGCAAAATTTGAGGACTCTTTATTTCCTTATTCGGTATAGCGGAGGCGGCTGTCAATTCGACATAATTTTCTTGTGATACTTTACCGTACATGAGCATTCGCGCCCGGATTGTCGTTTCCGTAGCCCTCCAAGAGGTTGATAACGCCCCAAATGCCAAGACCTGCTCCGAGAGCGATAACGAGTGTCTGCAAAACGCCTACTGCGCTGTTGAAAAATGCCATAATATAACTCCTTTCTGCCGCTGTGCGGCTGCCCGAAAAAGGGCATAAAAAACGGCGGTCAGTTTTCGATAACTGCCGCGGTCATAAGTCCCCGCGCTGCGTTTGTTGCTGCTGCGCGGCGGTATTCAGTTGTAGGGTGCGGCTTCCTGCCGCGATACGCGCAAGGAGTAGGGGCGCGTACCATGTAGCCCGTGTTTATTATTTTTACTTTAAGCTCCCTCCTTTTCAAAAAGCGGTGTGTAGACAGGCTTAATGCCGTACTGCCGTTCCCGGACAGCTTCGATATACTTGATATAGGAAATACCTGCCTGTCTTGTCCTGCGTTCCTGTTCCCGCTGCATTTCCTCGGCAGCTTCCACAAGCCCGCTGATAGCCCGGATTAGCTGCTGTTTTGCCTTTTTCTTTCTGATACGCTTATTCATTTTCTGTGTCCTCCTGCAAATCTGCTTCGTCAACTTCGTAATAGTCAAATACCTCGTCCGGCTTTACGATTGCAGGACGGCGGCGCAAGTGCTTTTCCATGTCAAAGGCATTTTTCTTGTCAAAGTCGGAAAGGTACTTGTACTTCGGGTGTTTGGTAATATCGTATTTTTCGGAGAAGAACGGACGCACCCCGCGTAGTTGCAAGATACATTTCCCGCCGTCCATGACCGCAATTTCATCTTCGCTCATAAGCTGCTTGCCTAACTTCTGATAGTTCAGCCCGTGGGAAAGCTCCCGTCCTCTTGTTTCGGAAGTGTTGAAGCTGTCAATGGTTTCTTTCCCCAAGATTTCCGACATTTCTTTAAGGGTCGTTTTCTCCTTGCCGCCCAAGAACAGGGTCGTATCGCAGTTGCCGACAATGGTATCGGCGTTGTCCTTGTAGATAGCCTTTAGCTGCGACTGGCTCTGCAAGATGATGGACGCGGAGATTTCGCGGCTCCTTATCGTGGCAATGAGTTTTTCAAACTTCGGTATCTGCCCGATATTTGCAAACTCGTCAAGCAGACAGCGCACATGAACAGGTAGCCGCCCGCCGTACACATCATCTGCCTTGTCACAAAGCAGATTGAAAAGCTGTGTGTAAAGGATTGATACAACAAAGTTAAAGGTGTCGTCGGTGTCGGAGATAATAACAAAAAGCGCGGTCTTTCGGTCGCCTAAGGTGTCAAGCTCCATTTCGTCGGTTTCCATCAGCTCGCGCAGTTCCCGAATGTCAAAGGGGGCAAGACGCGCACCGCAGGAAATGAGGATAGAGCTTCTTGTTTTTCCGGCAGACAGCAAAAACTTCTTGTACTGGCGCACCGCAAAATGTTCCGGGTCTTTTTCCTCCAAGCGTTCAAACATGAGGTCAACGGGGGATTGAAATTCCGGGTCGTCCTCGCGGGCTTCCGACGCATTTATCATTTCAAGCAGCGTCGTAAAGTTTTTCTCATTCTCCGGGGCTTCGTACCAGATGTAGCCGATAAGGGCGCAGTAAAAAAGCCGTTCCGATTTCACCCAAAAATCCTCGCCGGATTTTTCCCCGTCGCCTTTGGTGTTGGCGATAATGGTATTTACCAGTTTCAAAATATCCTTTTCGCTGCGCAGATAGGCGAAGGGATTGTACCGCATGGATTTCTTGAAATTGATGGTGTTTAGCACCTTGATTTTGTACCCGCCCCGCTGCAAGAGCTTTCCACACTCGATTAAAACCGTTCCTTTCGGGTCTGTGACAACATAGCTGCTGTGCATTTGCATTAAGTTGGGCTTTACAAAAAACCTTGTTTTGCCGCTGCCGGAGCCGCCGATGACAAGCACGTTTTTGTTTCTTGCATACTTCGGGTGCTTCGGGCGGCTGCTCATCATCAGCCTTTCGGTCTGCGTCAGCAGCACGTTATTTTCAAACATGGGGTCGATATATGGCTTTATATCCTCGGCATTGCCCCAACGTGCAGAGCCGTACTCCATGCCCTTACGGTATTTCTTTGCGTTCTTGCCTTTCACATAGACCGCAAGCCGGATAACGACAGCCCCGACAATGCCGATAAGCAAATCCATAGGGTTAAAACTCGGCAGGGCATTTGAAAAGGCAGCGGAAAAGCCGCTGCCAATGGAAACCAGCTTGCCGGAGAGGTCAGCCCCCGGCGAGAGCCGCACCGCCTGTCCGACTTTATCAAAGAGATACACAAAGAGCAGATAGGGGGCGTTTAGGATAAGCAGCTTCTTGATATTCGGCTTCATAGCGATACCTCCCTGTCCTTGTATTTTGTCTTTTGACGGTTCGCGTTAAGCTGCTTTGCTGCTTCCCGGAATGTGGCAAGTGCCTTTCGGATAGAGGGCTTTTGCTCCTGTGTCAGCTTCTTTGCGGAAAACTCCTTAAAGGCTGCGGTCAGAGCGTCCGCGTCCCGCCCCTTGAAAAAGACGAGATAACGGGGCGGCGTTTCGGTGCTGTCTTTCTTTAGGGCAAAGTCGATACCGTATTTTTTTGCCGTCTGCTCAAAGGCTTTGATATTGCCCTCGGTTATCTCAATGTTGGATAGCCCCGCGTTCTGCTTCGCAAGCTGCTTTAGGGTCTGCTTCCCGTGGGGCTGTTTTTCCTGCTGCTTTTTTGCCTGTGCAAGCATGGCTTTGATTGCCTTTTGCAGCGTTTCAGCGGTCAGCTTCGCTCCCTTGACAGAGAGCGCAACCACTTTTTCGTTGATTTCATCTTGCAATGTTTACCGTCCTCCTTTCCCGGTAGTAGTGATAGTGTTAAGGTGGTACGCCGCTTTTGGGCGTGAAAAAAGGGCGTCCGTTCTTCACGCCGCCCCGTTAAATCCGCACCCGCAGCCCGTTCAAGTCCTCGGCGCGGATACCTACAAGATACCAGTTGTCCCCGTACTCAATCCGGGTCGGCTTCCATTTGCCGCCTGTGAATACGTCCATGCACTCGCCGCAATGCAAGCCGCCGTAATAGTCGGCAATATCAAAGCGAATATCGTAGCGGTCAGCGGTTTCGTCAAAAATTAAAGCTCCTGTTTTCTGTGCCATGTGGTAAATCCTCCTTTTTTCGTTTACAGGCTTTCGCCCTCGTTGTAGGTGTAGTAGTCCGGGTCGCCGTATTTAGGCTTGCCGGATAATGCGCCGCTTGCCATGTCGTGAGCGACAAGGGAAGTATAGTAGCTGTCAATGGTAGACGGGGCATTGAAAAGCACCGCCTTTAGGTACTGCTTGATGTTGCGGATTTTCGTGGTGTTCTCCTGCATACAGTCAAGCACAAAGCGGATATGTTCGCTGTTCAGCTTCATAAACTTTGACTTCACAAGCTCGGCGGGGTAATCGTCCCCGGCAATACGGATTTTCTTTCTTGCCGTACAGACGGTTTCAAGCATGAGGTCAACAATTTCATTCAGACGGTCGCGGTCAAGGCTTCTGTCCTGTAAGAGAATGTCATAGGCGATATTGTCTTTGATAATTTCCTCATACACTCTGTAAGCGTCGTTCCTTTCCGTTCTTTTCCGTTCCGGCGGCTGTGCCGTTTCGTCCTCGCCATAAGGCAAGGGATTTAGGGAATGGATAGGAATGGAATGGGTACTTGATAAATCCGTATTTGATTTTTCTTTTTTTGGTAAGTTAGTTCTTTGTATATCTTTATTTAATTGCGTTGGATTTTCCAACGTAGGTTTTTCCTGCGTAGGTTTTTCCAACGTTGGATTATCCAATGTTGGATTTTCCAATGTAGGTAAATCCGATACAGGCGGGGTCTGCGGCTGCTCAAAGATTACATAGTCTGTGCCGCGCAAGCGTCCTTTCTCGTCGCGCTCCCTTGAACGGACGATATACCCGGCGCGTTCCAGTTCCTTAACGGCTTCCCGGATAGCGTCGATTTTCTCCCGGTTGATAAAGGACAGCCCCGCAAGGGTATAGTCCCAATCCTCCGGCAAGGACAGCATTTGCGATAACAGCCCTTTTGCCTTTAGGGATAGCTCCTTATTGCGTAAGTGGTGGTTGCTCATAACCGTATAGCCCTTGTTGCGCTCCACTCTGAAAACTGCCATAGCTTCATCACTCCTTTGCTGCATACCTGTTACGCAATAGAAACGCGATTTTGAGGGTTTAGGTATCAATCCCTTATCCGCTGAAAACCGCGCCCGCAAAGCCGCATAAATCAAGGGCTTTTTCCTGCCTACTGCGTAACAAAGGGCATGAAAAAAGCGGCGTTCCTGTTCTTCCTTGTGGGAAGTGAGAAACGCCGCCTGTGCGGTGCGTTATTCTGCTTCTTCGGCTATGAGGTCTTGTATGACTTCGCCAAAGTCTGCCGTAAAGGAAAAAATGAAGTATTCCAAAACGGCGGGGTCTGCGTCCATAGGCTCGGCTTCTTCGGAAAAGGGCAAGCCCATAAGCCCATAGAGCATTTTTATGATTTTGAACAGCTTCCCCCGGTCGGCGGGGGTGTTCATGGTAACAAGTACGTCGGTCAAGCGGTTTACGGTTTCCATGTCGCCGCCTGTCGTTACCCATACCATTTCTGCGAATGACTGCGTGATTGCCCCGGCGACAAGGTTTACCTTATCCTTGCTGATTTCGCCGGACGGGAGTATAATACCCTTGTCTAAAAGTACGTTTTTCATGTCGTCCTCCTATAATCTGTGGTGCCAAAATGGTGCCCGGTCTTACAAAATCATCTTATACGGAGATACGGCAAGATAAATGACGATACGCGGAAAACCTTGATTTTAAGCCATTTTCGCAAGGTTTTATAAACACTTGCGCGGGCTTATAAGAAGATTTCCGTCTATCAAATCAATAAAAAATAAATAAGCATCTATTTGAAAAATGGGGAATGAATTATGATTGATATCTATACAGAAAAGAAAAATTCTAAAGACTGGATTTTAAAAAATGATTTATATTTTAATTTGAGTACGAGTAATGAAGAGATGTCAAAAGAAGAAATTGAGCTTATCCGAGAGGTGGATGATGCAATACTAACTCCGGATAAACATATTGAAACAAAATATGGATTGGGAACAATTAGAAATTTGTCTTCTGGTTGTAAGACATTGTTAAATATTGTAAAGCATCCAGAGAAAGTGGTTTGTGTCGAAGAATGTGGACCAAATGTACTTAAAAAAATATTTGAAATGGATAATATTAAAATTTATATGTCCAGACCAAGTTTCATGGAAATTCCAAAAAATGTTAGACTTAGATTTAATGATAAAGAAGTAGTAGTGGGAAGTGCAGGATATCATGCATGGTGGAGTAAAGAATATGAGAGGAGAGAAGGACATGATTTATAAAGAAATTAAATTTGAAGCCTCTCCATTTTTATATGAGCTGTTTTTTGAAGATAGAATAACCCTTGTCGGAGGAGACAGTGGAACAGGAAAAACGGTGCTTTATGAAATGTTGGAAGATTTGCGCTTAACAGACGAATATCAGGCAATTAAATTATTTAATTATAAATCAGATAATCTGGTTGAAAATCTTAAAAAGTGTCGGAATAATTTTATTGTAATTGATAATGCGGATATTTTAATGGATGATGATATAAGAAAATTTATTAATTTTGAGTTTTCAAATCAATACATGCTATTCTTGCGAAATTGTGATGGTCTGAATGTGTCAGATAAAAGCTTCAAAGAATTAAAAATGGAAAATAATAAGATAACCTTAGAAGAGGAATTGTAAATGAACTATCTATGGACGGAAGATACAGGAGCTGGACTGCATTTCTGGAATTTGGTGAATCAAATCTTTTTTGATGATAAGCTTATTGTTGAGAGTAAGAAAAGTAATCAGGGAATACTAGATGCGGTTTCTAATTTAGAATTAAAAAAAGAAGATAAGTATTATATTGCATTTGATTATATTGTGGATAATCAGGATATTCGTAATAAATATCGTTTATTGAAATTATTTGCACGCAAATCAGATGGTCAAATAATAATTTTAGATATGATATGTTTTGAATATCTGGTTTTAGCATTTGAAAAATTAGTACAATGGACAGGTACTGGTAAAACAGATAAAATTCAGATTCGCAAAGAAATACTTTCTGCGATAGAAAATCATAAAATAAATTTGGAAAAAATTAAAGATGGAAAAACTTTAAAATATTTAACAGGATTTAAGAAATATTCGACAGAGCGTGTAATGAAATCTTTAGCAGGAGAACTGACGGAAAATGAAAAATGGTCAATTAGAGGTACTTTAATGGGTGAATGTTGGTATCAGGACTGCTGTGTATCGGAGCATCCGGATAGTTTAAGATGTGGAATTCCGGAGACTAAAAAGGGAAATGAGAGAATAAAGTTGTTGATACAGTCGGAAGAAGTGCAGAAGGTGTTATTAAAAATAGTAAATTAATAGGCAGATGCAACAGCCACATCCAGTTACCTGTCATTGCGGAACGTATGGAAATTTGTAAACAGCTTGCCAAAGGGGAAGTCCAACAACTATATCAGAGAATTTTGAACGGAGAATAAGCAAATGAGAATTTTAAATTTTGAAGATGACGTGTATAAAGCAAATGATATCAAAAAAGTGTTAAATGATAGATGTGGCGTAACAGATGTTACACAGGTTGATAATGTGGAAGAGGGATTAGAATTATTAATCCAGGAGAAAGAAGCAGGAAATCCCTTTGATTTAATTATTACAGATATGCATTATCCAATGAGAAAAGGCGAAGAGGGAGATTTCGATGCCGGAGAAAAACTGCTTGGAATTTTAAAAGAAAGAGGAATAGATACGAAAGTAATTATCTGTTCGTCTTTAAATATTAAAATTCGTGAAGCTTATGGATGTATCTGGTATTCCAGAATCAGTGACTGGGAAATGGAATTATTGGAATTGATGAATCAATTGAAAAAATGAATTGTACAGTAGTTGAAAAGAATAGTGAGATATTGATAAAGACACTGGAGAAAATAAGATGGTAATTCTATTCATATTAATTCTGCTGTCGGTGAGTTTGATAATCGGCTGTATCAAAGTACATAATACAATAGTAAAATGCTTGTTTGGGATTCTGGCAGGACTTTGTATTACTGTATTGTGCTTTGCAGGAATCTTTTATTATTTAATTGTTTTTAAAGTTTCGAATGTAGACACAAGTCTTTCTTCGGGTGGAGAGTATTCTTTGACTATGCAGGCAGTGGGAGAGCCATTATTTTTCGGTTCTGCGGATGGTCAGTTTATCTTGAAAAAAGGGGAAAAAAGAATCAGTAAAGTTAAATTTTCGCTAAGAGATGATGGGGGAAATATTTCGCAGGACACCTGGCATGTTACGTGGAAAAAGAACCAGGTTGAAATTATTATCTATGGAGAGGAGCAAAACGATGAGCAGTTTCTTCTTTTTTTTGATGGAAAATATAAAATAAATGAACTGAACACGAAATATGGAAAAACTTTAGACGAATTAAATGAGATAGCAGAAGAACAAACAGAAGAAGAACAGAATCAGCAGAAAAAGATAGGGAAATCTCATTCTTTGGATAATGAAGAAAAAGAAGAGGATACGAAATACGATGAAGATGGATATCCGATGACAGAAGAATATCAACGATACAAAAAAGAATTGGCAGAGGTATCGGATTATATTCAAACGAAATCAGATGTATTCTTGGATTCTTATCCAGATACGAAGTATCAGTTGGAGTTTCGTCTGACTTCAAAAGGCTGGCCATTTGCTGTTATTAATAAAAAGATTGATGAAAATACCGGAGCAGTAACAGAACTGCATTTGCTGTATAATGAGTCGCATATAGATGAAGAAACGGATGAATATGTATTGCAGGAATATTATTATGATTCTGATAATACAGAAGCTGCGTCTCCTGCGATTGTGGATTTTTTCTTAATACAAAAGGATACGTTAAAAGTTACAGATGAAAATACAAAAGAATGGCATTAATTGAGAAGAAATAAAATGAATTTTTGAATTGTAGAACCCTTGGACAGAAGTCTGAGGGTTCTAATAGTTTATGAGCTTTAACGATTTGTTTTATTTTTAAACCGGCGGTTTATTGTGGAGGTACCGACAGTATGATAAGATAAGCTCAGTTGATGAGGGAATAATAAAAAAAGAAAAAATCCACTCCAATTTCTGAAGATAAGGATTATTCTAATCTTGTCAACAAGATAAAGTAAATATAAGGCAGTAGCTCAATGGTAGAGTATGAGATAAAGCACGTTTCATGTTTGTGGAATATACAGCAATTTTAATTTCTTATTTCTAATTTAATGTAAGTAAATTGATGCAGGTTCGAATCCTGCCTGCCTTATCTGAGTGAGGTAGCTTAATGGTAAAGCACGAAAAAGTGTTTCATGTTTGTGGAACATACAGCAATTTATTCCAGGAGAAGAGGACGAAGTGCAGGTTCGAGTCCTGCCCTCACTCATCGTAACTCTGTAGAATCAAACACTCATAAGAGTTGGCGTTTGGCTTGAACTTATAGGGGGAAGCAAAATGAATTTCGTAGAATTATTAGAGAAAACATCAAATAAATTAACTCATACAGAAAATGGTGCAAGAGCAGTGAATACAACAGATAATGCGAATCTGGATTTGTTTGCAACAATCGGTGCACTGAGAACTGCAGATGAAGAACGAATCAAAATTTTATTTGAGAAGGCTTATGAAGAAGACCCATTGTCTGCAGTTAAAATTTTATTTTATGCAAGAGACATCCGAGAGGGTCTTGGAGAACGAAGAGTCTTTCAGATTTTATTAAAGAATCTGGCTGAATATCATCCGGAGGCAGTGATTCCAAACATTGATTTCATTGGTGAATATGGTCGTTTTGATGACTGGTACTATCTGATTGGTACACCGGCAGAAGAGGCAATGTGGACTGCAATGAAAAGACAGTTACTGGAGGATTTAAAAAACTTTCAATTAGGCAAACCAGTGTCTCTGCTTGCAAAATGGGTGAAAACTGCTGATTCAAAAGTAGAAGAAACAAGAAAATTAGGTATTTTAACTGCAGAGAAATTAGGATATCCAGTTTATAACTTTAAAAGAATAATCCGTACGTTAAGAAAATATATTGATGTTACAGAAATAAAAATGTGTGGCAACAATTGGGATGAGATTGATTATTCTGCCGTTCCAGGACGTGCGATGATGAAGTATCGAAGAGCATTTGACAGACACGATACGGAAAGATTTGAAAAATTTATCAACCTGGCACTGGAAGGCAAGGAAAACATTCATTCTAAAACACTGTATCCTTATGATATAGTAGAAAAGATTTTATACGGAAACGAGGATAGTAAGGTGTTGGAAGCACAGTGGAGAAATCTTCCGGATTATGGAGTTGGTGATGAAAATATGCTTGTTATGGCAGATGTTTCAGGCTCTATGTATGGACGACCAATGGCAACCTCGGTTGGTCTTGCAATTTATTTTGCAGAAAGAAATAAGGGAGATTACCATAATCGTTTCATGACGTTTAGCGCTTTACCAAGCATTGTGCATTTGGAAGGTGAAACTTTAGCTGAAAAAGTTGCTTGTGCAGTAGAGGCAGACTGGGGTTTGAATACAAATCTGGAAGCGGCTTTTGATAGTATTCTTAAAACTGCGGTGGAAAATCATGTACCAGAAGAAGAAATGCCAAAATCTTTAATTATTATTTCAGATATGGAATTTGACTCTGCAACTTATGATTCTGACTGGCTGTTTTATGAAACTATGAAAAAGAAATTTAAAAGAAATGGTTATACAATTCCGAATGTTGTGTTCTGGAATGTAGATTCCCGTCACAATGCCTTTCATGCAGATAAAAAAAGAGAAGGAGTACAGCTTTTGTCTGGAAGTGCTGTCACAATTTTTGAGCATCTGGATGAAGGAATAGGAATGACTCCGGTTGAGATGATGCGAAAAATCATTGAAGATGAACGGTATGCATGCATTACAATCGCAGAGGCAGCTTAAAAAATATCTTATAAGCTCTCGGACTTAAAGTTCGGGGGCTTAAATTTTTGCGTTATCTTAGTCAATAAGATTCCTGCTTCTATAAGTAGCGAGTTATCAATCCATTTCAATAGAATTTTATTTTGGTGATATAAGACTGGTGACGAGCTTACTAATAAATTTGCATGAATGAAAGTCTTAATTTCCGACTAAGATAAATGCCATGCGAGATTTTTTCTTGTGGGGTTCTACAGACAAGAGGTATAATAAAGAAAAAGAGCACGGACAGAGGGGAGAGAAGTACATGGCTACTTATGTTATTTCGGATATTCATGGAGAATATGAATTATTTATCAAGCTGTTAGAAAAGATTCGATTTACAAGTGCAGATACTTTGTATGTTTTAGGTGATGTGATAGACCGAGGTCCGCATCCGATAAAGGCTTTGCTGAAATTGATGGAAATGCCTAATGCAGTCTGCCTTGTTGGAAATCATGAGGTGATGGCACTGAAATGCCTGAAATTTCTTCGACAGGAAATTACAGAAAGTTCGATTGAAAAAATAGACGAAAAACTTCTGGATAATCTGGCAACCTGGCAGTATAACGGAGCAGAGACGACAATCAGTGAATTTCGTAGATTAGATGAGGAAACACAGCTGGACGTGCTGGATTTTATGGAAGATTTTCTGGTATATGAAACACTTACAATAGAAGGGAAAAATTATTTACTGGTACATGGCGGACTTGGAAATTTTTCACCGGAGAAAGACATAGAAGATTATTCTCTGCATGATATTGTATGGGAAAGACCAGATTATGGACGGCAGTATTTTGAAAATACTTATCTGGTAACAGGACACACTCCAACCCAGCTAATTGCAGAAAACGAGAGACCAGGATACATTTATCGGGAGAAAAATCATATCGCAATAGATTGTGGAGCGTGCAATCCAAGTGGAAGGCTTGCTGCAATTTGCCTGGAAAGTGGCGAAGAGACTTATGTAGATAAGAGAGTTCAAAAACAAAGAGAAGAATAACAGAAACAGCAGAAGAATAGAAACAGCAGGAAAAGGCAGAAGAAGATAAAAGAAAACAGAAGAAATTAGAACCCTTGGACAGAAGTCTGAGAGTTTTTGATACATTTGAAATGCAACGATTAGCAGAAAAATGTCAAAATTTGCAACGAAAAATGCAACGAAAAAAAATACGTTGCATTTAAAGTGAAACGATAATGCTCTAATTATAGAAAACGTTTGAATTTATAAGCTTTTGGATTTAAGATTCGGGGGCTTTTTAAATTTCTCCAATTATGATACGATAAATCAAAACCATAAAAGATAATGAGGAAAAAATGGACAACGAAGATAAATTATATTACAAACAGGTTTTACAAGGCTTATCAGAAGAAATGCCGGAGGAATTTTTTAAACTGGCACAGCTTGTAGAGGTAGAACAGCTTGAATTTTTAGCACCAAAAGACAGCAGTAATAACTGGCGTCTGGTTTATCTGATGAACGATGCAGTGGAAAGTTTTCTGGTATTTGAAAATGCAAGATTTACAGGAGAATATCTGCCGGATTATGAGGGTACAATCAAGGCAGTTTTGGAAAAAAAAGAAAAAGAGTACATTCTGGTGGTAAATCAGGGTGAAGATTCGGTATTTACTATCTTTTTTGAGTCATTAAAACTGGAAATTCAATGTTATGACTATGGAAAAATCGGACATTTCTGGGTAGAAGGTTATGAATATCTGCGCCAGTTAGAATATCGGATTGCAATTCTAAGAGACAAGGTGGATTACCTGGGAGAACAGAAAAACTGTTGTACGAAGGAAGAACGAAAGCTTGCCCTGCTGGCAGAATTTCCACCATTAAATTATTGCTCGTATCCTTCTGTTAAACCAGAATATGTCGTTCCAAAAAGTGAACCCTGGCAAGTGAATCTCGATGCCATCCGTCTGATGAAAGAACTCGCAATGCAGGTAAAGGATAAGATGCTGATACAGATGCTGGCACTTTATGAGCAATATCCGGTAAAAACGATTGCAAAGATTATAGCGAAAATGCTACATCAAAAAAGACATCTTGCGGTAGTCAAACTCTTAGATAAAAAGCTTCAAAAAGAAGCAGAAAATTATCCGAAACGTTCGTTTGGAAAGAAATCAAACGCAGAACATAAAAAACAAATCGAACAGGCTTATGAAAGACAGAAAGCATTAAAAGCAAAAGGAATCGAGTCGGAAGTGCTGTGGCAGGAGCCATTTGTGTATGCACAGGATTCTGTAGAGTTTGAAGTGTATGTGATGGTGTGGAAGAAAGGCATTTTGAACCAGAAAGTGGAAGTGGAACGGATGGGAAAATAAAGAAAGGCTGGTTTTTATATGTGAAACTCAGAAAAAGTGGCTGTCGCACTAAGTAATTAGTGCAACAGCCACTTACTAAATATAAGATATTCTACTCGTAATCAATTCGCCATTTTGAATTGTCTATTGATAGCTGATAGCCACAATAGGGACAGCAGCCATTTTTGTCCGGCATGAAATTTGCACCGCAACGAGGACATTCTTTTTCTTCAAACACTGCTTGTCCTTTTGATTTCATGCGTCGTGGATAACGGGCTCTGTACAATTTTAAAGTTATTTTTTCATTTTTATTTAGAATCTTTTGATTTGGCTGAAGTGTAAGTTTGTGCAGCACTGCAGAAATGGTAATCGTTGTGCGATTCTCTGTGTTTTCTACGTCTTTCAGCTGTAGTTTATCGACACTGTAAAACAGGGCATCGGCGGTTAGCTCGGTACCATAAAGTGCTTCATTGAGATCTACAATTAAAACTTTTTCATCGTAACGCACGATTTGGTCAGTCGAAACGTGAGCTTTCTTTTCTTGGTTTAAGAGTAAAATCCAGATTGCGCCAGCCAGTAAAAGTGTAAGCGCAAAGGCAGTACCAAACATCAGATAATCGTTATGGATGAACCGAAAACAAGGAATAGACGGAAAGAAAAAAGTGAGTATGGTTGCAAGAACTAATTTATAATAGGATGCATTCGGATTCAGGCTTCGATAAACTAAAAATTCTTCTGTCTGCCAATCAAAGAAATCACTTTTGATATAACCACCGCAATAAGGACAGTGCGCTTCGTCCCCTTTTAATGTAATCTCGGCACCACAGCTTGGACAAATAATATTTTGATACTGAGCATAAAACTGTTGTTCTTCATTTCTGTTTTTGCTCCCCACTTCGTCATGGCGAATGTGTCTGGACTGTCTAAGCAGGACAGAGCCATGTGGGAAAAAGTCTTCATATAAAATTTTTCCGCTTTTGAGACTTCGATATCTGTTTAATACCGTGCCCTGAAGTACGATTTCGCGCCATTCACGTCCAGCGTCGCTCCAATGACGAAAATCTTGTTTCTTTTCATTTTCCTCTGTCAGTTTTAAATGAGTCATGCGAATTTCATGTTTGATTTCATTTTTTTTCAGTAATGCAAGTTCATGCTCCAGCTTTTTTCGGTAAGATTGTCCGATACTTGCAGATAAATTTTGAAAGTCTCCGGTTTCTAAAATCGAGAGAACCTTCTTAAATGCGCCTAGTACTTTTGGTGGAATTGCAGAAGCATTCAAAAAGAAATCTTCTGTCTTATTTAGTTTCTTTTTTAGAAAAAGAAACCAAAGTTTTGGCTGCATCCATTCGATTTTCCAATCCAGAACATAGCAGGTAAGTACAAGTCCCCATCCAAAGGACCAGGCGAAGGAAAGACCAATTGCATCTGACCAGGAAGAAATCATAAAAATCACCTCAATTTTTTGGGAATTTTTTTGCGGATGATAAAATCACCTCAATTATATTATCACATGACTTCAAAGCGTCTACACTAGCCCTTACGATAGTGACAAAAGTTTACTTTTTTTTTATTCTTTTAGTATGGATGAAAAAAAATTTCAATACTTAATGCTTTTGAGTTGTGTCATATTTACGCTTTGTGTTCAGCGACAGTTGGGATTCGATTTTGGAAAACGAATATGATATAATAAAAATAATACGATTGGATATGAAATTGCTTTCAGATGAAGAAAGGAATGAGTGATGTCTTAGATGTCTTATAAGAAAAAAAGGCTGTTATCCTATATCGCAATTGCGAGCCTTGTTATATTGGCTTACATATGTCGGCAGATCTCATTTAAAAGCTTATTTTTGATTCAGTTTGCCGGTCAGTGTCGAAGCAGCATTTATATCGGTTTATATTGTGCTTGGGTCATCTATTTGGAGAAACATGTGGTGGATGCGAAAATGCGTCAATGTTTGACGTGGATTGCTTGTCTTATGGTTTTTTGGTTTTTAGTAAGAACGATTAAGTTTCTTATTTTCATGGAACCGTTAGAGATGCGCATCTGCTGGTATCTTTATTATATTCCTATGATTTTGATTCCGACACTCGGGCTTAATGCGGCATTATTAATGGATAAAGAAGAAGGAGAAAATACAAAAAAACAAAGTGCATGTTTAATAATACCGGCACTATGTTTGATTTTTGCAGTATTGACAAATGACTTGCATCAAAAAGTGTTTTATTTTCCGAAAGGATTTTTCTTTTCCAATGAGGTCTATGAATATCGCTTTATTTTTATTTTGATTCAGATTTGGATGATGCTGTGTCTGATGATAATGGAAGTGGTGTTGATGCGTAAGAGTGCCGCTTCCGGAAGAAAGTGGACCTGGTTTCCGGTGCTTCCGGGACTTTTATTGCTTGGCTGGAATCTTTGTCATATTCTGGGGATGCCATTTATTAAAGCATATGTAGGAGATATGACCGCAGTATGTTGTTTTTTGATGGTCGCAATTTATCAGAGTTCTATTATCTGTGGATTGATTCCAATTAACAGCAGGTATATTGAGTTGTTTCAAGCTGCGGGCGGATTAGATGCAGAGATTACTGATTGGAGCTTTAAGAAATGTTATCATTCAGGAAAGTTTTTGGACATACCACAGGAAGTAAGAGAAACACTTTTAGTTGGCACCCTTGTGATAGAAAACGGAACACGAATGAATCATTTGTTAGTGCGAGGTGGTCATTTATTTTGGGCAGAGGATGTTTCTTTGCTTATGGACCAGTATCAGGATATTGAAGAACAGCAAGAAGAATTAAGAGAGCGAAATCGCCTTTTGCAAAAGAACTATCAGCAGGAGGCAAAGCGGAGAAAAGTGGAAGAACAAAACCGGCTCTTAGATTTGATACAAAGCCAGACGGCCGGTCAGATTGAACTGATTTCACACTTTATGGAAGAACTGGAAAAAACCGAGTCGAAAGAAGTATATGAACGACTTCTGGGGAAGATTGTGGTTGTCGGAACCTATTTAAAAAGGCGAAAAAATCTTACGTTAACGCTTCATAATGAAAAGAATGAAAATAGGGAAGCACTGAAAACAGAGGATTTGATACAGAGTCTGGCAGAATCGTGTATGGCTTTAAAGTTGTGCAAGATCCGGGCACTTTATTATGTGAATATTCAAAATCTGGAATTCCATGATGAAGAATTAATTAAATGTTATGACTATTTTGAGTGGCTGGTAGAGCAACTGTTTGATCGAATGCAAATGATCTTTTTTCGTGTCGTTGAGATGGAGGCACATTTGATTATCTCGGTAAATATTATTTCAGAAAATGACATTTATGCATTGCTTTCCGGGCAACATGGTGCAGAAGTAGAACAAGAAGACGAGAAAGAGTGGCTGATTCGATGTCGAATTTTATAGAGTGCAGTGTAGAAATACAAAATTTAATAATGAGTGTTATGGAATTTTGTCTGGTGCTTGAGTTTATTCTTATACTTTTAAGAATGACCGGTTCTGCTCATTTAAGAAGAAAAATTACAGTAACCGTGCTTTTTGGGGTTACTTTTTTGGGAACGGTTTTATTGCAATGTGTACAGAAATACGATGCAAAAGCGCTGGAGCAATCGCTTCTTTTGAATGTTCCGATTGTGGTAATGTTATGCGGAATTGCAGGATTGACTTTTTATCTGGTGCGGAGCATTTTAAAGGAGATAAGACGAGAAAAACAGAGGTTGTCACCATGGTCAGTAAAAGAAGCAGTAGACAATGCGCCATGCGGTGTATGTTTTGCAAATGCATTTGATCAGATTATTCTTTGCAATTCCAAGATGAGAGAAGTAAGCAAAATGCTGCTTGGAACAAAATTACAGAATTATAAGATGCTGCATCAGGCTATTTCGGAAGGTAACATCAGAGAAGAGATCATTTCGATGAGTTCTGATGGCAGTGTATTTGCTTTTCCGGATGGGAAAGTCTGGATGTTTCAGGAGTATCAGCTTAAGGACAGGGAACTGGCTGGATATAGACAGGCAATTGCGCTTGATGTTTCCGAAATTTATTATAATAGCGAGAGAATTAAGTTTAATAATGAAAAATTGGAAACGCTGAATCAGCAATTAGAAGAAATGTATAAAAAGATTGGTGAAAGAATACGCAAACAGGAAACATTGGCAATGAAAATGCAGGTGCATGATAATTTTGGGCGTAGCTTGCTTACAATACGAAGAATTCTGGAAAATAAAGAAAATACAGAAGATACCCTTTCTATTAATAAACAATTGGATTTGTTAAGGCAACAAGTGTATATTCTTACAAGTATGACAGTTGAAAATTTAGAGGACTTATATCAGGATACAGAAAAGCATGCCAAAGAACTTGGGATTACCATTTGTCTGGAAGGAAATGTTCCGGAAAATTCAACATATCGAATTTTGCTTGACCGTGCAATTCGTGAGTGCGTGACAAATTGTGCGAAGCATGCACATGGAAAAAGAGTAAATGTGAAGATAGAAGAAGATTGGAGGGAATATCTGCTTAAGCTTACAAACGATGGAATGGTTCCAAAAAAAGGTGCAAGAGAAGGTGGGGGATTATCTGCGCTTCGCAGAGCATTGGAGATAGAAGGGTGCAGGATGTTTATCGTGTTTGAGCCAGAGTTTTGTTTACTTATAAAGATGCCAAAGACAAAGTAAGCAGTGGAGACAGGATTGAAAGAGGGGAAAAATTATGGTGCGTGTACTAATTGTAGAAGATCAAAAGATTATGCAACGATACTTTGAGTATATCCTTTTGCAGGATCCGGAATTTCGACATGTTGATACGGTTGCAGATGCAGAGGAAGCAGTGAAAATTTGTACTTATTCTGCGATTGATATTGTATTGATGGATGTCCAGACCTTTCATAATCATGATGGATTAAAAGCGGGAAAAGCAATCAAAGAGGCATGTCCGTATACAAAGATTTTGATTGTGACTTCTCTTATTGATCCGAAGGTGCTGGAGCGTGCAAAAAGTGGGTGTGCGGACAGCCTTTGGTATAAAGATCATGGAGAGGAAGAAATTCGGGATGTGATTTGGCGCACTGTAAAAGGAGAACATGTTTTTCCGGATGTTACGCCGAGTGTGGAGTTAAACTGGATTACGAGTGGGGAAATTAGCCCAAGGCAGCTAGAGATGCTGAGATTGTATATTTGTGGATTTTCTTATGCAGAGATTGCTCAAAAGATGAATTGTTCAAGGGCAGGCGTAAGGTGGAATTTTCAGGAAATGATTTCAAAAGCCGGTTATAGCTGCAAAGAAGATTTGATTGCCGCAGCATTGGAAAGTAAGTTGATTGTTACGACATTAAAATGATATTTTTAATAAAAATCAGATAATTTTTAAATTACTATCAGAAGTAACAGTGAACAAATAGTGTTTCCCTTGTATAATGTGAATATAAGAGAAAATCACATTATGCAAAGGAGGAAAAAGAGATGAAGAAGAGTATAAGATATTTGCTGAGCGTGATTCTGGTTGTAAGTATGTTATCCTTAATCGGATGTGGAGGAGGTGGAAAAGCTGCTAAAAAGAATCCATATGAGGGGAAATGGATTGCGGTTGTAGCAGAAGCGCTTGGAACGCAGATGCCAATTGAAGAGTGTTTTGAGGGGGATGTAAATCTCGAAATAGAGCACAGCGGAAAAGTAAAATTTACGATTGACAATGACAAAGGCACCGGAAGACTGGCAAAGAAAGATAAAAAAACCGTTTTAAAAATTGAAGGGGAGGAAATGTCAGTTACCCTTGATGGAGATACCCTTACTCTTGATGATCTGCTGGGACAGGGAGTAAATATTATCTTCGGAAGAGAAGGGACAGATGCAACAAATCCGGAAAATTATCTGTCAGAAGATGAATTGGCAGTGATTGGTGAATGGTATTCAGAAAATGTAAAAGAGTTGCTTGACGAGGAAGCACAGACGACACTGGACGGTGTAGATAATATTAATGATGCAATGCGTTTGAATTTCGCAAAAGATCGCACAGTACAGGTGATTTATAAAGGCGCAGAGTTAGGCACTTATCCGTGGTCTGCACTTTATGGATATTATGCAATCGAAATGGATGATGAGGCACCGGAGAATGTACTTATCACAATGGAAGAGGATGGGTCACTGTCTGTTCAATACAGTGATGAAGATGATTATCTGACCTTCAAATGTGTAAAAAGTGCAGGGGAAGAGTAGGATGCTGAAAGTATGTAAGAGACGGGAGGAATAAGATGGGATTATTCGATAAGAAATATTGTGATATCTGTGGAGAAAAAATCGGATTGCTTGGAAATCGCAAACTAGATGATGGAAATCTATGTAAGGAATGTGCGAAGAAGCTGTCTCCATGGTTTGAGGAACGCAGACATAGTACCGTAGAGGATATTAAACAACAATTAGAATACCGTGAAGCAAATAAGGAAAAAGTACAGAATTTCCGTATCACACGACGGATCACAACAAAAAAGTACACCGTATTTCTTGATGAAACGCAGGGAAATTTTACCATTGCGCATAACTTGGATACAAAAGAAAATCCGGATATTCTGTCACTGTCAGATGTGGTTCAGTGTAATATGGATGTAAAACAGGATCGGATCGAAGAGACATATACGAAAGATGGAAAGACAGTCAGTTATCAGCCACCGGTTTATAAATACGAGTATTATTACAGTATGAAGATTCAGGTGAGATCTCCATGGTTTGATGATATGGATTTTCAGTTACACAGTTTTGCAATTGAGCAGGAAAATCGAGCAGAGATGATGGAGATGGAACGTGTCGGAAATGAAATTATAGCGGCGCTGACCGGACAGGCACCGAGAATGCAGAGTGGAATGCCTATGAACCAAGGCATGAATCAAGGAATGAGTTATGGCATGAATCAAGGAATGAGTTATGGCATGAATCAAGGTGTGAATTATGGTATGAATCAGGGCATGAACCGGGGAATGAATCAAGGAATGCAGCAAGACATGAATAATATGCAGCAGTCAGGTGGTACCTGGAGATGTCAGTGTGGTGCGGAAAATACCGGAAGATTCTGTGAGTATTGTGGCTCTCCAAGACCATTTTAAAAGTGAATTATGAAGAGAGAACACCCCTGTATTTTGTGAAAAAACAGAATACAGGGGTGTTTGCGTTAAAGTGTATATAATAATACCATGATTGGCATTGTGACAATGCAGACAACTGTTGTAAATACATTAATTGCACTTGCATAATCCGGATGATTATCATAAATCTGTGCCATTTGTGTAATGGTTGTCGCAGATGGAGTGATCGTTGCAAGCAGGCTGATTAACAGTATTGTAGATGCATTTGCGAGGGAGCAGTGATGCGCAAGAAGCCGCATACAGCCGACCATAATAAGTGGCAGAACAAGCATTTTTAATGCTGTCATTAAGTAGATCCGTCTGGAAGTAAACAATGCTTTCCAGTCTACTTCTGTGAGTAACATTCCAAGCATAATCATGCTGACCGGTCCGATTAAAGAAGCAAGGGAGTTAATGGTGTCGGATAGAATAACAGGAAGTTTGATGTGGAAAAAGAAGAGAATGATTCCGACTACAATGGCAATTAAGTTTACATTCTGCAAAATCTTTTTCCAGTTAAATTCTGTTTTTCCCTGCATAATGGACTGTGCATGTGTCCACAAAAGCAAGGTCTGGACACACATAAATCCGCTTGAATAGATGACCCATTCGCTTCCGAGAACGGAAGTAACAAGCGGAATAATCAGATTTCCGGCATTGGAATAAATCAAAGATGCTTTTTCTACGGAAGTTAAATTTAAAAATTTTCCAAGGATTCCGCAGATAAGAAACAATAGAAGATGAAGGATAACAGCGGCAAAAAGTGCCAGTAAAAATCCATCTTGAATTTCTTTTGAATAGTCAATCTGGAATGCATTTATAATAACGCAAGGCATAATCAGATAGACACTGATAAGGGACAGGGTTTTGCTGTCTCTTGACTTTACAATTTTTGTCTTTACAAGAACAAAACCACAGCCCATCATGAGAAATAACACAGTGAGCTGTTCGGTAAGAAGTAGGGTAACCATAAAAATTTCCTCTTTTCATTAGATTCGGTTTCGATTATAAGTCAAGTGAAGGGGGAAAACAAGACTAGGAATGGATTTTACCAGAAACACCTGCTATAATTTTGTGTAAATAAGATAAAAACCAGGAAAAGAGGAAGAAAAAATGGAGTATTTCGTAAAGCGGATTGATGAACCGGATTTTGGCTGTGAGGGGCGTCCGGAGGGAAAACCGGCAATGGATAAGGTGTGGTTAGAGGATGAAAACCAGCATACAATCGTAATTGAAATAGAAGATGAAAAATTGTATGCGCTGGATATTAATGAAAAGGACAGAGTATGGTATAGTGAAAATGAGTTTCGCAAAATCTGAATAAATTGTGAACTTTATTGAATTAGAGAAGAAAATGATTGACGAAAAAAAGTAGTTCGTGTATAATGCGGGTAGAGTTTTTGAAAAGAATAAGGGATTTTAAAAGCAGACAATGGCGTCTTGAATTAAGGTGCGGTTTGTCTGCTTTTTTTGTTTACGCTCGATTGAAATTTCAAAAACCTGCAGACTTAAAAACTGACTTTTAGAACCTTTAAGAGGAGGAAATGTTATGAGGCTTAATCCAAAAGAGCAGGAAAAATTAATGCTTCACATGGCAGGAAATCTTGCGAAAGAGAGAAAAGAAAGAGGACTGAAATTGAATTATGTAGAGGCACTTGCCTACATCAGTTCAGAACTTTTAGAACTTGCCAGAGATGGAAAAACGGTGGTAGAACTGATGCAGCTTGGCACAAAAATACTGACAAAGGATGACGTAATGGAAGGTGTAGCAGATATGATTGGAGAAGTTCAGGTCGAAGCAACCTTTCCGGATGGAACCAAACTTGTAACAGTACATAACCCGATTCAGTAAAGGAGGCAATCAGATGAAAATTGGTGAAATTATTCCGGCAGAAAGGGATATTACATTAAATGAAGGCAAAAAAACAGTAACCATTCTTGTTGCAAATAAAGGAGACAGACCGGTTCAGGTAGGTTCTCATTATCATTTTTTTGAAGTAAATAAATGTCTGTCTTTTGATAGAGAAAAGGCTTATGGATATCATTTGGATATTGCATCCGGTACTTCGGTTCGTTTTGAGCCGGGTGAAGAAAAAGAGGTACAGTTAACCGAGATGGGTGGAAGAAAACGTGTCTTTGGGTTAAATGATTTAACCCGTGCCCAGACAGGTGAAGATACCAAAGCGACATCGATGGAAACAGCAAAATTAAAAGGATTTCTGTAAGGAGGTACGAAGATGAGTGTAAAAATTTCCGGAAGTAAATATGCAGCAATGTACGGACCAACTGTCGGAGACAAGGTTCGTCTGGCAGATACCAGTCTTGTAATTGAAGTAGAAAAAGACTATACCACTTATGGGGATGAAGTCAAATTCGGTGGTGGAAAAACCATTCGTGATGGTATGGGACAGTCTGTAAAAACCTGTAGTAAAGATGGAGACTTAGACCTGGTTATTACAAATGCATTAATCGTGGATTCTACAGGAATCGTAAAGGCAGATATCGGAATTAAAGATGGCAAAATTAAGGGAATCGGAAAAGCTGGAAATCCGGATATTATGGATGGTGTGACACCGGGAATGACAGTCGGTGCATCCACAGAAGCACTTGCAGGCGAAGGCATGATTGTCACAGCAGGTGGAATTGATACCCATATTCATTTCATCAGTCCTCAGCAGATTGACTGTGCGCTTTACAGTGGAGTCACAACCATGATTGGTGGTGGAACAGGTCCGGCAGATGGAACAAATGCGACAACTTGTACTCCCGGACCATGGAATTTAAGAATGATGTTAAAGGCAGCCGAAGAATATCCGATGAATCTTGGATTTCTTGGAAAAGGAAACTGCTCCGATGAAGCGCCTTTGATTGAACAGGTAAAAGCAGGAGCAATGGGATTAAAAATCCATGAAGACTGGGGTGCAACACCAGCGGTTATCAATCACTGCTTAAATGTTGCAGATGAATACGATGTACAGGTAGCCATTCATACCGATACCTTAAATGAGGGCGGATGTGTCGAAGATACTCTTGCAGCAATCGGTGGAAGAACGATTCATACTTATCATACAGAAGGTGCCGGCGGTGGACATGCACCGGATATCATCCGTGCGGCAGCAGCACCAAACGTACTGCCATCCTCAACAAACCCGACGATGCCTTATACTGTAAATACGTTAGATGAGCATTTGGATATGCTTATGGTATGCCACCATCTGGATAAAAAGATTCCGGAAGATGTAGCATTTGCAGATTCCAGAATTCGTCCGGAGACCATTGCAGCAGAAGATGTGCTTCATGATATGGGAATTTTCAGCATGATGAGTTCTGATTCACAGGCAATGGGACGTGTCGGTGAAGTCATTACCCGTACCTGGCAGACTGCAAGCAAAATGAAAGATGAAAGAGGCGCATTGCCAGAAGATGAAGGTCATGAAAATGATAACTTCCGTGTAAAACGTTATATCTCCAAATATACTATTAACCCGGCTCTGACACACGGAATCGCACAGTATGTAGGTTCTGTTGAAGAAGGAAAGTTTGCTGACCTTGTACTTTGGAATCCGGCATTTTTTGGAGCAAAACCGGATATGATTATCAAAGGCGGTATGATTGTGGCATCTAAGATGGGAGATGCAAATGCATCCATTCCGACCACTCAGCCGGTACAGTATCAGCCAATGTTTGCTGCTCATGGAAAAGCAAAAAATGAAGCATGCTTAACCTTTGTTTCACAGGCAGCAATGGATGAAAATGTAAAAGAAAAATACGGTCTTGAAAAGATAGTTGTTCCGGTAAAAGGTTGTCGTACCATCGGTAAAAAAGATATGGTATATAATGACAGAACACCGGAACTTACCGTAGACCCTGAGACTTATAAAGTGACGGTAGACGGCGAGGAAATTACTTCAAAACCAGCTGAAAGACTGCCGCTTACACAGCTGTACAGCTTGTTCTAAATTCAAGTTTTACGTTCAATTGACATAAATAAAATAATACTCAGGAGGGAGCTTATGCTGGGAGTTTGTCTTTTATTTGTAGGGATTGTATTAATTAATAACGGAATGTGCGCCTTATATAAAGTGGATGGAAAATCTACAGCGGTCATGAATATTTTGACCGGTGGATTGTCTTTATTTATTAATTTTGTCAATCTCGTTATGGGAAATTATTATGCAGCAGGAACTGGACTGTTATTCTGCTTTACTTATTTATTTGTAGCATTTAGTAAAATTTTAAAATTAAGTCCGATTCCGTTTGCCTGGTTTTCTACATTTGTAGCAGTCAATGCCGTAGTATTTGGTACAATCGAGGGTATCACAGGAAGCAGTGCACTTGGAATTACTGCAGATATCCGCTGGGCTGCTATCTGGTACTTATGGGCAATTCTGTGGGGAACTGCTTTTGTAGAGGACATTATGGGAAAGAAACTTGGAAAATTTGTACCTTGCCTGCAGGTCTTTGAAGGTGTGGTAACTGCCTGGATTCCAGGGGTTATGATGCTGTTACAGGTTTGGTAGAGAGTGAGGAAAAAATATGCTGTGCGAACAGGTACTTGGAAAGCTTAATGAGTTTGATACAACCGGAAAAGAAATCGAAACAGTTGATATTGAATGGCATGAAGCATTTAAAAGAATCCATAAGAAAAATACAGATAAAGGCACAGAAGTTGGGATAAGAATGGATGATTCCATTCTTTCCCGCGGTCTTTATCAGGACGATGTCATCTATGCAGATGATAAAAAATTAGTGGTAGTCAATACCCCTCCATGTGAAGTGATTCGTGTGACTTTGATACCGGGACATGAGAAGATGTCTGCGAAGGTATGTTACGAAATTGGAAACCGTCATGCACCGCTTTTTTGGGGTGAAAATGATACATTTATTACGATTTATAATGAGCCAATGCTTGTGATGCTTGAAAAAATTCATGGTGTAAAAGCAGAAAAAGAAGTGATGAAATTGGATTTTGATAAACGGATTTCTGCTTCCATTCATAATCATCATCATTAAAAGGAGACGTTTACATGTCACAGAAAAAATTTTATCTGCTTCAGGTAAATGATGCTTTATTTCCAATTGGTGCGTATTCTCATTCACAGGGATTGGAAACTTATATACAAAATGGAATTGTACATGATGAAAAAACAGCAGAAGAGTATATTAAAAATAAAATTAAATGGAATTTTGCTACAACAGAACTGCTTTCGGTAAAGCTGGCCTATGAGTCAGCAGAGGCAGAACGTCTTGAAGAACTGGAAGAATTAGAAGAAATTTTAGAGGCATCCAGAATTCCGATGGAACAAAGAGATGCAGTCAGAAAAATGGGCTCTCGGTTTGTAAAGACGATTGAAAAACTGGATTTAGAAATTAATGAAACAGGAATTTATAAAGAGTATGTGACAGCAAGAAAAGGAAAAAATATCAGTCACAGCTGTGTTTATGGAGTGTTTTGTTCGGCGCTTGGAATTGAGTTAGAAGAAGCATTAGAACATTATCTTTATGCGCAGACCTCTGCAATGGTGACAAACTGTGTAAAGACGATTCCGTTAAGTCAAAGTGTAGGGCAAAAGTTGTTAAGCAGATGCTTTTTTGAATTTCAGGAAGTGCTTGAAACATTAAAAACACAGACCAAAGAGGAGCTTTGTCTGTCTGCGCCGGGGTTTGATATCCGTGGAATTCAGCATGAAAAACTGTATTCCAGATTATATATGTCGTAAAAAGTAAATGTGAGCTAAAAAGTGAGGAAAGCAATATGTCTTATGTAAAAATTGGAGTAGCAGGACCGGTTGGTTCAGGAAAAACAGCGTTGATTGAAGCCTTATCAAGGAAAATGGCAAAAGAATATAGCATTGCTGTTATCACAAATGATATTTATACCAAAGAAGATGCACAGTTTCTGGCGAAGAACAGTGTGCTTCCTGTAGAGAGAATTACGGGTGTGGAAACAGGTGGATGTCCACATACAGCAATTCGTGAAGATGCTTCGATGAACTTAGAGGCAGTGGATGAGATGGTAGAGCGTTTTCCGGATATTGAACTTTTATTTATTGAAAGTGGTGGAGATAATTTGTCTGCAACCTTTAGTCCGGAGCTGGTCGATGCGACGATTTTTGTCATTGATGTGGCAGAAGGCGATAAAATTCCGAGAAAAGGCGGTCCGGGAATTACCCGTTCTGATTTGCTGGTAATCAACAAGATTGATTTAGCACCTTATGTTGGAGCAAGTCTTGAGGTAATGGACAGAGACTCTAAAAAAATGAGAGGAGAGCGTCCTTTTGTGTTTACCAACATCCGTGGGGATGAAAATGTGGATATTGTGGTAGAGTGGATTAAGAAAAACGTACTCTTAGAGGGCATGTAGAATGGAAAATAAATTCGGAAAAGTATCCCGTGTCTCAATCTGTGCAGGAAAAAAAGACGGAAAAACCATTTTAGAGGATGTATCCTTTACCGCTCCGTATAAGATTATGACACCATTTGAGAAAGAAAATGGTGGGATTCAGGTCATGCCTCTTTGTGCATCCGCCGGAATTATGAGCGGCGATTTGCAGGAATTTTCCTATCAGGTACGACAGGGCGCAGATTTGGAAGTACTGTCACAGTCATTTGAAAAAATCCATAAAATGGATGGCGGTGAGGCGAAAAGAAATATCAAAGTAAACGTCGAAAAAGATTCGGTGTTATATTATTATCCTCAGCCGGTGATTCCATTTGCAGATTCTGCTTTCGAGAGTACGATGGAGATTCAACTGGAAGATAAGAGTGCAAAACTCTTTTTTCTGGATGTGATTTCCTGTGGAAGAACGGCACATGAAGAGCGCTTTTTATACCGAAAGTTTGCTTCAAAAGTGACGATTTACCGAAGTGGAAAAATGATTTACCGGGACAATACCAGATATGAACCAGAAAAAATGCCGATGGAAAAAATTGGTCTGTATGAAGGGTATACGCATGTCGCAAACCTGTTTTTATCCGAACTTGAGGACGGAAAAGTGATGCCTGAAATTACAGAAAGAATCTGGGAAATCCTTGAAATGGAATCAGAATGTGACGGCGGTGTGACAAAGCTTTGCAGTGGAGATTTAGCAGTGAGGATTTTTGGATATCGTGGACAGAAATTACAACAGATAGCAGAAAAAATAAAAAAACTGTGGGCTGATTATTAAGATTAGCTCACAGCTTTTTTTGTGGTAAAATAAAAAGAAAAACAAAAAGGAGTGTGTGCCGGATGAAAATTGCAGTGCTATCGGATACGCATGGATTATTACGACAGGAAGTGCTTGAACAAATTGAAAGTTGTGATGCGCTGATTCATGCAGGAGATATCGGTTCTCAGAGAATTATAGATGAGATTTTTATACATTTAAAGTCAAGAGTACCGGTGTATTTTGTACGTGGAAATAATGATGGAGTGTGGGATTGTCATCTTTTAAAATGCCAGCGCTTTACACTGGACGGAGTCAATTTCTGTGTGGTACATGAGAAAAAAGATGTGCCTTGGAATTTAGAAGAAACGCAGATTGTGATTTACGGTCACACTCATAAATATGAAGAAAGAGAAAAAGAGGGAAGGCTTTGGCTTAATCCAGGCAGTTGTGGGGAAAAAAGATTTTTCGATGCACCGTCGATGGCTCTTTTATATCTGGAAGATGGGAAGTGGAGAGTAGAAAAGGTGGAGATTTAATAAAAAAATGAATAAAGGACGGAGTTTGTGGCAGATGCCATAAACTCCGTCCTTTATTCATTTTACTACTTAGGCTTCAGCAGCTTCTTCGTCAGCTGTTTCATCTTCAGCAATTTCCATGTTTTTTGCATGGTCAGCAATGTGGAAAATTAAGGAATCAGCCGGTGTGATAAGCTGAGCACCTTTTTCTTCCAGACCCAAATCTTTTACATACAGAGCATCGCCTGTGTGGAATTTGGTAAGGTCAATTTCAATAGGCTCAAGCAGATGTGCAGGGTCTGCTTTGTAATGAATTTCAGTCAGTTCCTGGTCAACAAATCCCTGAACAGCGCCTTCATTTTCCAGTTTTACCGGAACAGTCGTAGAAATTGCTTCCCCGGCAACCAGTGCCTGAAAGTCCAGAGCCATTACCTGACGTTTCATTGCATCGTAATCAATATTTTTAACGATAGCGCTTGTCTTGGTATCCCCGAAATCAAGGATAACCTGAGAACCTTCTTTATGTGATTTGATAAAGCGGCTGGCGTCTACCGCACTAAACTGAAGCGGAATGTTTTCGTCCATTTCTCTTCCGTAAAGAACACCTGTGGCAAAACCGTCACGTCTTAATTTTTTTGCTTTTACTTCCGGATTTCTTTTTGTGGTTTTTAATGTAGTCATAATATCTATTCCTCCTGAAAAATCAAAATAATTATTCGTGTAGGTATAGAAGATGTGATAACAGAAGTTCTATATGCACTATCTGTATTATAACACTACAAATAAAAAATAAAATAGGAAAAATGTGAAAAATTTGTGAAAAAGAAAAAAGCCATCTTAAAAAATTAAAAAAGATGGCTTTTTTCTTTGTAATCATGCGATGAGTCTTACAAGTGTTGAATCTGAGTTAAATATTTTGCGAACAGATAATGAATTACCAACTCCCATGCGGTGCATAGCTCCTATGGAAGTGGTATCTGGGTGGCAGCAGGACACTTTATAAGTCGTCTTTCGAACCTAAAAATAAGCTGTCCACCACCTGCCGAGGCCGTTCACGCGGCCGCTATCCCTTTTACGGAAATACTTAGGGGATTCAGTTCGTGGAATCCTGACACTTCAGGTGATGCGAGGAATGAAAAATCAGTTATGCTGTTCCATGCATCCGTTATGGCCTTGCGCATGATATTTGCGGCACCGTTGCAGTCGGCATTGATAATCATGCCGTTAAAGCAGCGGTAGAGACTGCGGCTTATGCGCCTGCCAGAAAATACCGTATTTTCGGCATCAACGCCATAAACAGGAATGTAGTCCATTGCTGTTATGTCAGCCTGTGAGGTGTATGACTCTTCCTGCATGATTATCTTTATTCCGGCATCAGATGCTTTGTAAATAATCATCTGTTTGAGCAGCCCTGTAGGCATTGAGACAAAGTTTTGGTTGTTCTGTGAACCCATGTCGCAGTCCTGTTTCCAGCGTTTGTTTTCGCCAAGAACAAGTGTACTGGCGTGATGTTCTATGCAGTAGTTTATAATGCTGCGGCTGATTTTATGGCACTGGTCCTTAATGAAATCGGCATGATGCCTGCTTAAGGCGCTCAGGTATCTGGAGCTGGCATGCATGTGTTCATGGCCTTTTGTGATAATGCTGACAGCTTTGGCTCTCTTTTTGTGAAACCACTGGCACTCTGACAGAACCGCTCCGCCCTTGTACAGCATTGATGAACCATCATTGCATACGACAGCTGCGAAGTTGCTCACACCAAAGTCTATGGCGCATATGTTGGGCATGTCTGTATTATCTGCGGCAAAATTTTCACTTTCGAGGGTAAGGCACAGGATGTATCTTCCATAATAAGGCTTAATTTTAACCTCTTTGAGGACGGAATCCGCTTCTACATTTGAAAGATAAAGGCGTTCCTTTCTACCCGGGAGTTTTAAATTAACACCATGATCTGCGGGATATAATACAGCATCCTGATTCGTAATACCAAATGTGATAACCTTACGCTTCTGGTAGTGCGGCATCTGCGGTTTTCCTAAAAACTTTGACGGATCCTGCTTGTAAGCCTTTAAGGATTTCAGCCAGTTTGAGAAATCGGTTCCTGCATGTTTGACAACAGCCTGTGCCGTCTGCATTGGAAGTCCTGCAAAGAAGTCAGGGTTATGCGTAACGCGCATCAGTTTCTCAAGGTGACCGTATGAAATGACCTTTTTCACTTTAACAGAAGGATAAGTCTGTTGCAGAAGAGCTACTTCAGCAAAGACTTCTTTCTCATTGTCCGTATGAGAGTCTTTATCCCAGCCTGTGAAAATCTGTCTGATACGAAAGAGCGCAGCATTATACAACAGCTTTGCTTTTTGAGCATTGCTGTCGCAGTAATCATATATTAAGCTGCCCTGTGCTATCTGACACTGGATTACCTTATAAGACATATAGCTGCACTCCTTTTGTAAGTTTTATAAGTATTGAAAACATGGATTATCTCTGATATAATCATAGCAAACATATATTTGGATGTAAAGGAGAATTTGATCCTTATGAAAAAGAAAACAGGGTACGAATATTATACAAACAGGCACAGCTGTTTTTTATTGCAGTATCATATAGTACTTGTAACAAAATACAGACATCCGGTTCTTACCGGCGATGTAAAAACTGCTGTCTATGAACGGATTAATTATGTAGCTGAAAGCAGAGGGTTTAATATACTTGAGTTAAATGGGGAACTGGATCACATACATCTGCTTATTGAAGCGAACCCGCAGACTCCTCCGTCAGAACTTGTCAATGTAATAAAAACTCAGACGTCCCGCAAAGTTCGTAAGCTTTATGGCGATACATTGCTTAAAAAGTATTACTGGAAACCTTATTTTTGGTCTGACAGTTATTTTATTGCAACCGTAAGTGAAAATACTCTGGATGTAGTGAAAAATTATATTAAAAATCAGGGAATAAAATAAAACACAGCCATTCACCCACGCCTATGCAAGTATTATAGACGTGGTACTCTGTCTGATATGATAGAAATATGAGGTGTAATATTCGTAGAATCTGGAAGGGTATCATTTTTTAAATATTCTTTTAAGTAAATAATCGGCAGGTAACCCTGACGATAAAGATTTTGAGTAATTGTGAAATCAATACTTCCATCTTCTAATAAAAGTTTTGTGTTAGCAGTAACGTCATGGCAGATTACTTTGATTTCTTTTTCAAGTCCAAGTGCTCACAGATGGCAGCAGAGATTTGTCGCCTGATTGGTTCACCAAGATTGAAAGTACTTTATGATATTTATCATATGCAGATTAATGAAGGCTGTATTTGCGACACCATTACAAATTATGGAGAACAGTTTGGTCATATTCACGTTGCAGATGCACCGGGACGTCATGAGCCGGGAACAGGAGAAATTAATTATAAGACAGTACTTCGACATTTAGAAAAGACAGGATATAAAGGTTATGTCGGATATGAGCTGTTTCCGTTAAAAGATACAGAAACCGCAGTGAGGGCGATTATGGAGGAATGTTAGATTGAAAAAAATAACAAACAAGATAAGAATCGCTTATGGATGTGGTGACGCAGCATGTAATATTGTATATGGTATGGTAAATACGTTACTTACATTATTTTACACAGATTACGTTGGAATTTCGCCAATTACAATTGGAATGGTTATGCTGATTTCCAGAATTTTCGATGGAAGTTCTGACCTGATTATGGGAATTGTGGTAGAGCGTACCAAGAGTAAATGGGGAAAAGCAAGACCTTGGTTGTTATGGATGATGGTTCCGTATGGAATTGCTGCTATCTTATTATTTACTGTTCCGCATACTTCGGAATTTATTCAGGGAATTTATATTTTTGTTACCTATAACGTACTTACAACTGTAATCTATACCGCAATTAATGTACCTTATGGCGCATTATCTGGATTAATGACAAGAGATTCTTATCAGCAGGATTTATTATCAATTTTCAGAATGATTATCTCTCCGTTTGTAAGAATTATTTCTGTAACTTTTACAATGCCAATCGTAAAATTATTTGGAAATGATCAGGCTGCATGGATTAAAACAATGGGATTATGGGTTGTCATTGCTATGGCATTACTCTTATTCTGCTTCTTAAAATGTGAAGAAACTATAACAACAGAGCAGAAAAAAACAGTAGAAAAAATCCCGGTATTGACTCACTTAAAAGCATTGGTTAAAAATAAATATTTCTGGTGTGTACTGGTATTGTGGACAGTTCAGGTTACTCACATGACAATTATTGGTACAAGTCTTCCATATTATTGTAAATATATCTTCCATAATGATTCATGGATGTACAGTGTATTATATTTTGCAGAGACGATTGTAATTATTTTGGGTGCGATGGTTTGTCCTGTGTTTATCAAGAAATGGGGGAAAAGAAATATTACACTCGCCGGTGCAGTAGTTGCGATTGCAGCGCAGGTATGTCTTATGCTAAATCCAAACAACTTCTACTATATGTTTGCGATTACATTGATTCGTTCAGCTGGTGTAGCACAGCTAAATGCGACAGTATTTGGTATGCTGGGAGATGTGGTAGAGTATAGTTACTGGAAAAATGGTTTCCGTCAGGAAAGCATGATTTTTGGAGGCGCAAGTCTTGGATTTAAAGTAGGTTCAGGAATTGCAAGTGCAGTGATTACTTCTTTAATGACTGCAAGTGGATACATCAGTTCACAGGGAGCAGATGTAGTACAGCCAGGAAGTGCGATTTCAATGATTGCTGATATCTATAAATGGGGACCGGTCATCATTTGGGTGATTGCAGCAATTATGCTGGTGATTTACAAATTAGACCGTGAAATGCCACAGATTGCAGAAGAATTGGCAAATCGAGAAAAATAAAAAATAAATGGGCTAATCCAGTTTGAGGATGGCCCATTTATTTTTGGGACTCTAAAATCAGGAGGCTTTTTATTCATATTCTCGAAAAAATTTTATTATATTTTTTGCTATCCAGATAATTTCTATTACGATACCCAAAATAAAAAACACCAATACTGCACCCTTCAATTTCCAGTTCATCGCAACTCGCATTGTCAAGAAAATCATTGCAATAACGCTAAGAATAAACCATACAATAGAGGATTTGTTCTGTTTTTTCATTACATTTTCCCCTTTCCTTGAAAGAATTAAAAAAATGAATACGCAAATCGTTTTCTTAGATTTCTATATTAATATTATATCATACCAACAGTTTAGCGGCTATTTCTACTTATTTATTTAATTTTCAGATTCTTTGTCTCATTGTTTTACATTCCCTTCTTTTGAATTTTACATAAACAGGAAAAACCTTCCAAAACTCCCCTGCAAACTACGGATTTCTATTGCTTTCTTCTGTACTCGATGCTATAATAGCCGCAGATAAATAATATGCAAAATAGGATTCTATGCGTTAAGTGTTCAGTGGATGGGGAGTTGCCGCAGAAACGAAAAGCTCGTCTTACGATATGGAGTCCGCACCCGTTGCAACACACAGATGACAGCAACATCTCGATTGTGAAGGGATATAAAAATTATTATTTATTCCAGATGACTTATTCACATCGGGATGTTTTTTTTGTGTCTTTTAAACTTTTCTTGTCTTACATCCCGAAACATTATTCATTTATATTAGAGGAGGATTTTTAGAAATGATGGACCATGAGAAAATCAAACAGGGCGTTCGCCTGTTATTAGAAGGTATTGGAGAGGATGTAAACAGAGAAGGACTTTTAGAGACACCGGACCGTATTGCCCGCATGTGTGAACAGATTTACGGCGGACTTTATGAAGATGCAGGTGTACATCTTGAAAAACAGTTCCATGCAACCAACAACAATATGGTAGTAGAAAAAGATATTACGTTCTATTCTACCTGTGAACATCATTTACTTCCATTCTACGGAAAAGCACACGTTGCTTACATTCCAAATGAAAAAGTAGCTGGTCTTAGCAAACTTGCCCGTACCGTTGAAGTATTTGCAAGACGTCCACAGATTCAGGAAAATATGACTGCACAGATTGCAGATGCATTAGAAGAACACCTTCAGCCAAAGGGTGTTATGGTTATGATTGAAGCAGAGCACATGTGCATGACCATGCGTGGAGTTCAGAAACCGGGAAGCAAAACCGTAACAACTATGGTTCGCGGTGCTTTTGCAGAAGACTTTAACCTTCAGCAGACTTTCTTCCAGATGGTAAAAGGTTGATTCATTTATGGAACGAATCCAGAAAATTTTAAATCATCCATTGTATCAGGAACAGTTTAAATTATTACAGGATGCAGAAAAAGATCGTGAGTTCTGCCGTCATACAATGGAACATTTTGTTGATGTTGCAAGACTGATGTACATCTATACCTTAGAAGAAAAAACAAACGTAAGTAAAGAACTGATCTATGCGGCAGCCCTGCTGCATGATATCGGACGCTATGAACAGATTTCACTTGGTACTCCACACCATATTTCCGGTGCGAGGATAGCGGATGAAATTATGACTTTCTGTGATTTCTCTAAAGAAGAAGTTATACAGGTTGCAGAAGCCATCGCCGGTCACAGAAAAGAATCTTCTGAGGAGGATTCTCTTCTTGCAAAATATCTTTACCGTGCAGACAAACAGTCTCGGAACTGTTTTGCATGTCCGGCAATCAAAGAATGTAACTGGCCGGATACCAAGAAAAATTTAGCGTTGTTTTATTAGAACGAATTTGTTAAATACTAAATTTGGAGATAAAAGACTATGAAAATCGGAAATCGTGAATTTGATGTAAAAAATGAAACCTATATTATGGGGATTTTAAATGTAACTCCGGACTCTTTCTCAGACGGAGGAAAATTTAATAATCTTGATGCAGCTCTGCATCATGCAGAAGAAATGATTAAAGAAGGGACAGATATCGTAGATATCGGTGGAGAGTCCACACGCCCGGGACATATTGTAATTTCAGAAGAAGAAGAAATCGCAAGAGTTGTCCCGATTATTGAAGCTGTCAAAGCTCGTTTTGATGTTCCGGTATCAATCGATACTTATAAAGGAAATGTTGCAGAAGCTGCTCTTCAGGCAGGCGCAGACCTTGTAAATGATATATGGGGCTTTAAATTTGATAAAAAAACGGCACTTATGACCGCAAAATATAATGCAGCCTGCTGTCTGATGCATAACAAAGATGAAGCAGTTTACAATGATTTCTTAGAAGACATGGTAAGTGAGATGGCTGAATGTGTTAAAATCGCAAGAGAAGCCGGAGTTGCTGATGATAAAATCATGTTAGACCCAGGTGTTGGATTTGGAAAAACTTATGAAATGAACCTCGCTGCAATCAATCATGTAGACGTTCTGCACAGACTTGGTTTCCCAATTTTACTTGGAACTTCCAGAAAATCTGTAATCGGAAATACGTTGAATCTGCCGGCTGACCAGCGTGTAGAAGGAACACTTGCCACAACTGTAATCGGTGTGATGAAAAACTGTGCATTTGTCCGTGTTCATGATATCAAAGAAAACAAACGTATCATCCAGATGACAAAAGCAATTCTTGCTCACTAATAACGAATCGGAGAACTTATTATGGATAAGATAACTGTCAAAGATTTAGAAGTATTTGCCAACCACGGTGTGTATGAGCAGGAAAATTTTCTGGGACAGAAATTTGTGATTTCAGCAGTTCTTCACACAGACACCCGCATGGCAGGCTTAACCGATAACCTTGAAAATTCAATTAATTATGGGGAAGTTTCCCATTTGATAAAAAAAGTCGTAGAGGAAAATACCTGGAACTTAATTGAAAAAATCGCAGAAGAAGTTGCTCATACAATCTTAGTAACTTATTCTAATCTTGTGAAGCAGGTAGATATTACAGTAAAAAAACCATGGGCACCAATCAATCTTCCACTTGATACCGTTTCAGTTGAAATCAGCAGAAGCTGGCATACTGCCTATATTGCTCTTGGCTCTAATATGGGTGATAAAAAAGCATATCTTGACCGTGCGGTTGCCTTGCTTGATGCAGCAGACGACTGCGGTGTTATTCGGGTTTCGGATTATCTTGTAACCGAACCTTATGGCGGAGTGGAACAGGATGATTTTTTAAATGGAGCATTGGAACTTAAAACTCTGCTGCCACCTTATGAACTGCTTAACCTGCTTCATGAAATCGAAGCGGATGCAAACCGAGAACGAATCATCCACTGGGGACCTCGTACTTTGGATTTGGATATTTTACTCTATGATGACGAAGTAATCGATGCACCGGATTTACATATTCCGCATATTGAAATGCATTTACGAGACTTTGTATTGATTCCAATGGCAGAAATTGCACCGTGGAAACGTCATCCAATTACAAACATGACAATGCTTCAGATGCTTCAGGCACTGCAGTAAGAAATAAGGGACGGAATTTATGGCGTTTGCCACGAACTCCGTCCCTTATGTTTAATGTTTTTTTACATCACCTCTTGCCGTTACAATCTGATACCCCGCTTTTTTTACCCTTGCTTCAAGGCATCCTCGGCACTGTGCAGCTTCTTCACCGGTGCAGATTTTATTTTCATAAAGCTCATATTTCTTACGAACAGATACCGGAGAAAGGTTTGGCATTACGACATTTCCTCCGGCTTTTAGCCCTAATTCTCGTCCTTCCGGATGAATCGTTCCAAGTGCAGTAGTGGATGGAATCAGTGCATAAGGAAAGAGTAATCTTAAAATAGAAACCATACGGAGAGTTTTGGTAAGGCTTCCACTTGGAAAATTGGCAAACGGGGTATCCTGATGGGTAATATAAGGTCCGATTCCTATCATATCAGGCTGTAATTTTTGCAAAAATCGAAGATCACAGACGAGATTTTTGGTAGTCTGATAAGGAGAGCCGACCATAAAACCGGAGCCAACCTGATATCCGATTTCTTTTAAATCAAAGAGACAGCGTTTGCGGTTTTCAAGGCTCATGCTGTCAGGGTGTAATTTCTGATAATGTTCAGGTTCGGCTGTCTCATGGCGAAGCAGATAGCGTTCTGCACCGGCATTGAAATAAGCCTGATAGCTTTCTTTTGATTTTTCTCCAATCGATAACGTGACGGCACATTCCGGAAAGCGTTCTTTAATAGCAGAAACAATCTGACAGACTTTCTCATCCGTGTACCACGGGTCTTCTCCACCTTGCAGTACAAAGGTACGGAAACCGAGAGCAAATCCTTCTTCACAGCAGGATAAAATGTCGTCAAAAGAAAGGCGGTAGCGGTCTGCTTTCCGGTTTCCTTTTCGGATACCGCAGTAGTAGCAGTCATTTTTACAATAATTTGAAAATTCAATTAAACCACGTACATAGACTTCGTCTCCATAGTTTTTCCGACGGATTTTATCGGCTTCTAATCCAAGTGTTTCTGTGGCAGTTTCATCGTCAATAAGAGCTGCAAGCTGCTCATCTGTAAAGCTTTGTATTTGTGTTTGATAGTTCATATTTTTCACCTACATCTCTAAAAATTTTGTGGCTATTTGTGAAAATCGTACCATTTAGAGCGGGTCATGTCAATAGAGTTTGTGGATTCTGCCATGATATCAGAGAGGCTTTTTCTAAAAATCTGGTACTGGCGGGAAGAGAAGAAGCCTGTGAAGTGACAGAAATAGTTAATTAGATTTTAAGGGAGATGCAAATCGGTAAAAATTGATTTTGCCATTTAAAAGAGAACGTGCTAGTATAGAGGGGAATCCGAAGAGATTCCCCTTTTTAGAGAAATTAAAGAAAAAGTAACAGAATAGAAAAGGGTAAGAAAGGATGGACAAAAAGAATATGCGAAAAATATTGCAAAAAATTGCGTTGTTAGGAATTATAGCATCATTAAGTATGTTTACACTTGGAGGATGTCAGAAGCAGACAACGGAAACAAAGGAAACGAAAACAGAGACAAAAGCAGAAGAAAGCGAAGATAAAACAGAAAAAGAAGGCACGAAAGAAGTAGAAAATACAGAAGATACGAATGGCGAAGCGGAAGAAAAAACCGAAGAAGCTGCAGATGAGGAAAAAACGGAAACCGAAGAGAAGACAGAGGAAAAGACAGAGGAAAAGAAAGTAGAACTTGAAAAGACAGAACACCCGACTTTTACTTCTGATGGAATCCGTAAACTCGTACTTAACCGAGATGGAGAAGAAATTTTCTCTTTGTCAAAAGAACCGGCCGATTACAAGATGGAGTTTGATTACTGGGAAATTTTAAATCCTTACGATGAGACAGCGACTGTAAATACGGAAACCATGTATAAATTGTTTGACGTGTTAAGCGGATTTGATTTTTCAACAACTGCGGAAGTTCCGGATGGAACAGATACCGGTGTCGAAGGAAGTACAACAACGATGCAGATTGATTATACAGAGAGTACTGATACCTCTGCCGAAGCAGATAAGACGGTTACCTTACTGCTTGGAAATGAAGATGACCTTGGAAATCGTTATGTGGCAGTAGCAGGCTATGAAAATGAAGTGTATACAATCCCTTCCAGTACACTTGAAGCAATTTACAACTTAAATCCATTTGATTATATCTTAAAAATTCCGGCACTTGTAAATATTGATACCGTAGAAAGCATTGACATCAAGACAAAAGAATCTTCTTATACAATGAAAATCAAAGATGGAAAATATTATATGGGCGATAAAGAAGTGGAAAAAGAAACCTTTACAACCCTGTATCAGGCATTGTTGAATGTGATGCTGGATTCTAATTTAGATACTCCGAAGGCGGATAATGAAAAAGAAGAAGTGCTGTGTATGGTATTCCACAGAAGTACAAAAGAAGCACCGGAAATTACACTGACGTATTATACTTATGATGGAAATTATGACAGTGTTGCAGTCAATGGAACGGAACGATATCTGGTAAAAAATGCAGATGTAAACGCTCTGGTACAACAGATAGCAGAAGCGTTTAAATAAAAAAATGGCTCACAGAGTTTTTTCTGTGGGCCATTTTTTGTATGTTTTACTTGCAGAGGCAAAAATTAAAATTATTCACCCTGATAAGAAAACCAGTCAAAGTCAGCATGGTTAAAGCTTTCGGTATGATTCGAGCTTGTATACATACCCATATAAGCACCGGTAAATCCTTCGTTTACAACAGAGCTTAAAAGAGAAGCATCAAGACCTGAAGCAAGTAAAGTCATTTCCTGTTCGTCATATCCATAATAGAAGCTGTAGTCGGTTACATTTCCCTGAATAGAAAGATACAGACGTTTACTTCTTTTTACAGGAGCAGAGGTAATGAGACTTCTTGTTCCATTTTCTGTTTTGTGAAGCTCGAGCACAAGTTCATCGTCTTTTTCTTTTAGAACCATAATGTAATTAAAGCGGTCATCTTGAAGAATCGCAACACCGGCTTCTTCCGATTCTGTCTGTGGAATAAATTCCATGGCAGTGCGGGCTAAAAATGTTTTATGCTGCTGGCGTCGTCCAACAAAAGATGGAGTACAGATTTCTTCAAGCACTTCCGGGCGGGTGGAAAGACGTAGAAATCCAGGACGTTCTGTCAGAGAATAAAATGGTTCTACCGGCGGATGAATGGTATTCCACTGCATTGCAAGGGTTTCGCTTTCAAAATTATCGGTAGTCGGAATCAGCGGAACAATGGTTCTTGGAAGATTGGGAAGACGTTCTTCGGTCTGAACCATTCCGGTTTCATTGTCAATCATTGGCCAGCCATATTTGTCCCATACAAATGGAACCATAAATGTTTCACGGCCAAGGTTATAGTGACCTCCGACATAAGGACGAACGGCAAGAAGTACCATCCACCATTCTCCATTCTGAGTTTCCACAATATCAGCATGTCCGGTAACAGAAATCGGATTTTCGATCGGAAGATGACGGTGAGTAATAATTGGATTTCTCGGACAGATCTCATAGTCACCATTGATGGTACGGCAGCGAGCCATCTGTACACTGTGGTTTACAAATGTGCCCCCTTCTGCAACCAGTAGATAATACCAACCGTCTTTTTTATAAATATGTGGAGCTTCAATCCATTTACTTCTGGTTTTGAAACCATCCCAGATAATGTAGCGTGGACCTTTAAACTGGAAAGTTTCGGTATCTAATTCATTTAAATAAATTCCGTGGTGTCCCTCATAACGACATTCTTCACTGATAAAGTTTCCCGCATACCAGAGACTTCCGTCTTCGTCGAAAAACAGACTGGAATCGATTCCGTCTGCACCCTCTACAAATACCGGGTCACTCCATGGACCAGCCGGGTCTTTTGCGGTTACAATGTAGTTATCGCGTCTGGCTTCTCTGCCCTCGGACACAAAAGTATTGATAATATAGAATGTACCTTCGTGGTAACGGATGCTTGGTGCCCATAATCCTAAAGAGGTCTCACAATTTTTATAATCTAATTGGTCCGGACGATGGATTGCATGGCCGATTTGTTCCCAGTGTACCAGGTCACGGCTGTGGAAAATCGGAAGTCCCGGATAATAAACAAAAGAAGAAGTAACAAGATAATAGTCTTCGCCTACACGACAGATAGACGGGTCTGGATAAAATCCGGAAAGAAGTGGATTTTTAAACGTATTTTTTAACATGATTAATGCTCCTTTACATGAAAAATTAATAAATTATAAAGTAAGTGATGATGCTTTGATAATAGCACAGGAAATCGGGAATGACTATGCAATTTGTGCGAATAAAATGTCAAGAAACAGGAACTGTAGTTTGAGCAGATTTTAGAAAAAATGTCTCCCATAAAAAAACACTTGTATTCAGCACGGGAATATGCTATAGTAAACGTTGTCGAAAGACAACACTCTGGAGAGTCTCAAGTAAGAGCGCCGAAGGTGTACGGCAACATTTATGTTGTTAATCTCTCAGGCAAAAGGACAGAGTATACAGAGGTTATCTTGTATATGTTTTGTCGTACTCTTATGAGACTGTGGAATGAGGATTCCACAGTTTTTTTGTTTTCTGAACTGAAAAATTCAAGAGAGGTTCTAGGAAATGTACCAAAGTGGTGCATCGAAAAGAAAGAGAGGACGTAAAAGAAATGTTTGAAACAATGAACAATGTAATCAGCTGGATTGACGGAGCGGTATGGGGATTACCGCTGATTATTCTCATCTTATGTACAGGTATTTATTTATCTGTCAGCATGGGATTTCTTCAAATCCGGCACCTGGGCAAAGCCCTGAAATTTATGGTAAAAAATGAAGAGGGCGGAAAAGGTGAAGTCAGCAGTTTTGGTGCACTTTGTACTGCAATGTCAGCAACAATCGGTACCGGAAATATCGTCGGTGTTGCAACCGCACTTGCAGCAGGTGGTCCGGGATCATTATTCTGGATGGTTGTTGCAGCATTTTTTGGAATGGCAACCAAATATTCCGAAGGTGTGCTGGCAATCAAATATCGTACTATCGATAAAGAAGGTCATGTACTTGGCGGACCATTCTACTATATCGAAAATGGTATGGGTGTAAAATGGAAATGGCTTGCAAAAATGTTTGCATTCTTTGGTGCGGGTGTAGGTTTACTGGGAATCGGTACATTCACACAGGTAAACGGAATTTCCTCAGCAGTCTGTAATTTCTTTGACCCGGATAAAGTAAACACTATCGCATTATTTGGCAGAGATTACTCTATCGCAACAATCATTGCAGGTCTGGCTCTGACAGTATGTGTTGGGCTGGTTGTTATCGGTGGATTAAAGAGAATTGCAAGTGTTTCACAGGTTGTTGTGCCATTTATGGCAATCATCTATTTCGTATTTGCTTTTATTGTCATTATTACACATATTACAGCACTTCCGGCAGCAATTGTCACAATCGTAAAGAGTGCATTTACAGGAAGCGCACTGGCAGGTGGAGCGGCAGGAACGATGGTAGTTGCAATGCAGAAGGGTATTGCACGTGGTATCTTCTCAAATGAAGCAGGTCTTGGTAGTGCCCCGATTGCAGCGGCAGCAGCACAGACCCATTCTACCGTACGTCAGGGTCTGGTTTCTATGACAGGTACATTTATTGATACTATTGTAATCTGTACGATGACAGGTCTGACCATTGTTATAACAGGTACATGGAATACTGGTCTTGAAGGTGTGGCAATTACAACAGCTGCATTCCAGAAAGGACTCCCGTTCCCTCCGGCTGTTGCATCTTTAGTATTGATGGTATGTTTGGTATTCTTTGCATTTACCACAATTCTTGGATGGAATTACTATGGTGAAAGATGTATTGAATACTTATTCAACCGTAATAAAAAAGTAGTAAAAGGATACCGCTGGTTATATATTCTTGCAATTTTTATCGGACCTTACATGACAGTAGAAGCAGTATGGAATATCGCAGATATCTTTAATGCATTGATGGCATTTCCAAACTTAATTGCACTGATTGCGTTAAGTCCGGTTGTATTTGCAGAGACAAAAGCGTTTTTTGGAAAACAGAAAGCGAAAGTAAAAAGCGCAGAAGTACAGGCAAATTAGAAAATAAATAAATGAATTAGTTCGAGCTGTCAAAGAATGTCTGCTTGAAAAAACAGCAGAAAGAGGTTAGTCAGAAAATGACTAATCTCTTTTTTCATTTGTAACACTTTTGTAAAGGAAAATTAAGAGTGTAGAGGTTGCATAATGTCGAAAAAAAAGGTATGATTAACAAAGGATTTGAGTGTGAAAAGGAAATGAGGGATAAAGAAAAATGGACGAAGAACAAAGAGACGAACTAGAGCGTCAGCGTATTCGACATGAGAGAATGATGCGCCGTAAGCAGGAAAAGATACGTCAGTTACGTCGAAGAAAAATGATGCGGATTGGTGCAATGGCAGTTGTACTGGTATTAGTATTGTTTTTTGCAGGAAGAGGAGTTGGAAAGCTGTTCTCCGGTGTTCATATAAAAAACAGTAGTGCTAAGAATGCAAACAGCAGTACCGTAGAAGTTCAGGCAGCAGAAGACACCGGTGAGGCAGGAAAACAGCCGGTCATGAGTGCTTCTGATGTAGATAAGTTAAAGGCAGCGCCAAGTATTGGATGGCATCAGGATGAAAACGGCTGGTGGTATCAGAATCGGGATGGCAGTTATTATCAGGATGGCTGGCAGGAAGTAAATGGCAGTACATATTATTTTAATTCAAATGGTTATATCCTGACAGGATGGCAGACAATTGATGACAAAGACTGCTATTTTGATGAAGATGGAAAATACGATGAGACAAAACAGCGTCCAATGATTGCATTGACTTTTGATGATGGTCCGGGTGAGTATACCGAAGAATTGATTAATTGTCTGGTAGAAAATAATGCAAAAGCAACATTCTTCATGCTGGGACAAAATGTAGAAGCATATCCGGAAATTGCAAAGAAAGTATCGGATGCCGGAATGGAACTTGGAAATCATTCTTACAGTCATCCGGATTTGGTGACAATTGGATCAGAGGCAGCAGCGCAGCAGGTAAGCAATACGGATGCAGCATTAAAATCTGCAACGGGATTTGAAGCAACCGTAATGCGTCCGCCAGGTGGTTCTTTCAATGACTCCGTCAAAGCAGCAATTGATCATCCGTTGATTATCTGGAGTATTGATACCAGGGACTGGGCAACCAAGAGTGAGGACCAGACTTATCAGGTTGTTATGGATAATGCACAGGACGGTTCCGTTGTATTGATGCATGACATTCATGAATGGTCGGTAAAAGCGGCAATTCGAATGATACCGGATTTGATTGCAAAAGGATTTAAGCTTGTGACTGTCAGTGAATTGGCAGAAGCAAAAGGAAAAACCCTTCAGAGTGGTAATGCTTATTATTACTTCGGAGAAGGCGAACAGCAGGTCGAGTAAAGAAAAAATCAAAACAATTATTTATTATGACAAGAAAAAACAACCGCCCACAGGTTTCCCTGTGAGCGGTCGTTTTGCTATTTAGGTAATAGCGCGAAAGGAGTAATTCAAATTTAACGAAAAGTGAATAAGCGGTAACAATGATTCAATTATTCACCATAGTAAGCTTTTAAGTACATATCTTTGATTTCAGACATAAGTGGATATCTTGGGTTTGCGCCGGTACACTGGTCGTTGAACGCATTTTCAACCATTTCATCTAATGTAGCGAGGAAAGCAGATTCTTCGATACCGTAATCTTTAATGGTTCTCTTGATTCCGACTTTTTCTTTTAATTCAGCGATTGCTTTGATAAAGTTTTCAAATACTTCATCATCATTCTTTCCGGTCACGCCTACGAAACGTGCAACTTCACAGTAGCGTTCTTTTGCGTGTGGATATGGATACTGGGAGAAGGTTCCCATTTTAACCGGTGCCGGGTCTGCATTGTAGCGCATAACAAGCTCGATTAACAGAGCGTTTGCGATACCGTGTGGCAGGTGATGATAAGCACCGAGTTTGTGAGCCATGGAGTGGCAGACACCGAGGAATGCATTGGCAAATGCCATACCGGCTAAGGTAGATGCATTACCCATCTTTTCACGGGCAATCGGGTCAGCTGCTCCTTTATCGTAAGCAGATGGCAGATAATCAAAGATAATCTTAGCTGCTTTTAATGCCATACCGTCTGTGAAGTCAGTTGCCATAATGGAAACGTAAGCTTCGAGCGCATGAGTCAGAGCATCGATACCGGAAGCACTGGTCAGTCCTTTTGGCTGGCTCATCATGAAATCAGCGTCAATAATTGCCATATCTGGAAGCAGTTCATAGTCTGCGATTGGCCATTTTGTTCCTGTTGTAGCATCTGTGATGATAGCAAATGGAGTTACTTCAGAACCTGTTCCGGAGGAAGTCGGGATGGAAACCATCATTGCTTTTTCACCCATCTTCGGGAAGGTGTAAACTCTCTTACGGATATCCATGAAGTCCATAGCAAGGTCTTCAAATGCACATTCCGGATGTTCGTACATCATCCACATAATTTTTGCACAGTCCATAGCGGAACCACCACCGAGAGCGATGATAACGTCAGGACCAAATGCTTTCAACTGCTCTAAACCTCTCTGTGCACACTGCAAAGTCGGGTCTGGAGTAACTTCGAAGAAGCAGTCATAAGGAATACCCATTTCATCGAGTTTATCGGTGATTGGTCTGGTATGACCGTTCTGATATAAGAAAGTATCAGTTACGATAAATGCTTTTGTTTTATGATAATAATTCTTTAATTCATCAAGAGCTACCGGCAGACAGCCTTTCTTAAAGTAAACTTTTTCAGGTGCACGGAACCACAGCATGTTCTCTCTCCTTTCGGCAACTGTTTTAACATTGAGCAGATGTTTGACACCTACGTTTTCTGAAACAGAGTTGCCACCATAAGAACCACAGCCTAATGTTAAGGATGGAGCAAGCTTAAAGTTATAAAGGTCACCGATACCACCGTGGGATGACGGAGTATTTACCAGAATACGGCATGTTTTCATACGAGCGGCATGTTTGGCAAGTTTTTCAGTTTCTGATGGATGTACATACAGAGAAGAAGTATGACCGTATCCACCGTCTGCGATAAGCTGTTCTGACATATCAAGTGCAGTATCGAAATCTTTTGCTTTATAAAGAGCAAGGACAGGGGACAGTTTTTCATGAGCAAATGGTTCGGAAACATCAACGGATGTAACCTCTCCGATTAAGATTTTTGTATCAGCAGGAACAGTAACGCCTGCCATAGCAGCAATCTTGTATGCCGGCTGTCCTACAATTTTCGGATTTACAGTGCCTGCTTCTGTTAAGATAATGCCTCGAACCTGGTCAAGTTCTGTTTTGTTCAGTACATGACATCCACGTTTGACAAATTCTTTTTTCACTGCATCATAGATATCAGCGATTGCAGTAACGGACTGTTCAGAAGCACAAATCATACCATTATCAAATGTTTTGGAATGGATGACAGAGTAAACAGCGGTAGGAATATCACAGGAGCTGTCCATGATAACAGGAGTATTTCCAGGACCTACACCGATTGCCGGTTTTCCGGATGAATAAGCGGCTTTTACCATTCCAGGACCACCGGTTGCAAGGATGACATCGGCAGCTTTCATCAATTCATTGGAAAGTTCGATGGTCGGCTCTTCGATACATCCGATGATTCCTTCCGGAGCACCTGCTTTTACAGCTGCTTCTAAAACGATACGGGCAGCTTCAGCGGTACATTTTTTTGCACGCGGATGCGGGCTGATTAAGATTGCATTTCTGGTTTTTAAACAAATCAGACATTTGAAGATAGCGGTAGAAGTCGGGTTTGTGGTAGGAATAACTGCACCTACAAGACCAACCGGTTCAGCGATTTTCTTGATTCCATAAGATTTGTCTTCTTCAATTACACCGCAGGTTTTTACACGTTTGTAAGCGTTATACATATATTCCGCAGCATAATGGTTCTTAATTACTTTGTCTTCAACGACACCCATTCCAGTTTCTTCCACGGCCAGTTTGGAAAGCGGGATACGTTGTTTGTTTGCAGCCATTGCAGCCTCAAAAAAGATTTTATCAACCTGCTCCTGAGTAAAGGTGGCAAATTTCTTCTGCGCCTCTCTCATAGCAGCAATCTTTGTCTGGAGTGCTTCTACGCTATCGATAGTTTCAGGTACTTTGGATTCGACTTTTTTTGCCATTCAGAGACCTCCTAAAATAAAATTGGTTGCTTTGCATATAAAAACCATTTGTTTATGAAATTATTTTAGCATAGTAACGAAGCAATTGCAAGAATTATTAAAAAATAATCGAAATTTTCTGAAAAATGTTAAAAATTTAACCAAATCAAGGAAGTCCCCTGCTTCAATTGCAAAAAGCAATAAGCAGGGGTGGGGACTTGCTTGTATCAGGAGGGGCAAGCCCCTTCTGATAAGCTGCGTAGCAGCTATTTGGTTATGAGCAAGTAGCGAAGCGGATTGCGAATATCCGCTTGACCTGTATCAAAAAAGTAAAAAAAAGAGAACATTTCCAGTCGGTAATGTTCTCTTTTTTGGGAGTTTTATTCGATATTTAATGCTCCGATTTTACTATTTTTTCATATTGTCACGTTTACGGAGTCTGGAATCCAGAATTTTTTTACGGATACGCAGGGACTCTGGAGTGACTTCAAGCAGCTCATCGGTATCAATGAATTCGAGAGCCTGTTCAAGACTTAACACTCTCGGCGGAGTCAGTTTTAAGGCATCATCGGCAGAAGAAGAACGGGTGTTGGTCAGATGTTTGGTCTTGCAGACATTTAACTCAATATCCTCTGATTTTCCACTCTGTCCGATAACCATTCCGCTGTATACTTTTTCACCAGGTCCGATAAATAAAGTACCACGATCCTGTGCGGAGAAGAGTCCGTAAGTAACAGCTTCACCGGATTCAAAAGCGATTAATGAACCCTGTTTTCTGTAGTTCATATCACCTTTGTATGGTGCATAGCCGTCAAAAGCAGTATTGATGATACCGGTACCCTTTGTGGAGGTCATAAATTCTCCGCGGAAACCGATTAACCCACGGGATGGAATGTGATATTCCAGACGGACAGTTCCATCACTTGCCGGACTCATGCCCTGCAGTTCACCTTTTCTTTCATTTAAACGGTTGATAACAGTACCGGAAAATTCTTCCGGAACATCAATGTATGCGATTTCGATTGGTTCGAGTTTTTTACCGCGTTCATCTTCGTGATAAATAACTTCTGCTTTGCTGACTGCAAATTCATAGCCTTCACGACGCATGTTTTCGATTAAAACAGACAGATGAAGTTCTCCACGTCCGGAAACTTTAAAGCAGTCTGTGCTTTCTGTTTCTTCTACACGTAAGCTGACGTCTGTATTTAATTCTCTTAAGAGACGTTCTTTTAAATGACGGGAAGTGACGAATTTGCCTTCCTGTCCGGCAAGCGGGCTGTCATTTACAATGAAGTTCATGGAAATTGTCGGCTCGGAAATCTTCTGGAATGGAATTGCCACCGGATTTTCCGGAGAACATAAGGTATCACCGATATGAATATCTGCAATACCGGAGATTGCAACAATAGAACCAAAGCCGGCTTCTGTTACTTCTTTTTTGCCAAGTCCGTCAAATTCGTAGAGTTTGCTGATTTTTACGCGTTTTTTCTTATCAGGATCATGATGGTTTAAAAGTAAAACGTCCTGATTGACACGGATTGTTCCATTTTCTACTTTTCCGACACCGATACGTCCGACATATTCGTTGTAATCGATGGTACTAATCAGTACCTGAGTTCCTTCTTCAGGGTCACCTTCCGGAGCCGGAATATATTTTAAGATAGTTTCAAAGAGCGGCTCCATATTTTCAGGAGTGTCAGCAAGGTCAAGTACAGCGTGACCTGCTTTTGCAGATGCATATAAAAATGGACAGTCAAGCTGTTCGTCTGATGCATCTAAGTCCATTAAAAGTTCTAAGACTTCATCGATAACTTCGTTTGGTCTTGCTTCCGGACGGTCGATTTTGTTGATACAGACAATAACATGTAAATCCAGTTCAAGGGCTTTTTTCAAAACGAACTTTGTCTGAGGCATTGCACCTTCAAAGGCGTCAACTAACAGGATAACACCGTCTACCATTTTTAAAACTCGCTCTACTTCGCCACCGAAATCTGCATGTCCTGGGGTATCGATAATATTAATTTTTGTATCTTTGTAGTAAACAGCAGTATTTTTAGAAAGAATTGTGATTCCACGTTCTCTTTCGATGTCATTGGAGTCCATGACACGTTCCTGCACTTCCTGGTTTTCACGGAATACACCACTCTGTTTTAAGAGCTGGTCAACAAGGGTGGTTTTACCGTGGTCAACGTGGGCAATAATTGCTACATTTCTGATATCTTCTCTTTTTGTTTTCATAATAACCTCTTTTCCAAATAGAATGTACCTATATAAAATAGTAAATGGCACATTAGAAACCGTAAAAAACATTTTTAATCACAAGCCATTCTATCACAATTAGCCGTAAATACAAAGAAAAAATTTAGTTTTCAAAAATTTTTTCAAAAAAAAATAAAAAAACAGGAATAAATCCCCACTCTCATGAATAGATTAATAAAGATAAAATACCAAAAAGAGGAAGGGGAAAGTGATTCATGGCAGATAAAATTATTGAAAACAATCAGGTATCAATGGTGGGCGTAGTTGCATCAGAGTTTGTAAAGAGCCACGAAGTATATGGGGAGGGCTTTTACATGGTAGACATTTTGGTGAAACGCTTAAGTGGTTCGGAGGACAGAATTCCGCTTATGGTCTCAGAAAGACTGGTGGATGTTACGCAAAGTTACTTAGGTGAATATATACAGGTGCAGGGACAGTTTCGGTCCTATAACAGACATGAAGAAAAGAAGAACCGGCTGGTGTTGTCGGTATTTGTCAGAGAACTTACCTTTGTAGAGGAAGAAGATGATTCAGTAGAGACGAATCTGATTGAATTGAACGGTTACATATGTAAGCCGCCGGTTCACAGAATGACTCCGCTTGGAAGAGAGATTGCGGATGTGCTTCTGGCAGTGAACCGTCCTTATGGAAAATCGGATTATATTCCCTGTATCTGTTGGGGAAGAAATGCAAATTTTGCCCGTTCATTTGAAGTTGGAGGACGTCTCCATATCTGGGGAAGAATCCAGAGCAGGGAATATATAAAGAAATTAAGTGAAACCGAGACAGAAAAGCGAACTGCGTATGAAGTTTCTGTCAGTAAACTGGAGTACGGAGAAAATTATGGAGATACAGACCTGCTGAACGGATAAAAACAGAGAAGTTTTGCCGGACAGGAATTTGGATTGCAATCTTTGGTCAGGTGTAGTAAGATATACACAGCATGTGGAAAACGCAAGAAACAGAGGAAAAAGGTCTATATCGAATCTGTAAGAGGTGTAAATATGGAAAACAAAGGAATTGTCCAGGTATATTGTGGCCCGGGAAAAGGCAAAACAAGTGTGGCAATTGGGCAGGCAATTCGAGCAATCGGTCATGGTAAAACGGCGATTGTAATCCAGTTTTTGAAAGGCAGAGCGACTTCCGAGGTGGATTATCTTTCGGTTCTTGAACCGAATGTAAAATTGTTCCGATTTGAAAAAAAGAACAAGTGTTATGAGGATCTGACCGAAGAAGAGCGTCAGGAAGAGAACTTCAATATCCGTAACGGGCTGAATTATGCGAAAAAAGTTCTTGTGACACAGGAATGTGACATGCTGATTCTTGATGAAGTATTAGGTGCTGTGGAGTTTGGAATCATTTCAGATGATGATGTCGTCAACCTGATACAGGCAAAAGATGAGGAGATGGAAATGATTTTGACAGGAAATGTTGTAACTCCGAAATTAAAAGAAGCAGCAGACCGAGTGGTATCACTCGAAATTATCAAGTAATACAGCGAAAATTAAGGCAAAACAATAAGTGGATTACTTAATATTTGCTGTAGTAGCATGAGAATACAGGAAAAAGAGGAACGAAAGATGGTAAGAATTATTATGAGTGGCTGTAACGGTCACATGGGACAGGTAATCAGTGGTCTGGTTGAAAAAGATGCAGATGCAGAAATCGTAGCAGGAATTGATATTGTAGATAACAGAGACAATGGATATCCGGTGTTTACAGATATTGATACATGTGATGTAGAGGCCGATGCAATGATTGATTTTTCATCTGCAAAAGCGACAGATAAGGTATTGGAGTATTGTGCGAAAAAGAAACTTCCATTAGTACTGTGTACAACAGGACTTTCTGAAGAACAGCTTGCAAAGACTAAAGAAGCTGCAAAAGAAACTGCAGTACTTCGTTCTGCAAATATGTCCCTCGGAATCAATACACTTTTAAAATTACTGCAGGATGCTTCAAAAGTGCTTGCGGCAGCAGGATTTGATGTAGAAATCGTAGAAAAACATCACAATCAGAAATTGGATGCACCAAGCGGTACAGCACTTGCACTGGCTGACAGCATCAATGAAGCAATGGACAATCAGTACGAATACATCTATGACAGAAGTCAGGTAAGACAGAAACGAGATAAAAAAGAACTCGGAATTTCCGCAGTTCGTGGCGGAACAATCGTAGGAGAACACGAAGTATTATTCTGCGGTCCGGACGAAGTAATTGAGTTCAAACACACTGCATATTCAAAAGCTGTATTTGGAAAAGGTGCAGTAGAAGCAGCAAAATTCCTCAAAGGAAAATGTGCTGGAATGTATGACATGAGCGATGTTATCGGCTGACAGAATAGAAAATCTGTTTGAAAATAAAAAAGCGTATGGATAAAAAAATGCTGGGAAATTTTTCCTGGCATTTTTTTGTTATCTGAAAACATAAAAATCCGGTTTTTGTCGCATATTATAAGCAGGAAAATTATTTTCAACAGGAAAAGGAGAAGAAATCGATGAAAAAATATGTATTTACTTTACTGCTTGCAGGAATGATGGTTGTTATGACCGCATGTGGAAATAACATGAATGATGCGACAGGCGGAAATCAAAATGATACAGTAAATGATAGTACGACAAATGATAATGGTACGACGAAAGATGATACAATGAATAATGATAGAAATAATAATGATAGGAATAATAATGGGGACGGTGTCATCGGAGATATTGGAGAAGACATCGGTGATAGCGTGGAAGATATCGGTGAAGGATTAAAAGACGGCATCAATGATTTGACAGAAGATGGGAACAACAATAATAATGATAACAATAACTTGAATAACAATAAAAATAATTAATAAAGAAGATTTAACACAGCTGCAATCAGACTGCAACTGTGTTTACATAATAATGATGTATACAAAAAAGATAAAATAGTTAAAATTTTCTAAAAACTGTTGAATAATTGACTGAATATTGATATAATAAATTTACATTACAGGAACGAAAGTAAAACACCTGTAAAATACACGTTAAAGGGGTTGGACAGCATGAAATTTATTATAAGCGGAAGAAACATTGATATTACGGACGGACTTAGAACAGCAGTCGAAGATAAGTTAGGAAAACTGGAACGATATTTTACAGCGGATACAGAAATTATTGTAACATTAAGTGTAGAAAAAGAACGTCAGAAAATTGAAGTAACGATTCCAGTAAAAGGTAATATCATTCGTTCTGAGCAGGTAAGCAATGATATGTATGTTTCCATTGACCTGGTAGAAGAAATCATTGAAAGACAGTTAAGAAAATACAAAACAAAAATTATTAACAAGAAACAGAACGTGGAAACATTCCAGCCGGAATTTATTGAAAAAGACTACGAAGATGATACAAACGAAATTAAAATCATTCGTACCAAAAAATTTGGATTTAAACCAATGTATCCGGAAGATGCATGCGTACAGATGGAATTACTTGGACACAATTTCTTTGTATTCTTAAATGCAGAAACAGAAGAAGTCAATGTTGTGTATAAGAGAAAAGGTAACACGTATGGTCTGATTGAACCGGATTTCTCTGATGAAGATTAAAAATTGAATAGGCTAGGGATAGAGGCTGTAGAAAAATCTACAGTCTCTATTATATTCTGAGGAAATATAATTAACATGGAAGATTCAAAGAAAATATTAAAAATTATTGAAAATTTAAAATTACAAATGCAGGAACAAAAATGTATTTATCGATGGTTGGAAGATGGAACAATTGATAAGGTAGTATGTAAATTTAATGCCCCTATTGAGTTAGAGGAATTGCAAAAAATTTACCAAAAGTATCCAAATATAAAACTGCCAGAATCGTATATTGCCTTTTTGAAATGCTCTAATGGGGCTCAGCTCTATGAAAGCTTAACTTGTAAAGCATCAACTATTTGTACAATTTATTCTTTGCAAGAAGCGTTTGTACATAGAGAAAATTTACATCAGAGTATTTTATTTCAAAATGAAGATACGAAGGATTTGCTTCCAATTTTACTTCTGGAAGATATTGGAGAAATTTTTTTGGATACAAAAGTTTCGGATGGAGAAGAATATCTACTATATCCTTTTCCAGAAGATAAGAGATTTCCCTATTCATTTGCTGATTGGTTAGGAAAATTTGTTGTTGCACAGGGAAATGAATATTGGAATTGGTAAAATGGATAGAGGCTGTGGAGAAGTTCTACAGTCTCTATTTTTGCGTGCAAAATGAAAAAAGTACCTTGAATTTCCAAAACTACCATGCTAGTATACTAGTTATAGAGAACCTGATAACAAAATCTATAAAGATGAGATAGGGATGGTGGATACGAAGGATGATAGAAATCTTAGAGGGAACACACGAGACAATCAACTATGGTAATCCATTAGGACTTAGATTGTTTCATAATGTAGACTACGAGGATTACCCGGAGCACTGGCATACTGCAATTGAAATCATTATGCCGATTCATGAAGGATATAACGTGATTATCGGAAGTAAAAAGTATTGTTTAAAAGAAGGAGATATTTTAATTATCAACCCGGGTGTACTGCATGGATTGGAAGCACCGCCAACTGGGGAACGTATTATTTTACAATTCAGTGACTACTTATTATATTCGTTAAAAGAAATGGAGACACTGTTAAATGTGCTTCCGCCTGTGCTGTATTTATCAGAGGAAGAAGACACGCAGAGATTATACAGTTTTGTAAAACGTCAGATGGATTCCATTATTGTGGAGTATGATGAGGAAAAGGCATTTTTTAATGCAGTCATTTACGCAAAATTAATTGAAATATTTGTACATATCGGACGAAATGTTATAAGCGGAGGTCGAAAGAATAAAAATCAGGTTTTGCGCACAGAAAATAATCCGGAAAAGAAAAAGGAATATATGGAAACGATTATGAGTGCCTGTAATTATATTAATCAGCACTATCAGGAAGCTCTTTCTTTGGAAGAGGTGGCAGAATTCAGTGGATTTTCCAAGTTCCATTTTACAAGGATTTTTAAGCAGTGTATGAATATGACATTCTATGAATATCTGAATCAGAAGCGGATTTCAAAGGCAGAGGAATTGCTTAGTACGACCGGAGAAAGTGTGACGGAAATCGCAATGAGCTCCGGATTTTCTTCGATTAGTGCATTTAACCGTACCTTTAAATCAATAAAAGGATGTTCACCATCGGAGTATCGTGGAAAAAGCAGTACCGATGAGATGTGCAGGAAAAAATAAGAATCCCATTTTCGGGGTTCTTATTTTTGTTGTATAAAAAGAAAGCAAGAATCGGGAAACACTCGGCAACATTAAGGGAGAATTTTTACAGGGAATCCTTTATGATAAGGGTAAAATAAAGAAACGAGTAAATTCAGAATAGAGTAGAAAAAAGGAGACCGTTATGAGTCAGTCAATTAAACTTCCAAAACTTCTGCAGGAAGGCTGTGTATTACAGCGTGGAGAAAAAACAAGAATTTGGGGATGGTACAAACCACAGGCAGAGCTTGAGGTTACATTTCAGGAGAAAGTTTACAGAACCAAATGTGATGCGGAAGGAACATTTGAGACAGAAATTTCCTGTGAAAAAACAGGTGGTCCTTATGTGTTGAGCATAAAAAGTGAAGATGGACAGGAGACAGTCGTAAAAGAGGTTTATGTGGGAGATGTATTTGTCTGCTCTGGACAGTCTAACATGGAACTTCCGATTACAAGAGTGCGTGAAATGTTTCCGGATGAACCGGGAAATGCAATGGTACACCAGTATAAAGTGGAAGAATGTCCGGTGTTTACAGGGGCATTAAAAGAACATAAAGAAGCAGGCTGGAATGAATGTGTGGGAATGCCACTAGAAGAGACAACTGCACTGGGATATTTCTTTGGAGATATGATTCAGAAAAAAGAGCAGGTTCCGGTCGGAATTATCAACATCAGCAAAGGGGGAACTCCGGTAGAAGCATGGATGAGTGAAGAAGCCTTGGCAGATTACCCGGAGTTTTTAGAAGTAAAAGAGCGTTTTGCACAAGACGGATATATTGAAAATCTGCTCAGTGCACAGGATAAAAAAGAAAATGCATGGCATGAACTGCTTTCAAAGAAAGAGGCAGAGACAGAGGATGCACCGTGGAACATCTTGGAAGTTCCGGGCTGGTTTGATAAACAGGGACTTGAAAACTTCAGTGGATTACTACATTTAAAGAGAACTTTTGAAGTGCCAAAAGAACTGGCAGGAAAATCTGCAATTTTAAAAATGGGAACGCTTGTGGATAGTGACCGTATCTTTATCAACGGAGAAAAGGTGGGAGAAACCGGTTATTGTTTTCCGCCAAGAATTTATCCGGTACCGGAGGGACTTTTAAAGGCAGGAGAAAATGAAATCTTTATCCGTCTGGAGTGTCGTGATGGAAAAGGTCGTATCACTCCGGATAAACCTTGTGATGTATGTTTTGAATCAGGAGAAAAAATCAGCCTTCGTGGAACATGGGACTATCAGGTGCGTGTAGTCAGCGAACAGGCTCCGATACTTACCTTTATTACAAGACAGCCAACCGGAATGTATCAGGGAATGGTTGCACCGTGTACCAACATGACCGTAAAAGGAGTGCTGTGGTATCAGGGAGAATCCAATGAGTGGTATCCGGAAAGTTATGAAGATTTGATTCAGAAGATGATTTTGAACTGGAGAGCACATTGGAAACAGGAAGAACTGCCGTTTATTGTGATTCAGCTTCCGGCTTGTGGAATGGATAACCGTGGAGACGGCGCATGGGCAGTCATTCGTGAAGCCCAGAAAAATGCAGCAAAACTTCCAGATGTGGCAGTTACTGTAAACTTAGATTTGGGAGAATACAATGATTTGCATCCACTTAATAAAAAAGGTGTGGCACACCGTGCTTATCTTGCAGCAAGAAAAGTGATGTACAAAGAAGAGATTATCAGTGAAGGACCAAAGCTGATTTCTTATGAGAAAACAGCAGATGGCGTAGAATTTATTTTTGATACACAGGATGGTCAGCCACTGGAAATTGCCTGCGGAGACAGCGTAAATGAATTTGAAACTGCAAAAGCAGATGGAGTATTTTATCCGGCAAAAGCGGAAATTGAAGATACGAAAGTAAAAGTATTTGGAGAAGAAATTAAAAAAGTGCGTTATGCATGGAAGGATTCCCCACTTGATGGTCTGTTAAAAAATAAAGAGGGATTTTTGACAGCTCCGTTTGAGATGGAAATAAAGTAGAGAATCAAACCTAAATCGGACAGAAAAAAGTAAAGGAACAGGAGCGGAAGATGAAACGATTATTTAATGATGGATGGGAGTTTTGTAAACAGCCCCTTGAGACAAGCTTAGAACAGGTACAGAAAAAAATGCAGGATTTTTATGCAGTAGGAATCCCGCATGACTGGATGATTTCCCAGGTGGAAAATTTATACGAAGACGGAATGGGCTGGTATCATAAAAAGTTCAATTGGACAAAAGAGGAAAAAGGACTGGTTGTACTTCGATTTGATGGAATTTACATGGACAGCCGTATCTATGTAAATGGAGTACAGGCAGGAGAATGGAAATACGGATATACGACATTTGAAGTAGACGTTACGAACCTGTTAAAAGACGGCGAGAATGAAATCTTTGTATCGATTACTTTTCAGACTCCAAACAGCCGTTGGTATACCGGAGCCGGAATTTACCGTAATGTATGGTTAAAGAGGCTTCCTTTGGAACATTTTGTATCAGATGGAATTTATTTTTCAGCCAAAAAAGAAGATGAAAATATATGGCAGGTAGAGATTGATGCCGAGGTTGAAGCAGCAAGCGAACTGCAGGTGGTTTATGAATTAAAAGCAAAAAATTCAGAAACGATTCAGAAACTTGTCGGGGAAGAGACTGTAACAAAAGAAGACGGCATTTATGTGCATCATTTAAAGGCAAAAGTGAATCACCCGGATATCTGGGATGTAGCACATCCGGATTATTATGATTTAATCGTTTCTTTATATAAGGGAACAGAATTAATTGAGCAGGAAGTGCAGAATGTCGGTTTCCGTACAATTGAATTGAATCCAAATCAGGGATTTTTATTAAATGGAAGAAAAGTAAAATTAAACGGTGTCTGTGACCATCATGACCTAGGATGTCTTGGAACTGCTTTTCATAAAAAGGCAATGAGAAGAAAATTTGAACTCTTAAAAGAGATGGGAACCAATGCAGTCCGTCTTTCTCACAATATGCCGGCACCGGAAGTCATGGAACTGGCAGATGAGATGGGACTTTTGATTGTGACAGAAGCTTTTGATATGTGGGAATCTTCTAAGAATCCGTATGATTATGCAAGATTTTTCCCTGAATGGTATGAAAGAGATGTCAAAAACTGGGTGAAACGTGACAGAAATCATCCAAGTCTGATGATGTGGAGTATCGGAAACGAAATTTATGATACCCATGTCGGTGATAAGGGACAGTACTGGACTCGTATTTTAATAGAAGAAGTACGAAAATACGACCCGAGAAACAATGCCGAAGTGACGATTGGTTCGAACTATATGCCGTGGGAAAATGCACAGAAATGTGCGGATATCGTAAAAAATGCCGGATATAACTATGGAGAGAAATATTATGCAGACCACCATAAAAATCATCCGGAATGGGTCATTTATGGAAGTGAGACTGCTTCGATTGTACAGAGCCGTGGAATCTATCATTTCCCATACCGCCAGTCTGTACTGACAGATGAAGATGAGCAGTGTTCTGCTCTTGGAAATTCCACAACAAGCTGGGGTGCAAAATCGGTTGAAGCATGTATTCAGGCAGAAGCAGAACATCCGTATTCCTGTGGACAGTTTATTTGGACCGGATTTGACTATATCGGAGAGCCGACTCCGTATCACACAAAAAATTCTTATTTTGGACAGATTGATACAGCTGGATTTTTTAAGGATTCTTTCTATTTATATAAGGCGGGGTGGGTCGATTATAGAAAAGAACCATTTGTGCATATTTTCCCATACTGGGATTTTAATGACGGACAGTTTATTGATGTAAGAGTCTGCTCCAATGCGCCGGTTGTGGAATTGATTTTTAATGGCAAGAGTCAGGGAATCTGTACATTAGATGCAAAGAGTGGAAAACAGCTTGCCGGACACTGGCAGATTCCTTATGAAGAGGGCGAACTGCGTGCGGTTGCCTGTGACGAAGAAGGAAATGAAATCGCAGAAGATGTTCAACATTCGTTTAAAGATGCGGAAAAAATCTGCTTAAACGCATCCGAAAGTGAACTGCTTGCAGACGGTGAAGATTTATTATTTGTAGAAATTTCAATGAGAGATAAAGACGGATATCCGGTTCAAAATGCAAACAACCGTGTCTGGATTGAAGCGGAAGGCGCCGGAGTCTTAGTTGGAACAGATAATGGAGACAGTACCGATACCGAGCAGTATACTTCCGGAAGTAGAAGGTTATTCAGCGGAAAACTCTTAGCAGTATTTAAGACAAAAGACAAAGCAGGAGATTTAAAAATCCGTGTCAGCAGTGCAGGAATGAAAACAAAAGAACTGGTCATTCCGGTAAAAGAAGCAAAAGTAAGAGAAGGAATCAGTCTGCTTGCTTATGAAGGAGTAAGAAAAGCAGAACCGGAAAAAACAGAGGATGTGGAAGTGAGAAACATTTATCTGGAAAGCAAAAATGGTCTGCATCTGCATGAAGAAAATCAGAAAACGATCGTAAAAGCACATTTTAGTCCGGCAAATGCAAAAGATAAAGAATTAATCTGGAGTATTGTAGATGATGCGGGGATTCCGTTAAAGATTGCAACAATTGAAGAAATCGGGTACGGTCGCGTAAAAGTAACCGCAAAGAGTGATGGGAATTTCAGACTTCGCTGTATGTCAAAGAGCGGAACAGACCATATTTGTATTATTTCTTCCCTGGAATTTATTATTACAGGACTTGGAAAAGCCTTTACCGACCCTTATGAATTTGTAAGTGCAGGTCTGTATAACTACAGCAAAGGTGAAATCGGAAACGGGAATGAACATGGAGTGGCGACTGCAAGAGATGGAGAAAGTCAGGTTGGATTTAGAAATATTGACTTTGGCGTGTATGGTTCTGACGAAATTACCGTTCCGGTTTTTGCACTGACCGATGACCCTTATGAAATTGAAATTTATGAAGGCATGCCGGATGAAGGAGGCAGTCTGCTTGGCAAATTTATCTATCAAAAGCCAAAAATATGGAATGTTTATCAGTTAGAAACTTTCCATTTGAATAAGAGACTGCGTGGAATAAGCGAAATCTGCTTTGTACTTCGTGCGAAGGTTCATATCAAAGGATTCTGGTTTAAACGCTATAATCGTGCATGGCAGATACTTGTGGCAGGAGAATGTGACAAGATTTACGGAGACAGCTTTGAACGTGCAGGAGAAGAAATTCATCAGATTGGAAATAACGTTACCATTCGTTTTGAACAGATGGATTTTGGCGAAAAAGGAACAAAGAGTCTTGTAATTTGTGGAAGTACTCCGCTTGAAAAGAATACGATTATTCTGAAATTTGCCAAAGATGGAGTTGAAGAACAGAGAATGGTTGAATTTATGGGAACAAAGACGAAACAGAGCTTTGAGATAGAACCGATTTACGGAGTTAACGATGTAAGTCTGGTATTCCTTCCGGGAAGCAACTTTAACTTTACGAGTATCTGTTTTTGCGAAGCATAAAAAATAAGACAGGGACTGCATGGGAAAAACAGGCAGTCCTTGTTTTTATTAAGGTGTTATTCGCAAGATGTGAGCAATTTATGAGGAAAGATATGGAAAATAGCCAGAAGAAATAGCAAAAATTGGGCATTTTTTAGCAAGATGTGACTAGCCAAATGGGAAAATGCATAAAAACATACAAGTATTATGCACATGTTGCTAAAATAATGGCAAAAAAAGAAATGCATAAGCGCTAACCGTACGATATAATTGACTTATCAAGTGGAACACAAGAAAGTTTAGTTGAAAGGGAGGAGCAACGAAATGAAAAAACAGAAAGACAATGTACAGGTTCCGCAGTCGGGTCAGATAGCAGTTAATACAAAAGAACATTCACTGCTGAGACATATTAAAAAAGAGTGGAGATTATATTCTTTAATGATTATCCCTCTTTTATATTACATTATTTTCAAGTATGTACCGGTAGTCGGAAATATCATTGCTTTCAGACGCTATAAGGGAGGTCCGAATATCCTTGGTGAATATTGGGTAGGATTTCGGTACTTTGAACAGTTTATCAAAGACCCTCAGTTCTGGCAGGCATTTTGGAACACACTGAGATTAAGTATCGGATATTTATTAGTGCGTTTCCCGGTTACTTTAATCTTTGCACTTCTTCTGAATGAAATCAGAAAGAAAATGTGGAAGAAATCCGTGCAGACAATTTCTTATCTGCCACACTTTATCTCACTGGTAGTTGTCTGTGGTATGGTAAAAGAATTGTTAGCAGCACAAGGACCAATCAACAAATTGATTGAGATGTTTGGAGCTGATAAAATCGCATTTATGTCTGAACCAGGTTGGTTCGATTTTGTATACATCGCATCTGGTGTATGGCAGGCATTAGGATGGGGTACAATCCTTTATCTGGCAGCAATGACAGGTATTAACACTGAATTATATGAAGCAGCATCTATGGATGGTGCAGGAAGATTCCAGCAGGTTATTCATGTAACAATTCCGGGAATCATGCCAACAATCATGACCCTGTTAATCATGGATATCGGTGGTATCGTAACATCAAGTAATATGCAGAAAATCTTGTTATTATACAACCCACTGAATCAGCAGAGAGCCGACATCATCGGAACTTTGGTATACAGAATGGGTATTACAGGTGGTAACTTCAGTTACGCCGCAGCAGTTGGTCTGTTTGAAGGTGTAATCGGTCTGATTCTTGTTACATCTGCAAACTTCTTATCTAAGAAATTTACAGAAACATCATTATGGTAGAAAGGAGTACAGGAAGAAAATGAACAATATGAAACCAACAAAAGGATATCGTGCCTTTCAGGTCATTAATACGATTATTATGATTTTTGTCATCTTTATTACCCTGTATCCTTTTGTATATCTTGTAGCACAGTCATTCAGCAGTGATGCTGCTGCAAGTGCCGGAAAAGTTACTTTTTATCCAATTGGATTTAACGTAAACACTTACAAATATATCTTAAGAGATAATCAGTTCTTCCGTTACTATGGAAATACCATTTTTTATACAGTAGTCGGAACATTTATCTCTGTAGCATGTACAGCGCTGATTGCTTATCCGCTGTCAAAACCAAGATTAAGATTAAACAAAGTAATTACACCGTTAGTTGTATTCACCATGTATTTTGCAGGTGGTATGATTCCAAACTATATCGTAATCACACAGTGGTTAGGTCTTCAGGACAGTATGTGGTCAATCATTCTTCCAAATGCAATCAGTACATTCAACTTACTGGTTATGAAATCTTTCTTCGCAGGACTTCCGGAAGAACTTGAAGAAGCAGCAGCAATCGACGGAATGAATACTTATCAGATTTTCTTAAAAATCATTATTCCGTTATCCAAACCAATCATTGCAACCATGTGTCTGTTCTATATGGTAACCATGTGGAATGAATGGTTCACGCCAATGCTGTACTTAGATTCAAAAGACAAATGGCCGGTTGCTCTGTATGTAAGACAGTTAGTAGAGGGGGCAAATAATACGGAAATCGGTTCTTCCGATGCAAGTAGTGTACAGGCAACTGTAAAATCTGCAACCATGGTATTAACATCTATCCCGATTATCTGTGTTTATCCATTCGTACAGAAATACTTTGTACAGGGTATGACAATCGGAGCAGTAAAAGGCTGATACTTAACAAGTTTTAACAGGGTACGCCAAGGCGTACCCGCATATAAGGAAATTTATAATTTAACTATGTGAATTGCGTATGATTAAACGTACGTTAAAAAATCATAACTTAAGGAGGTAATTATGAAAAAGAAACTCGTAGCAATGACACTTGTGTTAGCTATGGCTGGCACTACATTAGCAGGCTGTGGCGGCAGCAAATCATCAGACAGCAAAGACGGACCGACTCTTTCAGCAGAAGATGCAGACAAAGACCTTGATTACACTTATGGAGAAGACGAAACTTTCCATTCAGACGAAGCAGTAAAATATTCCATGATGTACTCTGACCATGAAAACTATCCTTACAATGAGGATTGGTTACTTTGGAAAGCAATCGAAGAAAAAACAAATGTAACATTTGACCTGACAATCGTTGCAAGAACAGACTACAATGATAAAGTTTCTGCTTCTGTAAACAGTGGTAGTGCTCCTTATATCATTCCAAAAACTTATGATTCTACTGCTTACGAAGACAGCGGTCAGATTGTTCCAATCAGTGACTGGGTTCAGTACATGCCGAACTATCAAAAATGCGTAAAAGACTGGGGCATGGAAGACGACTTACAGCAGATTCTGGCATCCAACGGTAAATACTATCGTCTGCCGGGTATGTGGGAGACAACAGCCGGTGGTTACTCTCTTGCAATTCGTAAAGATGTATTTGAAGCAGCAGGTGTAGACCTTTCAAATGAAAGCTCCTGGACATGGGATGACTTTTATGAAGCATTAAAGAAAGTAAAAGAATATACAAAAGCAGATTATGTATGGTCTGATGGATTTGGGTTCGGAAGTACCATGAATATCGCTGCAACAGTTTATAACGTAACAGGTGGTTACTCCAATGACGGTGGTGACTGGGGCTTAAAAGATGGTACAAAATTTGACTTTGATAAAGGAGAATTCTACTTCGCTGATACAACAGACGAATACAAAGAATACCTCACAATGTTCCACAAAATGTACGAAGATGGTTTAATTGACCCTGAAACATTTACACAGGATACCACACAGGCGCAGGCAAAATTCTTCCGTGGTGATTCTTATGTCTTAAATATGAACTATCAGATTTATTCTGATATCCAGAATGGTAAAATGCAGGTCGATGGAGCTGAATTATACTTCCTGACTCCTCCGGCAGGTTCCGCAGGACAGTTAAAAGTTTCCAGCGCAGCTGGTCGTCTTGAAAATGGTATTATGATTACTCAGAATGCTTTAGATGAACTTGGTGAAGAAGGATTTATCAAAATGCTTCGTTTCATCGACTGGTTATGGTACTCAGACGAAGGACAGACTTTATGTCTGTGGGGTGTTGAAGGTGAAACCTATACAAAAGATGATGATGGAAATATCGTATTAAACTCTGACATCTACTACAATGGTATTAACCCAGGTGCAGAAAAACAGTTAAACGTAGACTATGGATTTGGTAACGGTGTATTTGCTTACGGCGGTTCTAAAGAACTTCAGTATTCTAAATTCTCTGATGGAGAAAAAGAATGGAACGAAAGAGTAAATGCAAGCAAAGAAGATATCCAGTTAAAACCACCAATTCTTGCTGATGAAATGCAGAAAGAAGAAATGAACTTAGTTAAGACTCCTCTTATGGACTATGTAAATACAGCAGCTCTGGAATTCATCACTGGTAAACGTGATCTGGATAAAGACTGGGATGCTTACGTAAAAGACTGTGAAAACAAAGGCAGCCAGAAATACGTAGACGAAGCAAACGAAATTTATCAGGATACAAAAGACCTTCTTAAATAATTAAAATAAGCAGTAACCAGAGAAAAGAATCTGGCAGCGCAAGCTGTCGGGTTCTTTTTAGAACAAAAAACATGGAAATAAACCTGGAGGATGTATGGCTACATTAGAAATTTCAAAGAATAAGGGACTTTATTTTGTAATTCCAGAAGAATGTGGAATCGGTGTGAAAAAAGTAGCAGGCAAAGTGGCAAAAGATGTAGAGGGGACACTCTCATTTTGTCCTGAAATCTGTGAAACAGCTGTACCGGCAAAACAGGCAGTGATTGCAGTGACTGCAGGAAGCGGAAAACTGGCAGAAACACTGTGCAGTAAGATTTCAAAACTTGGACAGGTAGAAGGAAAACGGGAATCTTATGCGTTTATTGTGGCAGAAAATCCGGTAGAAGGAATTGAAAGCGCACTTGTTATTTACGGAAGTGATAAACTTGGAACCATTTATGGACTGTTTCATCTGTCAGAGTTGTTAGGTGTGACAGCAATGGTTGACTGGGGAGACTGCCAGTACGTGAAACAGGACTCTTTTATCTTAAAAGAAGAGGATTCTTTTGTATCAAAAGAGCCGTCTGTGAAATACAGAGGATTTTTCATCAATGATGAATGGCCATGTTGTGGAAACTGGGCAACTTCTCATTTTGGAAGTTTTAATGCAAAAATGTATGACCATATTTTTGAATACCTCCTCCGTATGAAAGGAAATTATTTATGGCCGGCGATGTGGGCGGAAAACTTTATGTTAGACGGTCCGGATTTGGAGTCTATGAAACTGGCTGATGAATACGGAATTTATATCGGAATGTCTCATCATGAACCTTGTATGCGTTCCGGTGCAGAATACAGCAAGGTGAGAGGACCGAAAAGTCCGTATGGAGATGCATGGAGCTATGTGACAAACAAAGAAGGAATCTTAAGATTCTGGGAGGACGGTGTGAAACGAAGCATCGGTCACAATGTATTTCCAACAGTCGGAATGAGAGGAGAAAACGACAGCAAGATGCTGGGCGAAGATTCTCTGATTTCCGATAATGTACGTCTGTTAAAAGAAATTATTACAAAACAGCGTGAGATGATTCATGAACATCTGGAAACAGACGGAAAGAAAGTTCCGCAGTTATTTGCAGTTTATAAAGAAGTAGAAGATTACTATTTTGGTGGTGGAAGCGAAGAAGGACTGCGTGGATTTGAAGAACTTGAGGACGTAACCTTACTGCTTTGCGAAGACAACTGGGGAAATATGAGAGCACTTCCGGAAGCATTTGAGAGAAATCATAAAGGTGGATTTGGAATGTATTTCCATCTGGATTATCATGGAGACCCTGTTTCTTATGAATGGGTTTCTTCTACCGAACTTTCCAAGATTTGGGAGCAGATGACAGAAGCTTATGAATACGGAGTAAGAGAACTCTGGATTGTCAATGTCGGAGATGTGAAATTCCAGGAATTTCCGTTAAATTACTTTATGGATTTGGCATATGATTTTGAAAAATGGGGTTCTTCTGCTCCAAACAGCACAAAAGAGTATACCAAAGCATGGATTTCATCCATGTTCGGAAGCTATACTTCAAAAGAAGAGCGAGAAGAAATTCAGGAAGTATTAGAAGGCTATTTAAAAATCAATGCATTAAGAAAACCGGAATCTTTAAATGATACGGTTTACCATCCGGCACATTACTTAGAATGTGAAAAACAATTATCTTTTTGTGGAAAACTCGAAGAAAAGAATGAAAGGCTGTGGAAAACTTTAGAGGAGCGTGGTATGGGAGATGCTTACTTCAGCATGATTTATTTCTCAGCAGAAGCATCCTTTAATTTACTGAAAATGCATCTTTATTCTGGAAAAAACCACTTATATGCTTCTCAGGGAAAGGCAGTTGCAAATGAGTATGACAAGTTAGTGGAAGCTTGTATTGAAAAAGATGAAGCCTTAAAAGCTCAGATGGCAGCATTTAAAGATGGAAAATGGGCAGGAATGGAATTGGCTTCTCATATTGGATTTACAAACTGGAATGATGAAGACTGGAGATATCCGGTGCGTCACGTAATTCGTCTTCCGAAAAAACCGAGACTGGTCGTGACAAGAGCAGATAAAACCCAGCATTATACGAACCAGTATTTCCCGATTACACTTGTGATTGATGATTTCGTAGTTTCTTCTAGCAAAAAGGCTAAAATTCAAATTGCTAACGGTGGTCAGGGAAGCGTAAAATGGAAGATACAGGAAGGCGCAAGAAAAGTCGGATTGGATGGAATTGCACATGAATCTCAGGATGAAACTTCATGCGAATGGCTAGAATTTTCCCAGATATCAGGAGAGACTACACTTCAGGACGAAGTTGAAATTTCTTTAAAAGAAGAAAATCTCCCGCTTGGAGAAGAAGTATCCTGCAGTTTTGAAATTAAGACAGAAACTGAGTTTGTTCCGGTTCTGGTAAAAGCACTGAAAAAAGATACCAGTGCACTTCCGAAAGGTGCATTTCTTGCAGAACATGGCATGTTTGTAATCGATGCAATTCATTATGCAGATAAAAATGCAGGAACATATGAGAAAGAAACTGTAGAATTTAAAGAGTTATACGACTTTGGGAAATATCAAAGCGGAATTAAGGCATTTCCGGTAACGGCGGCGTTTGATTCAAAAGAAAATGCTCCGTCTGTAACGTATGAACTCTTTAGTGAAGAAGAAAAAGAGTGCATCTTAAAACTTTATACTTCTCCTGCAAATCCACTGATTTATGGAGGAAAACTTTCTATGGGAGTTTCTGTAAATGGCGAGGTGGATAAGCTGGTTACATTTACAGAGGATGGCTATAAAGGTGGAGAACCGGGCTGCATTCCATGGGAACAGGCAGTTTTGAATCAGGAACATACAGGAAGTACAGAGATTGCTTTGAAAAAAGGTTTGAATAAAATTACAGTTTCCGCAAGAGAAGCGGGACTTGTATTGGAGAGATTGGTTGTTTATCCAAAAGACATGGAAAGAGACACTTCTTATCTCGGGGAAAAAGAATGTAGCAGAGTAACATTATCAATAGAAAAATAAAAAAAGAAAGTGAGGAACAAGACAATGGCAGTCAAAATGAAAATGAAGACAGCAGTAATGACAGATTTACAGAAAGTAGAAATTCAGGAACGTGAAGTTCCGACACCGAAGAGTGATGAAGTACTTGTAAAAGTAGAATATGTAGGAATCTGTGGTTCTGACTTACATTACTATGAATCAGGAAGAATCGGAGATTTCATCGTAGAAACTCCTTTCGTACTGGGACATGAAGCAGGTGGTACTGTTGTGGAAGTTGGCGAAAATGTAAAACACTTAAAAGTTGGTGACAGAGTTGCCTTAGAGCCAGGAAAAACCTGTGGAAAATGCGAATTCTGCAAACAGGGTAAATACAATCTGTGTAAAGACGTTGTATTCTTCGCAACTCCGCCGGTAGATGGTGTATTCCAGGAGTATGTTGCACATGAAGCTGACCTTTGTTTCAAACTTCCGGAAAACGTAAGCACAATGGAAGGTGCATTAATTGAGCCATTAGCAGTTGGTATGCATGCCGCAAATCAGGGAGATGCTCATCTTGGACAGACAGCAGTTGTGACAGGTGCAGGATGCATCGGTCTTGTAACTCTGCTTTCTTTGAAAGCAATGGGTGTATCTAATGTAATTGTAGTTGATATTATGGAAAAACGTCTGCAGAAAGCATTGGAACTTGGAGCAACAGCAGTTATCAACGGAAAAGAAGAAGATACGGTTGCCCGCATTATGGAACTGACAGGTGGAAGAGGATTTGACCTTGGAATCGAAACCGCAGGTTCTCAGATTACAGCTTCCCAGTTAATAAAAGGTGCAAATAAAGGCGCAACTATCGTATTTGTCGGATACAGTGCAAGCGGTGAAATGACACTGCCAATCGGTATGGCACTTGACAAAGAACTGACATTTAAAACTGTATTCCGTTACAGAAATATTTATCCGATGGCAATCGATGCAGTTGCTTCCGGAAAAATCAATATCAAAGATATCGTAACAGACTACTTTGAGTTAGATGATATTCAGAATGCACTGGATTCCTGCGTAAAGAATAAAGCAGATATCGTAAAAGGTGTAATTAAAGTCTGCTAATAAAATAGTCTGCTGATAAATAAAGAGAGGAATTGAGGAAAAAAGATGAGAGACAGAAAAAAAGCAAGAGAACGGGCAGAAGCACTGGTTTCACAGATGACAGTAGATGAGATGGCAAGTCAGTTAAAATTTGATGCTCCGGCAATTGAAAGACTTGGAATTCCTGCATATAACTGGTGGAATGAAGGACTTCACGGAGTAGCAAGAGCCGGTACAGCAACCGTATTCCCACAGGCAATCGCAATGGCGGCAGCGTGGGATACAGATTTAATGAAGGCAGAGGCTTCTGTTATTTCAGAAGAAGCACGTGCAAAATATAATGAGTCTATAAAGCATGGAGACAGAGACATTTACAAAGGGCTTACTTTATGGTCTCCAAATGTAAATATCTTCCGTGACCCAAGATGGGGAAGAGGACATGAAACTTATGGGGAAGACCCGACTTTAACATCCAGACTTGCAGTTCCATTTATCGAAGGACTGCAGGGTGATGGAGAATATTTAAAGACAGCAGGATGTGCAAAACATTTTGCAGTTCACTCCGGACCGGAAGCACTTCGTCATTCTTTCGATGCAAAAGCAAACAAGAAAGATATGTATGAAACCTATCTTCCAGCTTTTGAAGCCTGCGTAAAAGAAGCGGATGTAGAAGCAGTGATGGGAGCTTACAACCGTACAAACGGAGAACCGTGCTGTGCAAGTGAAGAACTGATGGAACACATTCTTCGTGAAGACTGGAAGTTTGAAGGTCATTATGTGTCAGACTGCTGGGCAGTCCGTGATTTCCATGAACACCATATGGTAACCAAAAACGGTGTAGAATCTTCAGCACTGGCATTAAATAAAGGCTGTGACTTAAATTGTGGCTGTACTTATCTGTGTTTAAAAGAAGCATTAAATAAAAGACTGACCACAAAAGAAAAAGTAAAAGAGGCTGCAATCCGTCTCTTTACTACAAGATTTCTGCTTGGAATGTTCGACGAGACTGAATTTGATAAGATTCCGTATACAGCAGTAGAATCCAAAGAACATCTGGAACTTTCCAGAAAAGCAGCAGAAGAAAGCATTGTTCTTCTTAAGAATAATGGAATCTTACCGCTCAAAAAAGAAGAACTTAAGATTATTGGTGTTATCGGACCAAATGCAGATAACAGAAGCTCTCTGGATGGAAATTATCATGGGACAGCTTCCCGTTATATTACAGCACTTGAAGGAATTCAGGATTATGTCGGCGATGATGTAAGAGTCATGTATGCAAAAGGAAGTCATTTATTTCTGGATAAAGAAGAAGCGCTTGCACAGGAAGATGACAGAATTGCAGAAGCACTCAGCGTAGCAGAGCATAGTGATGTGGTTGTACTATGTATTGGTCTGGACGAATCACTTGAGGGAGAAGAGGGAGATACCGGAAATGCTTATGCGTCCGGAGATAAAGAGAATCTTGAATTTCCAAAAAGTCAGCAGAGACTGATGCATGCAGTATTAGAAACCGGTAAAAAAGTAATTGTATGCAACTTTACCGGAAGTGCCATGAATCTTTCTGAAGCAGAAGAAAAAGCAGATGCAGTCATTCAGGCATGGTATCCGGGTTCACAGGGTGGAAAAGCACTGGCAAATATCTTATTTGGAGAAGTTTCTCCAAGTGGAAAGTTGCCGATTACCTTCTATCGTACTTTAGATGAACTGCCTGATTTTACAGATTATTCTATGAAAGGCAGAACTTATCGTTATCTGACCGAAGAACCATTATATCCATTTGGATATGGTTTAAGCTATGGCGATGTGCAGGTGGAAAAGGCAGAATTTGCAAAAGCACCGGAAAAAGAGCAGGATGCTGAAATTCGCGTTACCGTGAAAAATCATTCTGAAGTAGCAACAAGAGATGTAGTAGAAGTGTATATCAAGAATCAGGATTCTAAGTATGCACCGGTAAATCCGGCTCTGTGCGGATTTGCAAAAGTTTCTCTTGAAGCAGGGGAAGAAAAAGAGCTGACCATTACAGTTTCAAAAGAAGCTTATAAAGTCGTAAATGACGAAGGAGAAAAGATTTTCGATTCTTCTTCCAGTGTTCTCTTTGTCGGAACAAACGGTCCGGATAAGAGAAGTGAAGCTTTAGCAGGAAAGATGACAAAGCAGTTAGTAATTAACTGGTAAAAATCAGAGCTACGAGGGCGGGAATTTCATAATTCCTGCCCTTGTTTTCGTTACTGGAAAGTGATACAATAAATAGTACTGTGGTATAGTGTAGATACGCTTACAGTATGACACTTATGTTTAAGCTAGTAATAAAATCAGGAGTATAATTAAGTATGAATATAATTGAGAAAATGTTTGGTACTCACAGCCAGCGAGAATTAAAACGTATCATGCCGATTGTAGATAAGATTGATTCCCTTCGTCCATCTATGCAGGCTCTTTCCGATGAAGAACTTCGTGGAAAAACAAGGGAGTATAAAAAACGTCTGGAAGAAGGCGAAACACTGGATGATTTACTTCCGGAAGCATTTGCAACCGTACGTGAGGCAGCAAAGCGAGTATTAAATATGGAGCACTACCGTGTTCAGTTAATCGGTGGAATTATTCTTCATCAGGGGCGTATCGCAGAGATGAGAACCGGTGAAGGTAAAACATTGGTATCTACCCTTCCGGCTTACCTAAATGCACTGGAGGGAAAAGGCGTCCACATCGTAACAGTCAATGACTATCTGGCACACCGTGATGCAGAGTGGATGGGAAAAGTTCATGAATTTTTAGGACTGACGGTAGGTGTTGTACTCAATTCCATGAAAAATGATGAAAGACGTGCACAGTATGCCTGCGATATCACTTATGTAACCAATAATGAATTAGGATTCGATTACCTGCGTGATAATATGGTAATCTATAAAGAACAGTTAGTGCAAAGGGATTTACACTATGCAATCATCGATGAGGTTGACTCGGTATTAATTGATGAGGCAAGAACGCCTCTTATCATTTCCGGACAGAGTGGAAAATCCACAAAACTCTATGAAGTGTGCGATATTCTTGCAAGACAGTTAGAGCGCGGAGAAGCCAGTGGTGAAATGACCAAAATGACAGCTATCATGGGTGAGGAAATCATCGAGACCGGTGACTTTATCGTAAATGAAAAAGATAAAATCGTAAACCTGACAGAACAGGGTGTTCATAAAGTAGAAAAATTCTTTAATATTGAAAACCTGGCAGACCCGGAAAATCTGGAAATCCAGCATAATATTATTCTTGCACTGCGTGCTCATAATTTAATGTTCCGCGATCAGGATTATGTGGTAAAAGACGATGAGGTTTTAATCGTTGATGAATTTACCGGACGTATCATGCCGGGACGTCGTTATTCCGATGGTCTGCATCAGGCAATCGAAGCAAAAGAACATGTAAAAGTAAGACGTGAGAGTAAAACGCTTGCAACAATCACTTTCCAGAATTTCTTTAATAAATATGCAAAGAAATCCGGTATGACCGGTACAGCTTTGACAGAAGAAAAAGAGTTCCGTGAAATCTATGGAATGGATGTTATCGAGATCCCGACCAACCGTCCGGTTGCGCGTATTGACTATGACGATGCCGTTTACATGACCAAGAAAGAAAAATTCCATGCAGTTGTTGAGGCGATTAAAGAAGCACATGCAAAAAATCAGCCGGTACTGGTTGGTACGATTACCATTGAGACCTCTGAATTAATCAGTAAAATGTTAAAGAGGGAAGGAATCCCTCATCAGGTATTAAATGCAAAATATCATGAGAAAGAAGCCGAAATCGTTGCACATGCAGGGGAAGCCGGAATGGTTACTATTGCTACGAATATGGCAGGTCGTGGTACCGATATCAAGCTGGATGATGTAGCAAGAGAAGCCGGTGGTTTGAAAATTATTGGTACAGAGCGTCATGAATCCAGACGAATTGACAATCAGTTGCGTGGACGTTCCGGCCGTCAGGGAGACCCGGGTGAATCTCGCTTCTACATTTCTCTGGAGGATGATTTAATGCGTCTGTTCGGTTCTGAAAAACTGATGGGAGTATTCAAATCACTTGGTGTTGCAGAAAATGAACAGATTGAACATAAGATGCTTTCCAATGCAATTGAAAAAGCACAGCAGAAGATTGAAGGAAATAACTATGGTGTTCGTAAGAACCTGTTAGATTATGACCAGGTAAATAATGAACAAAGAGAAATTATTTACAAAGAAAGACGCCGTGTACTGGACGGAGAAAACATGCGTGATTCTATCTATAAGATGATTACAGATACCGTAGAACATGCTGTAGAAATGTGCTTCTCTGATGATGTAGATACCGCAGAATGGGATTTAGAAGAATTTAATTCTGTACTCTTACCGACGATTCCATTAAAAGCTCTGACCAAAGAAGATGTCAAAGGCAAAAAGAAAAAACAGGTAGAACAGGAATTAAAAGAAGCTGCTGTCAAACTCTATGAGGAAAAAGAAGCAGAATTCCCGGAAGCAGAACAGCTTCGTGAATTAGAGCGTGTTATCCTCTTAAAAGTAATCGACCAGAAATGGATGGATCACATCGATGATATGGATCAGTTACGTCAGGGTATCGGACTTCAGGCTTATGGTCAGAGAGACCCGAGAGTCGAATACAAAATGCAGGCTTATGAAATGTTTGATAACATGATTAACAACATTCAGGAGACAACGGTTCGTCTGCTGTATCATGTAAGAATTGAACAGAAGGTAGAAAGAGAACAGGTTGCACAGGTAACCGGTACAAATAAAGATGAATCCGGTCCGAAAAAGCCGATTCAAAGAGAAGAAAACAAAATTTATCCAAATGACCCATGCCCATGTGGAAGCGGTAAAAAATATAAACAGTGCTGTGGAAGAAAAAGAATCTAAAGCAGATACAGATAAAAGAGAACAGGCAAAAGCAAAAAGCCGGAAGGTGAACAAATGGGACAGATTGTAGAATTTACAATGGAAAGAGAAGGACTGGTAAAAGAGGGTGACCGAGTAGAATTAAAAGAGGACTGTGCGAGTACCATGTCCGGACAGATGTATTATTATACAATTAAAGATGCCATTGCAATGTCAAGTAATTTAAAACGTCCACTTAAGAAATTAAGCGGTACGGTAATAAAAGTCGAGCCACAGATTTCCATTTATATGGTTTCTGTGGAAATCGATGAGGAATAAAAATAAGAAAAATATTCATGAAAGTAGGTGAAGCTATTGGTAGAATTAGATCAGTTTAAATATACATTAAACGGCTATAATGGACCATTAGTGGAAGTGAGGGATTCACTTTGACCTCGCTAACAAAGAAAAAAGGGTCGAAGAATTAGAAAGAGAAATGGAAGCTCCTGATTTTTGGGATAATCCGGAGCGTTCCCAGAAAATGATGAAAGAGCTGAGTACCTTAAAAGAGGATATTCAGATTTATCAGAAATTAGAGACACAAAAAGAAGAAATTGAGCTGATGATTGAGATGGGATACGAAGAGAATGATGCTTCGGTCATTCCTGAAATTCAGGATATGCTCGATGAATTTCAGGCGGATTTTGAAAAAATCCGTGTAAAAACACTGCTTTCCGGTGAATACGACAAGGACAATGCGATTTTGACCTTACATGCCGGGGCGGGCGGAACAGAATCCTGCGACTGGGCGGGCATGCTTTATCGAATGTATCAAAGATGGGCGGACCGTCATGGCTATTCCACTGAGGTACTGGATTATCTGGATGGAGACGAAGCAGGAATCAAATCTGTTACGATTCAGATTAATGGGGAAAATGCGTATGGATATTTGAAATCCGAAAAGGGAGTACACCGTCTGGTGCGTATTTCTCCGTTTAATGCAGCAGGAAAGAGACAAACTTCTTTTGTATCCTGTGATGTGATGCCGGATATTGAAGAAGATGTTGATGTGGAAATCAAAGATGATGATTTGCGAATTGATACCTACCGTTCCAGTGGAGCAGGTGGACAGCATATCAACAAAACTTCATCGGCGATTCGTATTACGCATCTTCCGACCGGAATTGTGGTACAGTGTCAGAACGAGCGTTCCCAGTTCCAAAATAAAGATAAGGCGATGCAGATGTTGAAAGCAAAACTGTACTTGTTAAAGCAGCAGGAACAGGAGCAGAAACTTTCCGGTATTCAGGGTGAATTAACTGAAATTGGCTGGGGAAATCAGATTCGTTCTTATGTCATGCAGCCATACACAATGGTAAAAGACCACAGAACCAATGAGGAATCCGGAAATGTAGATGCAGTTATGGATGGAGATATTGACCGTTTTATCAATGCTTATCTAAAATGGATTGCGCTTGGAAATAAGAAAAATAGTTGATAAAAATACAAGAATGTGTTAATATCTTTTGGAGAAACACAAATGTATTTTTGGAACAAACAAAGGGGAAGCGAATGTCAGATAATAAAAGGTATTTTGTAGTAACAGAAAAGGCAGTCCCGGAAGTACTGTTAAAAGTAGTAGAGGCAAAAAAACTTTTGGAGTCAAAACGGACTGTAACGGTACAGGAAGCCGTAGAAGCAGTAGGAATCAGCAGAAGTTCCTTTTATAAATACAAAGATGATATCTTTCCTTTTCGTGAAAAAACCAAAGGACAGAATATTACATTTATTCTTCAGATGGATGATGAACCAGGACTGCTCTCAGGTGTATTAAAAACGATTGCCTACTATCATGGCAATATTCTTACCGTACACCAGAGTATTCCGATTAACGGAATTGCCAGTCTTACATTAAGTGTACAGATTTTGCCTGCACAGGGTGATGCAGAAGCAATGGTGGCGGAGATTGAACACATCGAGGGCGTTCACTATCTGAAAATCTTAGGTAGGGAGTAGAGGAAAGATGATACAGATTGCGGTATTAGGCTATGGTACAGTAGGCTCGGGAGTTGTGGAAGTAATCAACACCAATCATGAGAGCATTAATAAAAGAGTAGGACAGGAAGTCAACATTAAATATGTGTTAGATTTACGTGACTTCCCGGGAGACCCGGTAGAAAAAGTTTTGGTTCATGATTATGAAACCATTATCAATGACCCGGAAGTAGATATTGTAGTGGAAGTAATGGGTGGTGTAGAACCGGCGTATACTTTTACCAAACGTGCACTTCAGGCAGGAAAGAGTGTCTGCACATCCAATAAAGAATTAGTTGCAAGACATGGTTTGGAACTGCTTAAAATTGCAGAAGAGAAAAATATTAACTATATGTTTGAAGCAAGCTGTGGCGGTGGTATTCCGATTATCCGTCCACTTCACTCTTCTTTAACAGCAGATGAGATCGATGAAATTTCCGGTATCTTAAATGGTACAACAAACTATATTCTTTCAAAAATGCAGGCTGAGAATGCAGATTTTGAAGAAGTATTAAAAGAAGCTCAGGAAAAAGGGTATGCAGAAAGAAATCCGGAAGCAGACGTAGAGGGATATGATGCCTGCAGAAAGATTGCAATCTTATCCTCTCTGGCATTTGGAAACCATGTAAATTATGAAGAGATTTACACAGAAGGTATTACAAAAATCACAGTAGAAGATATGAAGTATGCTTCAGCACTTGGCATGAGCATTAAACTGCTTGCGACAAGCAAGAAAGAAAATGATAAATTCTATGCGATGGTAAGTCCGGTACTTGTTGGAACAGACAGCCCGCTTTACAGTGTAAATGATGTCTTTAATGCAATCTTCGTACATGGAAATGTACTCGGAGATGCAATGTTCTATGGAAGTGGAGCAGGAAAACTTCCGACAGCAAGCGCAGTTGTAGGAGATGTTGTAGATTGTGCAAAACATCTTCACGAAAATGTGATGACAAGCTGGAACAGTGAAAAATTAGATTTAATGGATATCAAAGAAGTGGTTCATCCATTCCTGGTTCGTATAAAAGGAAAGGAAGCGGAAATGGCAGATGCAGTAAAAGCTGTATTTGGTGCAGTAAAAACTGTATCCGTTCCGGATGTGGAAGGCGAATTTGCAATTATCACAGGACCGTTAAGCGAAGCAGAGTACGAAGCAAAAGCAGCAAAACTTCCGGAAATCATCTCCAGAATCCGTTTTAAAGCGTAAAAAATGAAAGAGGCTGTTCTGTCAAAAACAGCCTCTTTTTTAATTTCCAAGCACATCAATTCCCCATTTCCATTTCAAAAAATTCCGTAAAATCCATTGTACTAAAATAATGATACCGGCAAATTTAATATAGTTGTCCCGGTATCTTAAACCTATGGCGAAGTTCCCCTTTGATAAAAGTTCGATACTGTGACTGATCATGAAAATCAAATATACGACTGCTGTATAAGGAACAACCGGATGATAGAGCAGGGAACGTAAAAAATGTCCATGTAAAAAGGCGATACATGCCCGTGTTCCGCCGCATCCCGGACAGTAATATCCGGTCAGGGTACGGAAGAGACAGGGGAGATGAAAGAAGGTTCTGAAATGGGAAAACTTTGCTATCAATAAATAACTTAGAAAAATTCCGAGTAAAATCCACCCTAAGAGATATAGATTTTTTTCTTCCTGTTTATGCATAATGGAATATATCCTCTTTTCTTGACAAAATGAAAAAATAATCTTACACTAATTGAAATGGACAATTGAAATAAACAGTTAATTACAAAAGATTGGAGACTTTATTTTATGAAAAGAACTTCTGCTTCTCTTAAGCTGATTGCGAGACAGCAACTGAGTGGAAATTATGGAACTCCGATGGCAGGAATTTTACTGCTTGGACTTTGTTCCTTTCTTCCCTCTTTTTTTATTTCTTCTACGATGGGTACCGGTACAACAATGGGACTGGTTACTTCGCAGATTTTAGTGTATGTTATTTCACTTCTTGTCAGCGTGTTGAAGGCTGGATATAGTAAAATGATGGTAAATATCTGTCGTGGAGAGTCTTTTGAAGGAAAAGACCTGGCATTTGCATTTACGCATCATCCAGACCGTTTTATTATTGTACACCTGATTATTCTGATTGTACAGTTTGTAATTGGTCTGCCGTTTAATATTCCACTCTGGACAGACAGTAGCAGTATTTCTTATATCTGGCTTTCTGTACTTGCAATGTGTGTGGATACAATAGTAGCTTTGGTTTTAAATCTGTTTTTGGCTGTTACGGATTATCTGTTATTGGATGATATCAATTTATCAGCAGTGGATGCAATGAAAAAAAGCTGTTCCCTTATGAAAGGAAATAAGTGGCGTTATTTCTATATTAATTTAAGTTTTATTCCACTGCTTCTGGCAAGTATGCTGACCTGCTATATTGGTCTGTTATGGCTGATGCCTTATATGGAAGCAACGATGGCAGCGTTTTATCTGGATTTAAAAGGTGAGTTTGACAAAAAAGAAGAACCGGTAATTGAACTGGAAACAAAAGAATATGAAAATTTAAAATAAAAAAATTAGACTGGAAAAATCAGATTAGAAAAATAAAAATCCTGTTTTGAGGTTTTCGATTCCTCAAAGCAGGATTTTTTTGTTTTAGTCAAGTGGATATTCGCAATCCGCTACGCTACTTGCTCATAACCAAATAGCTGCTACGCGCTTATCAGAAGGGGCTTGCCCCCTCCTGATACAAGCAAGTCCCCACCCCCGCTTATTGCTTTTCGCAATTGAAGCAGGGGACTTACTTGATTTGGTTAAATTACATTATGATGTCCAGAATCTTCCTGATGTGGAGTCGGATATTCATAGTAATAGTCGTAGCCATCGGAATCATCTCCATCATAAGGCGTATGGTCGTAGTGATAAGGCTGTGAATTTTCATAGTTATGATCGGAATCTGAACCGGCGTTTGGATAAAGATAATCATACAGAAAATTGTAGATGTCATTTTCGGAATAATCGTCCGGATGCTCGATAATGTCCAGATATTGCTTGAAAAATTCGGTGTTGGTCGAATTTGAAGTGAATCGAACCAGAAATACAGCAAGCAAAATTAAAACAGCTATTAAACTGATACCTGATAAAATCATGCCGACACGCGCATTTTGCGGACGGGTTCGGTCGCCTTTGGAAAGTGCACCAAGAATCAAGGCAAGTCCTGCAAAAACAAGGGCAAGCGGTGGCATACAGCAGATTGATAACAGGGAAAGAATTCCAAGAATCAAAGAGGCGGAGGCACAGCTCGAACTGCCTTGATAACGCTGAGGCTGTTCATAATAAGGCGGTGTCTGTGGCGGAAAATTATCATTTGAATTATAAAAATTATCCATTTTGTAAAAACCTCATTTCTCAAAAATAAAAAAATTGTTATTGCTCATTTTAACACGTTGTACCGATTAGGGCAAGCGTTTGAACGCAGATAAGCATTCCGCCGCTTAAAGTGCGCAGAAACCTTATGTGTCAGGCAAATGTTTGGGATGAAAGCTGTCAATCTCTTAAAATTGACTAAAAATTATCAGAATAGTCAAAAATAGGGGATAAAAGGGCAGTTTGAAAAATATTACAATAAAAAGATAAGAAAAATTTGACCGTTGGAAATGAGGTAACACTATGGGCAGTGCATACGAAGGAGTATTGCAAAGACTGCAGATGTACAGACAAAAGAGAAAACTGAATCAGAAGAGCATGAGTCAGATGATGGGTGTTACCCAGAGCCACTATAGTAAGTTGGAACAGGGAAAGACCATTATTTCAGCAGAAGAACTCAAAAATTTTGACAGTCATGGCTGTGATATGGATTATCTGCTGACAGGAGAGGAATGTGAAGAAACGATATTAAATCACTATCTGGGTGTCTGTAAGAAAGAAATAAAAAGCGATTTCTTACAGCTTATGGTCTGGACAATAGAGCAGGGTATCAATATTTCGGGAAAAGAACAGAAAAATGGAGTGGATTATACCAAAGAAATCAGACTGCTCCGTTATTCTGCTTTTGAAAAAGAGACGGATTCAAGAACAATCTGGTATTGGATGAGAAAAGCAAGTGATATTACACAGGATAAGATGGCACAGCATTTAGATATTACGACAAAAAGGTATCGTGAAATTGAAAAAGGCAGATTAGGTGTTAATGCAGAACTTCTGGCAGTGTTGTATCAGAATCTGGGTTATCCGCCATCTGTTGTTTTTTATGAGGATGTACAAAACATTAGCAGTTTAAATAAAGTATGGCAGGAATTTGATTCTGATTTACAAAAGGAATTGGAAGTATTTTTAAAGGCAGGTCTGGAAATCTGCAATCGAAATCAAATTCAAAAACAAAATCAAGAAGAGTAAAACGCAGTGGATTTTTAATAAAAAAGTTCATTGCGTTTTTTGTTTTCTTGACAAAACTGTCATAGGTTGGTAAGGTTAGAAAGAAAGCAAATGGCAAGAATTGCTTGATTTAAAAGGAGAAAATTATGGACATTATTTTAGCTTTGACCAAAGAACTAAATGTGGAAAAGTGGCAGATAGAGGCTGCTGTAAAATTGATAGATGAAGGAAATACGATTCCATTTATTTCCCGTTACCGAAAAGAAGTAACCGGTGCTTTAAATGATGAAGTGCTTCGTAATTTAAACGACAGACTGACTTATCTTAGAAATCTGGAAGAGAAGAAAACTCAGGTGCTTTCCAGCATTGAAGAACAGGGAAAGCTGACTGAAGAATTAAAGAAACAGATTTTAGAAGCGCAGACGCTGGTTGTGGTAGAGGATTTATATCGTCCATACCGCCCGAAACGCCGTACCAGAGCAACGATTGCAAAAGAAAAAGGGTTGGAACCTCTTGCAAATATTATTTTATTACAAATGACAGACAAATCCCTTGAAGAAGAAGCGAAGGCATTTGTCTCCGAAGAAAAAGAAGTGGCAACAGTGGAAGAGGCTATTTCCGGTGCAAAAGATATCGTAGCAGAAAGTATTTCCGATAAAGCGGATTACCGTAGTGAAATTCGTGAGCGTACTTTCAGGAAAGGCATGCTTGTTTCAACTGCAAAAAAACCGGAAGAGACGTCTGTTTATGAGAAATATTATGAATATGAAGAACGTGTGGAAAAAATGCCGGGACACCGGGTGCTTGCTATTAATCGTGGAGAGAAAGAGAAGTTTTTAGGTGTAAAAATTGAAGCTCCGGCAGAAGAAATTTTAGGTTATCTCCAAAGAGAGATTATTACAAGAAAAAATCCAAATACACAGGATGTATTAAAAGAAGCAATCGAGGATAGTTATAATCGTCTGATTGCACCTGCAATTGAGAGAGAAATCCGAAACAGCATGACGGAAAAAGCAGAAGATGAATCCATTAAAGTCTTTAAGAAAAATCTTCAGCAGCTGTTGATGCAGCCGCCGATTGTTGGAAAAGTAGTGCTTGGATGGGACCCGGCGTTTCGTACCGGTTGTAAACTTGCAGTGGTAGATGAAACCGGAAAAGTCTTGGATACGGTTGTGATTTATCCGACTGCACCGACCACTCCCGCTAAGATTGCGTCGGCAAAAGAAACTCTGAAAAAATTAATTAAAAAATACAATGTCAGCCTGATTTCTCTTGGAAACGGAACCGCTTCAAGAGAATCCGAACAGATTATTGTGGAACTTTTAAAAGAAATTCCGGAGAAGGTTCAGTATGTAATTACAAACGAGGCAGGAGCTTCTGTATACTCTGCAAGTAAACTGGCTACCGAAGAATTTCCAAATTTTGATGTAGGACAAAGAAGTGCCGCTTCCATTGCAAGACGACTTCAGGATCCGCTTGCAGAGTTGGTAAAAATTGACCCGAAGTCCATTGGTGTCGGACAGTATCAGCATGATATGAACCAGAAAAAATTAGGGGAAGCCCTGTCTGGAGTTGTAGAGGACTGCGTGAATAAAGTCGGAATTGATTTAAATACCGCTTCGGTTTCCCTGCTTGAATATATTTCCGGTATCAGCAAAGCGATTGCAAAAAATATCGTAGCATACCGTGAGGAAAATGGACGTTTTGAGAGTCGAAAAGAACTTTTAAAAGTACCAAAATTAGGACCGAAAGCGTTTGAACAGTGTGCAGGTTTCCTTCGTATTACAGGGGGAAGCAATCCGCTTGATGCAACCAGTGTGCATCCGGAAAGCTATGAAGTAGCAGAAAAATTCCTGGAAAATATGGGAACAACTGCAGAGGATATTTTCAAGGGTCATGGTGCATTTTATGTAAAAGATTATAAAAAGATGGCAGAGTCTCTTGGAACGGGAGAAATAACCCTTCGTGATATCGTAAAAGAACTTGGAAAACCAGGACGTGATCCGAGAGAAGAAATGCCAAAACCGGTGCTTCGTACCGACGTGCTTGATATGAAAGATTTAAAAGAAGGCATGATTTTAAAAGGTACAGTGCGAAATGTCATCGACTTTGGTGCATTTGTGGATATCGGAGTGCATCAGGACGGACTGGTACACATTTCACAGATGACAGACCGATATATCAAACATCCACTTGAAGCAGTCAGCGTTGGAGACATCGTGGAAGTCAAAGTGTTAAATGTGGATGAAAAGAAAAAGCGAATTTCCCTTACTATGAAAGGAATTCAGTAAATAGAAGTAAGAGATAGAAGCAAGAGAGGAAGTTTTTAACATGAGTGAGAACAGAGAAAGAATCCTGAAATTACAGGAAAAAATGCAGGAATTAAACATTGATATGTATTTGGTTCCTACAGCAGATTTTCATCAGTCTGAATATGTAGGGGATTACTTTAAAGCCAGAAAATGGCTTTCTGGTTTCAGTGGTTCAGCAGGTACACTGCTTGTAACCGATGACCAGGCATATTTATGGACAGACGGAAGATATTTTATTCAGGCAGCGAAAGAACTTGAAGATACCGGAGTTACTTTAATGAAGATGCGTGAACCAGGCGTTCCGACAGTCGATGAATTTCTGGAAATGAACCTGGCAAAAGGTTCCTGCCTTGCCTGCGACGGAAGAGTCATCAGCGTGTCACAGGGAAAAGCATACAAAAAAATGATGGAAGACAAAGAAGGACGGTTCTATTGTCAGGAAGACTTATTAGACGGCATCTGGAATGACCGTCCGGAACTGTCCAAAGAACCGGCTTATCTTGTGGATATAAAATATGTTGGAACATCCAGAGAAGAAAAAATCGAGATGGTGCGCAGAGCAATGAAAAAATATGAAGCTGACGTGCATATCTTATCCAGTCTGGACGATATCGCATGGCTGTTAAACATCCGTGGAAACGATATTATTTACAATCCGGTTGTGCTTTCTTATGTTGTCGTGAAAGCAGACGAAGTCATTTTCTATGTGCAGGATGGCGTGGTTTCCGATGAAATTAAGAGTGAATTAGAAAAAGCCGGAGTGGTACTCCGCCCATACTTTGCGATTTATGAAGAAGTAAAAACACTTGCAAAAGACAGTAAGATTTTATTAGATGAAGGTGTAGTAAACTATACATTATTTGAAAATCTGCCAGAAGAAGTTACCACAGTCAATGCGATGAATCCGACCAAACCGGCAAAAGCAATGAAAAATGCGGTTGAGATGGAAAATGAACGCATTGCGCACATCAAAGATGCAAGAGCAATGTGCAGATTTATTTACTGGTTAAAGAAAACGGTGCCAGAGGAAACAGTGGATGAATACAATGCTGCAGAAAAAAGCAGAGAGTTTCGTGAAGAAGATAAAGACTGTCTGGATTTAAGTTTTGAAACAATCTGTGCTTATGGATCAAACGCTGCAATGTGTCATTATGCACCGTCAAAAGAGGACTGTGCAAAAGTGGAACCAAAAGGATTTTTCCTGATTGATTCCGGCGGACAGTACTGGCAGGGAACAACGGATATCACAAGAACGATTGCGGTAGGACCGTTAAGCGAAGAAGAGAAAAAACATTTTACGCTTGTATTAAAAGGAAATATTCGTCTGGCAATGGCAAAATTCCCGTATGGCGTAGGCGGTGCACATCTGGATATACTGGCAAGAGGTGCACTGTGGGATGCGGGACTGGATTTCAATCACGGAACCGGTCATGGAGTCGGATATCTCTTAAATGTACATGAAGGACCACAGAACATCAACTGGAACAGTGGAATCCGTCCGGGTGGAATGATTCCGCTTGAAGAAGGCGTATTGATTTCCGATGAACCAGGACTGTATCTGGAAGGAAAATACGGAATCCGCTGTGAAAACCTGCTGATGTGCAAAAAAGCAGAAAAAAATGACTATGCACAGTTTATGAACTTTGAAGTCGTAACGCTTGTGCCATTTGAACGAGAAGCAATCATTCCGGAACTTTTGGGAGAAACGGAATTAAAATGGTTAAATGAATATCATAAACATGTGTATGAAGTAGTAGAGCCATTGTTAGAGAACAAAGAAGAAAAAGAATGGCTCAAAGAAGCGACAGCGGAGATAAAATAAAGTTCAAGTCGAATATTGAGATAAAAAGGGAGAATGATTATGTGGACGAGAGCAGACTTAAAAGAAAGAGGAAAACTTTGCTTCCATAGAAACTACGCAGCATCTGTCTTAGCAGGTTTGATGATTACAATTGCAACAGCTTCGATAGGTGGCAGTTATGATGTCAGAGGCACAGTGAATGGTGTCGTAAATGACAGTGGTTATTCCGCAGATATTTCACTGCCGATTGTGGGTGGAGTTACATTATTTGTTCTGATTTTAAAGATTTTTGTGTTAAATGTATTGATGGTTGGAGCAGTTCGCTTTTTTATTGAAAATCGAGACTATAATGCACCTGTTTCAAAGATAGGATTTGGATTTCAGAATGGAAATTTTGCAAATGTGGCAATGGTAATGTTCATGCAGAATTTATATATTTTCTTATGGACACTTTTGTTTGTAATTCCAGGAATTGTAAAATCCTATTCTTACCGCATGGTTCCATATATTCTGGCAGAACAGCCGGATATTAATTATCGGGATGCAATCCGCATCAGCCGTGAGATGATGGATGGAGAAAAGATGAATACATTTGTGCTGGATTTATCGTTTATTCTTTGGGGACTGCTTGGTGCAGTGACCTGTGGTCTGGGAGTAGTGTTCTATGTAAAACCTTATGTGGAAGCAACAAATGCAGAATTGTATGTGACTCTTCGTAATAAATGGAATATGGGAAATACGAAAACGGCGACATTTGATTTTTAAAAAATGAAAAAGAAACAAGAAAAGGTTCGGAAGAAGTTGAATTTCTTCTGAACCTTTTTGCGTATATGTTTGATTTAAGCTATAAAGTTGTACTTGGCAGTCGTTTGATATCTTTGAGTGCATTCATAATCAGATGATAAGTCAATTCTGCCATTTGAAGCGGGGTATCTGTAGTATCTCCAGATTCCAGCCAGGATTTGACCATACCCACACAACCGGTCAGACAAAAGGCATAAGCATATTTAATATTGGTTACGTCTGTAGCAAATGTTGTAGTCAGAACATGCAGGCTGTGTTGTGAAATAATAGATTCCATACGAAGCACAAATGCCATGTCTCCGTTTGAACCAAGCAGGGCATTGCAGATATCGCGGTTATCCCATAATACTTCTAAAATTTCCTTAATCATAGGGAAACTTTCTTTGTAATAAGAATCCACAGGATGATTATTTACAATCTGATTGATTTCCCCCTCAAGCTCATCCTCGATTGATTCTAACATCTGGTAAATATCTGTGTAGTGAAGATAAAAAGTAGAACGGTTAATATCAACTTCATCAACTAATTCTTTTACCGTAATTTCTTTGATACTTTTCGTCTGCATCAATTTCGCAAGTCCGGCACGAAGTTGAGCTTTGGTTTTTCGGACTCTTCGGTCAGTTTTCTTTTCCATATATAAGACTCCTCTCAGGTTTTTGAAGAAAAAGCAACATAAATGATAAAAAATGTCTATTAATGTACATAAAAACTAGTTATTGATGGTTGTATCACTGTTGCACCTTTAGTATAATTCATCATGAAGAAAAAATCAACACAATATCTATTAAACTATTCAAAGTACGTTAAACAAATCGAAATCGGATAAGCGATTTGACGTAGAAAGAAACAGAGTTATCAATTATCTTTTAGAAATGATAAGCATTTCAAAGATAACAAATATCCGAAAGAGAAAACTGAATAAGGAAAGGGGAATGTATATGCTAGGGAAAGAGTGGAAAAGCTTGTTCAAGAATAAGTTGCTTTTAGTGGTTGTAATTGCTGTTATTGCAATACCGACGATTTACACCACACTTTTTCTGGGGTCAATGTGGGATCCTTATGGAAATCTTGATAAACTTCCGGTAGCGGTAGTCAATAAAGATAAACCGGTGACCTACAATGACAAGGAACTTAAAGTCGGAGAGAAATTAGTCGATAAGCTGAAAGATGAGGATTCTCTTTGTTTTAACTTTGTAGACCAGGAGACAGCAGCCAGAGGTTTAAAAAACGGAACTTATTACATGGTAATTACGATTCCGGAAAACTTCTCAGAAAATGCATCCACAGTTATGGATGAAGAACCTCAGAAAATGGAACTCGATTATGATACCAATCCGGGAACAAACTACATTGCTTCTAAAATGAGTGAAACTGCAATGGAAAAGATTAAAAACAGTGTGGCCGAAGAGGTAACAAAGACTTATGTAGAAACTGTATTTGATCAGATTGTAACTGTTGGAGATGGAATGCAGGAAGCGGCAGATGGCTCTGAAGAGTTAAAAGACGGAGTTACACAGTTAGTCGATGGAAATAATACCATTTCCGAAAATCTGAATGTTTTAGCAGACAGTTCACTTACTTTTAAAGATGGTAGTGATACACTTGAAGTTGGATTAAAGCAGTATGTAGACGGTGTCAGTACGGTTGGCAGTGGAGCAACACAGCTCGACAGTGGAGCAGGTCAGTTAAAAGACGGTATTGCAACTGCGAAAACCGGAACCGCACAGCTTGCATCTGGAACCTCTCAGTTAGTATCTGGTTCCGGCCAGTTAAAAGATGGTTCCAGTGCATTAAAGACCGGACTTGACCAGTTAAATGGACAGGTGCCAACCTTACAGGATGGTGTGTATGCACTTGCAGATGGCGCAGTTCAGTTAAAGGGTGGAACTTCTCAGTTAGTTGATGGTTCTGGAAAATTAAAAACTGGAACAGCTAGTTTAAAAACTGGAGCAAGTCAGCTTGCAGCCGGAACAGAACAGCTTGAAGCCGGTGGAACTTCTCTGACAATGGGAATCAGTACAGCAGACCAGGCAATGGCAAAACTTTGTGCGGGACTTAATCAGTTACAGGAAAGCACAGCAAGTCTTCCGGAATCTTCCACAGCTTTAAATAATGGAGCATCTCAGCTTTCGGCAGGACTCGAGCAGGTAACTGCAGGAGCATCAAGTGCAGAAAGTGGTGCAAAAGCATTACAGGCAGGACTTGAAAAAGTAAATGGAACAGATGGAGCAAACTCCAAACAGCTTGTAGCAGGAGCAACAGGAATTAATGATGGTCTTAGCCAGCTTTCCGCAATGCTTCATCAGATGGCAGGAACAACTGCTTCAGCAAACGAGACTTCACAGAGCACAACAAAAGAAGTTAGCGTAGATGTATCTGGTGCAAAAGATGCAGTGAATGGATTAAAGAGTCAGGCAGATGCACTTTCATCAGCAGCAGACAGCGTAGGAAGCATCAGCACCAATCAGGAAGCGGTTACTTCAGTTGATGGATTATCAGAAGCACTGGCAACAGCCGTTGCAAATGGTGATATCAATCAGGTAGCAGACATTGCAAATCAGGCGATTGCAGCAGCGAATGCAAATGCAGCATCTGTAAATGACGCAAACAGCCAGCTTGCAAATGCAGCATCCCAGAGTGCAAGCGCAGCAGAAACACTTAGAGGTGCAAGCCAGAACGTTTCATCAGCAGCCGATAATGCAAGTGCACAGCTTGACAAAGTGGCAGGCGTTGAAACTACAACAACAAACACTTCAACTTCTGCACAGGCAGAAGTAAGCGCAGAACAGTTACAACAGTTAATTGTTACGGTTGATAAATTGAAATCAGCAAGTGACAGTTTAAAAATTGGTGTAAATAGTTATACAGGTGGTGTTCAGCAGATTACAGCACAGGCACCGGCACTTACAACTGGAATTTCAACAATTAACAGTGCATTAAGTACTCAGATTCTTCCGGGAAGCCAGACACTGGCAGCCGGAACAAAACAGCTTGCAGAACAGAGTCCGGCACTGACAGCAGGAATCCAGCAGGTAGCAGCAGGCGGAACTCAGTTTAAGTCAGAAGCCTTAGGCGGAATCCAGAGCGGTGCATCTCAGCTTTTAGCAGGTATCCAGAGTGCAAACACCGGCGCAAAAGCATTAAGCGCAGGTGCAGAAGCAGCAGATACCGGAATGGGAACCCTTGCAGCAGGAATCAGCCAGGTAGATGACGGAGCAGGCAGCTTAAGTGAAGGAACTGGAACTTTGAAATCCGCTGTACCGACACTGGTAGACGGAGTCAAACAGTTAGACGATGGAGCCGGAAGTTTAGATGACGGAATGGGAACACTCTCAAGCGGAATCAAACAGGTAGATGATGGAGCAAAACAGTTATCTTCCGGAAGCGGACAGCTTTATGATGGCGCAAGTCAGTTAAAAGATGGAACAACAACCTTAGTATCCGGAACAAAACAGCTGGTAGCAAATAATAGTACACTGCTTAGCGGTGTCAGCCAGTTGAGTGATGGAGCAGCACAAATTAGTGACGGAGCCGGACAGCTTCGTGACGGAAGTGAAGAATTAGGCGATGGTCTTGATCAAGTTTATGATGGAAGTGACACATTGGCAACAAGCCTTGCGGATGGAGCAAAAGAAGTCAAAGAGACCAAGGCAGACGACAATACTTATGACATGTTCTCAAGCCCGGTAGAGGCAAGTGAAACAAAGATTACAACCGTAGAAAACAACGGACACGCAATGGCACCATATATGATGTCTGTTGGTCTTTGGGTTGGATGTATCGCATTTAGTTTAATGTATCCTCTGACAAGTTACAAAGGCAAATTAAAATCAGGATTCTCCTGGTGGATTAGCAAAGCCTCTGTACTTTATACAATTGCTTTATTACAGGGTCTTGTAATGATTGCATTACTGCATGTATTTGATGGATTTACACCACTTGAAGTTGGCAAGACATTAGCGTTTGTTTGTGTGGCAAGTGTGACATTTATGTCAATTATGTACTTCTTCACAAACTCACTTGGAAAAGTCGGAAGTTTCTTAATGTTGGTATTTATGGTAATTCAGCTGGCAGGTTCAGTTGGTACTTACCCGCTTGAAGTTTCCGGTGACTTTGTAAAATACCTGCATGACTGGGTACCGTTTACTTATACAGTAGAGGCATTCAGAAGCACAATCGCAGGTGGCGAAAGTATTATGAACGCAGTGATTTATCTGCTTATCTGGTTTGTAGTATTTAATTTGCTTACATTGATTGTATTCCAGATTCGTGCAAGAAGAATTAAGAGCAATAAAGAAACATTAGACCATTGGCTTGAAGTACATGGTCTGGCATAAATAATAAAGAGAGGGATTGCAGTCTTGGAAATAAGGCAGCAGTCCCCTTTTTAAAAAAAATTAAAAAAATTTTTCAAAAAGTGTTGACAATAGAAACAATTTGAGGTATTATAAACAAGTCTTAACGAGACAGCAACAATTAAATAACCTGCGGGTGTAGTTCAGTGGTAGAACACCAGCCTTCCAAGCTGGATATGTGGGTTCGATTCCCATCACCCGCTCTTTGCGCGAGTGGCTCAGTTGGTGGAGCGCGACCTTGCCAAGGTCGAGGCCGCGGGTTCGAGTCCCGTCTCGCGCTCTCAAAGAAACACAAAAAGATGGTATCCAATCGGATACCATCTTTTTTGTGTTTTCGAGCCCCGCCGGGACTCGAAGGTTCGAGGTCTCCGCTCCGCTCCGGTCGTTGCGAAACGAATGTCCACAGGACATTCCGCAACGTCTCGCGCTCTGATAAGCAAGAGGGTACATGTGGATATTATTTTTGTATTTCCAATCCCGCAGGACTCGAAGGTTCGAGGACTCCGCTTCGGTCGTTGCAAAGCGAACGTCCACCGGACGTTCTGCAACGTCTCGCGCTCTAAAAGAAACACGAAAAAACAGCGAAAATACACAGAGAATCTTGCGTGTTTTCGTTACAAGGACAAAAATTTTGCAGAGAAAGACAAAATGCTTTGCTTATTGAGCCGATTGTGATAAAATGATGAGCGAATATTGATAAAGCGATGTACTTTTGTGATATGAGGAGAGCGAGGGTACAGAGGGAAAAAGGAGAAAAGACAAAATGAAGGAACTCGTGACAAAGTGGAACAGCATCAGTCTGGTAAAAAGGATTATTGCCGGTTTGATTATCGGTATTATTCTTGGTATGGTTGTTCCGCAGTTTTCCGTAATCGGGCTTTTAGGACAGCTTTTTGTTGGTGCATTAAAGGCGGTTGCTCCGATTCTGGTATTCTTTCTTGTGTCTGGTGCGTTGTGTCAGCATAAAGAGGGAAAAAAGACAAATATGAAAACCGTTGTTGTATTATATCTGCTTGGTACTTTTTTGGCAGGTACGGTTGCAGTGATAGCAAGTTTTCTGTTTCCGGTGGAACTGACCCTGACAGCAGGTGTGGAGGATGTCAGTGCTCCAAGTGGGGTTGGAGAGGTTTTAAAGACACTGTTTATGAATATTGTATCCAATCCGATCGATGCTATCGCAAATGCAAATTATATCGGAATCCTTTCCTGGGCGGTTCTTCTTGGAATTGCACTTAGAAAAGCAGGGGATGGAACGAAAAAGGCAATTACTGATATTTCCGATGCGATTTCTCAGTGTGTAAGATGGATTATCAGTTGTGCACCGTTTGGTGTTATGGGGCTGGTATTTACAACAATTTCAGAGCAGGGAATTGATGCTCTGCTCAGTTATGGACATTTGATTCTGGTTTTAGTAGGAAGTATGTTATTTGTAGCACTGGTAGTAAATCCGCTGATTACTTATATCGGAATCCGTAAAAATCCATATCCGCTTGTATTTAAATGTTTAAAAGACAGTGGAATCACAGCATTCTTCACAAGAAGTTCTGCTGCAAATATTCCAGTCAACATGAATTTATGCAAGGAACTTGGTTTGGATAAAGATACTTATTCTGTTTCCATTCCTCTTGGAGCAACAATTAATATGGGAGGCGCTGCCGTTACGATTTCTATTCTGGCGCTTGCAGCAACTCATACGCTTGGAATTTCTGTAGATTTTCCAACAGCAATTATTCTTTGTGTATTATCCGCAGTCAGTGCCTGTGGTGCATCTGGTGTAGCAGGAGGTTCTTTACTTTTGGTTCCGCTTGCCTGCAGTTTATTTGGAATTTCCAATGATTTGGCAATGCAGGTAGTTGGTGTCGGATTTATTGTCGGAGTCATTCAGGATTCCTGTGAAACAGCCTTAAATTCTTCTACAGACGTTCTTTATACTGCAGTTGCAGAACTTTCCGGACATCGAAAAGCACAGAAACAGAAGTAAATCAATCTTTGATGCATGCCGTCAAAGGTTGAGGCGTGCAGAAGACAGAAGCAGAATAAGGAGAAAAAAGATGAAACAGAATGATATTGTTATCGTATTAGCGGCATTTGCAGCTTACCTGATATTAATGGTAGTTGTCGGTGCGGTTTATATGAAGAAAACAAAAAACTCGGAAGATTATTTCCTTGGTGGACGTGGACTGAGCGGATGGGTGGCTGCTTTGTCTGCACAGGCGTCTGATATGAGTGGCTGGCTCTTGATGGGATTGCCGGGAACCGTTTATGCACTTGGAACCGGTCAGGCATGGATTGCTGTTGGCTTGTTTTTAGGAACGGTGTTTAACTGGGTATGCATCTCTTCCCGTCTGAGACGGTATACAATTGTTGCAAATAATTCATTGACACTTCCGGCTTATTTTGAAAACCGGTTTCGTGATAAAAAACGTGTATTACTTTTAGTATCTTCGATTGTAATTGTAGTATTCTTTCTGGTTTATACGGCGTCTGCTTTATCAGCCGGAGGAAAATTATTTCATTCCGTATTTGGAATTGATTATCACATTGCACTTGCAATTGGAGCAGTTGTTATTCTTGCTTACACGTTTATGGGTGGTTTTATGGCAGTTTGTGTGACCGATTTTATTCAGGGAAGTCTGATGCTGGTTGGGCTGCTTGCCGTACCTGTGCTTGCGTATTGTTTTATTGGAAGTGGAAATTTAAATGCCATGTTAGATGAAAGCCAGGTCATTGGCGGACATCAGGCATATTTAAGCATGACAAGAAATGGAGAAAGTTCTTATTCTTTTATCGAAATTTTCTCTCAGCTTGCATGGGGACTGGGCTATTGTGGAATGCCGCATATTTTGACCCGGTTTATGGCTGTAAAGAATCAAAAAGAATTGAAAAAATCAAGAGTTATTGCTATTATATGGGTAGCACTGTCTCTCTTTGCAGCAGTAGCAATCGGTGTGCTTGGACGAGCTTATCTGTATCCGGTTATTTTAGGAACGGAAGGTCAGGCTTCAACAGAAAGTGTATTTATTGAGATGATTACGAAGATATTTACACAGGATTTACGTCTGCCGTTCATCGGTGGAGTGTTTTTATGTGGAATTTTGGCAGCAATTATGTCAACTGCGGATTCTCAGCTCCTAGTCACTGCGTCTTCCGTTTCAAAAGATATTTATAAAGATATTTTAAAACCTCAGGCGGATGAAAAAACAGTATTAAAAGTAAGCCGTGTTACTGTTATCGTGGTTGCAGTGCTGGCATTTGCAATTGCATGGAATCCGAACAACAGTATTATGGGACTGGTATCAAATGCATGGGCTGGTCTTGGTTCTGCATTTGGTCCGATTGTACTGATGTCATTGTTTTGGAGAAGGACAAATTTTGCAGGCGCAGTTGCCGGAATCGTGTCAGGAGGATTAACTGTTATTATTTGGGATTATATTCCGTTCATCAATGGACAGACTCTGGGCACCGCAACTGGTTTATACTCTCTTGCATCTGGTTTTGTAATCAGCATTTTATGCATTGTGATTTTCAGTTTGTGTACAAAAGCTCCGGAAAAAGAAATCTTAGAAGAGTTTGACAGAGTCAAAAAAATGAAAGAAGAGTAAAAAGAAAAATGATAAGAAGGTATTTTGAAAAAGCCGGATGGGGACGGCTTCTGGTTATGGTAGTGGGAAATATCTTTCTGGGACTTGGGATTGCGGTTTTTAAACTTTCCGGTCTTGGAAATGACCCGTACAGCGGGATGGTAATGGCACTTTCAGACTGCGTGGGAATGGCTTATGCGAATTTTCTGGTATTGATTAATCTGGCGGTTTTTGTGCTTGAAATTATTTTCGGTCGAAAATTCATCGGAGCCGGAACGGTAGTCAACGCATTGTTTTTGGGATACATAGTGACATTTTTTTATAAGCTGCTCAGTAACGGAATTGGAATTCCGGAAGTGATGTGGCAGAGGTTAATCGTTGTCTGTATTGGAGTAGTTGTGTGCAGTTTTGGTGTATCCATGTATCAGACACCGGATGTCGGTGCTGCGCCTTATGACAGTATGTCGCTGATTATGGCAATGCGCAAACCATCGATTTCATATTTCTGGCACAGAATTTCGACAGATGCCTTGTGTGCGCTTATCTGTTTTCTGGCAGGAGGAATCGTTGGGATTGGTACACTGTTAAGTGCATTTTGTTTAGGTCCGTTTATTTCGTTCTTTGATGCGAAATTTACACTTCCATTACTTCGGAAAATTGAGAAAAAATAAAAGATAAAAAAGTGCGGGAAACCCTTAAAGATTAGTTCAAAGGTTTTCCGCACTTTTCTTATTTTACAAATCGTTGATAAATCGAAGCATTTGCTTCTAATTCCTGTGTATCATCAAGTGGTGTAAGTTCATCCGTGCCATATTTTCGTTTTAGAGCATTTTTAATCAGATAGTCACTGATATGTGGATTTTTTGGAAGCAGTGGACCGTGCAGATAAGTTCCGACCACGTTTTTGTAAAGTACACCTTCTGTGCCATCTTCTCCATTATTTCCATGACCATAAAGTACTCTTCCGAAGGGGCGGTTTTCTCCAATGTAAGTTCGTCCACCATGGTTTTCAAATCCGACAATCGGATGTTCAAAGGCATCATTTTGAAGTACGATATTGTCAATCAGACGTGGATTTCCCTGTTCGGTATAGAGGTCAACAAGGGAAAGACCTTCGATTCGTCCCTCATCGGTATCATAATAATGTCCCAAGAGCTGGTAACCACCGCAGACTGCAATGACGCTTCCGCCGTCTTCAACATAATCATGAAAATCTTTCTGAATCGTTCTTAAGCGGTCGCATACAAGCATCTGTTCACGGTCAGAACCACCGCCAAGCAGTACAATATCAAGTTTGGTAAAATCAATTTTATCTTCTAAGGTGAACTCAATTGTTTCTGAGTCAATGCCTCTCCATTGACAGCGCTTCATCATGCACTGGATGTTGCCCCTGTCTCCATAGAGGTTCAAAAGGTCAGGATATAAATGTCCAATCGTAAGCTTCATATTACTTTTTTCCCTCCATTTTCTTTAAAATATTGTGTGTAGAGTAAAGTCCGGTGTAGTTAACTAGTACATAAAGATTCTTTGTGCCATTTTTAATTTTGGATTCAATGGCTTTTTCAATATCATTTTCTAAATCAGAAGCAATGTCAACATATTTCAGACGCAGGCGCATATCCGCTCCTCGAATTCCTGTTACGGTGATAGAGCTTGCATTGGCATCTTTTAAACGGTCAAAGTCAACATCCCAGAGCCAGGAGACATCCGTTCCATCCTGACTGTTATCATTGATCAGAATAATAATGTCTTTTGGACTGGTATCAGTCATAACTGCACCGATGTTCTGGTTAAATCCGGCCGGATTTTTGGCAAGGTTTAACATAACTTTAGTGCCATTGATAAAGAACTGTTCGTTTCGTCCAAACTGTGGAGTGTAATCTCCAAGCACTTTATTAAAGTTTTTTGTTGGGATTCCTGCCATGGAAGCTGCGCCAAATACGGCAAGAATGTTGTAAATATTATAAAATCCACGATAGTTGGCTTTGATATGGGAAGCTTTTACATCAAAAGCAAGCCCGTCGGACATATCAATGTGAGAAGCATCAAATTCCGGTTTTGGACGTTTGAATCCGCATTTCGGACAGTAATAATCCCCGAGCTGGCTGTAATGATAAAATTTGTATTCCATTTTGTGACCACAGCGTTTACAGAAACGACCTTCACGGATTTCTTTGGAATTCTGGTCTTTGAATACCTGTTCGCTGATTCCGTAAGTGGTATATGGATTTTTATTATCCATTGCCAGATAAGTAGAAAGGGAATCGTCGGCATTGACTAAAAGCTTCATATTTGGTGCCATTTTCATGGCGCGGGAGAGCAGATTCATAGTGATATCAATTTCTCCATAGCGGTCAAGCTGGTCACGAAATAGATTAGTTAAAACCATGTAGTCCGGTTTGAAATGAGGAAGCACACGGACAGTAGAAGCTTCATCAATTTCGATACAGGCATAATCTGCATCTAAGTGTCCATTTAATCTGGCGCTTAAAACGAAAGCAGATACTACACCGTTTAACATATTAGAACCGGTGTGATTACAGACCACTTTATTTCCGTTTGAGACGAGAAAATCGGAAAGCAGGTTGTTGGTAGTTGTTTTTCCGTTTGTACCACATACAATAAAAGTGTCTTTTCGCACTTCGGCAGCCAGTTCTTTTAAGATTGGTGGATAAATGGAGAGTGCGACTTTTCCGGCGAGCGTAACACCCTGTTTTCCGGTAATCTGGCAGGCGGTTTTAATCAGACGACCGCTCCAGATGGCTATTAATCTTCGTATATTCATCATAATTTCATTAACCCTTGTATCGTTAAAAATTTTTGTGTTATCGTGGTTAGGATACCACATTTTATGCATAATTACAACATTTCACAGGAGGTGGAAAAGTAGGAGGTTTTTTGGGGGAAATAAAAAGTTTTTGAACGCAGATAAGCATTCCCCCGCTTCAAGTGCGCAGAGCACTAAGCGACTGCGTTCATGAGCAAGTAGCGAAGCGGATTGCGAATGTCCGCTTTACTTTAACGTAATAAATTAAAAAAGGGGCTTGAAATTTTAAATAGAGTATGGTAAGATGGCTGTGTTGTCGAAATTCAAGAAAATTTCGCACAAGCCCAGATAGCTCAGTTGGTAGAGCAGAGGACTGAAAATCCTCGTGTCGCTGGTTCGATTCCGGCTCTGGGCATTTTTTTACACAGACAATGTCTTTGTGAGAGAAACAAATATCCACAATACGAAGAATCTGGTAAAAAAGTAAAGAATGAAATGATAAGAAAGGTGAGGTTAGAAAACATGTATTCATTTGAAGAGATTCAGGCAGTAGACCCGGAAATTGCGAAGTGTATTACAGATGAAGTGGAACGTCAGAATTCCCATATTGAATTAATCGCTTCAGAGAACTGGGTAAGTAAGGCAGTTATGGCAGCTATGGGCAGTCCTTTAACCAATAAGTATGCAGAGGGTTATCCGGGAAAACGGTACTATGGTGGGTGCGAGTGTGTAGATGAAGTGGAACGTCTTGCAATTGAGAGAGCGAAAGAACTCTTCGGGTGCGAATATGTGAATGTACAGCCTCATTCCGGTGCACAGGCAAACATGGCAGTGTTCTTTGCGATGCTGAAGCCGGGAGATACCGTAATGGGAATGAACCTTGCACATGGCGGACATCTTTCACACGGAAGTCCGGCAAACTTCTCAGGAGCATATTTTAAAATTGTTCCTTATGGAGTCAATGATGAAGGTGTGATTGATTATGAAGAAGTCAGAAAGATTGCGCTTGAAGCAAAACCGAAAATGATTGTAGCCGGTGCAAGTGCATACTGCCGTGTGATTGATTTTAAGAAATTTCGTGAGATTGCAGATGAAGTTGGCGCATATTTAATGGTCGATATTGCTCATATTGCAGGTCTTGTGGCAGCAGGTGTACATCCAAGTCCAATTCCTTATGCGCATGTAACAACTACAACCACTCATAAGACATTAAGAGGTCCAAGAGGCGGTATGATTATGAGCAGTGCTGAGATTGCAAAACAGTTTAATTTTAATAAAGCAGTATTTCCAGGTATTCAGGGTGGTCCTTTGATGCACGTAATTGCAGCAAAAGCGGTCTGCTTTAAAGAAGCACTTTCACCGGAATACAAAGTTTATCAGCAGAACATCGTGAAAAATGCAAAAGCATTGTGCGACGGACTCTTAAAGAGAGGCATTAACATTGTTTCCGGAACAACAGAGAATCACCTGATGCTGGTTGATTTAAGAGGAACAGGAATTACCGGAAAAGTAATGGAGAATCTGCTTGATGAAGCAAATATTACCTGTAATAAAAATGCAATTCCAAACGACCCTGAATCTCCATTTGTGACAAGTGGTGTCAGACTTGGAACAGCAGCAGTAACTTCACGTGGAATGAATGAAGAAGATATGGACCAGATTGCAGAGGCAATTGCACTTATGGTAAAAGATAAGGAAAATATTGGAAAAGCAAAAGCGATTGTAAAACAGCTGACAGATAAATATCCATTAAATGCTTAAGATTAGGATTTTTTAACCAAATAGCGAAAGCGGATTGCGAATATCCGCTTGACAGTGATTTAGAATGAGTAAAAACTAAGAAAAGAAGCTCGGGTACAAGTTAGTGAAAAAACTTGTATCAGGGCTTCTTTTTTGACGAAAATCACATACAACTTATAGGATGTTGGACGACTTGTATGGAAAATGGGGCAAAAAAGCCCGAAATCAGCAAAAAATTCAGAAACCACTTGCAATCGAAGTCAACATCCAATATAGTGATGGAAAGAAGAAAGATGCGCATCCCATGGAGGAGCTATCTTAAGTCGGAAGCTTACCGACTGAGGTGAAAATTCCGAGAGTACAGGAGTAAAAATCAGGAGGATTTTATGGCAAAATTATATGTAAATGAAAAGAACAAACAGGGACACATTAATCCGGAAATTTATGGACATTTTGCAGAACATCTTGGAAGATGTATTTACGAAGGAATTTATGTGGGAGAAGATTCTCCGATTCCAAACAAAAACGGAATGAGAACCGATGTAGTAGAGGCATTAAAAGAGATGCGGATTCCTCTTTTACGCTGGCCGGGTGGATGTTTTGCAGATGAATATCACTGGATGGATGGAATCGGTCCGAAAGAAAACAGAAAGAAAATGATTAATACACACTGGGGTGGTGTGGTAGAAGATAACAGCTTTGGAACACATGAATTTTTTGAATTATGTGAACAGTTGGGGTGTAAAACTTATGTAAACGGAAATGTAGGAAGCGGAACAGTAAGAGAGATGAGCGAATGGGTGGAATACATTACATTCGACGGTGTTTCTCCGATGGCAGATTTAAGAAAAGCAAACGGACATGAGAAACCGTGGAAAATCGATTACTTTGGTGTCGGAAATGAAAACTGGGGATGCGGTGGAAATATGACTCCGGAATACTATGCAAACTTATACCGCAGATACCAGACTTATGTTCGCCATTATGATAATTCTGCGCCGATTAAGAAAGTCTGTGGAGGTGCGAATGTTGCAGATTATTTCTGGACAGAGGGCGTATTAAAAACTTGTTATGCAGCACCACAGCCGCCAATGGCTCATGGATTTATGGATGGACTTTCTCTTCATTATTATGTACATCCGGAAGGATGGGAAATCAAAGGAAGCGCAACTGATTTTGATGAAAAAGTATGGTACAAAACTTTATGGAAAGCTCTGTACATGGAAGAGTTAATTAACCGCCATGGTGCAATTATGGATCAGTACGACCCGGAAAAAGAGGTTGGCATGATTGTAGATGAATGGGGATGCTGGTTTACTGTAGAGCCGGGAACAAATCCGGGATTCTTATATCAGCAGAATACGATGCGTGATGCCTTAGTAGCAGGTTTAAGCCTGAACATCTTCAATAAACACTGTGACCGTGTAAAAATGGCTTGTATTGCACAGATGGTCAATGTATTACAGTCTGTTATTTTAACAGAAGGGGAAAAGATGATTTTAACACCAACCTATCACGTATTCCATCAGTATCGTCACCATCAGGATGCAGACCTTGTAGAAAGCTGTATTACAGGAAACTCTACTTTAGATGCAGGGGAAAAAGAATATCAGGTGCCGAAATTACAGGAATCGGTATCAATCGATAAAGATGGTATTGTTACAATTACCTTAAATAATCTTTCTACAACAGACAGTGAAGAAGTAGAAGTGGCATTTACAGAATTGAATCCATCCGACGTCAGTGCAAGTATTGTAAATCAGGAAATGCATGCTTACAATACATTTGAAGAACCGGAAAATGTAACAGAAGAAGCATTTACTGCTTATGAAATCACAGAAAAAGGGCTGAAATTTACAATTCCGGCATGTAGTGTCGTAGCATTCCGTGTAAAATAAGAAGTGAAATTAAGAAAACAAAAAAGTTTTGGAAAATAAAAGCAGGGGTGATTAGAGCAGATTCTAATCATCCCCTTTTAATGCCTGAGAAATTCCTTTTACGGAAGAAGCATATTCCATCGGTGACATACCGGTGGATTTTTTAAATTGTCTGGAAAAATATTGGGGAGAGCTGTAGGAAAGAAATCCTGCAATTTCAGTAAAATTCTTACTTCCATCTCGAATCATTGCCTTAGCCCGCTGAATTTTTATGCGATTAAAATATTCCATCGGTCCACAGCCTTTTTCTTTTTGAAAGAGTTTTTGCAAAGAGGAACGGCTCATGGAAAAATGCTGGCAAATCTGGTTCGTATTGAGCTGTTCGCAGATACAAAATTGCATATATTGAATGATTTCTTCAATTCTCTGCGCTTTTGTATCAGACAGTTCGATTGGAGTGGCAAGTGGAAAATGTCGTTTTCGTTCTGGTGGTTTTGCATCAAGCTGAAGATAATTTTGTTCGAGTGTAATTAAAAATAGTTCGAGATAGAGCAGAATCATCTGCTGTGAGCCAAATGGTGCATTGGGTTTAATTTTCACCTGCTCAATCGAGGGCAGATGCAGGGGTGTGGCAAGGGCTTCACGTGCAGCATTTAAAATGCAGGAGACAAGAGTGCGCTCCGACTTATTCAGGGTGAAATTTTTCTTCCGAAAGAAATTCATGGCAGGAGAGTTTGTTATAAAGGACATAACAACAAGGTTGGGCGAAGAATTTCCGACGGAACGGATGGCATGAAATTCATTTGGTTCATGAAAAATAATATCGCCGGCTTCCATCCGGAAATGATTTTCTCCGGCCTGTACAATGACGCTTCCCTGATCAACGTAAAGAAACTCCCAAAAATCATGAGATTCCCCGTGAAAGACAAAGTCTTTCATGTATTCAAAATAGTGGATTGTGATAATCGAATCGATTGCGATTTCCCGCTTCAATGTGGTTTTAATGTAGGTCATCTGTATTCCTCCTGCGGATATTTTAACAAAAAGTATGCAATAAGACAAGAAAAGTATTTAATAAGGCAACATATTGACCGAAAAACTGTATATACTGTTAATTATATTTAAAGGTGATGAAAAGAGTAGAAAAAAGTAGAAATTGAGGATTACGCTATGAGAAAAATTGAACAGGGGACAGTAGCTGTCAGTCTGGACGAAAAAAGTCTGATGGTGACACTGGAACAAGAAAAGACAAAGTGGTCTTGGAAAGAAGGATTCCGTCCATATATGGAATGTGAGGAAGGAGAGCTTTTCTTTGACGAGGCAGCTTCAATTTCTCATGAAACGTATCAGACGGGAATCGGAGTCGGAATCAGAAGTATATTTTCTGATTTTGAAAAAGAAGGAAAAAAATATCCATACAGTTTTGAAACATTAATCTGGATTGAAGGTGCAACCGGACATGTGTATTTTGAATGGATTCCTTTAAAAGAAGAAGGACTTCATATTAAAAAGCTGTTCTGGCCTGGAGCAATGGAATTTACAAATCCAAGCAAAGAATGGTATACACTGCTGACACATGAACAGGGTGTGCTCATTCCAAATGACTGGGAAACGGAGCTGGGAGCAATTCCGTTTAATGGATTTTTTGAAACTGCGGGCGGTTATATGCCGTGGTTTGGTCAGGTAAAAGAGCGGGAAGGTTATATTGCAATTTGTGAGACACCATGGAACGGAGGTTATTATGCCAATCATCCGGCGAATGGACCATATACACACGTAGGGGTTTATTTTGAACCAAGTCTTGGCAAAATGGATTATCGCAGAATTATGCGTTATACATTTGCATCGGACTGCGATTATAATACCCTTTGTAAAATTTACAGAGGGTATGTAAATGAGCAGGGAAGGCTTCGTACTTTGTCTGAAAAAGCAATGAGAAATCCATCCATTAATGATTTAATCGGATGTGCATTTGTACATAAAGGAATCAAAACTCAGGTACAGGAAAATTCTGATTTCTTTGATCCGGAAAATCCGGATAAAAATAATCACCTGACAACGTTTGAGACACGTGTGCAGGAGATAAAAGAAATCCATGAGGCCGGAGTGAAAAAACTTTATCTTCACTTAGACGGCTGGGCTGAACCGGGATATGATAATAAACATCCGGATTACCTTCCGGCATGTAAAGAAGCCGGTGGTTGGGACGGTATGAAAAAGCTTGCCGATACCATGCATGAGTGTGGTTATATGTTTGGAATCCATGATCAGTACCGTGATTATTATCTGGCGGCGCCAAGTTTTGATGAAAATTATGCATGCAGACTGCCGGATGGAACAATTCCGAAGCATCAAAGATGGGCAGGCGGTCCACAGTCTTATCTGTGTGCGACACAGGCAAGTTATTATGTAAAACGAAATTTTGGAGAAATAAAACGAAATGGTATAGAATTAGATGGGGCGTATCTGGACGTATTCACCTGTAATGAAGGTGATGAATGTGATAATCCGGAACATCGCATGACCAGAAGAGACTGCTATGAATTCAGAGGAAAATGCTTTGAGTATTTGCTCTCTTGCGGAATTCTGCCAAGTTCTGAAGAAGTGAGTGACTGGGCGGTTCCGAGTTTGGTTTTCTGCCATTATGCACCTTATGACTTTATGATGAGACAGCCCGGAACTCCAAAAGAGGGCGTTCCGGTTCCGTTATACAATCTGGTTTATCATGATTGTGTGATTGAACCATGGATGATGGATAAGGTCAGCGATGAAGATGATTATATGCTTTATGCCCTGTTAAACGGCGGAGCACCGTATCTGATTCGTGATGCTGCATATCCGAATTTTGATGGTGCATTTGAGGATAAAGTAAAACTCAGTCTGAAAGAAAATATCGAGCGCAGTAAAATCGTATCTGATTTACATGAAAAAGTTGCAAAATGTGAAATGCTGCGTCATGAGATGGTGAATGGGGATTACATGGTACAGGAAACAAGTTTTTCTGATGGTACAAAAGTAAGAGTTGATTTCAGAAAACAGAGTTATGAAATTGTTTCCGAAAGCAGATAAATCAAAAAAAATGAGCGGAGCCAAAGCGGGCATAAGAAACAGTTATTATTGTGGATAGCTGTTTCTACCCGCTTTTCTTTGATTCACAAGCAATTTCATTCAATTGTGGGTTGAAACAGCTTGATATGAATACAGAAAGATTTTAAGGCTACATCAGAAGAAAAGAGGAGGAAGAAATGGCAAATAAAATTACAGTCGCACTTGCCGGACTTGGAAGCCGGGGAAAAGATACTTATGCCAAAGCTGCAAAAATCCATCCGGATAAGATTGAGATTGTTGCGATTGCAGATGTCAATCCGAAAAAAGTGGAAATGGTAGCGGAGGAATATCACGTTCCAAAAGAAAGATGTTATACAAGTGCAGAAGAAATGTTAAAAGAAGAGAAGCTTGCAGATGTGATGTTTATTACGACACAGGACAGACAGCATGTAGCGCAGGCAATCCCGGCATTAAGAAAGGGATACCATCTGTTACTGGAAAAACCGATTTCGCCGGATCTTGATGAGTGCCGTGAAATTGTAGAAGTAGCAAAAGAATGTGACCGCAAAGTTGTTGTCTGTCATGTCTTACGTTATACACCGGTTTTCCGTAAAGTAAAAGAAATCCTGGATTCTGGTGTGATTGGAGATATTGTTTCTATCAATGCATCCGAAAATGTAGGATGGTTTCATATGGCACACAGTTTTGTAAGAGGTAACTGGAGAAATAAAGAACTGTCAAGTCCAATGATTTTGCAGAAATGCTGTCATGATATGGATTTATATCTGTGGCTGGCAGATAAAAAATGTAAATCTTTATCTTCTTTTGGAAGCACGTATTTATTTAAAGAAGAAAATGCACCGGAGGGATGTACGAAGAGGTGTCTTGATGGTTGCAAAGTAAAAGCTACCTGTCCTTATGATGCAGAAAGCATTTATCTGGACAGTGAGAGAATTGGAGCAAGAAATGGAAATACCCGCTGGCCGTTAGATGTTGTTACAGAAATTCCGACACCGGAATCTGTAGAAGAAGCATTGAAAACCGGACCTTATGGAAGATGCGTTTATCATTGTGATAACGATGTAGTAGACCATCAGGTTGTAAATTTAAATATGACAGACGGTTCAACAATGAGTTTTTCCATGAATGGTCACACTGCTGATTTTGCAAGACATGCACAGTTTTGTGGAACGAAAGGTGAAATGAATGTAACAATGGGTTCCTGGGATGTGGAAGATGATTTCATTGAAACTACACTTTTTGGGGCAAAATTAAAAACAGAATTGATTCCGGCTTCTGAATTATCCGATGATTTTTCAGGACATGGCGGTGGAGACATTGTAATGGTAGAAGAATTTGTAGATATCTTACTTGGAAACAGAGAAGAGAGTCCTTCTATTACTTCACTGGAAAAATCTGTAGAGAGTCATTACTGTGCTCTTGCAGCGGAGGAATCAAGATTACACGGCGGAGCCGTAATAGAGCTGGATGATATCCGGCAAAAAGGAAGTATGTAAAACGGAAAACCGTTTTCATAGATAGCTGTAAAAACAGAACAATCATAATAAGAAAAGGAGAGAAGTATTATGAAAAACATGAAAAAAATGGTAGCATTCGGAATGACTGCAATCCTTGGTGCAAGCATGCTTGCAGGATGCGGTTCAAGCAGTGACAGTTCTTCTGATGAAAAAAGCGGTTCATCAAAAGGTAAAACAGAATTAACATTCGGTATCTGGGATGAAAATCAGAGACCTGCAATGGAAAAACTGATTGAAGCTTACGAAAAAGAAAATGAGAACGTGACAGTTAAAATTCAGTTAACACCATACAAAGGTGGAGAATACTGGACAAAATTAGAAGCAGCAGCAGGCGGCGGAACAGCTCCTGATGTATTCTGGTTAAACGTACTGCATCTGGATGCTTATCAGGAAGGCGGAATCTTAGATGACCTTTCTTCTGCAATCGCTGATTCTGACATCAACGACAATTTTTCAGAAACACTGGTAAATAACTATGTTCGTGATGGCAAAAACTATGCAGTACCGAAAGACTTCGATACAAATGCGTTATGGTATAACAAGGAACTGTTTGACCAGGCTGGAGTTGAATATCCGACAGATGATATGACTTATGATGATTTAGTGGCTCTGGCAACAGAATTAAAAGACAAACTTCCGGAAGGTACTTATGCATTTGCGTGCCCGGTTGACTTCCAGACATGGTATTATCAGACAGTATACGCAAACGGCGGCTGGATTTTAAATGATGATGCAACAGAAACAGGATACGAAGATGAAAAAACTCAGGAAGGTATCCAGTGCTGGATTGATATGATTGATGCAGGACTTTCACCAAGTGCAGCTACACTTGCAGAAACATCTGCAGATGCAATGTTTGAAGGCGGACAGCTTGCAATGAACTTTGCAGGTTCTTACATGGTTCCGGAATATGCATCTAATGATACAATCAAAGATAAAATTAACTGTGTTGAAATTCCTACATTCAATGGTGTAGAAGATAACTGTATCAACGGTCTTGGATATGCAGTATATGAAGGTTCTAAAAACAAAGAAGAGGCTGAAAAATTTGCTATCTGGCTTGGAAGTGCTGAGGCACAGCAGATTCAGGGTGAGACAGGTGTAGTTATCTCCGCCAGAACAGATGCTCAGAAATACTTCGCAGAAGCAAACAGCCAGTACAACTTAGCAGCTTATACAAACCATGCAGATGAAGCTTATCCACTTCCGGTTTGTGCACAGGCAGCAGAACTGTATGACAAAGAATCTACATGGCTGACAAAAGCTTACAATGGAGAAATGTCACTTGCAGATGCTTGTAGCGGACTGAAAAAAGAAGCAGATGCACTTTTAGCAAAGTAATAAAGTAGGTGAAAGAATGGCTGAAGTGAAAGCAAAAGTACCAAGAAAAAAAGCGTCGAAAAGACAGAAAAAAGACTGGTTTGCAGGATATGTCTTGATCGCACCGGTCACAATTGGTTTGCTGGTGTTCTATATCTGGCCGTTTATCCAGAACTTCTGGTTTAGTTTTAATGATGTAAACAAGTTTAACATGTCTACATTTGTAGGACTGGCAAATTATAAAGAGATGCTGGGTGACAAAGAAGTATGGAGAACATTTGGTAATACCTTAAAATATGTTGTTATAACTGTACCGTTAGGATTGTTTTTATCAATCTTATTAGCAGCTCTGCTGAATGCAAAAATCAAAGGAAAATCAATTTATCGTACCTTATATTTCCTGCCTTCTGTAACAATGTCAGCTGCGGTAGCTATGGTATGGAAATGGATGTATAATGAACAGATGGGTATCTTAAACAGTGCGCTTAAAGCAGTAGGCGGAAAAGGTCATAACTGGATGACAGACCCGCATACCGCATTGTTTGGAATTATGGTTGTCGGACTCTGGATGACAGTGGGATATAACATGATTATTTTGCTTGCAGGTATGCAGGGAATCAGTAAATCTTATTACGAGGCGGCAGCAATTGATGGAGCAGGTGCGGTTACGCAATTTTTCAAAATTACGATACCGATGCTGACACCGACAGTCTTCTTTGTAATGATTACCTCTATCATTAGTGGATTCCAGGTATTTGATACGGTATATATGATGGTCGGAAAAGCAAATCCAGCTTATGAATCAACGCAAACGGTTGTTATGCTGTTCTATCGACAGGCGTTTGACTATGGTCATAAGGGATACGCAGCCGCAATTTCAATCCTTATTTTCCTGGCAATCATGCTGGTTACTGTAATCCAGATGATTGGACAGAAAAAATGGGTAAATTATGATTAAGAAGGAGGAGAATGAGAATGAAAACCAAAAAATCAAACTTAAATCATTTGATTGTCCATCTGATTCTTCTTGCTGGAGTTGCTGTTGTAGTATTTCCATTCTTATGGATGATTTTAACTTCGTTTAAAACATCCGGAGAAGCGATGAAGATTCCGCCGACAATTTTCCCGGAAAACTTTGTAACGACTGCATATCATACAATTGTATCCTCTGCGATTCCATTTGGAACAGTTTATATGAATACGATTATTTCTACAGCGGTTACGACACTTGTACAGATCGCATTTTGTTCGATGGCAGGCTATGCGTTTGCACGTATTGACTTTCCGTTCAAAAATGCGCTGTTTGTATTAATCTTATCGGTACTTATGGTACCGGGACAGATTTTCTTGATTCCGCAGTATCAGATTATTCAGAAAATGGGATTACTGGATACGATTCCTGCATTGTTTATGCCAAACTTATTTAGTGCATTTGGTACCTTCCTTTTAAGACAGTTCTTCATGTCATTACCAAAAGAACTGGAAGAAGCAGCAATTGTAGACGGATGCGGACGATTCCGTGTCTTTGGACAGATTATGCTTCCGCTGGTAAAACCAGGTATCGTAGCGCTTGCAATCTTTACAATCAAGTTCGCATGGAAT
>NZ_BAAHYF010000002.1:680000-1135000 GCF_054657695.1 Blautia stercoris
CGGAGGCGCCCAAAGGTTCCCTCAGAATGGACGGAAACCATTCGAAGAGTGCAAAGGCAGAAGGGAGCTTGACTGCGACACCGACGGGTGGAGCAGGTACGAAAGTAGGGCTTAGTGATCCGGTGGTATTAAGTGGGAATGCCATCGCTCAACGGATAAAAGCTACCCTGGGGATAACAGGCTTATCACTCCCAAGAGTTCACATCGACGGAGTGGTTTGGCACCTCGATGTCGGCTCATCGCATCCTGGGGCTGTAGTAGGTCCCAAGGGTTGGGCTGTTCGCCCATTAAAGCGGTACGCGAGCTGGGTTCAGAACGTCGTGAGACAGTTCGGTCCCTATCCGGCGTGGGCGTAGGATATTTGAGAGGAGCTGTCCTTAGTACGAGAGGACCGGGATGGACAGGCCGCTGGTGTATCTGTTGTAGTGCCAACTGCATGGCAGAGTAGCCAAGCCTGGAAGGGATAAACGCTGAAGGCATCTAAGCGTGAAGCCCCCCTCAAGATGAGATATCCCATTCGTGAGAAGTAAGACCCCTTGAAGACGACGAGGTAGATAGGGCAGAGGTGGAAGTGCAGCAATGTATGGAGCTGACTGCTACTAATCGGTCGAGGGCTTGACCAGAAGCTGAGAAATCAGCGAAGCGGCAAGTGTCTGCATGGTTTCGGTTTTGTATATGTAGTTTTGAAGGTACATGTTTAAGAAAAACATGAAGAAGAATCCGAAAGGGTTCTTTTTTTGTATGTAAAACTGCCTAAGAGGGATAATTTATATTTGTGTATTTTTTATAAAAAGATAATGTTTATATAATAAAAGATTGAAAAAAACAATAAAAAATATTAAAATAAAGAAAAAAATATTACAAATGATAAAATATCAGAAAATACGAAAAGATTAAACAAATATAAAGAAAAAGGAGGAAGGTCCAATGAACAGTATAATATTATTATAAAAAACTATTTTAGATATATAAGGAGGAATTATATGAGAAAATTAGCTAAGAAAATTAGCTAAGAAAATTTTGAGTATTTGTTTAATTGCTATCATATCAATTGTAAATGTAGCTGTTTTTCCTGTAAAAGCCGAAAATGATTTGATTTTTGATGAATCAATAGAAACTAAAATAGATAGTGAAGAAATAACGTATAATATATATGAAAATGAAATTTTGAGAAGAGTTAGCTATAACAAAAATGGAGTTGAGCACGTAATTGATTATAATAAACAAAGTGGTAACTTAATATTAGATGGAAAAAATATTGGAAATTCTGAAGTAGGAATCAGCTTATATGCTTCTCATGAATTATCACGTAGAAATGGTACATTAAATGCAGATTTAAGTGATACGGCAGCGGTTGTAGCTGCGATTGTAGCAGTTGTTGGCTCTGCTGGAGCAGCAGCGGCAATTACTATTGCAAATGTAATAATAAGTCGTTCTCTTCCAACTGTTTATTATACGGATATTACCTATTATACAGATGAGTTAGTGGGTGGAAGACCACGTATGTATCACAAATATTATTTTTACAGTAATGCAGCTCGTACAGATTTGATTGGAGTGATCTAATGGATATTAGAGGGTACAAATATTTAAGAAATCTTACGTGGATTTTGGTGCTAATTGCCATTGGCATGATTGCAGTAGGAGAAATAAATCCAATAATCCGAAAGCGCGTAATATTATTAATGAGTATTAGTGCGGGAGCGTGTGTATTGGTAAGAGATTACGGTGAATCAAATAGAAGAAAAAATTCGTTAATTGTGGCTGCTATTTTAATAATAAGTGCAATATTAATATGGCTAACATAAAAAATCGGAAAACGCCGTCCCTATTGTCTTTACAAGAATTGTATTTTGTACTAAAATGATAACATTCTTGGAAAAGTGGAGGACAATAGAATGGGAACAGTAATAATACCAGAAGGTTATAAATCCTGCCTTTCAACTTATGAGACACAGGAAGCAATCGGTATGATTAAAAATCTGATGCAGAAAAAACTCTGCATGGCGTTAAAATTAAAAAGAGTAACAGCACCTTTATTCGTAGACCCGGCGTCTGGATTGAATGATGATTTAAATGGTGTGGAAAGACCAGTCACATTTGATATTCCAGATGCAAAGATGGAAGCACAGGTTGTACATTCTCTTGCAAAGTGGAAACGTATGGCTTTATACCGCTATAATTTCCATCCTGGAAAAGGAATTCTTTGTGATATGAACGCAATCAGAAGAGATGAAGAATTAGATAATTTACATTCTGCTTATGTAGACCAGTGGGACTGGGAAAAAATCATCACAGCAGAAGACAGAAATATGGATTATCTGAAAAATACGGTTACACGTATTGTAGAATCTATCTGTAATGCATTAGACGAAGTAAAATATCAGTATGAAAATCTGCATACAGAACTTTGTAGAGACATCACTTTTATTACCTCCCAGGAATTGGAAGATTTATATCCGAATCTGACTCCAAAGGAAAGAGAAAATGCTTTCGTCAAAGAGAAAAAAACTGTATTCATCATGCAGATTGGTGATTTATTAAAATCCGGAGAACGTCACGATGGAAGAGCACCGGACTACGATGACTGGAAATTAAACGGAGATTTATTATTCTGGCATGAACCGCTTCAGTGTGCGTTAGAGGTATCTTCTATGGGTATCCGTGTAGATGCAAAAACTCTGGATGAACAGCTAACAAAAGCAGGATGTGATGAAAGAAGAAATCTGACTTTCCATAAAATGCTGTTAAATAATGAACTTCCGCTGACAATCGGTGGTGGTATCGGTCAGTCCAGAATCTGTATGCTTCTGCTTCAGAAAGCACATGTAGGTGAAGTACAGGCAAGTATCTGGGATGAACATACATTAGAAGCTTGTGAAAAAGCTGGAATTGAAATTTTATAGTTTTAGATGAATAAAAAAGAAGCTCTTGAACGATGATTGTTCTTGAGCTTCTTTTTGTATTACTCATTAGATGAGCTTGATTTCTTTGATTTTTTAGAACTTGAACTACTGCTTTTTTTGGAATCAGAACTGCTTGAGCTATCAGATGAAGATGAATTTGAGGAAGAATCAGATTCATCCGCTTCTAAATATTCACCCCACACATAACCAGTCTGACCTTCATATTCGATACGGCTCCAGCCATTACTGCAGATACCGGTTCTTGTTACAGTTGTATCTGGGTCAAGTGCTCCAATGACCTGTGCATCTCCGTCGGCGTCTGCACGGACATTTACATTGTAAAGAGCAGTAACATTTTCTTTTGTCAATTCAACATCGACATCTGCTCCTGGTTTATCATATCCTGGAGAACTGGAAGTGGAAGTTGTGTCTTCCTCTTCTTGGTCTTCCTCTTCTGTCTGTTTGAGTTTTGCTGATAAAAGGTCTGAGTTATCATCGGTTGTAATGATTTTTCTCAGCCGTACGTTACTGGTATCTGTTCCATTACGTGCACCTACATAAATCAAAGTTACATTGTTTCCCGGAATAACACCGCTGTTGCAGTCGAGTTCTACTTTTTGCATATTAAAAGTAATAGAATCACCATCGGATGTTGAAATAGTAATCGTTTTTCCTGTAATTGCTGTAACAGTTCCATCAATAGATGCAGAGACCGCATCAAGAGAAGCTTGTTCCTCACGTTCTTTTTCGGCTGAAGTTTTAAAAGTCAAAGCGAAAATCAAAACAATAAGCAGCAATAAGACAGAAAATCCAATTAGTAATATCTGTTTTTTATTTTTTAACACTCAAGTTATCCTCCTTTTATACCCTATTGTATATTGTATAGGATTTACGAAAAATGTCAATGACTGAAAATGTTAAAAAAACTGGGTTGCATTTGTGCCATTTGCTATGCTATACTCATAAAAGAAGAGCAAGGTTACTGACAATGTTACTTGGGAGAGAGTCTGAATTTCAGACTCTTTTTTCCTGTATAAAATCAAATGACTCAAATAATTTTATGGAAAGGATTATTATGCTGAAAATAAAAGAGTATACAAAGGTAGAAAGTCTCGAAGAGGCATATCAGTTAAATCAGAAAAGAACAGCCTGTCTTATCGGCGGTATGGTCTGGTTAAAGATGGGAAATCGAAATGTAAGCATGGCGATTGATTTATCCGGTTTAGGTCTTGATACTATTGAGGAAGATGAAAATGAATTTAGAATCGGTTGTATGACTTCACTTCGCAGTCTGGAGCTTCATAAAGGACTGGCTGATTATACAAATGGAGCAATGCGTGAAAGTGTAAGACATATCGTAGGAGTTCAGTTCCGTAACTGTGCAACAGTTGGTGGAAGTATTTTTGGGAGATATGGTTTTTCCGATGTACTGACTATGTTTCTGGCGATGGATTCTTATGTAGAACTTTATAAGGGTGGAATTATTCCAATGAAGGAATTTGCCCAGATGAAGAAAGACAGGGATATTCTGGTACGCATTATTGTAAAAAAAGTACCGATGCATACGGTGTATTTAAGTCAGAGAAATTCAGCGACTGATTTTCCGGTGCTGACTTGTGCAGTTGGATTAGAAGAAAAGAAAGTCAGAATCGTAATTGGAGCAAGACCTCAAAAAGCAATGTTGATTGAAAAAGAGTTAGAATCTTCTTTTAAATTTAAAGTAGAAGAAGTAGAGGCACTGGCAGAAGAAGTGCAGAAACTGGTTCCGACCGGCAGCAATATGAGAGCATCTGCCGAATACCGAAGCCATTTAGTAAAGGTACTGACAAAGAGAGCACTTGTACAGGTGGAAGGAGATGCAAATGAAAATTAATTTCTTTTTAAACGGAAAAAAAGTGCAGGAAGAAGTTGCACCGGATTTGTTGTTATTAGACTTATTAAGACAAAAAGGATGTTATAGTGTAAAAAGAGGATGCGAGACAGCAAACTGTGGACTGTGCACGGTACTTATGGACGAAAAGCCGGTCTTATCTTGTAGTATGCTTGCAGCCAGAGCGGATGGCAAAAAGATTGTAACGTTAGAAGGAATGCAGGAAGAAGCCAAAGAGTTTGGTGGCTTTTTAGCAGACGAAGGTGCAGAACAGTGTGGCTTTTGTAATCCGGGATTTATTATGAATATCTTTGCAATGTTAAAAGAACTGGAGAATCCGACAGAAGAGCAGATTAACGAATATCTGGCTGGCAACCTGTGCCGTTGTTCTGGATTTATGGGACAAACCAGAAGTATTTTAAAATTTCTGGAACATAAAAAAGCAGAGAAAGGAGAAGCCTAATGAAATATGTAAATAGCGGAGTCAGAAAAAAAGATGCAGAAGCATTGGTAACCGGACAGCCGGTCTACACAGATGACCTTGCACCGAAGGACTGTCTGATTGTTAAACTTTTAAGAAGTCCGCATGCACATGCTTTAATCGAAGAAATCAAAATTGATGCAGCGCTGAAAGTGCCGGGAATTGCCTGTATTCTTACTTATAAAGATGTACCACAGGATCGTTTTACAATGGCAGGTCAGACCTATCCGGAATTTAGTCCTTACGACCGTTTGATTCTCGATAAGAGAGTCCGTTTTGTGGGAGATGCGGTAGCGATTGTGGCTGGAGAGACAGAAGCGGCAGTTGATAAGGCGCTTAAAATCATTAAAGTAAAATATCAGGTATTGGATGCTATTTTAGATTTTCATGATGCAAAAGATAATAAAATTTTAATTCATCCGGAAGATAACTGGGAATCCAGATTCCCGGTTGGTGCAGATAATAAACGAAATCTCTGTGCTTCTTCTGAAGAAGGAATGGGAAATCTTGAAGAAACATTTGCGAAATGTAAATACGTTGTAGAGAAAACTTATCATACAAAAGCAAATCAGCAGGCAATGATGGAAACTTTCCGCAGTTATACTTATCTGGAACATTTTGGACGTCTTGTAATTGTTTCTTCCACGCAGGTTCCATTCCATGTAAGAAGAATTTTAGGTCGTGCGCTTGGAATTGGCGCTTCTAAAGTGCGTGTAATTAAACCACGTATTGGTGGCGGTTTCGGAGCGAAGCAGACCCTGGTAACAGAAGTTTATCCGGCAATTGTGACAATTAAAACCGGAAGACCGGCAAAATTGGTGTACACTCGTTATGAATCTCAGATTTGTTCGTCTCCGCGTCATGAAATGGAAGTAAAAGTAAAAGTCGGTGCAGATGAAGAAGGAAAAATTCTGGCAATTGATTTATTTACTTTATCGAATACTGGTGCATTTGGAGAACATGGACCGACAACGGTTGCTTTGTCCGGACATAAGTCAATTGGTTTATATCGAAATACAGAGGCATATCGTTTTGGATATGATGTTGTGTATACAAATCGTATGGCAGCAGGTGCTTATCGTGGTTATGGGGCAACACAGGGAATCTTTGCGCTGGAATCCGCAGTTAGTGAACTGGCAGAAAAGATGGGTATGGATCCGACTGTGATTCGTGAGAAAAATATGATTCGTGAAGGGGATCCATTTATTGCTTATGATGGTTCTCCGACTGCTACAAGCTGTACTTTGGATCAATGTATGGAACGTGCCAAAGAAATGATTGGCTGGGATGAAAAGTATCCGAGAAAAGAACTTCCAAATGGAAAAGTCAGAGGTGTTGGTGTAGCCATGGCAATGCAGGGTTCCGCAATTTTCAAAGTTGATGTCGGTGGTGCAACTTTAAAATTAAATGAGGATGGTTCTTATACGCTGGGACTTGGTGCAACCGATATGGGAACCGGCTGTGATACGATTTTGTCACAGATGGCAGCAGATATTTTAGGAACAGATTTGAACAATGTTGTTCCATTTGGTGTAGATACCGATATTTCCCCTTATGATTCTGGTTCCTACGCTTCTTCTACAACCTATATCACAGGAAAAGCAGTGGCAAAAGCAGCTGAGAACTTAAGAGAAAAAATTGTAAAAATGGGAGCTTCCATGTTAGAAGCAGAACCGAATGAAGTAACTTTTGATGGAAAATGTGTAGAAAAGAAAGACAAATCTGCAAAAGTAACCCTTCCGGAAATCGGAGTTCGGGGAACATTTGGAAATAACGATGCACTTCAGGTAACAGAAAACTGTGCCGCTGAGATTTCACCGCCGCCTTACATGGTAGGAATGGCGGAAGTTGAGATTGATAAAGAAACCGGAAGTGTAGAATTGATTGATTATGTTGCAGTAGTAGACTGTGGTACACCGATTAATCCAAATTTGGCGAGAGTGCAGACCGAAGGAGGAATTGCACAGGGAATTGGTATGGCGTTATTTGAAGATATCCAGTATACTGAGAAAGGTGCAATGGCGAATAATTCTCTTATGCAGTATAAAATTCCAAGTCGTCTCGATGTTGGAAAAATTCGGGTTGAATTTAAGCCAAGTTATGAAAAGAGTCATCCGTTCGGTGCAAAATCAATCGGGGAAATTGTAATTGATACTCCGTGTCCGGCAATCGCCAATGCGGTTTACAATGCAGTCGGTCTTCGTGTAGAAGAGATGCCGATTAAACCGGAAAAGATTGCCATGGAACTTCTTGACGAAAAGTAGGAAAGTTTGTCACTTTTTTGACAGCTTTGAATGTATAATTATTTATGTTGTATTGAAACTGTTGTTATTAAAAACAGAATAGCAAAGTATAGTTAAAGAAAGGGAAAGTAACAATGAAACAAGGTGGAAGTGACAAAAAAATTCTTTGGTACAGTCTTGCTTTTATGGCATTCTCCACAGTTTGGGCATTTGGTAATGTCATCAATGGTTTTTCTGAGTATGGCGGCTTAAAAGCAATTATTTCGTGGGTGATTATCTTTGCGATTTACTTTGTGCCATATGCACTTATGGTTGGTGAATTGGGAAGTGCATTCAAAGATGCAGGTGGTGGTGTGAGTTCTTGGGTGCATGAGACAATTGGTCCGAAAGTTGCTTATTTTGCAGGTTGGACATATTGGGTTGTACATATGCCGTACATTTCTCAGAAGCCAAATGCATCTTTTATCGCAGCTAGTTGGGCAATTTTTAGAGATAACCGTATTAGTTCTGTAAATACAAAAGTGCTTCAGATTGCATGTCTGGTACTGTTCTTATTTGCAATATGGGTAGCGTCAAGAGGCATCAATGTATTAAAGAAACTGTCTACGTTGGCAGGCTCTACGATGTTTATCATGTCCCTATTATTCATCGTAATGATGATGGCAGCACCGGCGATTACAAATGCAAATGTGTTAGATATTGACTGGTCTATGAAAACATTCATGCCATCTTTTGATATGAAGTTTTTATTAAATTTATCCATTCTGGTGTTCGCAGTAGGTGGATGTGAGAAAATTTCTCCATATGTTAATAAGACAAAAGACCCAGCAAGAGATTTCCCGAAGGGTATGATTGCACTGGCAATTATGGTTGCTGTGTGCGCAATGCTTGGAACAATCGCAATGGGTATGATGTTTGATTCCAATAATATTCCGGAAGACCTTATGACAAATGGTGCTTATTACGCATTCCAGACATTAGGTCAGTATTATGGATTGGGCAACTTCTTTGTAGTGGTATATGCAATCTGTAACTTAATCGGACAGTTTACGGTATTGATTATTTCAATTGATGCACCGCTTCGTATGCTGCTGGATTGTGCAGATGAAAATTATATTCCAAAAGCAATGTTTAAACAAAATGAATATGGTACTTACACAAATGGACATAAACTAGTTATGGTAATCGTTTCCATTCTGATTATTGTACCGGCATTTGGTATTGACAGTGTGGATACACTGGTTCGCTGGCTGGTAAAAGTAAACTCTGTTTGTATGCCACTCCGTTATCTTTGGGTATTTGTAGCATATATTGCACTGAAAAAAGCAGGAGATAAATTCCCGGCTCAGTATCATTTTGTAAAGAATAAGACAGTTGGTATGATATTTGGTGGATGGTGCTTCTTATTTACAGCATTTGCATGTATTATGGGTATCTATTCTGAAGACAGATTCCAGCTTATCTTAAATATTGTAACACCATTTGTACTAATTGGACTTGGCTTTATCATGCCGATGATTGCAAGACGTACAAATAAAAAATAAATTTTATTTACGGAAAGCCATGAGATTTCTGCGTGAAAGTCTTGCTGTGTGCAGGAATTTGCAGGGAAGTTTCATGGCTTTTCTGATTTCCAGGAGGAAGAAAAAATGTATAAAGAAACAGCAAAAGAATTACTTGAATTTATTGAAAAAAGCCCGAGTTGCTTTCATGCTGTAAAAACCATGAAAGATATGCTTGATATGGAAGGATTTGAAGAAATCAAAGAAGCAGATAAATGGGAATTAAAAAAAGGTGGAAAGTACTATGTGACAAGAAATGATTCTTCTATCATTGCATTTGTAATGCCGGAAGACGAATTTTCAGGTTACCGAATCATGGCAAGTCATAGCGATTCTCCAACTTTTAAAATTAAAGAAAATCCGGAAATGCAGGTAGATAAAAAATATGTAAAATTAAATGTAGAACGTTATGGTGGAATGATTTGTTCTCCATGGTTCGATCGTCCACTTTCGGTAGCCGGAAGAATTATTGTAAACGAAAACGATGAATTTGTCACAAAACTGGTAAATGTAGACCGGGATTTATTGATGCTTCCAAATCTGGCAATCCATATGAATCGTGAAGTAAATGACGGTTATAAATACAATGCACAGAAAGATATGCTTCCGCTTTACGGAGATATTGCTTCTAAAGATACATTTATGAAAACAATTGCAGAAACAGCAGGAGTAAAGGAAGATGATATCTTAGCACATGATTTATTCTTATACAATCGTGTAAAAGGAACAATCTGGGGAGCAAATGAAGAGTTTGTTTCTTCTTCCAGACTCGATGACTTACAGTGTGCGTTTGCTTCTTTAAAAGGATTCTTAAAAGGCGAAAAGAAAGCGCATCTGGCAGTTCACTGCGTATTAGACAATGAAGAAGTCGGCAGTGGAACAAAACAGGGTGCTGCCTCTACATTCCTGTATGACGTACTGGTAAGAATCAATGAATGTATGGGATATTCTTATGAAGATTATGTCAGAAATCTTGCAAAGAGCTTTATGCTATCCGCAGATAATGCACATGCTGTTCATCCAAACTACAGTGATGTAGCAGATCCGGTGAACCGTCCATATCTGAATGAAGGAATTGTAATTAAATATTCTGCAAACCAGAAATATTGTACGGATGCGGTTTCAGCAGCAATGTTTAAAGATATCTGCAAAAAAGCAGATGTACCATATCAGGTATTTACAAATCGTTCTGATATTTTAGGAGGTTCTACACTTGGAAATATTTCCACAACCAAAGTTGCGTTAAATGCAGTGGATATCGGACTTCCACAGCTCGCAATGCACTCTCCGTATGAGACTGCCGGAATTAAAGATACATGGTATTTGATTCAGGCGGCAGGGAAGTTTTTCGCTTAAGAATGAAAAAAATATGGATGGAAAGAAAAACCGGTCAGAAACTACTGGCCGGTTTTTTGAGCATAATAAGGCATCAGATACATTTTTTCTCCTTTTTGATGAAATCCAAATCCAAGGTTATTTCCGGAATCAGTTACAGCATCTAAGGATTCACAGTCTTTTAAGATAAAATCAGATTCTGCAAGTGAGTTCTTAAAATAAGGAAGAGAAAAATTATTTGCACTACACTCGGGATACTGGGAAAGCAGACTACGCATGGATTTTTGTGCGTGAGAAAAATAAAAATAAGTTCCGATTAAGTCGGCATGTTTTTTCAAAAATGGGGTCAGTCTTTCATATAAAAAGGTATTATGATAGAAATTATGTTCATTTGCAGCAAAGAAATCCAGATGTAAATCAATGCAGTGTTTTTTTAACGGAAAGTTCGTGCTAGAATCGGCAATATATAAAATGTCGAGTTCCGGCTTTTGTTTTTCAATTAAATGTTTATACATTAAAAGGGTTTCCGGATATTTATCAATGACAATGTAAAGGCTGTCTGTTGGAAGCGCCTGCAGGTGATTGTGCATAAAAAACCAGGCATTGATATAAGTTTCTGCAATGATTTTTCCATGAAGATTGACTTGGTTCATTTTTTCTAACATCCAATTATAAGAACGCTCGAACATGCTGATTAAATCGGGTGGCAAATCTTTATAAAGCTCGCGAGTCAAATCAGGTGTGTCCTGCAGATTTTGATTTTTGTTTGGTGTCATTAAAATTCCAGAAGAAATTTTGGCATAATAACCGCATTTACAGGACAGTGCTCCTTTATATAAAAAACGCTGGTCCATTTCCACATCCTGCATGGAAAAAGAAGCGCCGCAGTTTGGACAGCAGAGAAGCGAAACTGCCTGAATCGGAACACCAGTTGGACTTTTTTCTTTTCTTTTTGCCTGCTCCATGCGTAAGATATGAGTATCTAAATTTTTTATAACCGCTTCTTTTTTCTGGATTTCTTGCTGGCAGAAATCTCGCTTACTTTTAAATAATTCTTTTAGTTCTTCTAAATCTTCAGCATCTGCAAAATTTGAGATTCGTTTCAGAGACAAAATCGAATGAATTTCCCGAAGAGAGAAATCTAATTTTTTTAGAGCAAGAATCCATTCTAAGTCTTTTAACGTGGTCTCATCAAAGAAATACTGTCCCTTTGGCTTTGGGGGAACAAGAAGTCCATACTTAATATAGTAATGCAGATTATCGATGGAGATATGATATTCTTTTGAAACTTTTCCAATTCGCATAAAAATTCCTCACATAAAAATTATTTGTATTTGTAGTGTAGTAGTTTGGAGTAAAAAAATCAATGAAAATATGGAGTATACTCCATGTTTTGAAGAAAAAATGAGAAAATTCTATATTGACCTAAAGTAAACTAGACGCTTTAATATAGTAGCATAGAGAATAAGAAAAGTAATTTATCATAAAAGATAGAGAGGTTTTTAGTTATGAGAGTTTTAAAGAAATCACAGGAAAGAACAGAAGAAGACAGAAGAGAATTATCCCGTCTGGTACAGGATATCATTGATAATGTAAGAGCAAACAAGGATGAGGCATTAAAGGAATATGGAAGAAAATTTGATGCGTGCGAGAGAGAACAAATCCGTGTTTTGAAAGACGAAATTGAAGAAGCGTATGCACAGTTATCAGAAGAAGAAATCGCAGATTTAAAAGCAGCCGCTTCTAATATCCGTGCCTTTGCGAAAGCGCAGAGAGAGACCGTAAAACCACTGGAAAACTTCAGTCCGATGCCGGGAATCTTTCTCGGACACAGAATTATTCCGGTTAATTCCTGCTGTTGTTATGTACCAGGTGGAAATTATCCACTGTATTCTACCGCATTGATGTTGATTATTCCGGCAAAGGTAGCGGGAGTCAAACGTGTGGCAGCCTGTTCGCCAGTTATGAAAGGTAAAGGAAAAATCAATCCGAAGACACTTGTTGCAATGGATATTGCAGGGGTGGATGAAATTTATGCAGTCGGTGGTGCTCAGGCAATCGCAGCATTTTCTTATGGAACAGAAGAGATTGCACCGGTTGATATGATAGTAGGACCTGGCAATCGTTTTGTGACAGAAGCAAAAAGACAGTGCTATGGTCAGGTTGGAATTGATTTTGTCGCAGGTCCAAGTGAAGTACTTGTGATTGCAGATGGAAGTGGAACACCGGCAGTTGTGGCAGCAGATTTGCTTGCACAGTCCGAACACGATGTAAATGCAAAAGGCATGTTGGTTACAACAGATGAAGCATTTGGAAAAGCAGTCATTGAGGCGGTAGAAGCAGAACTTCAGGTACTTGAAACCGCAGAGATTGCAAGAAAATCATGGGAAACTTACGGAGAAGTCGTAGTCGTGGATGATATCCAAGAGGCAGTAGATTTGGTCAATGATTATGCACCGGAACACTTGGAATTGAATTTAAAAAATCCAGAAGAAGTTGTTGAAGGATTTGTGAATTATGGTTCCATGTTTATCGGAGAAAATACAGCAGAAGTATTCGGAGATTATGCATCTGGAACAAACCATACTCTTCCGACATTAAAGGCAGCACGTTATACCGGTGGCGTATGGGTAGGAACATTCTTAAAGACTTGCACCCAGCAAAGTATGACAGCAGAAGCTTCTAAAAAACTGGCACCGCTGGTATCAAGACTGGCTGATGGAGAAGGGTTAATGGGACACAAAGCGGCAGCAGATATTCGTAAATAACTTATACTATTTGAATGCAGATAAGCATTCCCCCGCTTCAAGTGCGCAGAGCACTAAGAGGCAGGTGAGGAGGGATGCTTATGCCAGTGGGAGTTGAAAGCTCACACTGGCAGATTGCGAAGCGACTGCGTTCATGAGCAAGTGGCGAAGCGGATTGCGAATGTCCGCTTTACAAAAATAAAAGCAAGAGGGGATTAAGATATGAGTGAGGAAAAGAAAAAAACGCTAAAGCGAACATTTGGGATGAGAGAAGCCGTGACCATTACAGTTGGAACCGTTGTCGGAGTTGGACTGTTTACGACGGGAGCCAATGTAGTTGGTGATTTAGGACCGGCGGTTATACTGGCAACCTTAGTTGCAATGTTAATCAGCATTTATCCATCTTTATTATATGCAGAGATGGGAGCCGCACTTCCGTATGCCGGAGGAACCTACCAATATGCTTCCCTCGGAATTGGAAAACCGTTTGGAATGCTGGCTGGTTGGAACTTTATTATTTCACTGGTATCGGTAACAAGTGGAGAAGCACTGGCATTTAGTTTTTATTTTAAAACGTTTTTCTCTGCACTTGGAATTGAACTTCCAGTCAGTGATACCGTTGTAGCGACACTGATTGTTCTGGTATTTATTGTAACAAATGTGCGAGGAATTGAAATGACCGGAAAACTTCAGAATGGATTTATGTTCTTCTTCTGGGGTGTGGCAATTATCTGGTTCTTAATGATGCTTCCAAATGTAAATATGCCGAACTTTGTACAGATGCCGGATTTCATTGCAAAATCAACACCACTTAGCTTTATTGCTTCGGTCAGTATGATTTGGTGGTGTTTTGCAGGATTTGAAACCTGCTGTGCAATGGGAGAAGAAATCAAATATCCGCAGATTAATATTCCACGCGCTCTGATTCTGGCACCATTTATTGTATTTGCAGTAAACTCTGCATTTCAGTGGTTCTTAGTCGGAATCGTACCGATTTCAGAGATTTCTTCATTGGCAACTGCGTCTGCACCGTTTGCAGAAGCAATGAAAACGGCCGGAATTCTTGGATTTCCGCTGGTACTCTTGGCAGCCGGAATTGCCTTTGGTGGAGATTTTTCTACTTTAAATGCAAGTATTGCAGTTCCGCCGAGATATTTATTTACAATGTCACGAGATGGCGCAATGCCAAAAATCTTTGCAAAAGTACACCCAAAATATCAGACTCCTTATGTATCCATTATCGTGCTTGGACTGCTTTCGGCATTTTTGATTGCATCAAATTCTATGATTTACATTGCTTCTTTGAGTTTGTTTGCAGATTTGTTTTACTACGTCATCGGAATTACTGCATCATTATGTTTAAGAAAAAGACATCCGGAACTCAAACGTCCGTTTAAAGCACCTGGAATTATGATAGGAGCGCCAATCAGTATTATTATTTATCTGATTATGATGACTCAGTTAGATAAAGAAGCAATGATAACCGGAATTATCTGGTGCGCACTTGGACTTGTAATTTATGCAGTCTGTAGAAGTAAGTATAAAAATGAAGCGCAGGAAGACCTGTCGGGAGTCATAGAAGAAGAAATACCAAGTCCGGAAGAAAAGAAAAAAATGGATAAAGAATTTAAAATCTGGAGCATTGTGGTTGCATGTGCGGTAGTAATCGTACTTGTGGCGTATGTGATACCATTTTTGATTGGATAGCTAAAATTCCCTGGAGAAACTGCTTGGGCAGTAACTCTGGGGGATTTTTTGTGCTTTTTGTATCAGGGATTAAGGACATTGATCTGGAAATACAAACACTATATAATAAAAATATAAAAAACGTACGGTTTCTGATACGGAAAGGAGATGATTTTATGCCACTTGGAGTGCAAGATATAATATATGAATTCACAAAAGAAAAAAAAAATATTTGCTTGAAAGAAAAATATTATAAAGAGAAGATGTGAATTAGAATAGTAGACCAATAGGCATGAAGAAAGATTGTGGATATCTCGATTTTTTCATGTCTATTGGTTATTTTTATTAAAAGAAAAAAGAAACTCCGCAATTTTTGCATATCTATTCGCAAGAAAGAGATGGAAAAAAAGTGGGGAGTTTTTTAAACTAAAGGGACCTATCAATGAAAGAATCTTAATATTTTGTCGGAGGTTTTTCTATAATTATTCCCGGTATTAGATGAGATGGAATTTGTTATAATTAAAAAAATTCAGAGAAAATAATATAGTATGAGGAGATAAAAAATGACAGCAGCTTATCAGACAGGAAAATATCGAAATATATTTTTGGAGTGCGGATATTCTAAAGAGGAAATTCAAGAGAGAGTAGAGAAGACCTTTGAGACTATTTTTTATGGAACAGAAGAAGAACGCTTTTACCATGAAGTCGGAGAAGACATGGCGTATGTGGAAGACACAGGAAATCACGATGTCCGAACAGAAGGAATGTCTTATGCAATGATGGTGTGTGTACAAATGAATAGAAAAGAAGAATTTGACCGTCTTTGGAAATGGGTTCGTACTTATATGTATATTCCGAAAGGACCTGGAAAAAATTATTTTGCATGGTCGTGTGGCACTGATGGAACTTGGAATTCAGATGGACCGGCTCCGGATGGAGAAGAATTTTTTGCGATGTCTTTATTCTTTGCGTGGAGAAGATGGGGTGACGGAGAAGGAATTTTTGAGTATAGTAAAGAGGCAAGGGCAATCTTAAAAGAATGTGTACATAAAGGCGAACCGGGGCAACCGGGTGATTCTATGTGGGATGCGAAAAACCATTTGATTAAATTTATTCCAAACTGTGATTTTAGTGACCCATCTTATCATCTCCCTCATTTTTATGAATTATTTGCAAAATGGGCAAATCCCGAGGATAGAGAATTTTGGAAAGAGGCAGCAAAGGCAAGTCGCGACTATCTTCATAAAGCATGTCACCCAAAAACAGGTTTATCGGCGGAATATGCGGATTATGATGGAACTCCTCATAAAGGGCATCAGGAGATTTTTGGACGTCATGATTGGTATTATAGTGATGCTTATCGAACGATTGCAAATATCGGACTGGATTATGAGTGGTTTGGAGTAGATTCCTGGCAGGTAGAAAATGCGAATCATCTTCAGAAATTTTACTGTGAGGACCAGAAGCTACATTGGGATGGAGTATTTTTAACAGATGGAACAAGACTAGAAGAGAAAGCATTGCATCCGGTGGCAATTATTGCAACGAATGCTCAGGCATCTTTGGCAGCAAATGGTCCGTATGCAAAAGAATGTGTAGAGAAATTCTGGAATACACCGCTTCGCACAGGAGACAGAAGATATTATGATAATTTCCTTTATATGTTTTCAATGCTTGCTTTGTCTGGAAACTATCGAATTTATTAATAATTAGGATTCGAATAAAACGTAATATTTTGTCGGAGTTTTTTCTATAATTTCTCCCGGTGTTCTAAAGAGTGTAGTATGTTATAATAAATGAAATTAAGAATGAGACTGGGGAGAAAGAAAGATGCAAGGTCCAAAAGCACCGAAAAATCCAGAGAAAAAAAGACCGTATTTTTATATTATGAGAGAAAAAGAAATTTTTAGTTCCAGACAGGAGGATGGAACAGGAATTCAATATATTTATGAGAGTGATGGACGATTAATAAATAGCGCACAGATAGCAGGTAATGTTACAGATAAAGAGGAGTTAAAGCTTTTAGAGACAGTAGAAGGGTTTGGAAAACTGGTCCATAGTATCGGAATTTTTGTAGAAACAGAGAATCCGGAAGAAGAAATAGAATTTATATTTCAGATATATGGAAAGAATGACCTCTATGGAGGAGGAACAAACCTAAAAACGAAATTAAAAGGCGATGGAATGGAATATAAGATTTTGTTGTCAGAATATCAATGGACAGAAGACGATAATATTCCGGGACAGATAAAATTTATATTTCAAACTCCGGAAATAATGGGAAAAGCAAGTGTAAAACTTTATTTAAACGATGGATATGATGCCCCAGAACAAATAGAAGATGAAACCGTAAATATTAATTCAGAGCAGTACAGTCAAATGGTTCGCAGCTCATTGTTAAGTATGGGGAATACTTTCCGGATACAAAAAGCAATCCAAAAAGCAAAATCAGGCAAGCCTGTTACTTTAGCATACATTGGAGGTTCTATTACCCAGGGAGCAGGAGCAACGCCGATCCATACGGAGTGTTATGCGTATAAATCGTGGAAGATGTTTCAGAAAAAATTTGCAATAAAAGAAAATGTAAAATTCATAAAAGCAGGTGTAGGAGGAACTCCATCGGAGCTTGGAATGTTACGGTTTGAAAGAGATGTATTAAGGGAAAATGAACAGCCGGATATCATTGTCATTGAATTTGCAGTGAATGATGAAGGAGATGAAACAAAGGGAGACTGTTATGAAAGCCTTGTACGTAAAGCTTTGAAGCTTCCATGGAAACCGGCAGTTATTTTGCTGTTTTCAGTGTTTGCAAATGACTGGAATCTTCAAGAACGTTTGATGCCTGTTGGATTAAGATATGATTTGCCAATGGTCAGCATAAAAGATGCAGTAGTGCCTCAGTTTAAAAACAAAGAAAAACAAAGTATAACGAAGAATCAGTTTTTCTATGATATGTTTCATCCGAGCAATTTGGGACATACCATTATGGCAGATTGTCTTAGCTATTTTTTTGAACGATGTGAAGAAACAAAGGGATTAAGAAAAAATAAATTTGTAACAGGAATCTTTGATGAGGAAACATTAGAGAGAAGGCTTCTGGAAACACCTGTCATTGGAAATAGTTTCGAGTCAGTCCACCTGATAGATAAAAAAGATAGTTATGTAGGTGCGAAGATTGATGAGGGAGGATTTGTACATTGTGATAAAGAATTGCAATGTGTAGAAATCGATGATTCTTTAATGACAGTGCCAGAGTTTCCGCATAATTGGATGTATAATGGAGATTCGCCGGAAAATGCATACTTTGAGATGAAAATAAGCTGTAAGGCGTTATTATTGATATTTAAAGATTCAGGAGAAACAAATGTGGGAAAAGCAGATGTTTGGGTAGACACAGAATATTGCCTGTGTGCAGACCCACATATCAATAACTGGCTTCATTGTAATGCGGTCATTTTATTCAATGAAAAAGAAACGAAAGAACATATTGTCCGAATAGAGATTCCAAAGGAAGAAAGAGAGAAATGTTTTACAATTCTTGGATTTGGATATGTGAAATAGGAGGAGAAGAAGTATGGTAATTGCAAAGAATCCAATTTTAAGTGGATTTTATCCAGACCCATCTATTTGTAGAGTGGGGAATGATTTTTATATCGTAAACTCTAGTTTTGTATATGCACCTGGAGTTCCGATTTTTCATAGTAGAGATTTAGCACACTGGGAGCAGATTGGAAATATTTTAGAAAGCAAAGAGCAGCTTCAAGTTGAAAAAAGCGAAATTTCGAGAGGGATTTTTGCTCCGACGATTCGCTATCATGAAGGGCTTTTCTACATGATTACAACAAACGTAAGCTATGGAGGGAACTTTATTGTTACTGCAAAGAATCCGGAAGGACCATGGTCAGAACCATATTATTTAGGAGAAGAAGCAATAGGAATTGACCCAAGTCTGTTTTTTGACGATGATGGTAGGTGTTACTATTGTGGCACAAGACCGAATCCGGAAGGGGTACGCTACAACGGAGACTGGGAAATCTGGGTTCAGGAACTTGATTTAAAGAGTATGAAACTGGTCGGCGAGAGTATGGCAATCTGGAAAGGGGCTGTAAAGGGAGTCATCTGGCCGGAAGGACCTCATATTTATAAGATTGGAGAGTATTATTATCTAATGCATGCAGAAGGTGGAACAGGACCAGAACATAGCATTAGTGTAGCAAGAAGTAAAAAACTATTTCAGTGGTTTGAAGGCTGTCCTAGAAACCCGATTTTTACACACAGAAATCTGGGAATGGATTATCCGGTTGTCTATGCGGGACATGGAGACCTTGTGGATGATGGATATGGAAACTGGTATGTAGTAATGCTTGCATCAAGACCGTGTAAAAAACATAGCAGCATGGGAAGAGAGACTTTTTTGGCGAAAGTTATCTGGGAAAACGGATGGCCGGTTATCGCCCCACAAGTTGGACGGCTTGAAGATTTTGTTGAGATTCCGCTTGAAGAACATCGTTTTGCAAATGAAGTGACTTCTTCAGATTGTATTCAGTTTTGGGAAAATGAGTTAGATGAAAGACTAGTAGGAATCGAAAAACGAGATGAAGAAATTTATTCTCTTTCAGAGAGAAAAGGAATGTTACGATTATACTGTAGAAAAGAGAAAATTTCAGAAAAAGACTACAGTTCCTATTTGGGATTAAGACAAAAAAGTTATCGTTTTGAGGTGGAAACAGGGATTGAATTTGAACCGAAGGCAGAAAATGAAACAGCAGGAGTGATTTTGTATCAGAACCATGAAAATCATTTAAAGTTTGAAATAAAACAGGTAGAAGGGAAAAAAGTATTTGAAGTAAACTCTTATATTCATGGGGAAGAGACAAAACTTTCAATAGTTGATATTAGTAAGTGGCAGGGGATTTTAAAAATTATGATTCAATGTCATGACCAGGAAGCCAGAGTATGGATTGGAAAAGAGAAAAACCTTAAACCGGTTGCAGAAAAGATTCCTCTTACTGCGTATACAACAGAAGAGGCAGGAGGATTTGTAGGGTGTACGGTAGGAATGTATGCGTCTTCAAATGGAAAACAAAGTGAGAATTATGCGGATTTTGGTTGGTTTTATTTGAAAAATATGGATTGATTAGATATAGGATTTTTGACTAGGGAGCAGAATTTTTCTGCTCCCTGAAGTGGTTTTAGAAAAAAGCAGGAGAAAGAAGAAAATGAGAAAATTATTGCATCGGATAGAAGAAGGGATGGATAACTTAAAAATTAAAAAAAAATTATACATGCTTTATCTCATATGCGTTTTAATCCCCATTATTATCACGGATAGTGTTATCTTTTTCATTGTTAGAAGTTCAGAACAGGAAAAACAACAACATGAGATGGCAAATATTGCAAATGCAGTAAGCTATAATATCAGTAATACGATAAGCAGCATAGGGGAAACAGCAAAAAGTATTTATACCAGTAAATATATCAATTCGTTTTTGATGCAAGAATATGAAAGTGCTCCGGAATATGTGTTGACTTATCAGGAGTTTTTCAAGGACCATTTACTTGAAAATATATTAGGAATGAATAATTTAGTATTTACTTTTTACATAGATAATGAAACGATAGTAAATGGAGGAAAGGTAAATAAGATTGAAAATATCAGAGAAACAAAAGCGTATCAAAGCTTAGTCGAACAGAAAAAAAGCAAAGGGATTTTTTTCGTATATGATGAGAGCAGAAACAAAATATCAAAAAAAAGGCAGATTGTTTTCTTGCAGAAATTAGATTTCTATTCATCGAATAAAGAAAAAATATTAAAAGTAGAGTTGGATTATGGAAAAGTAAGCGACGAACTAAAGAAAATGAATTATGATAATGAAGTTGAAATTTTAAATGAGGGAAGAATTGTGCTTTCCAATAAAAAGCATGGAACGGAAAGTGAAAATTATGAAAAAGTAAAGAAAAGGAGTAAATACACTTATTGTCAGGAGGTAAATCTTTACGGGACAGAACTTGAAATCCGTATAGATGAAAGTGAGAAAACCGGGTGGGATAGTCTTATGAATAAATTCCCGATTATATTATTACTTATTTTTGTAAATGTAATACTTCCGGTTTTATTTGTTTATTTAATCAATCGTTCTTTTACCAAAAGGATTACAAAATTAAGTAAAGTATTTCAGTCCGTAAATAATGAACAACTGATTTATATGTCAGATGAACGGGGAAAAGATGAAATTGGAAGTATGATTCGCAACTATAATCGTATGGTAGAGAGAACGAATCATTTAATTGAAACGGTGTATAAAAGTAAAATCAGAGAACAAGAGATTATAGTAGGAAGAAAAAATGCAGAGTTACTTGCATTGCACAGTCAGATAAATCCTCATTTTTTATTTAATGCGCTTGAAAGCATCCGGATGCATAGTATTTTAAAACAAGAAAATGAAACGGCAGATATGGTAGAAAAACTTGCATTAATGCAAAGACAGTATGTAGAGTGGGGAGCAGACTGTGTGGAAATAGAACAGGAAATTGAATTTGTAAAAGCATATTTGGCACTTCAAAAATATAGATTTGGAGAGCGATTAAATTATGATATAAATATAAGTCCAAAATGTGAGAAGAAAATTATACCAAAACTTACTCTGGTCACATTTGTAGAAAATGCATGTGTACATGGAATTGAAAGTAAATCCTCTCCGGGATGGATTTTTGTAAGAATCTATGAAAAAAACGAAAATTTATATATTGAAATAGAAGATACAGGGAATGGAATGAGCGAAAATGAGTATCAGGATTTACAAAATAAAATGCAAAATGCAAGTATTGAAATGCTGAAAGTAAAAGGAAGAGTAGGGGTGATTAATGCTTGTTTAAGACTGAAAATAGTTTCAGATGATAAAGTGAAATTTACGATTGAAGGAGAAGAAGGGGTAGGAACCATGGTTATGATTCAGATACCTGCTGAATATGTATGAGGAGGAAAATTAAGTGTTAAGAGTACTATTAGTGGATGATGAACCATTTATTCTGCAAGGAATAAAAATGCTCATTGACTGGGAACAGGAGGGATTTGAAATTGCAGGGATGGCTGCAAATGGGAAAGAGGCAATTGCATTTTTAGAACAAGAAGAAGTAGATTTAATTATTGCAGATATTCGAATGCCAGAGATGACAGGACTTGAACTTTTAGAAACCATAAAAAGAGAAAAATTATCCAATGCTTATTTTGTGATTTTAAGCGGCTATGCCGATTTTGAGTATGCGAGGAGGGCAATGCAAAATGAGTGTACGGAATATCTTTTAAAGCCTATCGACCGTGAAATGTTACTTAAGTTACTGGAAAAAGTTTATACAATGCGAAGTCAGGATAGAGAATTGGATAAAAAGCGAAAAGAGCAGGAAAAAGCTTACTTTTCCAGAAATGTAATTGCACTGATTCATGGAAAATATGATGATTTCAATTTGGAATATGTAAAACAACATATGAAGAATATAGAGGGAGTTCGTTATGTTGAAATTCAAAAAGCACAATCCGAGGAAATGGATGAAAGTATAGAAAAAGATATGAGAAATTTTCAAAGAGAATTATATCAGTGCTGCATTGAATTTTTAAAAGAAGATGCAAACCATTGTGTGTTTGATGTATCTGCGAATGAAAAAATATATGATATTGGTCTGATTTTTGCAGATGGGATGGCGCAAAAATTAGGATTAGATGAAAGAGCTTATCTGGAAAAGTTTTATCAATATCTGGTAAATAATATGAAACAGCCACTGATAATGTTGGTTGGAAAGAAGGTTTCAGATATCAACAGTATTTCAAAGTCTTATGGAAATACCTGTATGCTTCGGTCCTTTCAGGGATTTCGGGCGCAAAAATCCATTTACTTTTACGAAGATGAAGTGCAGGTATCCTGTAATAAGATTGTATTGTGTAAAGAAAGTCTGGACCGGTTGATTGGGACAATCGAGCAAAATAATTATATAGAAATAAAAAAGGCAATTGAGTTATTTTACCAGGAAATGGGAAATATGGGAATGAACAGTGAGACCATGACGCTTAACATCAATTATCTTTTATTTCGCTTGATTCATCTTGCAAGCGAGCAGGATGATGATGTGAATCAACAGGAAATTTTAAGATTAATCAGTGAGAGCAGTTTTGAAAGTGGAATTATGCGAGGAAGTAAAGCGCATCTTGCAAGTTTTGCATGTGAATATGCAGAGTACCTTTTTCAACTTAGAAAGAATGTTTCAAGAGGAGTTCTTGGTATGGTAGAAAAAGAAATCCGTGAGAGTTTTGCTTCTAATCTTACTTTAAAAGGGCTAAGTGAAAAATATTATGTAAATAGTGCATATCTGGGGCAGTTATTTAGAAAGAAATATGGACAGTCTTTTAAAGATTATTTAAATAATTATCGGATTGAGCAAGCATCGAATCAGCTCATCCATACAGATAAAAAAATTATACAAATTGCGGAGGAAGTAGGATATCATGACCTGGATTATTTTGTGAATCGATTTATTCAGGTGAAAGGCTGCACTCCGGCAAGATTTAGAAAACAAATGTTTGAAGAATAATAAAAAGCAGGATAAATTATAGAACAAATAAAGAAAAACTATAATTTATCCTGTGTTTGACTATAATTTCTCAGATGGTTTGTAAAAAGTGAAACAAGTATAATAAATATATCAAAAAGGAGGTACTTACAGTATGAGAAGAAAAGTAGTTGCAAGTGTACTGATAGGCACGGTATTGGCTGCCACATTATTTACTGGATGCGGCGGCAGTGGAAAAAGTAAATCAAGTTCAGATGAAGGAGGAGTAAAAGAGTTTACTGCCTTTTTTGCAGTTCCGGGTTCGGAAATTAATGATGATAATGAGATTCAGGAACTGATTGCAGAAAAGACTGGAGCAAAAGTAAAAGAAACTTGGCTGACAGGACAGACGGATGTAGAAGCAATTGGAACAATGATTGCAGGAGGAGAGTATCCGGATTTTATTGAGGGAGGAAATGGAACACCACAGTTATATGATGCAGAAGCGCTTGTTCCATTAGATGATTATCTGGATGACTATCCGAATATTAAAAATTTATTTACAGACCTTGAATGGGAAAAATTAAGACAGGAAGATGGTCATATTTACTGGATACCACAGTTTAGCTGCATCAAAGGTGAAGAAAAAGTCTGTACTCATAATGATGAAGCATTTTGGATTCAGGCAAGAGTATTAAAATGGGCTAACTATCCAGAAATTAAAACAATGGATGACTATTTTAATCTGATAGAGTCTTATAATGAAGCAAATCCTACAATGGAAGATGGAACAGAAAATATTCCGTATACTATTTTATGCGATGACTGGAGATATTTCTGTCTGGAAAATGCTCCAATGTTCTTGGATGGATATCCAAATGATGGTTCTTGTATGGTAGACCCTGAAACTCAGAAAGTTATGGATTACAATACAACAGATACTGCAAAAGCATATTTTGGAAAGTTAAATGAGGAGTATAAAAAAGGAATTGTAGACCCGGAATCATTTACTCAGAGCTATGACGAATATATCTCAAAACTTTCTTCAGGACGTGTACTTGGAATGATTGACCAGTGGTGGGATTTTTTAAATGCAAATGATGCAATTAAACAAGCCGGACTGGATAAGCAGGGCTGTGATTATATTCCGGTTCCTGTTACAATTGATGGGCGTGATAACCAGTGGCATAATTCCGGTGGAGCATTTAATGCATCAAGTGGACTTGCGATTACAACAAGCTGTGAGGATGTAGAAGGTGCATTACAGTTTGTGAATGATTTACTTTCACAAGAAGTACATAACTTACGTTGCTGGGGCGTAGAGGGTAAAGACTATGAAGTAGATGAGAACGGAGAATTTTACAGAACTCCGGAAGAAAGAATGCAGGTATCCGATACTGCGTATAAAGCATCACATATGTGCAGTTATTCTTACTTCCCACAGTATACAGGAACAAGTGAAGATGGAATAAATGCAAATAAACCAGATGGACAGGCAAGTGAATTTTTCTCAGGCTTAAATGATGATATCAAAGAAGCATTTGAGGCGTATGGAGCAGAAACTTATGTAGAGATGCTTGGTACAAATGATGCACCTGGAGACTGGTATCCAATGTGGAGTTATTCCAATAACTTTACAACAGATACCGACGGTGGTGTAGCATGGACAAAAATTGCAGAATTGAAACATGAAAAACTGCCACAGGTTGTAATGGCAAAAGATTTTGACGGTGCATGGAGCGAATATATGAAAGCATATAGCGATTGTAAACCGGAAGATTTTATTAGTGAATTACAAACAGAATTAGACAGAAGAATGGAACAGGCAGCACAATTTAAATAATGAAATTTAAAGGCAGGCAGATGTAGCATAAAATTTCATCTGCCTGTTTTTTAAGGAGTGATGTTATGGCAATGGTAAAAACAAAATCGAGAAAAGAAAATAAAAATAAAATCACATGGAAAGAAATAAAACGTCAGAAAGTACTATTGTTTTGGGCAGCAGTAATGGTAATCTATGGAATTATCTTTTACTATCTTCCACTTGGAGGATGGGCAATGGCATTCCAGAATTATAAGCCAAGAACAGGAATTCTTCATTCTGAATTTGTAGGATTAGAAAAATTCCGGATGCTGTTTTCAGATATGACATTTATTCGCGTAATTCGAAATACGCTGGCCATGGGTGTAATTAATCTTGTGGTTACATTTTTTACAGCAATTGCATTTGCTGTTTTACTAAACGAAATCAAATCAAAAGGTGGAAAGAAAGTCGTACAGACAATTTCTTACCTTCCACATTTCCTTTCCTGGATTATTGTAACAGGTATTTTACATGATATGCTTTCGGGAACCGGAATTATAAATGAGTTACTTGTAAATCTTCATCTGATTAGTAAGCCGATTAACTTTTTCGCACATACAAAATATTTCTGGCCGATTGTAGCGTTTGCAAATGTATGGAAAGAAACCGGATGGAATGCAATTATTTATCTGGCGGCTATTACATCTATTGACCCGTCTTTATATGAAGCCGCTTCCATTGATGGTGCAGGAAGATGGGAAAAAATTAAATACGTCACATTGCCGGGAATTAAACCTACAATTATTATTCTGCTTCTTATGAATGTAGGTAATGTATTAAATGCAGGTTTTGAAATTCAGTATCTTTTAGGAAATGGCCTGGTACAGAGTGTATCTCAGACAATCGATATTTACGTGTTAAAATGGGGTATCAGTCAGGGTGATTATGCAATTGGTACAGCGGCAGGTATCTTTAAAAGTGCTGTTAGTATCATTTTGATTGTAATTGCAAACCAGATTGCAAAACATAATGGTGAGGAACAGTTATTCTAATCAGGAGGAATTTGACAATGGAAGAGACAAAAAAAGCAAAAAAGAAAATACAAGTGTTTCCAATTGTAAATGCAATCATTATGATTTTGCTTGTAATTATTACATTATATCCGGTATTAAATACATTGGCAATTTCATTAAATGATGGTACAGATGCACTTCGTGGAGGAATTTACCTTTGGCCAAGAAAATTTACATGGAAAAACTATATTACCGTATTACAAAAAGATAATCTGCTTACAGGTGCTTATATTACCGTATCAAGAACGATTATTGGAACAGTACTGGCTTTGGTATCGAATGCAATTCTTGCATTTATTATTAGTAGAAAACGTTTTTTGTTTAAAAGAGGACTTTCTTTATTCTGGGTCATTACAATGTATGTAAATGGTGGAATGATTCCGACTTTCCTGTTATATAAAGGACTTGGACTTACCAATAGTTTTGCGGTATATGTAATTCCTGGAATGGTAAGTGCATTTAATATGTTGGTAATTCGTACATATATGAACGGAATCCCGAATAGTCTGGAAGAATCTGCGCAGTTAGACGGTGCAGGATATACCACGATTTTCTTAAAAATCTATTCTCCGTTATGCAAACCAGTGTATGCAACCGTTGCACTGTTTGTAGCAGTTGGACAGTGGAATTCCTGGTTTGATGCAATGCTGTATAACCGTATGAATGGTAGTCTGACAACACTTCAATACGAATTGATGAAACTGTTGTCGTCTGTAACAAATCAGGGTGCTTCGGCAGAAGCGATGAAAAATGCAATTGGAGCGGTTACACCTACTTCGGTTCGTGCAGCGGCTACGATTATCACAATGCTTCCAATTATTTGTATTTATCCATTCTTACAGAAATATTTTGTAACCGGATTAACATTAGGTGGAGTAAAAGAATAAAAAGATAAGAGAAACAGCTGGCTTATTAAAAAATAATTCGGCTGTTTCTTATTGATTTTTAAAAAAAAGTATGTTAGAATTTTTAAAGCGAAGAATGTGTGTAAGTAGATTTTTGAACTTGTTTTTCCAGAGAGCTTTTGTCACCGGCTGTAAGCAGAAGCAAAAACATCAGAAATCGAATTTCAGCACGGGAGCTTCTGGCGAAAAGCTGTAAAGTTCAGCGTTAAGTCAGATGTAAGGCTGCATTAAAGCCAGATGAGAGCAAAACCGTATAAGAGAAAGAATAGAAATAATAAAAAAACAGCGGTTTTGAATTAGGGTGGTAACGCGAGATACCTCGTCCCTTTTTGTGGGGCGAGGTTTTTTTATTTCAATAAATGAGAAGCGTGCTTGAATTTTTAATTTATGGAGGAAATTATGAAAGACAAGATTCAAAAACTGAGAGAACAGTTTCAAGATGAACTTGGAACCGTAAATGCATCTTCTTCTTTAGAAGAACTTCGCCGAAATTTTTTAAGTAAAAAAGGGTATGTTTCAGGCTTAATGAAAGAGCTTGGAAAAGTTCCGCCGGAACAGAAAAAGACAACAGGACAGTTAATCAATACATTTAAACAGGAAGTAATTGCAAAATTTGAAGAAAAAGAAAAAGAACTGATTCATCTGGAAGAAGAAAGAGCCATCAATCAGGCAGAGTCCTACGATGAATCTCTTCCGACAGAAAATCCGTGTGGTTCTTATCATCCAATTACTCTGATTCAGAGAGAATTAGAGGATATCTTTGAATCTATGGGATTTAATGTAGAAGATTATAGCGAAATCGTAGATGATTATCATTGCTTTGAAGCACTGAATATTCCGAAATATCATCCGGCGCGTGATATGCAGGATACCTATTATCTGTCTACACCAAACCAGTTATTAAAGAGCCATACTTCCGCTGCACAGAATGCAATTATGAAGAAGTATGCAAAAGCGTTAAAAGAAGAAGGACGTCCGATTCGTGCCGTATTCCCGGGAAGATGTTTCAGAAATGAAGCAATCGATGCCTGCCATGAAAACACTTTCTTCCAGATGGAAGGAATTATGATTGATAAAGACATCTCTATTTCAAACCTGATTTATTTTATGAAAACCATGCTTTCTGAAATCTTTGAAAGAGATGTAAAAGTACGTCTGCGTCCTGGATTTTTCCCATTTGTGGAACCTGGATTTGAATTAGATATCCAGTGCTTAATCTGTGGAGGTGACGGATGCCCATCCTGTAAAAACTCCGGATGGCTGGAACTGTGTCCATGTGGTATGATTCATCCAAACGTATTAAAATACGCAGGAATTAACACCGAAGAAGAACCAGATAAATATACCGGATTTGCGTTTGGTCTGGGTCTGACCCGTCTGGCAATGATGAAATATGGCGTAAAAGATATTCGTGTATTTAACGAAGGTGACTTAAATGCATTGTCACAGTTCGTAAGTAAATAGGAGGTGAAGAAACATGTTCGTATCAATGAATTGGATTAAAGACTTTGTAAATTTGGACGGATGGGATTTAGACCAGCTGATTCACAGATTTACACTTTCTACAGCAGAAGTAGAAGGAATTGAATATAAAGGAAAAGATGTAAAAGATGTTGTTGTAGGTGAAATTCTTTCCTGCGAAGACCATCCGGATTCCGATCATCTGCATTTATTAAAAGTGGATGCCGGAGATGAAATATATGATGTTGTTTGTGGTGCGCCAAATGCAAGAGCAGGTTTAAAAACTGCATTTTGTAAAGTAGGCGGAGAAGTTTGCGGAATCAAAATCAAAGCTTCCAAAATTCGTGGATATAAATCTTTCGGTATGTGTTGTTCTGCAAAAGAACTGGGAATTTCTGAGACACATGACGGAATCATGGAATTAGATGCAGACTTAAAGAACGGTACAGATTTAAAAGAAATTTTCCCAATCGACGACGTGGTATTTGAAGTCGATAATAAATCTTTAACAAACAGACCGGACTTATGGGGACATTATGGAATGGCTCGTGAGTTTGCAGCACTGACCAACCAGCATGTAAAACCACTTGATGTAATGGAAAATCCATACACAGGTGATGCAACTGTTGCAGTAGAAGTAGCAAACAAAGACTTGGTATTCCGTTACACAAGCATGCGCATTGAAAATGTAACCAAAAAAGTCAGTTCAATGGAAATGCAGATTCGTCTGTTCTACTGTGGTACAAGAGCAATCAATCTGCTTGCAGACTTAACTAACTACATTATGTTAGAACTTGGTCAGCCAATGCATGCATTTGACGGAAATAAAATCGAAAAGATTGTAGTTGACACGCCAAAAGAATCCTTCCAGTTCAAAACATTGGATGATGTAGAACGTGAAATTACACCGGATACTCTGATGATCTATGATAATGAAACACCGGTTGCAGTTGCCGGAATCATGGGTGGTTTAGACAGTGAAATCGTAGACGGAACAACATCTGTTGTATTGGAATCCGCAAACTTTGACGGGGTAAGTGTTCGTAAATCGGCTTCCAGATTAGCACTTCGTACCGATGCATCTGCACGTTATGAAAAGACACTTGACCCGGAAATGACAATGCTTGCCGTAAAACGTTTCATCAAGCTTTTAAAAGACGTAGATCCGGAATGTGAATGTGCAAGTAAGATTACAGATGTGTATGTGAAAAAATATCCGGAATTAAAAGTAGAGTTTGACAAAAAATTCGTAGACCGTTATACCGGAATTGATATTCCATGTGAAAGAATTAAATTAACACTGGAACAGCTTGGATTTAAGACCACACAGGACGGCGAAAACTTCGTATCAGAAGTGCCAAGCTGGAGAGGAACAAAAGATGTCAGCATGAGAGCCGACATTATTGAAGAAATTACACGTATCTATGGATATGATAACTTTGAAATCAAGACAACCTTATCTCCACTGCTTCCTGCAAAGACAACAGAACGCAGAAAAGAAGAAAATCTGATTAAAGACTTACTGGTAAAAGCTTACGCAATGAATGAAGTCAATACCAGATTATGGTGTGATCCGGATGCTCTTAGAAATCTTGGACTTGCTCCGGAAGAAAATGTACGTCTTTTAGGTCATGCAGACGACAATGGAATCTTAAGAACCAGCATGATGCAGAGCTTCCTGCCATTGGTGTACAATAACCGTAATTACAAACCAAGTTTTGGAATGTTTGAAATTGCGCGTACTGTACTTGGTGTAAGAGAAGATGAGACTGCCGATGAACATCGCATGCTCGGAATCGCAATGTACAGCAAAGAAGAAAGCGAAAAGAAATTATATATTAAAGCAGTACAGCTTTTAAATACCATTGTAAGTCAGCTGAAACATAAAAAAGTGGCTTATGAAAAAACAGAAGTAAGACATGAGTGGCAGCATCCGAAGAATACAACAAAGATTTTGGTAGACGGAAAAGAAATCGGTATTTTGAATACACTGCATCCAAAGACTTTGGCTCACATTGCGAAAAATGCAGCAGTGGTATGCATTGAAATTGATATGGATGCATTACTTGCAATTCCGGCTATGGACTTAGAGTTCAATGAACCATCCAAATACCCGACGATTGAATATGATTTATCCTTACTCATTCCAGAAGGGGTACGCTTTGATACAATTTCTGAGTGCTGGAAGAAATTAGAACTTGAAATTTTAAGAGAAGTTTCGGTTATTGATATCTATGATGCAGCAGGAGTGAAGAGTGTTACGATTCGTCTGTCCTTTGGGCTTGATACAAGAACACTGACAAGCGAAGAAGTGCAGGCTGCGGTAGATGCAATTCTGAAAAATATGAATGAAATCGGAGTTAATCTGAAACTGTAATTGTAATTGAATAGAATGTAAAATAAGATGTGGAAAACTCCTCGCCAGATGGCGGGGAGTTTTTTTGCATGAAGAAGGTTTAAGAATTAGGGCGGGAATTCTCGGTTGTTGACGAAAAAACCAACCACGAAAAAAACTTCAGGAACAGGCTCCTTCCCTGTCGGAAGATGAGACCGTGCTCCGGGAGCATACCCGACTTTACTTATATAATATATCATTTATAATATGTTCGATATCCCGCCCACTAATAGAAATATCTTTGATTTGACAATAGTTTGAAACAAGATCAATAATTGTTTTTGCCTCTACACTTTCAATTTCATATTCAACCTCTACATAGTAACAATCGTTATATATAAATTTTACTCCATTCATAATAGGGGCAGCAAATTTCATTGGCATATTATTGTCAACTTCAAAAACAATATGCTTATATTTTTCAAATTCCTTTCTTACATTTTCAATATGATTATCTAGAATGATCTTACCATGATCAATTACTATAATCCTTTTGCACAGTGCTTCGATATCTTGAAAATCATGTGAAGTAATTAAAAAGGTTGTTTTTTTCTCTTCATTGATTTTCTTTATAAAATTTCTAATGCTATTTTTCGATTTTGTATCAAGTCCTATTGTAGGTTCATCTAGATATACAATTTTAGGATCATGTAAAAAAGCCGCCGTAATATTGCAACGCATTCTTTGTCCCAAAGATAATTGTCTTTCAGGGACTGTTAAAAGTGAATGCAGATCTAATAATTCAGTAAATTCCCGAAGATTTTTCTCATATATATGCGAAGGAATTTCATACATTTTTTGCAATAAGTTAAAAGATTCTATTACTGGAACATCCCAAAAAAGTAAGGAACGATTTCCTGTGACTACACCAATTTCACGATTATTTTTTCTTCGTTCTTTTGTTGGAATTCTATTGTTTACATAAATGTTTCCTTTTGTTGGAGTTAATATACCTGTAAGCATTTTAATGGTAGTTGATTTTCCACTACCGTTTGGACCAATATACCCAACTGCTTCTCCTTCTTCTATTGAAAAATCGATATTATCAACAGCTCTTACATTTTCATATTTAGGATGAAATATATGCAGAAGTTCTTCTTTTAAATTTTGACTACTTTTTTTTCTTTTATACTCTTTGGTTACATTTTCTACCTTAATTAACGTCATACTGTTCTCACAATCATAATATAATTAAATAGTATCTTTAAAAAAATTAACCTTGTTGATATATTCATTAAAAAACGAATTACAAGGAATCTTAAAAATTTTCTTGATTTCTTTTTTCTGTTCTATAAAAAGAAATTTACGTTCCTGTACTATCATACTTTTTCATTCCACAATTCCAAATCCCTATGGCTATGAGCGGTAATAATATAGCAATAAATACTGTACAGATCGGAATAAATACAGTTCCTTTTCCAATCAAATAAAGTGTTGGATAATATGAAACAAACGCAAACGGAATAACATATGATATTGTTATCTCTACGACCTTGGGGAAAATAGTAATTGGGTATTTAGCAAATTGCCTAATTGTTAAAACCAAATATGCAATATCATTTCCTTGTATTATCCAAAAATTGAGACTATTAAATATCAAATAAATGGAAGTATTAATACTAGTTCCACAAATAATAAATAAAATTAACAGCAAAAATTTTCCAATCGTGAAAGAGACCATAGCATGATAAATCCCGTAATATATAATAACCCCTCCACTGATTATTGTTATAACAGCCTGAAAAGTATATCGATTACCTAACAACTGCATGATAATCGGTAAAGGTCGTACAATAAATTTGTCTAATGTTCCATCTCTAATAAATGTTCCAATATTCCATACAGAATCAAAAAAACACTGCCCGATGGCTTCAGGAATCATAGCCATTCCAAACAATATGCATATTTCATAAAGAGTCCAAGCACCTAATCCTCCAAGCATTTTACAAATAAAGAAAATACCAAAAAAACTTGCAGCTTCTCTTGCGAACATAGCAACACACCATATAATAGAATCCAACGGATACTCTGTAAAAGTAATAATTCCAATTCGCATATATGCTTTCATCATAACCAAGTAATAATATAGCTTTTTCATCTTACCCTCCCTGAACTACTACTTTTTTTATAACATGACGAAACAACATACTATTTATTAGAGCGAAAATAATAATCCATATTATTTCTATAAAAATAAATTTCATTCCTTCAAAACAAGATATTTTTCCCAAATAAAGATTTATTGGAATATAAACCATACCTGCAAAAGGCAGCATGTTCAATATTTTTTCTAAAAATCCAGGGAGAAGAAAAAGTGGAATAATACCACCGCTTAAAAATTCCATAATTGATGTCTTCGTAAAACTTAACGCATAGTGTGTCAAAGTATAACAACATAACATACCAAATAATAATTCAATCATAAACATAATTCCGATTGAAATTAATATACTTATTACAAAAAGGAAAGTATATGTTATATTAAATGGAAGTGTGCCTCCTAAAACAAAAAATGCAATAAATAGTGTTGGCATCGCTTTAAAAACAGCAAAAAAGATAAATTCTCCAATTCTTCTTGTCCAAAGAATTGTAAATATAGAAACCGGTCTAGTAAGTTCGGTACCTATTTGTCCTGAATATATCCATTGTGCAAGAGTTTCATTTATACCATCTGAAAACTGAGAACTAAGAACTCTTGATAAGATAATATAACTTGTCATTTGATTCAACGTATATCCGGATATACTATCATATTTTTTAAATATAATTTGCCATATTGCATAGTATAGAAAAACAGAAACTATTGTACCAACAATATCGAACCATTGCGCCTCTATATATGCTAAATGTTCCACAAATACCAAGCGAATCATATAAAACCATTGTTTTATTTTATTCATTACATAAATCTCCAATAACCTTATTTTAATGAGGGCATTTGGCAGAATAAAGGCTAGAAATTAAATTTCCTAATACCAGATTTTGGCAGGAAGAACATCTTTGCGCTTGATATTTTAGAACCTTGCAACTGCCATTGACCTTTTTATCATGTCTGGTATAAGTTCCACTTACATAGATATGATTACATGATTTTTTTTCTGTTATGTCTACATCATAAGAAGTTCCGTTTTCATCTGTAAAATAAGAATCAGAAAAAAGAAAAGTATCCTCCTCTTCATCAATAACCGAGAAGAAACCTTCCGTTTCAGATATATTTTTATCTTCATTAAGAACTTCTTCTAAGGAGTGAATATTATCTATTTCTAAAGCGGGTGTATTATAAGCAAGAATGGTAAGGGAAGAAGAAAAACTTAAAAATATAATTCCAAATCCAGTTACAATAGAAGTAAAAATAGGGTGTTTATGCGCAGTATGTTTTTTCAAATGAGTAATCCTCTCTTTCAGTATATTTTTTTGATGGAACATAAATCCACTTGAAGAAACAAGTGAAAGATGCGGTGGTGTAGATGAATATTTTAAAAGGGCATGGCCATAGTTTCTTTTTTGTTCGAGTGTACAATTCATTAATGCTAAATCATCAGCGGCTAATTCTGAAGTATTTTGATAAAATTGAATTAAAAGATAAATACATGGGTTATACCAAAACAAAACAGATAAAAGCATAAGAGTTAGCTTAAATAAATTATCATGGTGTTTTAGATGTGCAAGTTCATGTTTAATAATCAAATAGTTTGTATCATCAGACAAATTAAAAGATAAAGGTAAAAATAGTTTCGTGTTCCAAAGTCCTGTCACAAAAGGAATTGAAATGTGGTCGGATAATGAGAGAATTGGAGATTTAGATAATCTTAAATCCCTCGATAGGTTTGTAATGATAGCTTGGTTTGGCTGAATGAATTCTTTAAAATGAAAATCGGAATCAATAGTTGAGCAGAAATTTTTAGTCTGAAGATATAATCGGTGTATGTAAATAGCTCTAAACAGCATAATGCTAATGCATAAAAACAGTCCGATTAAAATTCCAATACTGATATTCGGTGGCCGAAGAACCAGATGATTTTGAACAATTCTGATTGAATCATCAACAGGTATTTTATCCGTTGGTTTTGGATGCATCATAAATGGGGAAAATAATCGTTTGTAATAATTTGTAAGTAAAGGAACAGGAAGTAAAAATAAGAAGATATTTACTTTACAAAATAAAAGTTTATGCTTGGGCGCAAGCTGTTTACTAAATAAATGCGTTGCGCCAATAGATAAAAATAAAAAGATACTTCCAACAAGATTCATATAAAAAAGTAAGCGAATGGAAGAAGCAATTATTAAATTTATCATAAAAAAATCACATCCTAATCTTTATTAAGAAAATCTCTTAGTTCATCCAGCTCTTCTTGTGTACAATCTTTTTTGTTGCCTGTAAGGGAGGAAAGAAACAAGTTCAAAGAACCATTAAATGCATTGTTTAAAAAAGATTTTGCATATCTTTGAGTGAGCTGTTCACGTGTCAATTTTGGAAAATAAGCTTTTTTGCGTCCTTCATTTTTACAGTCTAATGCACCCTTTTCAATTAGATGTGAAAGATGAGTGTGTAATGTTTGCTTTTTCCAGTCTTTTCCATTGTTATTAAAGAAATCCAAAATTTGATTGAAATAAATGGGGCATTTAGAGGACCATATCATTTCCATGATTTCCAATTCTGTGTCAGATAAACCGTATCGATTTGGCATAAGAACCTCCTTATAAGTATAGTACTACCTTTAAATAGTACTATGAAAATGTGGGGAGGTCAAGAAGAAATGATAAACAAATAATTAATAACGTATGAATGGTGAATAAGTAATGTAAATGAAAATTTATTTTGCGAACAGTATAAATACAGATAAATTAGCGTTCGCATAATATATATTGCAAACGCTAAATTTTAATGCTACAATAAACCAATAAAACATATTAATACTGTAATATATAAAATATAGCAGAAAGGTACGCCATGAGAATAACTTATAAAAAACTTTGGAAAATGTTAATTGATAGAGAGATGAAAAAGAAAGAACTTGCTAAATTGGCTGGAATTAGCACTACGTCAATTGCAAAATTAGGTAGGAATGAAAATGTAAATACAGATATACTTTTAAAGATTTGCAAGGCACTAAAATGTGACATTTCGGAAATTATGGAAATAGAAAGAATTGAGGAATAAAGTATGGACGCATTTACTGTGTTGGAGAATACATATTATATTATAAATAGAGATATTAACTTTTATAAAGATAATTTTGGACATACATATTATATAAATGTTCACGATGAAGAGATACAATTTATAGATAAATTATTTAAGAACGTGGAAAATAAACTTACGCCATCAGATAAAATGTTGAATTATGCAGTTTCATCAATATATATATCAGTAGTTGTGTTAGAGGAATATCTTAAAAGAAATAATATAAAATATGTTCTTAGTGACATGGATGATATATTTGCTGGTTTTTCAAAGGTTAAGAATGGAAAATATAATTTTTCGGATAAAACATTTAAAGAATTAGATGAAATATTGTTTGGATTGTTGACAGATGGTATCGATTTAGAATCAAGAAAAAAATCGGGTAGTGAGCGTACACCTAATGAGATTATTACATATATGTTAGACATGCTGGGCTATGATAAATCAGTATCTACAAAAAAGTCAATTATAGATCCAGCTTGTGGAACAGGAACGTTTGTTAAACAAATAATGGAAAGATTTATAAGTGGATTGAGTGATAATGCTGATTTGCAACAATTATTGTTGGAAGAAAAATTAGTGCGTGCTTATGATACAAAACCATCCAATGTTTTTGTGACGAAGATTGTGATTATTACCAGTTTACTTAAAGCAGGATGTATTTGCGATATAGGTTTTGTGAAAATGTTGGTAAAAAAATTACCAATATATTGTCAAGACTTTTTGGAAGCTTCGGGGAATGCTGATTATATTGTGGGTAATCCTCCTTATATACGTTTACAAAATTTAACAACTGAAGTAAGAGAGTATATCAAGAAAAATTTTAAAAGTTCAACTGGAAGATTTGATATATTTACCTGCTTTATTGAACATGGAGATAAATTGTTAAAACCCAATGGAAGGTTATGCTTGATAACTAGTAACAAATATTTAACTGCTAATTATGGTGTTGGAATTAGAAGCTACTTAGTGGAAACAGGACATGTGAGAAAGATTGTTGATTTATGCGATACTAGATTTTTTGGGGCGGCAGTTTTACCGGCAATTATTTTGTGTGAAAATTCTAATAACAAAAGTTCTATGGTTGAACATATAGGGATTAAAACAACAGATAAGAAAAGCAAGCAGAGATGTAGTGATGCAACAGAATTGTTTAAATATATAGAAGAGATAGAAACATCAAAAGAATATATTGAATATGGAGATAATATAGATCATCGTACATTTGAAATATCAAAAGGACATTCTAAATTACCAATTGATGGAAAAACTTGGAATTTTTCTTCAGACAATGAAAGTCAGATAAAAATAAAAATGGAGCAGGAAAAATTATGTTGTTTACAAGATATATTAGATGTATGTGTGGGAATAAAGACAACTGCCGATACAGTATTTGTAAAACCAATGACGGAGAAGTTTATTAAAGAAAATAAATTTGAAGATGAGGTTGTTTATCCATTGATTCAGAGCTTTGATGTTGAAAAATGGTCAATTAATTGGGGAGACAATAATAAAGATCGTTATATTTTATATCCACACAAGGAAGAAAATGGTGTTATGAAAGCATATCCTCTTGAAGAAATACCCAATGCTGCAAAGTATTTGAGTAGCAATTCAGAAGTCTTAAAAGGAAGAAGATATTTAGCAAAATCAAAAACTCGTGAATGGTATGAGTGCTGGGTTCCACAGAAATTATCAAAATTTCGTCAAATTAAAATTGTTACGAGAGATATTGTATCTGCTAATACATTTGCACTAGATGAACAAGGGTATTTATGTCAAGGAAATACATTTTTTCTGACAAAAAAAGATTCTTTGTTTGTTACAGAGTATGAAGATATGTCTGAATATGAATTTTATAGCTTTGTACTTGGCTTGCTTAATTCTACGGCTTTGGAATACTATCAAAAATTGATTAGTGGCTGTTTGTATTCTCAAAAGTATCGATATACAACAACTAATTTGAATAAATGGCCAATTCCGCGAATTACAAAGGGAGAAGCAGAACGGATTGCTATGTATGTGGATAGTATTATGAATTGTGACATGGAAATACAAGAGGCTGAAAGAGAGATTAATGATATTGTATTTAATGCTTTCAGTTTGTCAGATAGTGAAATTAATCAAATTAATAAATTTGTTGGAAAGGAGTAGATAATGGATTATATTAAATTAGGGAAAATACCACCAAACAGTAAAGGTGAACTATCTAATCCAGAACAGCTTGTTGAAAATTTGCAGTCTCTTATAGGACAGAAGTTTCCTTTAACGGGAAAACCAAGAACTGACGGATCGAATTTTAGAAAGATGATTACAAATCATTTACTGTCTAAGTATATTCCAAAGGAGGCTGTTGAATATGAGATTGTACCACCAAAGCAGAAAGGAGTACCGTCCTTTTTAAGGGAATATATAGATACATACTTAGTAACATCAGGAGTCAATTATAATTTACAGGTATGGAATAGAAATCCTAATGGCGCATCTGTTCAGGTGAATTTGAAGAATGGTGAAACGCTTTTAGCAAGTGATGTGCGATTTGTGCTGGGGAAAATAAATGAGGATGAAATTATAGAATCAATTGTTATTATGACACCAGAATATATTGAAAATAGGTTTGGTAAATTTGGAAAGCCAACAGTAAAACAACAATTGATTATTTCAAATAAGAAACGAGAAGAAATTATAAATAAACATGGAATGATTGTTGCAGATACAGATATATCTGTTGATTTATTAGATACAGAAAATAGTACGGTTGTTGGAGACGTTAGCATTAAGGACGAACCTGAAAAAGTACTTCCGATTGAAACTATTCATCAACAGATAACAAAAAAATTGTTGGGTGAAAAATTAGACATATCATTGTCAACTAAGCAAAGAGGGCAGCAACTTGAGAGAATGGTTGCATATCAACTTGGATATAAGAAATTGCAGGGAGGATTGGAAGGAGGATATCCAGATATTCGAAATCAGATGCTGGAGATAAAAGTGCAAGACTCACCAACGATAGATTTGGGTCGATATTCACCACAGTTTGAAGAAGAGATAAATGAAGATTTTACTACAAGAACGATAAGATATCTTATTGCCTTAACAGATGCTTTAAATGGTAAAATTGATGGCGTAGTATTATGCCCAGGGGATGAGCTGGGAAAACATTTTACATATGTAGCGGAAAAGAGTTTTAAATGTCAACGAAGTATACCGATGAATTTTTTTGAGGAGTATAAAGGACAGGTTGTGTATAATCCAAATTAATAAGGAGACTATAAATTTATGAAAAATTTTTGATAATAGCAGTATCTACTTTCTCAATTATATTTTTAAATTCCTCTAATAGTTTTACTTGTATCAGGCGTATTAGTTGGTGGAGTTATGAGAAAAAAATTAAAACGAGAAAAGTGAGTTCAGAGGAAAAAGAGATGGTTGAAAAACCATCTCTTTTAATATGCTAAAAATTAGAATGATCAATTTTTTTAATGGAACAACTGTGATGTTTTGTTTCTTTATCGTAATTAATGCCAGCAAGAATAAAATTTCAAGGCAGGAAAAGGTTCTTTCCAGAATTAATCCCAGAGTTGCTTTTGAGTGCTGGCTTTTTTTGCTATAATAAGTCTAGATATACTTATTTACGAAAGCTGGTGAACCATTTGAATTTATTGGAATTTTATCAAACTTATCCTGAAAATTATATTTTATGTGGATCTGGAGGAACCGGAAAAACAACATCGCTTTTATTATTAGAGCGAGAACTGACAGGTGCAATGCTCAACAATAAAACAGTAATTCCGTTATATTTCAAGATGAATGTCTGGAATCGAAAACGGATTCGAGGAAACTTTTTGCTGGATGAATTATGTGCGTTTTTTAATGAGGCGGTACGGACAGATGTGGTATGCAAGATGCTAAGAGAATCATCTGAGTATTTGTTCCTGTTTTTATTAGATGGAGTGAATGAATTAGTAGATTATTGTCTGGAAAATGGAATGACGGTATACGAGTGCCTGGAAAATGAAATTCGGGAACTTAGTTCTTTTTCAAATGTAAATATCATTATGACAAGCAGAAGAGAATTTTCGTTTTATGACCCTTCGATTCAAGAAAAATTTAAAAAGATTGAATTTGAAAAGCTGGAGAAAACACAAATTGATGCGTATTTAAAGTTGAGTCCTACACAATGGGTGGCACCGGAAATCCATTTAAAAGAAGAGTTAGAAAACCCAATGTTTTTAAAGCTTTTTCGAGAGATTTATGAGCGTGCACCGGAAGAAGCGATGCGGTTAAAAAGTAGAAATGAGTTGCTTCAAAAATATTTTGAGCTAGATGTTTTAGCAGATTCAATGGAAGCGCATCGTGATAATATTCGTGAGATCCGACGCTTTTTAATTCATGAGATTTTACCGAAGATAGCATTGGAAGTAGAGAAAGCGTTGCTTTGGATAAATGTGGATTCGGAAGAAAACAAGCTCAGAACTTTGGAATATCAAAGCTTATTGGAACAAGTTTTGAGTGAGACAATAATTCCGCAGAATATGACGAAGGCATTGATTTATCAAATTCTTCCAAAGCTGGGAATCGTAGATGAGCAGCTTGAATTTTCGCATGAAACAATTAGAGAATATCTGGCTTTGTGTGCATTTCTGGAGACAAAGAATAGAAAAGAAGTTATAGATTTGGTAATAAAAAATTTAAAATATTATCCTAAGTTTGATAAAGCAGCCCAATTTAGCAGAAGATGCCGTCACCTTGATTTTGCGGAATTCATTTATGGAGAGCTTGGAGCAGAATTGTATTGCTTTTTAGCAGAAGAGGACGAAGTAAAAAAAGAAGCCTTTGAATTTTATTATGAGCTTGCAGGACTTCATGAAGACTTAAGTGAGAATCAGAAGTGTGTGGAAATTGGCTGGATTGCAGTAGAGGAAATGCAAAAAATAAAGTTAACGCCATTAGAACAAGGGACTTGTTATAATTTTTTATATTATTGTTGTAATAAAGAGAAGAAGAGGGATGCGTATCCGCTATTAGAAGCCGCAATAAAAGAACTGGAAAATGTGCCGCAATATCAAAAAAAGCAGGAAGAATATAAGTTGACTTACGGAAAAATTATTTCGAATATGGGAAGCTATTATTATCAGAGAAAAGAGTATGAAGAAGCTTTAAAATGGCATAAAAAAGCGTTGGAGTTTCGTAAGATTTCTCTTCCTAACAGAGTGATGGACAGTTACCGGACGATTATGAGTGATTATTTTTGCATGAAACAATATGAAAAAGGATATGAAACTTATCGGGAAGCAGTAAAAAAGACACAGCCGGATGCGTTATTTTTAGTGCGGGCAATTGGCTGTGAACTTTGTCTGTTAAAAGAAAAGAAAGAAGAAAATCTGGAAAAACAAATCTTAGAAGAACTGCCAGTACAGATCGAGCGTGTAGTTGAATTAGCTGTGTCAAACAGAAGAATGAATGTTGGTGTTTTGAAAGATTTGCAGAAAAAATTAGAGGAATTAGAAGCGTGGACAGAACTGCAAGAATTAGTGAAAGAATATCGAACTAAGATAGAGGAGTATTTATAAACAATTTTCTGAGAGAAGGTTTTAGAATAAAAAAGACAGGAGAAGATAAAGATGTATAGAGAAGTGTTGAAATGCGTTGCTGAAATAACAGATTATCCGTATTCAATAGAAAAATGGGAAGCCAAAGAGACAGTAAAAACGTCAAAAGAAATGATAAAGCAGATTGGAGAATTGGAATTTGAATATTTAAATGGACATAAAAAATTGCGTCAGAAATTTATTACACAGTTTATAAAGGATTTAAAAGCAGAAGAATCGGGAGAGCAAGTAGAAGAGAGAAAGCTCTCCGAGTTAGAGTGTATGACTCTGATGTTTGTTGTGATTGAAAATGAGCTAAATATTGATAAAGAAGAATCCTATCTGGAACTTTATGAAGATATCTGTGAATCAGCGGGGTGCAAGTATGCGTTAATGCGTATGGATAATAAAAGTGATATGACAGAACTAATTTTGTATTATGTCTTAAAAACACATCAGGGATTTGATATTTGGGCAGGCTTATCGAAAGATTGGAAGGAACGGAAAGAAACAGCGTATGCATTGAATTTTGAAATGGATAATCTGACAACAAAAAATTTCAAAGAAGTTTGTGAGAGAATCAAAGCTGGACTGGATGAAACCGGAATGGAAACAAAAAATTCGCTGGATATCATTACAGAAAATATGAATGGAATTATTGCGGATCCGACCAGACTTGGAAAAACGAAGCTGGAAGAAGTGTTTAATCAGGAAGTGATTTTGCATGTATGTGATACCGAAAAACGGAGACAGTGGTATTTATACCGTTTATTATCCCTTGTTGTAATAGGGCAGATTGAAAAATTTTGTAGAGATATTCAAATTTGGCAGACGGATGCTTCGATGAAAGAGCAGTTAAAGAAGGAACTCAAAGAGTGCTGGTTGACGGATATTGGGCTTGGAAAAACAAATGAAATGGGGCGTCCGTTATCGAAAATAGCAGAATACATTGACGAGTATAAAGAGGTTTCATCAGAAAAATGGAAAGAATATCTGATGAGCCGGAGATTAAATTATACGAAAGTCATTCACGTATTCAATGAATTGTTAGATGGAAGTCAGACATTTGAGGATAATACAAAGGATTATTTTATGGATATAGTAGAAGAATCAGAAACAGAAGAAAAACCAGAAATAGCAGAAGAATTAGAAGTAATAGAAGAAAAAGGAGAGGCATTTGCCCCATTTGAAGCAAGAGCGGTCAGACATGGAATGGATGCAAAGGAAAAGCCTTATGAAATTCGTAGAATGGAAGTGATTTTCAAGGAAATGCTGACTGGAGAAAGAGAGGTTTCCAGAGAATTTTTACTGCTTGTAGTACTTGGAATTAAAGCACTTGGAGTAGCAAATATTCAGCTTTCATACATAAATGAAAATTTATTATTTAATTGCAGATTTGGAATGGAACTTTTGGACACATCGTTTGATGAATATTTTATAGAAGCCTTTGAAAGTATGGAAGAAATGCGTTCCTTAAAAGGAAGAGTTAACCGATTAAGAATGGCTTCATGGGATTTTGAAGATAGCTGTCTGGAAGAGGGCTATGCAGTTTTTCATGATATTTTATTTGCTAAATGCTAAGTAAGAGGAAAAAATAGGAATAAAAAATGGGAGTAAAAGAATGGAGAGACAGAGTCTGATTGATGAAAAACAAAAAATTACACTGGCGGATGAAAAAAGCGGAGTGTTGAAAGTAGACTTGATTCAGGTAGTGGGCAGGGGAGGCACAGCGATTGCTTATAAAGGAATCCGGCATTTCAATGGAGAAAAACAGATGTGTATCATAAAAGAATATTTTCCAGATGAAAGTCAGTCACCTGTGAAACGTTATTATCGGGAAAAAGCAGGAGAGCCGATTTGCATTCGCTCAGAGGATCGTGAAGAAGAAAAGAAACGTCAGGAACAAAATGTCAGACGAGAAATTCGTTTGGCAAATGAGATGTATTTTGATGGAAAAAATAACAGTCCTTATGCATTTCATACGGAATTTTTAACGCATTACGGGGACAGCAGTTATATGATTCTGGATACTTCAGAGGGGCAGACATTAGAAGCTTATGTCAGAGAAAAAGGACGGCTTAGCATCGAAGAAGCGATTGAATCAATCGAACGGCTTTTAGTGATTGTAGAACAGCTTTTGGGAGATAAATACTGTCACGGGGATATTAAAGGGCAGAATATCTGGATTCGTGGAGAGGGCGTGGCAAAATCATTTTGCCTGCTTGATTTCGGGAGTGTATTTTCTTATGACGAATATGGATATGATTTAAAGACCATGAGCCGGCAGGAAAAGAAGGAGATGGCAGATAAGATTGTATTTAACGAAGGAATTGGATGCAGCAGTGAGGGATATCGAGCTCCGAAAATTTTTCAGCTTAGTGTTGCAAAAGCGAGATATATAGAAGAGCGAACAGCAAGACGTGCCGGATTGCTTCTTGAAGCAGTAAAAGCAATTACGCCAGCTACAGACCTTTACAGCTGTATTCAGGTTATGTTCCGGCTTCTATATGGAGAGGTTTATAAAGGAGATGGAAGTGTTAACATAGAAAAGATTCAGGAACGAACCGGATGCAGTGAAAGCGTGGCTGAAAAGCTGCTTGAAATGATGAAAAAAAATGGAAAAGAAGAATACCGGACTGCAGATGAAGTAAGAAAAGATTTGGAAATATTAAAAACATTACAGCAAAAAGGCGCGCATCCGCAAGTGATTTTAGATGCATTAAAAGAAAAATTAAAGAATAAAACAATAGAAATTGATGAACGATTGTTGAATCAGGTAAAATGTGAGAATTAACTCAAAATTCAGAACCTTCTTTATAAAATTTGATATATAGAGAATAGAAGGAGGCATTTGAAGATGAGAGTACATACCGGAGATTTACACGGGAACATGAGTCGTATCATTGAATTTATTCAAAAAAATCAAGGAAAAGAAAACTGTTATCTGTTTGTGCATGGAGATGCAGGAATCAACTATGATTTAGGAGAAGGGGACAGAAAAAAGAAGCAAGAGCTTCAAAAAGCAGTGGATGAATTTTGGCAAAAGAATCAAAAAGAATGTAATATTTTATTGATTCGAGGAAATCATGAGTGCAGACCGGAAAACATTTATTCTTATGAAAAGCAGATGCGATGGGGTGGACAAGTCTATGTGGAATCTGAATATCCTAATCTGATTTTTTTAAAAGATGGAGAATTATTTAAAATCGAAGGCAGTCAGTATCTGGTACTCGGTGGTGGATATTCCTCGGATTATTTTTCGAGAATGTTAAATAACGAAGGCTGGTGGCCGGATGAAGAACTTTCAAAGATAGAATGGCAGAAAATTATTGGCAGGTTAGAAGAGAAGAATCAAAAAGATTTAGACCTATTAAACTTAATTGTACTTTCTCATGTGCTTCCGAAAAGTTGTGCAAAAGTATTTACAGAACGAAAACAGACATCACGGACAGAAGAAAAAATGGATGAAATCCTTGAACGATTTGGTTCTTCCATAAAAGCCTGGTACGCAGGACATTATCATATCAATGAAGAGAGAAACATGTGGGAAAACTGGAAGGGAGAAGTAAAAATCTTTTATGATTGCTTCTGGAAAGAATAAAAAGCAATAAAAAAATAAAATTAGAAACGAAATTCAAGAGCATTTTTGTATAGTTAAATTATACAGAAATGCTCTTTTTAAATTCATAGGAAACTTCGTCTTATGAATTTAAAAACGATCTGCGAGGATTGTACCGGGCGGTGAGGAAAGCTGTCGCAAAAGCGACCCGCCGCAGGCAGAGAATCTTGCAAGCGAGATTTTTATAAAAGGAAGGAGGCAAGCGAAGTGAGAATCACAAACATCACATTAGAAATGATAACGGTCATCTGTTTTTTGATTTTCATTTGTTATGAAAGTGCGACAATGCAGAAAACAGTTTATAAAGTTTCAGGAGTATGGAGTCTGAGAATTAAGCGAATCGGAAGAATGAAACGCTTTTTAAAAAATAAAGATATGGTATCTGAACTTTCACTTCAGCCTGGTATTTATCGACTTGGAACAGGGTGGTTTAACGATATCAGAATTTACGGATGTAAGAGTAAAGTAAAGCTTTATTTAAATATAGAATCAGAAAACAAAATTTTATTGACTGTTTTAAAGGGAGAAGTCGAAATGGAGGGGATTGTTTTAAAAGAGAATTCTTCCATACAGAAACATATCACACGAAATACAACACTTTTTATGGATGGAATTAAAATCGATTTCAGAAGGGAGGAAGATTAATGCTTGAAAAATTAGTTTATTTTATCAGTTCTTTTTCATTGCTTTTCTGGACTGTATTCAGCAATAAGAAATCATTAGATGAGAGCCTGGCTTATGTATGGGTAGTTACAATACTGTTAGCAGTAGAACTCGTAATCAGTATTATATGGGAAAAGAATCGAAAGAAACGACAGGGAATTTACATCATGTTGTTTTTAATGAATATCGGGGCAGCCGTTTCCTATTGTGCATCAAACTGCAGAGCTTTTGCAAACGATTTAAAGTATTTGATTTTGATTTTTACAGGTGTTTATTTTCTGACTTGTTATACTGACTGGTATCAGTCAAAGAATCTGGGCTTTCTGGCTATGCTTTCTGCACCTTTGGCATTAATCGGCGCGCTGTTTTGTAATCCGATAAACGGAGCACACATTAAGGTCTTTGGAATTTTGATTTTACCGCTGGTTGTTCTGCTTTATCAAACTGCTATCTGCTGGTTTTTGAAAGGGCACAGCAGAGGATATCTTGGAGGAAAGGTTGGAAGTCTTTCTTCCAAAAATGTCGGTTTCTTATGCTATACCGTAGCTCTCTTCCCTCTTATAGCAATGTGCAACGAATTTAATTTATTAATTCTAATTGCTCTGCTTGGAACAGCGTTTTTCTGGTATTCGATTCCGGATTTAAAAATCCGGATGGCTTACATCGGTCTCTGTCTTGGAACAGCATTTTTGGCATGTAAGTTTGTTTCTCATATCAGAGTACGACTGGAAGTATGGCTTGATTTACCGAAAGCAGTAACCGACGAAGCACTGGTTGGAAAGACAGAAAGTATTGTTTATTTTTTGAAAAATATTCAGCGTAGTGGCTGGTTTGGACTGGGACCTGGAAACTTATCAATTATTTTTAAAACGACTTGTGATACGGATCATGCATTGACACGAATCCTTTATGATTATGGAATTTTAATGGGAATACTGGTCATTGCAGCAGGAGTTTTGCTTGTAAGATGGATGACAACTATTCGAACATTAGATACAATGGAAGAATTTTGGACGTTGGGAAGCATTATTGTAACCGGTACGATTCTTTTGCTTCATATTGGGTCTAATACAGGAGGATTCATCAGTGCAGGAGTGAGCCTTCCTCTGGCATCAAGAGGGTTATGTTTAAATGCAATGTTTGTAAGTTACATAGCTGTGGAGCTTGGCTTTATGGAAAAAGGAGAAAAAAGAAATGTTCAGAAAAAAAGAAAAACTTCAAAGTTACATTAATCAGGTATGGCGTTTGTTTAAAGTGGCACTTGTAATGATGCTTGTTCTGGCTGTTGTTTTGGGAAACCGTTATCTGGAAGCAGACGCAAAAACGACAATGTCAGAACAGGAATTAGACAGTTCTTTACTGAGTCTTTCAGAAGTGTATCTGCCAGGTACTATTTATGACAAAAAGGATAATGTATTGATGTTTGGCAGTGAACCAGGAAAACTTAGTTGGATGAGTGATAAAAAGAGTAATTCTCTGGAGCGTTTAATTGGAGGAACGGATTATATAAAGGCAGTGGAAACCGGAAATGTCCGCATGACCATTCTTGGGATGGCACCGGAACTTTTGGGTGAATCCGATTCAAGAATGGATGAAAAATCTTTGTTTCATCCAAATCAGAGACGAATTGGTGGAAATGTAAAGCTTACGATTGACGCAGACTTACAAAATTTTATTGAAGATCTGTTGATTGAAAATGGCTATATGGACAGCTCTGTTATGGTAAGTAATTTTCAAACCGGAGAGGTTGAGGCTGCGGTATGTCTGGGAGGAGACTCTTCAGAAACCGTATTTTCAAGAAAATTTCATCCGGCAAGCACCATGAAACTGGCAACTGCAGCATCGGCATTAGAATACGATGCAAATCTTGCAAATTTCAGTTATACCTGCAAAGGCAACAATACCTTTACATTAGATGCAGAGGGAAAAGAAACGGTTTCTGTTCACTGCTCAGGTGGAAATGTACATGGAACATTGACAACAATGGAGTCGGCAATGGCGCAGAGCTGTAATGGTTATTTTATTGCCTTAGCGCAGCAGGTTCCAGAAGAAATTTTAAGAAAAAACTTAAAAAAATTCGGATTTGACGATGTGATGCATTATGATTCATTTAAATTTAATGATAATACCTTTATGGGGGAAAGTGAAAATGCTTACGACCTGGTCTACGGATGTATCGGTCAGGGACAGGCATCCGTAACCACGATTGGATTAAACATGTATACAAATGCAATCTTAAATAAAGGTGTTCTGGCAGAGCCTCATTTTATTTTAGGATCGAATGACAAACGAGAAGAACCAATGAAAGCAAAGACACAGGCAGTCACAAGACAGATGTGTACAGAAGAGGTGGCAGACAGCATCAAAAACATGATGGTGAAAGTCATGAGAGAAGGAACAGGACGTGACTTTGCAGTTGATGGAGTTGAGATGGCATTTAAAACAGGTACCGGTGAAGAAGGAGACGGAAAGACACAGACGTTACTCGTAACAGGAGGCATTTTGAATGAAAATAAACCATATTCGATTACGGTATGTTTAAATCATATTGATGGGGGAAGCAGTGTCAATGCCGGACTGATTGCGAAAGAGATCGTCAATCGATTAGTTACGGAAGAATAGGTTTCGATAGTACATGAAAGAGGAGGAACGGTTATGTTTGAAAAATTAAAAATTAGTGACGAGGTAGATTATATTCCATTTGAAGTGGATGGTGTGGAATTGAAAAAAAATGAAATTTTATTTACCAATGAAGAGCTGAGAAATGGAGTAGAAACTCTTTCCGAAGACTGGGAATTAGAGGAAAGCCAGGTGATTGAAAATAAATATTTAAGCATAGATATGGTTGGAAAAAACGGAATTGAAGCAGTATATGAAGATTTGGATGCTGAATTTCCAATTGCATTAAAAAAGAAATTAAAAGATGGCAGACAGAAATTTGCACCGATAAAAGTAAAAGCCGGCACCGATAAAATCCTTCCGATTCATGCAGGCTGTGTGCCGGTGCAACAGGTCGTTGCAGTTGGTCGTATGTCCTCAGGAAAAACCTGCCTGCGTCTCCAGATGACAGACCTGCCGTATTTTGATTTGATTGCATCGGGAACCGATACAGCAATCTATGATGATTTTCCGGCAATCGATTTACTAAAAAGAAAACAGGATGAAGAGCGCAGAGCCTTTATTTATGAGCAGGTACTGCCGGAAGGAACAAAGGTAAACGGTATTTATCCGGCGAATTATTATATGATTTCTGCTCCAAAACGTAATATTTTATTAAAATACGATGACATCTCCGGAGAAGAATGTATCAACATGGATTGGAATTCTTCTATTTTAAATGCTTCTTACATTGTTTTTATGATTGATTCAAATGAATTGCTCGGAAAAGAAGTTGCAAAGTACCATGAAATTTTAGACCAGCTTCTTCCAAAAGTGAAAATTAAAAAGGCGGGTCAGGATTATAAAATTTTTGTTGCAATTACCAGAGCAGATTTGCTTTTAGAACAGAATGAAAAACTGGCAGGCATTTGTCAGAAGACACTTTCCTGGGATGGCAAAAGATATACAAAACTGGTTCACAAGAATGGTTTCAACTTAAAAGAGTTCAATAAGAAGCAGATGGCAATCAAGGAGTATTTAAGTCAGGACTGCCCGGACTTTTATAATACAATCCGCCGTTATATCGGAGAAGAAAAACTGGTTTATGGTTTATTAGCATCCATTGGCAGTGAACCGGTTCGAATCAGTGAATCAGATGGAATGGAATGGAAGTATGAGTACAATCCTCAGTTTATCGAAGAACCAATTATGTATTTGTTGAATGATTCAGGTCTTTATCCGACAGCAATAGAAAAAAAGGAAGAATCTAAAAAAGAAACCAAAAAAGAGACAAAAAGAGATTATGAAGAAGACGAAGAATCAGATGAAACAGATGTAGATGGATTATTTGACTTTAACAGTTTAAAGGAAATCTTAAAGAAGAAGTTTAGGAAAACGGTAGAATAGGAATCGGGAGGGAAAGGTATGTATTACTTTATTGGAGGCAGAAATACAAAAAGTGGAAATGGACTTGGTGTTTTACGCTACAGTCCTGGATTTCCAATCGAATATCTGGAAAAAATTGAAAAAGAATGTCTTGAAATTGAAGTGGACAGTCCAGAAAAAGCATTGTTAATCTATCCAATTGGAAATAAAAATATGGTGGTTATGCAGGGAAAGAAAGTCAATGGAAATTATTTTGATGGAAGAGCACATGTGACAATGCACGGCTTTTTAATGAATATTGAGGAATTTAAGAACATAATTTTTCGTCTGCCGGCAGTAAACGGAATGGTCTTTTATGAGAAAGAATTTAAAGAAAACTTAAAAAGACTTCCAAACGAAAACTTTGAGAGAGATGTAAAATGGTTTGAACAGTGGAAGGAAGAGGATTTACTTGAAAAGGTAAATACAGAAACTCGATTAGAACTTTTTAAAATGGCATTTTATCTGGCAAAACATCCGGAAGAATCCTTCTATTTTAAATTTGAAGGCTCAGAGCCGGAACGAAGAAAAGTACAGCTTGAGTACTATCAGATTCTGCCTTATGAGCTTCAGGAACATCTTTATACTATCAGTAATGGAACATGCCTTCAGTCGAAAGCACAAATTTTAATTGGAGGAAAAACGGAATATAAAAACGGAGAAAAGAAATGGGAATCTATGTGGATTCCAGGAACCGTAAAAACAGTTTTAGGATTGGATTGGAAAGAGCGAAAGAAAATTTATGAGTTTACTTATCAGATTATAAAAGAAGCTGGAGAAGATGTGTTAGGAGTGACAGAAAAAATTTTGTTTACGCTGTATGAAAATCTATGGGAAATTTATAGAAACCCTGAGAAAAAATGTACAGCTGCTGAAAATATGCTGAAAATTTATTTTCCGAAAATTTGGAATCTCTTAAGAGAAAAAGGAATGATTCAGACTTCTTTACAAGCAAAAACTTTTGAATATAAATTATCTGGTCAGGAGAAAACAGAAATTAAAACCAGAGAATCAGATAAGAAACAGGATAAAAAACCAGAAGAATTTGCAGAAGAATGCTGGGAGTATCTTGAAAACAGCGCAAATCCAAGTTTTTTATTCTCTAAAATTCGCAATTATTATCAGGACAAAGAGGATGAATGGTTTGAGTTTCAGAATGAGTTAAGAGAAAGATTGTTTGGATATTCCATTGCGGTTTCTTTGATTGGAAAGCCAGAAGATGGTAAAACACAGTGCTTTGCAAAGTTATTATTATTTGCTTACGAGTATCATCAAGATGAGTATTATAGTTTGATGTGGAAAGAAGATGGTTTATTGCCGGCACCTTATGATATGGCAAAAGTAATGAAGTTCTTATCAAGCAAAATGGAAGAAGAACAGAGAAAAATGAAATATTACGAAAAAGTTGTGATGGATGAGTATTTGAATACAATGAAAATCCCTTTAAAGAAGTCTAAAAGAGACAAATTAGTAAAAGCAAACCAGGATGAATATATGGAACATTTTAACCAAATCAAGTAAGTCCCCTGCTTCAATTGCGAAAAGCAATAAGCAGGGGTGGGGACTTGCTTGTATCAGGAGGGGGCAAGCCCCTTCTGATAAGCTGCGTAGCAGCTATTTGGTTATGAGCAAGTAGCGAAGCGGATTGCGAATATCCACTTGACTAAGTTTGACAACACAGAGGAGGATGAAGATGAATAAAAGAATCCAGTATCGTCAGATGGAAAATCTGTTAAAGAAAATGAATGAAAAAATAGACTCACAGAATCGTAAAATCGAAAGTCAGAGTGAAATATTGCAGGAATTTATCGGACTTTTAAATGCGAAGCAGAGAGAAGGGGAAGATTTCGAAAAGTTTTTAAGAGAGCTTGCTTTATGGAGAGAAGATGTAGCCTCTTATCTGACCGCAAATGAACAGGAAGAACAGAGTCATCTGATTTTTAAACGGCTTGACTCTATTTTCGAAGAGATGGGGGTTAAAATTCATACAACAAAGGAAAATTCTGCTTTTGATTCAAAAATTCATGAAGTAATTGATATTGTGGAGACAGAGGAAGAAGAGAAACATGCCAGAATTGCAAAATCAATTAGAAATGGTTATGAATATCATGGAAAGATTTTGTTAAAAGAAATGGTGGCAGGATATAAATATACAGGAGGAGACTGACGATGTTTGAAGAATACGCAGCGAAAACGATAGGAATTGACTTTGGTACGAATAACAGCGTAGTAGGAGTCTATAACACGAAAATTGAAAAACCTTTAGTAATTGAAAATGAAGAGGGAGTGAACAGCACCCCTTCTGCTGTTCTCTTAAGAGAACCATTAGAATTTTCAGATGTGGGACGCAGTGCCAAGGAAAGAGCCATGCTTGAGCCGGTTGTTTTATCTATGAAATCATTGATTGGCACGGAAAATAATGGATTTGCAATCAGCCGTGAAGGGGTACGTTTCTCGATTTTGGACGCTCATAAAGTATTATTTCAGTACTTGAAAAGAAATACAAAGACCAGAATGGATCCTGATGGAAAACTGAATTATCGTACAGATAAATGTGTTGTTTCTTATCCGGCTTCTTTTAATCTAAAACAAAAGGAATTTGTGCGCAGAGCAGCGCAGAGTGCAGGAATGAAGGTGGCTGGTATGATCACAGAACCGGAGGCTTGTGCACTTGCATATCTGTATCCAGACAAGTTATCTGAGAAACCGCTCAATTTAAGAATCATTGATTTGGGTGCAGGTACATTTGATGTGGCTCTGTTATCTGCCTCAAAACGTCAGATTAAAGTGCTGGCAGTGGACGGAGTAAAAGCAGGAGGAGACGATATCGATTATCTGATGATGGCGTATTTTACAGTACAGTTAAAAGCGAATGGAATCGATCTCTCTGGGGATAAAGAGGCATTTCAGGTGTTAAGAAACCGTTGTGAAGAATGTAAAATCCGTATGTCTGCACCAGGAAAAGAGTACGACAGTATTATTCTCTATACTCCAAAATATAACAAACAGGTTGAAATCGGAATCTCAAAAGCAGATTATCATAAGCTTTGTGAAAAATTGATGCAGGTAAAGTTAATGCCTGTCTTGGAACGTCTGGCAAAGGTGGAAAAAGAAAAAGGAGTGAGAGCAGACCTGACTCTTTTAGTAGGGGGAAGTAATGTAAATCCATATTTTGTGAATGAATTTAAAAAGATGTACGGAAATAATTGTATCTCTTACAAATCAAAAGAAGCCGTAGCGCTTGGGGATGCAGTTTATGCTTACATGTTGGAAAAAGGGATTATGAAAGGCTTGATTTATTCAGAAAATCAGTCAGGTAGTCATTCCAAAATCCCGAAAATGAAACAGGTGTCGAATGAGACACTTGGTCTTAGAATTTTAGATGGTTCTGGTGCAGGAACCAAAAGTTATTACATCGAAAACTTGATTTTCAAAAATATGGAGCTTCCGGTACATATTAAAACAAACGTAAAAACTGCTTATGAGAAACAGACAAAAGTTGCACTGCATCTGTATTCAAGTGGCAGTATCAGTACAAAAATGAAATTGGAAGGGGCACAGGAAGTTGGAACCTGTCTCTTAAGAAGTAAAAAACCACTTGCAAAATATACGACTATTGAAGTGGAACTGATTATGGAAACAGCAGATAAAATTCAGGTAAAGGCATTAGAAAAAGGAATGAATCAGAAAGTAGATGTAACTTTGGATTTAAGCTAAACTTGGAGTAAATAAATGTAGTATAGACCGTGAGCGTACATGTTTGGCATATTGGGAGAGCGGTAGATGAAAGGAACAGGAAATGGCAGAAGAAATTGTAAAAATTGATAGGATGGAGCACAGCACTTCATTGCGCTGTGTCAATCAGTTAACAGGAAGACAGCAGGAGCTTTACTGGCAGTTCGTAAAAATGATTTCCAGATTAGAAAAAGAGGTTATCCCATGCACCGTTATGACAAGAAGAGACTGGTCTGCTATCTTTTTAGCGATTGCATTGGATTTTCCAGAATTTTTCTATTGGAATCAGTATGAAATAAAACGGATTCAGCAAAATGAGGACGGAATAGTTGTTTCCTTTGAACTAAGTTATCATTATACCGACAGGGAGTTGATTCGAAGAAAAATGAATCAGATGTCGGCAATGGCAAAAGATATTTTGGAGGAGACTATTACAAAAGGAATGACGGAAGCAGAGATGGTTCGTGCCGTCTATGATTTTCTTACTTTAAATTTGACGTATACAAACAAGAAATATCAGAATGATAATTCTTATCCTTATGCTTCTTACACGCTGGAAACATTATTGAATCGTGTCGGTGTCTGCGAAGGAATCTCAGTAACATTTCTTTACTTGCTAAGACAGCTCCAGATCGAATGTTTTGGCTATGCTTCTAAAACTCATGCGTGGAATGTAGTCAAATTAGGAGACCAGCACTTTTTCTGCGACGTTACCTGGGATTTGCGAGAAAGAGAAAATGGAAGAAGATATCAGTATTATATGCTGACAGAAAGACAGATGCGGGCAAAATCTCATCCTGACGGAGATGGCATTTTGTTTCCGGGAATGAGAGCTTATGAATAAAAAACCACCCTAAGGCAGGGTGGCTTTTTGTTTCATAGGAAATTGCATCCTATGAAATAAAAACACTCCGCAGGGAGCGCACTGCGGCGGTGAGGAAATCTGTCGCAAAAGCGATCCGCCGCAGGCGGAGAATCTCGCAAGCGAGATTCTTTTTAAAGCTTGTCATAGATTTTCTGCTTGTCCGGAGTTTTTAGTAATAAATACTTACGAATTGCAAAAATTGCTCCAAGCGCAACAATTCCGATAAGCGTATCCACCATGGTTTCGTGGACGACGACCATCTGTCGTGCAAGAGCGAACATCAGTACTTCGAGAAGCGTTTCGGCAGTGTGTTTTGCAAGCATTTTTACAAACTCTACACCGATGAGTAAGGTGAGGACATTCCCCAGAAATGTGGTGAAATCGTGAGCCGTGATTTCAAGCAGAGGATGTTGTACAAAATCATATACGACGGGAATAATCAGTAGAACAATCACGGTCAGAATAATGAGAGATAGAAATATTTCCGTGTAGCGTGAGATTGTGTAGATGATTTCATTTAATTTCTTTTTTATGTTCACGCAAGAACCCCCTTTTATGATGAGTTTATAATACCATAAAAAACGTTGTGAAGACAACAAAAAAGAGTAAGGTTGTCTAAAAAAATAAGCACAAGAAAAGAAGTTAAATATTAATAAAATGTTACAAAATATAACATGAAAATTAATAAAAAATGAAAAAAGCTTGCATCTTTAAAAGAAGTGTGCTATTATGGACAACAGTGAAGCACAAAAAAAGGAGAGAGGTAAAGAAGTGAAAAAACGAATTATAGCTCTTAGCTTAGTTTTAGCGATGTCAGCATCTCTTACTTTTCCAGTTGCAGCAGCAAGAAAAGATGAGGTACAGGCTGAGAAAGCAGCAACAGAAAGTAAATTATCTGCGGCAGAAAGTAAGGCCGATGAATTAGAATCAGAAAAAAATGCATTACTTGGAGAAATTGATTCTCTGGATCAGAGTCTGGTACAGACGATGGCTCAGATTGAAATCTTAAACGGAGAAATTTCTGACAAGGAATCTGCAATTGAAGATACAAAACAGAAATTAGAGGATGCACAGGCTGAGAAAGATAAACAGTATGCATCTATGAAGAAAAGAATACAGTATCTGTATGAAAACGGTGGCAGTAATGCCTGGGCACAGATGATTCTGGAATCCGGAAGTATTACGGATATGTTTGATAAAGCCGAGTATACTGAAAAAATGTATCAGTATGACCGCGATGAGCTGCAGAAGATGAAAGATGTTGTAACAGAAGTTACACAGCTTGGAGAACAGCTTACACAGGAAAAAGCAGAGCTTGAAGATATGAAACAGGCTCAGGAAGAACAGCAGAGTTCTCTGCAGACGCAGATGGATCAGAAGAAAGCAGAAGCTTCCGATTACGAAACTCAGATTGCAAATGTACAGGCTCAGGCTCAGGAATACAAAAACCTGATTGAACAGCAGAATGCAGAACTGAAGAAGATTCAGGAAGAAGAAGCAAGAGCAGCAGAAGAAGCAAGAAAAGCTGCAGAAAAAGCGGCAGCAGAAAAAGCAGCGAAAGAGAAAGCAGCAAAAGAACAGGCAGCAGCCGAAGCAAAAGCTGCGGAAGAAAAAGCAGCAGCTGAAAGCACAAAAGCAGAACAGACAAGTACAAAATCCGAAGATACAACAGATAACAGTGACAATAATGTTTCCGAAGATACAACAGACAACAGCAGTAACAGTGCTTCCGAAGATACAACAGATAACAGCAATGTTTCTGAAGATACTTCAAATGATGATGCATCTAATGACACAACAAATGATGCATCTAACGATACATCCGATAATGACAGCAATTATTCTGAAGATGTATCTGATGACAGCTCCAGTACAACAGATAATAGTTCAAGCAGTACTTCCAGTGCAACTGGAGAAGCAGTCGTTGCTTATGCAAGCCAGTTTATTGGAAATCCGTATGTCTATGGTGGAAACAGCTTAACAAACGGAATTGACTGTTCTGGATTTGTGCAGCAGGTATTTGCACACTTTGGATACAGTTTACCACGTGTCAGCGATGCTCAGGCGGGAGCAGGAAGAGGAATTTCTTATTCCGAATCCCGTGCCGGAGATATCATTGTATATTCCGGACATGTAGCAATTCTTACAGGAGACGGTGGAATTGTACATGCTTCTAACAGTGCACCATATCCACAGGGTGGAATTAAGTATTCATCTAACGCACTGTATCGTCCATACATAGCAATCAGAAGAATTGTAGAGTAATCTTACTTTAAGAGAATTAAAAAGCGAACAAAAGACAAAAGGGGTCTTGTACAAAATTGTACAGGACCTCTTATTTGTTACAAAAATTTAAACTTATGCTTGCTAATGTAATAATTTTGTGATATCATGTTCAAGGTAATATTGTCTCAGAAAGAAAATGTGAGGTACATAATATATATGAAAAAAAGATTTCTTTGTCTCAGTCTTATTTTTGCTCTTGCAGTCACACAGGTTATGCCGGTAGCTGCATCCAGAAAAGAGGAAGTTCAGACTGAAAAAGCAAATACAGAAAGTAAATTATCTGCAGCGGAAAGCAAAGAAGCAGAACTGGAACAACAGAAAGAAGAATTATTAGGAGAAATTAATTCTCTTGACCAGAGTCTGGTAAAAACACTGGCAGAAATTGAAATCTTAAAGGGTGAGATTTCAGATAAAGAAGATTCTATAGAAGAAACAAAAGAAAAACTTGCAGAATCTGAAGCAGAGCGTGATGAACAGTACGCAGCCATGAAAAAAAGAATTCAGTATCTTTATGAGAATGGTGGAAGTGGTGCATGGGCACAGATGCTTTTAGAGTCCAGCAATATCACAGACTTATTAAGTAAAGCAGAGTACACAGAAAAGATGTATCAGTTTGACAGAGATGAACTCTCTAAAATGAAAAATGTTGTAGAACAGGTAACATCTCTTGGAAATCAGTTAGAAGAAGAAAAAGGCGAGTTAGAACAGATGAAACAGGCTCAGGAAGAGCAGCAGGAAAATCTGGAAAACGAACTGGAAAAGAAAAAAGCAACAGCTTCTGACTATGAAAATCAGATTTCTGAAGTAAAAGCTCAGGCTGCTGAATATAGAAAATTAATTGAACAGCAGAATGCAGAACTGAAGAAAATACAGGAAGAAGAAGCAAGAAAAGCAGAAGAGGCAAGAAAAGCCGCTGAAGCAAAAGCTGCCGAAGAAGCTGCTAAGAAGAAAGCTGCAGAAGCTGCCGCAGCAGCAAAAGCAGAGGCTGCAAAGAAAGCTGCAAGTACAAGTAAGAGCAACAGCTCTTCTAATACAAGCAGTGCTTCTGGAAGCCAGTCCTCTAATACAGGTGCTTCTAATACAACAACTGAAACAACAATTGTACCGGAAGAAAATACTACAGTAGATGAAACTTATGAAGAAGAGACTACAACTTCTTCAGGAAGTACTTCCAGTGCAAGTGGAGATGCAGTCGTTTCTTATGCAAGCCAGTTTATCGGAAATCCGTATGTCTATGGTGGAAACAGCTTAACAAACGGAATTGACTGTTCTGGATTTGTACAGCAGGTATTTGCACACTTTGGATACAGCCTGCCACGTACCAGTGATGCACAGGCTGGTTCAGGAAGAGGAATTACCTATTCTGAATCCCGTGCCGGAGATATCATTGTATATTCCGGACATGTAGCAATCCTTACCGGAGACGGCGGAATTGTACATGCTTCCAACAGCAAACCATATCCACAGGGCGGAATTAAATATTCATCTAATGCGCTTTACAGACCATACATTGCAGTCAGACGTATTGTAGAGTAAGAAAAATACATAGATTGAGAGATAGAAAAGGGATTTATACATTCGTTTGTATAAATCTCTTTTTTGATTCATAAATAAAAAATTTTTTGCGTGTTGCAAGTGGAAACTCACTGCCTTTAGGTGACGAGTAGTTGACTGGAAAATATATAATAGAATAAAAAAGTCAAAATAGTAAAGTTTTAAGTAAAATTTTTGAAAGCATCTTAAAAAAAATTGCATTATAATAAACTTAAACGAAAAAGGTTTAAATAATAAGGAGCGAATGAAAATGGGATTGGAAAAATATGTATTAAATGGAAATCCAATGTGCTGTGCGGCAAATGTAGTAAGCGGTGAACATTATCGAATTTCAATGCTGACCACTGCGTTAGTACGCTTAGAATATAGTGAAAATGGAGAATTTGAAGACCGTCCGACACAGATGGTAGTGAATCGTGATTTTGCACCGACAGAATTTAAAGTAAGTGATGTAAATGGCGAACTTCATATTTACACAAAAGATTTAGAAATTCATTATGATAAGAAAGAGTTTACTCCGGGAGGCTTAATGATTCGTGTAGCCGGAGGAAAATCCAATGAAAGAGTGTGGCATTATGGAGAAGCACCAAGAGATTTGCTTGGAACTGCTCGTACGTTAGATGAAGCAGATGGAGCCATTCCATTAGAACATGGAATCTTATCAAAAAATGGATTTTCTTTAATTGATGATTCTAAGACAATGGCATTGAAGTCAGATGGAACAGTGGAGCCTAGAGTCGGAAATAAGAAAGATATTTATTTCTTTGGATATGGACACCGCTATCTGGAATGTCTGAAAGATTTCTATTATTTATGTGGAGAGACGCCATTACTTCCAAGATATACATTTGGAAACTGGTGGAGTCGTTATCATCGCTATACAGAAACCGAATATAAAGACTTAATTGAGCGGTTTGAAAGAGAAGAAATTCCATTTTCTGTGGCGGTTGTGGATATGGACTGGCATCTGGTAGATGATGTAGACCCGATTTATGGAAGTGGCTGGACAGGCTATACCTGGAATAAGAAATTTTTCCCAAATCCGAAGGAATTTATGGGATGGCTGCATGAGCATCACATGAAAATTACATTAAATGTACATCCGGCAGATGGAATCCGTGCTTATGAGGATGCTTATGAGAGAGTTGCAACAAAGATGGGAATGGATCCGGAAAAGAAAGAACCGGTATTGTTTGATGTGACAGACCCGAAATTTATGGAAGTATATTTTGAAGAATTACATCATCCGATGGAAGAAGAGGGTGTTGATTTCTGGTGGGTAGACTGGCAGCAGGGAACGGTAACAAAAGTTCCGGGACTTGACCCGTTGTGGATGCTCAATCATTATCATTATCTGGATAATAAATGGAAAGGCACAAGACCGCTGACATTTTCCAGATATGCAGGACCTGGAAGCCACCGTTATCCGATTGGATTTTCAGGGGATACGGTGATTACCTGGGAAAGTCTTCAGTTTCAGCCGTATTTTACAGCAAATGCGAGCAATATTGGTTATGGCTGGTGGAGTCATGATATCGGAGGTCACATGATGGGTTATCGTGATGATGAACTGACCGCAAGATGGGTACAGCTTGGTGTATTTTCTCCGATTAACCGTCTGCATAGTACAGATAATCCGTTTAATGGAAAAGAGCCATGGAAATATAATAAGATTGTAGAATCTGTTATGAAAGCGTTCTTAAAACTGCGACATGCGCTTGTTCCGTATCTGTATACCATGAATTACTGTGCCAATAAAGAGGGCAAACCGCTTGTTATGCCAATGTATTATTTAGAGCCGGAGAGAGAAGAAGCTTATCAGGTACCGAATAATTATTATTTTGGCAGTGAACTTATGGTTTCTCCGATTACAGAGAAAATAGATACAAAAACTCAGCTTGGAAAAGCAAAGACATGGCTTCCGTCCGGAGTCTGGTATGACTTTTTTAATGGAAGAAAATATGAGGGTGGACGTATGGTTCAGTTGTTCCGTGGAATCGAAGAAATTCCGGTACTGGCAAGAGAAGGTGCAATTGTTCCACTGAAAAATATGGAAGTATTTGATAATGACACGGATAATCCAAAATCTTTGGAAATAAAAATTTTCCCTGGAAAGACTGGAAGTTTTACTTTAAGGGAGGATGAAGGAGACAGTGTAGAAGAAAGCTGGGTAGAAACAAAGCTGGAAAAAGCACAGGAAGAAGGGAAAGACTGCTTTATCATTCACACTCCACAGGGAAATACAGAGGTACTTCCAGAAAAACGATGCTGGAAACTGGATTTTGTAAAAATAAAGGAAAATACAGTAAGCGTGCTGGTAGATGGAAAAGAGACGGCATATAAAGCAACAGTAGAGAAAAATGGTATGTGTATAGAAATAACAGAAGTGCCGGTAAATGCAGAGATAAAAGTAGTATTTGAAAATCCAATCGAAGAAAGTTTGGCAGACCTTGCCCAGGAAGCTTATGAGATTTTAGAAAAAGCACAGATTTCTTATAATTTAAAATCAGATTTGTATAATCTTATTAAAGAACAGCAAAAAGGAGCGATTGCAACATTAGCTTCAATGGAATTAGAGCCGGCGATGTTTGGAGCACTGTGCGAGATTTTAACAGCAGAAAAATAAAAGAGAAATAAATTGTTTTTTGTATGCCGTTCTCTTATAATAAAAGCAGATAAACGAAAGGACGGATTTTTTATGGCAATGAAAGATAAGATGCATACAGGAGAATTGTATCTTCCGGGGGACGAGGAAATCTTAAAAGAACAGGAAAAATGTCTGGAACGCTTGTATGAGTTTAATCAGACCCGCCCGTCAGAGGGAGAAAAACGTCAGCAGATGTTAAAAGAAATGTTGGCAGAACTTGGCGAAAACTGTTATATTGAACCACCATTTCATGCAAACTTTGGTGGTCGTCATGTTCATTTTGGAAATAATGTGTATGCAAATTTTAACTTTACTGCAGTAGATGACACCCATATCTATGTTGGAGATTATACCATGTTTGGACCAAATGTTACACTTGCGACAGCGGGACATCCGATTTTACCGGAACTTCGCAAGCAGGCTTATCAGTATAATATGCCAATTCATATCGGAAGAAACTGCTGGCTTGGGAGCGGTGTCTGTGTAATGCCGGGAGTAACAATTGGAGACAATACAGTAATTGGTGCCGGAAGTGTAGTAACCAAAGATATTCCGGCAAATGTGGTTGCTTATGGAATACCGTGTAAGGTGATAGGAGAAATCAATGAGCATGACAAGGAATATTATTTCAAAGATCGGAAAATAGAGCTGTAATCATTATTCGAGGAGACCAAAAGTCTCCTCTTTATATTTAATACACGATTATTTTTGCAAGTGAATCTCGTTTTGCTTCGGTCAACTGATAGAAGGAATCCAATAGCTGAACCTGAAAAGACCCAGGAGCCATTGTCTTTTTTGCGGCGAGTTCTCCGGCAATTCCAAATTCAACAGTCGAAGTCAGAGCGGCGTTAAAAGCATTTGAGGCAGAGGCAAGATAGGAAGCACAGACCATCCCAAGCATACAGCCGGTTCCGGTAATATTTGCCATAGCGGGTGAACCATTTTGGACAAAGAAACACTCATCTTTTGATACAATCATGTCTTCTTTTCCGGTGATGAGAAAAACTGTATTCCATTCATCGGCTTTTTTCTGAAAGAGTTTGGTCAGTCTATTTCGATTTTCGTCGGTGATGGAATCTTTTTCTCCGGCGTCGATTCCGACAGCGTGGGATTCTTCCTCTATCATGGCAAGCAGTTCTGACATATTTCCCTTTAAAACCGAAGGGACATGAATTTTCAGTAATTCTTTTGCAAAATTTTTTCGAAGCGTACTGCATGCAGTTCCGACAAGGTCAAGAAGCACCGGAATTTCTTTTTGTACCGCAGTCTTTAACGCAATCGGCATGGCTTCCATTCTTGCATCAGTAATATTTCCAAGATTTAAAGCAAGAACCTGTGCAGTGCTTGTAATTTCAGCAACTTCAAGCGGGTGTTCTGCCATAATCGGGCGTGCGCCGGAGGCAAGAACGATATTTGCACAGTCATGGATGGAAATTGGATTGGTAATGCAGTGAATCAGTGGTTTAGTGAGTCGATTTTGTTCTTTTAGATTTTCTAACTTTTTTATCATAAACTTTTGCTCCAAGATTTCTTTGAAACTCGGCAAGAACACCTGCCTGACTTAAGGTTTTTAAGAAGAACCAGGCAACTGTTCCGCCCATTGTCGTAGCAGCTAAAAACATTGGGGTATAGTAAAATGCGGTTAAACCGCCTCTTCCCATAAGAATTGCCATAACAGGGTAAGAAACCAGAGAACCGATAATTCCGGTTCCAAAGATTTCACCTAAGACAGCGCAGATGATTTTACCACCGGAAGCCCGATAAAAGACACCGGATAAAAATGCTCCAAATACGGCTCCGGTTAAGGCAAGCGGAGGAATTCCCATCATCATCATACGGATGATTCCGATTAAAGTTGCGCATAGAAGGGAATACCAAGGTCCAAGAAGCACGGAGCAGACAATGTTAATAAAATGTGCAGTCGGACACATTCCTTCGATTCTTAGAATCGGAGAGATGACAACACCGATGGCAACTAACATGGCAAGCATAACCATGCGAAGTAAGTGAGAATGTTCTGTTTTCATAAAGCGTATCCTTTCTTTATTTATAAAAATTTTTTGAATAAAGTAAAAATGCCCTGGATTTGGAAATCCGGAGCAGATATGGTTAAAATTATAAATTCTTATGATTTCCTACGCTGGTATTATCCAAATCAGGTGCGGTCGAAGCTAATATCTTCCTCTCAGCCTGTCACACAAGCTCCCGTATTGTTTCTACTTAAATCGTAAAAAGATTATCACAATAGAAATGTAAAGTCAACTTGTATTCTGAAAACACAGGTATTATACTTATAACAACTCAAAAAGTAAGAAAATAACAGGAGGATCAGAGGATGTTTCACTTTAATTATTATGCACCCACACAGGTAGTATTTGGAAAAGACACAGAAGAAAAGACAGGAGAACTTGTAAAGGCACAAAACTGTAAAAAAGTTTTGATTCATTACGGAAGTGGAAGTGTAAAACGGACGGGATTGTTAGACCGCGTAAAACAGGCATTGGAAAAAGAAAACCTTGCATATACAGAACTGGGCGGAGTGGTTCCGAATCCAAGACTTTCGCTTGTAAAGGAAGGAATTGAACTTTGCAAAAAAGAAGGTGTTGATTTTATCCTGGCAGTCGGCGGAGGAAGTGTCATTGACTCTGCAAAGGCAATCGGATATGGAGTTGCAAATGGTGGTGATGTATGGGATTTTTATTCTCATAAAAGAAGTGCGGCAGGCTGTCTGCCAATCGGTGTTATTTTAACCATTTCAGCAACAGGAAGTGAGATGAGTGATTCTTCTGTTATCACAAATGAAGATGGATGGATTAAAACCGGATATCACAGTGAATACTGCCGTCCGAAGTTTGCGATTATGAATCCGGAACTGACTATGACGCTGCCGGATTATCAGACTGCATGCGGATGCACCGATATTTTAATGCATACAATGGAGCGTTATTTTACCAAAGGGGAAAATATGGAGCTGACAGACAGCATTGCCGAAGCATTGATGCGTACAGTGATTGAAAATACAAAGATCTTAAAAGAAAATCCAAAAGATTACAATGCCAGAGCTGAAGTAATGTGGGCAGGAAGTCTTTCTCATAACGGCTTAACCGGATGTGGAAATGGTGGAAATGATTTTGCAACACATGCACTGGAACATGAACTTGGCGGTATGTATGATGTGGCACATGGAGCAGGACTTGCAGCACTTTGGGGAAGCTGGGCCAGATATGTCTATAAAGAAATTCCGGAACGTTTCCACAAATTTGCAGTGCGGGTAATGGGACTTGAAGATACCGGAGATGCAGAGGAAATGGCAGTGCATGGAATTGAAGCAATGGAGGCATTTTTCCGTGAAATAAAGATGCCGACCAATCTTCGTGAGCTGGGGCTGACTCCGAGTGAAGAAGAATTAAAAGAACTGGCACATAAATGCAGTTTAAATACAGGCGGACATAAGGGCTCTGCAAAAGTATTATATGAGGCAGATATGCTGGCAATCTATGAAATGGCAAAATAATAAGGAATGAAACGTATGAAGGGTTTATTATTTCCGACATTAAAAAATTATAAAAAAGAATACTTAAAAAAAGATATTTTTTCAGGAATTATTATGGCAGCGGTGTCGATTCCGATTTCGATGGGATATGCACAGATTGCAGGACTTCCGGCAGTCTATGGACTTTATGGTTCGGTCTTTCCGATTTTATTCTTTGCACTGTTTTCTACTTCAAAACAGTTTATCTTTGGTGTAGATGCTGCACCGGCAGCGATTGTGGGAGCAGCACTTGTTTCACTTGGGATTGAGAGTGGAAGTAAAGAGGCAATGCAGTATGTGCCTGTGATTGCGCTTTTAACCGGACTATGGCTGTTGTTGTTTTATTTTCTAAAAGCCGGCAGGATTGTAGATTTTATTTCAACACCGGTTATGGGGGGATTTATCAGCGGAATTGCACTTACGATTATTTTAATGCAGATACCAAAGATATTAGGAGGTAAGGCAGGTTCAGGAGAATTACCGGAACTTGCTCACCATATTTTTGAAACCTGTAAGGAAATTAACTGGTTGTCAGTTGCACTTGGAGTCGGAGCGTTGGTTTTTCTTCGGCTGGCTGGGAAACTGATTCCGAAATTTCCGATGGCAATTGTGATTATGGCGGTTGGAGTGATAGCAACGTTGCTATTTCATGTGGATGAACGAGGAGTAGTTTTGCTTGATGCAGTAGAGAGTGGTCTTCCGAAATTTCATATGTTTCAATTTGCAGGGATTGACTGGACGCAGGCGGCAGGGCGAAGTCTGATGATAGCTGCGGTTATCATGTCAGAAACCTTATTATCAGAAAATAATTTTGCTTTAAAAAATGGATATAAGATTGATGAGAATAAAGAAATTTTGGCCTGCTCAATGGGAAATCTTGCGGCTGCGTGTGTGGGTTGCTGCCCGGTAAATGGAAGTATTTCAAGAACTTCAATGAATGAGCAGTATGAAGGGAAAACACAGGCAGTTTCGATTACAGCAGGTGCAGTGATGGCAGTTGTTTTAGTCTGTGCAACCGGTTTTATCGGTTATCTTCCGGTGCCAGTGTTAACTGCGATTGTGATTTCAGCACTTATGAATGTGGTGGAATTGCATCTGGCAATTCGCTTATTTAAAGTAAGTCGGAATGAATTTTATATATTTGTAGCAGCGTGCATCAGTGTTTTGTTTTTGGGAACCATTTATGGTGTTGTAATCGGATTGTTACTTTCTTTTATAGCAGTTGTGTTACGAGCAACCAATCCGCCTCGTGCTTTTTATGGTATGATTCCAGGCAAGGAAGCCTATTATGATTTAAAACGAAACCGCAATGCTTATCCGATTAAAAATACAATTATTTATCGATTCAGCGAAAATCTGTTTTTTGCAAACATTAAGATTTTCCAGTCCGATATTGAAAGCAGCATCAAAGAAGATACAAAAGTAGTCATTGTAGATGCAGGAGCAATCAACAGTATAGATATCACAGCGGCAGATCGTCTGGAAATGATGGCAAAAAACTTTGACAAACAGGGAATTCATTTTTATATCACAGAACATTCCGAAAATGTAAATGAACAGATGAGAAGCCTTGGAATTGGACATTTAATTGAAGAAGGAAAAGTCCGCCGAACCATTCTTGCAGCTTTGCATGATGCCGGAATTTCTTCTCCATGTCCACTTGAAATTCCGGAAAAGGTGCATGCAGTACATGAGGCAATGATACCGGCAGAAGAGGAAAATACCTTAGAAGAATTTGCCTGGGCCTTTGGTGATGATGCAGTAGAAGAAATTGAAAAGAAAGTGCATCAGGTGATGGAACAGCTGCATAAACTGCCGGATTTGGAGCGCCTTGCAGAGCTTGGAATTGAAGAAAAACTTAAAAACTGGCATTCGCTTGGAGCAATTGATGAGGATGAAATATTAAGAAGAATGGAATTGCATTTAGATGAACTTCCGGAAAACTTAAGAGGAGATCGCAAAGTAATTCTGCAATTGATTGAAAAACGAAGACGTAAAATTGAGCAGCAGTTATTGATTCATCATCCAGAGATTGTGGAGCACTTGAAGAAGAGCAGGGAAAGACTTGAAAAGAGACTGGAAAAGCAAAATCCGGAAGCGGCAAGAAAATTACATAAATGGGAAGAGGAGATTCGGGAGAAGAAAGAACCATGAAAAAGCGGGGTTTTTACAAAAACTTTTTTTCAATTTATATTTTATTAGTACTCCAAAATGTGTTAACGCTTAGTGTCAACTTGACAGATAATATTATGCTGGGCGCTTACAGCGAAATCTCATTATCCGGTGTCACAGCGGTTAATCAAATCCAGTTTATATTTCAGCAGATGTTATCCGCATTTGCTGAAGGTGCCGTCATTTTAGGTAGCCAGTATTTTGGCAAAAAGGATACCGGTTCGATTAAAAAAATCGGCAATGTTGCAATGCGTTTTGGGATTGGAATTGCCTTGATTTTGTTTGGAATTGTGACCTTTTTTCCGATCCCGGTAATGCATATTTTTACAACAGAGACCACAATTGTAAAGGAAGGCTGTGTGTATCTTTCTATCATTCGATTTACGTATCTGTTTTTTGCAGTTACGACGATTTTGCTGGCTACGCTTCGTACAGTACAGGTAGTAAAAATTGCCTTGATGTTATCGATTGTTACGTTAGTGGTTAATTACGGAATTAACTATACCTTAATTTTTGGAAGGTTTGGCGCACCGAGGCTGGGTGTGACAGGTGCAGCAATTGGAACTTTGGTCGCTCGAATCTTAGAATGTGGAATTGTTATTTTTTATAGTATAAGAAAAGAAAAGATCTTAGATTTAAAATTCCGGGATTACTTTCAGCAAATGGATCGAGAAATCATTGCAGATTATGGAAAAGTAACTCGACCAATGTTTTTGGTGCAAAGTCTTTGGGGCATCAATACTGCACTTCAAACTGCAATTTTAGGTCATATGACTGCACGTGCAATTGCGGCCAACAGTGTTGCCTCCAACCTGTTTCTTTTAGTGAAATCAGCAGCAGTCGGTGCGTGCTCCACAGCTTCTGTTATCATTGGAAAAGCAGTTGGAGAGGGAGATGAAGTGCAAGTGATTCGGTATTCCAAGCAACTCCAAAAGCTGTTTTTAGCAATTGGAATTTGTTCCGGGGTTACCTTATATTTCTTGCGAATTCCAATTCTTGGAATTTATAATTTATCCGAAGAGACAAGAGCGATGGCGAACAGTTTTCTTATTATTTTAAGTGCCGTCTGTGTAGGAATGTCTTATCAGATGCCGACCAATAATGGAATTATAAGAGGCGGCGGAAGTCCTCAGATTGTAGCAAAGATTGATATTATCAGTATATGGGGGATTGTGCTTCCGATTTCTTTCCTTGCAGCGTTTGTATTTAAGGCGTCGCCGCAAATTGTGGTGTGTTGCTTAAATGCGGATCAGTGGTTTAAATGTGTTCCGGCGTTTTTGATCGTTAATTATGGAAAGTGGATTCGGAAGTTAACCAGATAAAAGATTTCTTGCAATTAAAAAAAACCTATGTTATACTAAAAAATACATGAATGCGAAAATTGTTTTCATGCAAATATTTGCCCACCAAGAAATTGGTTAAGCCCATACGGACAGGCGGGGCAGCTGCCGACTGCGGTGAAAGACCGCATTATTGATTGAGTTAGAAGCTCAAATTTTATAAGTTGTGTGCAGGAGAGTAACCTGCGACCCTCTCAGATAGAGATATCACTTGTGAAACGGTCAATAAGAGTAGTTTTAGCAAATATTTGCTGGCGGAAGCGTCAACGATAAGCTCTGAAAGAAAATGGTTTTTGCAAATATGCATAAGGATGCATAGTGTATAAACTTAAAATGACTTTTGTAGAATGATACTACAGGACAGGTGATGAATCACCTGTCCTTTTTTGTTTGCTTTACAGGAAATTTCGTTCTATTTTTGGAGTGGGAATGACACAACATCGGAGGAGAAATGAAATATAACAGAAGAAATAACAAAGAAGAGCATCGGCAGATGCGGGCACCGGTGTATGAAGCACTGGAAACTTTGAAAAGAAAAAGAGTCGTTCCATTTGATGTGCCGGGACATAAAAGAGGCAGAGGAAATCCGGAACTGGTAGAATTGTTAGGAGAAAAATGTGTCAGTTTGGATGTGAATTCCATGAAGCCGTTAGATAATCTCTGCCATCCTGTTTCTGTCATAAAAGAAGCGGAAGAACTTGCAGCGGAGGCGTTTCGTGCAGAGCATGCATTTTTTATGGTAGGAGGTACGACTTCTTCTGTTCAGGGAATGGTACTTTCTTGTTGCAAAGCAGGGGATAAAATCATTTTACCGAGGAATGTACATAAAAGTGTTATTAATGCATTGGTTCTATGTGGGGCAATTCCGGTTTACGTCAATCCGGAGCGGGATGTCCGGTTGGGGATTTCTCTTGGAATGGAACGTTTTGAAGTAGAAAAAGCGATAAAAGAAAATCCGGATGCAGTTGCGGTTTTAGTAAATAATCCGACTTATTATGGAATTTGTTCAGATTTGCGGGCGATTGTAAAGCTGGCGCATGCACATAATATGCTTGTTTTAGTAGATGAAGCACATGGAACGCATCTTTATTTTGGAGAGAATCTTCCGGTCTGTGCGATGGATGCAGGAGCGGATATGGCTTCTGTCTCGATGCACAAATCAGGGGGAAGCCTGACACAGAGTTCTCTTCTTTTGACTGGAAAAAATGTGAATTGGGAATATGTGAGTCAGGTCATTAATCTGACTCAGACAACGAGTGCGTCTTATCTTTTGATTTCAAGTCTTGATATTTCAAGACGGAATCTTGCTCTAAGAGGACGAGAGTCTTTTGCAAAGGTAAGTCAGATGGCAGAATATGCAAGAGAAGAAATTAATTCCATTGGTGGATATTATGCATATGGAAAAGATATGATAAATGGAAGCAGTGTGTATGATTTTGATGTGACAAAGCTATCAATCTATACAAGAGATATCGGACTTGCGGGAATTGAAGTATACGATTTGCTTCGTGATGAGTATGATATTCAAATTGAACTTGGAGATGTCGCAAATATTCTTGCTTATATTTCAATCGGAGACCGGATTCAGGATATCGAGCGCTTAGTCGGAGCACTTGCGGATATTAAGCGATTGTATTCCAAAAAGCCGGAAGAGATGCCAAGTATGGAATATATAGAGCCAACCGTTGTCATGTCTCCGCAGACTGCATTTTATTCTAAGAAAGAATCGCTTCCGATTCAGAAAACAGAAGGCAGAATCTGCAGTGAGTTTGTAATGTGCTATCCTCCGGGAATTCCGATTTTAGCGCCCGGAGAGCGCATTACAAAAGAAATTATCGAATATATTATGTATGCAAAGGAAAAAGGCTGTTCCATGCAAGGAACCATGGATTCAGAAGTAGAGTACTTAAATGTATTAGTCTAAATCGAACTGAAATGGAGAAAAAGAAGATGGAGCTTTGGTTTTCGGATTATCATACAGAAAAAGTAAAGTTGTCGGTTAAAGTACAGAAACAGTTATTTGAGCAGCAGACCGATTTTCAGCGAATTGATGTCTTTGAATCGGATGAGTTTGGAAGATTTTTAAGTGCTGATGGAAGCATTGTATTTACAGAGCAAGATGAGTTTATCTATGACGAAATGGTCGTACATGTGCCAATGGCCGTACATCCAAACGTAAAAAAAGTATTGGTGATCGGTGGAGGAGATGGCGGAGTAGCAAGAGAGTTAGGGCACTATCAGGAAATTGAAGAAATTGATGTGGTAGAGCCGGACAAGGTTTTTGTGGAAGTTTGTAAAAAATTTTTCCCGGATAATGCATGTGGACTTGAGGATAAGAGAGTACGCATCTTTTATGAAGACGGATTAAAATTTTTGCGTTTAAAGCAAAATGAATATGATTTGATTATTAATGATGCCATTGATCCGCTCGGGCATAATGCAGGGCTATTTACTAAAGAATTTTATGGGAATTGTTATCGTGCCTTAAGAGAAGACGGTATTATGGTATATCAGCACGGAAGCCCTTTTTATGATGAAGATGAGGAATCTTGCCGAGTAATGCATCGAAAGGCAAGTCATAGTTTTCCAATCAGTCGTGTCTATCAGGCACATATTCCGACGTGTTCTTCCGGATATTGGCTGTTTGGGTTTGCGTCTAAAATATACCATCCGTTGGAACATTTAGATGCAAAAAAATGGAAAGAACGAAAAATTCAGACCTGGTATTATACGACGAATCTGCATAAAGGAGCATTTATGCTTCCGAAATATGTGGAAGATATGTTAGAAGAGGAAGAAAAAAATTAATCAATAAAACACTCAGGAGGTAGAAAAATGGGAAAATTATTAATTATCGGATGTGGTGGAGTTGCACAGGTTGCGATTACAAAATGCTGCCAGAACAGCAAAACATTTTCTGAAATCTGTGTTGCAAGCCGTACAAAGTCAAAATGTGATGCTTTAAAAGAAAAACTTCAGAAAACAACAGAGACTGTGATTACAACTGCGCAGGTAGATGCGGATAAGACAGAAGAGGTAATTGCTTTAATAAAAGAATATCAGCCGGATGCTGTTTTAAATGTGGCACTTCCATATCAGGATTTAACAATTATGGATGCCTGTCTTGCATGTAAAGTAGACTATATTGATACTGCCAACTATGAGCCGGAAGATACGGATGACAAAGAATGGAGAGAGATTTATGAAAAACGCTGTAAAGAAGCAGGATTTACGGCATATTTCGATTATTCCTGGCAGTGGGCTTATCAGGAAAAATTTAAAGAAGCAAAGATTACTGCACTGCTAGGAAGTGGATTCGACCCGGGAGTAACCAGTGTATTTTCTGCTTATGCCCTGAAACATTATTTTGATGAAATTGAGACCATTGATATTTTAGACTGCAATGGCGGAGACCATGGATATCCGTTTGCAACGAATTTTAATCCGGAAATTAATTTAAGAGAAGTCTCTGCAAACGGTTCTTATTGGGAGAATGGTCATTGGGTAGAGACAAAACCGATGGAAATTAAAAGAGAATATAATTTCCCGCAGGTAGGAGAAAAAGATATGTATCTGCTTCATCATGAAGAAATTGAATCTCTGGCAAAAAATATTCCGGGAGTAAAAAGAATTCGTTTCTTTATGACATTTGGACAGAGTTACCTGACTCACATGAAATGTCTGGAAAATGTAGGAATGCTCTCTACTTCACCAATTGAATTTGAAGGAAAAGAAATCGTACCGATTCAATTTTTAAAAGCGTTGCTTCCGGATCCGGCAACCCTTGGACCACGTACGGTTGGAAAAACCAATATTGGCTGTATTTTCACCGGTAAAAAAGATGGAAAAGAGAAAACAATTTATATTTATAATGTATGCGATCATCAGGAATGTTATAAAGAAGTCGGCTCTCAGGCAATTTCTTATACAACAGGTGTTCCGGCTATGATAGGTGCTGCTATGATTGTAAATAAAATTTGGGATAAAGACGGTGTCTTCAACATTGAAGAGTTTGATCCGGACCCATTTATGGAAATGTTGAATGAGTATGGACTTCCATGGGTAGTTGAAGAAAATCCGGAAGTGGTACGATGAGGTGGGAAGCAATTCCCACTCCATGCTATGTAGTGGATGAAGCAAAATTAAGAGAGAATCTTGAGATTCTGCATGCATTGGAAGAGGAAACCGGCGCACATGTGTTACTGGCGCAAAAAGCGTTTTCAATGTTTGTATTGTATCCGATGATTGGAAAATATTTAAGCGGGACTACTGCAAGTGGGCTTTATGAGGCACGTCTTGGCTGGGAAGAAATGGGAAAAGAAAATCATGTGTTTGCACCTGCGTATAAAACAGAAGATATGCAAGAATTGGTAAAAATCTGCGACCATATTATTTTTAACTCTTTTTCCCAATATGAGAAACATAAATTGATTTGCCAAGAATCAAATGTCAGTGTTGGAATTCGGGTGAATCCGGAGTGTTCTACCCAGGAGGGGCATGAAATTTATGACCCATGCGGAGCCGGTTCCAGACTTGGTGTAGTAAAAAGTGAATTTAAAGAAGAATGTCTGGATGGAATCGAAGGGCTTCATTTTCATACTTTATGTGAACAAAATGCAGATGACCTGGTCAGAACATTTGCAGCATTTGAAGAAAAATTTGGCTGTTATTTAAAACAGATGAAGTGGTTGAATTTAGGTGGTGGACATCATATTACCAGACCGGATTATCAAATTGACAGTTTGAAAAAACTGATTAGCTCGATAAAAGAAAAATATGACGTAGAAGTATATTTGGAACCGGGAGAAGCGGTTGCTTTAAATGCAGGTTATCTTGTGACGGAAGTGATGGATATTGTAAAAAATGAAATACAGATTTTGATTTTAGATGCTTCTGCAGCCTGCCATATGCCGGATGTGTTAGAGATGCCTTATCGCCCGCCACTTCAAAATGGATATCAGCCGGGTGAAAAACCTTATACCTATCGACTCTCTTCTATGACTTGTCTGGCAGGTGATGTGATTGGAGATTATAGCTTTGAAAAACCGATTCAGGTAGGAGACCGTTTGGTTTTTGAAGATATGGCAATTTACTCAATGGTAAAAAATAATACCTTTAATGGGATGCCGCTCCCTGCAATTGCATTAAAAAAAGAAAATGGAGAAGTGGAAATAGTAAAAGAATTTTCTTATGAAGATTTTAAAGGACGCTTATCGTGAAAATTTTGAATGCAGATAAGCATTCCCCAGCTTCAAGTGCGCAGAGCACTAAGCGGCGGGTGAGGGGGGATGCTTCTGTCAGTGGGAGTTGAAAGCTCCCACTGACAGATCGCGAAGCGACTGCGTTCATGAGCAAGTAGCGAAGCGGATTGCGAATGTCCGCTTTACGCAGTCTTGAAAAGAAAAAAACGGAGAGATTAAGATGCAGACACCAAAACAAGATGGATTTTTTATGCCTGGAGAATTTGAAGTACATAAAGGCTGCATTCTGATATGGCCAAGCAGACCGGGTTCCTGGCGAAACGAGGCAAGAGAAGCAAAAAAAGCATTTGCAGCGGTCATAGAGGCGATTGCAAGGAGTGAAGCAGTCTTTTTAGCTGCAAGAAAAGAAGATGTGGCAGAGGCAACGAACTTTGCAAATGAATTAAAAAGAAAGCAGATTCCGTATCCGGTTACTGTGTTTGAAGCTAAAACAGATGATGCATGGGCAAGAGATATCGGTCCTACTTTTGTGGTATCAGACAAAGCAAATGAAAGAATGGTGCGTGCAGTTAACTGGGAATTTAATGCCTGGGGCGGAGAAGTCGATGGGCTTTATGCTTCGTGGAAGCTTGATAATGCATTTGCAAAAGCGTTTTCTGCCTGGCAGGGCTATGAATGTTATGACGCAGCTCCTTTTGTGCTGGAAGGCGGTTCGATTCATTCGGATGGAGAAGGAACGGTTTTGGTCACGGCGAGCTGTCTGTTAAGCAAAGGAAGAAATCCGGAGTTAAGTAAAAAGCAGATTGAAGAAAAGTTGAAATCTTATCTTGGAGCAGAGAAAATTTTGTGGCTTCCAAGAGGGATTTATCTGGATGAAACCAATGAGCATGTGGACAATGTATGTGCATTTTTAAAGCCGGGTGAGGTAGTCCTTGCCTGGACAGATAATGAAGATGACCCACAGTATGTCTTATCAAAAGCATGTCTGGATTATCTGGAGTCTGAATGTGATGCAAAGGGAAGAAAACTGGTCGTTCATAAACTACCGATACCGGATATTCCGATTTGCGTCACAAAAGAAGAACTGGAAGGATATTGCTTTGAAGAAGGAGAAGACGTCAGAGAGGAAGGAGAACGTCTGGCGGCTTCTTATGTGAATTTTTATTTTTCCAATGGAGCAGTTGTGATGCCGGCATTTGGAGGCGAAAACAAAGAAAGTGATGTTCGTGCACAGGAAATAATGAAAAAACTTTGCCCGGAAAGAGAAATCATTGCAGTAGATGCAAGAGATATTTTGACGGGTGGTGGAAATATTCATTGTATTACACAGCAGATTCCGGCAGGAAGAAAGAGAGTAGAAGAATGAGACAGGTAAAAGTGGCTGCAATTCAGATGCAGTGTAGTAAAAATCCAGAAGAAAACAGAAAAAAAGCAGAAGAAATGATACGAAAAGCAGCAGGAGACGGAGCAAATATTATTTTGCTTCCAGAACTGTTTGAAAGAGAATACTTTTGCCAACAGCGTCGGTATGATTTTTATCATTATGCTAAATCAGTAGAGGAAAATGAAGCGGTTTTAATGGGACAGCGTCTGGCGAAAGAATTAGGGGTTGTGCTTCCAATCAGTTTTTATGAAAAAGAAGTCAATAATCTGTACAATTCCATTGCATGTATTGATGCCGATGGAACGATTCTTGGTGTTTATCGGAAAACACATATTCCAGATGACCATTATTATCAGGAAAAATTTTATTTTACACCTGGAGATACCGGATTTCGTGTCTTTCAAACCAGATTTGGGACAATTGGAGTTGGAATCTGCTGGGACCAGTGGTTTCCGGAAACGGCAAGAAGCATGGCACTTTTAGGGGCAGAACTTTTATTTTATCCGACTGCAATTGGTTCGGAACCGATTTTGGAATGTGACAGTATGCCGCATTGGAGACGATGTATGCAGGGACATTCAGCCGCAAATCTTATGCCGGTGATTGCTGCAAACCGAATTGGTCTGGAAACGGTAGAACCAAGTGAAGAAAATGGAGGTCAGACCTCCTCTCTAACATTTTATGGTTCTTCTTTTTTGACAGATGAGACAGGAGAACTTCTTAAGAAGGCATCAAGGGATAAAGAAGAAATTTTAGAGGAAGAATATGACCTTGATGAGCTTTCGGCAAAACGGCTTGAATGGGGACTGTTCCGGGATAGAAGACCGGAATATTATTCTATTATTACAAAGACAGCGCATCAATAAAAAAATGTGGCAGAGTCTGAATAGATGAGACTTTGCCACGTTTTTTTACTTATTTTCTTTTCTCCAGGTTCTTGGAGAAATTCCATAAACATTTTTAAATGCTCTGGAAAAGTGAAGAGGATTATCATATCCGACGGCCTGACTGATTTCTGAAATAGAAAGAGAAGTCAGGCTTAAAAGCTCCGTTGCTTTTATCATTCGGTAATTCATCAAAAATTCCTGAGGTGACTTTCCAATGGATTTCCTGAAAATTTTTCCAAAATAACTTCGATTGATTCCACAGACCCCGGCGATTTCTTCAATGCTGATGTCATTTTGAAAGTTTTGCTCGATATAATGAATGGCTTCTTTGATATAATAATCACTCATTTTACTGCTGGAAGTCAGTTCATTAGAATGAGTGGACTGAGTCAGTGCGTCAAGGAAGAGATAAAGATGTCCAATTAAATGAAATTTGGATGCCATGCGATGCTCTACAATATAGAGCATTTCATTTTTTAAAATTTCTCGTAGCTCTTTTGAATTTGCCCGATAAACAGGATGTTCCAAAGAAAGAGAAGTTGTCTGAAAGGCTTCTTTTACTTTTAGTCCATCAAATTCCAGCCAGACATATTCCCAGGGATGCTCCTGGTCTGCAAAATAAGTGGTGATCTGCCCTGGAAAAATCAGAAATCCCTGACCGCTTTTCACGGAATAAGTCTGTGTGATTCCCTTTGAATTATCAGCCATAAGCGTGCCTGTGCCAGAGAGAACATAATGAAAGAGATAGTGATTTCGTGTAGCGGGTCCAAAAGAATGTCCAGGGTCGCATTGTTCTTTTCCATACTGGTAAAGGCACAGGTCAATAAAATTGTCATTTGGAAAGATAGAAAATGATACGGTACTCATAAAAAAGCTGCTCCTTTTTAATATATATCAAAATGCGATATTGCTTTTTTTATTATAACAGAAAATCTATCATTTGGGTATAAAAATAGCAGAATCGGGCGATTCATAGGTAGCATATTGCTATGTTAAAATAAAAGAAGAAAAAAGAGAAGAACAGGGAGGAGAGTCAGGATGGCAAAGAAAAAAATGGCAAGAGGGCTTATTGTACTTGGCGGCATATTGCTTGGTGCAGTCAGTCTTAGTGGATGTGGAAATAAAACATCCGATGGAAAAACAGAAGTCGAGATGATTTCTTATAAGCCGGAGGCAGTGGCAGCCTTTGAAAAAATTGAAGAGCGGTTTAATGAAACGCATGATGATATTCACTTAACAATTGAATCACCAAATGAAGCGGTTACAATTTTAAAAACCAGATTTATCCGTGAAGACTATCCGGATATTGTAGGAATTGGTGGAGATATGAACTATTCTAATTTTTTAGATGCAGGGCTGTTTGAGGATTTATCAGACTTAGATGTACTCAAAGAAACAAAACAGGCTTATCTGGATATGGAAGAAGAGTTGAAGCTGATTCCGACAGAGGGAAGTTATGCACTTCCGTATGCGGCAAATGCAGCAGGTATTTTATACAATAAAGATATGTTTGAAGAAAATGGCTGGAAGATTCCAACTACATGGAGCGAATTTACAACTTTATGTGAGACAATTTCGGCAAGTGGAGTACAGCCATTATATTTAGGTTTTAAAGATACCTGGACCTGTATGGCACCGTGGAATGCTCTGGCAGTAGGACTGACAGATTCTGATATTTGCAGTCAGGTTAATAAGGGAGAAGCAACTTTTTCTGATGCTTATAGAGAGACAGCAGAAAAAATCAAAGAGCTGGTTTCTTATGCGGAACCGAATCCATATGCATATGGATATAATGACGCATGTACCGCATTTGCAAGAGGAGAAGCCGCCATGTATCCGATTGGAAGTTATGCGATTCCTCAGATTAAATCAGTAAATCCAGATATGAATATCGGTTCGTTTACATTTCCGGCAAATGATTCGGAAGCAGACAATGTGTTAAACTCCGGAATTGATTTACAGTTTTCTGTTCTGAAAGAAAGTAAAAATAAAGAAGCTGCTTATGAAGTATTAAGATTTTTATATGAAGATGAAACCATTCAGATTTATTTAGATGATCAGGGCGGAATTGCATGTAAAGAAGGTGATTTTGAACTGGCACCGGAATTAGAAGATATGAGAAGCTATATCGAAGAAGGAAGAATGGCGGATTTCCATGACCACCATTATCCAAGTGAGATGAGTGTCGATGCGATGGTACAGACTTATTTGTTAGATGACAGCGAAAATGCATTAGATACTTTCCTGAAGCGTTTTGATACAGACTGGCAGAGATACAACCGTGATTTAATCCGGAAAATGCAGGACTATCAGGAAAAACAGAAATAAGAGAGGAGTTTGACAGATTGTTATGAAGAAGAAAATGACAAATAAAGATAAAACGTTCTGGGCAATTATTATTCCGGTTTTAATTTTGTTCTTTGCCTTTAATACATTGCCGATGATAAAAGGTTTTATCTATAGTTTTACCAATTATAAAGGCTATGGAACGTATGAATATGTAGGATTTCGTAACTATATTGATTTATTTACCGATGCACGTGTTGGAAAGAGTTATCTGTTCACCTTTAAATATGCGATTGTTGGAACAATACTGGTAAATTTTTTAAGTCTGGTACTGGCACTGGGATTAAACAGCAAAATTCGTTTTAAGAGCGCCTTAAGAGGAATTTACTTTGTTCCGAATATTTTAGGCGGACTGGTAATTGGTTATATTTTCAGCTTTATTTTTACTTACATCCTTCCGGGAATTGGAACCAGTCTTCATATTGGATGGCTTCAAAACAGTATTTTGGCAAGTGAAAAAAATGCATGGATTGGTGTGCTGGTTGTTGGTGTATGGCAGGCAGTTGCTATGAATACGATTATCTACATTTCAGGGCTTCAGACAGTTCCACAGGAAGTTTATGAGGCATCTATGTTAGATGGTGCAAGCAAATGGAAAGAGTTTTTCAGTGTAACCCTTCCGCTTGTTATTCCGTTTGTAACTATCAATCTGGTGCTTAGCACAAAGAACCTGTTAATGGTATTTGACCAGATTATGTCTTTAACAAAAGGCGGTCCGGCACAGAGTACGGAATCTATTTCTTATTTGATTTACAAAAATGGTATGGATGGCGGACAGTTTGGATTCCAGAGTGCAAATGCAGTGTTATTTTTTATTGTGATTGTTGCAATTTCTGTATTCCAGATGACAGTCTTAAATAAGAAGGAGGAGCAGTTATAATGAAAGAAACAGGAAAAGTAAATCGTATTTTGACAGCTATCCTGATTTTGGGAACCGTTACAGTATTTTTTCCACTGTACATGGCAGTGATTATTGCGTTTAAAAAGCCAAGTGAAATGACAAATGATGTGGCAGGTGCACTGGCATTCCCATCAAGCTGGAGTCTGGATAATTTCAAAGAAGCAATGAGAGTAACAGATTTCTGGAACTCTCTGGGAAATAGTTTACTCATTACACTTGTGACAATTGGACTTGCAATTTTAGTTCATTCTATTGCAGGTTACGTTATTGGGAGAAGTATGGCACATAAAAAGGCCTTTCGATTTATATATCTTTACATTGTCAGCGGTATGTTTGTTCCATTTGCAATCTTAATGATGCCTCTTGTAAAACAGACTGCACAGATGGGACTTGGAAACCGTTTAGGTGTCATACTTCTTTATCTGGTTTTCTATATGCCGATGAATATTTTATTATACACAGGATATTTAAAAAATATACCGGAAACGCTGGAAGAAGCTGCTTCTATCGATGGGGCAACTACCTGGCAGACATTCTGGAAAATTATATTCCCAATGATGTCTCCAATGCATGCGACCGTTGCGATTTTAACGGCACTTGGAACCTGGAATGACGTAATGACTCCACTTGTTATTATGTCAGGAACCGGGAAAAATACTCTGCCACTGGCACAGCTGAATTTCCAGACCCAGTTTGGTACGAATTATAATCTTGCATTTGCATCCTACATTCTTGCATTAATTCCGATTCTGATTTTCTACTTATTATGTCAGAAACAAATCTTAAATGGGGTAGCAAATGGAGCTGTAAAAGGTTAAAATAGAAAGTAAGATACGAGAGCAAACAGTGAAAACAAAAATCTTGTTTAGGAGGAAAACGTATGGCAATTACAGTAAAGGACAAAATTTTTAACCTGGAAACAGAAAACACACTTTATCAGATGAAGGTGGATCGCTTCGGAGTACTCAATCATCTCTGGTATGGAGAAAAAACAGATTGTTGTATGGATTATCTTCTGGATTATCCGGACGCAGGATTTTCCGGAAATATCTATGAAGCAGAAAATGAAAGAACCTATTCTTTAAATACTCTGCCACAGGAATACAGCACCAGCGGAGTTGGAGATTTTCGAATCTCTGCAATTTCTGTTACTCATGAAGATGGAAGTAATGCTTTAGACTTAAGAGTCAGGGAATATCAGATTAAAAAAGGAAAATATGAGATTCCAGGGCTTCCGGCAGTGTATGCAAAAGAAGACGAAGCAGAAACATTAGAAATTACTTTGAAAGATACTGCAACGGAAGCAGAGGTGATTTTGAAGTATGGTGTGTTTGAAAAAGAAGACGTGATTACAAGAAGTGTGGTGGTAAAAAATTCAGGGAAAACACCGATTGTAATTAATAAAGTGCATAGTATGTGTCTGGATATTCCGTATGGAGACTGGGAATGGATGCATTTTTATGGCAGACATACTATGGAAAGACAAGCAGAACGAGTTCCTGTTTTGCACGGAATTTCAGAGAGCAGCAGCAGCAGGGGAACTTCCAGTCATCATCAAAATCCGGCTGTTCTGCTTTGTGAAAAAGATTGTACAGAGACAAATGGTCACTGCATCGGAGCTGCATTGATGTATAGCGGAGGATTTCAGGCACAGGTAGAAAAAGACCAGTTAGAACAGGTTCGTTTGGTTATGGGAATCCACCCAGACACATTTGAATGGACCTTAGAAGCCGGAGAAGCGTTCTACACACCGGAAGTGATTTTATCTTGTTCTACAACAGGATTTGCAAAATTGTCTCAGAATTTCCATCACATCATCCGAAATCATGTCTGCCGTGGAACATACCAGTTAAGCAGTCGTCCGGTTTTGATTAATAACTGGGAGGCAACTTACTTTGACTTTAACGAAGAAAAGATTTTAAATATTGCAAGACAGGCTTCTAAGCTTGGAATTGATATGATGGTACTTGATGATGGTTGGTTTGGAAAGAGAGATGATGATTGTTCCGGACTTGGAGACTGGTTTGTCAATGAAAAGAAATTAAATGGCGGATTAAAAGCCCTGGTTGAGAAAATCAATGCAATGGGTATGAAATTCGGACTTTGGTTTGAACCGGAAATGGTATCCGAGGACAGTGATTTGTACCGTAATCATCCAGACTGGGCGATTCAGATTCCGGGAAGAAAGCCGATGAGAAGCCGTTATCAGTTAGTATTAGACATGTCAAATCCAGAAGTGGTGGATTATCTTTATGGTGTAATGAGTGCGATTTTAAGAGAAAATCATATTGAATATGTGAAATGGGATATGAACCGCAGTATCAGTGACTGGTATACAGCTACACTTTCCAGAGGACGCCAGATGGAAATGCCACACAGATATGTGCTGGGACTGTATGAATTGCTTGAAAAACTGACATCAGAATTTCCGGATGTATTGTTCGAAGGATGCAGTGGCGGAGGCGGAAGATTTGATGCCGGAATGATGTACTACTGCCCACAGATTTGGTGCAGTGATGATACCGACGCACACGAAAGAACCTTTATCCAGTATGGTACAAGTTTCTTCTATCCAACTTCAACAGTAGGTTCTCATGTTTCCGCAGTGCCAAACCATCAGACAGGACGAATTACCTCAATTGAAACCAGAGGTGTGGTTGCAATGGCAGGAAGCTTTGGATATGAATTAGACTTAAATCAGCTTTCAGAAGAAGAAAAAGCAGTTGTTGCAAAACAGGTTACCCATTATAAAGAATATCAAAGTTTGATTTATAACGGTGATTATTATCGTCTGGCAAATCCATTTGAGGATGGGATGTCAGCATGGTCCTGGATATCAGAAGATAAGAAAACCATATTGGTTCAGGGTGTATTGTTCCGTGCGAAACCAAATGTATTAAGAAAGACTCTGCGTCTGATGGGCTTAGAAGCTAAGAAAAATTATAAGATTGCCGGAACAGAAGAGGTGTACACAGGTGTTGCTTTGATGAGTGGAGGAGTTTTACTTCAAAGAGCGGTTGGAGATGATGTCTCTTTTGAAATTGTGCTGGAAGAAATTTAAAATTTGCACTTTACAAATTTAAATTGTTGTACTATAATTTTAATCAAGTAAATAAGAAAAATCTTCAGGGCAGGGTGAAATTCCTTACCGGCAGTGATAGTCTGCGAGCCTGGAAAATAAATTTGAAAGGCATGATTCGGTGAAATTCCGATACCGACAGTAAAGTCTGGATGGAAGAAGAGAAATGAATGACTGATTAAAAAATCAAAATCATGAATATCAGGCTCTGAAATGGATTTCCGTTTCAGAGCCTTTTTGTTTCATATATAGTTAGAAATATGAGAAATCCCTGTAGATAAACTTTTTATTTGCAGGGATTTTTTTCGATTAGGAGAAAGAAAATGCAGAAAAAAGAATATATGCTAAGAGCCATTGAACTGGCAAAGCAAGGAGTTGGATGGACAAGTCCCAACCCGCTGGTGGGCGCGGTTATTGTGAAAGATGGACGTATCATTGGGGAAGGATATCATGAAAAATACGGAGAACTGCATGCAGAGCGCAATGCAATTAAACATTTAAAAGAATCAGCAGAAGGTGCAACGATATATGTAACGCTTGAACCATGCTGTCATTATGGAAAACAACCGCCTTGTACCGAAGCGATTGTAGAAGCTGGAATCAAGAAAGTAGTAATTGGTTCAAGAGACCCGAATCCTTTGGTTGCGGGAAAAGGAACCCGGTTTTTAAGAGCGCAGGGAATTGAGGTAGAAGAGGATTTTATGAGAGAAGAATGTGATGCATTAAATTCGGTATTCTTTCATTTTATTCAGACGAAAAGACCTTATATTGTGATGAAATATGCAATGACGATGGACGGAAAAATCGCAACAAAAACCGGAAAATCAAAATGGATTACTTCCGAACAATCGAGAAAAATCGTACATGAAATGAGGCATCAATACACTGCAATTATGGCAGGAATCGGAACCGTTTTAAAAGATGACCCGATGTTAAATACAAGAATCGAAGGAAAGAAAAGTCCGATACGAATTATCTGTGACAGCAGACTTCAGATCCCTTTAGAAAGTAAGATTTGTCAAAGCGCAAAAGAGTATCCGGCAATCATAGCCTGTGCCTATGCCGAACAGGAGAAAAAAACAGCTTTGGAAACACTTGGAGTACAGGTGCTGGAAGTTCCAAAAGAAGGAAAAGTCGATTTGAAAAAATTAATAGAGATGCTGGGAGAACAAAAGATTGACAGTATTTTGCTTGAGGGTGGCGGTACATTAAATGAAAGCATGCTGAGAGAAAATCTGGTTAATGAAGTTCATGTATTTCTTGCACCAAAGATTTTTGGTGGAAAAGGTGCACCTTCCCCTGTAGAAGGATGTGGAATCTGTGAGGTAAAAGACGCAAAAGAATTTTATCTGCAGGACATCAGAAAAATTGGAGAAGACGTACAGCTTACTTACCGGAAGGAGGTACCGAAGTGTTTACAGGAATTGTAGAAGAAACAGGTATCATACAAAAATTAAGCATTTCCGGCTCATCCGGAAGTATAAAAATACAGGCAAAAAAAGTGTTGGAAGGCACAAAAATCGGAGACAGCATTGCCGTCAATGGAATCTGTCTGACTGTGACTACTCTTGGAAATGGTTTTTTTACAGCTGATGTTATGGCAGAAACCGTAAGGCGAAGCAGTTTAAAAGAAGCAAAAACAGGTGCAAGAGTAAATCTGGAGAGGGCGATGTCAGCAAATGGAAGGTTTGGAGGACATATTGTGTCGGGGCATGTAGATGGCTGTGGTGTGATTACAGAGATATTGCCGGAAGAAAATGCAGTCTGGTTTACAATAAAAGCAGATGCACCGATTCTAAAATTTATCGTGGAAAAAGGCTCGGTGTGTCTTGATGGAGTCAGTCTTACAGTAGCAGAAGTAAATGATGTAACATTTAAAGTTTCAGTAATTCCACATACCAGGCAGGAAACGACATTAGCTGATAAAAAGGCAGGAAGCTGTATCAACATTGAAAACGATGTGATTGGAAAATATGTAGAACGGCTATTGAATTTTAAAGAAACAGAAGAGAAAAAAACAGAGTCATCCTCAAATTTGACAATGGAATTTTTAGAAAAATACGGAATCTGACAGGGAGGAAAACGGAAATGGAACATGAATATAACACAGTAGAAGAAGCGTTAGAAGACTTAAAACAAGGGAAAATTGTGCTTGTTACGGATGATGAAAATCGAGAAAACGAAGGTGATATGATTTGCGCAGCCGAGTTTGCAACACAGGAAAATATTAATTTTATGGCGAGTTATGCAAAGGGACTTATTTGTACTCCGATGAGTGTAGAACTTGCAGAAAAACTTGGATTTGTACCGATGGTAACAAAAAATACCGACAATCATGAGACTGCATTTACGGTTTCAATTGACTATAAAGATACGACAACAGGCATTTCCGCAGCAGAGCGTGGACTTACCATGCGGATGTGTGTGGATGAGAACGTTTCGCCAGAGGATTTCAGAAAGCCGGGGCATGTATTTCCGCTGATTGCAAAAAACGGCGGTGTGCTGGTGAGAAATGGACATACAGAAGCAACTGTAGATTTGATGCGTCTTGCAGGGTTAAAACAATGCGGTGTGTGTTGTGAAATTATGAGAGAAGATGGAACGATGATGCGCACAAGTGAACTCTGGGAGCTTGCCGAAAAGTTTGAATTAAAATTTATTACGATTCAGGCAATTCAGGATTACTGCCGAATTCACGAAAAACATGTGGTAAGAGAAGCGTGTGCGGATTTTCCGAACCGATATGGACATTTCAAGATTTACGGCTATGTAAATGATATCACAAAGGAGCATCATGTTGCATTGGTAAAAGGTGACATCGGGGATGGAGAAGATGTGCTTTGCCGGATTCATTCCGAATGTCTGACCGGTGATGCGTTTGGCTCTCTTAGATGTGATTGTGGACCTCAGCTCCAAAAAGCAATGCAGATGATAGAAGCTGAAGGTCGCGGAATTGTATTATATATGCGTCAGGAAGGTCGTGGAATTGGTCTGATTAACAAGTTAAAGGCGTATGAATTACAGGAACAAGGATATGATACGGTAGATGCGAATATTAAACTTGGATTTGCACCGGATTTGAGAGAATACTGGGTTGGAGCACAGATTTTAAAAGATCTTGGAGTTAAATCCATGCGATTATTAACCAATAATCCAACAAAGATTTACGGATTGAGCGGACTTGGACTTGAAATCAAGAAGAGAGTGCCAATTGAAATTCCAACACAGCAGTATGACAGACGCTATATGGAAACCAAAAAAATCCGCATGGGACATGTGTTTCAAAACATTTTAAATTAATTTAGCTGGAAAACAATAAAATCATAAGCATACAAAAAGGAGAAAAAATCATGAAAGAAATCAATGTATTAGAAGGAAAAGTAGTAGCCAAAAAAGGAATGAAAGCAGCAATTGTAGCAGCTCGTTTTAATGAAATTATTGTAAATAAACTGCTTGGCGGAGCGATAGACGGACTGGTAAGACATGGAGTAGAAGAAGAAAACATTACAGCTGCATGGGTACCGGGAGCATTTGAAATTCCGCTTGTGGCAGAGCGTCTTGCAAAATCCGGAAAGTATGATGCGGTTATCTGTGTCGGTGCAGTTATTCGAGGCGATACCAGCCATTATGATTATGTGTGCAATGAAGTTTCAAAAGGAATTGCAACAGTCGGATTACAGACAGGAGTTCCGGTGTTATTTGGTGTAGTAACGACAGAAAATATTGAACAGGCGATTGCAAGAGCCGGAAGCAAAGCAGGAAATAAAGGATATGACTGTGCACTTTCTGCAATTGAAATGGTGAACTTATTAAATCAGATAGATGCCTAAAAAAATTCTGTAAATAAAAAAAAGGGCAGGAGAATGGGAAGTTCTCCTGCTCTTTTTTTTTGTTAAAAATCGAAATCTGCGTAATCTTCCGGTAAGAAGCGATGATAAATGATATGGCAACCTTCATCTTTAAAACAATAGTAATAGCGGTCTTTATCATTTACAAAACGAATTAAAATGTCGAATTCTCCATTGTTGACTGGTTCGATAACGGATTCTTTTGGTTGAGACTTGAAAAGCGTAATTATCTCTTCAAGAGTTGTACTATGCTTTGTTAAAAGCTGGATTAATTCACAAATAAAAACATTGCCGGGTTTATTTGTGTGAACATACTCCGAAACCTCTTCGGAGATGGTAAAACAAAAGCGTTCTCCTTTATGTGTGGCAGAAATTTCTCCACATTGTTCTTTTGTATAAACCGGAAAATCCGAAAGTATCTGCTGCATTGCATCTGAGTCTGCTTTTTTATTAAAAAAATGGTTGAGAGAGCTAAGTGGATAGTAAAGACGGACAGGTTCTTTACGATAACCAAGTTTAGCCTGTTGTTCAATCATATTATCAAAGATGTTGGCTTTTAATGCCTCAAAACCTGCGAGAAATTGTTCCATATAATTAAAATCCTTTCTACTTGAATGTCAATTTTAGCAAGTTTATTATAAGGTAGAAAAAGAAAAGAAAACAGATTTGATTTTTGAAAAAATTGTGATATAATACAGCCGTATTTTATAGGTAAAAATATTTGAGGTGAAAAGAGAAAGAAAATGAAGATTTGCCTCAGGATTATTCCGCTGAATTTTACTATGAAAATAATACTCTGTTGTTTGCCTTTGTCTATAAGGGACAGGAAGAATATCGATTCTACATGTCTCCAAATGACGAAACAAAATGTATCCGCTATATTGGCTCAGATGGAAATACACAGGATTTTGAAACTCCGGTGTCTTCTGCCGGACTAGGACAGGGAGTTGGAAATCTTTGTGAAGCAGGATATATGGAACCGTATTGGTTAGGAAAAAAATAATTGAAAAATCGTGAATCAGGAGAAGAGCTGATTCACGATTTTTTTGTTCACTCCGTAAACGTATACCGAATCAAATACCCATTTTTATTCCCTGTCGTAACAACGGTATCTCCATCCGCATTTTTAATAGTCTCAAGAACAGGATATTTCGCATGCTCTTTGATATAAGCTTCCGGGCTTTCAGCTTCGGCTTCGATGATTTCCTGTTTGGCATATTTTGCGCCACCGCAGGGATTCATAGTTTCAATAAAAATTTCGTATTCCTTCATGAAAAATGCCTCCTTATTTAGAATAAAAGCGTCTTATAGATAAGAAAAGTATACAAAAACCCGGCAAAAATAGCAAAGGACAATTTGACGAAAATAGCAAAATACGATAGATTAGTAGGGAAAGAAATGAGAGGAAAAGAGAAGATGAATACATTTGAAATTTTGCTGGAACAGATGGGGTTGTTTGTTATTTACCTGTTGGCAGGCGTGATTCTAATTAAAACAAAGGTATTAAGCAGTGAAATGCTTGAAGCCATTTCCAGATTTGTAGTAAAAATGGCGTTACCGATTCTGGTTTTTGTAAATATCACAGATGGAGTAGAAAAAGAAACATTAACTCATTCTGTTTTGATACTGTTTATTACTGCCGGCTTCTATTTTTTTATGCTTTTTTGCGGATTTGGCATGACGAAATTATTTCATTTGAAAGGAGACAGAGCAGGAATCTATCAGGCAATGTCGATGTTTGGAAATGTGGGATTTATGGGAATCCCGATTATTACAAGCATTTTTCCGAAAAATGGCATTTTATATATTTCAGTATTTACGATAATAGACCAGTTTATGCTTTGGACTTTGGGAGTAAAATTTACAACTCCGCAAGGAGAAGGAAAATTTAACCCGAAGAAATTAGTTAATCCAGCAACGGTTGCAATTTTACTTGCAGTATTTCTGGTCTTAACTGAAATCAAAGAGCCACGGATTCTGGATATGGGACTTCAAAAGATAGGAGGAACGGCGTCACCGCTTGCAATGATTTATGTGGGTGGAATTTTTGCAAGTATTCACATTGGAAAACATCTAAAAGAATTCGCACTATATGGAATCGTGCTTACAAAAATGATACTGGCACCAATTTTGTTGTTTGTTCTTTTAGGATTCCTTTCTGTTTCATCGGAAATCCAGTTAACAATGGCATTGATTGCAGGGATGCCGGTTATGACATCGGTGGTGATGATGGCAAATACTTCAGGTGCAGATGGAGATTACGCAATGGGTGGGGTATTTATTACCACGATTTGTTCGATTATCACATTGCCATTTATCTGTTGGTTTTTGCAAAATGTGCTTTAAAAATCCACTAAAAAGGGTGTAGGAGTCTGTTGCTTCTACACCCTTAATGATTATTGAATTGTAAATACTCTATTTTCTTTTCTTTCTGGAGTTTCCGGGTAGTCTCCTTCTGGATAACCAAGAATACAATGTCCGATTCCTTCATATTCGTCTTCAATTCCAAGAGATTTTAACAGTTCTTTTCCGAAATCTGTTTCAAATTCTTCTTTAGCGCGGTGAATCCAGCAGCTTCCAACTCCGAGTTCGTGAGCAGCAAGCATTAAATTTCCCATAACAAGGCTGCCATCATAAACATGAGTCGGGCAGTCTTTTTTTCCAAGAACAACTAAAACGGCAGGCGCACCATAAAATGGGTCAAATCCTTCTTTCCAGCCACCGATTTGACGATTGAGTTCGGAGAGTTTGTCACGCATTTCTTTGTTTGTTACCTGAATGATAATAGTAGCCTGACGGCCCATTCCATTTGCCGCATAAAGTCCGGCTTCGGTCACTTTGTCAATGATTTCCTGTGGAACCATATCTGGTTTATATTTTTTGACACTTCTTCTGGTTTTCATTTGTTCTAATACATCGCTCATCTTAAAATTCCTCCTAGAAAAATTTCTAAGAAAATAGTAGCACAAAGAAAAATTTCGGGCAAGCAAAAAAATGAATTGACAATGAGGAAAATATCTGTATAATTATCAATGGTAATTAACGTCGGTAACTAAAATTTAAAAAGGAGAGTGAGAGATGACAACAGAAAAAATTAAGCGAATGTTAGATGCCTGTTATCAGGCAAAACGTATCCGTGAGTTACTTCCGGCACTTCCAAATGGAGTTGCTCCGTCTTATATTCATTATCTGGACGTGATTCTAGCTTTAGAGAAAAAAGAAGTTCAGGTGAAAATATCGGATATCAGTGATAAATTAAATCTTCCAAGACCCGGTGTTACAAGGACGGTAAAAGAAATGGAAGAAAAAGGATATATCAAAAAAACAGTCTCACCGGAGGATGGACGAATTATCTATTTATCTGCCACGGAAAAGGGAAAGAAGCTATCTGAAAAATACAATGAGAAATATTTTAATGAGCTGGCTCCTTATTTGGCAGATATTTCGGAAGAAGAAGCAGATTGTATGATAGCAGTAATTGAGAAATTTTATCAGGTAATGTGTGAGAGGAGAGACGAAGAATGAATGATAAATCGGACTTCACACAAGGGAGTATTTTAAAGAAATTAGTATTTTTTATGCTGCCGGTGCTTGGCGCATTGATTTTACAGGCGGCATATGGAGCAGTAGATTTACTGGTTGTTGGACGATTCGGTTCAACGTCCGGACTTTCTGCGGTTTCTACCGGAAGCCAGGTCTTGAATCTGGTTACTTTTGTAATAATTCAGTTTGCAATGGGAATTACCGTTTTGATTGCACGGTATCTGGGTGAGAAAAGACCGGAACAGATAGGCTCTGTTATTGGGGGAGCAGTACTGGTATTTACCTGTATATCAATTGGCTTATTTATTTTGATGGTATGTTTTGCACGTCCGATTTCCATTCTGATGCAGGCTCCGACAGAAGCAGTTGATTTAACTGCGGATTATGTAAGAATCTGCGGAAGCGGTATCTTTTTTATTGTAGCTTATAACTTGATGTCTGCGATTTTCAGGGGACTTGGAGATAGCAAATCTCCACTTTTGTTTGTGTTGGTTGCATGTATTGTCAATGTGGCTGGAGATTTAGTGCTGGTTGCAGGATTTCATAAAGATGCAGCAGGAGCTGCGCTTGCAACAGTTTTGGCACAGGCGCTTAGTGTTGTGTTTGCAGTTGTTTTACTGGTGAAAAAAGAACTTCCATTTGCAATTAAAAAGAGTGATTTTCGATTTAATCCGCAGTGTAAAAAATTCCTTAAAATCGGATTACCATTGGCACTTCAGGAATGTTTAACCCAGCTTTCTTTCCTTGCATTATGTGCCTTTGTTAATCGACTTGGTCTGGAAGCTTCTTCCGGATATGGAGTTGCCTGCAAAATCGTAAACTTTGCAATGCTTGTACCAAGTGCTTTAATGCAGTCTATGGCTTCCTTTGTTTCTCAGAATGTAGGAGCAGGAAAAACAAAAAGAGCAAAGAAATCTATGTTTACAGGAATTGGCGTAGGGCTTGCAGTTGGATGCGTTGTATTTTTGCTTGTCATGTTTAAAGGGGATGTACTGGCAGGATTCTTCTCAACAGATGCTGCGGTTATTCAAAATGGTTATGATTACCTGAAAGGATTTGCATTAGAGACAATTGTAACGGCTGTGCTTTTTAGTATGATTGGTTACTTTAATGGAAATAATAAAACGCTTTGGGTTATGGCGCAGGGACTGACTCAGACTCTTTTAGTCCGTCTTCCACTGGCATATTTTATGAGTATTCAGCCAAATGCAAGCCTGACAAAAATCGGTTTGGCAGCACCGGTATCTACGATTGTAGGAATTGTTTTGAATGTGGGATTCTTCATTTATCTGGAACGAGTTGGAAATAAAAAAACTGGAAAATAAAAGAGCAGAGAAAAAGTGTACTGCCACGGATGCAAGATATTTCCAGATTGCAGAAAATTTATTGTATATGGAATTGGGAGTAGCACTTGGAAAACCAAAAGAGGAAATATGCAAAACGATTATTGATTATATTAATCAGAGCAAACAGGGAAATTAAAGGAATAAGAGGGCGTGAATCTATTCATCGGAATGCAAGCTGCTTTTGAAAACTCTACAGAAATCTTTCAAGTAGCTTCTTTATAGATAGTCCCTGGGTTTAGAAAAAATGTGGACCTAGGGACTGTTTTGAAAAGAGTGGAATTTATAAAAAACATGCGTTTATCCCACTTAGGGAGCAGCATATTTTTTACATAAACAGTGTGAAGAGTACTGCGACAGCCGTTAGGCATTTAAGGGAAAACCCCAATCATTAACAATTCTGAAACAATTTTCAAACACAATATAAACCTATATATCCTATGCTGTATGTAAATCATCCGGCATAGGATTTTTTTGAAGAAAAATACGATAAAATAGATACAAATTAAGAGAAAGGACATTCGTGATTATGAGAGCAGCATTATACAATGGAAAGAAAAGTATAGAGATGACGGAGCTTCCGACACCGGAAGCGGGAGAGAATGATATTGTTGTAAAAAATATTTATGCAAGCATCTGCGGTACAGATGTGGCCGTTTATGAGCATGGTCCTGGAACCGGACACAGAATTACAGTTGGAAGTGAGTTCGGACATGAGATGGTATCCGAAGTGTTTCAGGTTGGAAAAAATGTAAAAAATATAAAAGTTGGTGACAGAGTCTATCCGTATCCACGACTTGCAAAGGGAGATCTCAAACGTGCAGGAACGACAGGTGGATTTTCAGAATATATTCTGATTCCAAATGCAGAACTTGGGAAAGGAGTCTATGCAGTCCCAGATGAAATACCGTCCAAAGAAGCAAGCCTGATTGAACCATTTACCGTAGGGTGCAGGGCTGCCAGAAGGTCATTTCCGCATCAGGGCGAAAATGCGATTGTCTTTGGGGCAGGAACGATAGGCATTGCTGCCGCAATCGCACTGAAGTATTTTGGATGTCATAAGGTAATGATTTGCGACCATTCTGATTTTCGCCTGAATAAAGCAAAAGAATTGGGATTTGAGATCTGCAATAATGGTAAAGAGGATATCAAAGCGAAAGCACAGAAAATATTTGGTGGTGCCATATCAGCATTGGGTGAAACCTGTGATGTGGATATTTATATAGATGCAGCCGGAGCGGATGGGATCATAGAAACCTATCAGTCCATGGGAAAAGTGAATTCCAGAATGGTAGTGGTTGCCGTCAAAGCAGGACTCAGGCCAATTGATGTGCTTGCCATGACTTACGGCCAGCATGCGATTATCGGCTCCGGCGGATATTTTCCGGAGGATGTACGGGATGTTATGGCAATCATGCAGAGCAGAAAATGGGATATTGAAAGCATTATTACAGATGTCTATCCATGGGAACAGCTGCCGCAGGCAATTGAGAAGGCTTCCAGAGTGGAGGAGGCATTGAATGTGGTAATAAAATATTAATATTGAAATATAGGGGGGGATTATGCCGGAAAAGGAGTTTGCTGCTTATGAAAGAGAAAATAGTTAGGCTCACAAAAAGAATATGTTTTCTGCCGCCTGTTGCAACGCTTATGATAGCGATTCCGTCATTTGCTTTTCTGATTGTAGTATTGACAGGAAAGATAAACATTCCGGCACTTGATTATATTGCCTATATTCTGTCGGCGTATGCATTGATCATCTGTGTAACAGCTATTTTAAAGATTATAAATTTTGTAAGGAATGGTGTCAGTGAACATCCTTTTATGAAGTGGCTGCTTTCCGTACCAATTGTGGAAAAATTCATTCATGAAAAAATTTCCGAACAGAAATAGCCCTGTATCCGGGATTTTTCATTAATGTATTATATGTTATATTTAAGACAGCAACAGGAATTTATTACCGGTCGGCATGGTTCCTGTCGCTGGGTGTATACTATCTGGCACTGGTGTCGATCTTTTCATTGGAAACAGCAATGCTTGCACAGTTCGGCAGTGAGAGCACAGAGCATTTCCGGGTAATCATGACAGCACTTACCGGAGCGGGTGTGAGTTGTATCGTGGTAGGAATGGCGGTGTTTGTGATTGTCCGGTCGGGTGTCCTGATAAAAAGAAATACGGAGGATGGAAAATGATACATATCTTAGTGGTCGATGATGATGAAAAATTAAACAGAACGATTTGCAAATGGTTAAACGATGTTGGTTTTGAAGCAAAAGGGGCGTTAAATGCAAAAGATACTTTTGAAGAGATGTATAACAGCTTATACGATTTGATCATTTCTGATATTATGATGCCGGAAATGGATGGGTTTGCATTTGCAGAGAAAGTAAGAGAGGTCAATAAACACATCCCGATTTTGTTTGTGTCAGCGAAGGATGATCTGCCGTCCAAGCAGAAAGGATTCCAGATTGGGATTGATGATTATATGGTGAAACCGATCGAACTGGCAGAACTTGAAATGAGGGTACGGGCACTGCTTCGTCGTGCGAATATTGAAATGGAGCGAAAGATCACTATAGGGAATCTGGTGCTGGATGCGGATGCCATGACGGCAGAGATTGATGGAGAAGAGGTTCCAGTAGCTACTAGGGAGTTTAATATTTTGTATAAATTGCTTTCCTATCCGAAAAAAACATTTACCAGAGCACAGTTGATGGATGAGTTCTGGGGAATGGATACAGATACAAGCCTGCGGGCAGTGGACGTATATATTACTAAGATACGGGATAAATTTTCTACCTGTGATGGATTTGAGATCAAGACAGTAAGGGGACTTGGATATAAGGCGGTGTTGTCATAATGGAAAAGGATCAGCGAATCAAGAAGAGGTTTTTTCCGGTATCCATTTTTAGTCTTTCCCTTGTATTTTTTGCAGTGATCACGACGATCCAGATGAAAATAATTGGAAAATATATTCATGCAGACGAAATTTCGGCTGTGGCGATGACTGGCGTGTTTGGATTCTGGTTTCTGGGCTCTGTGGCATTTACCTTTTTTACAGGTATGCAGATACGGAAAAAATATACAGAACCATTAGAAGAAATTGCGGATGCAGCGAGAAAAGTAGCCGAAGGCGATTTCTCTGTTTATTTACGACCGAAACATACGAAGGATAAAGCCGACTGTCTGGATGTGTTGGTGCAGGATTTTAATAAGATGGTGGAGGAACTGGGAAGCACGGAAACATTAAAAACGGATTTCTTTTCCAATGTTTCTCACGAATTTAAGACACCACTTTCTGTAATCTACAGTAATGCCCAGATTTTACAGAGACAGGAAATGGATGAGGAACAGAAAGACTGCGTGAATAACATCGCAGATGCCAGCAGGAGGATGTCAAGCCTGATTCAGAATATGTTGAAGCTGAATAAACTGGAAAAACAGACGATTATACCGGAAGTAGAAGTGTATGATGTATGTGCACAGCTTTGCGAATGTGCCGTGCAGTTTGAAGAAAGCTGGGAAAAGAAAAATCTGGAACTGAACGTGGAGATGGAAGAGCAGGCATACATTGCGGCAGATCCGGGACTGATGGAACTGGTATGGAATAATCTGCTGTCCAATGCGATCAAGTATAACCGGGAAGGCGGTTCGATTACCATTTCAGAGACAAGTGATGATCAGTATGTTAGAGTTTCCGTTGCAGATACTGGCTTAGGTATGAATGAAAACGTAATGAAACATATCTTCGATAAATTTTATCAGGGAGATGAAAGCCATGCAACTTTTGGAAATGGACTGGGACTGGCTCTGGTAAAACGAACCCTGGAGTTGTCAAATGCATCTATTACCGTAGAAAGTACACCGGATAAGGGCTCTGTGTTTACTGTGATAATGGAAAAAGCTCAGAAAACAAAATTAGAAAGAGAGGACGAAAATGAATCCTGATGTTCAAAGAGAACGGCAATCGTTCACTTCCTATGAATATAAAGAAATAAATGTAAAAGAAGAACAGGCATCCTTTTATCTGGACTGTTACGAGAACTTTGGATGGAAACAGGATGGGAACTTTCCACCGCAGAATAAGGGGGATTCGGTGGTCCTGAAGCTGAAGCGGAACCGGAAGATCGTAAATAAAGTGGAGTTGACCAGACTGCAGAGACATTTTGAGGCAGATATGCAGGATATCGTTTCCCTTGAAAATTCCAAAACAAGTTTGGCAACGATTCTTGCACTGCTTATTGGAATCCTTGGTACCGTATTTATGGCGGGCTCTGTATTTGCGGTGACGGCAGAACCGCCGATCATCTGGCTTTGTATTTTATTGGCGATTCCTGCATTTGCTGGCTGGATTCTGCCGTATTTTGTCTATAAAAAAGTCAAAGAAGAAAAGACGAAAAAGATAACTCCGTATATCGAGGAAAAATACGATGAGATCTATGAGATCTGTGAAAAAGGGCATTCTTTATCATAAAACAGCAAGAACTGCATAGAGTTTGAAAAACTGGTTTTTGAAGAAACATTCAGAAACCGGTTTTTTTAATGATTTTCAAACAAAACTTAAGTATTTGTGAAATAATCGGGTGTTAAAATCCATACATCAAGTAAATCATTTTCAGAGAAAATATGGAGGAACAGACAATGACAGAATATCAATTAAAACCTGGAAAGCTAGGAAAAAAAGTTATGAACAGTTACAAGAAGGTGGAAGAAAAATTTACAGATACCTTTCTGGAAAAAGATGAAAACAGTCCAACGGGATATTCACTGAAGACAGGGAAAATCGCAGAAAAAGTGACTGGTGCATATCAGAAAATCGAAGATGGCGTAGTAGGTACGTATAAAAAGATTGAGAATGCGTTTGTAGATAAATTTCTGGAAGAAAAAGAAGATTAATAATTTTCAAACAAAACTCAAACGATTAAAAAAAAATGCAGAAGTATACTGTGGTCATAACAAAAGCAAGAAAGAAACGAGGTAAAAGGAAATGAAAAAAAGTAATTTTGTAGCGATGATACTTGGAACCATTGGAATGGTATTTTTTTGCACTGGGAATGTGCATGGCACTGATTGAGGAGTGGGGAATGTTCCATCAGGGAATAGTTTCCGGTGTGATTGGACTGGTGATTTTCCTGATCACGTTGATCGTATGGAGAAGAATGGAAGGAAAAGAGCCAATCAAATTAAGCGGTAAGACCGTTGGTACGGTTGTGCTGGCGATTTTCGGAGCACTTCTTCTTGGCATCGGAATGAGCCTGTGCATGGTATTTGGAAAGATGATTCTTGGGGTAGTGATTGGACTTGTAGGTATCGTAGCATTATTAATGCTGATTCCACTGACAAAAGGACTGAAGTAAAATACATATTGAATGAAAAAATGTATATAAGTTTCAGCAAAACTTGTGAAAAACAAGTATTAGAAAAATTATTTTTGATAAATTGGAACAGAAAATCTAGGAGATCCATTTGGATAGCAGGTTGAAATAATAGAAGCCGATATTTTATTTCAGTAAAACTGGAATAAAATATCGGCTTTGAAAGGTTAATTGGAAATATTTTCAATCTGCCATTGCTTTGATGGCTCGTGGAGGCCAGCTTCCTTTTGGAGCTAATATAGGATCAATTAAAAATGTTTTTCCACCATAATATAAAAAAATGGTGGCATTTCGTATTTGCTGAAGGTACATGAAAATGTTCTCCTGTTAAATGATATTTTGTAAGTTGTTTTCTATAGATATCCGCTGATAGTAGATATCTATGATATCCTGTAAAGTAATCGTATTCATTTTTTCTTCGGCAGTCTTTTGAATTTCATTATAAAATCCCTGCAAAGATAACTGAATGTTAATGCCAACGCCACATTCTGGATTGGTATGAGTATCTAAATGAAGCAATGGTTTATCACCTTCAACTGCTTTATAAATATCCAGCAATGTAATCTGATCTGCTGGTTTTGAAAGAGAAGGACGGGCATGTCCGGCTACACTGGTCATAAGTCCCGCTTTTTTTAGTTTTAACATAAGCTGGCGTACAAAGCCGGGATTTGTATGGATACTTTCTGCAATTGAGGCACTGGAGAGGGATTTTTCCTGGTTGATAGCAATCAGAACCATCACATGAACAGTATCGCTTAATTTCGTTGAATATTTCATGATAAGAAACTCCTTGTAGTATGATATAATGATTTTGTTTTCACGTTTTTGGGGTGAAAATATTTCTGGTTTGTCAAAAACATCCCAAGTTCTCAACAGCTCTTTTTAATGTGTTGAGAAACTGTACATATTTTTTATTTTGATGATTGTAAATAATATAATTACAACTATAATGAAATTTAAAGGAAAAGTCAACATAGTAATAAAACTTACGGAGGATTGTATAATATGCTGATTGTGGACAAATTAAAAGGAAATTTATATACCAGAATCAAAAAACATATGACTAAAAAAATGTATCACCTTTATTATCGTGAAAACAGGGAAGCTTCACAGTCTAAAGAAGAATATGAAGCAAATTTATTAAGAGCATACCGACATTTAGACGCATGCAGATTCAAAAATAAGGGATGGCCATGTCCAACATGCCCAAGTTGCTGTTTTTGTGGAAAAGATTATGAAACTATGACTGAGGTAATGGATTTTGCCCGGGAATGGATGAAAGAGAATCCGGACAAAGCCAGATTTATGAAACCACCCAAATTCTTGCATAAACATTGATTATTATATGATGCGATAAAATGTTCGCAAAGGAGAAGTTATGGAATACAAAAATCAAACAGAAAATCGTGCATTTCAGGAAATGCTGCTGGCAGCAGTAAAACGGTTACAAAATCGTTCCGGAGAGGAGCTTGCTGCAAAAAGTGGGGCTGTTTTTCATAGCAGCCGAAATGTGCTTGAAGTACTGAGTTTTTATGAAACGATTGAAATTCAACTCCCTGAGTTTCGTATTAACTCAGACATGGACGAATGGCATTATCTGACATTGCTGCATTATCTGGATATGGCTGATGGAACAGAAGGTTCACAGAAGCTCATTACTTTTGGTAACCTGAAAGATGGATTGATTCGGGGAACCAAGTTTGACCGGACTGCAGAGCAGAAACTGGAAAAGCTTTTGCAGGATAAAGAGCCTGAGAAAATTCAGAAAGCATGTAAAAACCTAGGTGCAGAATTCACAGAGACAAAGGCGGATCTGTGTGCTGTTTTTCCAGTTCTGCCAAGATATCCGGTAACTTTAAAGATATGGTTTGCAGATGAGGAATTTCCTGCATCTGGCAAAATATTTCTTCAGGATCATGCCGATCATTATCTGAGTGTAGAAGATGCGGTAACAGTTGGAGAAATTTTGCTGCAAAAATTATCGGAAGCCTTTTCTTCTCTCTGATCATGAATCAGAAAACTTTCCAGCCCGGCTTTGATAAATTTGTCGATTACTGTCTGAATCTGTTTCCAGTCATTACAGTGATTGCGGAGCATCAGTCTGTTGATGGAAAGGCAGCCATTCATTTGAAAATAAAAAACCGATTCTGCCTGTTCAAAGGTCAGGAGGCTGTGTGACATAAGCCAGGTCACATAGCCTTCTTTTGTATTTTCTGCTATTTTTTCCAGAAGAATAGGGGCAATTGCATCATCCAGAAACAGTGCCCTGTATTGTGATTCCATCTGTATTTTCTGACAGAACGGATAGGAACAGCTTTTTTGATTTAGACAGAATAAATGATCTACAGTTGTTAACATATCCTGAGTCATATCATTAAAAATATCTGATAATACATCATAGATATCATAGTAATGAAGATAAAAAGTGCCACGGTTGATTTCAGCATTTTTGCAGACCTCTGTAACTGTAATTTTCGTAAAACTTTTCTGCTTTAACAATTCTAAGAACGTATCTTTTATGGTTTGCCTGGTATAGCGGGTACGGCGATCTTGTTTTCTCGTTTTTTCTGACATTATATACTCCTGTATTAGTTAGTATTATATAATTTCTCAACAATTTTTCTGATGTGTTGAGTAACCATACAAATCTCACAGACTGATTATTGTAATTTATATAGTAACAACTATAATGAGGTTTAAAGAAAAAGTCAACAGATTGTTCAGAATTTTAGGAGGAAAAACATGGGACATGTAATTGCAGTATCAGGAAAAGGTGGCGTAGGAAAAACAACTCTTTGTGGATTATTGATCCAGTATTTATGTGAAAGCGGAAAACGTCCGGTCCTGGCGGTGGATGCAGATGCAAATGCAAATTTGAACGAAGTGCTCGGTGTTGAGCCGGAGATCACACTTGGGGAGCTGAGAGAAGAAATTGAGCGGGCAGGCGTAGACCCACGATATCAGATTCCCTCCGGTATGACAAAACAGGCTTATCTGGAAATGCGTCTTTCCGATGCAATTGCAGAAGAAGACGATTATGATTTGATGGTAATGGGACGAACCCAGGGACAGGGCTGCTATTGTTTTGTAAATGGTCTTGTGCAGACCCAGGTTCAGAAACTGCAAAGCCATTATCCATATATTGTGGTTGATAACGAAGCAGGTATGGAACATATCAGCAGAGGAATCCTGCCAATGATGGAAGTTGCGATTCTTGTAAGTGACTGTTCCAGAAGAGGTGTTCAGGCAGCCGGACGTATTGCAAAGCTGATGAAGGAGTTAAACTTTAAACCACAGAAAACTGGATTGATCGTGAATCGTGTTCCAGATGGAAAACTGGATGCCGGAACTCTGGAAGAAATCCGAAATCAGGGACTGGAACTGTTAGGGGTTGTACCACATGATGACCAGGTATATCAGTATGACTGTGATGGAAAGCCGATCATACGGCTTCCGAAAGATTCTCCTGTAAGAAGTGCACTGGGAGAAATTGTAAAGAAGCTAGGACTGTGAGTTGGAGGATTGAAGGTATGAAGATTACAGTATGTGGCAAAGGTGGCTGTGGAAAAAGTACAGAATTAGCGCTGCTTACTGGATACAATTTTGAGTAAACAGAAATATTATCTGATTTGGTATAATCAATTGCAAAGAAAGGAAAATCTTCATGAGAAATCATTGGACAGAAATAGAAAAATATTTAGGAGACCAGAAGATAGCGCAGGAATTGATTGGAGAGCTGAGAGATTTTCACATGCGTTATGAGGTAGAGGAGCAGGTAAAGGAACGGGTAGAAAAACCGGATATCCTATTTTATGGGAAAAAGATTCTGGAAATGTCAATAGCAGCGCTTCTTCAGGGAGATAACCTGTTACTTTCCGGTGCGAAAGCTACAGGGAAAAATGTACTATGTGAGACACTGGCATGGATATTCGGAAGACCGGAATACGACATTTCTTTTCATGTAAATACAGACAGTGCCGATCTGATTGGAACGGATACCTTTATAAATAATGAGGTTTGCCTTCGGAAAGGCCCCATCTACCAATGCGCAGAATTTGGAGGATTTGGAATCCTGGACGAAATCAATATGGCAAAAAATGATGCGGTTTCTGTACTGCATGCCACACTGGATCATCGGCGCAGAATCGATATTCCAGGATATAACAGGATTTTACTTCATCCGGCAACACGATTTATCGGAACGATGAATTATGGTTACGCAGGTACCAGAGATCTAAATGAAGCATTGGTTTCAAGGTTTATGGTAATTGATATGCCTGAAATGGATGAGGATAGTGTCCTTTTTGTATTAAGACAACATTTTCCAGATGGGGAAAAAAGTGCACTGAAAGCTTTTGCAGGACTGTTTCTGGATTTGCAGATCAAAGCTTATCATGGAGAAATCTCAACAAAATCTCTTGACCTGAGAGGATTGGTTTCTGCTGTAAAAGCAACAAGAAGCGGACTTTCTCCAATTGATGCAATCCAGATGGGGATCATAAATAAAAGTTTTGATGTATTTGAAAAAGAGATCGTAGAAGATGTGGTTTCTACCAGAATTCCATCTTCCTGGACCGGAAAAGACATATGGGGGTAAATTTGTATGGAGGATGTCAGATGGCCGGCGAAACAACTGGAAGAACATCGTCTGGAGATTAGTAATCGTATCAGAAATCTTTTTTGGACAGTCAGTGGTGATTATGATATAGAATTTGAACCGGACACAGAAAAATATGTTTATTCAAAACAAACGGTTTTATATGAGGCAGTGAAGCAGGGTGCCTTTGCACGATATTTTGATCAGAAGAAACTTGGCATGTATTTGATGAAAAAATTACATTTTTCTGCTGGAGAAGATATACTTTTGCCTCTTGCTGGATTATGCATGGATGCTGCTGTGGAGCGTTTTATCATTCGAGAACGTTTGGGAACAAAGGAAATCAGAGAACAGGCGTTCAGAGAATTGGAAAAGGCCGAGAAAGAGCAGGTATCAGACAAAGCTGGAACAGACCTGATTCACAGGATTAGGCTTCTGTATATAAGGCATGTTCTGGAGAACACAGACGATGAGGGAATAGATCCACAGGCAGAGATTGCATTGTACAAGATTCTTTCTCTGAAGGATGCGGAAAATACGGAAGATGTCATAAACGTGATAGATGAGATTTATAATCATGTTCTGGATCCCTCTTTTGAAAAAAGGAATGGAAATCTGGAGAAGATTCTGAATTTACCGGATATGGCATTAGCCAATGACGCATGGCAGGAATGCATGACGGATGAACAGATGGAAGACATCATTCAAAAATATCTTTCTAATCTCAAAAAAAAGATGATGAGTCTGGATATCAGAAACAAAAAGAAAAAAAGATTTTATTTCTCTCCGGAAAATGAAGAAGTTCCGGAAAGCTCGGAGAATATAAATCCACAGGCAGTGCGACGGATACGGGAATATGTGGAACTGAATTACGGGAAATCGTATCTAAGTGAATCGGAGCAGGCCAGAGTCAACCGGAAATTTTGTACAGGAATCCACAAAAACTGTATCCTGTATCTTACAGATGGAATTTTACAGAACCCTGTCATAAAAAATAATCAATACCGTTTTTCTCAGCTGCAGTTTGAAAAAAATAAAGCCTATTATGGAAATAATCACTGGATTATCAAAAGAAATATTTCTGTGTTAGCAGAGTCACTGAAACGGGCGTTTATAATCCGAAAGGATGATTTTGTCAGCAGATCTGATGCAGGGCAGCTTGTTCCTGAGAGGTTATGGAAAATTGGAAGAACAGACGATGACAAGTTATTTAATAGAAAAAAGAGATCAGAAGATTCTGAGTTTGCAATAGACGTCCTGATTGATTCCAGTGGTTCCCAAGCTGGCAGACAGGCTCAGGTAGCGGCACAGGGATATATTATCAGTGAAGCATTAAGCCAGGCAGGAATTCCTCATCGGGTGACAGGATACTGTGCTTTCTGGGGATATACAGTACTTCAGAGATTTCGGGATTATGAAGATCCAAGGGAAACAAATGAAAGAATTTTTCAATTTCGGGCCTATGCTAATAACAGAGATGGGCTTGCACTGAAAACAGTCTGTTCCTCTCTTATGGAGCGACCGGAAAAAAATAAGATTTTAATCGTATTAAGTGATGGAAAACCCTGTGATATGAGCATACAACGACCAGGAACCCGTCAGCCCAAGATCTATGACGGAGAAGGAGCTGTGAAAGATACTGCATATGAGGTGCGGCGGGCCAGAAATCAGGGAATTTCCGTAATTGGTATTTTTGTAGGAAATGAAGAAGAACTCTCCGTGGAAAAGAGAATCTATGGAAAAGACTTTGCCTATATTCGTAATATCAGCAATTTTTCCCGTATGGTAGGAACTTTTTTGCGAAGACAAATTGATATGGAATGAAAATGGAGGAATCACTATGGGTAAAATTGAATTTGCCAATTGCCAGGATGTAAGAAATCAGAAAAAGATACTGGAATTAGATTGTCCACGCTGTCATGAACCGGGAGGCATTGAAGCCTTTGTGAAAGACGGGATACTTGCAGAGGACGGAGTATGTTATAACTGCGGATATATTCTTCCAGAAGGAACAGAACTGGAGGAAGTGGAGTAAGAAGCCTTAAAAGGCATTATAGAGAAACTGGAATTATAAATCATAATAGATTACGGGTAAAGGAGATAACAGATGAAAATTGCTGTAACTGGAAAAGGCGGAGTAGGGAAAACTACGATATCTGCAGTATTAGCACGTCTGTATGCAGAAGAAGGGAAAAAAGTATTTGCTGTAGATGTGGATCCAGATGCAAATCTTGGACTTGCACTGGGTTTTTCAGAGGAAGAACTGGAGAGTATTACTCCTATCAGTAAAATGAGAAAGATGATTGAGGAGAGAACAGGTGCAGATAAAAGTAATACTTTTTATAAAATCAATCCAAAAGTGGATGATATTCCTGAAATTTACGGAAAAGAAAATAATGGTGTTAGACTTCTGGTTTTGGGAACTGTGGAAACTGCGGGAGGCGGATGTGTATGCCCTGAAAATGTAATGTTGAAACGAATTATTAATAATTTGGTTTTACATAGAGATGATATAGTAATCCTGGACATGGAAGCAGGACTTGAGCATTTAGGACGGGGAACAACGGAAGGAATGGATCAATTTATCGTCGTGATAGAGCCGGGGGCCAGAAGTGTTCAGACTTATAAAAATGTAAAACGGTTGGCAGAAGAATTGGGTGTAAAGGAAGTAAAGGTCATAGCAAATAAAATCAGAAATGATGAAGATGAAAAGTTTGTAAGGTCTAGAATCCCGAAGCAGGATTTTTTGGGATGTGTTCATTATAATGCAGAAGTTATAGAAGCAGACAGAGAAGGAAGATCCCCTTATGGATGCAGCAAGACAGCTACGGATGAAATTCGAAAAATTAAGGAGATATTTGATGTAATGGCAAAATAGACATTATATTAATTTAACTATTTTTCAAAAGCAGTTTGAAGTATGGTCATATGTAATGCTTATTATTTAGAAAAAAGAAAAGGAGTAAATATAGAAGAAAATAGCAAGATGTTAGAAACTGGTATTAAAATGATGCAATCTGATATGATTTGGAACATCATAAAATCAACAAGGATAAAGGTAAAAAAATATGAATAAAAGACAAAAAATTCTGATTGTAGATGATTCAAAACCGGTGTTTATGAAAGAGGATCTACTTCCCGTTATGGGAGATAATCAAATGATCCAGGATCTGCCCTCGGCATTTATTCGGGTTTTGGAGGAACAGAACGCATGGAAAAAATAATGGAAAAGGATCTTCTGATCCGGGATGTAGAAACAAAAAATATCATGACTAAATCCAGTCTTCCGGTGGGGGGATATTCTGTCAATCCTTATGTAGGATGTACCCACGGCTGCAAATACTGCTATGCCTCTTTTATGAAACGGTTCACCGGGCATACCGAATCGTGGGGAACATTTCTGGATATAAAACACTGGCCGGCAATTAAAAACCCGAGAAAATATAAAGACCAACGGGTAGTGATTGGTTCGGTGACAGATGGGTATCTGCCCCAGGAAAAGGAGATAAGAAATACCCGCAGGATTTTAGAACAGTTAAAAAATAGCGGTGCAGAAATCCTTATCTGTACGAAATCGGATCTTGTACTCCGGGATATTGACTTGCTAAAAGAAATGGGAAAAGTCACTGTCTCATGGTCGATCAACACATTAGATGAAAAATTTCAGGCAGACATGGATCAAGCTGTCAGCATCAGCCGCAGACTTGAGGCAATGAAGCAGGTATACGAAGCCGGAATACGCACGGTTTGTTTCATTTCCCCAGTATTTCCGGGCATCACAGATTTTGAAAAGATTTTTGAACGTGTGAAAGATCAGTGTGACCTGGTATGGTTAGAAAATCTAAATCTCCGCGGTGGTTTCAAACAGGAGATCCTGGATTATATTCAGAAATGTTATCCCCACCTTGTTACCCTGTATGATGAAATCTATCGCAAGGGAGATCGAAGTTATTTTCGGGCATTGGAAAACCAGGCAGCACAGATGTCCCAAAAATACGACTGTCCTTTTGTAGACAACGAACTGCCTTATGGTCGCGCAGAGCCAGGCCATCCTGTAATCGTGGACTATTTCTATCATGAAGAAGTACGGGGATCGGAAAATACAGGGCGGCGCAAAAAAATGATTGAATAAGTTGAGATGTAAAAGAGGTGCCTCAAGAGACTGAAACAACTCATAGTTTTCCATGAATGTTACAGTCTCTTTATTATTATCAGTATACTCCACACTCTGGGTTGGTATCAATATCAAGATGAAGCAAAGGCTTTTCTCCCTCCACTGCCCGGTATATATCCAGCATAGTAATTTCATCCGCAGGTTTGGTAAGACAGGTGTTTGCCCGGCCTTGGGTATTGGAGATAAGGCTTGCATTTTTCAGCGCGGCCATCAGCTGCCGGATATAGGCAGGATTTGTTTTTACACTTTTTGCAATCTGGGCACTGGTCAGATGTTCTTTTTCTTCTTGTAATTTATATTTTAACATGGTACAATTTTGATGTAATTTTAATAATAACAATAAAAGAAAGGAAAGTCAACCATGCAGCCAATGAAAAATATTGTTTTTGAAAATGCATATCAAAAAAATGCCCGGACCTTATTAGATAAACTTAATTCTGCTGAGGCCATTCTGGTAGGAGCAGCAGCCGGCATGTCCGCTTCTTGTGGCTATAATTTTTTCTATCAGAATGATGCGATATTTCAGAAATATCTGGGGGATTTCCATAAAAAATATGGATTTACCGGAGCCTTTAACGGATTTTACTATCATTATCCTTCCCCGGAAGCTCACTGGGCATTTCTTGTACGTATGGGCTATATGGAATATGAGTGTCCGACAGGACAGCCTTACTACGATCTCATGGAACTCCTCGAGGGTAAAAACTATCATATTATGACCACCAATCAGGACTTCCAGTTTACCCGTGTGGTGTCCGAAGAAAAATTAAGCGCCATCCAGGGTGATTCCCGCTATTATCAGTGCAGCCGCCGATGTCATGACCAGATTTATTACAACAAGGATATGGTCTATGCCATGAATGCAGCTATTGACGAGAATCTGTGTATCCCCGCCAAAATGATCCCCCGCTGTCCCAAATGCGGAGCCCAGATGGAGCCCTGGGTACGGGGATATACATTCCTGGAAGGTGCCAAGTATAGAGACGAATACCGGAAGATCAACGAATTTCTGGAAAAGAATAAAGAGAAGAAGATCCTTTTTCTGGAGTTGGGCGTAGGACGAATGACCCCTATGTTTATTCAGGAACCTTTCTGGAATCTCACATACTCCCTGCCTAAGGCGTTTTACATTACCATTAATCCAAAGGACGCCCTTCTTCCTGGAGAAATAGAACAGAAGGGGCTGGCTATCAAAGAAGACATTGCCCTGGTGCTGCAGGAGGCAGTGAGGGTAAAGAAAGAGCAAAACAAGGAGCATGGAGAAGCATAGTCACAAGGACATAGAATCCCTTGTCTGGCTGATCACAGATGCTGATGCAGTGGTAGTAGGCGTAGGTTCCGGACTATCCAGTGCTGCGGGATTTAACCATTACCACTGGGCTCCTGCATTAGAAACACATCTGGGAGAATTCAAAGACTACTACCATTTTAATTCTCCTTTTGCCGGATTCTATTACGGCTACTCTTCCCTGGAACAGCAATGGATCTACTATACAAAATATATTTACAGTATGTGGCATCTGCCTACAGGTCAGCTATATCTGGCTCTTAAGGCTGTACTTGTCGGAAAAGATTAGAGAGATGACACCGGGGGTGATCAGACTGCCTTTCTGGGACATGACGGCCCGTAACAGCCAGGTGTTTTACGTCTGTCTGAACCAGGAAGCCTCTTCTGCTCCGGAACATTTAAAAGGGAGAAGTCTTTACCTGCAAGGCGATCTGGCAGATATATTAAAGGAACTTCGGATACAGTTGGAAAAGGAGAAATAACATTATGGAAGAAAACTTCAGAAATATTTATAAAGCTATCCAGGAAGCAGACGCTCTTCTCATCGGCGCCAGTAACGGATTATCTATTTCAGAAGGATACAATATTTTTGCAGATGATCACTGGTTTCAGAAAGATTTCGGAGATTTCCGCAGCAGATACGGGATCAGAAACATACTGCAGGGATTATTCTTTCAGTATCCTACAGAAGAATCTAAATGGGCATTTTTCAGCAGACTGATCAGCCGGAAATGTTATCTGGAACAGCCCGGTCCTGTAATGGAGGATCTGTATCGTCTGGTTGGTTCCAAAGATTATTTTATTGTGACCTCCAATGGCGAGGACCATTTCGTGCCTGCAGGATTTGACAGGGATAAGGTCTTTGAGATGGAAGGCCGTCTCACCCAGTCCCGGTGCCAGAATGGATGCGGAACAGGTCCTTACGAAAACCAGAATGAAATTCTCAAAATGGCGAAAGCTGAAAAAAACGGACAGATCCCCTCAGAACTGGTTCCCTGCTGTTCCTGCTGTGGAGGGCCAGTTACGGTCAATATGGTAAACAGCAATGCATTCTTTCAGACCGAACAGTTCCAAAAGAAAATGCAAGACTATCAGAACTTTATTAAGAAATATCATGGTAAAAGACTAGCGATTCTGGAATTGGGCGTGGGATGGCGAAACCGTATGATCAAAGAGCCTTTCATGAGTCTTGCTGCTTCTGAACCTGAAGCAGTTTATATCACCTTCAATAAAGGAGAAGTCTATATTCCTTCAGAAATTGCCGGAAAGTCGATCGGGGTAGATGGAGATATTGGGGAGGCGCTGAAAGAAATATGTCTGGCAAGAGAGAACCTATAGGGTTGTTTATATATTTCTATTTGGGTAATTAATTTTTCTGAATGGACAATGCAAAAAAGGCGATTGTACAGGAATGTGAGAAGTATAAAGCACAGTTGGAAAAGAGTGGAACAAAGTACAAAATTTTATCAGAAAAAACAATGAAGATGGTTCTATTTTTCCAAGAATTTGTCGTAAAAATGTGGTCAAATTAAGAAAATCGAGTGCGAAAGCAAGTGAAAAATTTCTGTGAAGTAGTGGCATACGTCATGCACAGCTCGGGAAAGACTTCCTTCGCTGTAGGGCTGTCGCCCTATAAAATAGCAAAAAAAGGCGCCTTTGCAAGTAAACTAGCAGGGCGTCTTTTTTCACCATTTTGCATGGCTTGTAGCGTTCACAAAATCTTCATAAAAAATTAGCACTCATCTCTTGACAGTGCTAACAAAAGGTGTTATATTTGCAATAGAACAAGAAAACAATAGCCTTTGATATAGATGGAGGGATTTTTATGAACATTAGCAAATTTACACAGAAATCACTTCAGGCAGTACAGGATTTGGAAAAGACTGCTTATGAATTTGGAAATCAGGAGATTGAGCAGGAGCATCTGGTTTACAACCTGGTGCATCAGGAGGACAGCCTGATACTGAAGCTGATTGAAAAAATGGAGATTCAGAAAGAGCATTTCCTGAATCGAATTGAACAGGCATTAAATGCCAGAACAAAAGTGTCCGGAGGTCAGCAGTATATTGGTCAGTATTTAAATAAAGCACTGGTCAGTGCGGAGGACGAAGCCAAAGCGATGGGAGATGAATATGTCTCTGTTGAACATTTATTTTTGGCTCTTTTAAATAACCCGAGTCCGACTATGAAATCATTCTGGCAGGAATATGGAATCACAAGGGAACGTTTCTTACAGGCATTGAGTACAGTAAGAGGAAACCAGAGAGTGACTTCTGATAATCCGGAAGCAACTTATGATACCTTAAATAAATATGGTCAGGATTTGGTAGAAAAAGCAAGACAGCAGAAACTTGACCCGGTTATCGGTCGTGATGCCGAAATCAGAAATGTCATTCGTATTCTTTCAAGAAAAACCAAAAACAATCCGGTTTTAATTGGTGAACCTGGTGTTGGTAAAACAGCAGCAGTAGAAGGATTAGCACAGCGTATTGTACAAGGTGATGTTCCGGAGGGCTTAAAAGATAAAAAGATTTTTGCCCTTGATATGGGCGCACTGGTTGCAGGTGCAAAATATCGTGGTGAATTTGAGGAACGTTTAAAAGCGGTACTGGAAGAAGTCAGAAAGAGTGAAGGAAAAATCATTCTGTTTATCGATGAACTTCATCTGATTGTAGGTGCCGGTAAAACAGAAGGTGCAATGGATGCCGGAAATATGTTAAAACCAATGCTTGCAAGAGGTGAACTGCATTGTATTGGTGCAACGACTCTTGATGAATATCGTCAGTATATTGAAAAAGATGCAGCTCTTGAAAGACGATTCCAGCCGGTTATGGTAAATGAACCGACAGTCGAAGATACGATTTCAATTCTTCGTGGATTAAAAGAGCGTTATGAAGTATTCCATGGCGTAAAGATTACAGACAGTGCATTGGTTGCAGCAGCAACATTATCAAACCGTTATATTTCGGATCGTTTCTTACCGGATAAAGCGATTGACCTGGTGGATGAAGCCTGTGCTCTGATTAAAACCGAACTTGATTCCATGCCGGCAGAACTTGATGAGTTAAATCGTAAACTGATGCAGATGGAAATCGAGGAAGCAGCGCTGAAAAAAGAAAATGACCGTTTAAGTCAGGATCGTCTGGTGGAACTGCAGAAAGAAATGGCAGAACTGCGTGATGAATTTAATGGAAGAAAAGCCCAGTGGGATAATGAAAAAGCTTCCGTTGAGAAATTATCCAAACTGCGTGAGCAGATTGAGGATATGAATAAACAAATTCAGAAAGCGCAGAGAGATTATAATCTTGATGAGGCAGCAAGATTGCAGTACGGAGAAATGCCAAAACTGCAAAAACAGCTTGAAATCGAAGAAGAAAAAGTGAAAAATCAGGATTTATCTCTGGTACATGAAAGTGTAACCGATGACGAAATTGCAAGAATTATTTCAAGATGGACCGGTATTCCGGTAGCAAAACTGACCGAAGGAGAAAAAACAAAAATCCTTGGTCTGGAAGAGGAACTGCATAAACGTGTCATCGGACAGGACGAAGGGGTTACAAAAGTAACAGATGCCATTATTCGTTCCAAAGCCGGAATTAAAGACCCAACAAAACCAATCGGTTCATTCCTGTTCCTTGGTCCAACTGGTGTTGGTAAAACAGAATTGGCTAAGACTTTGGCGGCAACGCTGTTTGATGATGAGCAGAACATGGTGCGTATTGATATGAGTGAATACATGGAGAAATATTCTGTGTCTCGTTTAATTGGAGCGCCTCCAGGATATGTTGGATACGAAGAAGGTGGTCAGCTGACCGAAGCAGTCAGAAGAAAACCATATTCCGTAGTTTTATTTGATGAAATTGAAAAAGCGCATCCTGATGTCTTTAATGTATTATTACAGGTATTGGATGATGGTCGTATCACAGATTCACAGGGACGTACCGTAGACTTTAAAAATACGATTCTGATTATGACATCCAACATCGGTTCTCCTTACTTGTTGGATGGAATCGAAGAAAATGGTGAAATCAGTCAGGATGCAAGGGACAAAGTAGATGCAGAACTGCGTGCTCATTTCAGACCGGAATTTTTAAATCGTCTGGATGAAATTATAATGTTCAAGCCATTGACAAAAGAGAATATCGGTGGAATTGTTGATTTACTTGTGGCTGATTTGAATCGCAGATTAAAAGATCAGGAATTATCTTTACGCTTGACAGATACAGCAAAAGACTATATTATTGAGGGCGGATATGACCCGGTATACGGCGCTCGTCCTCTGAAGAGATATCTGCAGAAATATGTGGAAACACTGACCGCAAAACTGATTCTTTCCGGAAGTGTAAGAGCGGAAGATACCATCGTCATAGACGTAGAAAATGGAGAGTTGACCGCAAAGCGTGAAGAAGGAGTAAAGTAAAATGATACCGAAAGACCCAATGATTTTGTTAAGTTTTGTAAATTTGAAACTGAGAGATTTCTATTCTTCTTTAGATGATATGTGCCAGGCAATGAATTTGGACAAAAGCGAATTAGAGAAGAAATTGGGCAATATTGATTATACTTATGATAAAGGATGTAATCAGTTTGTATAAGAACTGAGAAAACGGCTTTCAAGTGATTGAGAGCCGTTTTTTATTTACTGCGTTTTCGTCAATCGTCGTAGTCACCGCTACGTCTCACTTCTCTGCCTGTATAGGAGAAAATCGTTTGGTGTCAATATAGCAGCTGCTTAATTTACACTGTACGAAACTTATTTTGCCACTTCTATTATAATTTCATGTTCTTTACAGTAATCCAGATATTTCTGTTGTGGCGTAGTATCCGTAATCAAATATTGAATTTCACTAAGTGGACAATAAGTCATGAGTGCAAATTTCCCGAATTTTGTATGGTCGGAGAGTAAAAAGCGGGTCTGGCTGTTTTCTACGACCGTTTTTTTTATTGCATATTCATCGGCAGAGGCATTGGTCAGACCGTTTTGAATACTGACTCCGGTAGATGCCATAAATGCTTTCGTAATGTTGTAAGTACGCAGATAGGTTGGAATTTCACTTCCGACAAAGGATAATGTATCACGGTTTAGTCTGCCGGGAAGAGAAATAATCTGCAAATCCGGATATTGTACAGCTTTCATAAAAATCCTCAGGCTGTTTGTAATAATTGTACATGGAACATGTGCCAGATAATCGACCATATTTAAGCAGGTTGTTCCGGTATCAATGTAAATAATGTCGCCTTCTTTTACAAAAGAGGCGGCTTTTTTTGAGATGGTATCTTTTTCTGTATTTAAGACAGTGTGGCGTTTTTCATAAGGAACGAGCGGGGTATCGGATGGTGGTACTTTAAAGGAAACACCTCCGTATACTTTTTCTACGACGCCTTTTTTGACCAGTTCTTCAATGTCGCGGCGTATGGTGTTTTTGGATACAGCGAATTTTTCACAGAGTACATCTAAGGAAACCAGTTTTTCTTCTTCTATATAACGTTCAATTAAGTCAATTCGTTTGGTTCTCATATTAAACCCTCTTTCAAAAAGTTGTTTTGTGAGTATTATTGTATAATATTTTGAGTAACTTGTGAAGCAAAATTTAAAAATTTTGAAAAGACTATTGACGAATTACCAAAAAGATGATAATTTATAATCAAGAATTAACCAAAAGATATTCAAAATATTATCAAAAAAAGAGGGAGAAGCTATGAAAAAAGAAAGGACAGGAGCGGTTACAAAATATCTGATACTGGTATTTGGTGCATTTGCCATTTTTTTTACAGGTTATCCACATATCTGGTCGATTTACCAGCCGTATGCAATGGAGTTAACCGGATGGAGCCAGGGTCAGACATCGATGTGTTTTTATCTGAGTTTTGTCACATTTGTACTCGGAAATATTGTAGGAGGAAGAATTCAGGATAAGAGAAATCCAAAGATTGCAATCGTATCGGGCGGTGCAATTTTTACAGCCAGTATTTTGTTAAGTGCACTGGCACTGAGACCATCACCGGTCATGATGTATATCACGTATGGATTGTTACAGGGATTTGGACAGGGAATGATTTATACAACCATTCTTTCTACCGCACAGAAATGGTTTCCGGGAAGAACCGGATTTTCATCGGGCGTGATTGTAACAGCAAACGGTCTGTTTGGATTTTTCATGGCACCGGTTTCGAGAAGTTTGCTTTCTGGAGTTGGAATTGAAAAAACATTTTTAATAATCGGAACGTTTATTGGAATCTCATGGATTTTGGCAAGTATCTTTATCCGAAATCCAAAAACAGAGGAAGTTGGAACAGGCAGTGTGCAGGCAGGCGGAAAGCCGGTGTACACAGGAAAACAGTATACATCCGGAGAAATGTTCCGCACAAAGAAATTTTATTTCCTGTTTGCAACTATGATGTTTGGCTTGATTCCATATCTGATTTTATCTCCATTGTCACAGACGGTACAGATAGACAGAGGAATCAGTGCTTCAGTTGCAGTTGCGGCGGTTATGGCAGGTTCGGTCTGTAATGCAGCTACAAGGCTTTGTCTGCCAACAGCTGCGGATAAAGTAGGAAGAGTTATCTGTGTAAAAGTAGTATTGGTGGTAGCAGTGATTGCAATGTTACTCTTGGTATTTGCACCGGCAGGAATTACAACTGTATGCGTTGTGATGATGTATGCCTGTTATGGTGGAATTATGGGAAGTTTCCCATCTTTATCGAGTTCTATTTTTGGAATGGAACATTCTGGAGAAAATTATGGATATGTTATGTTTGGTATTGCGGTGGCAACTCTAAGTGCACCGGCAATTACCAATACCGTGCTTGGAAATGGATATGACATCAATGCTGTATTTGCTATTGGAGCATTCAGCGCAGCACTCGCATTGATTTCTTTAATTTTATTAGAGAGAGAAATTAAAAAAGAAAAAGTAAATGCATGTCAGACAGCAGTTTGTCAGGAAGGAGAATGATTATGTCACTTGTAAAAATGAAAGAATTACTCGAAAGAGCACAGAAAAATAAGATTGGATGCGGAGCATTCAGTGTTGGAAATATGGAAATGGTACGAGGAGCAATTCAGGCAGCGGAGGAATTAGATACACCGATTATTCTTCAGATTGCAGAGGTGCGTCTGAAACATTCTCCACTTCATCTAATGGGACCAATGATGGTTCAGGCTGCAAAAGAAGCGAAAGTAGATGTTGCAGTTCATCTGGATCATGGTCTTACATTTGAAACGGTACAGAAAGCGCTGGAACTTGGATTTACTTCTGTTATGTTAGATGCATCCACTCTTCCATTTGAAGAAAATATTGCAAATACAAAAAAAGTAGTAGAGCTGGCAAAACAATATGGAGCAACTGTAGAAGCGGAGCTTGGTCTGGTTGGTGGAAGTGAAGATGGAAGCTGTGACCATGGAATCCGTTGTACAGACCCGGATGATGCAAAGGTATTTGCCAAAGAGACAGGAATTGACGCATTAGCAGTTGCAATTGGGAATGCACATGGAAATTATCCGGTAGCTCCAACACTGGCATTTGATGTGCTTGGAAAGATTCATGAAAATGTAGATATTCCGTTGGTACTGCATGGAGGAAGCGGAATTACAGACAAAGACTTCCAGAAAGCAATTTCACTTGGAATCAGAAAGGTAAATATTGCGACAGCAAGTTTTAACAGTTTAATAAAGAAAGTAGAAGAATATATTGCTTCAAATGAAAAGCATAACTATTTTGACTTAAATACAGCAATGACAGAGGGAACTTATGAAAATGTCAAACGACATATTCAGGTTTTCAATACACCATTTCAGCAGGAGTAGTAAAAAAGCCTGTCGAAATAAAAAATCCATTTGGTAAAAAGATGTTCTAAGAAGAAAAGGCCGGTTTTCTATCTCGAAAACCGGCTTTTTCTTCTATATTAATGTAGTTGTGCTATATAAGATAGAATGGGTCATTCCTGATTGGAAAACAGACTTAAATGTTCTTCAAGTAATTCCTGATAAAGCTGAGAAAAAGTCCAGAAGCAGTTTTGTGGTGTCAGGATTGCTTTTAAATCAACAGCAGGAGTTTCACCGTTTCGAATAGATGCAAGTAAAAGGTCGAGACGGGTATTTGGAAAATAGCAGAGAATCATCACATCCTGACAGACAGCAGAGATGTTTTCCAGAATAGAAGTTTTATGCACTGGAAATCCTTTTACTTTAGCAAGATAACCGACGGTCTGGGTACAATCTGTTTCAGAAATGGAAATAAAATCTGCGCCAAGGCGTTTTGCGGCTTTTTCGATGGCTTTTTCTTTTTGAGTTTGTCCATTTGAGTAATAGAGTATTTTTGGTTTTCGTAACAATAAGATTCCCCCTCTGAAGATTGATGATAAGTTTATCTTATACTAGAAAGAAAATATTTTCAATAAATTTTTAGACAATTTGACAAGAGTTGACACAAGTTGTACGAGTAGAGTATACTAAAGTATAGAACTGAAAAGCAGGTATGGTTTTGTACCTGGATCAGAGATACCGGACAGAATGAAAAATGGCAATATTCATCTGTTCTTCTATTACAAATGTGAGGGATAAAAAGTGGCAAATATTAAAGTATATCTTCTAGGACGCCCTTATGTGGAGATGGATGGGGAGAGAGTGAACTTTCCATATAAGAAGGCGGAGGGCTTTTTTTACTATTTGTGTGTAAAGAAAACAGCAACGAGAGAGGAAATCATATCTGTGCTTTGGGGAGCGGACAACGAAAATGTTGGAAGAAAAAACCTTAGAGAAGCAGTATATCAGATAAAAAAACTCTTAGGAAAAGAAATCCTTGTGACAGTTGGTCATACGAGCATTTCTCTTAATCCGGAGTGTATGCCAGAAATTGACTGGGATAATCTCAATGATGAGAATTTGCTTGATGCAGAGGAGCAGGGATTTCTTTCTCATTTCATGATTAAAAACAGTTATGAATTTGAGGAATGGATTTCAGCCATGCAGGAACAGTATAATAAACGGTTCGTGAAAGTGGCACGTGAAAAACTGTATAAAGCGGATGCGACAAAAAATATGGAAGAAATTCAAAAATATAGTAATATTTTATTAAAACAGGATCCGTATAATGAAAAGCTGTATTATGAAATTATGGATATTTATGCCTTAAATGGAAACTATAATATGGCAATCAAATTGTATTATGATTTGGAGAAAATTCTTGCGGATGAGCTTGGCGTAGAACCATCGTCAGAAGTAACCGAATTATTTCACCGGATTTTTAATGTAAAAGGAAATACAAACTCAGATGGCGTTATCTGGAACTTGCCATTCTGGGGAAGAAATGAGGAAATTTACCAAATCAGTGAATGTATTGTGGGCGGAGCAAAAGATGGATGTCCCAGATGTGTGGCAATTGGCGGAGAAGACGGTGTTGGAAAATCAGCACTGCTCGATAAAGCAATGCAGATGGTAAAGGGCTATCAGATGATTGGTCTGTATGCGGCCTGCTATCGTGAGGAATCCGAATTTTTCCTTCGTCCATGGAGTGATATTTTCTGGGAAGTGGAACAGAGGGCGGATTATCAGGTTTTAAGAGAATCCATGAGTGAAGAAAAATGGGAACAGCTGGAACATTTTTTTAAGGGAAAAGTCATGGAGGAAAATGGAAAATCCGGTGCACTGAATTATCAGGTCATGGAGCAGGCAGTGATTGACATGTTCCGTAAGATTTTGGAGCACAATAAAGTGGTTCTGTTTTTTGATGATATCCAGTGGATGGATCAGACCAGTATTCAGCTGTTAAATCGTCTGCTTCTTACTTTTGGTACGCATAAGATTCTTTTGATGTGCACGTTTAATCAGGAAAAAGATGCCGATGTGATGGAGTCTTTAAATAACATTGTAAAAAAAGGCTGGCTTCATGTGATTAATCTGTTTCCGTTTAATGAAAAAGAAACCAACGAAATTTTATGCAAGTTTCTTCCGGAGTTGAGTGAAGATCAAAAGAAACGACAGAATGTATACCGCATGACAGAAGGAAATGCATTTTTCCTGATGGAATCCATTAATCTGATGAAAGAAAAAGGGTATACCCTTGAAAAATCACAGAAAACCAACAATGTGATAAAAGCGCGTCTGGTTGGGCTGCCGGAACAGGAATTGGAGGTATTAAACTGTATGAGTCTGTTTCCGGAGAAAGTCAGTATCGAAGAGATTGAGCTTTTGCATCTGGATATGGATCGCCTGACATTGGTTCGTGTCCTAGAGAAACTTCAGGAACGACATTTAATCAAAGAACTCTTAGTAGGCTGGAATGTTTATTATAAATTTGAACATCAGGTGTTTAAAGAGTATATTTATGACAAACAAAGTGTAGGTAAAAAGAGAGCATACCATCAGATTTTAGCAGAATATTACGAGGCAAAAGCAACAGGGAAAAAAAATTTTGCGTATCTCCCAATGACAATTCACCACTATGAGAAGTGCCATAATCTGGTGAAGGTATATCAATATAAAATTGCATATTTGAAAGAATATTATACGATAGTCAATGAAAACTTTCCTGTTCTTCATTGGGAGATGGAATATGGCGACGATAACCAGGAACTTTCTTTTCATGCAGACGAAATTTTGCGCCTGGCAGAAGAGGTAATCCGGTTTGAAGGAGATTCTCATCAGCTTCAGGAAATGAAAATGGAAATGTATTATGTAAAAGGTCGTTTTGATATTGCTATCGGAGAATATGAAACCGGACTGGCGAATATCAAGGCAAGCGAATCGCTTGCAGAGACCTTAAATGATAATAAAGCACGTCTGAATAATTATAAACAGATGATTTTCTATGGAATTCAGATAGAGAATCTTCTGTTGGTTAAAAAGTATGTGAAAGAGGGAATGAAATTAATCGATGAGACAGATACCGATGAAAAAGGTATTTTTATGAGACTCAAAGGTTGGTATCTGCTTCATGAGGGAAGATATGAAGAAGCCAGGGCACTTCTGACACAGGCCAGGGAGTTTTTTGAAAACCGCGACGGGGGAAGCGGACAGTATGCAATGAATATTGCGGCTTGCTATAATTACATCGGAGATGTATGCAGGGAAATGAAAGAGTATCAATCTGCACTTTCTTATTATAAAATAGCGATAGAAAAGGGAACAGAAAAAGTCGTAACAAATGGTCTGGGACAGTTTTATTCTAATGTAGGTCAGATGTATTATTTTATGGAAAAAAATACAGAGGCCAGAACTTATCTTGAAAAAGCGATTGCCTGTTTTGAGAAAAATGGATACTATTGGGGACTGGAGCGTGCTGAGGCATATATGGCACTGGTTCTGCTTCGGTTTGGTGAAAAAGACCAGGCAAAGAAACATTATAAGAAAGCAGTAAGTTTGACAGAAAAAATGAATAATCCGACAACCGTTTCGGTTATCAGACAGATCAGTAAGGAAGCTGGGTTCTAAAAAGAGCCAGCTTCTTTTTTTGAACGCAGATAAGCATTCCCCCGCTTCAAGTGTGCAGAGCGCAAAGCGACTGCGTTCATGAGCAAGTAGCGAAGCGGATTGCGAATGTCCGTTTTACACAAAAGAAAAAACAAAGTTTTTGAGAAAAAATTCAACTTACAGTTTTACCATGATAACGTACTGATACAAATGTCCGCATCATAAAGAATGATGTCCGCTAATTGGGGAATTGTGCTAAAAAATAAAACAATTCGAAAAAATAGATTGTGCGTTTCTTACATTTATCGACGTTTTTTTGACGTACTATTAGATATAATTGCACTATAAAATAAACGAAAAGAGGGTGCGATTATGAGCAGTATCGTAATTACAGGAAATGATTTAACATTGGAGCAGCTTGCTTTAATCTGCCGCGAAAATGCAAAAATCGAATTAGCAGAAGAAGCAAAACAGAATATCATTGATTCCAGAAAAGTGGTAGACGACTTAGTAGCGGAGGAGAAAGTTGTTTACGGTATCACAACTGGTTTTGGTAAATTCAGTGACGTTGTAATTTCTCAGGAACAGTGTAAAGAACTTCAGAGAAACTTAATTATTACTCATGCAGTTGGTGCCGGTGACCCATTCCCAATTGATGTGGCAAGGGGTGTTATGTTACTTCGTATCAACAACTTAGTAAAAGGATTCTCCGGTATTCGTTTAGAAACTGTTGAAACAATGGTAAACATGTTAAATAAAGGTGTTACCGCATTTATTCCACAGAAGGGTTCTCTTGGAGCATCTGGAGACTTGGCACCATTATCACATATGGTTCTTCCTATGATTGGTCTTGGTATGGCTTACTATGAAGGCGAACTGCTTCCGGGAGCAGAAGCTATGAAACGTGCAGGTATTCCTACAATCGAATTATCTGCAAAAGAAGGTCTTGCATTAAATAATGGTACTCAGGCTTTAACAGCAGCCGGTGCTCTTGCTTTATATGATGTATTAAAATTAGTCAAAGTTGCAGATATCGCAGATGCTCTCTGCTTTGAAGCACAGAATGGTGTTGTAGATGCACTTGACCACAGAGTACATGATGTACGTCCTCATTCAGGACAGCTTGCTACTGCAAGAAACCTGTTAAAATTACTCGAAGGAAGCAAAAATACAACACGTCAGGGTGAAATCCGTGTTCAGGATGCTTATTCTCTTCGTTGTTCACCACAGGTTCATGGTGCAAGTAAAGATGCAATCAACTACGTACTCGACCATGTAAATATCGAAATTAACTCTGTAACAGATAACCCAATTATCTTTAAAGAAGACAGAGCTGGTATCTCCGGCGGTAACTTCCACGGACAGCCAATGGCATTGAGCTTTGACTTCTTAGGAATCGCTACATCTGAATTAGCAAATATTTCTGAAAGACGTATTGAACGTCTGGTTAACCCGGCGTACAGCGATCTGCCGGCATTCTTAACACCACACGGTGGAGTTTGCTCAGGATTTATGATTGTTCAGTACTCAGCAGCAGCATTAGTATCTGAAAACAAAGTTCTGGCTCATCCGGCATCTGTAGATAGTATTCCATCTTCAGCAGGTCAGGAAGACCACGTATCTATGGGTATGATTGCAGCAAGAAAAGCTGGAACAATTGCAGAACATGTAAGACGTGTACTCGCTATGGAACTTATGGTAGCCTGCCAGGGTATCGATATGCGTGGTAACAAAGGTCTTGGTAAAGGTACACAGGCAGCGTATGACTTAGTTCGTAAAGAAGTTGCTACCTTAGACCAGGATAGAGAATTATACGGTGATATTAATTACTGTGAAGAAATTATTAAGAATGATGCACTGATTAAAGCAGTTGAGGAGGCAATCAGTGGTTCATTAGAGACAAAATAAAAAAACTAAATATTACGAAAAGAGGGAGGTAATTCTATGCTAAATCCTGTAATCGTAGCAGTACTCTTACTTTGTGTATTGTGTCTGCTGAAAATTAATGTATTACTCTCCATGCTCGTATCTCTGACTGTAGCCGGTCTTATCGGGGGTTTGCCGGTTGTCAGCTCCGGAGATGAAGTGAGTATTATGAGCTGCGTTATCGACGGATTCAGTTCTAACGCAGAAACAGCCTTAGCATACGTATTGCTTGGTACATTTGCTTCTTGTATGGCATACACCGGCATTACAGAAATCTTATCTGTTAAAATTGCAAAAACTGTAAAGGGTAACAGATGGCTTTTACTGGGAATCTTATTAATCATTGCATGTGCATCTCAGAATATCATTCCGATTCACATTGCATACATCCCGATTCTTGTTCCACCATTACTGAGTATGATGAACAAGATGAAACTGGACAGACGTGGTGTTGCATGTACCATCGCATTTGGTCACAAAGCACCGTATATCGCTCTTCCATTCGGATTTGGTCTGATTTTTATGACAATCATCCGAGACAACATCAACCAGAATGCAGTAGACTTTGGATGGAAAATAACAATTGGTGATGTTACAAGAGTAAACTGGATTCTTGCAGTTGCTATGATTATCGGTCTTGCAATTGCCGTATTCATTACATACAGAAAACCTCGTGAATATCAGGATATCAAATTAGAGGGACAGCATGAATTAGAAAGCCTGAAATTAGAATACAAACATTGGATTACACTTTTAGCAGCACTCGTAATCGTAATTCTTCAGGTTAAATTTGGTTCTCTTCCTGTAGCAGCATTCGGTGGACTTTTAGTTATGTTCATATTCGGAGCTGTAAAAATTAAAGATATTGATGAACAGTTTAACGGCGGTATCAAATTAATGGGCTTCATCGCATTCGTAATGCTTATAGCAGGTGGATTTGCGAAAGTCTTAAACAGCACAGGTGCTGTAGAAGAACTGGTTGACAGTGCAATCAGCCTTATGAATGGAAATACATGGGTTGCAGCAACTATCATCACATTAATCGGTCTTTTAGTAACAATGGGAATCGGTACTTCTTTCGGTACAGTTCCTGTACTTGCAGTACTTTACGTTCCGCTGTGTCATAAGATGGGATTCTCACCGGCAGCAACTATCATCCTGATGTCTGCAGCAGCAGCTCTTGGTGATGCTGGTTCACCGGCTTCTGATACAACACTCGGACCTACATCAGGTCTGAATGCAGATGGTCAGCATGACCACATCTGGGATACTTGCGTACCTACATTCCTGCACTTTAACATTCCGTTAATGATTGCAGCAATCGTAGCAGCACAGTTCGTATAAGATGTCTGCATAAAAAAAGATTGCCATCTGGAAAAGTAACTCCTCATACTTTTCCAATTTGAAAGGGCTCTGCCTTGGGTTTCCAAGGTGGAGCTTTTTTTCATTAAATAAAGTATTTTTTCCAAAATTTTTTTTCGGCAATTCTGCCACATTGACAAAAAAATCAAGGCTTGCTATGATTGATGTAATCATTAGAAAGAGAGGCTTGAAAATTATGAGATTTACGAAGATGCATGGAATTGGAAATGATTATGTATATGTAAACTGTCTGGAAGAGAACGTAGAAAATCCTTCTGAGCTGTCAATAAAAGTGAGTGACCGCCATTTTGGAATTGGTTCAGACGGTCTGATTTTGATTAAACCATCCGAAAAAGCAGACTTTGAGATGGAAATGTACAATGCAGATGGAAGTCAGGGTGCAATGTGCGGAAATGGAATCCGCTGCGTGGCAAAGTATGTGTATGATTACGGTTTGACTGATAAAACCAGCATCAGCGTAGATACCAAGAGCGGAATTAAGTATTTGGAATTGACCGTAGAAAATGGAAAAGTGAGTCTGGTAAAAGTAAATATGGGTCAGCCGGAATTAGAAGCTGCAAAGATTCCGATGATTTATAAAAAAGAAAAGGTCATCAGCCAGCCTCTTGGCGTAAATGACGATGTTTATGAAGTAACCGCAGTATCTATGGGGAATCCACATGCGGTGGTCTATATGGACGAAATTGAGAAACTGGAGATTGAAAAAATCGGACCGTACTTTGAAAAGCATCCGGCATTTCCGGAAGGCGTAAATACCGAGTTTGTACATGTCATTGATGAAAATACGGTAGAGATGCGTGTATGGGAACGTGGAAGCGGAGAAACACTGGCATGCGGAACCGGAGCGTGTGCTGTTGCTGTTGCGTGTGTATTAAATGGTTATACGAACGACGAAGTAACCGTAAAACTGCTTGGTGGTGATTTGAAAATTTTCTGGGACAGAAAAGAAAATCTTGTTTATATGACAGGTCCGGCAACTGTTGTATTTGACGGAGTCATTGAAGCGTAAAAGAAAAGCTAAGAAAAAAATAAAAAGAAAAATTTTTATCAAATTGGTCAATATCGTGTAAAACAAGATGTTTAAGGGGATACTTGATATAAATCGTCAAGATTTGTGCAAGTTTCCCTCTTTTCATGACCGGTAAAATGTGCTATACTGGCTAATACCAAATATGGGATAAAAATAACGAAAGAAATAAAAAGTCATACCAGATACAGTGTGGCGATAGAGGTGGAAGAAATGGTGTGTATTATAAAAAAAGACGGGACAAAAGAAGAATTTAACGTGCAGAAGATTGTAAGAGCGGTAAATAAATCAGCAGGAAGGATTCTTTATCAGTTTACAGAAGAGGAGATTGATTTTATCTGCCGGTATGCAACAGAAAAAGTAGAAGGCATGGGAAAACCGGAAATTTCCATACAGGATATGCATAATGTAGTAGAAGGAGCACTTGAAAAAGTGAATCCGGCGGTTGCCAAAAGTTACCGTGATTACCGAAATTACAAACATGATTTTATTCATATGATGGATGAAGTTTATACCAAGAGCCAGTCCATTCGTTATATTGGAGATAAGAGCAATGCAAATACAGACAGTGCGCTGGTTGCAACCAAGAGAAGTCTGATTTTTAATGAGTTGAATAAAGAGCTGTATCGTAAATTTTTCATGAACCGCAATGAACTGCAGGCATGTAAAGATGGTTATATTTATATTCATGACCAGTCCGCTCGTCTGGATACCATGAACTGCTGCCTTTTTGATGTGGCGAATGTACTACGTGGCGGTTTTGAGATGGGAAATGTGTGGTACAATGAGCCGAAGACACTCGATACAGCATTTGATGTAATGGGAGATATTATTTTAAGTACCGCAGCCCAGCAGTACGGTGGATTTACTGTTCCGGAAGTGGACAGAATCTTAGCTCCTTATGCAGAAAAGAGTTATCATAAGTACAAAGAAGAATTTTTAAAATATGTAGACCCGGACTGGGAGCTTGCAGAAGAACGTGCAAAACAGTATGCAGTCGATAAGGTGCGTCGTGATTTTGATCAGGGCTGGCAGGGAATTGAATATAAATTAAACACAGTCGGCTCATCAAGAGGCGACTATCCATTTGTAACGGTGACGCTTGGACTTGGAATGGGGCGTTTTGAAAAAATGGCAAGTATTTCCCTGCTTGAAGTACATAAAGACGGACAGGGAAAGAAAGACCATAAGAAACCGGTTTTATTCCCGAAAATTGTGTTCTTATACGATGAAGAGCTTCATGGACCGGGAAAAGAGGGAGAAGATGTATTTGAGGCGGGAATTTCCTGTTCTGCAAAGACGATGTATCCGGACTGGCTTTCCCTTACCGGAAAAGGTTACATTTCAAGTATGTATAAACGTTATAAAAAAGTCATTAGCCCGATGGGATGCCGTGCATTTTTAAGTCCATGGTATGAACGAGGCGGAATGAAACCGGCAGACGAGAAGGATGCTCCGGTATTTGTAGGACGATTTAACATTGGTGCAGTCAGTCTTCATCTTCCGATGATTCTGGCAAAAGCACGTGCAGAGAACCGTGATTTCTATGAGGTGCTTGATTTTTATCTGGAAATGATTCGACAGCTTCACATTCGTACTTACGATTATCTGGGTGAAATGAAAGCGTCTACAAATCCGTTGGCTTACTGTGAGGGAGGATTTTATGGCGGACATTTAAAACCATCCGATAAAATCAAACCATTATTAAAGCCAATGACAGCATCCTTTGGAATTACTGCATTAAATGAGCTTCAGGAATTATACAATGGAAAATCCATTCGTGAAGATGGAAAATTTGCACTTGAAGTACTGCAGTATATCAATGATAAAGTAAATCAATTCAAAGAAGAAGATGGTTATCTCTATGCAATTTACGGAACACCGGCAGAAAGTCTGTGTGGATTACAGGTAGAGCAGTTCCGCAAAATGTATGGAATTGTAGAAGGAGTTTCTGACAGACCTTATGTCAGTAACAGCTTCCACTGCCATGTAACAGAAGATATCACTCCAATTGAAAAACAGGACTGCGAAGGTCGTTTCTGGGAACTGTGTAATGGTGGAAAAATCCAGTATGTACGTTATCCGATTGGATACAATGTTGAGGCAATTCGCTCCTTAGTCAGAAGAGCAATGGATTTGGGATATTACGAAGGAGTCAATCTTTCCCTGGCATACTGTGATGATTGTGGACATGAGGAACTTGAAATGGATGTTTGCCCGGTATGCGGTTCTAAGAATCTGACCAAGATTGACCGTATGAACGGTTATCTTTCCTATAGCCGTGTCCATGGAGATACCCGTTTAAATGCTGCTAAAATGGCGGAAATTGCAGAACGTAAATCAATGTAACGGTATTCTCATTTAGAATGGAAAAACTGCCATAAAAGCCGTAATTTTTTTGGTGATATTGTATATTACGTTTTCAGATAAAGTGTGTTACCATTAACTCGATTTTTGTTTTTTTAAAATACAAAAAAATAACAGAGGAGATGGAAAACATGGATTCTTACACGTATTTACTTGACTTGGCATTGATTCTAATCAGCACAAAATTGCTCGGGCTTCTCACCAGAAGGGTAAAGATGCCGCAAGTAGTTGGTGCACTGCTTGCCGGACTGATTTTGGGTCCAGCCTGCCTTGGTATCTTAAAAGAGACCGAATTTATTCATCAGGTTTCTGAAATCGGTGTTATCGTGTTGATGTTTTGTGCCGGACTTGAAACCGATATCGGTGAGTTAAAAAGAACAGGAAAGGCATCCTTTATCATTGCACTTATGGGTGTATTAATACCTCTTGTTGGCGGATATGGAATTGCATGGATTTTTAACCGCCCAGGTATGATTGAATCCACAGCGACTGCAAGCACAACACTCCAGAACTTTTTCATTGGTGTTATTTTAACAGCAACCAGTGTTAGTATTTCCGTTGAAACTTTAAAAGAGATGGGAAAATTGAACACAAAAGCAGGAAATGCAATCCTTGGAGCAGCAGTTATCGATGATATTCTTGGTATTATTGCTTTGACAGTAATTACAAGCCTTGCAGACCCGAGTGTCAATGTGGCAATGGTATTTGTAAAAATCATAGGTTTCTTTGTATTTGTTGGGGTTGGAGGATATATCATCCACGCAGTTTTCCAGAAATGGGTGCAGGGATACAAAAGAGATTTACAGCGTTTTGTTATTGTATCATTTGTAATTTGTCTCTTGTTTTCTTACTGTGCAGAGCAGTTCTTCGGAGTTGCAGATATCACAGGTGCATTTTTCGCAGGACTGATTATTACAAACACAACTCATACAAATTATATTGCAAGAAGATTTAATATTCTTTCTTATATATTGTTATCTCCGGTATTTTTTGCAAGTATCGGTATCCAGGTCGAACTTCCGGATATGAGCGCAATGATTATTATCTTTGCAGCAGCATTGGTGGTTGTTGCAGTACTGACAAAGGTAATCGGATGTGGATTGGGAGCAAAATTATGTCATTATTCCACACAGGACTGCTTAAGAATCGGTGCAGGTATGATTTCCCGAGGTGAGGTTGCTTTAATTGTTGCCTCAAAAGGAAATGCAGTTGGTCTGATGCCATCTTCCTTACTTGGCCCGGTGGTTATCGTGGTTGTTATTACAACCATCATTTCGCCAATCTTCTTAAAGATGACCTTTGCTTCAAAAGGAAATGAAAAAGCAGATTACGTGGAAAATGAGTATACAAAAGTTATGGCAGACCATTCTCCGGCAGATGAAACTCGATTTGTTAAAAAATTAAAGAAAAAATAAATATTTTTTTATTGTATGAGAAAAAGGCAGTGAAAGCTGTCTTTTTCTTTTTTGGTCTTTAAAAAATAAAATAGGATGTGTATAATCAACGTTGTATCGATTGAAAAATAAAAAGAGGAACAGAAATTTATGAAAACAGTATTAGTTGCAATTAATGCAAAATATATTCATTCCAATCTGGCGGTTTACAGTCTGCGTTCTTATGCAAGAACCTTTGGATATGAACCGGAGTTATTGGAATTTACAATTAACCAGCAAAAAGACCAGATTTTAAAAGGAATCTATGAGGCAAAGCCGGACTTGCTTTGTTTTTCCTGCTATATCTGGAACCTTTCTTATGCAGAAGAGATTATAGAGGACATCAAAAAAATCCTGCCAAAGGTTACGATTTGGGCGGGCGGACCGGAAGTGTCTTATGACGCACCCAAATTTTTAAAACGACATCCGGAAGTAGATGGAATTATGTGCGCCGAGGGAGAGAAAACACTGACAGAATTAATAAGCTATTATGAAATCGGAAAAAGTCAGGGAAAATCCTTAGATGGAATCAATGGAATCGCGTATCAGGAAAACAAGACGATCCATCAGACACCGCTTAGAGATATCATGAATATGGATGATTTAGTTTTTCCTTATGAAGATTTAAAAGATTTCGAGCATAAAATTATTTATTATGAGAGCAGTCGGGGCTGTCCGTTTTCCTGTAGTTACTGTCTCTCTTCAATTGACAAAAAGTTAAGGTTCCGTAGTTTTTCTCTGGTGGAAAAAGAACTGGAATTTTTCCTTGCGCACAAAGTACCGCAGGTAAAATTCGTGGACCGTACCTTTAACTGTAAGAAAAGTCATGCGATGGCAATCTGGACTTATATCAAAGAGCATGATAACGGAATTACGAATTTTCATTTTGAGGTAGCAGCAGATTTATTAACCGAGGATGAAATTGCTCTGATTCAGACGATGCGGCCAGGATTGATTCAGCTTGAAATCGGTGTGCAGTCCACGAATGAAAAGACCCTTGCGGAAATCCATCGAAAGACTGATTTTGAAGAAATCACAAGAAAAGTAAAAGCGGTACAAAAAGGAGAGAATGTACATCAGCATCTGGACTTGATTGCAGGACTTCCTTATGAAAATTATGAGAGTTTTGGACATTCCTTTAATGATGTCTATGCGTTAAAACCGGAACAGCTTCAGCTTGGATTTTTAAAAGTCTTAAAAGGTTCTTATATGGCAGAGGCAGCGGAAGGATATGGCTGTGTGCATAAGGCAAAACCACCTTATGAAGTGCTTGGAACACGCTGGCTCTCTTATGAAGAGATTTTAAAGCTAAAAGGCGTTGAGGAAATGGTGGAAGTTTACTATAACAGCGGTCAGTTCCAGAAAACCATCCGTGCTATGGAACACTTATTTGAAACGGCCTTTTCGATGTATGAAGAACTGGCAGATTTTTATGAGAAAAACGGTTATAACGAGGTTTCTCATACCAGAATCCGTCGTTATGAAATTTTACAGGAATTTTTACAGGAAAAAGAAGCAAATCTGGAATATTTTAAACAGCTTATGATTTTTGACTTATACGCAAGAGAAAATATGAAAACAAGACCGCAGTGGGCAAATGATTTGTCAGCTTATAAGATGCAGATTCTGGATTTTTATAAAAAAGAAGAGGAAAATCCAAAACTGTTAACCGATTATCAGAGCTATCAGGCAAGACAGACGATAAAAATGACGCACATTGAAGTGTTTACTTATGATGTCATAAATGAAAACGAAGAAAAAGGTGCTTATCCGGTCTTATTCGATTATAAAAAGAGAAGTCCGCTGACGAATGATGCAAAAGCGGTTTTTGTTCAATTATAAGTATAAGAGATGAATTGTAAGAAGTAAAAGAAAGAGCTGGAGTAACCCAAAATGTAGAAAATTCAAAGATAGAGGAGATAAAAAATGGAAAACTATGTGGCACTCGATTTGGAGACAACCGGTCTGTCACCAAAAAACGACCGGATTTTAGAAATCGGTGCAGTCAAGATAGAAGAAGGAAGAGAAACCGGAAGAATTGCCACATTAATTGACCCACAGATGAAGATTCCGGAGCGGATTACGGCACTGACCGGGATTTCTCAGAAGATGGTAAAGGGAATGCCGGTAATTGGTGAGGTTGTTGGAGAATTGGTTGAATTTTGCGAGGGATTTCCTCTGCTTGGTCATAATATTATCTTTGATTTCAGTTTTGTAAAACAATGGGCGGTAAATTCAGGACTTGAGTTTGAACATCAGGGAATTGACACGCTTAAGATTGCAAGAGTTTTAGTGCCGGAACTGCCTGAAAAGGGGCTTCAGGCTCTGCGTATGCACTATCAGATTGAGCAGGAACATGCTCATCGTGCCTTTGAAGATGCCCTGGTGACACATAAACTTTATCAGAGATTCATACAGGAATATGAAGCGTCAAATCCAGATGTGTTTAAACCGTATCAACTTGTCTATAAAGCGAAAAAACAAAGTCCGGCAACTCCAAGACAAAAACGATACTTGCAGGATTTGATAAAATATCATAGAATAGATTCTAATGTAGAAACAGATGCGCTTACAAAAAGTGAAGCATCAAGGTTAATTGACAAAATTTTGTCGTCTTATGGAAGAATAATGGAGTGAATGAAATTATGATGAAAATGACAGGTAAGAAAAAAAGGGTCGTAGCAGGTGTACTGGCAGTTATTCTGGCGCTGGCGATGATTATTCCGGCAGCACTGGTTTATCTGGTATAAGAAAAAAATAGAGAAGAGAATACGGGAGTAACTGTGATGAAAATAGGAAAATTACCGGAACCTATGTTGATTCGTTCCGTTTTAAAAGAAGTAAAACACAGAAGAGAAGAAATATTAGTCGGACCGGCAGTTGGACAGGACTGTGCAGTTTTTGAGCCAAAAGAGGGAGACGTTTTAGTTTTTTCCACAGATCCGATTACCGGAACAGTAAAAGATATCGGAAGCCACAGCGTACACATCACTGCAAATGATTTGGCGGCTTCCGGTGCAGAACCGATTGGAATTATGCTTACCATGCTTCTGACACCGGAAACCAGGGAAGAAGAATTAAAAGAGATGATGCGTGGAGTGGAATCTGCCTGCAGTCAGTTAAATATGGAAGTAATGGGTGGACATACCGAGATTACTGATGTAGTAAAACATCCGTTAATCTCTGTGACCGGTGTTGGAACAATTAAAAAGGAAGAAGTGTTGGTAACTTCGTCCGTGAAACCGGGACATGATATCGTGATTACCAAATGGATTGGTCTTGAGGGAACATCCATTGCCGCAAAAGAAAAAGAAGCAGAGTTGTTAGAACGCTTTGCGCCATCTTTTGTGGAGACAGCAAAACACTTTGACCAGTATCTTTCTGTTGTGCCGGAAGCAAAAATCGCAAAAGAATGGGGCGTATCTGCCATGCATGATATTACAGAAGGTGGTGTCTTTGGCGCACTCTGGGAAATGGGAAGTGGTTCGAATGTTGGTCTTGATATTGATTTAAAGAAGATTCCGATTCGTCAGGAAACGGTTGAAGTATGCGAACTGCTTGGCTTAAATCCTTATATCTTAATGTCCAGCGGTTCTATGATGATTGCAACAGATGATGGATATGGTCTGGTAAGAAAATTAAATCAGGCAGGTATTGAAGCTTCTGTAATCGGAAAAGCGACTGATAAAAACGAACGAATTTTAAGAAATGGGGAAGAGACCAGATACATGGATAAGCCTCAGAGTGATGAATTATATAAAATTTATCAGTAATATACGAATAGAAGATTTATTAGTCTTAGAGGAGAAAAAGAAAAATGGCAAAATTAAATATTGTCCTGTTTGAGCCGGAAATTCCGGCAAATACAGGAAATATCGGAAGAACCTGTGTGGCAACAGGAACAAGACTTCATTTAATTGAACCACTTGGATTTAAATTAAATGAAAAAGCAATTAAACGTGCCGGAATGGACTACTGGAAAGATTTGGATGTTACAACTTATATTAATTACGAAGATTTCTTAAAGAAAAATCCAGGTGCGAAAATTTATATGGCAACCACAAAAGGACCTCAGACTTATGTTGATGTGCATTATGAAGAGGACTGCTATATTATGTTTGGAAAAGAAAGCGGTGGAATTCCGGAAGAAATTTTGCTGGAAAACCAGGAAACAGCAATTCGTATTCCGATGATTGGAGATATCCGTTCTTTAAATCTAAGTAATTCTGTGGCAATTGTACTCTATGAAGCACTGCGTCAGAACAATTTTGACCATATGCGCTTAGAAGGACACCTGACAAAATACGATTGGAAATAAAAAAGAGGGAAACAGTGCCGGTATATTAAGCCGGTCTGTTTCCCTCTTCTGTTCGGGCGAGTGTGAAGATAAACTCTGTGCCGACGCCCTCCGTACTGATTACATTAATATGCTGATTGTGAGAGCGAATGATTTCTTTTACAATCGAAAGTCCAAGTCCTGTACCTTTTCGGTCTTTTCCACGGGAAGAATCAATCTTATAAAAACGATCCCAGATTTTATTTAAGCTGTCTTTTGGGATTCCACATCCACTGTCTTTTACGGAAACGAATATCGTCTCATGTTTTAAAGAAGTCTCGATTTTAATCGTAGATTCAGCAGAGCTGAATTTGATTGCATTGTCAATCAAATTATAAAGTACCTGCTGGATTTTACCCATATCGGCATTCACGTAAAGGGTCTGTCCGGTTAAGACCAGTTCAATAGAAATTCGTTTTTTTCGACACGTTCCTTCAAAAGTGGCAGCAGTACTTTTGACAACTGCATTGATATCAAAATCGCAAAAGTCAAGCATACGTCCTTTTTCATCAATGTCATTTAAGGTTAAAAGGCTTTCGGTCAGTTTATAAAGCCGGTCTGTCTCATAGACTACGATGTTTAAGTATTTATCCTGAATTTCCACCGGAATTGTGCCGTCTAAAATCGCTTCGGTATAGCCTTTAATCGAAGTCAGCGGAGAACGAAAATCATGTGAGACATTGGCGACAAATTTTCTCTGATATTCGTTGACTTTATCAAGTTCGTCTGACATATAATTTAAGGTGACAGCAAGTGTTCCCATTTCGTCGTTTGTATGAACCGGAATGTTGTATTTTAAGTTTCCGGAAGCAAAGGCATCCGCACCGGCAATAATCTTGCGAAGCGGTTGATAGACCATAAAAGAAAAAACAAGCAGGATACAGAGCATAATCAGAAGAATAATTAAAATTAAAGAATAAATGATATTCATAATCTGATTCTGCTGGTTCAAAATCACACTTTCCGGCAGATGGATGGCAACATATCCCTGTACGTTTAACTGAGAAGTGACTGGAACCATTACGCTTAAATGTTCGGTAGAGAACATGTTAAAGAAAGTTCCGGTCTGGTAGTAAGTTCCATTTGAATGACCGGGATTAAAATCTTCGATGACAGTAAGTTTGTCATCATCCGCATTCGATGCGGTATTTAAAAGGATTTCTCCTTTTTTGCTAATCAGCCAGATTTCCACGTTCTGATATTTTGACAATGTTTCCAGATTTTGCGCTATACTTTCCAGAGAAGCCTGTTCCCTATAATATTTAGAAGCACGGTTTTTGGCAATATTTGTGGCTTCCTGATATAAGGAAGTGCTGTAAACAGAGTTCAGATGATTGTGTACCATAGAGGAACCAAGCATGGAGACTGCAAAAAATCCAATGAAAGCAAGAACCAGGTAGGAAATTACAAATTTTATATAGAGAGATTTTCTCATGTATTTTTAACCTCGAATTTATAACCGATTCCCCATACAGTGCTGATAGACCAGGATGGATGGTCTTTGATTTTTTCTCTTAAACGTTTGATATGCACGTCAACTGTACGGGTATCTCCGATATATTCATACCCCCAGATATGGTCTAAGAGTTGTTCTCTGGTAAAGACCTGATTGGGAGAGGAAGCAAGGAAATACAAAAGTTCGAGTTCCTTTGGAGGCATATCAATCTGCCTTCCAAAGTAGACAACGGAATAATTTGCCAGATTGATAGCAAGGTCTGGATATTCTACGTATTTTCCGGCAGGCTGTCCGGCAGGAGCGACCGTTGGCTGATAACGGCGCAGGACGGCTTTTACCCTTGCAACAAGTTCTTTGGAATCAAACGGCTTAATTATATAGTCATCTGCACCAAGCTCGAGCCCAAGTACTTTATCAAAAATTTCACCTTTTGCAGAAAGCATGATAATCGGTACATTGGATTTTTGGCGGATTTCTCTGCATACCTGATAACCATCAATTCCAGGGAGCATCAAATCAAGTAAAATCAAATTCGGACTAAAAGAGGCAAATGCATTTAATGCCTCTTCTCCGTCATTGACAATCATTGTATTAAAACATTCTTTGGTAAGATACAATGAAATCAGTTCTGCAATGTTATTGTCATCATCGACGATTAAAATTTTCTGTTTTGAAACCATTTATTCTACCCCTATTTCTTAAATTCCACAATTGTAACACCGGCGTCACCTTCGCCAAACTCTGCAAGGTGGAAATCCTGAACATATTTTAGGCGTTTCAGATAATTGTGTACGCCTTTTCTAAGGGCACCGGTTCCCTTACCGTGAACGATACGGACACTGCTTAAATGTGCAAGATAGGCATCATCCAAGTATTTATCAAGTTCTGAGACTGCTTCGTCTACGGTCTTTCCGAGCAAATTGATTTCGGTGCTGACAGAAGCGGATTTATTCATTTTGATTTTTCCGGCTCCGGTACGGGTAAGTGCAGGTCCTGTGATAACCGGTTCATCGATTAACTGTAAGTCAGAGATATGGACTTTGGAACGTAAGATACCCATCTGGACAAACAGCATACCTTTGGAATCTGGTTTGGAACTGACGGTTCCCTTTACATTTAAGCTCATGACTTTTACAGAATCGCCAAGCGATAAATCCTGCGGACGAAGGGTAGATTTTTGTTTTTGTGGTGTTTTTAAGGCAACTTTCTTTCCGGCTTTGTCCATTTTCTTCCTTAAATCAGAACGGTGTTTTTCCAGCTCTTTTGCAGACATGCTGTCTTTGCCGGCTTTATTAAAGATACGCATGGTCTGGTCAGCATAATCTTTGGCTTCCCGTAAAATACGGTGTGCCTCTTCATTTGCTTCAGTAATAATCCGTTCTTTTCGCTGGTCTAATTTATCCTGTTTTTCTTCTAACTGTTCTTTTAAGGTTTTAATTTCTTCCTTATAAGAAGCAAGTTCTTCTCGTTCGGATTCGATGGTCTTACGACTTTCTTCGAGACTGCTTAAGACATCTTCAAAGGTTTCATCTTCCTGACTGATTTGTTCTTTGGCACGCTCAATAATAGAAAGCGGAAGTCCGAGTTTTTGTGAAATAGCAAATGCGTTACTCTTTCCGGGAACTCCAATTAACAGACGATAAGTCGGGCGCAGAGTTTCGACATCAAATTCGCAGGAAGCATTTTCCACACCCGGAGTAGAAAGCGCATAGACTTTTAACTCACTGTAATGAGTGGTTGCCATCGCGCGGATGCCACGATCGTGAAGCGTAGAAAGGATGGCAATCGCAAGTGCTGCACCCTCTGTCGGGTCTGTTCCGGCACCAAGTTCGTCGAAGAGTACTAAAGAATCGGAATCAGCAGTTTCCATAAAACGAACTACGTTGGTCATGTGAGAGGAGAAGGTACTAAGACTCTGTTCAATACTCTGTTCGTCTCCAATGTCTGCATATACCTCACGAAAAACACTCAGTCTGGAATTATCAAATGCCGGAATGTGAAGTCCGGACTGACCCATTAGAGTTAAAAGTCCCACGGTTTTCAATGAGACGGTTTTACCGCCGGTGTTTGGACCGGTTACAATTAACAGGTCGAAGGTTTCACCGATACGGATATCAATCGGAACTACTTTATGTTTATCAATTAATGGATGACGGGCTTTTTTGATGTCAATGATTCTGTCTCGGTTAAAGCGAGGCTCGGTTGCATTTTGGGATTTTGCAAGCTGGGCACGTGCAAAAATAAAATCAAGTTCGGATAAAAGTTTGACGTCATCAGAAATAGCGTCAAGATTTTCGGCAGCAAGCTGGCTTAAATTAGAAAGAATCATTTCAATTTCTTTTTGTTCCTGAATTTCTAATTCACGCATTTCGTTATTTAAACGTACAATTGTCATCGGCTCTACGAAGATAGTAGAACCGGTAGAAGACTGGTCATGAATCATACCGGGAACCTGACTTTTGTATTCTGACTTAACCGGAATACAGTAGCGTCCGTTTCTCATGGTAACAACGGCATCCTGAAGATAAGTTCTGGAATTTCCACTTACAAAGGAACTAAGCTGTGTATGAATTTTATCATTTGTCAATTTCATGGAACGACGAACCTGACGAAGTCCGGTACTGGCATCATCGCTGATTTCATCTTCAGAGAGAATGCAGCGGCCGATTTCGGCAGCAAGAGGAGAAAGTGGCTCGATTAACTCAAACATGTTATCAAGTGAATCCGTATGTTCATTTTCTGTCTCTCGTCTGGAATAAGCTTTGGCACGGCTTGCATTTTCCAGTAAAGAACGGATAGCAAGCAGCTCTCCGATTCCAAGGGTACTTCCAATTTCAAGACGCTTTAAAGAACCACGAACATCCTTCACTCCGCTAAAAGAAAGGCTGCCTTTCTGATAGATGCGGGAGAGGGCATCTGCGGTTTCCTGCTGCATGGTTTCTATTTCTGTCAGATTATCGAGCGGGCGAAGCTGCCGGCATTTATTCTTGCCAATAGAAGAAGTGGCGAAGGCTTCGAGCATATCGATAATCTTGTAATATTCAAGAGTTTTTAATGCTTTTTCATTCATATTTTGATCACCTTTATTTTGTCAATTGTTTTTAATCATTCTACCCTAAATCCGGGGAAATGAAAAGAGTTATTCATAAATTGTTCATAAGTGTCTGCTAAAATGATGCCATGCCAAAGTAAAATGATTAGGAATAAGACATCCAAGAGAGACAGGGTGTTCTCAAAAAGTTTTTTATAAAAACCAAAAAAGCAGAGGAATCTACATGGACGAGAAAAAGAATAAGGAAGACGGATCGTATGAATTTATAAAAGAAACAATTAAGAAAAAACCATTAGACAGGAAAAAAATGTGGAAGGCAGCAGGAGTTCTTGCAGGGGCAGGAGCGATTTTTGGACTTACAGCCGCACTGGTTTTTGCAGTTGTAGAGCCGCAGATTTCGCAGGCAGTTGAAAATAAAAAGAGGACGGAACAGAAAGTAGAAATTCCAACTGACGAAGAGACAGAGAAAAAAGAGGAACAACAGACAGATGCGGGTATTGATACAGAAGACATAAGCGAATCGGAGGAAGGTGAGCAGTCCGGACTTTCTATTGATAATTATAGCGAAATGTATAAGGAAGTACTGAAAAAAGCAGATAAAATAAAAGAAGCGATGGTAACGGTTATCGGTGTTAAAAGTGATGAAGACTGGTTTCAGACTCCTTATGAAAGCCAGATGTCGGGAGTGATTGTAGCGGATAACGGGCAGGAACTTTATGTGCTGACGCAGTATGGGATTGTGAAAAATGTAGATCGAATTCAGGTACAGTTTTGTGACGATACGGTTGTTGATGCAAGATTTTTAAAATCAGATACAAGTACCGGGCTTACGATATTAAAGATATCAGATTCAGAGATTGAATCTGATACAAGAAGTAAAATCGGAACAGCTGTACTTGGAAATTCTTACAGTGCAGAACAAGGAGAACCGGTAATTGCAGTCGGAAGTCCGATGGAGTATAAAGATTCTATTGGCTTTGGAATTCTGACTTCTGTGACAAATTCTGTTTCCAAAATTGATGCAGAGTATGGTATACTGACTACTGATATTGTTGGAAGTGAAAAGGGAAGTGGAGTTTTGTTAAATACCGAAGGCGAACTGATTGGCGTTATTGCGCAGTCTTTTGCTTTGGGAGATTCTAAAAACATGGTGACAGGACTTGCTATTTCTCAGATAAAAGAACTAATAGAAACATTATCTAACAATCAGAGTATTGTCTATATGGGGGTCACAGGAGAAACAATTACACCACAGATTTCCGAGAAAAAGGGAATTCCCAAAGGAGTTTTTGTAGAAAGTGTGGAAGTGGATTCTCCGGCAATGCAGGCAGGAATTCAAAATGCGGACGTGATAACAGAAGTAAATGGCGAGAAAATAGAGAGCATGAAAGAATACCAGCAACAGCTAAAAGCATGTAACAGCGGTGACACAATAAAAGTAAAGGCAATGCGGCAGGCGACAGAAGGATATGTAGAGGTTACATTTGATGTGACACTCGGAGCATTATAAAAAAAGAAAAAGAAAGAGGACCAATAAAGGACCAGAGGTTAGGAGAATTATGAAATTTATTAATGAACTGCGTGAAGGTGAAAAAATCTCAGGAATTTATCTGTGTAAGCATAAACAGCCGGCAGTTACCAAAAACGGAAAACCTTATGAAAATGTAATTTTACAGGATAAGACAGGCACAATTGATGCAAAAATCTGGGAACCGAATTCTCAGGGAATTGATGACTTTGACACACTTGATTATATTGATGTCATCGGAGATGTTACTTCTTTTCAGGGAAGCCTTCAGGTCAGCATTAAACGTGCAAGAAAGGCGCATGAGGGAGAATACGAACCTGGAAACTATCTTCCAATCAGTGAAAAAAGCATTGACGGAATGTATGAAGAATTACTGAAATATGTGCACAGCATTAAAAATGCTTATTTAAATAAACTGCTTGTGAAATTCTTTGAGGAAGATGAAGAATTTATCAAGACATTTAAGGGAAATTCAGCAGCAAAGACTGTACATCACGGATTTATCGGTGGCTTGTTAGAGCATACACTTGGGGTAGTGCGTCTTTGCCAGTATTACAGCAAAGCATATCCGGTCTTAAATCGTGATTTGCTGATTACCGCAGCAATGCTTCATGATATTGGAAAAACCGTGGAGTTAAGTGCATTTCCGATGAATGATTATACCGATGACGGACAATTACTCGGACATATTATGATCGGTACAGAGATGATTCACGATATGGCAAAGGAAATTCCGGGATTTCCGGCAAAATTAGAAAGTGAATTAAAACATTGTATTCTGGCACATCATGGCGAACTTGAATATGGTTCACCGAAAAAACCGGCACTTGCAGAGGCTGCTGCTTTAAACCTTGCAGATAATACGGATGCCAAGATGGAAACGATTACAGAAATCTTCCGTTCAGCGGGAGACAATAAAGACTGGCTTGGATACAACCGTTTCTTTGAATCAAACTTAAGAAAAACACAGTGCGGTGAGGAATAAATAAAATGGAATTTAAGAAAAATGATTTGGTACAGGTGACAATTGAAGATATGAGTCATGAAGGTGCCGGAATCGGAAAAGCAGATGGTTACACTTTATTTATCAAAGATGCAGTGATTGGAGATAAAGTCGAAGCAAAAATCATGAAAACAAAAAAACACTATGGATTTGCAAGACTGATGAAAGTGTTAGAGCCGTCAAAAGACCGCGTAGAAGCAAAGTGTCCGCAGGCAAGAGCCTGTGGAGGCTGTCAGCTTCAGTTTATGAATTATGAAGCCCAGCTTGCGTTTAAGAAAAATAAAGTAGAAGCAAACCTCCGCAGAATCGGAGGTTTTGATAACTTTACGATTGAAAAAGTAATCGGCATGGAAGACCCGTGGCGCTATCGAAATAAAGCACAGTTTCCATTTGGAAAAGACAAAGAGGGAAATATTGTAACCGGATTTTATGCCGGACGGACTCATTCGATTATTCCAAACCGAAACTGCCTGCTTGGAGTGGAAGTTAATGAAATGACTTTAAATGAAATCATTTCTTATATGGAAGAAAATAAAGTAGAACCTTATGATGAAACCACAGGAAAAGGACTTATCCGTCATGTACTTATTCGTTATGGATTTACAACGAAAGAGATTATGGTCTGTCTGATTATCAATGGAACTTCAATTCCGAATGCCGAAGCACTTTGCAGACAATTAGCAAAAATTTCAGGTATGACAAGTATTACCTTGAATGTTAATAAAAAACAGACAAATGTAATCTTAGGAGATGAGATTCTTCCTTTATGGGGAAGAGAAACGATTACGGATTATATTGGAGACATCAAATATCAGATTTCTCCGCTTTCATTTTATCAGGTTAATCCGGTACAGACGGTTAAGTTGTATCAGACTGCACTCGAATATGCCCGGCTTGACGGAAATGAAACGGTTTGGGATTTATACTGTGGAATCGGAACAATTTCCCTGTTTTTAGCACAGAAAGCAAAACAGGTATATGGAGTGGAAATTGTACCGGCTGCAATTGAAGATGCAAAGAAAAATGCAGCACTCAATAAAATTGAAAATGCTGAGTTTTATGTCGGAAAAGCAGAAGAAGTGCTTCCGGAAAAATACGAAAAAGACGGAGTGTATGCCGATGTTATCGTGGTAGATCCACCAAGAAAAGGATGTGATGAAACACTGCTTTCTACTATGCTCCAGATGAAACCAAAACGCATTGTTTATGTCAGTTGTGATTCTGCAACACTTGCAAGAGATTTAAAAATTTTGTGTGAAGAAAACTATCAGTTGGAAAAAGTGGCAGTGTGTGATATGTTTCCGTCGAGCGTGCATGTAGAAACTGTCGCATGCTTAGAGCGAAAATAAGCGTTTTTTGGGAATTTTGTGAGGAGATGGGAAAATACACTTGTCACCACAAGAACAAAAATGCTGGAGTATATATTTCATTCTCAGATATATAAAAAGAAACAGACTTTTACCATGTCACAGGCAGAAACAGATAAGCAGGATGGCAATATCCGGCAGGGAATGAGGTTCCTGTGTGCAGAGGACAATGCGATGAGTGCAGAAATTCTTACGGAACTGTTAAAGATTGAGGGCGCTGAGTGTACCATCTGTGAAAATGGCGAAGAGATTTTGAAGACGTTTGAGCAGTCTGTCCCAGGCGACTATGATAGGATCTTTATGGACGTGCAGATGCCGGTTATGAATGGCTATGAGGCAACGAAAGCAATCCGCAGAATTCCCATGAACTGGCAAAGACAAATCCGAACATCGCCATGACAGCCAATGCATTTTCAGAGGATATCCAGCATTCTCTTGCAGTTGGTATGAATGCCCATATTTCAAAACCGGTTGAAATGACGGTGTTGAAAAAGACGATCAGAAGTATAAAGTCTGGCGGGGGGGGCACCGAACCGCAGGTCATTGAATAGCAACAAATGGCAGAGAATCAGATATCAAAAAAACGAAAGGAATAGTTAGGATAGACGAAAAATGAAAGGAAAAAGAGTGATTGCAGGTATTCTGCTTGCGGGATTTTTAGCAGTCACCCTGGCAGGGTGTAAAAACACAGATAACACGAAAGAAGAACCAGAAAAACCTGTTATTACCCTCGGCAGCGATAACTATCCACCATACAACTATCTGAATGAAGATGGCGTACCGACGGGTATAGATGTAGAATTGGCTACAGAAGCTTTCAAAAGAATGGGCTATCAGGTGGATGTTGTCCAGATCAACTGGGAGAAGAAAAAAGAACTGGTGGAGAGTGGAGAAATTGACTGTATCATGGGCTGCTTTTCCATGGAAGGGCGTCTTGATGATTATCGCTGGGCAGGACCGTATATAGCAAGCCGTCAGGTGGTCGCTGTAAATGAGAACAGTGATATCTATAAACTGAGTGACCTGGAGGGAAAGAATCTGGCTGTCCAGTCCACGACCAAACCGGAAAGTATCTTTCTGAAGCGGACAGATGAAAGAATCCCGAAACTGGGAAATCTGATCAGCCTTGGACACAGAGAACTGATCTATACGTTTCTGGGAAAAGGGTATGTGGATGCTGTGGCTGCGCATGAGGAATCTATTGTCCAGTATATGAAGGATTATGATACAAGCTTCCGCATCCTGGAAGAACCTTTGATGGTTGTGGGGATAGGAGTTGCTTTTGCAAAAGAGGATGACAGAGGAATCTGTGAGCAGATGGATCAGACACTGGAAGAAATGCGTCAGGATGGCACATCCCTGAAAATCATTGAAAAATATCTGGATGATCCGGAAAAGTATCTGGAGGTGGATGATCTTGGATATTAAGAGAAAGAAAAAAGAAAAACGAATCCAGCTGCTCGGCGGTCTGATTGGAATCTGTGTGGCTGTAGTTTCCCTGCTTTATTTCTTCCACACAGAAAAAACGGAAGCAGAGAAAAGAATGGTGGAGATTGTAAATTATGTCAAAGTGCAGTGCTCTACCTACACTCATTATAATGAATCTTCGGAATCCAAAAGTCTTCTCCGTGCGATTGAAAGTGCCAGACAGATGAGTACAAATATTAACATAGAAATAGAAAACGGCGGTCAGCTAAGCCGGGAGTTCCTCAAAGGAAATCTTCAGACTCTCTGGGTGGATGGTATCCTTGTACTGGATACAGAGGGAAAGACGGACTGTGAATACAGTATGGATGAGTCTCTGACAGGTGAGATTACGGAGTATCTGCAAAAAGACATTATCATGGATTTTGCCGGATATGAAGAAAGAAGCTATTCGGAACGGTTTGACAGGGAAGATGGGTCACATATCGATATTGCAGCCTGTGCCAGAAAAGATGCACCGGGTATCGTGGCAATCTACTATTACACATCTCCGGAATTTGCCAGAAACTATACACTGACGATACAGGGTCTTTTAAATGGCTATAGTACTCAGAAAGATGGAACGATTATTGTTGCAGACGAGGGAATCGTTGTTGCCAGTAATGATGAGAGTCTGTTGAGACAGAATACAGCCGACAACGAAGTTGTTCAGGCAATGAAAAAGCATACAGACAGTCAGCACATTTATCATTTGAGGAAAGAAGGAAGCGGATGCTACGGAGTCATGCTGAAGCAGAGGGATTATTATATCTATGCGTATCTTCCGGATATAGAAGTGTTCCGTAACCTTCCATTAAGTGTGATAAGCGTTATTTTTCTTTATTTTCTGATATTTAGTATATTCTGGTTCTGGGCATACCGAACCAATCTGGCGCATCAGAAACAGGAACAGGAAAAAGATGAAAAATATAAGGCAGAACTATTGAGCGCGGCAAAAAAGGCAGAAGCCGCCAATGAGGCAAAAACTGAGTTTCTTCAGCGGATGAGCCATGATATCCGGACTCCGATCAATGGAATCTGCGGTGTGGTTAATATGGCAGACCATTATGCAGATGATATGGAGAAACAGACGGAATACAGGACAAAAATTAAAGAGGCATCCAATCTGTTGCTGGAACTGGTAAATGATGTTCTGGATATGAGTAGGCTGGAGTCGGGAGAAGTCGTTATGGAAGAAATTCCATTCAATCTAAGTAGTATTTCCAAAGAAGTGCTTATTGTGATCAAGCAGATTGCCGCAGAACAGAATATCCGAATTGTATGGGAGAAAAAAGAAATCATACACCGAGAGCTTATCGGAAGTCCGGGGCATGTGAAACGGGTGATGATGAATATCCTGTCGAATGCAGTGAAATATAACAGAGCAAACGGGTATATCTATCTCAGCTGCCGGGAAATTCCATCAGAGCAGACAGAAATGCCGACGATGGAATTTGTCTGCAGGGATACCGGAATCGGAATGACTGAGGAATTTCAGAAATATGTTTTTGAGCCTTTTGCACAGGAACATACAGGAAGCCGTACAAAATTTGCCGGAACAGGCTTGGGAATGGCGATTTCAAAGAAGCTGGTTGAGAAAATGGGCGGAACAATTAACCTTGAAAGTGAAAAGGGTGTAGGGACTACATTTGTGATCCGGGTTCCATTTCGGATTAATACAGACAGGAGCGGCAAAGTTGAAATCGAAAAAAAATCAGAAGCTTCTATACGGGGACTGCATATTCTTCTGGCAGAAGATAATGAGCTGAATATGGAAATTTCTGAATTTGTGCTTCGAAATGAAGGTGCTGACGTGACCAAAGCATGGAATGGGCAGGAAGCTGTTGAACGATTCAGAAAAAGCAGAGTTGGTGAATTTAATGTCATTCTTATGGATATTATGATGCCGGTCAAGAATGGATATGAAGCAGCAAGACTGATCCGGTCTTTGGACAGAGAGGATGCAAAAACAATACCGATTATTGCAATGACAGCAAATGCCTTTACGGAGGACAGAATAAGAGCAAAAGAAGCAGGAATGGATGAGCATGTTGCGAAGCCTGTTGATGCAGAATTACTGGTAAAAGTAATTCATAAATTGGCAGGTAGTTGAACGCAGATAAGCATTCCCCCGCTTTACAATTTAAAGGAAGGTGGAAAATCGTGATTTACATCACAGGAGATACCCACGGGAAGTTTGAGCGGATTGAGCAGTTTTGCGGCAAATTCAAAACAAGCCGTGAGGATGTTTTGATTATTCTTGGGGACGCAGGTATTAATTTCTTTGGATGGGTAAAAGACCATGTAAAGAAAGAGTTTCTGGAAACCCTACCAATTACATTTTTTTGTATTCATGGAAATCATGAGCAAAGACCGCAGACGATAGGAAGCTATCAGGAAAAATTATGGCGTGGCGGTGTGGTTTATTATGAAGAGGAGTATCCGGATCTGCTTTTTGCAAAGGATGGAGAGGTTTTTGATTTTAATGGAAAGCAGACTATTGTAACAGGCGGTGCATATAGTGTCGATAGAATGTACCGATTGATTCATGGGTATGGCTGGTGGCCGGATGAACAGCCTTCTGAGGAAATCAAGCAGAACGTGGAACGGAAATTGAATGAGCTCAGCTGGAATGTGGATGTAGTGTTAAGCCATACCGTACCGTTAAAATATGAACCGACGGAAGTCTTTTTGGAAGGATTAGACCAGAGCAAGGTGGATAGAACAACAGAGGAATGGTTGGATAAAATTGAGGATAGACTTAATTATCAGAAATGGTACTGCGGTCATTATCACACAGAAAAAAAGGTGGATAAGATAGAAATTATGTTTGAAAATATTGAAAAATTTTTAGAATAGGAAGAAAGAAAAGCTGGATTTTTATTGCTGAAAATGATAAAATGAAATAATGTTTCGGGATGGCATATCTCAGTCGGAAGCCTGGCTTTCGACTTGAATTTCATGGAGGTGCAAAATTATGAAACCTGTGTATTTGTCAATTCTGCAAAAAGAAACCGGCACACGCATCAAGACACTTCTTAAAGAAAAGGGATACACTGTGAAAGATATTCAAGAAGCAATGGGATTTGAATATCCACAGGCCATTTATAAATGGCTCTCAGGAAATTCCCTGCCAACTCTGGATAACTTTGTTATTTTAAGCAGAGTATTAAATACCCGTATAGAAGATATCCTCGTCATTGACGAGGATATTGTTTTTTATCTACTATAGAGCAGAAAATACTATCCGACGAGTCGGTTGGGGTTTTCTGCTCATTTTTTTTGTGCCCGAACACAAAAAAAGAAATTTCATTCTAGTTCCGAATTTGACAAAATCAGCGATGGAATCAATCAAAAAGGACGAGCCGAAAAAGAAACAGATTGTTATAATGAAGTCAAAATTAGACAGATACAGTCTGCGTATAGGCAGGATAAAACTCTATGCAGAAGGGAAGAAAAGACTATGAAGAATCGAAAAACGCAGTTTCAAAAGCTTGGAATTGCAGTATTCGTGATTGCAGTCACAGGAATTGCCACGTGTGCCGTCCAATACAATAATCACAAGCAATTCGGTTTAACGGTTGGAGAACATTCGATTGGTAAAGAGGAATATCTAAATTGTATGAAATCCGTAGAGTATGATACCAAAATGCAGATTCAACAAGATTACAATGCAATTTATGAAGAAGATTTCTGGGAAAAAGAGTATGATGACAAACACGGTTATGAAATTTTAGCGGAAAATACCGTAGAGCAGCTGAAATATATTCATGCGGTGTATGATCTTGCAAAAGAATGCGGGGATGTATCCGACAGCAGCTATGAAGCTTTGGAGCAGCGTTGGAAGAACGAAAACGCAGAACGAAGCGAAAAAGTTGCAAAAGGCGAAGTAATTTATGGACTCAAGGAATATACATTCCAGCTATATTTGGATTATGAAATCAGTACCTTGAAGGAACAATACTGCAATGATCTCACTCGTGAGGGGATGGAGCTGACAGAAGCCGAGATTTTAGAATGTTATGAAAGTCGAGACTGGATTTTTGGAGGCAGCGAGGAAAATGCGGATCTCGAAACCGCAAGAATTGCAGTCGAAAGGGAAGTGCGTGAACAAAAGTATGATGAAAAGATCGCACAGATTGAAAATGATTCTCAAGTAAACGGAGATATGGAGCAAGTCAGCCGGTTTACTTTGAAGAATATAGAATAATATGGAAGGAGTAACAACATGAGAAAAAAATGGATGAGTAGTACTCTGGCGCTGGTACTTGCCGGAACAACAGTGGCATCAATGATGCCGGCAGTTCCTGTTAGTGCAAAGGGAGCAGAAGCTGCATCAGGAACAACGTATTATGTTGATTCAAAAAAAGGAAAAGATAGCAACGCAGGAACTTCAGAAAGCGAAGCATTTCAGACATTGGATAAGGTAAATGAGCTTGACCTTAACCCGGGGGATACCATTCTTCTGAAAAAAGGCTCTGTATTTGAAGATCAGGCGCTTAAATTTACAAAAGAAGATAGTGGTACAGCAGAAGCTCCGGTAAAAGTATCTACTTACGGAGAAGGAGACAGACCACAGATTAATACAAACGGTCATGGATTATGGGAGTTAAACTATGGTACTCCGCTGGATAACCAGAATCATAAATGGAAAGGTACTGTATCTTCCAGTATTTTGATTGAAGATGCTGAATACCTTGAAATCGAAGGACTTGAGCTGACAAATGACAGAAACAGTGCAACCGATACCGAAAAAGATAAAGCATATAATGATGCATATGCAATGGATCGAACCGGTGTTGCCGGAGTTGCAAAAGACAATGGAACCGTAGATCATATCGTATTAAATGATCTTTACATTCACAACGTAACAGGTAACGTTTATAACAAACACATGACAAACGGTGGTATCTATTTTATCGTTGCAAAGCCAACAAATGAAGGAGAAACCGGAATCGCAAGATACAATGATGTCCAGATTAGAAACTGTTCTCTGGATACAGTAAATCGTTGGGGAATCGCAGTAGGATACACTTATCAGTGGAGACAGTTCACAACAGGTGCATTATCCGATGCAGTGATGGACAAATATGCGTCCTCTAATGTGGTAATTGAGAACAACTACTTAAATCATGTAGGTGGTGATGCAATCACAACAATGTATCTTGACAGACCGTTGATTCAGTATAATGTATCTGAGAATGGTTCAGAGCAGATTAATACCACTGACTATTCACAGCAGCAGCCAAGACTGGATGCAAATGGTAATGAAATCGGAAAACAGAATGTTGGGGCAGGACGTGTGGCAGCAGGTATCTGGCCATGGAAATGTAAAAATGCGATTTTCCAGTATAATGAATGTTTTACAACATTGAATGCATCAAAAGGAAATGGCGATGGACAGCCATGGGATGCTGACTATGGCGATGGAACAAACTATCAGTACAACTACAGCCATGGAAATACTGCAAGTACAATTATGTTCTGTGGTCCGGAATCTATCAATAATACATTCCGTTATAACATCAGCCAGAATGAAGATATGGGACCTTTAGACCCGGCAGGAAACTCCGGAAACTGTCAGGTTTACAACAACACATTCTATATTAAAGAAGGAATCAATACAATCTGGCACTATACTCATGGTAATGGTGGTCCGGTAGATATTGAAAATAATATCTTCTACTTTGCAGGAAAAACACCGGCTACAGTAAGTAACTGGAACATCAACGGAAATAAAACTTACAGCAATAACTTATACTACAATGTAAGTACTTATCCAAACGATGCAGCTGCTGTAAAAGTAAATGAAGGTACAAAAGTACTTGTTGATGCAGGTTCCGGTCCGGATTCTGTAGCAGCAAATAAAAAAGCAAGAACACATGAAGATCCAAATGCAAAGACCGTATTTGATGGATACAAACTTGCAGAAAACTCTCCGGCAATCAATGCTGGTAAAGTAGTAGTTGATAGAAATGGTTATACAATCGATCACGATTTCTTCGGACATACAATCACAGCAGTACCGGAAATCGGAGCAGCAGAAAGTGATGCAGTAGCAGCACTTGTACTGAGATCCAATGTGTATACTGTTTCCGGAACAAACGTAAGTGATCTTCCGAAAAACACAACCGTAGCAGATTTCCTTAACAACGTTATCGTAGATGCAGGCGTTAAAGTTACCATTAAAAATGGTGAAAACGTACTTGGCGATTCCGATATCGTAAAAGGCGGAGCTACTATCGTGCTTTCTTATGAAGGAATGGAAGATGTAACTTATACAGTAGTTGCAAGTTCTGATAAAGAACTGAAAGATTGTTATTATGAAGTGAAAGGTACAAACCTGAGTGTTCCTTACACAGAAAACAATCCGACCACTGTAAAAGAAGTGAAAGAAAATATCACTGTAGCAGATACCGCAACTGTTTCCGTATTAAACGGAGAAACAGAGCTGGAAGATGGCGCTGCAGTAGAAGAGGGAATGACACTTCGCATTACTGCAGAAGACGGAACTAAAAATGACTATACAGTGAAACAGAAAAATACATACAACTGGACATTAGATTATGTTGGAAGACAGCAGGGAAATGTATGGTTTGGACAGATGAAGAGAGGCGACGGCGACTGGGCAAATATGACCACATATGATAGTGATGGATGGCCAAACTGGGCAGTAAACACTTATTATGGTCCAGGTCTTGATGCACCACAGGGTACAGTGACCACAACAAATCCAGCCGTACACGGTCTGCTTTCTACACCGCCAAACTCCGACATTGTAACTGCAATGGCATATCGAGTACCGAAGAGCGGAACCGTTACATTCAACGTAAAAGATGATGAACCATATCTTCGTCAGTCTGGAAATGCAAACGGAACTGTTACCTTAAGTCTCTTTGTAAATGGCACAGAGAAGAAGAGTGTAACGCTTGTAAATAGTAAAGAGAAAGTGGGAGACTGGGAAAAAGCGGAAGAGCTTGAAGTAGCTCAAGGCGATATGATCCGTGTCGTAGCAAAGAATAGCGGAAACCCAAGCAAACCATCTGCGCATATCACACCGATTATTACATATGTAGACAAAGCAGTAGCAGATACCGAAGCACCAAGTGTTCCGGCAGAAGTAAAAGCAACAGATGTAACCGAAACAACCGCTAAGCTTACATGGAGCGAAGCAACCGACAATGTAGGGGTAGCAGGATACAACGTATATGTAAATGAAGCAAAAGTAAATGACACACTTGTAACAGGTACTGAATACAGTTTAACAGACCTTACCGCAGCTACAGAGTACAGTGTAACTGTAACAGCAGTGGATGCCGCAGAAAATGAATCTGCAAAATCCGAAGCAGTGGTATTTACAACAGAAGCAGAAAAAGATACCGAAGCACCAACTGCACCAACAGAAGTAAAAGCAACCGAAGTAACTGAAACAACTGCAAAAGTTACATGGAGCGAAGCAACCGATAATGTAGGCGTAGTTGGATATAACGTATACTTAAATGAAACAAAAGTAAATGACACACTTGTAACAGGTACCGAATATGCTTTAACTGAGCTTACAGAGGCAACCGAATACGCAGTGAGAGTAACAGCAGTGGACGCAGCAGAAAATGAGTCTGCAAGATCCGAAGCTGCTACATTTACTACACTGAAAAAAGAGGAACCAAAAGATACCGAAGCACCAAGTGTTCCAACAGCTGTAGCAGCAGCTGACATTACACAGACAACTGCAAAAGTCACATGGGATGCATCTACTGATAATGTAGGCGTAGTAGGATACAATGTATATGTAAACGAAGCAAAAGTAAATGCTTCTCCGGTAACTGTTACAGAGTATGACTTAACCGGACTTACAGAGGCAACCGAATACACAGTAAGAGTAACCGCAGTGGACGCAGCAGAAAATGAATCTGCAAGATCCGAAGCTGTTACATTTACCACATTAGAAGCAGAAGAAGAAACAGATACCGAAGCACCAACTGCACCAGCAGAAGTAAAAGCAACCGAAGTAACCGAAACAACAGCTAAGCTTACATGGAACGAAGCAACCGACAATGTAGGTGTAGCAGGATACAACGTATATGTAAATGAAGCAAAAGTAAATGAGGAGCTTGTAGCGGGTACTGAATTTGCACTGACAGACCTTACAGAAGCAACCGAATATACAGTAAGAGTAAGCGCAGTCGATGCAGCAGGAAATGAATCTGCAAGATCGGAAGCAACTACATTTACTACATTAGAAAGTGAAAAACCGGCTCCGGAAAAACCAGCCGCTCCTACTAATGTAAAAATCTCTGAAATTAAACATACGAAAGCACTGGTTACTTGGGATCCGGTTCTCGCAAGAGCAGCAGTAGAAGGATATAATGTATATCTGGATGGCGAAAAAGTAAATGCGACACCGGTAAAAGAAACAAGATATGAGCTGACTGGTCTTAAAGTAGGTACGAAGTATAATGTTGCTGTAACTGCAGTAAATGAAGAGGGTACTGAGTCTGAGATCACAGAAGAAGTAGAAGAAACATTTATAACCATGGCAGATATGGAAAAACTGAATAAAACTGCAGAAGATGCAAAGAAAGCATTAGAAGAGAAAGAAAAATATACAGAAGAATCCCTGAAAAAACTGCAGGAAGTTTACGAACAGTATCAGAACGTACTGAACGGTGAAAATGTAACTCAGGAGCAGGTAGACGAAGCAAAAGCAGCAATCGAAAAAGCCTTCAAAGATCTGAAAGTAAAAGAAACAGCGGATGACAAGAAGGATGACAATAAAAAAGACGACAATAAAAAAGACGACAATAAAAAAGACGACAACAAGAAAGATGACAACAAGAAAGATGACAACAAAAAACCAGCAGCAGGTGGTGGAAGTACAGGTAGCGGAAGCACAGGTGGCGGAAGTACAGGTAGCGGAACTACAGGTTCCGGCTCTGCTGGAAAAGGAAGCAGCTCTATCACTTCTCCGAAAACAGGAGATACAATGAACGTAACAGCATGGGCACTTGCATTTGCAGCGTCTGCAGCGGCAGCAGGAACTGTTGTAGTAAAACGTAAAAAAGAAGACTAAATTTAACCAAATCAAGGAAGTCCCCTGCTTCAATTGCAAAAAGCAATAAGCAGGGGTGGGGACTTGCTTGTATCAGGAGGGGGGCAAGCCCCTTCTGATAAGCTGCGTAGTAGCTATTTGGTTATGAGCAAGTAGCGAAAGCGGATTGCGAATATCCGCTTGATAAAGCAATAAAGGAAAATAAAGTAGGCAGGAGTGAAGATGATTCGCTCCTGCCTGTTTTGTATTAGATATTATTTTGAAACAGTTTTTCGATATTGTGAAGGGGTCTCATTAATTACATTCATAAAGACCTTTGAATAATGTTGCGAGTCTTTAAATCCAACCTGCAGCGCAATTTCTGTCAAAGTTAAATTGGTATTTTGCATTAGTTCAATTGAACAGTTAATGCGATAAATATTAATATAGTTTGAGAGAGTCACACCCATATAGCTTTTAAAAATCTTGCTTAAATAGCGGACCGAAATTTGCAACTGTATTGCGATGTCTTCTTGTAAGATTTTGGTAGTATAATGATCGTGAATATAATTCAGTGCATAAGCGACATAGCTATTTTGTAGCTGTGGTTCTTTGTATTCATGCACCGGTTCGGTATGATCGAGAATGTAAAGCATCAAATTCATCAGTGCAACATTTACGTTTGCTGCGGTAAACAGACTTTCAGAAGCAGTATACAGATCAATCAATTTTTGAATCTGCTCGTCAATCGTCGCATCCGAACGCAGTCGATAATAAAAATGGGAAGAGAATAACACCGCATGAAGCAATGTGATCGGAAAAATCCCATCATTATCAAGGATAATCGTTGAAAATAGATCCGGATCAAAATGAATATGCTGGAACTCACAGTCTGAGGTATCGTTCAGATAAAAGGAATGTACCACATCAGGAAGGATCATGACAAAGTCCCCTTCTGTGAAGTGGAGTGTTTCGGACTGAATATCCATATAACATTCGCCGGAAAGAATTCGATAAATTTCAATATTCGTATGTAAGTGACGAATAAAGTTGTAACCGGCTTTGCGATATTCGATAACGGCTCCGGACAAAATAGAATCAGATAATGTAATTTTCGCGGAGACGTTTGAAGTTTGATGAATCAGTGTGTTATTGGAGTGAGCTGAGGGAATTGATATTGTCTGTACAGCGTTTTTCTTTTTCATGTGTAAAAGCCTCCAAATATAAGTAAAATTAACAAACACTAAGTATCATTATAACAGAAAAGTAGAGAAAGTATACTAAAAAAGCTAAAAAAATCGTTCTTAAATGCAGAAAAATAGCCTAACGAAGCTGCAAAGCGTAATTTGCCTTGCACTTGTTAGGATTTTTTTACTTTGAGTGCAGTTTACGATATTGTCTGGGTGACATGCCAACCTTCTTCTGGAAGTTCTGTGAGAAATAAGATTGAGATGAAAAGCCGACACTGGAAGCAACCTGCGTTACCGACAAATTCGAAGAAGTCAACAGTTCTTTGCTCGCTTCAAGTCTTCGGTTGGTTAAATAGTTAATCGGAGATTGTCCGATACATTCTGTAAATGAGTGTGCCAGATAAAATTTATTGATATGTGTAATTTCTGCTAAAGAATCTAACGTAATATTCTGGGAATAGTTGATATCAATATAACGTTTAGCAAGCGCGCACTCCTTGGAAAGCCGGAAAGAAGAGTCTGAGATTACAGACAAGTTTTGCTTTCGCGCAATATAGACTAAAAGCACTTGAAGTAATCCATGACAGACCTTTTCAAATCCAGATTTTTTATCCTGGAACTCCCGCATCATGAGTTGTGCGAAGTTAATAAACTGATTTTTGTCGGAACCATAGCTATAGAAGCTATAGCCTTGAGTACCATCTTGGTCTGGGTCATTAAATGAGAAGGCAAGACCTTCGACACCAAACACAATATATTCCATGGGATTATTTGGAAGTGTTTTTTCCGTGTGCTCTACATAGGGATTGATGATCATTAAATCATCTGTTTTCATAGAGACTTTTTTATCTTCTATATAAAAGATTCCTTCGCCACGCAGAACATAAAAAAGTTCTGAAAATTGATGTGTATGTGGCAAGGAGTGCCAGTCACCCTCATATTTGGAAATTGAAATATAACGAAGATTAAAATCTTCAGGGCGGCTATTGGCGGAACCGAGATTAATAAATTCATTACTCATAAGCAAACATCCTTTTAATTATTATGTGCGAGTCTTGTATGTTAAGTTACGTGAGGTAAATAAAGTTCGTAAAAAAGACGAAAAAATAGTAAAATGAAATTCTCTATAAATCCATTATACATAAAAAATTGATAAAAAAATAGTATTTTATTGATAAAATAGCAAAAAATATAACAAAACGAGCAACAATAAAATTGATATCGTTTTTGAAGTCCGCTATACTGTAGCTATCAGATAAAAGATAAGAAAAAAGTTGTTTGGAGGGAATAGTGTTGATGACGGGAAGACTTACGCTGCCGACTGATGCAGATATCGTTGACGAAACAATACGGCTAAAAAATCTTTTAGGAGCAGATGCATTGAGGGACTGCGACGGAACAGAGATGCCGGAAGCGCTTTTGTCAGAACCAGTAAAGAAATATGCGACTTATTATACTACAAGAAAAGATAATGAGTGGGCAATGCAGAATCCGGATGAGATTCAGCAGGAGTACTTGATTAGCGATCGTGTAACCGCAAGAGGCGAGACACTTCGTATTCGTTTAATGGAAGGTTTTCATACCGAACAGTTAAAAGTAAATACATTAGATGATCCGAAACGCTGGTGGGAAGTAATCGATCGCACAACTGGAGGAATTGTTCCTATAGATAAATGGGAATTTGATGCAGCTTCAGAAGAAGTTGAAATCCAGACAATACAATATCATGAATATACCGTCAGCTTTCTGGCATTCTTGATTTGGGATCCGGTACATATGTACAACTTTATTACAAATGACTGGCAGGATACACCACATCAGTTAACTTATGATGTAAGACAACCAAAAACTCAGAAATACGTAAAAGAAAAACTGAGAAGATGGTGTGAGGAAAACCCACATATCGATGTTGTTCGATTTACAACTTTTTTCCATCAGTTCACATTGACATTTGATGATAAAAAAAGAGAAAAATATGTGGAGTGGTTTGGATATAGTGCAAGTGTAAGCCCATATATCTTAGAAAGATTTGAAAAATGGGCAGGCTATAAATTCCGTCCGGAATACATTGTAGATCAGGGATATCACAACAGTATGTTCCGCGTGCCGAGTAAACAGTTCCGCGACTTTATCGAATTCCAGCAGATTGAAGTGTGTGCACTGGCAAAAGAATTAGTTGACATTGTACATTCTTATGGAAAAGAAGCAATGATGTTCCTTGGAGACCATTGGATCGGAACAGAACCGTATGGCAAATATTTTGCAGGAATCGGCTTAGATGCAGTCGTAGGTTCCGTTGGAAGTGGTGTAACCCTTCGTATGATTTCTGATATTAAAGGTGTAGATTATACAGAAGGTCGTCTGTTACCATACTTCTTCCCGGATGTATTTGGAGAAGGCGGAGATCCGATTGGAGAAGCAAGAGATAACTGGAGAAAAGCCAGACGTGCCCTGCTTCGTTCACCATTGGATCGAATCGGATACGGCGGATATTTAAAACTTGCAAGTAACTGGCCGGGATTTATTGATGAAATTCAGAAGGTTGTTACAGAATTTAGAGAAATTCATGAAAATATGAAGGAAACTCCTTCTTATGTAGCACCATTTAAGGTAGCGATTCTTAACTGTTGGGGTAGCCAGAGAAGATGGATGTCCAATCAGGTACATCATGCCATCTGGCATAGAGAAACTTATTCCGCAGAAGGCGTATTGGAATGCTTAAGCGGAATGCCATTCGAAGTAGAATTTATCTCTTTTGATGATGTAAAAAACGGGATTCCGGAAGATATCAAAGTAATTATCAATGTTGGAGATGCATATACTGCATTTAGTGGAGCTGAAAACTGGATTGATGAAGCGGTTGTAACAAATATTCGCCGATTCGTTGACCAGGGAGGCGGATTCATCGGAGTCGGTGAACCGACTGCTTACCAGCATCAGGGAAGATTCTTCCAGTTATCTGATGTACTTGGTGTAGACCGTGAGATGTGCTTCTCACTTAATACAGATAAGTATAATGAACTGGATACAAATCATTTCATCTTAGAAGACATTGATGGAGAAGTAGATTTTGGTGAGGGAACAAGCCGAGTTTACGCACAGGGCAAAAATTATCAAGTCCTTGCAATGGACGGAGAATACAGCCAGTTAGTTGTAAATGAATATGGGAAAGGACATAGTGTTTATTTTGCAGGTCTTCCATATTCTCCTCAGAACTGTAGAATTCTTCTGCGTGCGATTTATTATGCAGCAGGCATGGAGAATGAGATGAAACGTTATTATGTAACAAATGTGGATACGGAAGTAACCGTATTCCAGAAGAGCAAGAAGATTGCAGTAATTAACAATTCATCCGAAGCACAGTACACAGAGGTTTACATCAATGGCAACTGTGTATACAAATTAGATATGGAACCGGGTGAAATGCGCTGGGTTGATGATGTTGAGTAAGGATAACTTATGGAATGCGGGGTAGCGTTTCATATTTTATAAAAGAATATTTTTAATCTAAGGAGGATCATAGCAATGAAAAAGAAAGTATTGGGAATGTTTTTAGTAGCAACAATGGCAGCATCTGTGCTTGCAGGATGTGGTGGAAAAGCAGAAGACAAGAGCGAAGCAAAAAAAGATGATACTGCTGCAGCACAGGAAGAGACACTTACCGTATGGTGTTGGGATCCGAACTTCAACGTGTATGCAATGGAACAGGCAGAAAAAATGTACCAGAAAGATCATCCGGATTTCAAACTGGATATTCAGGAAAAAGTATACTCTGATATTGAAACCGCTTTAATCACAGCAGCAGAAGCAGATGATTACAGCACATTACCGGACATCTTCTTAATGCAGGATTATTCCTTCCACAAAAACGTAGCAAACTATCCGGGAATCTTTACAGAGTTAACAGATTCTGGTGTTGATTTCTCACAGTTCTCTGCTGGTAAATTAGCAGACTCTACAGTAGATGGAAAGAACTACGGTGTTCCATTTGACAACGGTGCTACAATCATGGCAATCCGTAAAGATATGGTTGAAGCAGCTGGTCTTACAGTAGATGATTTCAAAGATACAACATGGTCTGATTTTATCGAAAAAGCGAAAAAAGTAGTTGAGAAAAACAACGTTCCGATGCTTACAAGTTCAGGCGGATCTGAAATTGTAATCGAAATGCTTCAGTCTGCAGGCGCTTCTCCAATGGTAGACGGTAAAGTTGACTTAGTTGGAAATGAAGCACTGAAAAAATCCATCGAAATTTACAAACAGTTAATCGATGAAAAAATTATGGTAGATTACACTGACTGGGATCAGTACATCGCTTCTATGAACAAAGGCACTGCAGCTGGTGTTATTCAGGGATGCTGGATCATGTCTTCTATTCAGGCAGCAGAAGAACAGTCCGGAAACTGGGCAATCGTTGATATGCCAAAATTAGATGGTATCGAAGGTGCTACAAACTACGCAAACTGTGGTGGAGCAAGCTGGGCAGTATCTTCTAACTGTAAAAACACAGACCTTGCATTTGATTTCCTCAAATCAACATTTGCAGGAAGTGTAGAATTATATGATGACCTGCTTCCAAACGCTGGAGCAATCGCTAGTTACTTACCGGCAGCTGATTCTGAAGTTTATAATGAAGCATCTGACTTCTACGGCGGACAGACTGTATATAAAGATATCGTAGAGTTCGCAGGACAGGTTCCGGGAATCGATTACGGTGCATACTACTCTGACATCAGAAGTGCATTAACAGATGCAATCACAAATGTAGTTCAGAATGGTGCAGACATTGACAGCGAAATTAAGAACGCTCAGGATACTGTAGAATTTAATATTAATGAGTAATCATTAAAGAGTGAAATAGGACGTGCCGGGAGTGCAACTTGCGTTCCCGGCTCTATTTTAGGAGAAAAACATGAAAAAAATAGGTTTAGAAAAACGGCATAATCTTACGGGATGGGCATTTCTCATTCCGGCAGCACTTTTAATCTTTGTATTTTGTTTTTATCCGATGGCGCAGGCAATCCTGCTTTCCTTTAGAAAAACAAACGGGGAATTTACTGGGATTTCAAACTATGCCAGAATCCTTCAGGATAAAACGTTTCAGCAATGTTTATTTAACACAATCTTTTATTTTATCATTCAAGTTCCGATCATGCTTGTCTTAGCATTGGGACTGGCACAGCTTTTAAATAGTCCACATATCAAAGGAAAAGGAATTTTCCGTACGTTGATTTTCCTTCCATGTGCGACTTCACTGGTATCTTATTCTATGATTTTCAAATCCTTATTTGCTCCGGATGGAGTCGTAAACCGAGTGCTTACTTCTATTGGTGGTGCTCCGGTGGATTGGTTCCAGAGTACATGGCCGGCACGTTGGGTAATCATAATCGCTTTGATTTGGAGATGGACCGGTTACAACATGGTATTCTATCTTGCCGGTTTACAGAATATTGATTACTCTGTATATGAAGCAAGTTATATTGATGGAGCGACTCCGTTCAAGCAGTTTATAAAGATTACGGTTCCACTTTTGAAACCAACGATTCTTATGACTGCAATTATGTCAACATCCGGAACATTACAGTTATTTGATGAATCTATGAACTTGACAGGCGGTGGCCCAGGTAAGTCAACAATGACACTGGCACATTATATTTACAATATTTCCTTTGTAGAGACACCGAAATTTAACTATGCAGCGGCATTATCTGTATTTATTCTTATAATGGTGGCAATCCTGTCTGCGATTCAGATGAAAGTAGGTGACAAACGTGACTAAGACAAAAAAAGTAATTTCATACATTATTTTAATTCTTGCAAGCTTTTTATCTGCATTTCCGTTGTATTACATGCTCTGTGGAGCAACCAATACAAGTATTGATGTGGTAAGAGGACGTTTGATTCCAGGTGGTTATCTGGTAGAAAACTTTAAAACCTTAGTTGGGATGCAGAATCTGAAACTTGCGATGTTTAACTCATTCCGTAATGCAATTATCATTACATTTGTAGCATTACTTGTGTGCTCCATTGCCGGATACGGCTTCGAAATCTACCATGATAAAGGCAAAGATATTTTAATGAGCATTTTGCTGCTTGCGATGATGCTTCCGTTCGTAGCAATTATGATTCCATTATTTAAAATGTTTACTTCATGGGGATTGGTAAATACCTGGATTGCGCTTGCACTTCCGTCAATCTCTACTCCATTCATGATTATGCTGTTTCGTCAGGCGGCGCGTTCATTTCCGCATGATATTATCGAAGCAGCGAGACTGGAAGGGTTAAGTGAAGTTCAGATTTTCTTCAAAATGTTTATTCCGGTTATGAAATCTACTTATGGAGCAGCCATGACAGTAACTTTCATGAGTGCCTGGAATAACTACTTATGGCCAACTGTTATTTTACAGGACAGCAAAGCAATCACAATGCCAATGCTTGTAGCAAACTTAAAGAGTGGTTACAGCGTTGACTATGGTATGTTGATGCTTGGCGTATTAATTTGTACACTTCCAACAGCAGTGATCTTCTTATGCTTACAGAAGAGTTTTGCAAATGGAATTACAGGAGCGGTAAAATAATGCGACAGAGTTATTGTATCAAACAGGAGTGTTTAAGGAAGGCGCAGGGAGCCTTCCTTTTGGCACACAAACTTGGATTATTGGAAACACCTTCTATGGAAGGATTCGAGGCAAGGCGGCAGGCGCATAATAGGATGCTGAAAAAACTGGAGCAAGAGAATAAAAAGTTCTATGGACCGCGTTATTTTTCAGCTCCGGCCTACCTGCAGTATGAGCTGACCCGCCTGAAATTAGATTTCGTGCAGCCAAGTGAGGCAGTTCGCAAAACCGGATTATGCCCAGATTTTACAGAAACAGAAAAGAGAGCGTTTTACGAACAAAATATGGATTTGTTCGGACGCTATCATGGGGATTTTTTTACTTATGAAGAAGTCGCACAGATTATTGAAAAACGGTTACGGGAGGATGCGTATGACAAGCTTATCGAAGACGTATTACGTGAGTTCGAAGAGGGGAAATGATTCGAACGACGGATTGAGTTGCGAAACAGCATTTGCCAGTCTTTTTGCAATCAATCATAGCAGCCTCAAACCGGGAGACTGTGTGTTGCTGGAGCGTGACAGCGTATTTTATGGGCAGTATCTTCAGATTACCGATAGTGGAACGAAGGAAGCACCGATTGTGATTGGGGCATACGGCGATGGAGAACCACCGCGGATCGAAGCGTGCGGACAGGGGATCTGGTATCAGGATTATGGAAATCCATTGGATGCACCGACACATGTTTATCATGGATATGTATCGTCCGCAGTCTTGCTATATGATGTAGAATATATCATTGTCGAAGACCTGGAAATTACAAATGAGGCGAGTGAGATTATTGGAGAGCAGTATTCACTTGGAGACAAGATGAATCGTACCGGAGTTGCGGTTGTGGCAAAAGATAAAGGAGTGCGACACGGAATTACGCTGCGTAATCTGCTGATTCATGATGTGCATGGCAATGTGTATGATAAACACATGAATAATGGTGGAATTTACATGACAGCGCTTCGTCCAAAATGTGAAGAGACTACGGGTGTGGCACGTTATCAGGATGTTACCGTTGAAGGCTGTTTTGTGTATCAGGTGAGCCGTTGGGGGATTGCAGTAGGCTACACGTATGCACATGAAAAGTTTCAGGGGGCAGAGCTTGACGAAGAAACGTTCTTGAAGTATGGACATGAAAATATGAAGATTTGCGATAATTATGTGAAAGCAGCAGGAGGAGACGGAATTACAGCAATGTATGCGCTGCGTCCGCTGGTAGAGCATAATATAGCAGATTCGATTGCGTGTGAGATGAATGATCGGATTTATTGTAATCCGGGAGATAAAGCAGGAAAGGTAGCAGCAGGAATCTGGCCTTGGAAGTGCAAAGATGCACTCTTCCGCTATAACGAAGTCGCTGACACAAGACTGAACCAGGATGGCATGGCATACGATGCAGATTCAGGGGATGGCACAGTCTATGAATATAATTACAGTAGACAAAATGAAGGCGGCTGCGTGATGTTCTGTTTGCAGGAGGCAATTCACAATACCTTCCGCAAAAATGAAAGCTTTGACGATTTAGGAGGCACCATTAGTCCTTCCGAGAATCCAGATGCTTTGATTGAAGAGAATGTGTTTTATGTAAGAAAAGGAGTGCCGTTTGTTCGTAAAAATATGGATGGCGGCAAATATGAACTAGTAAATAATAAGATTTTTGAGTTAGATGAGTGAAATAAATAATGTGCGTTTTTTCTAGGCTTTAAGTTTAGGCATGAAAGAAAGAGAATCAACAATGCTGGAGAGGGGTTGTTGATTCTCTTTTTGGCATTTATTGCATGGGGCATCTATTTTACCATAGTTAAAAAAATGGAGAATGGGATTATCCTACGGTTGCGGTAACAAAAAGAATTCACTTTTATAGCAGCTTTATTGTGCGCTCCTCTGAATCAGAATGATACGTTAATCCGGCAGGACGTTTCAGATTCAGTTTGTAAAGAAAGAAGATTCCGGAAAAGAATCCGGGAATCAGTCCGGCATATCCGGTGGTGCATAAAAGTACGGTGAGTTGAACCGGAAGGCTCATAGCAGTTGTCAGGCATAAAAGTGTGCCAATAACAAGTCCGACAATGCTCCATCCGGTAATAAGAGTGAAGAGAAAAAGAAAAGCGGTGTGCGTTTTCCTGGTATGTTTTTTTGTAAAGTTCCATAATTTCTGATACATGTGTCATCCCCCGTTTCTAAATTAATGAATAAAAATAAAAAAATTCTTTTTCTGTTTCGTTACTGTTATTTTAGAAATCATTTGTAAAGTATGCAGGCGCAGAAATGAAAAATTTATGTAAAATTTTTTGACAAAAACATCCGTGCAGAAATTTCAGGTAACACAGAGCTTCATGTAAGTAAAGCGGACATAAGCATCCCCCCTCACCCGCTGCTTAGTGCTTTGCGCACTTGAAGCAGGGGAATGATTATCTGCGTTCAAATAATCTGCATTTTTTGAAAATACTAGCCATTTGGTTAGTATACAAAGATGTCGAAAATTGCTATAATTCTATGTATATAAAGGTAAAAGAAAGCGGGGTGAATCATTGACAGAAAAGGACAAAATATGTTATATCCGACCAAAACGGGCACTCAGGCGTTTGAAGGCTGCCGAAGAAGAAAATATAACTGCTTATATTTACGGAGTGAGCGGTATTGGCAAGACAGAACTGATTGTCCGTTATTTAAAACAGAAAAAATATCAGATGTTTGACGCTGGAAGGGTAAGCGCAGAAGAACTGGAGGGGATTGCAGAATCTGAAAAACGAAAGATTGTGGTAATTGATAACCTGCATGATTTGGCAATGGAGGAAGAATGTGATGATATCAAAGAAGCAATTATTTCGTTGATTGAACGGGAAGATATATGGCTGATTTTATCGGGGAGATGTGCCGTACCACCGTGGCTTGCTGCTGTCCGTTACCGCGAAGTCTTTTATGTGATAGAAGAGTCTGAATTATTGTTTGATGAAGCTCAGGAAAATCAATACATAGAATATACAAAGATACTGTTGACGCCGGAACAGCGCAAGGTAAGTAGAAATTACTGTTTGGGGGTTCCGCTTGGCTGGTATATTACATGGGATATATATAAGCAGATTCAGCTTCGTGAGGGACTAAAAGAGGGCGAGTATTTTTCGGATAAATTATTTTCAGAGCTGATTGACAGGGGGTTATCCCAGATGTGGGATTATCTTGACTGGCATGTCTATGACAACTGGGATATCCGAATACAGGAATTTTTAATGGAAGTTTCGATTGTAGATTGTTTTACAGCACATCTGGCAGAGATGATTACGGGGATAAATAATGTAGAATCAATTTTAAGCAGGGTAAAATGGCTCGGAAACTTTATGATGGAAAGAACAGAAAAAGACGAAGTTGTGTATGAATTTCGTCGGGAAATGTGTATCAGTATGCGCAGACGTCTGAAACGAAAGTATAATAAAGAGCAGATTCATGCCCTTTATGAAAATGCAGGCTTGTATTATCAGCTAAATAAAGAACCAATTCGTGCGCTTGAGATGTATCAAAAAGCAGGGGAGAAAGAGCGGATTGCGTCTTTGCTGATAGAAAATGCGAGAACTGCACCAAATAATGGTTATTATTATCAGCTGAAAAAATATTACCTGAAGCTTTCAGACGAAAAAATCCGTACCAGTCCGGAGCTTATGATGGGAATGAGCATGCTTCAGTCACTTTTATTGGATATAGAAGAGAGTGAACACTGGTATCAGGAATTGGAACAGTATGCAAAGGAACATTCCGGAAGGGAGCGGCGTAGGGCGAGAAGTGAATTACTGTATCTGGAAATCGGGCTTCCGCACAGAGGCAGTGAGAATATGGTAGAAATTCTGAAAAAGGCACATCTGTTAATCTTGGATAAGCAGGTCAGTCTCCAGGAATTTTCTGTCACCAGTAATCAGGCATCTCAGATGAATGGCGGAAAGGACTTCTGTGAGTGGAGCAAGAGAGACAGAGAACTGGCAAAAGGCATTGGAAAACTGGTTGAATTTATCCTTGGAAAATATGGAAAGGGTATGGTAAATCTGGCTCTTTCAGAAAGCTTTTTTGAGAAGGGTGAGGACAACTATGAGGTCGCTTCCTTAGCCAATAAAGGGAGAATGCAGGCAGAGACCGGAGGAAAATTAGAACAATGCTTTGTGGCAGACGGCATGCTGGCATGGCTGCATATTATTACAGGAAAGGTATCAGAGGCAGAAGAACTGTTAAAACGGTTCTATAAAAAAGCAGAAAAAGAAGAAGCAGAACGCCTGCTTCCAAATATTGAAACCTTTATTATACGATGTGCGCTCTACAGCCAGAAAAAAGCAGAGATTGAGAAATGGATGAAGAAAGCACCGGATGAAGAACAGGAGTTTTCAATTTATGACAGATTTCATTATCTGACAAAAGTACGTGTGTATCTGCAAAATGGGAGAAATGAACAGGCGTACAATCTGCTTTTAAAATGTGAGTACTATGCAACAGTAATGAAACGCACTTATATCAAAATCGAAGTGAAATTATTGATAGCGATTGTACAGTACCGTGTTGGGGATGAACGGTGGGATGAGACTCTGTGTGAAGGATTAAAAATGGCAGAGGAATATCATTTTGTGCGAATTATTACACGTGAGGGAGCTGCAATCCGCCCATTGCTTACGCAAAGCAGATGGGAACCTTCGAGGGTAGAATCAAAAGAAGGGGAAAAAAAGAACCGGCAGTTCTGGAAACAGGTTTTGGAAGAAACGGAAAAAATGACCCGCTATTATCCGGGATATTTGAAGGCGGGAATCGAGAGCGTTACGTTAAGTGATGCAATGCTGGAAATTCTGAAGCTTCAGGCAGATGGTCTTTCCAAAGAGAAAATCGCAGAACGGTTAAATATGTCGGTGAGTAACGTAAAATACCATACGCAGCAGATTTATAAGAGGCTGGGAGTCTCAAATAAAGCAGAAGCTGTAATGGAAGCGGGAAAGCGAGGCCTCCTGTAGGGGATAAAAAGGGATATTGATATCGAAAAAAGGGGTATAAAAAAAGGATGTCATTTATTTGGGAGAGTAAAGGACATCCTTTTTGAGTGCACAGAAAAGCTCAAGGCTGTTTGAAAAATGGAGAATAAAGGAAACAAAAGAAGATAAAAGGATATTTATCCTATCAAAACTGTATTAATTTACCATAGAAAAGAACGTCTGACGTCGAATAATTGTGAAAGATAGAAAAAATAAAAAATTTTATAAAAATTTTAATGGATTTTATTTGGATATCATGTATAATACTAAGTGGGAAGTGAGAAAATTCACTTCTAGAGGAAAGAAAGAAAAGGAGTAAGTGTAAAGATGGCAGAAATCAATTTAACTAAGTATGGCATTACAGGAACAACAGAAATCGTATACAATCCTTCTTACGAAACATTATTCGCTGAAGAAACAAAACCGGAACTGGAAGGATTCGATAAAGGTCAGGAAAGTGAACTGGGCGCTGTCAACGTTATGACAGGTGTTTACACAGGACGTTCTCCTAAAGACAAATTTATCGTTATGGATGAAAACTCAAAAGACACTGTATGGTGGACTTCTGATGAGTACAAAAACGACAACCACCCAGCTACAAAAGAAGCTTGGGATACTGTAAAAGATATCGCTATCAAAGAGCTTTCTAACAAAAAACTTTATGTAGTAGATGCATTCTGCGGTGCAAACAAAGATACTCGTATGGCTATCCGTTTCATCGTTGAAGTAGCTTGGCAGGCACATTTCGTAACAAACATGTTCATCAAACCAACAGCTGAAGAACTGGAAGTATTCGAGCCAGACTTCATCGTTTACAACGCATCTAAAGCAAAAGTTGAAAACTACAAAGAATTAGGATTAAACTCTGAAACAGCTGTAATGTTCAACATTACAAGCAAAGAACAGGTTATCGTAAACACATGGTACGGCGGAGAAATGAAAAAAGGTATGTTCTCTATGATGAACTACTTCCTGCCATTAAAAGGAATTGCTTCCATGCACTGCTCTGCAAATACAGACTTAAATGGTGAAAACACAGCAATCTTCTTTGGTCTTTCTGGAACAGGTAAAACAACTCTGTCTACAGACCCGAAACGTCTCTTAATCGGTGATGACGAACACGGTTGGGATGACAACGGAGTATTCAACTTTGAAGGTGGATGCTACGCAAAAGTTATCAACCTGGATAAAGAATCTGAACCGGACATCTACAATGCAATCAGACGTGACGCTCTTCTTGAGAACGTAACTCTGGACAAAGATGGAAAAATCGACTTCGCAGATAAGAGTGTAACAGAAAATACACGTGTATCTTATCCAATCAACCACATTGAAAACATCGTTCGTCCGGTATCTTCTGCACCGGCAGCTAAGAACGTAATCTTCCTGTCAGCAGATGCTTTCGGAGTACTTCCTCCAGTATCTATCCTGACACCGGAACAGACACAGTACTACTTCCTGTCTGGATTCACAGCTAAATTAGCTGGTACAGAACGTGGTATCACAGAACCAACACCAACCTTCTCTGCTTGCTTCGGACAGGCATTCCTGGAATTACATCCGACAAAATACGCAGAAGAACTGGTTAAGAAAATGGAACAGAGCGGAGCAAAAGCTTACCTCGTTAACACAGGATGGAACGGTACCGGAAAACGTATCTCCATTAAAGATACTCGTGGTATCATCGATGCAATCCTCAACGGAGATATCTTAAATGTACCGACTAAGAAAATTCCATTCTTCGACTTTGAAGTTCCAACAGAACTTAAAGGTGTTGATACAGGAATTCTTGACCCACGTGACACTTATGCAGATGCTTCCGAATGGGAAACAAAAGCAAAAGATCTTGCTGGCAGATTCGTTAAGAACTTTGCTAAATACGAAGGAAACGAAGCTGGTAAAGCACTTGTTTCTGCAGGTCCTCAGGCTTAATTCTTATTTGAAATTTAATAAGATAAACTAAAAAATCCTCCATATTCTCAAGAGAGAGAATATGGAGGATTTTTAAAATTAGAATAAAAATCAATCCACTTTCCAAAGTCCAAGTGCCGGAGTTTTTACGAAGTAAATTTCTTCTCCATTTTCAAGAGTATTCCAGCCTTCTTTTAAGGTGTCTGGATTGTATAAAGAAGCTGCTTCATTGTAATCCATCCATTCGTAACCAACACTGTTGATTTCTTCTTTGGAGAGATTTTCCGGTTTGGTGCAGTAAGTAATAGTGAAACGTCCGTCGGAAGAACCCTGAATTAAGTGTGCAGCAGACATAATCTTATTGTCAAATGCACCTTTGTTAAATAAATCAAGCACGTAGTCACGTCCTTTATAACCGTATTTACGAGTCATCTTATCCATTTCTTCATTTTCACCGAAGGCTTTTACACCAGGAGCAAGAATAATTAAGTCTCCACCATCTGCAACTGCCATTCTGGTACGGTAAATTCCTTTATTTCCAACCCATGTTGTCTTTAATTCATCCGGGTCAAGGTAAGTCACTAATTTTTTCGCTCTGCGTTCTACATGGACAATGTTTAATTCTGTGGAAAGTTCCACTGCTTTTTCAAATGGTTTTCTGGAAGAACCAACGTATAAACCGTTTAATTTCAAATCATCATCATTTAATGTCGTAACAGTCTGAATATAAACCAGTGGAAGTTTTCCGTCAAGGAAATGCTGCTGTGCATAGTCAAATACTTTTCGTGCCGGTGAATCTGCAACACCGAGAGCTTTTTCCATACCACAGATGGCACTTAACATGTGGGATTTGTTAATCATCTGGCGTCCGCCGACTCCAACGAAAAGATTCTTGCTGTAGTTTGCCATACCAACTACTTCATGAGGAACCACCTGTCCAACAGAGAGGATTAAATCATATCCGCCGTGAATCAGTTTTTCATTGATTTCCACTTCGATATCAGTAGAGTATAAGCCTTCAGAGATTTCTTCAATGACTTCTTTTGGAACCGTACCGATAGAAATGGTGTCTTTCTGCCAGTGATGTACTAAAAATGCTTCATCCGGAATGACACGTGCAAACATTTTCTGCTTTTCTTCTTCGTCCATTTCCATGTGAGTTCCAAGTGCCGGCATTACATGGACTTCCACTTCCGGAGCGAGCTTCTTATATAAAATCTGTGAAATTTCACCTGCGTAAGAGTAACAGCGGGTAAAATCAGGTGGGATAATCAATACTTTTTTGAGATTTGGATACTGAGAGAGAAGTTCGTCCATTGCTTTGGAGATTTCGTCCATGGAAATTCCGGATTCTTTGTTGGTGATATAAATTTCTTTCATAATCAAAAATCCTTTCGCTTTTTTTATAGTTTATTATTGGGTTACTAAAATTTTGGCTTAGTCTTAAATGGTGCACCACTTTCATGGTGCACCAGAATCATAAGAGGGTTTTGTTTTATTAATGTACTCTCGGAGTTTTTACAGAAAGCTTCCGAGAGCACATATCACTTTAAGGGGGAGTAGCAAAATTAATTAATCTTCAAATTTTAAAACAAGTTTTAATACATCCTGTGGATGTTCTTTAATCATATTTAATGCGTCCATAACGTCTTTGTAGTTGTAAGCTTTTGTCATTAACTGTTCTGGATGCAGAGTTCCATCTTCAAATCCTGCGATAACTTCATCGAAGCAGTTGTTGTTCAGACGAGAACCTACGATAGTCAGTTCTTTCTTTGTGATATCAGCCATTGTGATAGAAGATGGCTGGTTTTTCAGACCGATGCAGACGATACGTCCAGCAGGGCATGCAAGCTGTACAGCCTGTTCAAAGGAAGAAGGAATACATACAGTATCAACAACAACCGGAATACCTTCTCCATCTGTGAAGTCTAACAGACGCTGTTCTAAGTTATCTTCAGAAACTAATACAGTTTCATCAGCTCCCATAGATTTTGCTTTTTCCAGACGTTCTTTTACAAGGTCAGTCATGATAACTTCTGCACCGTTTCTTTTTGCAACCTGCATTGCAGCGATACCGATTGGACCAGAACCCATAATCAGGACTTTATCGCCTTTTGTAATCTGTCCACGGTTGTTGATTTCTACACCGATTGTAAATGGTTCAACCAGACCGAGTAAAGATTCGTCAAAGTCTTTATGGAATTTATGAATGTTTTTCTCATCAGCAACAACAAATTCAGCGAAACCACCGTCTCTGTGAACACCCATAACTTCAAGTGTAGAGCAGACATTGTGTCTTCCGATACGGCATGCATAGCAGTGTCCACAGCTTACAACCGGGTCAACTGCAACTTTGTCACCAGGTTTTACAGAAGTAACAGCAGAACCAACTTCTGTAACGATACCGCCAAATTCATGACCAATCAGACGAGGATAAGTAGCTAAAGAGTTTGTTCCGTTCCAGATTCCGATATCAGAACCGCAGATACCGCCGGAAGTGATTCTTACGATAACATCATCGTCTTTTTTGATAGTTGGGTTTGGTACGTCAACGATTTCTACTTTGAATGGTTCGATTACTTTAATTGCTTTCATGATTTTATCTCCTTTTGCTTCAAAAACGAAGCACTTTTAATTTTTGCTTTTTACTAGTTCTTTTTACAATCTGACTATCAGAAATCAGAAGAGGAAAAGGAATGGATACATCTTCTGATTAAACTTAAAAACTGATATATCAGTTATATCTGCCATTAATATATCAGAACAGAACCAAAGATGCAACTATAAATTTTGCCAAGAATTAAAAAAACAAATTGTAAGAAATATACAAAAACATAAAAAAACAGGAAAAATAAAGGGAAAAATGACAGAAATAAATTGACGGTACAGGTGCATTGATAGTAAAATAAAAGAGTAAAACAAGAAAGAGTAATATATTAGTGATATATTAGTTTGGAGAAAAATATGAAATTAAAGATAAGTGAACGAAGAAAAAAAGAAAATAACAGGGAGTATGCCTATCGGGTGCTTCGGGATAATATTATGACCATGCAGTTGCTTCCGGGAGAAACGTTAAATGAGGCAGAACTTGCAGAAATTTTTCATGTAAGCCGGACGCCGGTACATGAAGCAGTCATTATGTTAAAAGAAGAGATGTTAGTAGAAGTGTATCCGCAGAGCGGGTCTAAGGTTTCTTATATCAACATTAATACCTTAAAAGAAGGCTATTTTATGCGTTCGGTCTTAGAACCGGAAATTCTTGCAACGCTTGCAGGTTCGTTAAGTCAGGATTATGTGGAAAAAATAAAAGAAAATCTGGATTTGCAGAAAAAAGTACTGGAAGAAAAAAATGAAGACAGTATTGATGCGTTTTTTAAATTAGACAATAAATTTCATCAGTTAATTTATCAGGTAGGAAATAAAAGTAATGTCTGGAGAGCAGTCAGAAGAGTTAGTTCCCATTATGACCGTGTTCGTTATCTCGATGCAATTATGAGTAAAACGGATTTGGAAGCAATTCAGAAAGAACATGAAAAAATTTTTCATCAGCTGTTAATCGGCTACACAGAGGATTTTGACCTGAAAAAATTCTATGACAGACATCTTGGAATTTATAGAAAAAATTTCCAGAATATTCTGGAACACTATCCGGAGTATTTCGGCATCTGATTGGAAAGAAATGAGATAAACAAAAACGAACAAAAAATATACAAAAATATTATGTGAAAATATACCAAAAATTAAATCTAAAAATTATCTAAAACTCACAGAATATACAATACCCTATTGACTATTTGTATTAAATCTGGTACAGTCTACTCATGGAATGGATACGACGTCACACGTCACACGAAAACCAAATAAGATGTGCTCTGAGGGTACATTGAAAAAAGAAAAAGGGAGGAAAACGGTATGTTTTCAGGAGGAATCGTAACAGGTCCGGCATTGGTTGCAATCTTTATCCTTGCAATTGCAGTTCTGTTGTTACTCATTATCAAATTTCAGGTAAACGCTTTCGTAGCATTACTGCTCACTGGCTACATTACAGGTGTGGTTGCGAACATGCCACTTGGTGAGATTGCCCAGACCGTTACAGACGGATTTGGAGGTACACTTGGTGGAATCGGTATGGTTACCGGTCTTGGTGTTATGTTAGGTAAATTCATGTATGAGGCTGGCGGTATTGAGTCTATCGCAAATAAAGTCTTAAAAGCATTTGGTGATAAAAAATCTCCAATCGCAGTTGCTATTTCAGGATTTATCACAGGTATTCCGGTATTCGGAGATGTAGTTTATATCATGTTTGCTCCGATGCTGAAAGTATTATGCAAGAAAACAAAAATTTCCATGGTTACTTTCGCATGTGCAATTTCAGTAGCTACAACATGTACATTCGCACTGGTTCTGCCAACCGCACCACCACTTGCAGTTGCTGAAGAACTTGGAATTGAAATTGGTATTTTCTTCTTCTACGCATTAGTATCTGCATTTGTAGGTATGATTGTAGGTGGTATTGTTTATGGTGGATTTATCAATAAACAGGACCAGAAAAACAATCATTTTTATACATTTGATGATTTAGATGAAGAAGCTGCATCTATGGGAGATACAACAGGAAAAGAAAGAATGGGAGCGTTAAAAGCCCTGTCTATTCTGTTAGTACCGATTATCCTGATTCTGCTTGGAAGTTTTGTTCCGTTAGCAGCAGGAAAAGAAGTACCGATTGTTTCCTTCCTTGGTAACAAAAACTTTGCTATGTTGGTCGGTGTTTTATACGCTGCATTAGTTTCCAGAAAATATCTGACAAAATCTATTACAACAATTATGTCAGAAGGTGCTGACCAGGTTGGTCTGATTCTTCTTATCACAGGTGCCGGCGGTGCTTTTGGTAAAATCCTTCAGGCAACAGGTATTGCAGATTATATCGCAGGAACACTTTCCGGATTCAGTATTCCGATTCTGGTACTGTGCTTCGTAATCTGTCAGATTATTCGTTGTGCACAGGGTTCTACAACTGTAGCCCTTACAACAACAGCAGCTATTATGGCTGGTACAATTGCTACATCCGGAGTATCTCCGATTCTGTGTGCGATTGCTATCTGTGCCGGTGGTATTGGTCTTTCCATGCCAAACGACTCCGGATTCTGGGCAATCAGCCGTTTCTTCGGAATCTCCGTACCGGATACAATCAGAGGATGGAGTATCGGTGGTTTTGTAGCCGGTGTTGCAATTCTGATTTTTGTATCAATCCTTTCTCTCTTCCAGGGATTCTTACCAGGATTGATGTAAGTTAAATCAAAAATTCAAATCGAACTAAAGTGAGATATGAAACTGGGCAAAGAATCGAAAAGGATTCTTTGCCCTTTTTGTTTCAGTTTACATTTTGTATGAATTTTGTTATAAGAAAGCCATAAGAAATAAAAAACTTAACCGTTCATATATTGCGGAAAATTGGTTTCAATTAAAGTAGATTTCAACTTTAAAATTTTGTAGGATAAGATAAAAAGAAAAAAATTCAGGAGGATAAAAAAATGCAGCAAAAAAGTGAACCACAGCGTCTGTTATGGGCACAGTTTGATGCCTTGCAGATGGGCTCAGGCTGGGATGAAGAAGACATTAAGAAACCACAGATTATGCTTGAAGATGTATTTGGAGACAGTCATCCAGGCAGTACTCATCTGGCGAGTCTTATGGAACAGGCGAAGTATGGCGTATTTGAAAAAGGTGGATATCCGGCACAGTATCATACAACAGATATCTGTGATGGATGTGCACAGGGACATGATGGCATGAACTATATTCTGGCATCCAGAGAGGCAATCTGTGACATGGTAGAGGTACACGGAAGCGTGTATCCATGGGATGGAATGATTTTATCTTCTTCCTGTGATAAATCCATACCGGCACATTTAAAAGCGGCTGCCCGTCTGGACGTTCCGACTATTTTTATCCCGGGAGGAAGTATGCGTCCAGGACCAAATATGACAACATCTCTTGTTGCGGGTGATATTTCTCTTCGTCAGAAACGAAAAGAGGCAATCACAGAGCAGGAAGTCCGTGATTATAAAATGACAGGATGTCCATCCTGCGGAGCCTGTGCTTTTCTTGGAACAGCAAGCACCATGCAATGTGTGGCAGAGGCACTTGGAATGGCGCTTCCGGGAACCGCAGTCATTCCGGCTACCATGCGAGACATTCTTTCTTATGCCCGTCTGGCAGGACGTAAAATTATGGAACTGGTAGAAAAAGGAATTACACCGTCTAAGATTTTAACCAAAGAAGCATTTGAAAATGCAATCATTGTACATAGTGCAATCGGTGGTTCTACCAATGCAACTTTACATCTGCCGGCAATCGCAAGAGAACTTGGAATTGAACTGACACCAGAGCTCTTTGATGAAATCAATCATAAAGTGCCGCATATCGGAAATATCTTCCCAAGCGGAACTCAGATGACGGAATCTTTCTGGTTTGCAGGTGGAATCCCGATGGTACAGAAATACTTAAAAGACATGTTACATCTGGATGCAATGACCGTAACCGGAAAAACACTGGGTGAAAATCTCGAAGATTTAGAAAAAGATAATTTCTTTGAGAGAAATCTTGGTTATTTAAGCAACTATGGATTAACCAGAGATGAAGTCATTTTCTCGGTCGAAAAGGCAACAGAAAAAGGTTCGATTGCAATCCTGCGTGGAAATTTAGCCCCGGAAGGTTCCGTTGTAAAATACTCTGCCTGTGAAAAAGATATGCGGATTCACAAAGGAACCGCAAAAGTGTATAATCGTGAAGAAGATGCTTATCAGGCAGTTGTTGATGGAAAAATTGAACCGGGAGATGTAATTGTTGTCCGTTATGAAGGACCAAGAGGGAGTGGTATGCCGGAAATGCTGATGACTACAGAGGCAATTGTGTGCGATACCAAATTAAATGGAAAAGTTTCTCTTGTAACAGATGGAAGATTTTCCGGTGCAACAAGAGGTGCGGCAATCGGACATGTATCACCGGAAGCTGCAAGTGGCGGACCGTTGGCATTTATTGAAACCGGAGATATTATTTCTTATAATATTCCGGAACGTACTTTGGATGTGGTTGGAATTAATGGAAAAGAACTTTCCAAAGAAGAAGTAGATGCTGTCTTAAAAGAGCGCAGTAAAAATGGAATCGTTCCAAGACCGCCAAGAAAAGGTTTATTTAAGAGATATACAGAATCAGCCCGTTCTGCAATGGAAGGTGCAGGATACTAGAATTAAAGGAGAAGAGATATGAACGCAAAATGGATTACCCCTGTTGTAACAGCTTTTGACGCTGAGGGACATGTAGATTTAGAAGCAAACAAGAGAATTTGTGAACATTTAATTCAGGGTGGAATGGATGGAATCCTCATCCTTGGAAGTATCGGTGAGTTCTTTGCCATTTCTATGGAAGAAAAGAAAAAACTGATTGATGCCGCAGTTTCTTACATCGACAAACGTGTGACTTTATATGTGGGAACAAACTGCATGATTCTAAAGGATTGTATTGAATTGTCAAACTATGCAATCGAAAAAGGTGCAGATGCAGTTATGGTAATTTCACCATATTACTTTAATCTTCCACATGATTCTGTTATTAACTTTTATGACCAGGTGGCAGATAATGTAAATGGTCCGGTCTTATTATACAACTTCCCGGACCGTACCGGTTATGATTTAAGTCCGCAGTTAATTCTTGAATTAGTAAGAAAACATAAAAATATCGTGGGAATCAAAGATACTGTTGGAACAATGGGTCACACAAGAGAGATTATTCAGGTTGTGAAAAAAGAATTCCCGGATTTCCAGGTATATTCTGGATTTGATGAATTTTTCGCACATAATGTATTAAGTGGCGGAAATGGCTGTGTAGCCGGAATTTCAAATTTTGTACCGCAGATTGCTTCCGCATTTGCAAATGCAGCAAGAGAAGATAATCTTGTAAAGATGGCAGAGTGTCAGCAGAAGATTGATTCTTTGATGGAAATTTATTCAATCGGAGAACAGTTTATTCCGATTATCAAAGAAGCAATGGTACAGACCGGAGTAGAGTTTAATCCGGTCTGCGCCCAGCCTCTGCTTTGTGCAACAGAAGAACAGAAAGCGAAAATTGCAAATTTATTGAAATTACAGGAAATTACTGGTATACTATAATATCTGAAAAGAAGTTCGGATATTATTTAGAAAGCAGAAGAAAATCAAACATCAATGAGCGGCTCTGCATCAGGAACATCCGAAAAATAAGAAAAAGGAAAGATTGAGGTAGAGTATGGGAAAAAAAGCTGAGGGCAGAAAGCTGAAATCAATCGATTCAAACAATAAACTTCTGCCGGAAAAAGTTTCAGAACAGATTGTCCAACTGATTTCAGACCGGAAATTAAAAGCCGGAGAAAAACTTCCAAATGAATTTGAAATGGCAGAGCAGTTGAATGTCGGACGTGGAACTATTCGTGAGGCAGTAAAAATACTGGTATCAAGAAATGTTGTGGAAATAAAAAGAGGTCGTGGAACCTTCGTAAGTGAGACACCGGGGCTGATGGATGACCCTCTTGGATTTGCATTTATGGAGGACAAGAAGAGTCTTGCCCTGGATATTTGTGAAGTGCGTATGATGATTGAACCGGAGATTGCGGCTCTGGCAGCACTGCGTGCAACAAGAGAACAGGTAGAGAAGATTGAAGAGTATGCAAAAGAAGTAGAGGAACTTTTCAATCAGGGAAAACCTTATCTGGAAAAAGATATCTTATTTCATGCGGAGATTGCAAGGGCGACCGGAAATCAGGTGACAACCAATCTAATGCCTGTAATCCAAAGTGGAATTTCTCTGTTTATTGATGTGACAGATTATTCGATTGCAAATAAAACAATTGTGACTCACCGTGAAGTGCTGGAAGCAATTAAAAGGCATGACCCAGAGGGAGCAAGTGAAGCAATGAAGCGTCATTTGGAAAATAACAGGATTCAAATTAAATTATTAATGAAAAAGATGGAATAAGAAAGATTCTGAGAAGACATAAATTCTAAGAAGATATAAAAAAGGCAGGAGGAAATACTTACAAATTTCCTTCTGCCTTTTTATAAAATCTGCTGAAATAAAACGAAATCAAAAGAAGAACTTGACCGTGAAATTGGAGTGTGATACCATAAAAACAGATACGACGTATGACGACTTAAAAACCAGGAGAAAGGTGGAAAAAACCAATGGGACAGAATTTATTTGATGTTTCCGGAAAGAAAGTTATTGTAACAGGTGGAACAAGAGGACTGGGTCTTGGAATGGCAGAGGGCTTTTTGCAAGCCGGATGCAAAGTGGCAATTGTTGGAACATCAGACAAGGTGTTTGCTGTAGCGGAAGAAGAATGTAACAAGGGTTATGACTGTGTAGGCATAAAGGGAGATCTTTCCAAACGAGAAGAAGTTTACCGCATTTTCAATGAATGCGTCGAAAAACTTGGTGGAGACTTAGATGTACTTGTTACTTCACATGGAATTCAGAGACGTCATAGCGCAGAAGAGTTTCCATTAAATGAATGGGATGATGTAATCAGCGTCAACTTAAGTTCTATTTTTGTACTGTGTCAGGAAGCAGGAAAAATTATGCTGAAGAAAGGCTATGGAAAGATTATTAATGTCGCTTCCATGAACTCTTTCTTTGGAGGACAGACCATTCCGGCCTATGCAGCTGCAAAAGGCGGAGTAGCACAGCTTACCAAAGAGTTATCGAATGACTGGGCAGGAAGAGGAATTAATGTCAATGCAATTGCACCGGGATATATGGCAACAGAAATGAATGAAGCACTTCTTGACCCGAAAAATCCACGTTTTAAAACTATCAGCGAAAGAATTCCGGCAGGACGCTGGGGAACCGGAGAAGATATGCAGGGAACAGCCATTTTCTTAGCTTCCCATGCAAGTGATTATCTGTGTGGAGCAGTCATTCCGGTTGACGGAGGATATTTAGTTAAATAGTTAATAAATAGTAATAGAAAAGTCCATAAAGTAAAAATAAAAAATAAAATAAGTAGAAACTAAGAATTTAAAATTTAAGGAGGAACAAAAAACATGAGTTGTTTAAAAAGCCAGGAAATGCGTACATTAGCACCAGAGCTTGACCCATTGCGTATTGGTACAGGATGGAAACCGGAGGATTTATCCAAACCTCAGATTTTAATCGAAAGTACTTACGGAGACAGCCATCCGGGAAGCGGACATTTAAATGTCTTAGTAGAAGAAGTAAGAAAGGGTGTTGCAGAAGCAGGCGGATTTGGAGCAAGATATTATTGTACCGATATCTGTGATGGAGAAAGTCAGGGAACAGACGGAATTAACTTCTCTCTTGCAAGTCGTGAAATGATTACAAATATGATTGAAATCCACGGAAATGCAACTGTATCTGATGCAGGCGTATTTCTTGCAAGCTGTGATAAAGGAATGCCGGCAAACTTAATGGGGCTGTGCCGTTTAAATATTCCGGCTATCGTAGTGCCAGGTGGAACAATGAATGCAGGACCGGACATGCTGACTCTGGAACAGTTAGGTATGTATAGTGCAAAATTCCAGCGCGGAGAAATTGATGAAGATAAATTAAACTGGGCAAAACACAATGCATGCCCAAGCTGTGGAGCATGTTCTTTCATCGGTACTGCATCTACGATGCAGATTATGGCAGAAGCACTTGGACTTGCACTTCCGGGTACTGCTTTAATGCCGGCAACCAGTCCTGACTTACTTGATTTTGCAAGACAGGCAGGTCGTCAGGCAGTTGCACTTGCAAAAATGGACAACATGCGTCCAAGCGACATCGTGACAATGGACAGCTTTGAAAATGCAATCTTAGTTCATGCAGCAATTTCAGGAAGTACAAATTGTCTGCTTCATATTCCGGCAATCGCACACGAACTCGGAATTGAAATTACAGGTGATACCTTCGACAGACTGCACAGAAATGCAAGATATCTCTTAGATGTACGTCCGGCAGGACGCTGGCCGGCAGAATGTTTCTACTATGCAGGCGGAGTTCCGGCTATTATGGAAGAAATCAAACAGCACTTACATCTTGATGTTATGACTGTAACAGGAAAAACACTTGGAGAAAATCTGGAAGAATTAAAGAAAAACGGATTCTACGAAAGATGCGACAAATGGATGCAGGAATTTAACAAACGTTATGGCTGCAATGTGACAAAAGAAGATGTTATCCGTCCTTATGACAAAGCAATTGGAACAGACGGAAGTATCGCAGTCTTACGTGGAAATCTTGCACCGGAAGGCGCAGTTATCAAACACACTGCATGCCCGAAAGAAATGTATCGTGCCGTACTTCGTGCAAAACCATTTGACAGCGAAGAAGAATGTCTTGATGCGGTTTTAAAACATAAAGTAAATAAAGGTGACGCTGTATTTATCCGCTATGAAGGACCAAAAGGAAGCGGTATGCCGGAAATGTTCTATACTTCAGAGGCGATCAGCAGTGATAAAGAACTTGGAAAAAGTATTGCACTGATTACAGACGGACGTTTTTCCGGTGCATCTACCGGTCCTGTAATCGGACACTGCAGTCCGGAAGCAGCAGAAGGCGGTCCGATTGCATTAGTAGAAGAAGGCGACTTAATTGAAATTGATGTATTTGCACGTAAATTAAATATCATCGGTATCGCAGGGGAAGAAAAAACTCCGGAAGAAATCGATAAAGTGCTTGCAGAACGTAAGAAAAACTGGAAACCAAAAGAAGTAAAATACAAAAATGGTGTGCTTCGTCTGTTCAGTGAACATGCAGCAAGCCCGATGAAAGGTGCTTACTTAGAATTTTAAAAATTGGAAAGCACGAAATAAAAAACAACAAAAATAAAAACCACATGCTATAATAAGAAATTGCAAGAGCAAAATTGTAAGAGAAAAATTGTAAGAGTGAAATGATAAGAGCAAAATTGTAAAACAATACATAAAAATTTGGAGGATTAATCATGAACTTAAATTTAAGACCAGCAAATGAATGCAAATTTGATGAAGTATCCCTGGGCGAAGTAATGCTTCGTCTTGATCCGGGCGAAGGAAGAATCCGTACAGCAAGAAGCTTCCGTGCATGGGAAGGTGGCGGAGAATATAATGTTGCCCGTGGACTGAGCAAATGCTTTAAAATGAATACAGGTATCATCACAGCATTCGCTGATAACGAAGTTGGTATGTTAATGGAAGACTTCATCAATCAGGGTGGAGTAGATACTTCCTTAATTAAATGGATGAAAACAGATGGAATCGGAAGAATCTGCAGAAACGGATTAAACTTCACAGAAAGAGGATTTGGTATCCGTGGAGCAGTTGGATGCTCAGACCGTGCAAATACAGCTATTTCTAAAGCAACACCGGAAGATTTTGATTTCGATTACATCTTCGGGGAACTCGGAGCACGTTGGTTACACACAGGCGGTATCTACGCTGCTTTATCTGAACAATCCTGTGAAACTGTTTTAGCTGCAATCAAAGCTGCTAAAAAATACGGAACAATCGTATCTTACGACTTAAACTACCGTCCATCTATGTGGAGTGCAATCGGTGGACAGGCAAAGGCTCAGGAAGTAAATAAAGAAATCGCTAAATATGTAGACGTTATGATTGGTAACGAAGAAGACTTCACAGCTTGCCTTGGTTTCGAAATCGAAGGAAACGACGAAAACTTAAAAGAACTGAACCTTGACGGATACAAGAAAATGATTAACGAAGCTGCAAAAACATATCCAAACTTTAAAGCAGTGGCAACTACTCTTCGTACTGTTAAGACTGCAACTGTAAATGACTGGGCAGCAATTTGCTGGGCTGATGGTGAAATCTACAAATCCAAAGACTACAAAGGTCTTGAAATTATGGACCGTGTAGGTGGCGGAGACTCCTTTGCATCCGGTCTGATCTATGGTCTTATGACAACAGAGAATGCAGAACTGGCTGTAAACTACGGAGCAGCTCACGGTGCACTTGCCATGACAACACCAGGAGATACAACAATGGCAAGCAAAAAAGAAGTAGAAGCAATCATGGGCGGTGCAGGAGCACGTGTTCAGAGATAATTTCTGTCTTATAAATTAAAAAGAATAAATAGATGAACAAAAGAGATATCTTTCGGATAAAAACGAAAGATATCTTTTTTGTTGTTTAGATCGTCGGCTATGTCTTGAAAAACAAGTGTAAACGCGCTATAATCTTTCTATTTACAAAAGCAGAAATTGCACAATTGCATCAGAAAGGGGTAAAAAAGTATGCCATCCATTAAAAAAGTAACTCCGATGACAGAAAATCCATATGTTCGTTTGTATCATCTGGATGTAGAAAGTAAAACAGGAAAAGCAGGTCATTATTATGTAGCATCAAGAGCAAAAGATGAGAGACATTTAAAGTTGAATACAAGAGAAAACCATCCGGATGGAGTAATTATCTATGCAGTCTGTAAAGAAGATAAGAATAAAGTTGTTTTAGTCAGACAATACCGTTATGCAATTGATGATTATATCTATGAATTTCCGGCAGGACTGGTAGAGACAGGAGAGGATTTTAAAACAGCAGGAATCAGAGAGATGAAAGAAGAAACCGGATTGACATTAGAACCGGTAACGGTAAATCCGGCTTATGAAAAACCGTATTTTACGACAATCGGAATGACCGATGAATCCTGTGCAACAGTTTATGGATATGCATCCGGAACTGTGTCAAGAGCCGGACTGGAAGATTCAGAAGAACTGGAAATTGTGCTTGCAGATAAAGAAGAAGTAAAACGGATTTTAAAAGAAGAAAAGGTGGCCATCATGACGTCCTATATGCTGATGCATTTTCTTCATGATGGAGAGCCATTTGAATTTTTAAAAGAAATTTAAAAAAATCTTATCAAATGAAGGAAAATTAATTTATGAAAAAAACATTGAAAAAACATTTAAAGGGAGTTTTTTTAGCAATTTTAGGACTAATTACGGGAATTCTCTGTATTATTTTAGGAATAAAAATGTTTAAATTTTTTCTTCCGTTTATTATTGGATGGATTCTTGCAATGATAGCAAGTCCTCTGGTGGAATTTTTGGAAAAAAAATTAAAGATATCAAGGAAACATACCTCCATGGTGATTATTATTATGGTTTTGGGGGCAATCATTGGCGGAAGTTATCTCATAGGTGCAAAGGTAATGACAGAAACCGGAAAATTTCTGGAGCAGGCTCCGAATTTGTATAGCGGCTTCAGCGAAGAATTTCAGGAAGTAGAGCATAATTTAAGAAGCATCATCAAAGAACTTCCGGATAATGTGCAGGCGAGTATCGATAATACGCAGGAAGAATTGGGAAAGGAAATTGGTACGATAATCAGTACGGTAAGCGAACTTACCGTAGATTATGCAGGAAATATTGCAAAAAATTTACCAAATGCATTGATTTCTACCATTTTTACGTTGCTGTCGTCGTATTTTTTCATTGCTGACAGAAATCGAATTCTGGAATTTGGACGAAAACACACTCCGAAAATGATACAGGATAAATGGCGGATGCTCGCTGAGAGTTTCAAAAAGGTGTTCAGTGGATATTTTAAGGCACAGTTTAAAATTATGGGAGTCATATGGCTGATTTTGTTTATCGGGATGCTGATTTTAAGAGTAAAATTTGCAATTTTGATTTCTTTTCTGGTTTCCTTTTTAGATATGCTGCCGTTTTTTGGAACTGGAACTGCATTGATTCCATGGGCGATTTTTAAAGCACTTTCCGGTGATACAAGTTTTGCGGTGGGACTTGTCATTTTATATCTGGTGACACAGCTTGTCCGCAGAATTATTGAGCCGAAGATGGTGGGAGATTCGATAGGAATGAATCCGCTGGTGACATTGATTTTTATGTATACCGGATATAAAATCAGCAGTGTATTAGGAATGATACTTGCAGTGCCGATAGGTGCGATTGTGATTAATTTTTATAAAGCAGGAGTTTTTGACGGAATGTTAAAGAACATTAGGAATCTGTTTCGGGACTTTGTAAGATGGGCTCGTACAACGGAAGAATAATGGAAAGATTAAGAGTAGTTTCTGAATGTATCTTATGTAGATATTTTGTAATAGATATAGTTAGTGATTGCAGTCTAAAACCAATACCGATATAATAAGAGTATCAACATTGATTGGGGCAAAAAAACAGCCCCAACAGGTATGAAATAACAAAGTGAAACAATAAAAAATAAAGTGAGGAAACGACATGGAAAAAAAGTTTGATGTAATTGCACTTGGCGAGTTGTTGATTGATTTTACCGAAAATGGAGTCAGTGCTCAGGGAAATCCGATTTTTGAAGCAAATCCAGGCGGAGCACCTTGTAACGTACTGGCGATGTTAAATAACCTTGGAAAGAAAACTTCATTTCTGGGTGTAGTTGGAAAAGATCAGTTTGGTACTTCTCTTAGAAAGACATTAAATGAATTGAAAATTGATACCAGTCATCTGTACGAAAATCAGGAAGTTCACACAACTCTGGCTTTTGTACATACATTTGAAGACGGTGATAGAGATTTTGCATTTTATCGTAATCCAGGAGCAGACATGATGTTAAGTGAATCTCAGGTAGAGAAAGAATATCTGGAATCTGCAAAGGCATTTCATTTTGGAACATTGTCTATGACACATGAAGAAGTCAGAAAAGCAACCCAAAAAGCGATAACTATTGCAAAAGAGGCCGGAATGTTGATTTCTTTTGACCCGAATTTAAGACCACCATTATGGAGCAGCATGGAGCTTGCGAAAGAACAGATTGCCTATGGACTGGGACAGTGTGATTTGTTAAAGATTTCTGAAGAAGAACTGGAATTTATGACCGGAACAAAAGATATCAAAGAAGGTGCATATAAACTGCTTGCTGATTATCCGAATCTGAAACTGATGAATGTGACAATGGGAAAAGAAGGAAGTATTGCATTTCATGAGGGAAAAGAAGTCTTTCATGCGCCGTTTCTTCAGGAAAATACAATCGAGACAACAGGAGCAGGTGATACCTTTGGAGCTTGTGCTTTAAACTATGTGTTAGAGAATGGAATTACCGGTTTATCGGAAGAACAACTCTATGAAATGCTGGAATTTGCAAATGGAGCGTCATCTTTAATTACAACCAAAAAAGGCGCACTTCGTGTAATGCCAACAAAAGAAGATGTCGAAACATTTATTTCAACAAAATAAATAATGCGCCGATTTAATCTGAAAAAACAAAAAAAATACACAATTTAGTTTGTTAGAGCATTGACAAACTATAAGGTTTATGGTAGATTATAGATATCAATTGAAAAGCAGTTTTGATTTCTGACGGGTCAGTGTGGAAAACCACAGTGAAATTAAAACGAAGTATGGGCCGACCGTCTGGGCAGCATTTGTAGACCACAAATGTTGCCCTTTTTTACACATGAAGTGTGATCTGATAAAAAAATTCGGCATATTATTCGTGAATTTTAATAGAAACAAACTCGAAGCAGAAAAAGAGGGACAGCTTTTCTCTATTTAGTTTAAGGAGGTTTTTTAGTATGGGATTTAAGACTGATATCGAAATTGCACAGGAGTGCACAATGGAGCCAATTACCGCGATTGCAGAAAAAGCAGGGATTGAAGAGAAATATCTGGAGCAGTACGGTAAGTACAAAGCAAAAATTGACTACAATTTACTGAAAGAATCTGACAAACCAAACGGAAAATTAATTCTGGTTACAGCGATTAACCCGACACCGGCAGGTGAAGGTAAGACAACTACAACAGTAGGTCTTGCAGATGGTATGCAGAAACTTGGCAAAAATGTCATGGTTGCACTTCGTGAGCCATCTCTTGGACCGGTATTTGGTGTAAAAGGTGGAGCCGCAGGCGGTGGATATGCACAGGTAGTTCCGATGGAAGATATCAATCTGCATTTTACAGGTGACTTCCATGCAATTGGTGCAGCAAACAACTTATTAGCAGCAATGATTGATAACCATATCTATCAGGGCAATGCATTAAACATCGATCCTAGAAAAATCACATGGAGAAGATGTGTGGATATGAATGACCGCCAGCTTCGTTTTGTAGTTGATGGTCTGGGCGGAAAGACAAACGGTATGCCAAGAGAAGATGGATACGATATCACAGTTGCATCTGAAATCATGGCTGTTCTCTGTCTTGCAAGAGACATCACAGACTTAAAAGAAAGACTGGGAAGAATTATCATTGGTTACACTTACGGTAAAGTTTCTGAGCAGAAACCGGTTACTGCACATGATTTACATGCAGAAGGCGCTATGTGTGCACTGTTAAAAGATGCCTTAAAACCAAACCTTGTTCAAACTCTGGAACATGTACCGGCTATCGTTCATGGTGGACCATTCGCAAACATCGCTCATGGATGTAACTCCGTAATTGCTACAAAGATGGCATTAAAATTAGGTGATTATGCAATTACAGAAGCTGGATTCGGTGCTGACCTTGGTGCTGAAAAATTCCTGGATATCAAATGTCGTATGGCTGATTTACATCCAAGCGCAGTTGTTATCGTTGCAACAGTACGTGCACTGAAATACAATGGCGGAGTTGCAAAAGCTGACTTAAATAACGAAAACTTAGAAGCTCTTGAAAAAGGTCTTCCAAACCTGTTAAAACATGTAAGTAATATCAAGAATGTATACAAACTGCCATGTGTAGTTGCTATTAATGCATTCCCAACTGATACAAAAGCAGAACTTGACTTAGTAGAACAGAAATGTAAAGAACTCGGTGTTAACGTTGCTCTGTCTGAAGTATGGGCAAAAGGCGGAGAAGGCGGTCTTGCATTAGCAAAAGAAGTAATCCGTCTGGTTGAAGAGCCAAATGACTTCCAGTTCTCTTATGAATTAGAGGGAAGCATCGAAGATAAACTGAATAACATCGTTCAGAAAATTTATGGTGGTAAGAGAGTTGTTCTGACTGCAAATGCTCAGAAACAGGCTGCACAGCTTGAAGCAATGGGATTTGGCAACTGTCCGATTTGTGTTGCTAAGACTCAGTACAGCTTAACAGATGACCAGACAAAACTGGGCGCACCGACAGACTTTGAAGTAACTGTTCGTAACCTGAAGATTTCCGCAGGTGCAGGCTTTATCGTAGCTCTGACAGGTGAAATCATGACCATGCCAGGACTTCCAAAAGTACCGGCTGCTGAAAGAATCGATGTAGATGAAACAGGAAAGATTTCTGGTCTGTTCTAAGTTAATAGATTCAATACATAAATAAGTTTGTGGAGTACTTATCATTTATATAAGTGAGGGTCTCTTCAACTAAAATAACAGGTTCAGGTGCGGCTTATGCCGTACCTGAATTTAACCGATATGAGTAAGTAACGAAGCGGATTGCGAATATCCGCTTGACATCACAATGATACCTGCAAAAAAGCAGGCATGTACGTTTGCTGTGAGAACACAGAGGTAGCAATCCGGAGTGTGAGTCTGTAGGATTTTATGCAAACAGGAAAAGTGTTCTGTATCAAAACATGTATATGATGCACTTTCGTGGTCTTTATTGAGATTCTGAGAGTACATTAGAGGAAAAGAGAGGGAACGTATATGTTTAAGAATGAATTTGCAACGTTATGTAATGCCGGAAAGGCAAAAGCTGATTTTTTAGAGAAAAATAAAGTGGGATATTTTGTTTCCGCTTTAATGGCAGGTTTATTTATTGCATTCGGTGGATTTATCACCTTTACCTGGGGCGCAAATCTGACAATCAATGGTGCTCCTGCAATGGTAAGAGGTGCGCAGTCGTTTTCCTTTGCAGCAGCCTTAAGCCTTATTGTTATGGCAGGAGCGGAACTGTTTACCGGAAATAATCTGGTTATGGCAGGCTCTTCACTTGGCGGTTCTGTTTCATGGGGAGAAACCATTAAAGTATGGATTGTCTGCTATATTGGAAACTTACTTGGTTCTTTAATTTCCGCAGTAGGATTTCAAATTTCAGGAGTACCGAGTGGTGATGTTGGTGCATACTATGCAAAGATTGCAGAAACAAAGATGCATTTGGCTCCACAGGAGTTGATTTTCAGAGGAATCTTCTGTAATATTCTGGTCTGTCTTGCAGTTTGGTGTGGATTTAAATTAAAATCCGAAGCTGCAAAACTGATTATGATTTTCTGGTGTATCTTCGTATTTATGATTTGTGGATTCGAACATAGTATTGCAAACATGAGTGTACTGGCAGTTGGTTTGATGAATGCGGGTGATGCATCCGTCAGCATTGGAGGATATATCTACAATGTAGGACTGGTTACGCTTGGAAATATGATAGGCGGAGCAATCTTTGTTGCACTTCCGTATTATATTACAGCAAAAGAACCGAAAAAGTAAAAGTAAAACAAAGGTAATACGAAAAAAGGCAGGAAACTGCCTTTTTTTTAAAGTCTTTTGTCAAAACATGCAAAAAAAGAGGTTGATTTCTGGCAAAATCTACTATAGAATAATATCATACTAGAGGACATAGGCAGTGCAGAAGCGATTCTGCCTGTTTTTTGTTATAAAAGTAAAGAAAAAAGAGTTTCTTGCGAAAATGAATAATTGCGAGACAAAAATTGCAAAAAATATAAAAAGGGAATTCATTTCAGGCGATAAAACTCATGCGCCAAGTCTTGTGGTTGTCAGATTGAATATGAAAACAGAGAAAGATTCGTGAAGGAATAGTAAATGGATAGAGTAGAAAAACGAAAAACAACAACAATTTTAATTGTAGATGATTCAGAACTGAATCGTGTGATGTTAGCTGCAATGCTAGGTGAGAATTATGAGATTCTTGAAGCATCAGATGGAATAGAAGCACTTTCTGTCATTCAAAAATATGAAACCAGTATTGATTTGGTTTTACTTGATATTGTAATGCCGGGTATGGATGGATTTGAAGTACTCAAAGTGATGAATCAGAAGCATTGGATTGATACCATACCGGTTATTATGATTTCCGCAGAAAATGATACCTCCTATATGGAAAAAGCGTATGAACTTGGTGCAACAGATTATATTAAACGACCTTATGAGAGTTATATTATTCATCGCCGAATTACCAATACTTTAATGCTTTATGAAAAACAGAAACGTCTGTTAAATATGGTGGAAGAGCAGATTTATGAAAAAGAAAAAAATAACAGTATGATGATTAATATACTGGGGCATATCGTAGAGTTTCGAAATGGTGAAAGCGGACCTCATGTACATCACGTACAGACCATGACTCGTTTATTGCTTCAGTGTCTGATGAATAAAACGAATTCTTATAATCTTACAGATGAAGATGTCTTGATTATCAGTACCGCTTCTGCGCTTCATGATATCGGAAAAATTATGATAGATGAGAAGATTTTAAATAAGCCTGGAAAGCTGACAAAAGAAGAATTTGAAATCATGAAAACTCATTCCATGTTAGGGGCTTCCATTTTAAAAGAACTTCCAACGTATCAAAAGAAAACACTGGTCAGTGTGGCTTATGAAATCTGCAGATGGCACCATGAACGTTATGATGGAAAAGGCTATCCGGATGGATTAAAGGGAGAAGAAATTCCGATTTCTGCACAGGTAGTGGCACTGGCGGATGTTTATGATGCATTGACAAGTGAACGATGCTATAAGAAAGCATTTTCAAAAGAAAAAGCGATGGAAATGATTTTAGATGGACAGTGTGGTGCATTTAATCCATTGTTATTGGAATGCTTAAAAGACATTGAGGATATTATTGAGGTCAGTCTGGATATGGACGCGCAGATGGATGTCAATCCTTCTCTGGTAACAAAAGTAACCGAAGAACTTTTGGACAGCAGAATTGTGGAAAAGGCAAGTTACAGCTCCTGGCGTTTGGAAAAAGAGCAGGAAAAACGCAAATTTTTCACAGCAGGACTGGAAGAAATTCAGTTTGAATATGATTCTGCCATTGAAGCGGTTACGCTTTCTGAATATGGAGCAAAACTGTTGAGATTGCGCGAAGTGATTATTAAACCGGAGCAAGGGGAAGAAACATTTTTAGGCAGTGAGAATATCAAGACTTTGACGAAAGCTCTGCATCAGACGACACCGGTAAATTCTGAGATTCGGATGAAATTCCTTGCAAATTATCCAGAAGGACAGAGATGGTGTCAGGTAATCGCAAAGTCTTTGTGGTCAAGAGAAGAAGAACCCAAATATATCGGTGTACTTGGAAGAATTATAGATATTCATGAGAAAGATACGATTTATTTTGACAACAATAAAGATGTCACAAAAGGAACAAAAGCAGAATTAAAAGAAATGGTTCAGCAGTTAGAAAAAGTATTTGATAGTGTACGTCTGATTGATGTGGAATCGTACGAAGTTATTCCAGTAAGAGAAAAGAAATCGGTTTATAAATCCGATAAATGTTATAATATATTTGGGAAAAAAGAAATCTGCAAAAATTGTGTATCAAGAAAGGCAACTGTTAAAAAAGATCAGTGCAGCAAAATTGAATTTATCGGCGAAAACATTTATGAGACGATTGCGAAATACATCGAAATAGAAGGTCATCCTTATGTGCTTGAGATGATTTATAAAATGCGGGATGAAATGATTTCAGACCCGCTTGGACGCAATGATTTTATTGAGGGAATTAAAAACTATAATCAGAAATTTTATAGAGATGTTTTAACCGGAGTGTATAACCGCAGATATTATGATGAATATGCTAAAAATATGACTCAGATGAATGCACTGGCATTAATTGATGGAGATAATTTTGGAATTATCAATGAGAAATATGGGCATGCAGCAGGTAATATTGTAATTTATCATATCGCGAAAATGATAGAAAACTGTATCCGTTGTTCCGATGTGTTGATTCGCTATGAAGGTGATAAATTTCTGCTTCTTATGGAAAACATTTCAAGCCAGATGTTTGAAATGAAGTTAAAGCGTATTGCAGAAGCAATTAATAACATGGTATTAGAAGAATATCCACACATTCGATTTTCAGTTACAATTGGTGGAGTGCATGGAGTCCTTCCGCTTGAAGAGGCATTTAAAGAAGCCTATCAGTTAATGGAACAGGGAAAAAAAGAAAAGAATCATGTGGTGATGAAAAGACCATAAGATGAAACAAGAGCAGAAGAGGAAAAATCTCGTCTGCTCTTGTTTTGTCTTGATTTTTGATTTGGAAAGATAGCCTGTCAAGTGCGACGTCTTTTTTAAATTTCAGAGTAAGTCTGCAATAACTGATTTGTAATCGTACGTCGGGTAAACTTGTGTTCGCCAAGGCGGCAGATTGGCATAATTCCAAGCAGGGAATTGGTGACAAACATTTCGTCAAAGTCAGAAACCTGTTCCGGTTTGATGATACATTCTTCAACTTGATAGTTTTTTAATAGATACTGTCTTAAAATACCGTCAAGCAGACCACAGGAAAGCGCAGGGGTAAAAAGTTTTTTACCTGATACAAAAAATAGATTGGTTGTTGCACCCTCTGACAGTTCGCCTTTGGTATTTAAGAAAATGGGTTCATCGTATCCTCGCTGTTTTGCCAGACGTTTTTCTAAAATGTTGTCGGCATAGTTTAAGGTCTTCATATAAGTAAACGGAGAAGTCTCGTTTCTTAAAATCTTGCTGTAGTCTAAAGCAAAGCCTTTTTCATACTGTTCTTTGGTATAAGTATTTTTTCTTGAAGTCAGAGAAAGATTTTTATCTGAAAGTGTTAATTTTAACACACCGTTTTCCGTCGGATTTTCTTTTAAATAGTCCAGGATTTCCTGTTTCCGAATCGAAATCCATTGACTGGCAGATGTTTTATCCGGCAGAAATCCAAGAAAAAGAGCGGATTTTTTTAAACGGTTTAAGTGTTCGTCTAAAAATACGGCAGTGTTTTGTTTCACCCATATTGTTTCAAATACTCCAAGCCCAAACCAGTAACCATCATCTGGAGTTAATGATGTAAGAGTAAGATTACTCATGCACGTCACCTCCTGCGATGGCTGCGACAACGGCTTTGGCTTTCTGCCAGGTTTCGTCATATTCAAATTCCAATTCGGATTCAGCGGTAATTCCACCGCCAACTCCAAGATGATAAATGCCATTTTGATGCACAGCAGTACGGATGACAATATTTAAATCACAGTCTCCATTTAAAGAAAGATATCCGATAGAGCCGGTGTAGAGTCCGCGTTGGCTGTGCTCTAATTCATCAATGATTTCCATGGCGCGGATTTTCGGAGCACCGGTAATCGAACCGCCGGGAAAAGTAGAGGCAATTAAATCCGGTACGGTTTTATCTGTTTCGAGTTCTCCGATAATTGTAGAAACCAGATGAAAGACCGTTGCATAAGTTTCGACTTCAAATAATTCAGTCACCTTTACACTTCCGGGTCTGCAGACACGGTTTAAATCATTTCTTTCCAAATCTGCAATCATTAAAAGCTCGCTTTTATCTTTTTCAGATTGTGCCAGTTCTTCTTTTAACATCAAATCTTCTTCAGGAGTGATTCCGCGTTTTCTCGTTCCTTTAATTGGACGGGTTTCCACCTTATGGTCGTGAACTTCCAAGAAGCGTTCCGGAGAAGCACTGACAATCTGAAACTCCGGCTGGTTAAAATAACTTCCAAATGGAGAAGGATTGTGCTCCCTTAAATAGCGAAAAACCTCATAAGGGGTACGGGAACTCTCGACAGAAATCTGTCGGGTCATATTTGCAATATAGATATCACCTGCCTTAATATAATCAATCATGGAATCAATGGCATTAAGATAATCCTGTTTTACGAAATCGGATTTGATTCTAACGTCGCAAAGACGAGAGTCTACAGTGACGTTTTTAGAGGCAAGTGTTAAAATATCCTGCATGATTTCGCTCCTGTATTCCTCAAGTGTATGAAAGTGCTCACTTGTAGAAAGATACAGTTCTTTTTTCTTTAAATCTTCGATGAGATATAAATCAAAAAACTCAAACATGGCATCCGGCATTGAAATCTTTTTTTTATGCCGGCTTGGAATCTGTTCAAAACTCCTGCCGTAATCATAAGAGAGATAGCCAATAGCTCCGCCAAGCATCGGTAAATTGGTTGGGTTTTCTTCTTTGTGTTTTTTTAAATATTGATTTAAGAAATCTAACAAACTTTCTTTTTGAATTGTTCCGTTTACTTTTAAGATGCCATCGGTTTCTTCCGCTTTTAAGTATGAATAAAGTCCGATAATCGAATAATTTCCATATTTATTGGTAAGAGAAGAATCTAAAAAAGCGGTTTCTCTGGTATGATAAAGGGAAAATAAATCTGCCGTCGGGCAGTATTGTTTTAGTTTGCAAAATCTGACTGCCAATCGTGAGTCCTCCATTTCTTACAGATTGTAATAAAATTGTTTAAAAGTTCATGTCCGTATTTGGTTAAAACGGCTTCCGGATGGAACTGGATTCCATAAACCGGATAGGTCTTATGAGAAAGTGCCATAATTGCACCATCCTCGGTTTTTGCATCAATTTGAAGTTCATCAGGAAGGGAACTCTCGTCCACCACCAAAGAATGATAGCGTGTTACCTCATAAGTTTCCGGAAGGTTGGAAAACATTCTGCTTTGGGTGGTATGAATCGGTGTTACTTTTCCGTGCATTGGAACGGTTCCTCTTTTTACGACTGCGCCAAAGGCATGTCCGATAATCTGATGTCCAAGGCATACACCCAGGATTGGAAGTTTTCCGGCAAAATGGCGGACGATATCTAAAGAGACTCCGCCATCCTGTGGACGACCCGGTCCCGGCGAGATAATGATGCCGTCCAGGTTTTCAATGGATTCTAACTCTTCAATCGTCAGTTTGTCATTTCGGATGACTTTGATATCCTGATTTAATTCCTCAAAGTAGGCTGCAAGATTATAAACAAAAGAATCATAATTATCAATCATTACAAGCATGAAAAACTCCTTTCTGCCTGAATTAAATAAAATTTGCTAAAATAAAAAAGACTGCCAAAAGAAACGCACTTTCATGCGTCTTTTTTGGCAGTCTTCTGAAATTCAGGCACACCCTTATTTTTCTGTTTTTATTAGTTAAGCGGACAAGTAAAATTACTCCGCTGTTTGGTAAAATAGTTCTTAAATGTTGTGTTATTATAGCATAGTTAAAGCAGTTTATGCAATCATTTTTTGTGAAAGTTTATACAAAAATATATAAAAATGCAAATAATTGAATAATTTTACATTATATTTTTATTCGACAAAGGCTCTTTAGTGTGCTAAAATAATTATACTATGCTCACTAAAACGAATAAAAATAATATTTGTAATGTTTTAGCGGGAAGAATATGAGGAAGAATTTTATGAAAAAGAACAGGTTTTTTCTCCTGATGCTTATGGTTATTGTTTTATGTTTTGTTAGCAGTACCGTTATTTCGACGGTATCTTTGTATCGGGTATTGCAAAAACATGCATTGAAGAATGGTGAAATCATTGCGGCGGGAATTTATAATGATATCAACAGTCGGCTGTTAGAACCGGTTATTGTGGCGAATACACTGGCTTCGGATCATTTTTTGATTGAATTGTTGGAAAACGAAGAAAAGATGGATGCTGAGGAAATAAGCAGAGAAATGGATGAGTATACGACTTCATATATGAAAAATTTCTCTTATAGAACTGTATTTGTAGCGTCTGAAAAAACGAAAGCCTATTATACTTATGATGGTTTTTATAAGATTATGGATGTGGAAAATGATGAGGATGATGTATGGTATCAGAAATTCGTAGATTCTGGTAAAAAGTATACGGTAATGTTAGGGGGAGATGAAGAATATCCGGACCTGTGGCTGATTTATATTGATGTGAGGATTGAAGATAAAGAGGGAAATCTTCTGGGAGTCTGTGGTGTCAGCATGGAATTGGAGGAAATTCAGAAGCAGATTGCAAAGTATGAAAAGCAGTATGGTATCGATATTTTATTTACAGATGCGCAGGGAAACATTCAGGTAGGAAGCGGAGATGCAAAGAAATATGCTTCATTTTTACAGAAACTTCCAGAGAAGATAATCAAAGAAGACGACCATGATAATTATGCGTATGAGAAAGAACCGGAAAGTAAAAATTATACCATTACGAAATATATGGAAAAATTTGACTGGTATATGGTTATTCACAATTTAGATACTTATGCTTATATCAATAATTACGTTTTGATTTCGGCAAATGTAGTGGTATTTTTGCTTTGCTTATTGTTGCTCGGAATCAGTCTTCATGTTATTGCAAAGCGGGACAGAGGTTTGTTTAATTCTGCTTACACAGATGAACTGACAGGGCTTTATAATCGTCGGGCTTATGAGGAAGGTCTGGACAGAATCAGAAAAGACGTGCCGAGTGAAAAAAGGATTGTTGTTGCGATATTTGATGTAAATGGATTAAAAGAAGTCAATGATAAGCTTGGGCACGCATCAGGGGATGAGATGTTAAGAGGAGCAGCATCTACAATTCGGAGTGTGTATGGAAGCTATGGAAAATGCTATCGGACAGGTGGAGATGAGTTTGTAGTAATATTAGAAGAGCCAGTTGAGAAATTATCTGTTTTGAATGAAAGTTTTGAAAAGGCAGCTGAAAAGTGGCATGGCAAACAGGTTGCAGAACTTAATATATCCTATGGAGTTGCATTGTCAGAAGAAGTCTGTTCCATTGATGAGCAGATTATTCTGGCGGATCAGAGAATGTATTTTGCTAAAAAAGCGTATTATCAAAGAATAGGAAAAGACAGAAGAAATTATTAGTACAGCGGATAAAAGATTATAAAAGACAGAAGTTGTTGCTGTATATGAAATTAGTTTAAATCTTTGTAAAGTTTCAAAATGGGGCTTGAACCAAGCAGATAAGGGTGTTATAATCACTACGCAAAAAAGTTTATTTAAGCTTAATTAAAAGGAGGCGGATAGTCGTATGGACAGTTGTGAGAGTCGAAGTCGAAGTACATATAATGATGGATATAGACTTGGATTTTATTTCAAGTGTCTATAAGTACGCCATTTTATCCCATTGAATATAAATAATAAGTCTTAATCCATCGTTAGGAACGAATTCACAACTTATAAATCTTAGGATTGTGTAACAGAAGTTGTTACGATGGATTTTTTATGCCCTTTTTTAGGGTGAGAGGAGGCTTATTATGAGAAAAGAAGTATTAAAAGAACCGATTTTTGCGAAAGAAATTGCTGAAATTATTAAAGTATCCCCTTCCATAGAAGAAATGAGGGAACAGCTTAGAGATTATCATGAAAATGATATTGCTCAAAGTTTTGAGTTTTTAAACAGAGCAGAGCGAAATCTTTTATATAGTGCACTCGATGCAAAATGGATGGCAGAAATCATTGCGTATATTGATAATCCGTCAGAATACATTGAAGAGATTGGCATTGATAAACTGGCAGAAATTATTAATGAAATGGATGCAGATGATGCAGTTGATTTATGGGAAGATATCGATGAAAGCGTTAAGGTTAAGCTTCGTCCGATGATTGATGATGAAACCAAGACGGATATTCGGTTGATTAACTCTTATGACGAAGATGAGATTGGAAGTCTGATTACAACGAATTATATTTGCATCCGACAGAATCTTACGATTCGTCAGGCAATGCATGAACTGATTCGTCAGGCTGGAGAAAATGATAACATTACAACAATTTATGTCGTTGATGAGAAAGGATGCTTTTGTGGTGCGATTGACTTAAAAGACCTGATTATTGCAAGAGAAAATGAAGAGTTAGACAGTTTAATCAGTTATGCATATCCTTATTTATTGGACCGGGAAAAAATTTCTGATAGTATTGAAAAAATAAAGGACTATGCGGAAGATTCTTTGCCTGTTTTAAGTAAAAATAAAAAAATTATAGGTATCATCACCGCACAGGACGTTGTAGAAGCTGTTGATGATGAAATGGGTGAAGACTATGCAAAACTTGCCGGTTTGTCAGCAGAAGAGGACTTAAATGAAACAACAAAAGAGAGTATGAAAAAGCGTCTGCCATGGCTGGTTATCCTGCTGTTTCTTGGAATGGGAGTTTCTACAGTTGTAGGAGCGTTTGAAGGTGTTGTTGCAGTCCTGCCTGTTGTAATCTGCTTTCAGTCTTTAATTCTTGATATGGCCGGAAATGTTGGAACTCAGTCCCTTGCTGTTACTATTCGAGTATTGATGGATGAAAATTTAAGTGGTAAAGATAAACTTCAATTATTATTTAAAGAAATGAAAGTTGGATTTTGTAATGGAGCACTGCTTGGAATCATGGCACTTGTCTGTCTGGGAATCTATATTGCTTTGTTTAAAGGATATTCATTTGAAAGTGCTTTTTTGATTTCCGGATGTGTTGGAATTTCACTTTTAGTAGCAATTATTATTTCAAGTCTGGTTGGAACATTAGTGCCAATCCTTTTTCATAAAATAAAAGTAGACCCGGCAGTGGCTTCCGGTCCGCTGATTACGACGGTAAATGACCTGGTAGCGGTTGTGACTTATTATGGACTTGCATGGATTTTGCTGATTCAGATGTTAAAAATTGTTTGATAAAGGAAAAAAATATGAATATAAAATATGCAACAGCAGAAGATATCACGGCAGTTGCCGAAGTTGAGGCAGAGTGTTTTCCACCTGCGGAAGCTGCAACAGAAGAAGAATTTATTGAAAGAATCAGATATTATGGAAATCATTTCTGGCTGATGTATGAAGCTGAAAAACTGATTGCATTTGTGGATGGTTTTGTTACAGATGAAGCAGATTTGACGGATGAAATGTATGAAAAAGCAGAGATGCACAACGAAAAAGGAGCATGGCAGATGATTTTTGGTGTCAATACTTTACCGGCTTATCGCAGAAACGGATATGCGGGGGAATTGATTCGTCGTGCAATTCATGACGCAAAGCAGCAGGGACGTAAGGGTCTTGTGCTGACCTGTAAAGAAAAGCTGGTTTCATATTATGCCAAATTTGGCTTTTTGGATGAGGGTGTGTCGGAAAAATCTACACACGGAAATGCTGAATGGCATCAGATGAGGCTGGCTTTTGATAACAGGAAGCTTACAAAGTAAATAGACACCACATTATTCAATGCAATACTTTCTCCGATAAAGCCGCATGATTTTTTGTTAAATCATGTGGCTATAATATTATCTTTCAGAATGTTGGCAGAATAATTAGAACATATTTAAAAATAAAATCTTTATACTATCTTAATACAGAATCATAGACTTTTATACTATCTTTGAAAGTAATCATATATAATGATGTGAGTGTCAAAAGTAAATTTTGGCACTTACAGATATAACGGGATTGCTCCATTGCTATGCAATTTCCATAATCTCAGAACGCCATATAATAAAATATATTACGAAGATATAGCATTAGAATTATTAGTAAGGAGTTATAATTATTTATGTCAAAGATAATACGTAAGAAGCATCTGACCTCTTTTCAATTGATTATTCTGGGCTTTGCAGGTGTGATCCTTTTTGGCACTATCCTGTTGATGTTTCCGATTTCTACTTTGGAGAATGTGCCAACGCCATTTTCTGAGGCACTTTTTACAGCCACTTCGGCAGTATGTGTTACAGGGCTTGTAGTAAAGGATACAGGAAGCTATTGGTCTGTGTTTGGTCAGACGGTTATTCTTGTGCTTATACAAATAGGAGGACTGGGAGTAGTAACCGTGGCGGCAGCGGTTTCTATTCTTTCAGGAAAAAGAATATCTCTTATGCAAAGAAGCACAATACAGGATGCAATTTCAGCACCTAAAGTTGGAGGAATCGTCAGACTGACAAGATTCATCTTAAAGGGAACCCTTCTGATTGAAACAGTAGGAGCCATGTTATTGTTACCGGTTTTTTTATCGGATTATGGATTAAAGGGAGTCTGGATGGCAGTTTTCCATTCAGTTTCTGCTTTTTGTAATGCTGGATTTGATATTCTGGGAACAACAGAAAATACATTTCCATCTCTGATGAGATATTCTGGAAATGCCATCGTAAATGTGGTAATTATGCTGTTGATTATTATAGGGGGGATCGGTTTTCTCACCTGGGACGATATCTATATGAATAAAATGAACTTTAAACGTTACCGTATGCAAAGCAAGATCATTCTCGTGACGACGGCATGTCTGATTTTCCTTCCGGCAGTTTTTTTCTTTGTCTATGATTTGAAAAATCTGCCTGCAGGGCAGCGTCTGTTAGCTGCCACATTTCAATCAGTAACTACAAGAACTGCAGGCTTTAATACTATAAATATTTCAGAGATGAGTGAGGCATCAAGTGCGGTTATGATACTGCTGATGCTGATTGGCGGTTCACCGGGATCTACAGCAGGAGGAATGAAAACGACAACTTTTACAGTACTGCTTTTAAATGCAATAGCTACATTTCGAAGCCAGGAAAATGCAGGGGCTTTTGGACGGAGACTGGAATATCATGCGATTAAAAATGCAGCAACAATATCCATGCTTTATTTTACATTGTTTTTTTGCGGTGGACTTGCAATCAGCATATACGAAGATATTCCTCTTTTGGACTGTCTATATGAAGCAGCTTCGGCTGTAGGTACAGTAGGTCTGACATTAGGAATTACACCGAAACTTCATGTTTTTTCACAAGTTGTGTTAATTATACTGATGTATCTTGGGCGTGTAGGGGGATTGACCCTGATTTATGCAGTATTTTCCGGAAGAAACAGGGGAAATGCAAGGCTGCCTTTAGAGAAAATTACAGTTGGATAAGGAGAAAAAAATATTATGAAGAATATATTGATTATTGGACTTGGAAGATTTGGAAGGCATATTGCTATACAGCTTAATCAGCTTGGGCATGAGATTATGGCGGTTGACTGGAATGAAGAAAGGGTGAATAAAGTGTTGCCATTTGTGACGAATGCCCAGATTGGGGACAGTACAAATGCTGAATTTCTGCGATCTCTTGGGATTGGCAACTACGATATCTGCTTTGTGACGATTGGAGGTGATTTTCAAAATTCCCTTGAAACAACTTCTCTTCTAAAGGAATTGGGAGCACAACTTGTTATATCCAGAGCGGAACGTGATGTCCAGGAAAAATTTCTTTTGCGCAACGGTGCAGATAAGGTGGTCTATCCGGAAAAGCAAGTTGCGAAATGGGCATCTATCCGTTACACAGATGATCATATCCTTGATTATATGGAGGTGGATGCTTCCCATGCGATTTTTGAGGTGGAAGTACCAGAGGAATGGATTGGAAAAACAGTAGGCGGGCTGGATATTAGAAAACGTTACAATATTAATATTCTGGCGGTAAAAAAAGAAGGAGAATTCACTATTTCGATTTCTCCGGATACATGTTTTGCAGAGAATAATAAATTACTGGTATTAGGAGAGTATCGGGATCTTCAGAAGTGTTTCCGTATATAGCGTGATTGTCATGAAGAGGATATGGAATAAGTGATGGTAATGGAATAAGGAATATTGATTTTTGATGGATATTTAGAGGAGGTAGAAAAGACTTTTGACCATAACACAGTCGCATGATATAATTTTAAAAACAGCAGAAAAGGGTGGAAGATGAAATGAGTTTCAAAGCAGAGGAGAATAATAAAGAGCTAAGCGAACATATTCTGGTTTGTCTGTCAGCAGCACCCTCCAATAAAAAAATAATAGATACAGCGGCCAAGATGGTGAAGGTGCTGCAGGCACGTTTTACAGCCTTATATGTACGAACTGGTACAAAGTCAGAAGTCTTAGATAAAGAAAAGCTAGAAGAACATATACAGTATGCAGAAAAGCTGGGAGCAGAGATAGTGATGACTCATGGGGAAAACATACCGGTACAAATCGCAGAGTATGCCAGATTATCCAATGTAACAAAAATTGTAATCGGACAAAGTAATGCCAGGAGGAATCACTTTTTCAGCAAAGCAACTCTGACAGAAAGACTGATTGAAATTGTACCGGATATTGATATCCATATTATTCCGGATGCGCTAAAAACCAGAACTCATCAAAAGAGGTCATTTGCAAGGTATGTAGAAAAACCGTCAGCGAAAGATTATTTCCTCACGGTAATTATATTTGCAGTATGTACCTTGATTGGTCTTCTGTTTCAGAGACTGAATTTCACGGATACAAATATTGTAACGATATATATATTGGGAGTTTTGCTTACTTCAATTTTGACAGATGGTTATCTTTGCAGTGTGGTCGGATCTGTTATAAGTGTTTTTTTATTTTGCTTTTTTCTGACAGAACCCAGGATGTCTTTTCAGACTTATGCGGTAGGGTATCCGGTAACTTTTCTCATAATGCTTATTTCATCTGTGCTTACGGGAGCACTTGCAGCAAAGCTGAAAACACATGCAAAATTGTCTGCTCAGCTTGCCTTTCGTACACAAGTTTTGTTTGATACGGATTGCCTGCTGCAAAAGGCAAAAGGAGGGACAGAGATTCTTGATATTACCTGTACTCAGCTTCTTCGCTTATTAAATCGCAATATTACAGCGTATGTAGTGGAAAACGGAAATTTATCAGATGGAAAACTTTTTTCGGTGGAAAAAGAGAGTGCAAAAAATATATTAACACCAGAAGAACAGGGTGTAGCCAGATGGGTCTATGAAAACAGGCAGCGTGCCGGTGCTTCCACTCATCATTTTCCACAGGCCAAATGCTTATATCTGGCAATCCGGGGTGGAGACAATGTTTACGGTGTAGTTGGAATACCAATGCAAAAAGAAACACTGGACTATTTTGAATACAGTATCCTGCTGTCTGTAATAAATGAATGTGCGCTTGCAATGGAAAATGCACAAAACGCCATGGAAAAAGAGAAAAATGCAGTTTTGGCCAAAAACGAGCAGATGCGGGCAGATCTTCTGCGGGCAATCTCTCATGACCTTCGAACGCCACTTTGTTCTATTTCCGGTAATGCAGATATGTTGGTTAACAATGGCGACCGTTTGGATGAGGCTACAAAGGCTCAGATCTATACTGACATTTATGATGATTCTGAATGGCTGATCGGAGTTGTGGAGAATTTGCTTTCTATTACCAGACTGAATGACGGAAGACTGAAAATTAAATTTACAGATCAGCTTTTAGATGAAGTGATTGCAGAGTCTCTGCGGCATATTAACAAGAAGCATGATGAGTATAAAATAGTGACAGACTGTGAAGAGCTTGTTCTTGCACGTATGGATGTACGTCTTATTATACAGGTTTTGGTAAACTTAATTGATAATGCAATAAAATATACACCACCGGGTTCTATTATCTGTATTCGTGGAATCAAAGCAGATGGGAAAGCACAGATAAGTGTGGAAGATAACGGTCCGGGAATCCCGGATGAGATGAAGCCGCATATTTTTGAGATGTTCTATACAGGAAAAACAACAATTGCGGATAGTCATCGAAGTCTGGGACTTGGTCTGGCACTTTGTCGTTCTATCATAGAAGAACATAATGGAACTCTGGTTCTGACGGATCATGCTCCTCATGGATGCAATTTTATTTTTACTTTACCATTAAGCGAGGTGACATTAAATGAATAAAACATTAATTCTGGTGGTTGAGGATGACAAACCCATACGTAATTTGATTGTTACTACATTAAAAACACATGATTATAAATATTTGGTTGCGGAAAACGGTTCTTCGGCGATTTTGGAGGCTTCGTCCCATAATCCGGATATTGTTCTTCTGGATTTAGGTCTTCCCGATATAGAAGGAGTAGAAGTGATAAAAAAAATCCGTACCTGGTCGAACATGCCGATTATTGTGATCAGTGCCAGAAGTGAAGATACAGACAAAATAGAGGCACTGGATGCCGGAGCAGATGATTATATTACAAAACCATTTTCAGTAGAGGAATTACTTGCACGTATCCGTGTTACACAGAGAAGACTTACGATAACACAGACAGATGAACAGAACAAAACATCTATTTTTGAAAATGGAGAGTTAAAGATAGATTTTATGGCAGGCTGCACATATCTGAAGGGAGAGGAACTACATCTGACACCTATAGAGTATAAGCTGCTTTGCATTTTGTCACGTAACGTGGGAAAGGTGTTGACCCACATGTATATTACTCAGCAGATTTGGGGACGATGTTCAGATAACGATATTGCTTCTCTCAGGGTTTTTATGGCAACCTTGCGGAAAAAACTTGAGCCTGAGAAAAATGGAGTGGAATATATCCAGACACATATTGGCATTGGATATCGTATGCTTAGAATTGAAAATAATAATATCGGCTGATTATATTTTGAGAAAGATTACAAAATTGTCATGTTCTGTAATTTTTCTCATTTTTTGTTTTTAACCAAATCAAGTAAGTTCCCTGCTTCAATTGCGAAAAGCAATAAGCAGGGGACTTACTTGTATCAGGAGGGGGCAAGCCCCTTCTGATAAGCTGCGTAGCAGCTATTTGGTTATGAGCAAGTAGCGAAGCGGATTGCGAATATCCACTTGACTATTTTCTGCTATATTGCCAGTCTATCGGCGAATCAGATGCAGAAGCCGAGTTCCTGCTTTTGGTAATTTTAGATAGAATTGTTCTGGTAAAATTGTACAAAATCCCGAGTTGCGTTTTCGGGCACGCAATGGTATTATAACAACATAAAGAGAAAGTGCTCGGGCACGCAAGAGAAAACAAAAACAATAAAATTCATAAAAAGGAGAATGAAAAAATGGTAAAAGTAGGTATTATCGGAGCAGGAAGAATCGGAAGAGTCCATATCACAAGTATTTCAACAAGAGTAAAAGATGCAGTGATTAAAACAGTTGCAGACCCATTTTTAAATGATGAAACAGCAGAATGGGCAAAGAGCATGGGTGTAGAACACACAACAAGAGATTACAAAGAAATCATCAATGACCCGGAAATCAATGCAGTTTTAATCTGTTCTTCAACAGACACCCATTCCCCGATTTCCTTAGAAGCAATCAAAGCCGGAAAACATGTTTTCTGTGAAAAACCAATTGACCATGATATTGCAAAAATTCAGGAAGTAATCGATGCCTTAAAAGGAACAAACGTAAAATACCAGGTTGGATTTAACAGAAGATTTGACCATAACTTTGAAGCAGTTCAGCAGGCAGTTGCAGCAGGAAAGGTTGGTAAACCGGAGATTATCAAGATTACATCCCGCGACCCTGAGCCACCAAGCATTGATTATGTAAAAGTATCCGGAGGAATGTTCCTTGATATGACAATTCATGATTTTGATATGGTTCGTTTCTTAGCTGGATGCGATGCAACAGAAGTTTATGTTCAGGGTGCAAACTTAGTAGACCCGGCAATCGGAGAAGCAGGAGATGTAGATACCGCTGTTATTACACTTCAGATGGAAAACGGAGCAATCGCTGTTATCGATAACTGTAGAAAAGCAGTTTACGGATATGACCAGAGAGCAGAAGTATTTGGTTCAGAAGGTATGGTTTCTATGAAAAATGACAGTCAGTCTTCCGCAGTTATCAGCAACGCAGATGGTGTAACAGGTGAAAAACCATTGTTCTTCTTCTTAGAGAGATATATGGATGCTTATGGAAAAGAAATTGCAGCATTTATCGATGCAATTGAAAATGATAAAGAAACTCCTCTTAACGTAATGGATGGATTAAAACCGGTATTAATGGGACTGGCAGCTAAGAAATCTCTAGAAGAACACAGACCGGTTAAAATTTCTGAAATTATGTAGAGACTTTCGTGGTATTTTTTTAACCAAATCAAGTAAGTCCCCTGCTTCAATTGCGAAAAGCAATAAGCAGGGGTGGGGACTTGCTTGTATCAGGAGGGGGCAAGCCCCTTCTGATAAGCTGCGTAGCAGCTATTTGGTTATGAGCAAGTAGCGAAGCGGATTGCGAATATCCACTTGACTAAAAAGAACAGCAGGAGATAGAAAAGATGCTTAATAAAGAAAAAGTAAAACTTGGAATTGCACCAATTGCATGGACGAATGACGACCTTCCGGATTTAGGAAAAGAAAATACATTTGAACAGTGTGTCAGTGAAATGGCACTCGCAGGATTTACCGGTTCTGAAGTAGGAAATAAATATCCAAAAGACCCGGAAGTTCTGAAAAAAGCATTGGAACTTCGTGGCGTGGAGATCTGTAATCAGTGGTTTTCTTCTTTTTTAATCACAAAACCATTTGAAGAAGTAGAAAAAGAATTTCGTGCACAGCTGACTTTTTTAAAGGCAATGGGTGCAAAGATTATTGGAGCTTCTGAACAGAGTCACAGTGTGCAGGGAATGCAGGACACTCCGATTTTTGGACATAAATATGTAATGAATGATGAAGAGTGGGATACATTCTGTACAGGAATGAACAAACTTGGAAAGATCGCAAAAGAGGAATACGGAATTTCTCTTACTTTCCATCATCACATGGGAACTGTTGTACAGAATCCGGATGAAGTAGAGCGTATGATGGAAAATACAGACCCGGAATATGTCAGCTTATTATTTGATACCGGACATTTTACTTACTGTGGAGCAGATCCGCTTGAAATGGTAAAAAAATATGTCAGCAGAATCAAACATGTACATTTAAAAGATATCCGTCCGGAAGTAGTAGAAAAAGTAAAAAATGAAAACTTAAGCTTCTTAGAGGGTGTACGTCTTGGAACATTTACTGTACCGGGCGATGGATGTATTGATTTTGACCCGATTTTCAAAGTGCTTGAAGATGCAGGTTATGAAGGATATATGTTAGTAGAAGCAGAACAGGATCCTGCAAAGGCAAATCCTTTAGAATATGCAATCAAAGCAAGAAAATTCATTGCAGAAAAAACAGGTTTATAAAAAAATAAAATGAACGTTTGGAGTCTTTATGATACGTGTATACAAAGATTCTGAGAGGGCATAAATCATTAGTCGGCTGTGCTTAAGGGTACAGTCGATTTTTTTTGACCCCAACCCTGATTTATGTTAAGATAAAAAAGAATATGTGCACAGGAGGAATGTTTTTTGAGCGCTTATGAAAGTTTTGCCCGGGTGTATGATATGTTCATGGATAATATACCCTACAAGGAGTGGTGTAATTATCTGACTGGGCTTTTAAAAGAATATGAAGTAGATGACGGACTGGTACTGGAACTGGGCTGTGGAACAGGAAATGCGACCAGACTGCTCTCCGATGCCGGATACGATATGATTGGTGTGGACAATGCACCGGATATGCTGGAAATCGCACTGGAAAAGAAAGAGGAAGAAGGTCAGGATATTCTTTATCTTTGTCAGGATATGCGGGAGTTTGAATTGTATGGAACAGTAAAAGCGATCGTCTCAATTTGCGACAGCATGAATTATATTACCGAAGATGAGGATTTGCTGGAAGTATTTAAACTGGTAAACAATTATCTTGACCCGGAGGGTGTTTTTATTTTTGACTTAAATACCGTCTATAAGTATGAAAAAATCCTTGGAGAACAGACGATTGCGGAGAATCGCGAGGATGCCAGCTTTATCTGGGATAATTATTATGATGAAGAAGAACAAATTAATGAATATGATTTGGCATTGTTTATTCCGGAGGGCAAGGATGGTCTTTATCGAAAATATGAAGAAGTTCATTATCAGCGGGCTTATGAGTTGGAGCTGGTAAAAGAATTGTTAGAAAAAGCCGGCATGGAATTTGTTACGGCTTATGATGCATTTACAAAAAATCCGGTGAATGAAAAAAGTGAACGGATTTATGTGATTGCAAGAGAACATGGAAAAAAGAAAAATTAGGAGATTGGAAATAAATGGGAGATTACATTGTAAGAGCAACTGCCGCAAATAATCAGATTCGTGCATTTGCGGCAACTACAAAAGAATTAGTTGAGACAGCCAGAGCAGCACATAATACAAGTCCGGTGGCAACAGCGGCATTAGGACGTCTTCTTACTGCAGGAAGCATGATGGGCGTGATGATGAAGGGGGAAAAAGATATTTTAACTCTTCAAATTAAAGCAGGAGGGCCACTTGAGGGAATCACAGTAACTGCAGACTCCAAAGGAAATGTAAAAGGTTATGTTGGAAATCCAAATGTTATTTTACATGCTAATGACAAGGGAAAATTAGATGTTGCCGGTGCGGTTGGCGTAGGATTTATGAACGTCATCAAAGATATGGGTATGAAAGAGCCTTATGTGGGACAGACTGTTTTGCAGACCAGTGAGATTGCAGAAGATTTGACTTATTATTTTGCAACAAGTGAGCAGGTTCCGTCCTCTGTAGGTCTTGGAGTGTTGATGGAAAAAGATAATACCGTAAAACAGGCAGGAGGATTTATCATTCAGTTAATGCCATTTACAGATGACGAAGTGATTAACAAATTGGAAGAAAACTTAAAGAAAGTAACTTCTGTTACCAGTCTGTTAGAGGAAGGACATACACCGGAAAGTTTATTAAAATTGATTTTAGATGGATTCGATGTGGAAATCATGGAGACAGTGCCGACACAGTTCCATTGCAATTGTAGTAAAGAACGTGTGGAAAAAGCGTTAATCAGTGTTGGTAAAAAAGAAATCAAAGAAATGATTGATGATGGAAAAGAAATTGAGTTAAATTGTCATTTCTGTAATAAAAATTATATCTTTACAGTAGACGAACTGAAAAGTATTTTAAAACGCTGTACAAGAGCATAAGGAAAGGTCGGGTACGAGATGAGAGACGGTTTTGTAAAAGTGGGAGCTGCAACGCCGGATATTTTAGTGGCAGATTGCGTGCACAATCGGGAAGAGATTGTAAAAAAAGTAAAAGAAATGGCAGAAGCAGGAACAAAGGTGATGGCATTTCCGGAGCTTTGTATTACGGGATATACCTGTTCAGACTTGTTCTGGCAGGAACTGCTTCTTGTGCGTGCGAAGGAAGAACTTCACAAACTTGAAGAAGAGTTAGAAGAAGTGGAAGGCTTGATTATTGTGGGGCTTCCGCTGGAATTTAACCAGAAGCTGTATAATACAGCAGCTGTAATTTCGGGTGGAAAAGTTTTAGGATTTGTGCCAAAACACCATTTGCCGAATTATGCAGAGTTTTATGAGGCACGTCATTTTACAGCAGGCCGTGCATTTGAGGGAATGGTAAACTGGTACGGAAGAGAAGTACCTTTTGGACAAAATCTCTTATTTGTCTGTGAAGAACTGCCACAGCTTGTAACAGCAGTAGAAGTCTGTGAAGATTTGTGGGCACCGAATCCGCCAAGTATTTCTCATGCCCTTTCTGGTGCTACTTTGATTATCAATCCGTCTGCGAGTGATGAGGCGACCGGAAAAGATGAGTACAGAAGAAATCTGGTTTCCGGTCAGTCTGCAAGACTGCTTTGTGGTTATATTTATGCCTCCGCAGGAAATGGAGAATCCACGCAGGATGTAGTATTCAGCGGACATAATATAATTGCAGAAAATGGTACGATTTTAAAAGAAGCAAAACGCTTCGCAAATGAAACGATTTACAGTGTGTTAGATATGAGTCGTTTAGTCGGAGAGCGCAGAAAAAATACAACCTGGCAGTCAGAGGGAAAAGAAAATTATCAGGTGATTCCATTTCATTTAAATGTAACCGAGACAAAACTGGAACGTTTTATCGATGCAAATCCATTTGTGCCGGATGCAAAAGGGGAAAGAGACAGAAGATGTGATGAAATTCTGACAATTCAGGCAATGGGACTCAAAAAACGTCTGGAACACACAAAGAGTCAGTGCGCCGTGCTTGGAATTTCCGGTGGACTTGATTCTACACTTGCACTTTTGGTTACGGCAAGAGCCTTTGATTTATGCGGACTTGACAGAAAACAGATTTTAGCAGTCACTATGCCATGTTTTGGAACAACGGACCGTACTTACACAAATGCCTGTGAGTTGACAAAACGTCTTGGGGCAACCTTAAAAGAAGTAGATATTAAAAAAGCAGTGACTCAGCATTTTGAAGATATTGGACATGACCCGTCTGACCACAGTGTTACTTACGAAAACGGACAGGCAAGAGAGCGTACTCAGGTGATCATGGACATTGCTAATAAATTTGGCGGAATGGTAATCGGTACCGGTGATTTGTCCGAACTTGCGCTTGGCTGGGCAACTTATAATGGAGACCATATGTCCATGTATGGCGTCAATGCTTCTGTGCCGAAAACACTGGTGCGCCATCTTGTAAGATATTATGCAGACACCTGCGACGAAGAAGCACTTTCTGATATTTTGCTGGATATTTTAGATACTCCGGTCAGCCCGGAACTTCTTCCTCCAAAAGATGGTGTGATTTCCCAGAAAACAGAAGATTTGGTAGGACCTTATGAACTGCATGATTTCTTCTTGTATCATTTACTTCGTTTCCAGTGCAGCCCGAAAAAAATTTACCGAATTGCAAAAAAAGCCTTTGAAGGAAAATACGAAGAAGAAGTGATTTTAAAATGGCTGAAAAAATTTTATTGGAGATTTTTCTCTCAGCAGTTTAAACGTTCCTGTCTGCCGGATGGACCGAAGGTCGGAAGTGTGGCAGTTTCTCCAAGAGGAGATTTAAGAATGCCAAGCGATGCCTGTGTTCGAATCTGGATTGAAGAATTGGAAACATTATAGAAACATTATAGGGGATAAAAATCAAAAAAAACTGTCGGATAACATCGGCAGTTTTTTGTCTTATTTGACGAAAATTATAAAAAATAAACTAAAAAAGAGCCGAAATACTGGATGAATTATTGTATCACATGTGGATTATGCGCAAAAGGGATTGATAGAAATAAAATGCCATGCTATGATACAAAAAATGGAATTGGAAATGGGCTAATATGTGTAAAGGCAGTAAAAGTCCGAGAGTACATAAAAAATAAAGGAGGAAACTAAGACATGATAACAAAATACACTTATGGAAATCCATTTCAGACCGATGCAGTGGTACAAAAATTAGAGGTACAGAACGGGGATGTTCCGTATTTTACAGTGGTAAAAACGGAGGAACAGCTTCAGTTCGAGTATACACTGGAAAACGAAGAAAAGGTGTATGGTCTGGGTGAAAATGTACGTGGAATTAACAAGAGAGGCTGGATTTATAAGAGCTGCTGCGCAGATGAACCGAACCATGTAGAGGATCGCACCTCTTTATATGCGTCTCATAACTTTTTGGTTTTAGATGGAGGAAAAGAGCAATTTGGTGTGTTTTTTGATTATCCGGGAATCATTACCTTTGATGTGGGATATACGCATTTAAATGAACTAAAAATTACATTAAGTGAACCGGATGCAGATGTTTATGTAATGACAGGAGAAAGCATTTTAGACATTGTAAAACAGTTTCGTCAGCTGATTGGAAGAAGCTATATTCCTCCGAAGTGGGCATTTGGCTATCAGCAGAGTCGCTGGGGTTATATGAATGAAGCTGATATCCGTGAAGTGGTAAAAGGACACAGAGAAAAGAAAATTCCGCTCGAAAGTATTTACATGGATATTGATTACATGGAGCGGTTTAAAGACTTTACGGTAAATCAGGAACGTTTTCCGGATTTTCCTGAATTTGTAAAAGAGATGAAAGCACAGCACATTCATTTAGTGCCGATTATTGACGCAGGTGTAAAAGTTGAAGAAGGCTATGACGTATATGAAGAAGGCATTGAAAAGGGTTATTTCTGTAAGAAAGAAAATGGGGAATACTTTGTAGCCGGAGTATGGCCCGGAAAAGTGCATTTCCCGGATGTATTAAACAAAGAAGCGAGAGAGTGGTTTGGAAATAAATATCAGGTGCTGTTAGATCAGGGAATTGAAGGGTTCTGGAATGATATGAATGAGCCGTCTATTTTCTTTGCACAGGATAGAATGGATGAAACCTTTGATAAGATTGCAGAATTGAAAGATAAAAACCTTGATTTGGATACGTTCCAGCAGTTTACCGGTCTGGTTGGAAGTCTGGCAAACAATACAGATGACTTTAAGAAGTTCTATCATAACGTAGATGGAAAAATGATGCGCCACGATAAAGTACATAATTTGTTTGGTTATAATATGACCCGTGCGGCAGGAGAGGCATTTGAACGCTTAAGCCCGGAAAAACGAATTTTAATGTTCTCTCGTTCTTCTTATATTGGTATGCACCGTTATGGTGGAATCTGGACTGGAGATAATAAATCCTGGTGGAATCATCTGTTGTTGAATCTGCGTATGATGCCGTCCTTAAACATGGTTGGAATTCTTTATACCGGTGCAGATATCGGTGGATTTGGTGCAGATGCAACGGAAGATTTGGTTATGAGATGGACTCAGCTTGCCATGTTCTCTCCACTGATGAGAAATCACAGTGCAATGGGAACAAGAGAACAGGAAGTATATCGTTTTGACCATGTAGAAGAATTTAGAAAAATCATTAATATTCGCTATGGTCTGCTGGCTTATATTTACAGCGAGTATATGAAATCTGCCTTAAACAGTGAAATGTACTTCAAACCATTATCTTTTGTATACACAGATGATGAATTTGCTTCTCAGGTAGAAGACCAGCTTTTGGTTGGAGACAGTTTAATGATTGCTCCGGTTTATAACCAGAATGCAAAAGGCAGATATGTCTATCTTCCGGAGGAAATGGCAATGCTTCGCTTTAGAGGCGTGGATGATTACGATACGGAAATTCTCCCGGCAGGACATCACTATGTAGAAGCAGGCTTGTTTGAAATGTTAGTTTTCGTACGTCCGAATAAAATTTTGGTACTGACAGATGGTGGCGAGTATGCAGATGAAGTAGACTGTGACCATGTCAAAGCGCTGGCATTTGTAAAGACAAAAGCCGAATATGTGTGGTACGAAGATGATGGAATGGGAAAAGATTATGAGAATCCGGACAATTATGGCAGAATCACTATTGAGAAAGATGGAAATTGTGTGTATACTGGAAGTCGTGAGAAAAAAATAGAAGTAAAACTGCTATAAATTATGGAGAAAATCCATAGGTCTGCCTGTGGGAGCAGTCAGAAGAGCAGTGTAAAAACAGGAGTAAAGAATGGTTACAATTAAAGAAATGGCGCAGGAGCTCGGAGTCAGCACAACGACTGTTTCGAATGTTATTCATGGCAAGACAAAAGAAGTTTCACCGGCTAATATCGAACGAATTCAGAAAATTTTAAAAAAATATGACTATACACCAAATATCAATGCAAGAAACCTTGCGAGTAAACGATCAAAGATTATTGGCTTGTTGATTAAATCAAAACAGAATAAGATAGCGAACCGATTTGAAGACCCATTTATTGGTAGAATTTTAGGTGCGATTGAAAGGCATGTACGGCAAAAAGGATATTACCTGATGGTATATGCAGTCGACGATGTGCATCAGGTTCAGCAGTTTACGATGTCCTGGAACATGGACGGGCTGATTACTTCAGGATTTGTAGAGGGTGATATCCGTTATTTAAAAGAGCGCTTTAAAAATCCGATTGCGATTATTGATGATTATGATACAAATGGTCTGGGAAACTGTGTCAACATCAGGATCGAGGATGAACAGGCGGAATATTTGCTGACAAAATACGTTATTTCGTGTGGTCACAGAAAGCTTGCTTTCCTTGCTGATAACTTGGTAAATCTGGATAAAATAAGATTTCAGGGATTTTGCAGGGCGCTAAAAGAAGCGAACATTCCGGTAAGTAGGGAAGAAAATTTTATTCAAATTTATGCCAGCGATGCAGGAGAGCCTCAAAATATGGATGAGATTTATGAGAAATCATTTTCATATACGGCTCTTCTGTGTGCTTCGGATTATTATGCGGTATACATTGAAAATATGCTTTTGGATAGAGGAAGAAAAATTCCGGAAGAGATTTCCATCGCAGGATTTGATGATGTTCCGATTTCAAGAATAGTGCGTCCGGCGCTTACGACAGTCCGACAGGACATTCAGGCAAAAGGAATTGCAGCAGTAGAGGAACTATTAAAACTGATAGAGGGAGAATCCGAAGATAAAATTGTTCAGCTTGGAACAGAACTTGTAATTCGGGATTCTGTAAAAAAAATTTAAGAATATAGAAAATGAGAGACAGAAAAATGACATTTTGCCGAAAGCAGAATGTCATTTTTTGACTTCAAAATACTTATGCGCAAAATGAAAAAAGTCGAAAAATGGAATTACTTTTGCGCATAAGATAAACGAAAAATAAACGAAAAAAGGTTTTGCGGAAAACCTATTACTGCAAAATATACAAAAAATAGGTTGCAATACCATGAAAATAAGTAGTAATACTGGTGAAAATGTAGAAATGTATAGAATGGCATATAAAAAGTATTGCTTTTTAACGAAAGGGGTGCTATGATAATTTCATCAAGAACTTATGCGCATAAGTGATAAAGAAAAAAGATGAAAATTCCAAGAAAGGTTGGTAAAAGAGATGAAAAAGAAATGGTTAGCAGTTTTACTTGCAGGAACGATGACAATGACATTAGGTGCATGTGGAAGCAGTTCAGGAAGCAGTTCTTCAGACAGCTCCAGTGATTCCAGCGCAGCTTCAAGCAGTGCCAATAAAGATGCAATCCGTTTTGTAAATACAAAAATTGAAATTGACTCGGCCTTAAAAGATTTTGCAAAACAGTATGAAGAAGAAACCGGACAGGAAGTTGTAATCGAATCTTTAGGTGGTGGTGTTGACGTAAATGGTCAGCTGAAGAACTACTACGCAGCAGGAAACATGCCAGATATCTTTGCATTTGGTCCTGACTCTTATAAATCTTCTTTCAGTGACTGGTTAGAACCACTTGACGGAGAAGACTGGATTGAAGATACTGATTACGCATTTAAGGGAGATGACGGAAAAGTATATGGTATGCCATTCTCACTGGAAGGAATTGGTCTTGCATATAACAAAGATATCTTAGATAAAGCAGGAATTGATCCTTCTACTCTGACAAACATTGATGCTTATAAAGCAGCATTTGAAAAAATTGACGGTATGAAAGATGAACTTGGACTGACATCTGTTTGTGCAGTTGCAGCAGAATCCGGACAGATGTACTGGTCAACCGGTAACCACTTATTAGCAGCTTATTATTCACAGGGAGTTGACCGTGATGATAAAACATATATTGATATGGTAAACAATGAAGGAAAAATTGATGAAGATAGAATGGGACAGTTCGCAGACTGGTTACAGTTATTATTTGATTACTCAGACCAGAATGTATTGATTTCCGGTACTTATGATGATCAGCTGGCTCTGTGGGCAACTGGAAAAGCAGCATTTATCACACAGGGTAACTGGATTGACCCATCTTTACCAACTTATGATGCAACATTTGCATGTGGACTTGCTCCATCAGCATTTACAAAAGAAGATACAGACGGTCTTATCGTTGATACACCAAGTTTATGGGGAATTTACAATAAGAGTGATAAAATTGATGCTTGTAAAGAATTCTTAAAAGCACTTGCTGAATCCGAAGAAGGTCAGAAAGCACTTGTAGAAAACTGCGGTATGGTTTCTCCATTTAAATCTTGTACATTAAAACCTTCTACACCACTTGCACAGAGTATGCTTCCTTATATTGAATCTGGAAAAACTTATGCATGGGATTGGGTAACACAGCCGGATAACATGGCTATGAATGCAACTGGTCCTGTATTTGAGCTGTATGCAAAAGGTCAGCTTGATAAAGAGGGATTTGTAAGTACAATGGCTTCTTCAATAGCAGATTATGTAGCATCAAGTAAATAATAGGTTTTATCGGCTGTCTTATAATAAAGACAGCCGGTAAATATTTGATGGGAGAGTTAGGGATGAATCAGTCGAAAAAAGCAATATCATGTGCAGCAATTGTAGCTGGAATTATAGCAATGGTAGCGGCGTTGTACATGGATTTTATGAGAACAGGAACTTCCTTTCGGGGAGGACTTTTAATCGCAGGAGCGGTATTGCTTATTGTAGGGCTTTACCTGCTGCCAACGAAGAAACACCGTTCAATTATTTATGTATTATTTTTATTTCCACTGCTGTTTGCATTTGCAGTAACTGTGCTTATTCCGTTTGTCTGTGGTATCTTTTATTCTATGACAGACTGGAACGGAATAAAATATGATAATTTTGTTGGACTTGGAAACTACATTACAATGTTCAAGTCTAAGGATTATGTATATTCTTTTGTTGTGACTTTTATTTACACAGTAATTAATATGCTGAGCGTAAATATTGTAGCATTTGCACTGGCGCTGCTTTGTACTTCAAAAGTAAAAGGTCGTAACTTCTATCGTGCAGCATATTTCATTCCGAACCTGATTGGTGGAATTGTACTTGGTTATGTATGGCAGTTCATTTTCAATAAAGTTGCAGTTTCTGTAATTTCAGGAAGTGTTTCCATGCTGACAAATCCGAACCTTGCGCTTGTGGCAATTTTAATTGTAAGTACCTGGCAGTATGCAGGATATATCATGATGATTTATGTAACCGGTTTACAGAGTGTGCCAAAAGATATTCTGGAAGCATCCAATGTAGATGGTGCAAATACACTTCAGACTCTGCTGAAAATCAAAGTACCGATGATTGCAAATACATTCACAATTTGTATTTTCCTGACTTTGGTTAACTCATTTAAACAGTTTGATTTGAACCTTGCTATTACCAATGGTGCACCAACTCGTATTCTTTCCGGAAAACCGGTACAGTCTACAGAATTTTTAGCATTGAATATTTATAATACAGCGATTGGAAAGAACCAGTATGCACTTGGTCAGACCAAAGCGGTTATATTCTTTATTATTCTTGCAATTGTGTCTCTGACACAGGTTACAATCAGTAAAAAGAAGGAGGTTGAAATGTAATGAAAGCACAAAAAATAAGAACAACAATCGCTGAGATTGTAGGAATTCTTCTGACAATTGTGATGTTAGCTCCATTCTTACTGGTTATAATCAACTCTGCAAAGGATAGTGCAAGTATTGTCATCAGCCCGATTTCTTTACCAAAAAACTGGGGACAGCTGTTGACCAACATGAGCAATGTTATCCATAATGATAACTTTAATTACTGGGGTTCTTTCTTTAGTTCCCTGTTAATTACAGCAGTATCTCTGATTTTACTGACTTTGTTTTCCAGTATGGCAGCCTGGGTTTTAGTAAGAAATAAAACAAAATGGTCTAATTTCATTTTTATGTTATTTGTATCAGCAATGGTTATTCCATTCCAGGTTGTAATGCTTCCACTGTTATCTACTTTCCGTGAAACTTCAGAGTTTTTGGGAATTCAGATGCTTCAAAGTTACAAAGGAATTATTTTTGCTTATCTTGGATTCGGTGGTTCAATGTCTGTATTCATCCTTCATGGTTTTGTAAAAGGAATTCCGTATGAGTTGGAAGAAGCTGCATGGATTGATGGATGCAGTCCTGAGGGTACATTCTTTCGAATTATCTTCCCGCTGTTAAAACCAATTCAGGTTACAGTATTAATCTTAAATGGTATCTGGATTTGGAACGATTACCTCCTTCCATCTCTGATGCTTGGATTAAACGGAAGAATCAAAACTCTTCCGGTTGCAGTAAGCAGTTTTGTAGGTTCTTATGTAAAACAATGGGATTTAATCCTGACAGCAGCTCTGCTTGCCATGATTCCGATTATTATCTTGTTCCTGTTTGCACAGAAACAGATTATTCAGGGTATGGTAGAAGGTGCAATTAAATAATAAGTATATAGTAGGCAGTAAAAATGGCTTCGGACTTTTGTTCGGAGCCATTTTTTGTAGATCTTCTTAATCTGCCCTTGCTTTATCAAGTGCCGAGTTAATTGCATCTAACAACAGCATCGAAGTATATTTGTTTTCTTCGGCATAAGTAAGATCTTTTGTGGACTGGGTTGCATAAATTTGATTCGCAAGGGATTCGAGTGCCGGTTCCATCAGTGGATACATAGCAGTTGTTGCTTCACTTAAATTTGTCATGGAGATAGAGGTGATTTCATGTTCATCGACCGTGACTTCGACATCAAAGGTGTTGTTATCGAGTGTAATTGGGCTTTTATAGATACCGGCGTGATATTTGGCGGGAGAGCCTGAGAAAGAAGTGGTCTTTTTGTCTTTTCCGAACATCAAAAAAAGAAGGACTGCAAGCACAATGGCAAGTACAACAAAAAGCACGGTATAAATCACTTCTTTCGTATGTAGTACAACAATTTTGGTTTTCGCACTCATAGTATTCCCTCCTGGTATTCCTTTTTATAACTTATTAGGAGAAAAAGAAAAATATGCCCCCAACGAGGTTGGTTGAGAAAACTTTTTGTGTTAAACTGGTTTCAGAGTCAAGTGGATATTCGCAATCCGCTTCGCTACTTGCTCATAACCAAATAGCTGCTACGCAGCTTATCAGAAGGGGATTGCCCCCTCCTGATATAAGCAAGTCCCCACCCCTGCTTATTGCTTTTCGCAATTGAAGCAGGGGACTTACTTGATTTGGTTAAACATCTGAGAAATTGAGGAGGATTTTTTAAAAATGAGTTATAAATTGTTGGTATTGGATATTGATGGAACAGTGACAAATTCTAAAAAAGAGATTACCCCAAAGACAAAAGAAGCAATTTTAGAACTTCAAAAAAAAGGGATTCCGGTAGCGATTGCATCGGGTCGTCCGACAAAGGGAATTGTGGCAGTTGCAGATGAACTGGATTTTGCTGAGTATGGAAGTTATGTGCTCGCATTTAACGGAGCAAGAATTATTAACTGGAAAACAAAAGAATGTATTTATTCGAAAGAACTTCCGATTGGGATTCCAAAGAAATTATATGACGATGCCATGCATTATGGAACGGGTCTTATGACTTATGAGGGGGATTCTATTATTTCTGCAAAAATACCGGATGAATATATTATGATAGAATCCAGAATTACGACACTTCCTGTGATTAAAAAACCGGATTTTAAATCTTATGTCAATTTTCCGGTTAACAAGTGTATTTTAACGGCTGACGGTGAATTATTAGAGAGTATTGAACCAGTCATTGCCGAGAAATATCAGTTAGAAGCGCAGGTATTCCGTTCGGAACCATATTTCCTGGAGGTGCTTCCGAAAAATGTGGATAAGGCATATTGTCTGGAACGTCTGTTAAAGATTCTCGGAATCGAAAGGGAAGAGATGGTGTGCTGTGGAGACGGATTTAACGATATTTCCATGATTCAGTATGCGGGTCTTGGGGTGGCTATGGCAAATGCACAGGAAAAAGTAAAAGATGTGGCAGATTATATTACCATAAATAGTAATGATGAGGATGGAATTGCAGAGGTCATTGAAAAATTTTTCCTAAAGTAAAAGACAGAAACAGTTAGTTGTAAGAAAGGGGAAACGCATGTCGTTACATTTTGTGTTTGGCGCATCGGGTGCCGGAAAATCTTATTATATTTATCAGAAAATTATACGGGAATCCATTCAGAATCCGAAGAAGCAATATCTGGTATTAGTACCGGAGCAGTTTACGATGCAGACACAGAAGGAACTGGTCCGGATGCATCCAAGAAAAGGAATTTTAAATATTGATGTCTTAAGTTTTGAACGTCTTGCCTTTCGAGTATTAGAAGAAACAGGTTATCTGTGTGAGGATGTGTTAGAAGAGACCGGAAAGAGTCTGGTTATCCGAAAAGTGGCACAGAATCATAAGAAGGAATTAAGTGTGCTTGGCGAAAAAATGAAACGACAGGGTTATATCTCTGAAATGAAATCCATGGTATCTGAGCTTCGGCAGTATGAAGTCTCAAAAGAAGACATGGAAAAAATGCTGGAGTGTGCAAAGGATAAGCCGGAACTTTACTATAAATTAAAGGATATTGCAGTGCTTTATGACGGCTTTTTTGAGTATCTGGAAGGAAAAGCAATCACAAGAGAAGAAGTGCTTGAAGTGCTTGGAAGTGTAGCCGGAAAGTCGAAAAAATTAAAAGAGAGCATACTGGTTCTGGATGGCTATACCGGATTTACACCGATTCAGCAAAATGTACTGGAGAAGATTCTGCCCCTCTGCGAAGAAATGTATGTGACGGTTACAATCGGGGAAGGGGAACGTCCTTATGTGCAGAGTGATGCGACGAATCTGTTTTATTTAAGTAAGCAGACGGTGAGTAGATTGTGCCAGACAGCGTCAAGAGTCGGCTGTCCGGTGGACGATGTGAAAATTAAGGGAAACGCAAGGTTTTTCCATCAGCCGGCACTGGCATTTTTAGAGCAGAATTTATTTCGTTCTAAAAGAAACTGTTATACCGAAAGACAGGATTCGATAAGGGTTTTGGAATGTGCCAATCCCAAAGAAGAAATGGAATATGTTTCCGGAATGATACACCGGATGGTACGTCAAAAGAAGATGCGTTGGCGTGATTTTGCAGTGATTACGGCAGACATGGATACTTACGCAGATTATGCAAAGAAGATGCTGGAACGTTACGAAATTCCGTGTTTTATTGATGAAAAACAGACTGTGCTTATGAATCCGTTTATTGAATTTCTGCGTGCCTGCATTGATATGCTGATAGAAAATTATAGCTATGAGAGTGTGTTTCGTTTTCTTCGATGCGGGCTTTTGGATTTGACGGAAGAAGAAATGGACGTCTTAGAAAACTATATGCTTGGAATGGGTATTAAGAGCTGGAAGAAGTGGCAGAAGGAGTGGACATTAGCTTATCGGGGAGAAAATCCAGAGGAAGTTGTAAAAATTGAAGCTTTAAGAGTTCGTCTGATGGAGCTTTTGGAAGGATTTACTTTGCGTATGAAAGTGCGAAAAGCTACGGTATCGGAGCGTGTGCGAGCCTTTTATGAGTTTATTGTTTCATGCAGAATTCAGCAGAAATTAAAGAAAAGTGAGCAGTATTTTGAGGCACACGGAGAGGTTGGAAAGGCAAAAGAATACAGTCAGATTTATGCCATTGTGATGGATTTATTTGATAAAATGGTGCAGGTTTTGGGAGAAGAAAGTGTCAGTTTAAGGGAGTTTAAAGAACTCTTAGAGGCAGGGCTTTCTGAGGCAAAGGTGGGAATTATTCCTCCAAGTACAGACCAGGTGCTGGTCGGAGATATGGAGCGAACCCGTTTAAAAGACATTCAGGTTCTATTTTTTGTCGGAGTCAATGATGGAAAAATTCCAAGAGAAGATGGTGGTGGAAAAATTTTATCAGAATTAAACCGTGAAGATTTGAAATTGTCTGAAGTAGCGCTTGCGCCAACTGCGAAAGAAAATCTGTATACACAGAAATTTTATCTGTATTTGAATCTGACGAAGCCATCAAATCAGTTATTCCTCTCTTACAGCAAGCAGGGGGCAGATGGAGAGGCAATACTTCCTTCCTTTTTGATTGGAAATTTAAGAAAGATGTTTGCGGATTTGCCGGTGGAAAAAGTCAGACAAAATGACAGTTTTGCATTTGAAAAGACGGAGCAGGCATTTGCATATCTTGCCAAAGGTTTTCAGAATATCCGAAAAGAGACACCGTCTAAATACTGGCAGGAATTATTTTTATGGTTTGTTTCACAGGAAGAATGGCAGGAGAGAGTAAAAGGTCTGATGGAGAGTGCATTTCCAAAGAAAATCGCTGATAATATCGGAAGAAGTGTGGCAAAGGCACTATATGGACAGATACTGGAAAACAGTGCGACCAGACTGGAACTTTTTGCAAAGTGTGCCTGTGCACATTTTCTCTCCTACGGGCTGGAATTAAAGGAACGTACGGCCTATGAATTTAATGCAATGGATATGGGAAATGTGCTTCATTCTGGATTGGAACGCTTTGCAAGACACATCAAAGAACAGGGTGTGGAATGGGATGAAATCAGTCTCGAAGAGATGGAAAAACTCGCAGATTCCTGTGTGGAAGAAGCTGTTGATTCCTATGGGAATACCGTGCTTCAAAGTGATGCGAGAAATGCTTATATGGTCAATCGTGTCAAACGAATGATGCGAAGAACGGTTTGGGCACTTGCAAAACAGATGGAACAGGGCGAATTTAAACCGAGCCGGTTTGAGGTTTCCTTTGCAATGGCAGATTCGTTAGAAAGCGTTAATATTGCGCTTTCAGAAGAGGAGACAATGAAATTAAAGGGAAGAATCGACCGTGTGGATGTGTGTGAAGATTCTGAAAATGTCTATGTAAAAGTCATTGACTATAAATCAGGAAGTACTGCGTTTGATTTAGTGGCACTGTATCACGGACTTCAGCTTCAGCTGGTGCTGTATTTAAATGCGGCAATGGAACTGGAACAAAGAGCTCATCCGGATAAAAACGTACTTCCGGCAGGGATTTTTTATTATAATATCAAAGACCCGATTGTAGACTGTGTAGAAAAGGAATCGGAAGAGTCTTTAAATCAGAGACTTTTAAAGCAGCTTAGAATGAATGGACTGGCATCTGCCGACCCGGAGATTTTAAAACGTCTGGACAAGGGACTCGAAGAAAAAGGGGTATCTTCAAACAGTATTCCGGTTTCTATCAATAAAAGCGGAGGACTTTCTAAGACTTCCAGTGCGGTAGATGAGGAACATTTTGAACTGGTTTCAGGCTATGTCAAATATAAGATACAGGAAATCGGACAGCGTATTTTAAAGGGAGAAGCGTCGGTTTCACCTTATGAGATGGGGCAAAGAAATGCCTGTCAGTATTGCCCATATCAAGGTGCGTGTGGGTTTGATGAGAAGAAAGAAGGGTGTGGATACCGCAGACTTGCGCAGGTAAAAAGTGAAGAAATCTGGAAAGGCATGGAAGAACAGATGCAGGAGAGCGAAAAAGCAGAAAATCAGAAGGGGGAAAAGAAATAAATGGAAATGAGATGGACCCCGGAACAGCAGAAAGTCATAGAGACGAGAAATGCAAATGTATTAGTCAGTGCGGCAGCGGGAAGTGGAAAGACAGCGGTGCTTGTGGCAAGAATCCTTTCGATGATTACAGATTTGGAGCATCCGGTTTCGATTGATGAGCTTTTAATTGTGACCTTTACAAGAGCAGCAGCAGGAGAGATGAGAGAGCGAATCCGACTTGCGATAGAAGCTCGAATCGAGGAAGAAGAGAAGCAGGAGAACAGTCCGAAAAAAGATCAGATGTTAGAGCATCTAAGAAAGCAGAATACCCTGCTTCATCATGCGCTGATTACAACGATTGACAGTTTTTGTGCGTATATTGTGCGAAATTATTTTCATTTAATTGACTTAGATCCGTCTTTTCGTGTGGGAGAAGAAGGGGAACTGCGTATGCTTCAGGGAGATGTAGCAGAGCGGATTTTGAGCGAGGCTTATGAAGAGGGCAGTGAAGAATTTCATGAGTTTGTGGAGGCGTTTTCTACAGGGCGTTCTGATGATGGGTTGGTGGAATTGATACGTAAATTGTATACTTTTTCGACGAGTTATCCGTATCCAAAAGAATGGCTGGTATCCTGCAAAGATGCATATCAGATTTCGTCAGTAAAAGAAGTGGAGCAGGCACCGTGGATGCAGTTGTTAAAGTCCGATATCGAAAAAAATCTGGAAGAAATCCGTATGCTTGCAGAAGCAGGAATTGCACTTTGTCGGCAGGAAGATGGACCATATCTTTACGAAGAAGCCTTAAGTCAGGATTTAAAAACAGTGGAACTGCTGTTAAAAGCAGACAGTTTCGAAGCACAGCAGGAGGTTTTTTCCCATCTTTCTTATGCAAGATTATCGGGAAAAAAAATGCCGGAAGCATCGGAAAATAAAAAAGAACTGGTAAAAAATTATCGAAATCAAATCAAAGACGGTTTAAATGAAATCAAAGAACAGTACTTTGGTGTGCCGTTTGAAACAGCAGCTAAATATCTGCAGGAAGCCGGAGGACCGGTTGGGGTTTTGATTGATTTGACGCTTCGTTTTTCGGAAGCATTTGCAGAGAAAAAACGGGAAAAGAATCTGCTGGATTATTCGGATTTGGAGCATTTTGCACTGGAAATTTTGATTCATCATACGGAAAATGGGGATGAGCGAAGTGAGGCAGCGAAGGAACTTTCTGCCCATTTTTATGAGATTTTAATTGATGAATATCAGGACAGCAATCTGGTACAGGAAAAATTACTAACTGCGGTATCAAGGATGGAAGAGGGACAGAATAACATCTTTATGGTAGGAGATGTCAAGCAGAGTATTTATCGTTTCCGCCTTGCAAGACCGGATTTATTTATGGAAAAATATCATTCATATTTGCAGAAAGCCGGAGATAAGGTGCGGATTGACCTGCATAAAAATTTCCGAAGCAGAGAGGAAGTTTTAGCAGGAATCAACTTTATCTTTTACCAGATAATGGGAGAGAGTCTGGGCGGAGTGGAATATGATGAAGATGCGGCACTCTATGCCGGAGCGGTGTTTGAGGAAAATAGTGAGCCGGTGTTAAGAGAAACAGAACTTTTGCTGGTGGAAAGCGATGAAGCCGAATGGAAGCAGATGGAAACCGAAGAAAATGTGCAGGAACTTGAAGCAAGACTTGTGGCGGATAAAATTCAGGAAATCGTTGGAAAGTTTCCGGTTGTAGATAAAGAAAATGGCGGTTATAGAAAAGCAGAGTATGGAGATATTGTGATTTTGCTGCGCACCATGAATGGTTGGGCAGAAAATTTTAAAAAGATTCTCGAGAGTCGTGGAATTCCTGCAAGCGTAACGACAAAGACCGGATATTTCTCGGCACAGGAAGTCGTAACTGTTTTAAATTACCTTCGGATTCTGGATAATCCGCTTCAGGATATTCCATTTGCCGGAGTGCTTTTAAATCTGCCGGATGCCTTTACAATGGAAGAACTGGCAAAGATAAAATGTGCGGGAAAAGAAAGTTCAGATGAGACGCTTAAATTCTTTGAATGTATGTTGTTATATGAGAAAACAGACGGAGCGGCAGAAATTCAAAGAAAAATCAGCCGATTTCTAGAACAGTTTTACACCCTGCGTGTGAAGGTTGCCTATACACCAATCCATGAGCTGTTATGGGATATTTATGAGAGCCTTGGACTGATAGAATATTATATGGCAAATGCGCTTGGCGAACAGAAAAAAGCAAATCTTGAGATGCTTTTTGAGAAGGCAAGAGATTATGAAAAAACAAGCTATCGAGGACTGTTTAACTTTGTGCGTTATATTGAAAACCTGCAGAAATACCAGATTGATTTTGGTGAAGCAGACATCACGGCAAGTCAGGAAAATACCGTAAAGATTATGAGTATTCATAAAAGCAAAGGTCTGGAATTTCCGATTGTTTTTGTATCCGGGCTTGGAAAATTGTTTAATCAGCAGGATGCCAGAGCGTCACTTGTGATTCATCCGGATTTGGGAATCGGTGCAGACTGGATTGATACAAAACGCAGAACAAAAGCACCGACTTTATTAAAGAAAGCTGTTCAGCGCCAGATTCAGCTTGAAAATCTGGGAGAAGAACTGCGAGTGCTTTATGTAGCTTTGACCAGAGCAAAAGAAAAGTTATATCTGACTGGGGCAGTCAGCAGACTGGAGAAACGTGTGGAAGGACTTGAACTGATAAAAAACGAAGAAAAAATGCGTCTGTCTTATGGAAAACTTGTGAAAGCGAGAATGTATCTGGACTGGATTTTTCCGGCACTTGCAAGACACCGCTGTATGGATGGATTGTATCAGCAGTATGAATATTCCTGCCCTGTGAGTCATTCATTGCATGAAGAAACAGCTCCATTTTTGATTGCTGTAAAATCACCGGTTGAGTTTGTTTTAAGTGAGGCAAAAGAGCGAAGTGAGCAGTTAATCAAAGAGCAGGAATTGATTGCAGAAATGGAGCGTGCATCTTCAGATGAACGAATAAGAAAAGAAATACAGGAACATTTTTTGTGGGAATATCCGTGGCAGAAAGAAGCCGAAGTTCCGGCTAAGGTAACAGTTTCAGAAGTCAAACGGATGCAGTTTGAAGATGAAGAAAGTGTTTCCTTTGAAGAGAGCATTTCCTTTGAGGAAAGAGTTTCCCTTATGGATCAGATTCTTGGAGAAGAACTTCTTGCAGACGAGAAGGAAGAAATAAAAGAATTGCCGGAAATTGAACCATATATTCCGGCATTTATGCAGGAAGAAGGCGAGGTTTTAGTCGGGGTAGACCGCGGAAATGCGTATCATAAGGTACTGCAGTGGCTGGATTTTACAGATACGGATACCAAAACGGCAGTAAAAAATCAGCTTGCAAAACTTAGAGAAGAACAAAAAATAGATGAATCGGTTTATGTAACAGTAAAACCCGAAAAGATTTTTGCACTGGCTAATTCGAGAATTGGAAAACGAATGAAACAGGCGCAAAGCGAGGGATGTTTATTCCGTGAACAGCCCTTTGTCATTGAAGTTTTGGCTTCAGATATCTTAAAAACAGAGACGGGAGAAGAGACGATGCTGGTACAGGGAATCATCGATGCATTTTTTGAAGAAAATGGAAAAATTGTTTTGTTGGATTACAAGACAGATTATGTAGAACAGCGGGATGGCAGTGACTTGGTTGGAAAGTATGGAATTCAACTGAAATACTATCAGAAAGCACTGGAGCGGATGTTGGAAAAGCCGGTGGAAGAAAAATATATTTATTCTGTAAATTTGGAGCGGGCATTTGCGGTAGAGTAAAGAAAGTAGCGTAAAGAAAATGGAAGGTTTTTTAGAAAAATAAAAAACCTTCCATTTTTTTGTTTTATAAAACCTTAAGATTTATTTAATATAATATTATTGACAAAACTATATTATATGACGTATAGTATTGTATAAGAAATAACTCTACAAAAAAAGAGGTGAAAGCATACATGGTTTTTAATACAGGTGCAGCATTACTTGATGCAATTGTACTTGCTGTTGTCTCAAAGGAAGCCGAGGGAACGTATGGGTATAAGATTACGCAGGATGTACGGCAGGTGCTTGAGATTTCAGAATCTACGTTGTATCCGGTTTTGCGAAGGCTTTTAAAGGATGATTGTCTGGAAACATATGACCAGGAATTTGGAGGCAGAAACCGCAGGTATTATAAGGTAACAGAAAAGGGAATGGCACAATTGAATTTGTATAAAGAAGAATGGAAAACGTATTCAGGAAAGATTAGCGGATTATTTGAGGGAGAGGTGTTGTGAGTATGAACCGAGAGGAATTTTTAAGTCAGCTGGAACGGCTTTTGTATGACATTCCTGCGCAGGAGCGGGAAGAGGCATTGGAATATTATAATGGATATTTTGATGATGCCGGAAAAGAGAAAGAAGCAGAGGTGATTCAGGAGCTGGGAAGCCCCGGGAAGGTGGCTGCGATTATCAAAGCAGACCTTTCCGGAAATGAAGCAGACTATGAAGAGTATACGGAACAGGGTTATCAGGATGTGCGTTTTGATAAGAAAGATATGCTCAAAGAAACAAATCATTATCATCAGGAAGAAAGCAGATATGGACAGCATACACAGAAAAAACGAAGCGGTCTTACCTGGGGACTTGTGATAGTGCTTGTTATTTTAACTTCTCCAATCTGGGCTGGCGGAGGACTTGGGATTTTAGGTGTTTTATTTGGTTTGATTGTAGGAGTGCTGGGAATCATTGCAGCAATTGGCATTGGAGGTGTCGCACTTTTGATTGCAGGAATTACTGCAATTGTTTTAGCTATCATTCGTTTGATTTCATCCCCGGGAATCTTTTTAATTGTAGCCGGGGGCGGTATGGTAGCAGTTGCGATTGCAATTTTAATCCTGTTAGTCTTTCTCTGGATAGTTGGAAAAGGATTTCCGATAGTCTTTCGAGGATGCGTTGATTTTCTTCAGAGAATCTTTTACAAGGGAAGAAAAGGAGGGCAGCGTGTATGAAAATGTTTACAAAGACATGTCTGATTTTGTCAGCTGTGATTGGGGTGATTGGAGCAGGATTGTTTTTAGCCGGAATGATAATTGGTCCGGACTGGTCTGTTCTAAAGGATAAAGGGATGCAATATTTTGGCTGGGCAGAAAAAGTGAATGTACTTGCAGACGGAAAAGGATTTGATTCTGATGGGCTTGAAACAATCTATGCGAAATTAGATACTGAAGCAAAACAGGAATATGAATTTAGCAAAGAGGAAGTGAGTTCATTAAGTATTGAAACAGAAGAAAAAAATGCCATTTATCTGGAATTTAAGACGGATGCAAATGCAAGTTCAATTAAGGTAAAGAGTTATAATAGCGCAGATGTTGTAGAATATGACAGAGAAGACCGGGAACTTTCAATTGAGCGGGAAGGAAAGAATCATCAGGGAGAAAAAGACCCGATTGAGATTATTCTCCCGCAGGATATGCAGTTTGAATCAGTGACAGTTGAAATGAGCGGTGGAGGACAACTGGTTATCGACAAATTAAATGCAGATTATCTTGACCTGGAAGTTGGTGCAGGAGTTTTGCAGGTATCCGATGAATTAAGAGCACAGGAATGTGAGATAGAGGTTGGTGCCGGTGAAGTATCTGTAGCGAAATTAGATGCAAAAGTAAGTGATATTTCCTGTGGAACAGGTACGGTGGACATGAAAATGGCAGGAAAAAGAGAGGACTACAATGCAGAGGCAGAGGTTGGAATGGGTTCTGTTCAAGTTGGAGATAACGTTCTTTCCTCCGGATTTGGAAATGAATTTTTAGATAAAAATAATACCGGAAAGGAATTAAGCATTGACTGTGGAATGGGGGATGTTCAGATAACGTTTGAATCGTAACGTTCATTTTTACATTTCTGTATGAACTATATTAAATTAGGAAGATTTTGAATTTAGGAGGAATTTATTATGTCGAATAAAAGATTATATCGTTCATCAACCAATTACATGTTAGCAGGCGTCTGCGGAGGAATTGCAGAATATTTTGATATTGATCCGACGTTGGTTCGTCTGGCATGGGTAATCTTAAGCTGTATTGGTGCAGGAACAGGAATTATTGCTTATATTATTGCGTCAATTATTATCCCAAAATAAAAAGAAACGGTATAAAATAAAAATTTCAGGCAATACTCCTGTATAAAAGAATAAGAATTCCTGTACGCTCAAAATTCTGAGAGTACATATAAGGAAAAAGGAGTATAAAATGAGTCAAAAAAAGCAAAAAGAGATTGATTTGGAAAGTCTGACTCCCGAAGAAAAAGTGAAATATGAGATAGCAGAAGAACTCGGGCTTTTAGACAGAGTTTTGAAAGATGGATGGAAGAGTCTCTCTGCAAAAGAAACCGGTAGAATCGGTGGCATTATGACACGGAAAAAAAGAGAAAAAATCAAAAATCAAAAATGACAAAATCACTGCATTCCACGTAAGATTTCCGGGATGTGGTGATTTCTTTTTGGGACAAGAAATGTTTGACAAAATTGTTTTTAGCTGATAGCATAATGAAGAGTAGTGACTCTGAAAAAGAGAGAAAATAAGGAGGAAGAGAGTAAGATGAAGAGAATTACAAAGCTTGCATCTGTGGTTGCTCTGACTGTTGTACTTGCTGCAAGTCTGATGGCCTGCGGAGGAAAAGATCCGGTTGCGGAAGATGACAGTAAAACAGCTTCAGATAAGAGTACAGCGGCTGCAGAAACTTCCGGTAAAGACACATTTACTTATGCGATTTCCGGAGACCCAACAGAAACGGTTAATGTGATTACAACATCTGACCGTTGGGGATTATCGACTGTTAAGATGATTTATTCCCCGCTGTATATGAATAATGCAGATGGAATCAACTGGTTTCTGGCAAAAGACTGTGAAGTATCGGATGATAATAAAACCTATACATTCAGTCTCAGAGATGATGTGAAATGGTCAGATGGAGAACCATTTACAGCAGACGATGTTGTCTTTACCTATGAGGCTATGGAAAAAGAAGAAAATCTGGGTTGGGCATATTCCCAGCTGGTATATGATCAGGGAGCGGTAAAAGTAGAAAAAAAGGATGACTATACCGTATCTTTCACATTTCCATTTGAAACACCTACTGCTATGGAAATGCTGAGCCAGATTTTTATTATGCCGGAACACATCTATAAAGATGTAACGGACTTTGAACATAATGATTATAACATGAATTCAGTAGGAACCGGTCCATATAAACTGGTAGATTATCAATCTGGTTCTTATCTGAAATTTGAGGCAAATGAAAACTATTATAAAGGTGAACCTGCTATTAAAAATGTAGTATTCCAGATTATTGAGAATGCAGATACTGCTATTTTGGCTTTACAGAATGGAGAAGTAGATGCTTATCAGCTGACACCACAGCAGGTGAAAAAACTGGATTTGGATGCAAACAATCTGACAGCATATTCTTACAGTGAGGGTCGTATAGGATATTTACAGTTTAACTGTAACAGAGTGACAGATGAAAATGTCCGTAAAGCCCTGTTGTTTGCTATGGATAAAAAAGCAATGGATGATGCAGCTTATGAGTCGGATGAATATTATAGCATTCCGTATACTTTCCTGCCGACAAACAGTCAGTTCTATACGGAAGAAGGTGTAGAGAAGTATGAGCAGGATGTAGATAAGGCAAAGAGCATGCTGAAAGATGCAGGAGTAAGTAATCTGAAATTGAAACTTGGATATAGTTCCAGTGACCCGGTACAGTCTGCACAGGCACTTCTGATTCAGGAGCAGCTGAAAGAAGTTGGTGTAGAGGTAGAACTTGCGGGAGGAGACGCAACAGCTGTTTCTAATGCAATGAAAGATCCGAATAATGAGTATGATATGTATCTGGGCGGTTATATTATGGGAATTGACCCTGATACATTCTCGAGTCTGTTTAAGAATGGAGCTGCTTATAATTCTATGCATTACAGTGGATATGATACAATCGATCAGCTGTTTGAAGAAGGATTTTCTGAGACGGATGAATCTGCAAGAAAAGAAACTTATGCAAAATTGCAGGCTGCTATTCAAGACACAGGTGCATTTTATCCAATTATTTCCAATAACAAGATTCTGGTTGTAAACAACAGAATTCAAGGTGTAAAAGAAGCAGGACTTGTTCCGGTGTACACGTTTGAGGATACTTCCAATCTGAAAATTGCAAAATAAGTAAGTATTGATTTATTATTTTTACAAAGGGCGGAATTCTTCTGAAATAAAGTGAAGGATTTCGTCTTTTTTTGAGTAAAAAGCAAAAAGGAGAAAACATGGCAAAGTATATTGTAAAACGTATTCTTACTGCGATTCCTCTGATTATTGTAATCACAATTCTTTGTTTTTCTTTAATGCATCTGGCACCCTATGATGCAATTGATGCGATGACAACTCCGAAGATGTCTCCGGAGATGGTTCAGATGATTCGTGAAAAGTATGGATATGATCAGCCGGTTTACGTGCAGTATATTCGCTGGCTGGAGGGAATTTTAAATGGAAATTTCGGCTATTCTATTGTAACGAAAACCAATATCTTTGATGAACTGGCAATAAGGATTCCAAACACAATCAAACTGGTTCTTCCTTCTTATCTGACCGCCTATGTGATTGCAATTGTACTTGGATTGCTGGCAGGTTCTCATAAAAATAAATGGCAGGATAAACTGATAGATGGAATTTGTTCTTTATGGATTGCCATGCCTACATTCTGGGTAGCGATGCTGTTTATCTACCTGTTTGGCTACAGGTTGAGAATTCTTCCGATTCTTGGTATGCATACGGTAGGTGTAAAAACACTGGGAGATTTCTTTTTACATTTTATTATGCCTTATGTGGTACTGACGCTGGCATTTATTCCGGATAATGTCCGATATGTTCGCTCTTCTACAATTACTCAGTATTCGGAAGATTATGTTATGGTACAAAAGGCTTTTGGAGCATCTCGTACGGAAATTATGTTTAAACATGTCTGTAAAAATGTATTGCTTCCGGTTATCACAAAACTTGGTATGGCTCTGCCTACTCTGGTAACAGGTGCAGTAATTACAGAGACCGTATTTAGCTGGCCAGGAATTGGACCTTACTTTATTAAAGCGGTACAGGGAATGGATTATCCTATCGTTATGATTATCCTGATTTTGTCTTCCACATTGGTTGTTCTGGGAAATCTGTTGTCTGATATCTTATATTGCGTAACAGATCCAAGAATTAGAAAGATGAGGTAAGTATATGGCAATGAATGATTCTCAAAAAAAACGTCTGGAAAATGTCTGGGAGGCATTAAAGCATGATAAAATAGCAATATTTTCGATTGCTTTTCTTGCAATTATTTTGATTTTATCTTTGCTGGCTCCCGTGCTGCCGTTAGAGCCAAATAAAACAGATGTCTCTCATATGCTTGAGGCACCAAGCAGTGTTCATATTTTTGGAACAGATGAAGTGGGACGTGATTATCTGGCTCGTGTAATCTATGGAGGTCGTATTTCTTTATTAGTTGGTGTTCTTGCTATGTTGATGAGTATTACGATTGGTGTGACAGTTGGGATTCTGGCAGGATATCTTGGAGGAATCGTGGATAGTATTTTGATGCGTATTGTAGATGTTTTACAATCTATTCCATGGCTGATTTTGGTTACGGTTGTCAGTATCTTTTTTAAACAGGGACTGGTATCAATTGTTATTGTAATTGGATTCTTTTCCTGGATGGAGATTGCACGACTTGTTCGGGCAGAGGTAATGTCTGTAAAGGAGCGGGAATATGTATTATATGCAGATTTTACAGGTGTGTCCTTACTTAAAATGGTTATCAGACATCTGATTCCATCTGTACTTCCTACTATTATTATTGCAGCAACGACAAGTATTTCAAATGCAATTATGACAGAATCTTCTTTAAGCTTTCTGGGAATTGGAATTCAGGAACCTTTGTCATCCTGGGGAAAATTATTGCAAAGTGCGCAGAGTAATCTGCAAAATGCAGTTTATATGGCAATTATTCCGGGACTTTTAATTATGCTGACTATATTTGCATTTAACAAGCTGGGTAATCTGCTCCGGATTTATGTAGATCCGCGTGTGATGGATGAAAGTAAATAGGAGATAAGAAGATGAATGAAAATAGAGTATTAACCATCGACAATCTGACAACTGTATTTAAAAGTCATAAACAGAAAATTCAGGCAGTACGAGGGGTTTCTCTTTATGTGGATGAAGGGGATATCCTTGCAATTGTAGGGGAATCCGGAAGTGGAAAAAGTGTAACGATGAAATCTGTTATGGGACTGCTTGGAGAAAGTGCAGAGATACAGGCAGACCATCTGGAAGTGTTAAAGAAGGATTTATTATCCATGTCAGAGAAAGAAAAAGAAAAGATGCGCGGAAAAGACATGGCTATGATTTTTCAAGACCCTATGACAGCTTTGAATCCACTGAAAAAAATAGGAAACCATATGACTGAGGTCTTGTGTCGTCATCAAAAGCTGAGTAAAAAAGAGGCAAGAAAAGTAGCAGTGGATATGCTTGCAAAGGTAGGAATTTCTTCTCCTGAAAGTCGTATGGAGCAGTATCCTCACGAATTTTCCGGTGGAATGAGACAGCGAGTAATGATTGCTATGGCTTTGTGCTGTCAGCCACGCCTTCTGATTGCAGATGAACCAACGACTGCCCTTGATGTGACGATTCAGGCACAGATTTTACAGCTTTTAAAACAGTTAAATGAAACAGAACATATGAATATTATTTTGATCACGCATGATTTGGGAGTGGTAGCTTCTCTGGCAAAGCGAATTGAAGTAATGTATGGTGGACTTATTATGGAGGAAGGAACAACAGAAGAAATTTTTGAAAATCCAACCCATCCTTATACCAGAGCTTTGCTTCATGCGATTCCGAAATGTGAAAGTGGCTGCCGGGAACGTCTGGAACCGATTCCGGGTATGGCACCATCTTTGGCAAATCCTCCGGAAGGATGTCCTTTTGTAACACGATGTAAATTTGCCTGTGAGGAGTGTAAAAAAGAAGTTCCCCTTATGCGCTCCTATTCAGATACACAGTCATCCAGATGTATTTTCACAAAAAGAGAACTGGATGAGAAAGAGAAGAAAGAGGAGAAATAACTATGGAAACAAAAGAGCAATATCTCCTGGAAGCAAAGAATCTGTCGAAGTACTTTCCGGTAAAAAATTTTTTTGGGAAAACGATACAGCAGGTAAAAGCAGTAGATCGTGTGAGTCTTTCGATAAAGAGAGGGGAAACATTTGGTCTGGTAGGAGAATCCGGATGCGGAAAATCCACATTGGGAAGAACGCTGATTCGTATGTACGAACCTACGGATGGTACTTTAATTTATGATGGAGATGATATAACAAAAATAAAAGGAAAAGAGCTTCTTTCCTACCATAAACGGATGCAGATTATCTTTCAGGATCCTTATTCCGCATTGGATCCACATCAGAATGTAAGAGAAATTATGGCAGAGCCGATTTCAGTTTTTGAAAAGCTTTCTGAAAAAGAGATGGAACAGCGAATTGTAGGTTTGCTGGAAAAAGTAGGAATGAAGGCAGACGATATGGGAAAATATGCGTATGAATTTTCCGGTGGTCAGCGTCAGCGCATTGGTATTGCAAGGGCGTTATCGGTTCATCCGGAATTTCTGCTTTGTGATGAACCAATTTCTGCTTTAGATGTATCCATTCAGGCACAGGTTGTCAATGTGTTAGAAGATTTGCAGAAAGAACTGGGACTGACTTATCTGTTTGTGGCACATGATTTATCTATGGTACGCCATATTTCAGATCGGATCGGTGTGATGTATCTGGGAAAGGTTGTAGAAAGCGGAGAAAGTGATGAGGTTTATGATAATCCTTGTCATCCTTATACACAGGCACTTCTGAAAGCCATTCCAATTGCGGATCCAAAGCGGGCACTTAGTCTGGAGCAGTTTGGAATGAAAGGAGAACTGCCAAGTCCGCTCCACGTTCCGTCAGGATGTAGATTTCATACACGTTGTCCGTATGCAATGGATTTGTGCAGGCAGCAGGAACCGGAATTAGAAGAAAGGACACCGGGACATTTGGTGGCATGCTGGAAAAAATGACAGCGAAGAATAATGATTTTAAAAAGTTATCATGCAAAATGTAAAAGGAAACTTGACGAATCTGATAGAAAATGGTACTATAAATCTAGTATAATTCCATAGAACTGTTGAGTGCATCTATACTGACCGCACAGAATAGGTGAAAAGGGAATCAGGTGCAAGGCCTGAGCGAGCCGGTCACTGTATATGGGGAGTGACGCCGGAGATACCCATTGTATAAAATTATATGAGAAGGGCGGCGAAGCGTTAATCCATGAGCCAGGAAACCTGCTTAACAGCAGTAAGGTGAAAAACTTCCGTGCCAAAGTTTTGTATCTGGAATTCGTATGGAATGCCAAAGCTCGGAGCCTGAACATTATAGAATTATGCGACTGATTAAACGGCAGGGGGAAGAAAACTTCCCCCGTAAATAAAGAAAGAGCGAATGTAAAATGAATCGGAACTTCCGGTTCATTTTTTTGCTTGACAAAAAGATTTTTTATGATTATGATGTATCGTAGCAAAAGGTGTTGAAAAAGAGGAGTACATTTGGAAATCTGCCAGAGAGAACGGCAAAATGCTGAAAGCACGTTTCAGAGGAACAAGTGGAAGGTAGCTTTGGAACCGGAATGCTGAAAGGGTGAGGGGACTGTAAAGAAAAGCCATCCTGCGTAGGTGTTCACGCGTCGTCTGCGTTAACAGACTTAGAGTTAAAAAGCAAGGTGGTACCGCGGACATTCGCCCTTTACAGTTTTATCTGTAAAGGCTTTTTTATTTTTATGATAAATGTCTGCAAAAAAAATAAACCAATAAAAACAAGGAGGTAGTCATGAGCAAAGAACTTGCAAAAACTTATGACCCAAAGGGTCTTGAAGAAAGACTGTATCAGAAATGGCTTGATAATAAATATTTTCACGCAGAGGTAAACAGAGATAAAAAACCGTTTACTATCGTTATGCCGCCGCCAAATGTAACCGGACAGCTTCACATGGGGCATGCACTGGATGAAACTATGCAGGATATCCTGATTCGTTTTAAGAGAATGCAGGGATATGAGGCACTGTGGCAGCCGGGAACAGACCATGCAGCAATCGCTACAGAAGTAAAGGTAATTGAAAAATTAAAAGAGCAGGGGATTAATAAAGAGGATTTAGGTCGTGAGGAATTCTTAAAACATGCCTGGGCATGGAAAGAAGAGTACGGCGGAAAAATTATTAACCAGTTAAAGAAACTGGGTGCTTCTGCTGACTGGGACAGAGAACGTTTCACAATGGATGAAGGTTGTTCAAAAGCAGTCAAAGAGGTATTTATCCGTTTATACGAAAAAGGATATATTTACAAAGGTTCCAGAATCATCAACTGGTGTCCGGTCTGCCAGACCTCTATTTCTGATGCTGAGGTGGAACATGAGGATCAGGATGGATTTTTCTGGCACATCAATTATCCGATTGTTGGAGAAGAAGGTCGTTTCGTTGAAATCGCAACCACCCGTCCGGAAACTCTGTTGGGCGATACTGCAGTTGCAGTTAACCCGGAAGATGAAAGATACAAAGATTTAATCGGAAAAATGTTAAAACTGCCTTTGACAGACAGAGAAATTCCGGTTATCGCTGATGAATATGTAGATAAAGAATTTGGAACAGGTTGTGTAAAAATTACACCGGCACATGACCCAAATGACTTTGAAGTCGGAAAACGTCATAACCTCGAAGAAATCAATATCATGAATGATGATGCAACCATCAATGATTTAGGTGGAAAATACGCAGGCATGGACCGTTACGAAGCCAGAAAAGCAATGGTAAAAGATTTAGAAGATCTTGGTCTTTTAGTAAAAGTTGTTCCGCATTCTCACAGTGTAGGAACACATGATCGTTGTGGTACAACCGTAGAACCAATGATTAAACCGCAGTGGTTTGTAAGAATGAAAGAAATGGGAGAGGCTGCAATCAAAACATTACAGGATGGCAACCTGACTTTCGTTCCGGAACGTTTTGATAAGATTTACATGCACTGGCTGGAAAATATCCGTGACTGGTGTATTTCCCGTCAGTTATGGTGGGGACACAGAATCCCGGCTTATTACTGTGATAACTGTGGAGAAACAGTTGTTGCAAGAGAACTGCCGTCTGTATGCCCGAAATGCGGCTGTGAACATCTGACACAGGATGAAGATACCCTTGATACATGGTTCTCTTCTGCATTATGGCCATTCTCAACACTTGGCTGGCCGGACAATACAGAAGAATTAAATTATTTCTATCCGACCGATGTACTGGTAACCGGATATGATATCATTTTCTTCTGGGTTATCCGAATGGTATTCTCAGGTCTGGAACAGACCGGAAAAACTCCATTCCATCATGTACTGATTCATGGTCTGGTACGTGATTCACAGGGACGTAAAATGAGTAAATCCCTCGGAAATGGAATTGACCCGCTTGAGGTTATCGATAAATATGGTGCGGATGCACTTCGTCTGACTCTGATGACAGGAAATGCACCTGGAAATGATATGAGATTCTACTGGGAGAGAGTAGAAGCAAGCCGTAACTTTGCAAATAAAGTATGGAACGCCTCCAGATTTATCATGATGAACCTGGAAAAAGCAGAAGTACCGCAGGAAATTGATTTAAATGCTTTAACTGGTGCCGATAAATGGATTCTTTCTAAAGTAAACAAACTGGCAGAAGAAGTAACCGAAAATATGGATAAATATGAACTTGGTATTGCTGTTCAGAAAGTCTATGACTTTATCTGGGAAGAATTCTGCGACTGGTATATCGAAATGGTAAAACCGAGATTGTACAATGAAGAAGACACCACAAAAGCAGCAGCTCTTTGGACTTTAAAAACAGTTCTTGGAAATGCACTGAAATTATTACATCCATATATGCCGTTTATTACAGAAGAAATCTACTGCACTCTTCGTCCGGAAGAAGAATCTATCATGATTGCTTCCTGGCCGGAAAGAAAAGCAGAATGGGATTTTGAAGCGGATGAAGAAGCAGTTGAAATCATCAAAGAAGCAGTCAGAAGCATTCGTAATGTGCGTACCGGAATGAATGTACCGCCGAGCAAGAAAGCAAAAGTATTTGTTGTTTCTGAAGATGAAGCAATCCGTGAGACATTTGAAAATGGAAAAGTATTCTTTGGAACACTTGGTTATGCAAGTGAAGTTGTTGTACAGGCAGACAAAGCCGGAATCGATGAAGATGCTGTTTCTGCTGTAACTTCAAAGGCAGTTATCTATATGCCGTTCGCAGAACTGGTAGATATCGAAAAAGAAGTAGAAAGACTTCACAAGGAAGAAGAAAAATTAAACAAAGAGCTTGCCCGCGTAAAAGGAATGTTAAGCAATGAACGCTTCGTAAGCAAAGCTCCGGAAAGTAAGGTTGCAGAAGAAAAAGCAAAACTTGAAAAATATACAAATATGATGGAACAGGTAAGAGAGAGACTGAAACAGCTTGAAAAGTAAGCAAGGCTGATAGGAGATTGAGCATTTGAAATCCATAAAAAAACAGTTTATCAAAATTTTGAACTTTCTGTCAGTACCTCTTCAGATGTTTGGAGTGATGGTCTTATATTTTGTAATCGAGGCCATCTCCAGACATTCTGTGTCAGAAGCTTTTAGCTATATGACAGAAAGACCGTTAGTGTTTTTATATAACTCATTTCTTATTTTTACAACCACTATGTTAGTGTATCTGGTAAGAAGAAGAGTATTTATGAGGGTATTGTTAACTATTTTCTGGCTTGGACTTGGAATTATTAATGGTGTGCTTTTGGCAAACCGTGTCACTCCATTTACAGGACCGGATTTACATCTGATTACCGACGCAGTCAAGATTGCAAATAAGTATTTGAATCCGTTTTTCTTTGTTATTGTAATGATTATTGCAATACTGGTGCTGATTGCAATGATTATTTTATTTGTAAAAGGGCCAAGATACAGAGGGAAATTACGTTACCGTGTCAATATTCCGTTTGTGCTGATTGTAGTGCTGGCATTTGCAGGAACAACCAGACTGGCACTGGATAAACGAGTGCTTTCCAATTACTTTGGAAATATTGCATTTGCTTATCAGGATTATGGATATCCATACTGTCTGGCAACTACGATTTTTAATACCGGAATCAGCTGTCCGAGAGATTATTCTGAATCAGCAATCAATGAAATTGAGGACAGTGAATCAAATCTGCCCAAAACAGGAGAAAAAAGACCAAATATTATCTTTTTACAGCTGGAATCCTTTTTTGATCCGACACTGGTTAATTATTTAAATGTTTCGGAAGACCCGATTCCAAATTTCAGAAAACTGATGAAGGAATATTCTTCCGGATATTATAAAGTGCCTTCTGTAGGCGCAGGTACAGCAAATACAGAATTTGAAAGCATTACAGGAATGAGCTTACATTATTTTGGACCTGGCGAATATCCATATAAGAGTATTTTAAAAGAAACAACTTGTGAAAGTGCACCTTATGTATTAAAGAGTCTGGGATATCGGACTCATGCCATTCATAATAATGAGGCGAACTTTTATGGAAGAAAAAGTGTATTTGCAAATCTTGGATTTGATACCTTTACTTCGGAAGAGTATATGTCGGAACAGGATGATACAAACCCGAATGACTGGATGAGAGATCGAAATCTGACAAAATATATTATGCAGGCGTTAAATGAGACAGATGATCCGGACTATATTTATACGATTTCGGTACAAGGACATGGAGATTATCCGGAAGAACCGACGATTGAAAATCCGAAGATTACAGTAAGCGGTTCGAGTACAGAGGCGTTAAATAATAAATGGGAGTATTACTGTAATCAGATTTATGAGATGGACCAGTTTGTAAAAGAACTGACGGATACCTTATCTCAACTTGATGAAGATGTAGTGCTTGTCATGTATGGGGATCATCTTCCGACAATGGGATTGACCGTAGAAGATATGGAGAATCGTTATCTGTTCCAGACAGAATATGTAATCTGGGATAATATGGAGCTTGAAAAGAAAGATGCAAATATTGCTGCTTATCAGATGGCAGCAGAAGTCATGAACCGTGTTGGAATTCATGAAGGAAATGTGTTCCGTTATCATCAGGCAAGAAGACAGACAAAGAATTATCAGGCAGATTTGGAAATGCTGCAGTATGATATTTTATATGGAAAACAGTATGTCTATGGCGGAAAAAATCCATATCAGAAAGAAAAGCTGCATCTTGGAGTGGAAGAAGTAAGCTTAGATAAAATTGAAAAAATTTCGGATGGCAGGTATTATATTACCGGTACAAACTTCACGCAGTCTGCTTATCTTGAGGTGAATGGAGAATTAGTGGAAGTAACGTATGTCAGTCCGACGACGCTTCTTCTGACAGATGGTGATTTACAGGATGGAGATGAAGTGGATATCGCAATTCGCAGTAACAGTTCTACCCGAAAGGTATTAAGTCGGACAGAAACACAGATTTATCATGAAACATCCAAAGCACAAACAGATGAATCCACAGAAGACACAACAGAGACAGATATGGGTTCGCAGACAGAAGGACAGACAGAAACAAAAACAGATGAAAAAGCAGACGCGGTGGAAAACGGGGCATCTTCCGAGAAGTCAGAAACTACTGTCGAGACACAGTAAAAGAAAAAGTTTACAACCGACATAATTTGCTTGCATATTGTCACCGCTTCATTATAATGGTAAGTGACCCTTATCATTGTGAATGGAGCGGTGATTTTTTAGGGAAATGACAAAAGAAAGAAGGATTAATTTTTGTTTACTTACGAAAAAGCAGTTGCATACATAGAAGAAATTCCGAAATTTACAACGAAAAATAAATTAGAACATACCAGAAAGTGTCTGGATTTACTGGGAAGTCCGGATAAAAAACGAAAAATTATACATGTAGCAGGAACAAATGGAAAAGGCAGTGTCTGTGCGTTTCTTTCCACAATGCTTGAAGAAGGCGGCTATAAGTGCGGGTTGTTTACTTCACCGCATCTGATAAAGATTAATGAACGATTTCAGATTAACGAAGAAATGGTTTCAGATGAGGCATTCTTACGGGCTTTCTTAAAAATCAAAGCGCTTGCAGATGAGCTTGTAGAGGTAGGAGATTACCATCCAACCTATTTTGAATTTCTATTTTTAATGGGAATGGTCATTTTTGATGAGGCAGATGTAGATTTACTGGTACTGGAAACCGGGCTGGGCGGACGTTTAGATGCGACAAATTCGATTGTATCTCCGCTTGCCTGCGTGATTACTTCTATCAGTCTGGATCATGTGGAATATCTTGGCGATACGATTGAAAAGATTGCAGGTGAAAAAGCCGGCATTATCAAGCCGGGTGTTCCGGTTATCTTTGATGGAAATCAGGAAGAGGCCGAAAAAGTCATCAAAAATCGGGCAAAAGAACTGGGGTGTCCGTACTATGAGGTAAAACAGGCAAGCCAGAAGATGACTTCTTATACACCGGATGGAATTTCATTTACCTACGATTCTAAAATTTATGGTACAATAGACTTGTTCATTCCTTTTATTGCAAAATATCAGATGATGAATGCATCTCTTGCGGTGGAAACAATGGGAGTATTAAAAGAAGTTCATAAAATCGAAAAAGAAACCTTAAAAGCCGGGATGGAACATACAAAATGGCAGGGCAGAATGGAAACAGTACTGCCAGGTGTCATTGTGGATGGAGCTCATAATGAAGATGGAATTGCAAGATTTGTAGAAACAGTTCGATATTTTCAGGATGATTATTCAATTACTCTGCTTTTTACAACGGTTTCCGATAAAGATTTTAAAGACATGATTCAGAAAATCTGTAATGGACTTCATTTCTCCAATGTGTATGTAACAGAAATCTGGGGAAGCAGAAAACAGTCTTCAACAGAACTTGCAGAATTGTTTAGAGAAAACGGTTGTAAGCAGGTCTATGCAGAACCGGATTGTGAAAAAGCATTTGAACTGGCTTATGCAAAAAAAGGAGACGGGTTACTATTTGTTGTAGGTTCTTTGTATCTCGTTGGAGAGATTAAGGACTATTTAAAAAGGAGAAACAAATGATTAATTACGAAGAGGAATTAAAAAAATTTGAGCCGTGTCAGGATGTGGACGATGCAGAAAATGCAATTTATCGTCAGGATTTGACAGATGTTGTGGATATACTCAAAGAAATTTTAAAAGAAACTGAAGGGAACACCAGAAAATAGGGAGTAAACAGATGAAATGTATGATATGCAATACCCAGCTTAACAGCTCTTCCTATTGCCCTGGATGCGGATGCAATGTGACGGTGCAGAAACAGATTGTCGCATTATCGAATTTGTATTATAACAGAGGTTTGGAAAAAGCACAGATTCGTGACCTGTCAGGGGCAATTACCTGCCTGCAGAGAAGTCTTAGAATGTATAAATACAATATTCATGCGAGAAATCTTCTCGGACTGGTTTATTTTGAGACCGGTGAAGTGGTTGCGGCATTAAGTGAATGGGTAATCAGTAAAAATATGCAGCCGGAAAATAATATCGCAGCTGATTATATCAACCGTCTGCAGAAAAATGCAAACCGCCTTGATACGATTAACATGAGTATCAAAAAGTACAATCAATGTCTGGAATACTGTAAAAGAGGCAGTATCGACATGGCAGAGATGCAGCTTAGAAAAGTGCTTGCGGACAATCCGAAACTGATTAAAGGTTATCATTTACTGGCACTGATTTATATTCGCAATGGAAAATATGAGAAGGCAAGAAAGCAGTTGAAATCAGCGGCAAAAATTGATAAGACCAATACGACTACTCTGCGTTTTTTAAGAGAAGTAGAACAGCAGACCGGTAAAATTACAAATTTAGAGCCAAGATTTAAGGCGAGAGAAAAAGTAAAACAGGAAAAAGAAGGAAGAGTCGTTTATCGCTCCGGAAATGACGTGGTCATTCAACCAATGGAATATCGGGAGCGTACCGTTACCAATACGTTAATCAATTTGATTATCGGGCTTTTGGTCGGGGCTTCCGCATTGTGGTTTTTGGTTGTTCCGGCACAGAATCAGCGGATTAATCAAAAAGCAAATCAAAAAGTAGTAGAATACAGCGATAAAGTAGCGACACAGGCAGCAGAACTGACTCGTCTGCAGGAAGAAATTGACAATTCTTCGGAATCTGTAAATACAGCGACAGACCAGATTTCTCAGGCAAAAGAAACAACAACCAGCTATGAAAATCTTTTAAAGGCATGGCAGGCATATAATGATGAAAATTATGAGACAGCAGCAAATGCCTTAGAAGGAGTAAACAGTGACCTGCTTTCTGTTGAAGCAAAGAGTATGTACGATGCGATTATGGGAGACATTGGTTCCAGTGTCAAACAGAAATATCAAAGTACGGCGATGGATGCTTATGAGAGCGGTGATTATGCAACTGCTATTGAAAATTATACAAAAGCGCTTGATATCGGAGAACCGGACTTCACTTCGATGTTCTATCTGGCACAGGCCTATCAGAAGAGTGGGGATACAGACAATGCAAAGACCTGGTATCAGAAGATTATTGATACCTTCCCTGGAACACAGAATGCATCCGATGCGCAGGATTATTTAGATGCATTGACAGGGGGAAGTTCTTCTTCTGGTTCTTCACAATCCAGTCAGACGCAAAGTCAGGCAGATACCTCGGATAATTCGGACGATACGAATTATGATGAAGAAGATAATTCAGAAGAGGATGATTCGAATTATGATAATTATGATGAAGAAGATACCTCTAATGATAATAATGATGAAGATTACAGCAACTCGGATGAAGAGGATAACAGTTATTCTGATTATAGTGAAGAAGATTCAGAAGAATAGAAAAATCAAAAGAGAAACCTTGAGAAAAAGGATGGATACGATGAGTATTCATCCTTTTTTTACAAAAGATTGAAAGAATAGAGTAAGGGGTAATCAGTATGAGTGATGTAATCAAACGAAGGGAAAATTGTCTGATGGTTTATGTGCCGGAAGAGCTGGACCATCATTTTGCACAGCAGATTACCAAGGTGGTAGATGAAGAACTGGAAAAGGGGGAGATTTCCCAGTTGGTATTTGATTTTTCGAAGACGACATTTATGGACAGTTCAGGGATTGGAATGCTAATGGGACGGTATCGGATTGTGCGTTACAGTGGGGGAAGAGTGACGGCAATTCATGTGAATGACCGTGTATATCGGATTATGCGGATTTCCGGAATTTATAAATATATTGAAATCAGTCAGGAAACAGTCTGGCATCAGAAAAAAAGATAAGGGGGAGCATAAAAATGGAGTATACGAATGAAATGACATTAGAAATTGTCAGCCGTTCTTGTAATGAAAGCCTGGCAAGAGTGACCGTTGCAGCATTTGCAACGCAGTTAAATCCGACATTAGAAGAAGTCGCAGATATTAAAACCGCCGTATCAGAAGCGATTACAAACTGCATTATTCATGCTTATGACAATAAGAAGCAGGAGAAAATCAGGATTGAATGTAAGACAGGTAAAAGAGAGTTGTTTGTTACGATAATTGATTATGGAAAGGGAATTGAAGATATAAAACAGGCAATGGAGCCAATGTTTACGACAAGACCGGACCAGGAACGTTCCGGTATGGGATTTGCATTTATGGAAGCATTTATGGACGAGCTTTTGGTTGAATCCGAGGTGGGAAAAGGAACAACCGTGCGTATGAGAAAGAAAATTGGCATAAGCAGGGAAAGCTTTGAAGAATAAGGAGGCGCTATGGATGAGGTCCTTGCCCTTATCGGGCGTGCACACCAAGGGGATAAGGAAGCAAGAGATACGCTGGTAGAGAAAAATATGGGTCTGGTGCATAGTATCGTAAAACGATTTTTAAATCGTGGAGTGGAGATGGAGGATTTATTTCAAATCGGAACGATTGGGCTATTAAAAGCCATTGATAAATTTGACTGTTCGTTTGATGTGAAATTTTCTACTTATGCAGTTCCGATGATAACCGGAGAAATCAAGCGTTACTTAAGGGATCAGGGAATGATAAAGGTCAGCCGTTCTTTAAAAGAGATTAATGCAAAGGCTTATCGGGTACATGAGGCACTATTTGCCGAAAGTGGAAGAGAACCAGGGCTTGAGGAGATTGCAGAGAAAATTGCGGTGACGAGAGAAGAACTCGTGATGGCAATGGAGGCAGGTGCACAGATTGAATCCCTGCAGAAGATGATTTATCAGGGGGATGGAAGTGGAATTGTACTGGAAGATAAAATCGAAGAACCGGAAAACGGACAGGAGAGTCTTTTAAATAAAATGCTTCTCGAACAGCTTCTGGGAAGTCTGGAGGCAAAAGAGCGGGAATTGATTTATCTGCGGTTTTTTCAGGAGAAAACACAGATGCAGATTGCAGGAGAACTTGGAATTTCGCAGGTTCAGGTGTCGAGAATGGAGAAAAAGATTTTAAAAGTTTTAAGGGAACGGATTGATTAGGAGTAATCCAGAGTAATTCAGGTATAATTTTCAGACGTTTGTTAAATACTAAATTCTGCATCTTATAAGGCAAGGAGCAGCAGAAAACATGAGTGATATTTTATATATACAGACCGAAAAAAATGTAGAAGTACACAGTCCCGAAGTTTACGTTCAGGATGTGGCAAGTTTGTCATGCAGTAATGGAAAAGTATTAAACCGAAATAAAGCCCGCAAATTATTTACGATTCCAAATGAAAAACCAGGGCGGTATGTAATATCTGCACTGGAAATCGTGGATTTAATTCAAAGAAATGAAGAGAGCGTAGATGTGACGCATATCGGAGAGGCAAATTTTATTCTGACTTATGAAACACAGAAACACGCCCATCAATTCTATTCCTGGTTAAAAACAATTTTTGTATCGCTTGTGACATTTTTTGGAGGGGCATTTTCGATTATGACCTTCAATACGGATGTTGATACGGCAGGTTTATTTATGAAAGTATATGAGCAGATCACCGGAAGAGTTTCAAATGGAAAAACAATTTTGGAACTATCGTATTCAATTGGAATCGGACTCGGTGTTATCTTTTTCTTTAATCATTTTGGTGGCAGAAAGATTACGGAAGACCCGACTCCAATGGAAGTAGAAATGCGGGTTTATGAGGATGATGTCAATAAGACACTGATTGAGCAGGAAAAAAGAAAGGAACGAAAATAAGATGTTAAGAGAGCTTTTGGCCGGAATTGTGGGATTATGTGGCGGTATGGTTGTAGCAACAGCTCTGGCGGCATTTATTATCGGACTTGGAATGATTCCGAGATATGCCGGAGTGACACACACCGGAAATCATTTACTGTTTTATGAAAACAGCCTGATGCTTGGCAGTTTTCTGGGAAATCTGTTTTTACTTTATCGGATTCATATCAATCTGGGTATCTGGTGCGTAGCTCTTGTTGGAATCGGATTTGGGATTTTTCTGGGAAGCTGGGTGATTGCGCTTGGAGAAGTCGTGAATGTATTTGCAATTATGGCAAGAAGAGTCGGTCTTACGAAAGGTGCAGGACTGGTCATTTTATCGCTTGCAGTTGGAAAGATACTTGGAAGTCTGGTTCAGTTTTTTTGTTAAAGATTAAGAAAAGGATAGTGAGTCTGGGGAAATCAGGAGAAGCATTTTACAGGATAAAAAATCTATAAGAGTTTCATAGAAATTTCATGGAAGATTTATTTTCCACCGGCATTGAATATGGTATAATAACCCATGGCAGCAGAATGGGCGGACTGCTGTAAGTTTTTTAAGACCGGAGGAAAGAAAGTTTTATGACAAATGAACAATACTACGACTTGATTGTGCCGTATCAGGATGCATTGAATCTTTTAAAAGCCAGACTTGATGTACTCAATCATTCCATGTATGGCAATAAATCACATCCGATTCATAATATACAGTTTCGTATTAAACAAAAAGCAAGTATCGAAGAAAAATTAAAACGCATGGATTTGCAGGGGAGTTTTATGAATGCAAAAGAGCATTTGCAGGACATTGCCGGAATCCGTGTTATCTGCTACTTTGAAAAGGATGTCGAACTCCTTGCAGAACAGTTAAGAAAACAGAGTGATTTGATTTTAGTCAAAGAAAAAGACTATATTACAAATCCAAAACCAAATGGATACCGCAGTTTTCACATGATTCTGGGGATTCAGGTATATTCGATGGAAAGTACAGAATATTATCCGGTGGAAGTGCAGATTCGCACCATTGGCATGGATTTCTGGGCAAGCATGGAGCATCGAATCTGTTATAAACAGGAGCGTGATAATAAAGAAGAAATTCAAAGAGAACTGCTTCGTTATGCAGAGATTTTAAAAGAAATTGAAGAGGGCTTTGAGGGTTATAACGAGCAAAATCAAAATGAAAAAGCCAGACTTTCTCATAAAACGAATTGACCGATTTTACGGATAAACATAGACAAATAAACTGCCGGTGTGTTAATCTATTAAAGTTAGCGATTCATGGGGAGAGAAAAGATGGCTGTAAAAAGTGAGAAAAAAAAGGGCTCAAAGAAACAAAATCAAAGCCAAAGAGATAAAATAAGAGAGAAAAACCGGAAAAAAGAAAATAAAAAACGAAATAAGCAGATAAAAGAAAAGTATCTTTCAATGGTAAAGAGAAGAGAGTTTCAAATTTGGGCAGTGACGCTTATTTTGTGCTTTTTTGGTGCAATTATGATTTATTCTGCGTCGAGTACGACCTGTGCGAATTCAGAAAAGTATAATTATGATTCTTTCTACTATTTTAAACGGCAGATGGTATTCATTTTGCTTGGATTAGTCTGCATGGTAATTTTGCCGAAATTGAATTATACAGGATTCTGGCATTTTACGACAGTGGGGTATCTTGTTGGAATTGGATTGATTTTATGGGTGTTTGCAAAAGGAGAAGAGATAAACGGTGCGAAGCGCTGGTTTCAGTTAGGACCGATTTCCTTTCAGGTGGCTGAGCCGGTAAAAGTATTTGTGATCCTGGCATTGGCCTGTCTGATTCAAAGACGGTATGTTTATATGAAGCCAAGACACAAGATTTTTGAGAAGCGGTCGGCAAAGGTTATTCAGGCAGCTGACTGGATTAGACCGACAATTATAAAAAATAATTCTTATTTTGTGGTTTTATTGTGGGGAGTCGGGGCAGTTCCGGCGGTGATGTTGTGGCAGTTGTCGAGGGATTTGAGTTCTGCAATTGTTGTACTTGGGATTACTTACCTAATCACGGTGGTCTGCATTAAATCACCGAAATTAAAAATATTTGCACTTGTCTGTGTAATAGCCGTCAGTCTTGCAATGGTGCTTTCGATTTACTTTAATCTGCCAAGTGAAACATTGATTAATGCGGATACATATTCGTTCCGTAAGGCGAGAATTGCTGCATGGCTTGCACCACAGAAATATGCTTCGACAAAATCGTATCAGACGCTTCAATCTTTGTATGCGATTGGTTCCGGTGGGATTTTTGGAAAGGGATTTGGTAATTCGGTACAAAAGAAGCCGGGATTTATTCCGGAAGCTCATACAGATATGATTTTTTCAATTATCTGTGAGGAACTTGGACTGGTGGGCGCATTAGTTATTATCGGACTTTTGATTTATCTGTTGTACCTGATTTATCAGGTGGCAAAGAATTCTGAAAATGTCTACGGTTCTGTACTGGCGATGGGAGTCTTTTTCCACATTGGAGTTCAGAGTATTATTAACATTGCAGTAAATATTAATTTATTTCCAAATACAGGTATTCCGCTCCCATTTTTTAGCTATGGAGGTACTTCTATCGTTATTATTATGGCTGAAATGGGACTTGTGATGTCGATAGACCGGTATCATTGTTTGAAGAGGGCAAAACGGTTGTACGGAGAAGAAAAAGAAGCGGAGAAGTAATAATTTTGCTTTTGAAAAGCCATACTAATCCTAAAGTAAAAAGATATATTTTTGAAATGAGCTGTAGAAAAATTTCAAGAATATAGAAGAGGATGGTGACTGGTATGGCTAAGAACACTCAAACCACAGCAGAAGCAATTGAAAAAATAAAACAACAAGAAGAATACGGAAAGTACGTAAAAAAAATGACACCTGTTCACAGTTTGCCGAAAAATATGGCGCGTGCTTTTTTATCAGGTGGGATTATCTGTACGATAGGACAGGGAATTATGAATATTTGTAAGAGCCAGGGGCTTGATGCGCAGACCGGTGGAAGCTGGACTTCGCTCCTCCTGGTTCTTTTTAGTGTCATTCTTACCGGATTTAATATTTATCCAAGACTTGCAAAATGGGGAGGAGCAGGCACGTTAGTACCGATTACAGGGTTTGCGAATTCAGTAGCGGCACCGGCAATTGAATATCAAAAAGAAGGACAGGTATTCGGCATTGGGTGTAAAATCTTTATCATTGCAGGACCGGTGATTCTGTATGGGATTTTGACTTCGGCACTGATGGGGCTGATTTATTATGCGCTCAGACAATGTGGAATCGTATAAGGAGGTCTGGATAAAATGGAACGGGAACAGATGATAGGGAAACAGAGTATTTTATTTCATAATGCAGTGCATATTTTAAGTGGAGCCTCTATGGTTGGAAAAAAAGAGGGAGATGGACCGCTTGGAAAATATTTTGACAAAATAGGAGAAGAGGACGGACTGTTTGGATGCCAGTCGTGGGAGGAAGCCGAAAGTATCCTGCAAAAAGAAGCAGTATCGATGGCGATAAAAAAAGTGGGACTCTCCAAGGAAGAAATCCGTATGATTTATGCCGGAGACCTGCTGGCACAGACGATTGCCTCTTCCTTTGGGATTATTGGATTTGAAATTCCGGTTTATGGATTGTATGGAGCTTGTGCGACAATGGGAGAAGCACTGTCGCTTGCTTCTATGGCGGTGGCGGGAGGATATGGAGATTATGTTGTGGCAGTAACTTCAAGTCATTTTGGAAGTGCAGAAAAAGAATTTCGATTTCCACTTGGATATGGAAATCAAAGACCGTTTTCAGCTACCTGGACTGTGACAGGAAGCGGAGCCTGTGTGCTTGGCCGAAAAGGCGGAAAAGCAAGAATTACCGGAATTACAACAGGGAAAATCATAGATTACGGCTTAAAGGATTCTTTGAATATGGGAGCCTGTATGGCACCGGCTGCAAGCGATACCATTTATCAGAATCTGGAGGATTTTGGACGAAAACCGGAGGACTACGACCGCATTATTACCGGTGATTTGGGAGAAGTGGGAAAAGAAATTTTGATTGATTTATTGAAAGAAAAGGGATATGATGTTACGGCAAAGCTGATGGACTGTGGAATCGAAATTTATGATAAAGAAACACAGGACACCCATGCAGGAGGAAGTGGATGCGGATGTTCTGCCACGACATTTGCTTCGTATATTCTGCCCAAAATTGAAAAAGGTGAATGGAAGCGGGTGCTGTTTGTACCGACTGGAGCGCTGTTATCTAAAGTAAGTTATAATGAGGGAAAAAGTGTGCCTGGGATTGCCCAGGCAGTTGTAATCGAACATTGTTAAAATAGATTTGGCAATGCAAAAAAGATGTGCAATACGCAATGTGGAGGGCGAACTTATGGATTATCTGAATGCATTCTGGGTGGGCGGACTGATTTGTGCACTGGTGCAGATTTTGCTTGACCGGACGAAACTTCTGCCCGGAAGAGTTATGGTGCTGTTGGTCTGTACCGGAACGGTGCTTGGTGCGCTTGGAATTTATGAAAAACTGATTGATTTTGCAGGAGCAGGGGCGAGTGTTCCTCTGCTTGGATTTGGAAATACTTTGTGGAAAGGAATCAAAAAGGCGGTAGATAAGCAGGGACTGCTTGGCATTTTTCAGGGTGGTTTTGAATCGAGTGCCGTAGGGATTTCGGCAGCGCTGATTTTTGGCTATCTTGCGAGCCTGATTTTTAAGCCAAAGATGAAAAAGTAGTTCTATACAACTTCCAAAATTAATAGTATAATGAAACGTAATGATGTTGGAATTGAGCTTGGAAATTTTGGCATCCTTATATTTCATAGAAACATTAGGAGGAAGGAAACGTATGCTCCACGTATTCTCCCGTACGGAAGGATTATCAGGAACAGAAAAAAGAAAGAGTCCGGATCAGTTTAAGGTGGCGGTATTTGGCATTGGAACAGTGGGTTCTTATGCGGTTGAAGCGCTGGCAAGAGCAGGAGTGGGGACGTTAATATTGGTAGATTATGGTGAGGTGTCGGCGAAGAAACTGAATCGTCAGATTGTGGCACTGCGTTCTACAATAGGAAAGAAAAAAGTGCAGGTGGAAAAAGTGCGCATCATGGATATTAATGAGAATGCGATTGTCCATACTTATGAAACTTTTTTAGGAGAGGACACGATTGATTTATTTGATTTTTCCTCTTATGATTATGTTGTAGATGCAATGGATCATGTTCCGGCAAAATTGTTGTTGTTAAAGCAGATGAGAAAGTTTCATACGCCGATAATTACCTGTATGGGAATTGGAAATGCGTGGAATCCTTCCTGTTTTCGCATAGCAGATTTTTCTAAGACGGTGAATCTTCCGTTTATGAGAAAAATCCGCCAGGAATTAAAGATTCAAAAAGCAAAAAATATAAAAGTTTTTTATTCTACACAGGAGTTTTCCAAAAAGAAACGTTCTGTTTTGAAAGAAGACCAGACCAGTGTAGGTACACAGGTGAACAGTATTTCTTTTTCTTCCGGAATTGCGGGGTTTATGATAGCAGCGCAGGTGATTTCAGACCTGACAGAATGAGTCATGTACGTTCGGAACTTTTCTGTAGTACATCATAATATAAGTTAAGAGGTAAAAAAGTGAAGAAAGAAATTGAAAATAAATTAATTGATTGTATTGGAATTGAGAATGTTAAGTTAGAAGAACCGATGGAAAAACATACCACGTTTCGAATCGGAGGACCGGCAGATTATTTTTTATGTCCGCAGACAGCGGAAGAATTAAAAGCAGTAATACATGTCTGTAAGGAGACAGAGACACCGTATTTTATTCTGGGAAATGGAAGCAATCTCCTTGTCAGTGATAAAGGTTATCGCGGTGCGGTCATTCAGATTTGGAAAAATATGAGTGAAGTATCGGTAGAAGATGAAACAAAAATTCGCGCACAGGCGGGGGCACAGCTTTCTAAAATTGCATCCTGTGCGCTTGAACAGTCTCTGGAAGGATTTGAATTTGCAGCAGGAATTCCGGGAACACTTGGCGGAGCAGTTGTCATGAATGCAGGTGCTTATGGCGGAGAGCTGAAAGATGTGCTGGTAGAGGCAACTGTCCTTGATACAGAGGGAAATGTAAGAACACTCAAAAATGAAGAATTAGAGCTGGGATACCGCCACAGTATTGTAAAAGAGAAAAATTATATTGTATTAGAGGCAGTTATTGAGTTAAGAAAAGGCAGTGCGGATTCAATTAAGGCAGTTATGGATGATTTAAAAGAAAAAAGAGTCAGCAAACAGCCGTTGGACAGACCGAGCGCAGGAAGCACTTTCAAACGTCCGGAGGGACATTTTGCAGGAAAACTGATTATGGATGCAGGCTTAAGAGGGTTTCAGGTCGGTGGTGCACAGGTTTCTGAAAAACACTGTGGTTTTGTAGTAAATGCAGGCGGAGCAACAGCTGAGGATGTTTTAAATCTGGTGAAAGCAGTGCAGAAAAAAGTACAGGATGAGTTCGGTATTTTACTGGAGACTGAGATAAAATTTTTGGGAGAGTTTTAAAGATGCGTTTTGTAATTGTAACGGGAATGTCCGGGGCCGGAAAAAGTACAGCATTAAAGATGCTTGAAGATATGGAATATTTCTGTGTGGATAATCTTCCGGTTCCGCTTTTGGATAAATTTGCACAACTGGTGCGTGACGGAGGTTCAGGAGACATTAATAAAGTGGCACTTGGAGTGGATATCCGCAGCGGGATGGCATTTGGGGAGCTGGAGCAGGCACTGGAACGCCTTAGAGTTCCGGGATTTGAACCTGAAATTTTATTTTTAGATGCAGATGATAAAACTCTGGTAAAAAGATATAAAGAAACACGGCGCTCTCATCCACTGTCCGGTAAGGGAAGAGTAGATGAGGGAATTCGAAAAGAGAGAGAATATTTAAAATTTTTAAGAAAATCGGCAGATTATATTTTGGATACAAGCCAGCTTTTGACAAGGGAATTAAAGGCGGAACTGGAAAAGATTTTTGTAGATAATCAATCATTCCAAAATATGATTATTACGGTCTTGTCGTTTGGATTTAAATACGGAATTCCGGAAGATGCAGATTTGGTATTCGATGTTCGTTTCCTTCCGAATCCGTACTACATAGAAGAACTTCGTCCTCAGACCGGAAATAACCCGCCGGTTCGGGATTATGTGATGAGGTCTGAATTAGCACATATATTTTCAGATAAGCTGGAAGATATGATGCGGTTTTTAATTCCAAATTATATTTCCGAGGGAAAAAGTCAGCTGGTGATTGGAATTGGATGTACAGGAGGAAAACATAGAAGTGTAACTCTTGCCAATGAATTATATAACAGACTGAATAAAAATGGGGAATATGGTGTTCGGATTGAACATAGAGACATTGAAAAGGATGCAAAGAGATGACGTTTTCGGCGAGTGTAAAAGAAGAACTGGAGGGAATTATCAGCCCTGCAAGGCATTGCCAGATAGCAGAACTTGCGGCAATGTTTGCATTTGGAGGGGAGATAAAATATGGAACAGAAAGGAGATTGTCATTACATTTTTTAGCAGAAAACGAAAGTGTTGCAAGAAAGTACTTTACTTTATTGGAAAAAACATTTAGAATAAGTAAAGTGTTTTCGATAGGGGATGTCTTATACAGGAAAAATAATAAGTATGTAGTTGACATTCCAAGTGAGGATGAGGCGGTTCGGATTTTGCAGGCTATGAAGTATCTGTCACAGGACAAAATGCCGATTACATTTAGTGGTCTGGTAAATCCGTTGATAATCCAGAAAAATTGTTGTAAAAGAGCTTTCTTAAGAGGTGCGTTTTTATGTGCAGGATCAATCAGTGATCCGGAAAAGTTTTACCACTTTGAAATTGTCTGTACAAGTTCGATAAAGGCAGAACAGCTTCAGGAAACGCTTCACAGCTTTGAAGTAGAGGCTAAGATAGTGAGTCGAAAAAGGCACGAAGTGGTTTATGTAAAAGAGGGAGCACAGATAGTAGAGCTTCTTGGAATCATGGGAGCAGGCGTATCACTTATGAATCTGGAAAATGTCAGAATCCTTAAGGAAATGCGAAACAGTGTAAACCGAAAGGTAAACTGCGAAGCGGCAAATATTAACAAGACGGTGTCGGCATCGGTAAAGCAGACACAGGATATCAGGTATATCCAGAATACGGTAGGACTTCAGACACTGCCGGACAATCTAAAAGCAGTTGCGGAACTTCGATTGAAATATCAGGATGCTTCCCTAAAAGAATTAGGAGAACGGTTAAATCCAAGAGTAGGAAAGTCAGGAGTCAATCACAGATTGCGTAAAATTGGCAGGATAGCAGAAGAACTTAGGGGAAGTAAGGAGGAACAAGTATGATCAGAAAACCAATTACAATCGGCATTTCAAATGGGTTAGAGGCTAGACCAATCGCTATGTTAGTTCAGGTGGCAAGTCAGTATTCCAGCAATATTTATCTGGAGAGTGAAGCAAAGAAAGTAAATGCCAAGAGTATTATGGGAATGATGAGTCTTGGATTAGATGCTGGAGAAAGTGTAACAGTATCTGTAGAAGGTGAAGATGAAGAAGAAGCGATGAAGAGTATCGAGGCTTATTTATCAAATCGGAAGTAATTGCTTTTGTTTTAAAGAGTAATATTTGACGGAAAAGAAATACAGGAAGAAAACGAAAAAGAAAAGAAGAAAGAGTGGATAAACAGTTTTGTTTGTCTGCTCTTTCTTCTTTTTGTATAAATAGAACTTGTATGTGTACAAGAAAAACTTGTCTGTTTTCCCATGATACAACTTGTAAAGATGACCATACAAGCTGTATCATGGGAATTAGAAAAACCATGAGAGAAAATCGTAACGGTGAAAGGAGATTTTTTTAAAATGAAAGCATCAAAAAATTATAAGTTTTGGTTTGCAACAGGCTCACAGGATTTATACGGAGATGAGTGCTTGAGAAAAGTTGCAGAACATTCCAGAATTATCGTAGAAGAATTAAATAAATCAGGAGTACTTCCTTATGAAGTTGTATTAAAACCAACTTTAATTACAAACGAAGTAATCAGAAGAACTTTCAATGAAGCAAATGAAGATGAAGAATGTGCAGGTGTTATCACATGGATGCATACCTTCTCACCGGCAAAATCCTGGATTTTAGGTCTTCAGGAATACAGAAAGCCGCTGCTTCATCTGCATACACAGTTTAATCAGGAAATTCCTTATGATACCATCGATATGGACTTCATGAACGAAAATCAGTCTGCTCACGGAGACAGAGAATATGGTCATATCGTAAGCCGTATGGGAATTGAAAGAAAAGTTATCGTTGGACATTGGAGCGACAAAAAAGTTCAGGAAAGAATTGCTTCCTGGATGCGTACAGCAATTGGTATCATGGAAAGCAGCCATATCCGTGTTATGAGAATCGCAGATAACATGAGAAACGTAGCTGTAACAGAAGGTGATAAAGTAGAAGCTCAGATTAAATTTGGCTGGGAAATTGATGCATATCCGGTTAATGAGATTGCAGAAGCAGTTTCAGCAGTATCCAAAGCTGATACAGATGCTTTAGTAGAAGAATACTACAGCAAATACGACATTCTCTTAGAGGGAAGAGACCCGGAAGAATTTAAGAAACATGTAGCTGCGCAGGCTCAGATTGAAATCGGGTTTGAACGTTTCTTAGAGGAGAAAAACTATCAGGCAATCGTTACTCATTTTGGAGATTTAGGCTCCTTAAAACAACTTCCGGGTCTTGCTATTCAGAGATTGATGGAAAAAGGTTATGGATTCGGTGGAGAAGGTGACTGGAAAACAGCTGCTATGGTTCGCCTGATGAAAATCATGACTGCCGGAATGAAAGATGCAAAAGGAACTTCCTTTATGGAAGATTATACTTATAATTTAGTACCGGGAAAAGAAGGTATCTTGGAAGCGCACATGTTAGAGGTTTGCCCGACTATTTCTGATGGTCCAATCAGCATCAAAGTAAATCCGTTAACTATGGGTGACAGAGAAGACCCTGCACGTTTAGTATTTACATCTAAGACAGGTTCGGCAATTGCAACTTCTTTAATTGACCTTGGAAATCGTTTCCGTCTGATTATCAACGAAGTAGACTGCAAGAAAACAGAAAAACCAATGCCGAAACTTCCGGTTGCAACCGCATTCTGGACACCAAAACCAGATTTAGCTACAGGTGCAGAAGCATGGATTTTAGCAGGTGGAGCACATCATACCGCATTCTCTTATGATATCACAGCAGAACAGATGGGAGACTGGGCAGCAGCAATGGGAATTGAAGCTGTTTATATCGATGGAGAAACAAGAATCAGAGATTTCAAGAGAGATTTACAGCTTGGAAGCCTGTTCTACAGATAAAAAGATTGAATAAATAGCAAAAAATAAAAAAGGAGCTCTGCGGAGTTCCTTTTTTATTTTTTAAAATTTAAAACTGCTGGCGGAACCAGTAAGTGTAAAGATATTCAAAACCAAGTGATTCATATAAAGTACGAGCACCAAAATTGCCTTTTACAACCTGAAGGTAGGCATAACAGGCGCCTTGTTCTCTCGCACTTTTAAGAAGTGCACGGCAGATAGACTGACCGATTTTTCTTCTGCGGTAACCGGGAGCGACATGAATCGCGTAGATGCCGACATAATCACGGTCTAAAATTCCAAGACCTGTTCCAATGACGTTATCACCGTCATAGACAGTGGCAAAAATGGTATCTCCTGGGATCGCATGATACATGGAAGGAACAATTTTTTTGTGAATCGGATTGGTTGTACCGTTCATTTCAAAAAGAGCATTTAACCAGTCAGAGGTAATATGTGGAGTAAGGGAAACCTCGGCAAGTGGTTCTTTTGGTTCATAAGATTCCAAGCTCATTGTCATGACTTCCGTGGTATGTGCAATATGATAGCCTCGTTCCATTAGTTTCTGGTCAAAGGAACTGTCCATTAAAGGATTAATTTTGAAAATAGCAGGTGTATTCCATTTTTCATAGACTTCTTCGCAATAGGCAATCTTATCAGAGAGCGCAATCTGTGAAGAGCCGATTTGCTCCACACAGTTTGTGCGGTGGGTATAAAAACAGGAAAAGCGGATAATCCATCCGTCGTAAATTAAAATTTTATGAGAAGGCCAGGCATTTAAAGAGAGGTCTTCTATGGTCTTTATTTTCATCTTCATAAGGCAAAATCCTTTCGTACAAAATAACGGTATCTCCGTCGGAAACTTATTCTCTGGTTAAGATAAATGTTCCACAAAAATCACGCGCCAAGTCTCACATGCGTTCGACTTGAACTTATTATGATAGAAACTGGATAAAAAGTCAATCTTGGCAGGTTGCAATTCAAATGAAGGTGTAGTAAGCTGTAGGAAGAATAAAATGATTGAGGTGAAGAGAATGAAAACAGAAAATGCTTGGAAAAAATATGCAGATAAGAAACCAGTCTTTGATTTCTGCGAGGGCTATAAAGAATTTATGTCTTTATGCAAAACAGAAAGAGAATGTACAGATGAAATTATAAAACAGGCAAAAAAAGCCGGTTTTAAAAATCTTGATACTGTTATTGAAAAAGGAGAAACTTTAAAAAAAGGGGATAAGGTGTACGCCAACAATATGGGAAAGGCACTGGCTCTTTTTGTAATTGGAGAAAAACCAATTCAGGAAGGAATGCGTATCCTTGGAGCACATATCGATTCTCCACGTTTGGATTTAAAGCAGAATCCGTTGTACGAAGAAGCAGAACAGGCATTGCTTGATACACACTATTATGGCGGTGTGAAAAAATATCAGTGGGTGACACTTCCAATGGCACTTCATGGTGTAGTGGTGAAAGAAGATGGAACAAAAGTAAACGTGGTAATCGGAGAATCCAAAGATGACCCTGTTGTCGGAATTTCGGATTTATTGATTCATCTTTCTGCAAAACAGATGCAGAAAAAAGCGACAGAAGTTATTGAGGGAGAAAATTTGAACGTACTGGTTGGAAGTATTCCGTTAGAGGGAGAGGAGACCGAAGGCGTAAAAGAAAATATTCTTTCTATATTAAAAGAAAAATATGAAATTGAAGAAAAAGATTTTGTATCCGCTGAATTAGAAGTTGTTCCGGCTGGAGAAGCAAGAGACTTTGGATTAGACAGAAGTATGATTATGGCTTATGGGCAGGATGACAGAGTATGTGCTTATCCGTCTTATAAAGCGATTGAGGCAGTTACAGAGGCAGAATATACTTCTGTATGTTTGTTGGTAGATAAAGAGGAAATTGGAAGTGTAGGAGCAACCGGTATGCATTCCAGATTCTTTGAAAATACGGTGGCGGAAGTGATGAATGCGTGTGGAACTTACAGTGAACTGCTTGTGCGCAGAGCATTAAAAAATTCCTGCATGCTTTCTTCTGATGTCAGCGCCGGATTTGATCCAAATTATCCGGAAGTGATGGAAAAGAATAACTGTGCATTTTTAGGTCACGGATTAACCTTTAATAAATATACCGGCTCAAGAGGAAAGAGCGGTTCTAATGATGCAAATCCGGAATACATTGCAAGATTGCGTCGTGTGATGGACGAGCAAAATGTTTCTTTCCAGACCGCAGAACTTGGAAAAGTAGATGTTGGAGGCGGCGGAACTATCGCCTATATTCTTGCAGCATACGATATGGATGTAATTGACAGTGGAGTTGCCGTATTAAATATGCATGCTCCGTGGGAAATTGCAAGTAAAGTGGATATTTATGAAGCATATAAGGGATATCAGGCATTTCTGACGAATCTGTAGAATATTCATTTCAGATATCTGATTAGAATATCAGTTTGAATATCAATTAAAGTTTTTGTGTACATCTTTGTCAGAAAATGTTAAGATAAGAAATGAAAGAATTGCGAAATGAGGAAACAGAGATGTCAAAATTTTTAAAACTTATTGTGGACCTGGTTATCATCTGTACCATCCTTATAGCAGCGGCTTTGTTAGTACCTCCTCTTGCAGGAGTAAAGACGGTTATGAATGATAACAGTACGGCGGAGACAAATCTTCCGGTCGGTTCTGTTGCTTATGGTAAGCAGACGGATGCGGTAAATCTGAAGAAAGGACAGAAGATTGTTTATACAAAAAATAATCAGGCTTATGTTTATGAGATTTCAGATGTATCGGATGCAGAAAATGACACGTATCTGGTGAAAGATGCTTATGATAAAAAGACAGAAGAACGCAGTGTAGAGCTTAGCGGAGATGTTATGAAGCTGTCTTTTGTTGTTCCACTTATTGCTTATGCAGCGATTGCAGTTCAAAGTAAAGAAGGATTGATTTTGATTGGTCTTGGAATTGTCTTTTTAATTATTTTATTTATTCTTGCCGAATTGTGGAGAAAAGATAAAAAAGATATGGAAGAAACAAAATCAGAAAGTGAAGAAAAGAACACAGAAGAAAAAGTGATTCCGCTTGAATCGAAACGTTCCGAAGAGCCGACAAATGAGAAGCAGGAAGAGGCACAGCCGGAAACTGCCAAAGAGTATGAATCTGTTCAAAAAACAGAGAACATCCAGACAGAGTTCGAGCAGAATCCAAAGTCAGATGAAAATTCATATTTACAGGATGCAGTGGAGATGAGTAAAGAGGGAACAGTAGTGCCGGCAGATGAAAAAGAAATTGCCGGCGAAAAGACACAGGTGTTAAAACCAGAATTGTTAAAGTCAGAACTGTTAAGAACAGGAGAAACAGTAGAAGAGCCTGCTGTGGAAGAAACAGCGGAAAAAGAAACAGTGGCAGAGCAGGTAGAGGGAACACAAGAAGAGTCTGCCGGTGAAGTTTTGGTTCCTACAGAGGAACCAAAGACAGAAGAAATAAAACCAGAAGAAAATGAAGATACCATTGGGCTTGAAGCAAAAATTGAAGAAGCACTGAATGCGGGGATTGTTAAGATGAACTCTGAAGAATCAGAAGCTGTTCATGGTGAAGAAACTTCAGAATCAGAAGAAGAACCAAAAGCAGAAGAGGTAGTAGAAGAAGTTCTTCCGAGTCCATCGGTAGAAGACCTCTTAAGAAATGCACAGGCGCATGGAGACCATCCGGAAGTGATTGAGGATTCAGATAATAAGGTGACGCTTTTGGATTATACGAATTTATTCTAAAATGTTTCTATATATATAGAACTGTATATAAGAAGCATAGGAGCGAAGAAAGAGAGTTTCGACTCTCTTTTTTTGTTGCGTAGAAACACTTTGTCATAGGAACCTTTTCTTGTGTTCAAAAAAAAATAAAAAAATTAAAAAAAACTCTTGCATTATTTTGAAGAATCGTGTATACTCATTCTTGCTGTGACATTGATAGCTATGAAGCGCGAGGTTGCTGCCGAAAAGGCAGGTTTTCCGTGGAGCGAATGTCATGTTAGGAAACTGACGACAAGTCACTGTACAAAATCTTGAAGACTTACCACGGGTATGTGGGAGTGTGTGTAAAAATGAGATGACACACACGGGAATGTGTACAGTCGCCGCTTGTCGTACTACTTATAAAGTGCGAAAAGGAGGAGACTTTTTTTATGGCAAGTCAAGTAATGAGAATCGTTTTAAAAGCTTATGACCATCAGTTAGTAGATGCGTCTGCAAGCAAAATTATCGAAACTGTTAAAAAGAATGGAGCAACTGTGAGTGGACCGGTTCCGCTTCCTACTAAAAAAGAAGTAGTAACAATCTTACGTGCGGTACACAAATACAAAGATTCCAGAGAACAGTTTGAGCAGAGAACTCATAAAAGACTGATTGATATCATCACACCAACACAGAAAACAGTTGATGCCCTGTCTCGTTTAGAGATGCCGGCAGGTGTTTCCATCGATATCAAGATGAAACAGAAATAATTTTTAATGAGAAATTATCCTTACAAGGTTGATATAAATATATTAACTTTCTGTCTAGGATGATTGCACAACACAGTGTAATCCGCTGTAGAATCACAGGAGGTAAACAATGAAGAAAGCAATTTTAGCTACTAAAGTCGGAATGACTCAAATCTTCAACGAAGACGGAGTTTTAACTCCAGTAACTGTATTGCAGGCTGGTCCATGTGTAGTAACACAGGTTAAAACACAGGACAATGATGGTTACAGTGCAGTACAGGTTGGTTTCGCTGACAAGAGAGAAAAACTTGTTAACAAACCGGTTAAAGGACACTTTGATAAAGCTGGTGTTTCCTACAAAAGATTCGTAAGAGAATTCAAACTGGAAGGTGCTGAAGAAATGGCACTCGGACAGGAAATCAAATGCGATGTTTTTGCAGCAGGAGACAAAGTTGACGCAACTGCAATCAGCAAAGGTAAAGGTTTCCAGGGCGCAATCAAAAGACATGGACAGTCCAGAGGACCTATGGCTCACGGTTCTAAATACCATCGTCATGCAGGTTCTAACGGTGCTGCATCTGACCCAAGTAAAGTATTCAAAGGCAAAAAAATGCCAGGACAGATGGGACATGTTAAAGTAACAGTTCAGAATCTTGAAGTTGTAAGCGTAGATGCAGAAAACAATCTGATTCTTGTAAAAGGCTCTGTACCGGGACCTAAGAAATCCTTAGTAACAATCAAAGAAACAGTTAAGACTGTTAAATAAAGTTTTCGTTGGAAAGGAGGAACACACAGATGGCAAACGTATCTGTTTATAATATGGAAGGCAAAGAAGTTGGAACAATGGAATTAAACGATGCAGTGTTTGGCGTTGAAATCAACGACCATTTAGTGCACTTAGCTGTTGTTCGTCAGCTTGCAAATAATCGTCAGGGAACTCAGAAAGCTAAAACACGCTCTGAAGTTAGTGGCGGTGGAAGAAAACCGTGGAGACAGAAAGGAACAGGTCATGCAAGACAGGGTTCAACAAGATCTCCGCAGTGGACAGGCGGTGGTGTTGTATTCGCTCCAGTACCGAGAGATTACAGCATTAAAATGAACAAAAAAGAAAGAAGACTGGCTCTGAAATCCGCTTTAACAAGCAGAGTACAGGAAAACAAATTAATCGTTCTTGAAGATTTAACATTAGACGAAGCAAAAACAAAAGCAATGCAGACAGTATTAAATAACCTGAATGTTTCTAAAGCATTAGTAGTTCTTAACGAAGAGAACAAAAACGTAGTTTTATCTACAAGAAATATTCCGGATGTTGTAACAGCATACACAAATACAATCAATGTATTTGATATCCTGAAATACAACACTTTAATCCTGACAAAATCTGCTGTAGCTTCAATTGAGGAGGTATACGCATAATGGCAAACGTACAGTATTATGATGTAATTCTGAAACCAATCGTTACAGAAAAGAGCATGGCTGCTATGGGCGAAAAGAAATATACTTTCCTTGTTCATACAGAAGCAAACAAATCCATGATTAAAGAAGCTGTAGAAAAAATGTTCGAAGGAACAAAAGTTAAAAATGTAAATACTATGAATCTTGATGGTAAAACAAAAAGACGTGGTATGACATTTGGTAAAACAGCTAAAACTAAAAAAGCTATTGTAACTCTTACAGAAGACAGCAAAGATATTGAAATCTTTGAAGGTTTATAAGATTAAGAGTTTGACTGAAAATATGAAAAGTGCAGTTAAGAAAAAGTAATCCAATATTTAACTGCAGGCAACAAACGCCAGGATGCGTTGGTACACAACGCTTACGGCGTTACAATGAAAGGAGAGACAGTAATGGGAATTAAATCTTATAACCCATATACACCTTCCAGAAGACATATGACAGGTTCTGATTTCACAGAAATCACAACATCAACACCTGAGAAGTCTCTGGTAGTGTCCTTAAATAAAAACGCTGGACGTAATAATCAGGGTAAAATCACAGTAAGACACCGCGGTGGCGGAAGCAGAAGAAAATACAGAATCATTGATTTCAAGAGAAAGAAAGATGATGTTCCGGCAACAGTTAAAACAATCGAATACGATCCGAACAGAACAGCAAACATCGCATTAATCTGCTACGCTGACGGTGAAAAAGCATATATCCTTGCACCAGAAGGACTTAAAGTTGGTATGAAAGTTATGAACGGAGCAAACGCTGAAATCCGTGTTGGTAACTGCCTGCCGCTTTCTGAAATCCCGGTTGGTACAATGGTTCACAATATTGAAATGTACGCCGGAAAAGGTGGACAGTTAGTTCGTTCCGCTGGTAACGGTGCACAGTTAATGGCTAAAGAAGGTAAATACGCTACACTTCGTCTGCCATCAGGCGAAATGAGAATGGTTCCGATTAACTGCCGTGCTACTATTGGTGTAGTAGGAAATGGCGAGCACAGCCTTATCAACATTGGTAAAGCAGGACGTAAACGTCACATGGGTATCAGACCTACAGTTCGTGGTTCTGTAATGAACCCGAATGACCATCCACATGGTGGTGGTGAAGGTAAGACCGGTATCGGCCGTCCAGGTCCATGTACTCCATGGGGTAAACCGGCTCTTGGCTTGAAGACAAGAAAGAAAAACAAACAGTCTAACAAGTATATTGTAAGAAGAAGAGATGGTAAAACATTAGCAAAATAAGGAGGTAAGACTAATGGCTCGTTCATTAAAAAAAGGACCTTTCGCAGATGAAAGCTTACTGAAAAAAGTAGATGCTATGAATGCTGCTGGAGATAAAACAGTTATTAAGACCTGGTCACGTCGTTCTACAATCTTCCCTTCATTCGTTGGACACACAATTGCTGTCCATGACGGAAGAAAACATGTGCCGGTATATGTTACAGAAGATATGGTTGGACATAAACTCGGAGAGTTTGTTGCAACCAGAACATACAGAGGACACGGCAAAGACGAGAAAAAATCAGGTGTTCGCTAATATTTTAGAAGGAGGCTTTTATCATGGCTAAAGGACATAGAAGTCAGATCAAAAGAGCAAGAAATGCTAATAAAGATACAAGACCGTCTGCAAAATTATCCTACGCTAGAATGTCCGTACAGAAAGCTTGCTATGTACTGGATGTAATCCGTGGAAAAGATGTTCAGACTGCACTTGGTATCTTAACATACAACCCAAGATACGCTTCCAGCGTAATCAAAAAATTACTGGAATCAGCTGTTGCTAATGCTGAAAACAATAATGGAATGAACCCAGAGAACCTTTATGTTGCAGAGTGCTACGCTAACAAAGCACCGACCATGAAGAGAATCAAACCAAGAGCACAGGGTAGAGCATACAGAATCGAAAAGAGAAACTGCCATATTACCGTTGTGTTGGATGAGAGATAAGGAGGACTATCATGGGACAGAAAGTTAACCCACATGGACTGAGAGTCGGCGTTATCAAAGATTGGGATTCCAAATGGTACGCTGAAGGAGATTTCGCTGATAACTTAGTTGAAGACTACAACATCAGAACTTTCCTGAAAAAGAAATTATACAGCGCAGGTGTTTCTAAAATCGAAATCGAAAGAGCATCTGACAGAGTTAAAGTGATTATCTATACTGCTAAACCGGGTGTTGTAATCGGTAAAGGCGGTTCAGAAATCGAAAAAGTGAAAGCTGAATTACAGAAATACACAGATAAAAAATTAATTGTAGACATTAAAGAAGTAAAAAGACCAGATAAAGATGCTCAGTTAGTAGCTGAAAACATCGCACTTCAGTTAGAGAATCGTATTTCTTTCCGTCGTGCAATGAAATCTACAATGTCCAGAACAATGAAAGCAGGAGCAAAAGGTATCAAAACATCCGTATCCGGACGTCTTGGTGGTGCTGATATGGCTCGTACAGAGTTCTACAGCGAAGGAAACATCCCGCTTCAGACATTAAGAGCAGATATCGATTACGGTTTCGCCGAAGCTGACACAACTTATGGTAAAGTTGGTGTTAAAGCATGGATCTACAATGGCGAAGTACTTCCAACTAAAGGAACTAAGGAAGGGAGCGATAAATAATTATGTTAATGCCAAAAAGAGTAAAACGTCGTAAACAATTCCGCGGTACCATGAGAGGAAAAGCAACTAGAGGAAATAAAATCAATTACGGTGAATTCGGTTTGGTTTCTACAGAACCATGCTGGATTCGTTCCAACCAGATCGAAGCAGCCCGTGTTGCTATGACACGTTATATCAAACGTGGTGGTAAAGTTTGGATTAAAATTTTCCCAGATAAACCTGTAACAGCAAAACCAGCAGAAACACGTATGGGTTCCGGTAAAGGTGCCTTAGAATACTGGGTAGCAGTTGTAAAGCCAGGCAGAGTAATGTTCGAAATCGCAGGCGTTCCGGAAGAAACAGCTCGCGAAGCATTGCGTCTTGCTATGCACAAGTTACCATGTAAATGTAAAATCGTTTCTCGTGCAGACTTAGAAGGCGGTGATAACAGTGAAAATTAAAAATTATGTAGAAGATTTAAAGACAAAATCAGCTGCAGAATTACAGGAAGAATTAGTAGCTGCTAAAAAGGAACTCTTTAATTTGAGATTTCAGAATGCAACCAATCAATTAGACAATACAAGCAGAATCAAAGAGGTTCGCAGAAATATTGCCAGAATTCAGACACTGATTGCTCAGAAGGCAAACACAGCGAATAATTAAGGAGGCATAATCGTGGAAAGAAATCTTAGAAAAACACGTGTTGGTAAAGTAGTAAGCGATAAGATGGATAAAACTATCGTTGTAGCTATCGAAGACCATGTAAAACATCCTCTTTACAAAAAAATCGTGAAGAGAACATATAAACTGAAAGCACATGATGAAGAAAACACATGTCATATCGGTGATACTGTAAAAGTTATGGAAACAAGACCGCTCTCTAAAGATAAGAGATGGAGACTTGTTGAAGTAGTAGAAAGAGCTAAATAATTCGTAAGGAGGAATCTAAGCATGATTCAACAGGAAAGTAGACTTAGAGTCGCTGACAATACAGGTGCAAAAGAAATCCTCTGCATCCGTGTTATGGGTGGTTCTACAAGAAGATATGCGAACATCGGTGATGTAATCGTTGCTACTGTTAAAGATGCAACACCAGGTGGCGTTGTTAAAAAAGGTGATGTAGTTAAAGCTGTTGTAGTTCGTACTGTAAAAGGAGTTCGTCGTAAAGACGGTTCTTACATCAAGTTCGATGAAAACGCTGCTGTAATCATCAAAGATGATAAAACACCAAAAGGAACTCGTATTTTTGGACCAGTAGCTAGAGAGCTTCGTGATAAACAGTTTATGAAAATTGTTTCCTTAGCTCCGGAAGTATTATAGGAGGTACCTGATGTCAACATTTAAAATTAAAAAAGGTGATACTGTTAAAGTTATCGCTGGTAAAGATAAAGACAAAGAAGGAAAAGTAATCTCTGTTAATCCGAAAAAAGGTGCTGTTCTGGTAGAAGGCGTAAATATGGTCACAAAACACACAAAACCATCCATGGCAAATCAGCAGGGCGGTATTGTAGAGAAAGAAGCATGGCTTGATGCATCTAACGTAATGGTTATGCATGAAGGCAAAGCAACTCGTGTTGGCTTCAAAATGGAAGGTGACAAAAAAGTACGTTTCGCCAAAACTACAGGCAAAGTAATCGATTAATAAGAGAGGAGGCCATTTAAAGTGAGCAGACTGAAAGAAACATACAAAAATGAGATCGTAGATGCTATGATCAAAAAGTTTGGTTATAAGAATATCATGGAAGTGCCGAAACTCGACAAAATCGTTGTTAACATGGGTGTAGGTGAAGCCAAAGATAACGCTAAACTGTTAGACGCAGCTGTAGCTGATATGGAATTAATCACAGGTCAGAAAGCTGTTACAACAAAGGCTAAAAATTCAATCGCAAACTTCAAAATTCGTGAAGGTATGCCGATTGGTTGTAAAGTAACCTTAAGAGGCGAAAAAATGTATGAATTTGCAGACCGCCTTATTAACTTAGCACTGCCACGAGTACGTGACTTCCGCGGCGTTAATCCTAACGCATTCGATGGAAGAGGTAACTACGCACTCGGAATCAAAGAGCAGTTAATTTTCCCGGAAGTGGAATATGATAAAGTCGATAAAGTAAGAGGTATGGATATTATTTTCGTTACAACTGCAAAGACAGACGAAGAAGCCCGTGAATTATTGACATTATTTAACATGCCATTCGCAAAATAATTATAGGAGGGAAAATTCATGGCTAAAACAGCAATGAAAGTAAAACAGCAGCGTAAACAGAAATTCTCTACAAGAGAATACAATCGTTGCAGAATCTGTGGACGTCCACATGCTTATTTAAGAAAATACGGAATCTGCAGAATTTGTTTCCGTGAATTAGCATACAAAGGTCAGATCCCGGGAGTTAAAAAAGCTTCCTGGTAAGCCGAAAATGTAAGTAAGTGACCATAAGCCACTTAAGAGAAGTCTTCGCCTTACGGCAGACTTCACTTAGTGCCGGGTCGTTACAATATAAATTATTAATTTCACATGAAAAGTCTAAATTATAGGAGGAAACTATCATGACAATGAGCGATCCAATCGCAGATATGCTTACTAGAATTCGTAATGCAAACACTGCAAAACATGACACAGTAGATGTTCCGGCATCTAAAATGAAACTTGCTATCGCAGAAATCCTTTTAAAAGAAGGATATATTACAAAATACGAAGTTCTTGAAGATGGAGTATTCAAAACAATCCATATCACACTGAAATACGGTGCAGACAAGAACGAAAAAATTATCACAGGTCTTAAGAGAATTTCTAAACCAGGTCTTCGTGTATATGCAGGAAGCCAGGAAATTCCTAGAGTTCTGGGTGGACTGGGTATTGCTATTCTGTCTACAAACCAGGGCGTTATTACAGACAAAGAAGCAAGAAAACTGCATGTAGGCGGCGAAGTATTAGCATTTGTTTGGTAATCTAAGCTAAGTACAGCAGACGAAGAAGTACTGAAAACAGAGAGGAACCATAATAGGCCTTTCCGAAAATTTAAGTAAGGAGGAAATTAAGAATGTCACGTATCGGAAGACATCCAGTAGCAGTTCCGGCAGGCGTAGAAGTTAAAATTGCTGAGAACAATGTAGTGACTGTAAAAGGTCCAAAAGGAACACTTGAAAAAGCGTTACCAACAGAAATGTCAATCAAATTAGAAGATGGTCAGGTAGTTGTTACAAGACCAAACGATTTAAAGAAAATGAAATCCTTACACGGATTAACAAGAACACTGATTCAGAATATGGTAATCGGTGTAAGCCAGGGATATGAAAAAGCTCTGGAAGTTAACGGTGTAGGTTACAGAGCACAGAAACAGGGAAAGAAACTTGTTCTTTCTTTAGGATATTCTCATCCGGTAGAAATGGAAGACCCAGAAGGTCTTGAATCTACAGTTGATGGAAACAAGATCGTTGTTAAAGGTATTGATAAAGAAAAAGTTGGCCAGTACGCTGCTGAAATCAGAGATAAGAGAAGACCGGAACCTTACAAAGGTAAAGGTATTAAATATGCTGATGAAGTTATCAGACGTAAAGTTGGTAAAACTGGTAAGAAATAATTAAGGAGAGTGCAAAAATGGTTAGTAAAGTATCAAGAGCGAAAGTTCGCGCAAAAAAGCATAGAAGATTACGTAATCATCTGAGCGGTACAGCTACAACTCCGCGTTTAGCAGTTTTCCGCAGCAATAATCATATGTATGCTCAGATTATTGACGATACCATTGGAAAAACTCTGGTTTCCGCTTCTACTACTCAGAAAGAAGTAAAAGCAGAATTAGAAAAAACCAATAACGTTGATGCAGCAGCATATTTAGGAACTGTAATCGGTAAGAAAGCAGTTGAAGCAGGAATCAAAGAAGTTGTCTTTGATAGAGGTGGCTTTATATATCAGGGAAAAATCAAAGCATTAGCAGACGCAGCAAGAGAAGCTGGGTTAGAATTCTAATAAGGGAGGAAATGAACACATGAAACGTACTATTATTGATGCTAGTCAGCTTGAATTAGAAGAAAAAGTAGTATCAATCAAGCGCGTAACCAAGGTTGTTAAAGGTGGTCGTAACTTCCGATTCACAGCTTTAGTAGTTGTCGGTGACGGCAATGGACACGTTGGCGCTGGTTTAGGCAAAGCGGCAGAAATTCCGGAAGCAATCCGCAAAGGAAAAGAAGACGCTATGAAAAAATTAGTTACAGTAGCAAGAGACGAAAACGGAAGTATCACTCATGACTTCATCGGTAAATTCGGAAGCGCTGAAATGCTTCTGAAGAAAGCTCCGGAAGGTACTGGTGTTATCGCTGGTGGTCCGGCTCGTGCGGTAATCGAACTTGCAGGTATCAAAAACATCCGTACAAAATGTATGGGTTCCCGTAACAAACAGAACGTAGTTCTGGCTACCATCGCAGGTTTAAGTCAGTTAAAGACTCCGGAAGAAGTAGCAAGACTTCGTGGAAAATCCGTTGACGAGATTTTTGCATAGGAGGACTGAAAAATGGCAGATAAATTAAGAATCACTCTGGTGAAATCTACAATCGGTGCTGTTCCGAAAAACAAAAAAACAGTAGAAGCTTTAGGTTTAAGAAAATTAAACAAAACAGTGGAAATGCCTGATAATGAATCTGTTCGTGGTATGATTCGTCAGGTAAGACACATGGTTAAAGTAGAAGAAATCTAATCATTAAGAAGGAGGTGCCATCATGGATTTATCAAACTTAAAACCAGCTGAAGGTTCCAGACAGAGCGACAACTTCAGAAGAGGTCGTGGACATGGTTCAGGAAATGGTAAAACAGCAGGTAAAGGCCATAAAGGTCAGAAAGCACGTTCAGGCGCTAAGAGACCAGGTTTTGAAGGTGGTCAGATGCCTTTATACAGAAGACTTCCTAAGAGAGGCTTCAAATGTAGAAATTCTAAAGATATCGTTGCAATCAACGTAAGCGAATTAAACAGATTCGAAGACGGAGCTGAGGTAACACCAGCAGCATTACTTGCTTCAGGTGCAATCTCTCGTCTTGGAGATGGCGTTAAACTTCTTGGTAACGGTGAAGTTACAAAGAAAGTTAATGTAAAAGTTAACGCTGTAAGTGAAAGCGCTAAAACAAAAATTGAAGCTGCAGGTGGAACTGTCGAGGTGATCTAATGCTTGAGACTCTTAAAAATGCTTTTAAGATAAAAGATGTAAGACGTCGAATTTACTATGTAGTGTTAATGCTTGTTATCGTCCGTATTGGCTCACAGCTGCCAATACCGGGCGTTGACAGAGATTTCTTTAAACAATTGTTTGCAAATCAGTCAAACGATGCGTTTAACTTTTTCAATGCATTTACAGGTGGGTCTTTCGAGACCATGTCTATTTTTGCATTGAGTATTACACCGTACATTACATCATCCATTATCATTCAGCTTTTGACGATTGCGATTCCGAAGCTGGAAGAAATGCAGCGTGATGGAGAAGAGGGCAGAAAGAAAATGACTGCCATCACTCGTTATGTGACAATAGCTTTAGCGCTGTTCCAGTCCGTTACAATGGCAATCGGATTTGGAAACAGAGGATGGCTTACAAACATGAATTTCACAAGCGTAGTTGTTGCGGTTGCCACTTTGACAGCCGGTTCTGCTATGTTAATGTGGATTGGCGAGCAGATTACGGAAAAAGGTGTAGGAAATGGTATTTCTATCGTACTTATGATTAACATCGTTTCCAGAATACCAAGTGATTTGGTTACTTTGTTTGACAAATTCGTAAAAGGCAAAACCATCGCAAGAGGTGGTTTGTCAGTAATCATTATAGCGGCAATCATTATTCTGGTAGTCGTTATGGTACTTATCCTGAATGGTGCAGAAAGAAGAATACCAGTTCAATATTCCAAGAAAATGGTAGGAAGAAAAATGATGGGTGGACAGTCCAGTAATATTCCACTGAAAGTAAATACTGCCGGTGTTATTCCAATCATTTTTGCTTCTTCTTTGATGTCTTTTCCGGTTATTATCGCCAGCTTTTTAAATAAAGGCAACGGTACAGGAATCGGAAGCAAGATTTTAAAAGGACTTTCTTCCAGTAATTGGTTTAATCCGGATGAACCGGTATATTCAATTGGTCTTATTCTTTATATCGTACTTGTTATTTTCTTTGCTTATTTTTATACTTCTATCACATTTAATCCGATGGAAGTTGCAGATAACATGAAAAAGCAGGGTGGCTTTATTCCTGGAATTCGTCCTGGAAAGCCAACACAGGAGTATCTCGAGAATATCTTGAATTACATTATCTTTATTGGAGCTGCCGGACTTACAATTGTAGCAGTTATTCCGTTTTTCTTCAACGGTGTATTCGGTGCAAATGTTTCATTTGGCGGAACTTCCATCATCATCGTAGTCGGTGTTGTACTGGAAACTCTTAAACAAATTGAATCACGTATGTTGGTACGCAATTATAAAGGTTTTTTAAGTGAATAGGCATAACATTATGGAAGTGTACCCACTTTTGTGGGTGCACTAAAATGCTATATAAGGAAAATGTAAAAAAAGAGTAAAAAAGCATTACAGAAAGGGAAAAGCGTATGAAAATTATTATGTTGGGGGCACCTGGTGCCGGAAAAGGTACACAGGCAAAGAAAATCGCAGAAAAATATCACATTCCTCATATTTCTACAGGAGATATTTTCCGCGCAAATATCAAAAATGGAACAGAGCTTGGTAAAAAAGCGAAAACTTATATGGACCAGGGTCTGTTAGTTCCGGATGAATTAACGGTAGATTTAGTAATTGACCGTGTTGGACAGGATGACTGTAAAGACGGTTATATCTTAGATGGCTTCCCAAGAACCATTCCGCAGGCAGAATGCCTGGACGCTGCTCTTGAAAAAAGAGGAGAAAAAGTGGATTTTGCAATTAATGTGGAGGTTCCGGATGAAAACATTGTAAACCGTATGTCAGGAAGAAGAGCCTGTGTTGGATGCGGTGCAACTTATCATATTAAATACAATCCGACAAAAGTAGATGGAGTCTGCGATGCCTGCGGTGAAAAATTAGTGTTAAGAGACGATGACAAACCGGAAACCGTACAGAAACGCCTTGGAGTTTACCATGATCAGACACAGCCGTTAATTGATTACTATACTAAATCCGGTGTGTTAAAAGAAGTAGACGGTACTGTTGATATGGAAGATGTATTCCAGGCAATCGTCGAGATTTTAGGAGCGTAAAAATGTCAGTAACGATAAAAACTGCCAGAGAAATTGAAAAAATGCGTGAAGCCGGAAGGCTTTTAGAGCAGGTACACGATGAACTTGAAAACTTCATCCGTCCAGGAGTTTCTACTCTTGAGATTGACCAGTTAGGTGAAAAGATTATCCGTCAGATGGGATGTATTCCAAACTTCCTTCATTATAATGGATATCCGGCATCCATCTGTGTCTCAGTTAATGATGAAGTAGTCCATGGAATTCCAAAAGCAAACAGAATTCTTCAGGATGGTGATATTGTAAGTCTGGATGCAGGTCTGATTTATCAGGGATATCATTCAGATGCAGCAAGAACACATGCTGTAGGAACAATATCAAAAGAAGCACAACAGCTCATTGATGTAACCAGACAGAGTTTCTTTGAAGGAATTAAATTTGCAAAAGCAGGAAATCATTTATATGAAATCTCCGCAGCAATCGGTGCTTATGCAGAAAAATTCGGTTACGGAGTCGTGCGCGATCTAGTTGGACACGGAATCGGAACAAGTCTTCATGAAGACCCTGAAATTCCGAATTTCCGTCAGAGACGAAGAGGACTGAAACTGCAGGCAGGAATGACTCTTGCGATTGAACCAATGATTAATCAGGGCAGAGCCGATGTAGAATGGTTAGATGATGACTGGACCGTTGTAACAGAGGATGGCTCCCTTTCTGCACATTATGAAAATACTGTATTAATTACGGATGGTGAGCCGGAAATTCTCACTTTTACAAAATAGGAGGTTCGGTTTAATGAAAAAACTTGGAACCGGAATGACGGCTGTATCACTTGCCGGTCATGATACAGGAAAAAGATACATGATAATGAAAGCAGAAGGTGAATATGTTTATCTGGCAGACGGAAAAATCCGTACAATTGAAAACCAGAAAAAGAAAAAAGTAAAACATATTCAGGTCGCCTATGAAATTGCTCCCGAAATCCAGAAGCTTCTCGATGAGGGAAATGAATTAACAAATGAGCGTATCAAGAGAGTATTGAAAAACCGCAAAAGCGGACAGGAGGTTTGATTTATGTCAAAAGCAGATGTTATTGAAGTAGAAGGAACAGTGCTGGAAAAATTACCAAATGCAATGTTCAAAGTGGAACTGGAAAACAAACACGTAATTCTGGCTCATATCAGTGGAAAACTGAGAATGAACTTTATTCGAATTCTTCCGGGAGATAAAGTAACAATTGAAATGTCTCCGTATGATTTGAGCAAAGGCAGAATTATCTGGAGAGATAAATAAGATTACAGACAAGAATAGCTGCATATCTGTACTGAAAAAAGTACAAAGATATGCAGCTAAAAATTTGAAAAAAACACTTGCAATCTTATGTAAGTAGTGCTATTATATAAAGCGTACTTTTGTGCTCGGGCATTTTTGCCCTCGAATCAGAGCACAGCAAAAATACGAAAGGAGGGTTATTCCGTGAAGGTAAGAGCATCTGTAAAACCGATTTGCGAAAAATGCAAAGTTATCAAAAGAAAAGGTAGCATCAGAATTATCTGTGAAAACCCGAAACACAAACAGCGTCAGGGTTAATTAGACGAGGAAAAGTTTGTGTAGTTTTATTTTAGTGCGGCTGCAGTATGAACCACGTGGATGCGTTGTTTATACTGATTAAATATAGTAATATTATCACGTTTGTCGTCCTACCGAGAGGATGATTGCAGAATATTGCTTAATACCGGACTGTATGATTCGGAAAGGCTGTGTGAAATTTATTTGCGGCTGGACACATGAAACCGTCATTTTCAATGTGTCTCAATTAGGAACAATATTTATTAGAACAATGGAGGAACAAGTACATGGCTCGTATAGCTGGTGTAGACTTACCAAGAGAAAAACGTGTTGAAATTGGTCTGACTTATATCTACGGAATTGGTAGAACAAGTGCTGACCGTATCTTAGAGCAGGCAGGAATTAATCCTGATACTCGTTGCAGAGATTTAACTGACGAAGAAGTTGGTAAAATCCGTGATGCAATTGATGAATTAAACATCAATGTAGAAGGTGATTTAAGAAGAGAAATCGCTCTTAACATCAAGAGATTACAGGAAATCGGATGCTACAGAGGAATCCGTCATAGAAAAGGACTTCCTGTTCGTGGACAGAAGACAAAAACAAATGCCAGAACAAGAAAAGGTCCGAAGAGAACTGTTGCTAATAAGAAAAAATAATTAAGCTTTAAATTTTAGATGAAAAATTAAAGCAAATGATAACATGATGATTTGAAATATTTGAGAAAGTAGGTTAGTTTAGAAATGGCTAAAGTTACAAAAAAAGTGACAAAAAAGCGTGTTAAGAAAAACGTTGAACGCGGACAGGCACATATCCAGTCATCTTTCAACAATACAATCGTTACATTGACAGATGCTGAAGGAAATGCTTTATCATGGGCAAGTGCAGGTGGTCTGGGATTTAAAGGTTCAAGGAAATCTACTCCTTATGCAGCACAGATGGCTGCAGAGACTGCTACAAAAGCAGCATTAATTCATGGTCTTAAGACTGTTGACGTTTTCGTAAAAGGACCAGGTTCAGGAAGAGAAGCAGCAATCCGTGCGCTGTCTGCCTGCGGTCTGGAAGTTACAAGCATCTGCGACGTAACACCGGTACCACATAACGGTTGCCGTCCACCAAAACGTAGAAGAGTCTAATTAGGAGGTTAATTAATCATGGCAGTGAATAGAGTACCAGTTCTTAAAAGATGTAGATCCCTTGGTCTTGATCCGATTTATTTAGGAATTGACAAAAAATCAACAAGACAGTTAAAAAGAGCAAATAGAAAAATGTCCGAATACGGACTTCAGTTAAGAGAAAAACAGAAAGCAAAATTCATCTATGGTGTTCTGGAAAAACCTTTCCGTAACTACTATAAAAAAGCTGACCAGAAACAGGGTCAGACTGGTGAAAACCTGATGATTATGCTGGAAACTCGTCTGGACAATGTAGTTTTCCGTCTTGGTCTTGCCAGAACAAGAAAAGAAGCTAGACAGATTGTTGACCACAAACATGTAATGGTTAACGGAAAACAGGTTAATATCCCATCTTACCTTGTAAAAGTTGGCGATGTTATCGAAATTAAAGAAAAATGTAAATCTTCCCAGAGATACAAAGATATCGTGGAAGTAACAGGCGGACGTCTTGTACCGGCTTGGTTAGATGTTGATCAGGAAGCTCTGAAAGGCGAAGTGAAAGCACTTCCTACAAGAGAAGAAATCGACGTACCGGTTGATGAGATGTTAATCGTCGAATTATATTCTAAATAAGATGCACGTAGCAAGGAGGGCTTTGCATGTTCGATTTTAACAAACCCAAAATTCAAATCACAGAAATGTCTGATGATAAGAGATATGGGAAATTTGTTGTGGAACCACTTGAAAGAGGTTATGGTATTACACTCGGCAACTCTTTAAGAAGAATTATGCTTTCTTCCTTACCAGGTGCTGCTGTAAGCCAGGTTAAAATTGATGGTGTTCTGCATGAATTCAGTTCCATTCCAGGTGTAAAAGAAGATATGACAGAGATTATCATGAATCTGAAAAACCTGGCAATTAAGAACACAAGTGACAGCGCAGAACCAAAAACTGCATATATTGAGTTTGATGGAGAAGGCGTTGTTAAGGGCGCAGATATCCAGGCAGATCAGGATATTGAAATCCTGAATCCGGATCAGGTAATTGCTACATTGAATGGTGGAGCAGGATGTAAGTTTAATGCAGAACTTACAATTACAAAAGGTCGTGGATATGTTAGCTCTGATAAAGGAAAAACGGACGACATGCCGATTGGTGTGATTGCAGTTGATGCAATTTATACTCCGGTAGAGCGTGTAAATATGACTGTTGAAAATACCCGTGTTGGACAGGTTACAGACTTTGATAAACTGACACTGGATATTTATACCAATGGTACTTTGGATGCTGATGAGGCAGTCAGTCTTGCAGCAAAAGTCCTGAGCGAGCATTTAAGCCTCTTTATTGACCTGTCTGAAAGTGCAAAAACAGCAGAGGTCATGATTGAGAAAGAAGATAATGAAAAAGAAAAAGTTCTCGAAATGAACATTGATGAATTAGAGTTATCTGTTCGTTCTTATAACTGCTTAAAACGTGCAGGCATTAATACAGTAGAAGAACTTTGCAACCGTACTTCAGATGATATGATGAAAGTTCGTAATCTCGGACGTAAATCACTTGAAGAAGTACTTGCAAAATTAAAAGAGTTAGGTTTACAGTTGAACCCAAGTGATGAGTAAACCAAGTAAAGAGAATTTATGGAATATAAGCAATGAGCCAGTAAGACCGAAGAAGCATGGCTCATTGTTCCACAAATGGAGGAAATATTAAAATGGCTAAATATAGAAAATTAGGCAGAACATCTGACCAGAGAAAAGCGTTACTGAGAAGCCAGGTAACAAGCCTGTTATATCATGGAAAAATCGTTACAACTGAAACCAGAGCAAAAGAAGTTCGCAAAATTGCGGAAGGTCTTATTGCAATGGCAGTGAAAGAAAAAGACAACTTTGAAACTGTTACAGTAACTGCAAAAGTTGCTCGTAAAGACGAAAGTGGAAAAAGAGTAAAAGAAGTTGTTGATGGTAAAAAAGTAACTGTATATGACGAAGTTCAGAAAGAAATCAAAAAAGATGCTCCGTCCAGATTACATGCCAGAAGACAGATGTTAAAAGTTTTCTACCCGGTAAAAGAAGTTCCAACAGCTGCTGCTGGTAGAAAGAAAAATACAAAAGATGTAGACATGGTAGATAAAATGTTTACAGAAATCGCTCCAAAATACGTTGACCGTAACGGTGGTTACACAAGAATTATCAAAATCGGACCACGTAAGGGCGATGCAGCAATGGAAGTTGTATTAGAATTAGTATAATTTCAGTTGTGGACAAATTGAAAAGATAATGCAGCCTTAGGCTGAAGTAAAAAGAACATACCTCCGGTAACAGTATGGCTGCACCGGAATTGTATGTTCTTTTTTGTATTGTCCTGATTTTATACTTGTACAAAGTGGTGTTCTATCAATTAGAAAAGTAAAGTTCTATAGGAGAAAGACGTATGGAAAAAAAATTACTGTTTATTTTTAATGCAAGAGCAGGAAAAGGAAGTATTAAATCACGTCTGATTGATATTATAGATATTTTTATAAAAGGCGGATATGAGGTAACAGTACATTCTACCCAGGCATATCAGGATGGACTTCGGGTTGCGAAAAAAAGAGCAGGGGATTTCGACCTGATTGTGGCAAGTGGAGGAGATGGGACTCTTGATGAAGTGGTAACAGGATTGATGGAGGGAAATCATAAAACGTTACTTGGTTACATACCGGCAGGAAGTACGAATGATTTTGCAAATAGTCTTCATGTTTCAAAAAATATGTTACAGGCGGCTACAGATATTGTAGAGGGCATTCCACATGCTTTTGATGTCGGGAAATTTAATGATGACTTTTTTGTTTATATTGCAGCATTTGGTTTATTTACAGATGTTTCTTATGAGACTAATCAGGACTTAAAAAATATTTTAGGACATGCAGCCTATATATTAGAAGGAACACAGAGATTATTTAATATTGCTTCTTATCAGCTTAAGGTAGAAACAAAGGATACCAGTTTCGAGGGAGATTTTATTTTCGGAATGGTCAGCAATGCGACATCCGTTGGTGGATTCCGAAAACTAACCGGACCAGATGTATTGCTGGATGATGGTGTGTTTGAAGTATTACTGATACGTCGTCCGAAAAATATTCTGGAGTTAAATGAGATTATTACAGCTCTTTTAGGAGGAGCGGATACTTCCAACATTGAGTCTTTTAAGACTTCTTACCTTAAAATTACTTCGGAGACACAGATTTCCTGGACTTTGGATGGAGAATTTGGTGGAGAACATCGAGAGGTGGAAATCCAAAATATGAATCATGCGGTGAACATTATATTGAAAAAAGATGAGAAAGTGCCGTTGATTCAAGCTAATACAGGGAATATTAAGTAACTACCATATTGACTTGCCTGATGTTTTATTCTTTTGCCTTGTATAGCAGAAAATCACTTGGCGTCAATATAGCAGCTGCTTAATTTATGCTGTATCAGTAAATAAAACGTAAAAGGCATCGGACTTTTTCTTTTTATTATCATAGTATAATAAAAAAAGTGGATGCTGAACGGATATGAATATAGAGGATTTTTTGAAAAACAGTATATTGATTTTTGCACTGACCATGGATTCATTCATGGTCAGTTTTTCGTATGGGGCAAGCCGTATTAAGATTTCATTTTCGGTAGTTGCAGGGATGAATCTGGTTATGAGCGGAATGTTGGGAATGGCGGTCTGGATAGGAAATGGTTTTTCTCATTTTATCGAAGGCAGGACAACAGATGTTCTGGCAGGAGTTTTACTTGGTGGAATGGGAGGATACCAGATTTATCACTCTGTTCAGATACAAAAGCAGAATATGACGAAAAAAACAAGAAAATTAAATTTTATGAGTGGGATTATTCTGGCAGTGGCACTGTCTATTGACAGCGTGGCAGTTGGAATGGGAGCAGGACTTTTAGAAGGAGTACGCTGGATGCTGATTGCAGGGGCATTTCTTTGGGGGATTTTTATGATGGAAATCGGGTGGAAACTTGGAAAACGCTGTGCAAAGTTTTATAAAAAAGATTTGTCCTGGGTTGGTGGGATTTGTCTTTTACTTTTAGCTTTCTTTGCATTTTGGTAAGCGATATCTGAAAATTCCACTTGCTTTTTTTTCTTATATGAGGTATCGTAGAAACAGCTTTTAGGCACATAATACAGGAGGATAGTCGAATGAGTGAAAACATTAAAGTCACTGAAATTTTTGGAGAAGATGTGTTTAACGATTCTGTTATGCAGCAGCGACTTCCAAAAAAAGTATATAAGGAATTAAAACAGACAATTCTGGAGGGAAAAGAATTGTCTCTTGAGATGGCAGATGTCATTGCACATGAGATGAAAGAATGGGCGATTGAAAAAGGTGCAACACATTATACACATTGGTTTCAGCCGCTTACCGGAGTAACAGCCGAGAAACATGATTCGTTCATTACTGCACCGCTTCCATCAGGAAAAGTCCTTATGAGCTTTTCAGGAAAGGAACTGATTAAAGGTGAACCGGATGCATCATCTTTTCCATCAGGCGGTCTTCGTGCGACATTTGAAGCCAGAGGATATACAGCATGGGATTGTACTTCACCGGCATTTGTAAGACATGATGCAGCAGGGGCAACCTTATGTATTCCAACCGCATTCTGTTCTTATACAGGAGAGGCACTTGACCAGAAAACTCCGCTGCTTCGTTCGATGCAGGCAATTGATAAACAGGCAATGCGTCTGATCCGTCTGTTTGGAGACACAACTGCAAAAAAAGTCATTCCTTCTGTAGGTGCAGAACAGGAATATTTTCTGGTTGACGAGAAGAAATTTATGCAGAGAAAAGATTTGACTTTCACAGGTCGTACCTTATTTGGTGCAATGCCGCCAAAAGGTCAGGAACTGGATGATCATTATCTTGGAACAATCCGTCAGAAAATCTCCGGATATATGAAGCATGTAAATGAAGAATTATGGAGATTGGGCGTAACTTCTAAAACACAGCATAATGAGGTTGCTCCGGCACAGCATGAGTTAGCTCCGATTTATGCGGAAGTCAATGTGGAAGTAGACCACAATCAGATTATTATGCAGACCTTAAAACGTGTTGCAAGCCAGCATGGAATGAAATGCCTGCTTCATGAGAAGCCGTTTGCAGGAGTCAATGGTTCCGGAAAACATAATAACTGGTCCTTGACAACAGATACAGGTGTGAATTTGTTAGAGCCTGGAAATACACCGCATGAAAATGTGCAGTTTTTACTGGTATTAAGCTGTATTTTAAAAGCGGTAGATAAACATGCAGCTCTGCTTCGTGAGTCGGCAGCCGATGTTGGAAATGACCACCGCCTTGGCGCAAATGAGGCACCTCCGGCTATTATTTCTGTATTTTTGGGAACTCAGCTGACTGACGTTATGAATCAGCTGATTACAACAGGTATGGCTGACCACAGTATCGGAAGTGAAAAATTAGAGACAGGTGTAAAATCCATTCCGGAATTTATGCGTGATACAACCGATAGAAACCGTACGTCACCATTTGCATTTACCGGTAATAAATTCGAATTTCGTATGGTTGGTTCAAGAGATTCTATTGCACCGGCAAATGTTGTCTTAAATACAATCGTAGCGGAAGCGTTTAAAGAAGTCTGCGATGTACTGGAAAATGCAGAAGACGTTGATATGGCTGTACATGATTTGATAAAGAAAAACTTTACTGAGCATCAGAGAATTGTATTTAATGGAAATGGTTATTCAGATGAATGGGTGGAAGAAGCAAAACGAAGAGGACTTCCAAACATCGGATGTATGGTAGATGCAGTAGAAGCACTGACAAGCGAACAGACCATTGAATTGTTTGAAAAATTTGGTGTATTTACAAAAGCAGAACTGGAATCCAGAAAAGAAATTAAATACGAAGCTTACTCAAAAGCAATCAATATTGAAGCTAAGACTATGATTGATGTGGCAAGCAAACAGATTATTCCGGCAGTAATTAAATATACAAGACAGCTTGCAGATTCTATTAATGCGGTTGTTGCAGCAGGTGTTTTAGAAGTAGAAGTACAGACAGAACTCTTAAGAGAAACTTCTGCCTTATTAAAGAAAACAAAAGATGCATTAAATGAATTAAAGAAAGTAACAGAAGAAGCACTGACCAAAGAAGAAGGAAAAGAAAGTGCAATGTTCTATCATGAAAAAGTAATGCCGTCAATGGAAGCACTTCGTACACCGGTTGATGAACTTGAGATGATTGTTGACAAAGATATGTGGCCGATGCCATCTTATGGTGATTTATTATTTGATGTATAAAAATAGAAATTGAGAAAAAAGAAAGGGTATTTGGAAAATCCAGATGCCTTTTCTAGTTATATGAAAAATTTATTCTATGATAAGTGTAGCGCCTGATTTTCAAAAATGTTGGAAATCCAACAGATGGATATGGTGAAATAGAATAGAATAAAAGTAAAAAAATACAGGATGGAGAAAATGGAACAAGAACTTAAGGTTTTAGAGGAACAAAAAGTAGATAAGGGATTGATTGAAGCGGTTGCAGAATTTCGTGCGGAACATAAAGTGGATGAGAGGGTGAAAAACCGTATTATAAAGCCAGATATGGCATTTTTTGGAAAAGAAGTATTAGAGATGGGAATTGCAACTTTATTAAAGGGAGAAAATCTGCTCTTAACAGGACCAAAGGCAACCGGTAAAAACATACTGGCTGAGAATCTGGCATGGATTTTCGCAAGACCGGTTTATAATATTTCCTTTCATGTCAATACAGACAGTGGAGATTTAATTGGTACAGATACCTTTGAAAATAATGAAGTCAAATTAAGAAAAGGAAGTATCTACCGCTGTGCCGAATATGGTGGTTTTGGAATCCTTGATGAGATTAATATGGCAAAAAATGATGCAGTCTCCGTTTTACATGCTACCCTCGATCATAGAAGAAGTATTGATGTGCCGGGATATGATAAAATTGAGATGGACGACGCAACACGTTTTATCGGAACGATGAATTATGGTTATGCAGGAACAAAAGAGTTAAATGAAGCATTAGTTTCCCGCTTCCTTGTGATAGATATGCCGGGTCAGAATGAAGAGACACTTGAGTACGTTTTTAAAACGAAATTTCCAACTATCAAAGAGGAAGCGTTAAAGCAATGGATTGGACTCTTCTTGGATTTGCAGTTAAAGGCAGATAACAGCGAGATTACAACAAAAGCATTGGATTTGCGAGGGATGATTGGGGCACTGCGCACGATTTCCTGCGGATTAAAACCGTCCCTCGCAGTGAAAATGGGAGTTGTAAATAAATGCTTTGATATTTTTGAGAAGGAAATTGTGCAGGATGTCGTAATGACAAGAATACCGGAGTCCTGGAATCCAGGGGATGTATTTGAATGAGAGAAGAATTTGAATTGGAATTAGAAAACCGGATCAAAAATCTGATTTGGACGGTAAGTGGAGATTATACGCTGGATGTAAAACCAGACATTGAGAGTTATCATCGTTCTCATGCAGTTGGGCTTTATGACGGAATCAAACAGGGCGCATTTGCACGTTATTTTAACGGAGAAGAGCTTTCTTTATACTTAATGAAGAAAATCTATCTGCATGGGGAAGAAGGGCCTCTTATGAGCCTTGCACAGCTTTGTATTGAATGGTCGGTAGCCGAGCGGATTACAAAAGAGCGGGAAGGAATCAAAGAAATCCGAAAAGAGGCGCTTGAAGATATACTGGAAATGGATTTTTCACGCCTTGCAGCTTCTGAGCCAGGGCGTTTGAAGCTAATGCTGTTTAAAGAATGTTTAAACGGTTCTGAGCCTGCTACAAACCGGATGAGAGCATTTATGGAACAGGTTCAGGCACTTTCTGATGCAAAAGAAACGATAGAGCTGATTCACACGATAGATAAGTTATATAACGCTATGGTAGATCCTAATTTTGAAAAACGTTATGGAAATCTTGAAACGGTACTTGCAGTTTCGCTGGAAGAGCTTGCCGAGTTTTCCTGGAAAGATTATCTGGAAGAAGAGGCATTAGAAGAGAGCTTTGGCACCTATCTGGAACATATAAATGAAGCAATGACCAATTTGGATAAAATGGAATTAAACCAGGAGACAAAGAAAGAAGAATCCGAAGAAGAGACAAGTCAGAAAAAGAAAATTTTGGTTGTAGATGAAGAGGCACTTTCTAAGATGCACAGTTACGTTCAGCGAAATTACGGAATTGGATATCTTTCTGAAACTGAAGAGAAAAGACGAAACCTGTTATTATGTCGTGGAATTCACAGTGACTGCAGTCTGTATTTTACAGAAGGAGTATTAAAACATGCGGTTCTTCGTAATTATCAGTATGAGTATGCAAAAAAACAGCGAGATAAAAACCGCTATGAATATTATAACAATCACAGGATGGTGAAAAATAACATCCGACAGCTCTCAGATATGCTAAAAAAAGCACTGGTGATGCGTGATGAAGTACAGGAAACAATATCTGACAGGGGAAGAATTGTGCCGTCACGTCTTTGGAGAATTGGAAGAAGTCATGATTCAAGAGTGTTTTTAAGAAAACTAAATCACGATAACAGTGATTTTGTAGTGGATGTTTTAATTGATGCAAGTGGCTCACAGAGAAAACGGCAGGGGCAGGTGGCGATGCAGGCATATATTTTAAGTGAAGCATTGAGCATCGCAAATGTTCCACATCGGGTTATGAGTTTTTGCACCTTCTGGGATTATACGATTTTGCACCGTTTTCGGGAATATGAAGATGATAGAAGTGCCAATGAAAATATTTTTGAATATAATACGTCTTCCAATAACCGCGATGGGTTGGCAATTAAGGCAGCAGGGTATGAATTGTTAAATCGGGAAGAGGAACATAAGATTCTGATTGTACTAAGTGACGGACGACCTTATGATGTGATTTTAAACCGTCCAAATGCAAGAAATCCACAACCCTATCAGGGAAAGTATGCGATTTCAGATACTGCATTTGAAGTACGTAAATTACGAAGTAAAGGTGTTTGTGTGCTTGGAGTATTTGCAGGAGAAGAGAAAGATTTACCGGCAGAAAAAAAGATCTTTGGAAAAGATTTTGCCTATATTCGGGATGTGGCAGGATTTTCAGGGATTGTAGGAAGATATCTGCTGAAACAATTAGAACGGGAAGAGTAAGAAAAAAGCCGAGAGCTGAGAGAGGTTAAGGTAACCCCTTAAAGCTTTCGGCTTTTTTTATTGAAAAAACTAATTGGTTTTTCCTTCTGTTTCAAAATACTGTTTAACTAAACGGGCCACCGTTCCGGAAAGTAAGAACAGAGCAATTAAGTTTGGAATTGCCATCAGACCGTTAAAGGTCTCAGCAACACTCCACATCAGACCTAAATCAGCAGTTGCACCGATAATGGCAACCAGAGAATAAGCAACCATAAATGGTTTGATAGATTTTTCTTTTAACAGATATTCAATGCAACGTGCACCATAAAGTCCCCATCCAATGATAGTGGAAAATGCAAAACAGCAGAGTGCAATTGCAGTGAAAATGGAAACCCAGTTTCCATAAGTAGAAGTAAAGCCGGAAATAGTCAGTTCAGCACCGGCTGCTTCTCCGTATCCGACAGGGGTTCCACTGCATAAGATAACCAGTGCAGTTAAAGTACAGATTACAATTGTATCTGTAAAAACCTCAAAGATACCGAAAAATCCCTGTTTTACCGGTTTTTTGGTATCCGCACAGGCATGAGCGATAGAACCGGTACCAAGACCTGCTTCATTTGAGAAAATACCGCGTGAGACTCCTTTTTTCATGCTCAGGAAGAAGCTTCCTACGACACCTCCGGTTACAGATGCCGGAGAAAAAGCACCTTCAACAATAGAAGCAAAAACAGAAGGTACACGGTTTAAATTTAATAAAATCACACCAAGGGACAGTACAATGTAAATAAGTGCCATAAATGGAACAAGTTTTTCCGTTACACGTCCAATTCGTTTCACGCCTCCAAGAAGTACAGTGGCAACTAAAATGGCAATGATAATACCGATAATCAGATTGCTGGTGGAAACAGCATCTTCGTTGATAAGATGATAATTTAATAATGCAGAATTGATGGCGGTCGTAATTGTATTAACCTGTGTAGCATTTCCGGTGCCGAATACAGTTAAGACACCGAAAAGAGAGAATAAAGCAGCAAGCCATCTCCAGTTCTTTCCAAGACCATTTTTTATGTAGTACATAGGTCCGCCGATCAGTTCTCCCCGTGCGTTGGTTTCACGGAAGTGAACTGCAAGGGTAACTTCTGAAAATTTAGTGCACATGCCAAGGGCAGCAGAAATCCACATCCAGAATACGGCACCTGGACCGCCGATTGCGATTGCACCTGCAACTCCGGCGATATTACCGGTACCGACTGTGGCGGCAAGTGCCGTACAGACTGCCTGAAATGGAGTCATTGCGCCATCAGAAGCCTCTCTTTTACGGAAAACACGTCCAATTGTGGTTTTGATTGCATAAGGGAACTTGCGGATTTGCAAAAATCGGGTACGGATACTTAAGTAAAGACCGACACCGATGATACAAATCATGGCAGGCACACCCCAGATAAAGTTGTTTACAGCAGAGTTAACTGCTTCAATTGTTTGGAGCATTTTTGTATTCCTCTCTTTTAATAGGTTTATAAAAGTTTACAAAATAAAATAATAGCATATTTTGTAAAAAAAGTACAGAATAACATAGCTTTTAAGCAAAGAGGAAATCTGATATAATGAAACAAAAAAATAAAATTGGAGTTGTTATAAAATGGAAGAACAAAAAGTATGTCCAGTGGCAAAAAAATGTGGCGGATGCAGTTGGCAGGGGATTTCTTACGAAGAACAGTTAAAGAAAAAGCAAAAGCAGATCAGAAAACTTTTGAAAGATATCTGTCCGGTAGAACCGATTATTGGTATGAAAAATCCATATCATTATAGAAATAAAGTCAATGCAGCGTTTGCACACAGACGAGATGGCAGTATTGTTTCCGGAGTCTATGAAGAAGGAACACATCGTATTGTTCCGGTTGATGAATGTCTGATAGAAGACCAGACTGCGGATGCAATTATCAGAGATATCCGAGGCTTATTAAAATCTTTTAAGATAAAAGTTTATAACGAGGACAGCGGATATGGGTTACTACGTCATGTCATGGTAAGGAGAGGATTTGCAAGCGGTGAGGTAATGGTAGTATTAGTATGTGCTTCTCCAATCTTCCCATCAAAAAATAATTTTGTGAAAGCTCTTAGAAAACTTCATCCTGAAATTACAACGGTTATTTTAAATGTAAACGACAAAAAGACAAGCATGGTACTTGGAGAACGTAATATCACTTTATATGGAAAAGGATTTATTGAAGATACGCTTTGCGGTTGTACCTTCCGCCTCTCTCCGGCTTCGTTTTATCAGGTCAATCCAGTACAGACTGAAAAACTGTATCAAAAAGCAATTAAAATGGCGAAATTACAGGGAGAAGAGAAAGTCATTGATGCTTATTGCGGAATTGGAACGATTGGTCTGATTGCAAGCAGTCATGTAAAAGAAGTCATCAGTGTAGAATTAAATAAAGACGCTGTAAAAGATGCGATTATCAATGCCAAACGAAATGGAATTAAAAATGTGAGATTTTATCAGGGTGATGCCGGAAAATTCATGGTAAATCTGGCCGGACAGGGTAAGAAAGTCGATGTTGTATTTATGGATCCGCCAAGAGCCGGAAGTGATGAGGCATTTTTGAGTTCTGTGATTAAACTTGCACCTGAAAAAGTGGTGTATATTTCCTGTAATCCGGAAACACTTGCAAGAGACTTAAAATATTTAACAAAACATGGATATGAGGCAAAAAGCGCTGTGCCAGTTGATATGTTTAGTTGGACCGAGCATGTGGAGACTGTGGTGTTGCTACAAAGGAAAAATATGTAGAAATCCTTGAATTTACGCACTTTGTGGAGTTTTTCAGTTTCAAAAAAATAGGTGAAAATCACAAAGAAAAGAGCCTTGTGAAGAAAGTAACCGTTGTTGTTGCGTTAGACCTCGGGACGGGGAACACAAAGAATCTTGAATATGAAAATGAATAGAGAGCTATCAGATCATTGATAGATTATAGGGATACTTGTTAAAAGCGGGTGTCCCTATTTTTTATGGGGCATTCCAGAAATGGAGTGTCTTTTTTATACCAAAATATTAAAAATTCAGGAGGAAAATGAAAATGACAAACACAGCGTTAAGAGCAGAGAATAGCAATTCTCGCACAATTACTTTCAAGAGCAGGGAACACGAAAAATTTTATGAGGAATATCTGAAAAAATGCAGATATCAGGATGTCTACCATCGGGCTTTGGTTTATTGCCTGGATATCGACAGAGACACAAGAAATAATGTGAATAAAATCTATAATTTTAAAACTGGATGTGTAAAAACGGAATGCCTGCAGGAAGGGTGGCAGACCAGTGGAAGTTTACGAATTGTCCGTATGGCATTTAACCTGTATTGTAATGGAACACCAAGCGTCGGAGATTACGAAGCAGAAGAAGATCAGTTGAAAGAATGTCAGTGTTATACCGTAGAGGATCTGTTTTGCTGTGGATATGCCCGGTATTTCTGGGAAGCCATTAAAATCCGTTATCCAGAGTATTGCTTTTACAAAGACTGGGAGGATCGACCAGGCTGTCTGGAACATTATGTACTCCATCAGCTTCGCAATGATCCGGCATTTGTTTCAGAGTTGGATTTTGTTATGACATTAGATGGACATCTGATTGGACAGAATATGTTTATGAAGGCTGTGATTGTAGCCGATGATGGCAGAAGTATTCCCATTATGACTATGGGACCGATCTGTATTGCACCGGAGCTTAAAAGGAAAGGGTATGGAAAGATTTTACTGGATTATTCTTTAGAAAAAGCAAAAGAACTTGGATGCGGAGCATTATGTTTTGAAGGAAATATTGATTTTTATGGGAAAAGCGGATTTAAACAAGCAAGTGAATTTGGTATTCGTTACCATGGTCTGGAAGAAGGGGATGATGCTTCATTCTTTTTATGTAAAGAACTGATTTCGGGTTATCTAGATGGCATAACAGGTGAATATGCAACACCAGCAGGGTATCTGGTGGATGAAAATGAAGCAGAAGAATTTGATAGAGCGTTTCCATATTTAGAAAAGAAAAAACTACCGGGACAGATTTTTGAAGGATGAAAGGCAGGAGATAAATTTAGATGAAAGCAATGAAAAAAGACTGGTATCAGAAAAATTGGACTCTGGATATCCACAATATGTCATGGGTAGAAGATACCAACAGACAAGTAGATTTTCTAATCAATCAGTTGCAGTTAAAAGGGACGGAAAAAATACTTGATTTGGCATGTGGATTTGGTCGGCACTCACTGGAGTTTGCCAGACGTGGGTATGATGTTACCGGTATTGATATTACACCGGCGTACATAGATTATGCAAACGAGCAGGCAAAAAAAGAAAATTTGAATGCAAAGTTCATTTGTCAGGACATTCGCACGATCACATTTGATAAGGAATTTGATGTTGTGCTGAATATGGCGGATGGAGCAATAGGATATCTTGAAGACGATGGGGAAAATCATAAGATTTTTTCTGTCATTGTGAAAGCATTAAAAAATGGTGGAAAGCACTTTATGGATATCATGAATGGAAGCTATGCCCAAACACATTTCCCTTGCAAGTTATGGGATGCAGGAGAAAAGGGACTTACATTATCTGCTTTTGAATGGGAGAAGGATAGAAAAACGCTGATATATGGGCAGGTAGACTATATGTATGGAGAAGCACTTTATAAGCCTGAAATGAAAGAAGGAAATCCTATAAGGTTATATAGTTTGGATGAAATCACGGAGATATTCGGTAAATTAGGACTTCGTATTTGTAACAGCTTTGCTGATTTCAGTGGAAAGCCGAGTTCTGATAATGATATTCAATTGATGGTTTATTCCATACGAGAATAAAAATAGAGTAGACGAATTATTTAGCAATCTTCATCAAATCTTTATTTTTTTCTGTTAGGTTATATTTCAGTAAGAAATGAAATATGGAAGGAAGGATAGTAAAGATGGAAATGATGTTGCAGACACAAAATTTGTGTAAATATTTTAGAAAGCAGAAAGCGGTAAATAATGTTTCATTTAATATAGAAAAGGAACAGATTTATGGACTGCTTGGACCGAATGGTGCGGGAAAATCTACCACATTGAAAATGTTGACTGGTATGATGAAACCAACTGCAGGAAAGATTTACTTTGATGGAAAACTTTTGGATAGGAAAGATTTATCAAAAATAGGAGCGTTAATTGAAAATCCGCCTATTTATGAAAATCTTTCCGCCAGAGAGAATTTGAAGGTAAGACAATTATTGCTTGGTACAGATGAAAACAGAATTGATGAGGTCTTGCAGATTGTATCACTTATAAACACCGGAAAGAAGAAAGCAGGACAGTTTTCTTTGGGGATGAAGCAAAGACTAGGCATTGCAATGGCATTGCTTGGAGAACCGGAACTTTTGATATTGGATGAACCTACGAATGGATTAGATCCAATAGGCATCGAGGAATTACGAGAGCTGATCCGGTCTTTTCCGGAACAGGGAATCACTGTAATTCTCTCCAGTCATATTCTCTCAGAGGTACAGTTACTTGCAGATAAAGTCGGGATTATTTCAGGTGGAATCTTAGGATACGAAGGAGCATTAAAGCAGGGAGATAATCTTGAAGATTTGTTTATGAATGTGGTAAGAAAAAACCAGAAAGCAGGTGAAATCCATGGTTAATATTATAAAAGCAGAACATCAAAAAGCCAAAAGAACCATGCGAAAAAAGTTTATCTGGGGATTTCCTCTTCTTACATTTGTTATGGCATTTATATTTACTCTTGGGATGACAAATGCTTATGCAGAAAGTGTTTGGAACTGGTGGTATACACTTTTGCTGCCGGGGATGATTGCTCTATTTTGTTATCTTTCTGTGGCGCAGGAGAAAAAGATAAAATACTATCATTTAATGACTATTCCCACAGACAGAAGAAAATTGTTGCTGGGGAAAATTATTTATATTGGGTACATGATTTTGTTTTCTAATATGATTGTGTTTGCAGGAGCAACGCTTGGAGGCTTTCTTCTAACGACACATGTTCCAGTTGGAGGAGCGTTGATTGCAGTATTGTTTCTGACGGTTTCTGAGTTATGGGAGATTCCGGTAGCTTTATTTTTAAGTGAACGATTTGGAATGATTGTAAACCTGTTCGTCTGCCTATTTATTACCGTCAGCGGTGTGGTAATATCACAAACCAGAATCTGGTATGTACTTGTTTCTGCAATCCCTATGCGAATGATGTGCCCGTTGCTTCATGTTTTACCAAATGGACTTGCCGCAGAAGCAGGGAATCCTCTTTTGGATACGGGAGTCATTGTTCCGGGAATGTGTCTCTCAATCATCTGGTTTGTTTTTGTAACGGTTCTGTTTTTGAAATGGTTTGAGAGAAGAGAGGTGAAATAAGATGATTGGAAGATCTCTTAATGCAGACTTGCGAAAGATGAAAGGAACATCTGTGATTCTGGCACACTTACTGATTCCGATTATAACCAGCGTTATATTTTTAATATATTACTTTTTTTCACCATGGAATGAAAATATGAAAGTGATTGCATTTTATCAGGCAATAGGAGCAGGACTTCCGGTACTTATTGGAATTTTTACAGCAAGTGTGATGGAACAGGAACAAAATGCAGGTGATTTTCAAAATCTGTTGTCTTTACCGGATAAACCTGCAGCATTTTTATCGAAACTGTTGATGCTACTGGTTTTGTGTCTGTGCTCTATCCTATTGACAGCAATCATATTCGGAATTGGATTTGGAAGAATCGCATCAAGCGATATCGAAATCATGAAAGGATGTATATTTGCAGCATTGCTGCTGTGGGGAAGCAGTGTTCCACTTTATCTGTGGCAGCTGATTCTGGCTTTTCAGTTTGGAAAAGGGGTATCCATTGGAGCAGGGATTATATCAGGACTAATTAGTGCATTGATGCTTACCGGACTTGGAGATTATGTGTGGAAATATGTATTTGTCTGCTGGACGGGTAGAGTACCATATACTTATCTGCAATCTGTATTGGGAGAAACTAGTGTAGGTGAATGGTTGTCATTCATACCAGGTTGCTTAATATTTACAGGGATTAGTATGGTATACTATTTTTGGTGGGTAAACCACTGGGAAGGAAACAGAATATCGGAATAGAATCGAGGGAAACTATGGCAAAAATACTGGCAGTTGATGATGAACCGGCAATTTTGGAAATGATAGAAAGCATTTTGAATAAGGATGGACATCTGGTTACCAAAGTAAGTAATCCACTAAAAATTAATATGGAAGAATTACATCGTTATGACCTGATTTTACTGGACATTATGATGCCTGGAATTGATGGCTTCGAATTATGCAAAAGAATTAGGATACTTGTGGATTGTCCGATTTTGTTTCTTACGGCAAAAACGGAGGAAAACAGTCTGGTAAACGGACTTTCTTTAGGAGCAGATGATTATATTTCAAAGCCATTTGGAGTGATGGAACTTCGGGCAAGGATCAATGCACATCTTAGAAGAGAGCACAGGGAACATTCTGTCCGGATGGTTTTGGGGAGGGTCTGTATTCAAATATCTCAAAAGAAACTATTGGTTGATGATAAGGAACTTCCTCTTACGAAAGCGGAGTACGAAATCTGTGAATTTCTGGCTAAAAACAGAGGACAGGTTTTCTCGAAGGAACAGATTTTAGAAAAGGTCTTTGGTTTTGACAGTGAGAGTAATGACAGTACCATTATTACACATATCAAAAATATAAGATCGAAATTTGCGGAGTATAATTATACACCGATAAAAACAGTCTGGGGGATTGGATATAAATGGGAAGAGTAAAGAGAAGCAATGCACTCAGCAGGATTTTTATGAGATATGTACTTGTCATGCTTGGATCATTAGTCGGTTTGGTGATTGTTGCTTATCTGCTACTTTACCTTTTGATCAGTGTAGGCTGCATTTATCCGGCGAATTATGCAGAGCAAAAGATTAATGAAGCATATGATACGATTTTGCATGCAGATAAAGTGACTGCTGAGATGATTCCTGCACTTTGTAATTATGTCATTTTTTCAGAGAAGGGAGAGGAAATAGGTGGAAATCTTCCAGAACAATACGAACAGATAGCATGGAATGTTGCAAAGTATGGAACCGCATCCGGGAAATATTTTTATAAAGTAATTTCAAGGGAAAATGAATATGTTGTTTTGCAATATCGCCTGACACCTCAGTATCATTCGGCTTTTTTGAGGGAGCATTTTATAGGACCTCAGAATGTGATGAGTATTATGGCTGTGATTGGAGCGATAGCGATTATCATCATTCCGTCCATATGTTTTGGAAAAAGAATCAAAAAGCAGATGCAGCCTGTGTTAGATGCCATCGATCAAATAAAGAATCAGAACCTGGAGTATGGGACATCTGGTTCCGGTATCAAAGAGTTTGATGATTGTTTATCGGCAATCGATGATATGCGAGATGCATTGCGGGAATCCTTAGAAAAGCAATGGAAAACAGAGCAGGAAAAGAACCAGCAGATGTCTGTTTTGGCGCATGATATTAAAACACCTCTTACGATTGTAAGGGGAAATGCAGAACTACTTTCAGAGACTGAACTGACCACGGAACAGAAAAATAATATTACCTATGTTTTAAACGGTACAACACAGATACAAAGTTATGTCCAGCAGTTGATAGATGTCACAAAATCATGGAATTGCAGTGATGTTACCTATACAACGGTGATGTTAGAAGATTTTTTTACAGATATAAAGGAGCAGGCACTTGGGCTGGCAGAAATCTATCACCAGAAAATAGATTGGAAGGCAAAGCAAAGTGATAAAAAGGTAATGATTGTCTATGATCAAATGTTTCGGGCAGTAATGAATGTGATTCAGAATGCAGTGGAGCATACAAAAGAAAATGGAATCATTTATATTGGTGCAAAGGAGCATGATGGTCGGTTGACATTCATTGTGGAGGATAGTGGATCAGGATTTACAAAAGAAGCATTATTGCATGGCACAGAGCAGTTTTTTATGGATGACACAAGTAGAAATGGAGAAGCCCATTATGGGATTGGGCTATTTTTTGCAAAAACTGTGGCTGAAAAATATGGCGGAGGGATTAAACTTTCAAATTCTGAAAATACAGGTGGGGCGAAAGTAAAAATATTTTTCATGAGTAGTCAAGAAACAAGCTAAATAGACTGCAATTAAGCTATGTAAAAGAAATTTTACATGATTTTATCTAATATGTAAAAGCCTTTTGATAGACGTTACTACTACGTTTGCTGTAATCTCATGGAAGAAAGGAGGTATACAGAATTATGATAGCTGATAAAATTAAAAATGCTCGTACTATAAAGAAACTTACACAGGAACAGGTTGCTGAAGACCTCAATGTTTCCAGGCAGACTATTTCTAACTGGGAAAATGGAAAATCACTACCTGATATTGTAAGCATTATAAGAATGAGTGAATTATATGATTTAAGCCTGAATGAATTATTGAAAGGAGATGCGACATTGCTTAATAAAATTGAAAGAGACATGAAAGTAGCCAAAGCCGAAAATAACGTTATCAAATTTGTATGGATATCTATCGTAATCGGTGTTGTTATGATTATTCTTGGTAATGTATTTGACGGCAATCCGTTCATTGATTTTATTTCGGCTGCATTGCCATGGGTACTTCTTGGATTAATGGTGCTATTTGCCATATTGTATGCAGCTGTCAATGTTGAAACAATTACGCTCGTTAAAACTTATAAGTGAAGCAGAGTATCAGCTGGTAGAGAAAAAGTTAAAAAAAGATTATGGTGTTATTTCTAATATTACCGCTTGACTATCGGAGTGTTGCGTTGTAAGATTATATCAACACTACGGTAGGAACACAAAAAGAAAGGAGCGGTGAAATGGAAGTTGAAATCATTAAGGCGAAGGGTGCTGGTGAGGATACTTCTACGGGAAGAAAGATTGATAGATTAAGAGTTGCCGCATATTGTCGTGTTAGTACTGATGATGAAGCTCAGATTAAAAGTTATAATTCAATGGTCAGATATTACACGGACTTGATAAAGAGTAATAAGCAATGGGTTTTTGCAGGAGTTTTTGCTGATAAAGCAATTACAGGCACGAAAACAGATAAAAGAGAAGAATTCCAATTACTGATTCAGGAATGCCTTTCAGGCAATATTGATCTAGTGATTGCAAAAAGCATTCCTAGATTTGCACGAAATACATTAGATACATTAAAATATGTAAGAATGTTAAGAGAGAGGAATATAGCGGTATATTTTGAAGTCGAAAAAATTAATACCTTAAAAGATGGAGAATTTTTACTGACTATTTTAAGTTCTGTTGCACAGCAGGAAGTGGAAAATACATCTGCATATGTAAAAAAAGGTTTGAAAATGAAGATGAAACGTGGAGAACTTGTTGGTTTTCAGGGCTGCCTTGGATATGATTACGATGTAGTAACAAAGTCGCTGTCTATTAACGAAGAAGGTGCGGAAACGGTCCGATACATATTTGATAGATATGTTGCAGGTGCTGGAAGTACGATGATTGCAAGAGAACTGAATGAACAGGGAATTTCAACTATTAAAGGGAATCCATGGACTTCTTCCAGTGTAATGGGAATTATTAATAATGAAAAATACAAAGGTGATATTTTATTAGGAAAAACCTTTACAGTAGATCCGATATCAAAAAGAAGGCTGGAAAATCTTGGAGAAGAAGATCGGTTTTACATCAAAAATCATCATGAACCGATTGTATCAGAAGAAAAATTTGCAAGAGCTCAGGAGATACGGGAACGCCGTAATGGAGGACGCAAAAAGGGAGTAGCACCTGGAAAACGAGAAAAATTCAGTAGACAATATGCTTTTAGTTGTATGCTTGAATGTGGATTTTGCGGTGCGAATTTATCAAGGAGAAGGTGGCATAGCAGTTCGAAATATACAAAAACTATTTGGCAATGTGTAGAATCAACAAAACATGGTAAAAGGTTTTGTCCAGATAGTAAAGGAATTCCAGAGCAGGTTATAGAAGATGCTTTTATTGAATCTTACCGTATGTTATGTACAGATCATAAAGATGTGTTGGAAGAATTTATTAAGAGAGTCGAGAAAACTTTATCAGAGGACTCGATAGAAGATAAAATTGAAAAACTCAATAGAAGTGTTTATAATATTCAATATAAGAGAAAAAAGTTGCTGGAAAACTATTTAGAGGGTGTTGTAGCTAAAAACATTTATGAGGAAACAGATGTGGGGTATGAAAAGAAATTGTCTGAAGCAAAAACACAGTTAAGTATGTTGGAACAACAATATGACAATGAAGGCAGCTTGCAAAGAAGACTGGCAGATTTTAGAAAAGCATTGTCAAAAAATCAGATTTTAGAAGAATTTGACAGAGGAATATTTGAAAGTATCATCGAAAAAGTTATTGTCGGTGGTTACGATGAAAATGGAGAGAAAGATCCCTATAAAATCATTTTCGTATATAAAACAGGATTCAAAAATGAAATTGGAAACGCAAAAGAACGATTTGGGAAGAAATCAAAAGCAGTAGAAAAAGCGAAAGAAATGTGTTCCCATATCGCAGACGAGGTAAAGGATGTGTGTTCCTATGCTAGTGACAACACATATAGAGACGGTTGTTCTTTTGTCCCAACAAAAACCAGATGACACGATAGAGATCGACTTAGACTTGGATGAGCTGGATGCCACCAGTGCCGAGTTGAAAGCAACCTATCAGGAAATCAAGGATTATGTGCTGAAAGAATCTGGCTTGAAGGTTTCAAGTTTATATATTTCTCAGGTAAAACGCAAATTTGGAAGACAAACTGACAGAACATCTGAATCTTGTGGACGATGAAGCACAGGAGAGAATGGATATTCTGGTGCGTCAGATGATGGATAGGCAGGGCATTACGGAAGAATTGAAAGCTCGTGATCAGATGGAATGGGTCAGAGCGGTAAATAATGTCCGGAATGCTGCAGAAGAGATTGTGTTGAAAGAATTAGTGTATATTTAAAGCGTAGAAAGCTCCTTCGGGAGATTTCGGCTGTTTATCTACTATAGAGCAGAAAAACCCATCCGACGAGTCGACACCACTGAAAAAGTCCTTATTTTACACAAAACGGTACAAGGTAAAGCATACTTATATGTTTTACACTACTATATATTGTATGTAAAAACAGTTTTTCAGTGCCCTCGACGAGTCGGTTGGGGTTTTCTGCTCATTTTTTCTTGTGATGAATATATTTTCGTTTTGGTTTTTCAATTCCTTGCTGTTGAATGTACTGTTCCAGAAATTCCAGATTTGCACCTCCAGTTGTTGATAAGAAGTAACTGTCACTCCAAAAAGAATCTTTCCATAATTGATTGTGAATTTGTTCCCAGAAGCGTTTTCGGACTTCTTTTGAAAGCTGAGTCTTTAAATTACAGATAATAACAGAAGGTGCAGCGGATGGCGGAAGTTCAAATAGGATATGGATGTGGTCTTCTTCACCATTAAATTCCAAAAGTGTTCCATGATAACGGTGTGAAATTAAGTAATCTGTGTGACTATGCATAAAAGCAAGGATTTCTGGAGTGATTACTTTTCTTCGATATTTAATGACAAAAACAGCATGATAGGTCAGACAGCAGACAGAATGAGCATTTCTGGTATAAGTTTTGTTGTCCATAAATTTCTCCTTTCTTTAAAATAGCCGATGTTGTAAAATAGCTTGATTTGTGCTATAATTATACTATAAATAAAGGATTATTTCAATTATTATTATATTTTTAACCGACAAACCGTTTTGAGAAAAGGAGTGTTTTCATGCAGTTAACCAGAACGATAAATGCAGATAAGCGGTATTATCTGGATGAGGATGAAATCCAGAACGTAGAGTCTTTGATTCAGACGATGGAACGATTTAATCATATCAAAATCAAGCTCTATAACTGCTTGTATGACAAATCCTTTTTAAAAAGAGGTCCGTTATTAGAAGGAACATACAGCTCCTGGCTAAAAAGGAACGATGGAACAACGGACTATTATAATTGTGCCATCTATACTTATGCTTCTTCGGTTCTTTCTTCTCAAAAGGAATTGAATCGATTGTATCAGAGAACAAAAGAAAAAGACATTGAGACACGGAATCAAAAGATAAAACGAACACAGGAAGAATTGGAAAAGAAGCAGGGAATCAAATCTTCTCTGCGAACTTATTTTAAAAGCGGAATCTGGGAGCGTCCTTATCCAAAGTGTAGAATTACAATGGAACGAAACCAAATTTTTCTTCCAAATGGAACATACTTTCCAGCCGAAGAATACGAAAGAAAAATAGAACGTTCCATTCGTCGATTGAAAACAAGAATTGCATTACTGGAATCTTCTAAGAAAAGAGCCATTCAAAGGCTGGAATGGTTAAAAAAGTTTCCGCCGAAGAGAATTGTATTTGGTGGAAGAAAACAATATCAAAAGAAAGACAATCCAAAAGTCGATCGTGAACAGTGGAAACAGGAATTCTTTGAATCCCGCCATGCTTCAATGAGCCTTCCGGGACGTCATACTTCAAAAAACTGTAACTTTCTGGTCAGAAAAGAAGAAAGAAAATTGATTGTAAAATGTATGGATGGAAAAGAAACGGTATTTAAACAGTTCCATCTTGCAAGGCAACAGGAACTTTGGGAAGAAATGCTTCAGGCAAAAAAACAGGAACGAAAAGCGATTTGTTATAATTTTCAGTTGAAACGAGAGAAAACTGGTCGAAGATATCTGATTGTATCGGTGACGCTTTTACTGGAAAATAAAGATTGCAATGAATCTTTGGAAAAAGGCTGTGTTTCGATTGATTTGAATTATGACCATGTAGCAGTTTCAGAATTAGATGAAAAAGGAAATCGTCTGGGTGGGACAGTCATTCGTTTTTCACCGGAATTGAAAACAAAAGGGCAGATTTCAGAAGAAATCGGAAGAGTTATGGCAAAGGTAGGACGTTATTGCGCCGAACGGAGGAAACCGCTTATTATGGAAGATTTGGATACCACGCTTGCAAAACATGGAATGAAGTATGGATGTAAGAAAAAAAATCGACATGCTTCTTTGTTTGCTTACCGAAAAATGACGACCTGTTTGGAAAATCAAGCCTATAAACAAAGTTTTGGAATCTATAAAATGAATCCGGCTTATACCAGCCAAATGGGGAAGTTTTTGTATTTAAGACCATTCGGACTTTCCATTCATGAAGCAGCATCGTATGCGATTGGATTAAAAGGAATGGGAATTCGGGAAAAACTGTTACCGGATGAGCGGTTACTTGCGTTATTACTAGAAAAGGCAAAAGAAAAACTAAAAAATGGAACCGATATTGTGAGTATCATTCCAGCATGGAAACAGTTAACAAAAGCATTTCGTGGAGTTTCGCCCCATAGTTTTTACCGGGAACTGCCTTATGAAGTCTTAGAAGAAAGAAAAAAAGGAACTTTAAAAAGCATTGCATCGGAAATGAAAAAATGGACGCAAAATAATCGATATGAGTATGTATAAAAGAAGATAGAAAAAAGAAAAAGCGAAATACAAAAATATAGAAATAGAAGAAATATTCGGATATTCTTACCAGTCACTTTGTACTAGTCAGTTGAATGAGTGGGCAGGGAGCTGGATGGACGGGGATATCTGACTTACGCCAACATACAAAGACATTCCTGAAAAAGGGTTTGTTCTCTGTTGGAACACCCATGAGCTGAACGAGTGGGTATCGGGCGAAATCCCGTAGGAATCCCCATCCGACGTTAGTCGGTTGGGGTAGTTCAAAAAACTGGCAATGATACAATTAGCGTAATTTGAAAGAAAGCAGAGAAAATATGAGTGAAAAGTTACTGATTGTTGAAGATGACAAAAAATTAAATGATGGAATACGTCTCGCATTGAAGGATGATTCCTATTTCTTTTATCAGTGCCAGACTTTGCAGGAGGCTAGAGAAGTCTTGAAAAAGGAAGATATCACATTGGTTTTATTAGATGTGAACTTGCCGGATGGGAATGGGATTGATTTTGTAAGAGAAATAAGGAAAAACAGTCAGGTGCCAATTATCCTGCTTACAGTAAATAACATGGAAGTAGATATTGTAACAGGATTGGAAGCTGGGGCAAATGATTATATTACGAAACCATTTAGCTTGATGGTTTTACGTGCAAGAGTGTCTGTGCAGCTTAGAAATAAAGAGGCAGCAGCTAAGAATTCTATGAAGCTTGATGGATTTGAGTTCTATTTCGATAAAATGGAATTTTTCAAAGATGGAGAACCTATTGAACTTAGTAAGACAGAACAAAAGCTCCTTAGAGTGCTGTGTGAAAACAGAGGAAAAGTATTGAAACGGGAATATCTGATTGACGAGGTATGGCAGGGAGATACAGAGTTTGTGGATGCCCATGCCTTGACTGTTGCAATCAAACGCCTCAGAGACAAATTAGAAGATGATACGCAGAAGCCTGAATATATCAAGACGGTTTATGGAATTGGTTATACCTGGGCGGTGAATGGATGATAGAAACAATTATGTTGATTGTAGTTATATTTGTCCTGAGCGGAGTTTTTTGGTACAGCTTTTTTTATCAGAAAGAAAAAAAGCTTTTGAACCGGCTGCAGCAAATGCTGGATTGTGCAATAGATGGAGAACTGGAACGGACAGAAATATCAGAAGAAAAGTATTCTGCTCTTGAAAACAGCATGAAACAATATATAGACAGTAGCTTTCTGGCAGGAAAAAATCAACAGGAACAGAAAGAAGTGATACAAAAACTTATTTCAGATATTGCGCATCAGACACTGACTCCCATTTCAAATCTGAAAGTCTATGGAGAAATACTCTCTGAAGTGAGTAATGAAAATCAAGAGGAGATAGCTACCATTTTGGAGCAGACGGAGAAATTGGATTTTCTGATACAATCACTGGTCAAATTATCACGAATGGAGAGCGGAATTATAGCAGTACATCCGGAGGATACTGCTATTGCACAGATGTTTGCATCTGTACAGCAGCAGTTTAATGTAAAAGCAATGGAGAAGGATATTTCCCTGAATCTATTTGACACGGATTTACATGCTATGTGTGATGCAAAATGGACTGTGGAAGCACTTGGAAATATAGTAGACAATGCGATTAAGTACACAGCATGTGGGGAAAATGTTCAGATAAAAGCCGAGCAGTATTCTTTCTTTGTAAAGATCGATATCATTGATGATGGCATTGGAATAGAAAAAGAAGAAATACCAAAGATATTTGGAAGGTTTTATCGGAGTCTGTCAGTGGCAGACCAGCCAGGAGTAGGAATTGGCTTATTCCTTGCAAGAGAGATCATTCAGGCACAAAAGGGGTATATAAAAGTGACATCAAAGAGAGGAAAGGGTTCTACATTTTCTGTGTTTCTTCCGATAGCAAAGAAGGAATAGTATTAAAACTGTGACATTTCAGAAACTAGATGGAGACATTGTTATGATAAAGTCTGTATTGTAAAGATCAATACAGGCTTTTTTGATGGGAGGATGGCATGAATATATTAAAAGCAGTAAATTTACGAAAAATATATGGGCAGGGAGAAACAGAAGTCAGGGCTCTTGATGGTATAAACCTGGAAGTAGAAAAAGGGGAGTTTGTAGCGATTGTTGGAACCTCTGGAAGTGGAAAGTCTACATTGCTTCATATCATTGGTGGTTTGGATAATCCAACATCCGGTCAGGTCATTGTTGACGGACAGAATTTAAGCCATATGTCAGATGAAGAGCTTACTATTTTTAGGCGTAGAAATATTGGATTTGTATTTCAACAGTATAATCTGGTTCCGATGCTGAATGTATGGGAAAATATTGTTCTTCCTGTAAAACTGGATGGAAAAAAGATTGAAAAAGGTTATGTAAATGAAATCATAGATACACTGGGTATTCGGACAAAACTGGAAAATCTTCCAAGTGCACTGTCAGGGGGTCAGCAGCAAAGGGTGGCAATCGCAAGAGCATTAGCGGCAAAACCTGCTATTTTGCTGGCAGATGAACCGACAGGCAATCTGGACTCCAAAACGAGTCAGGATGTATTGGGACTTTTAAAAGTCACCAGTAAGCGTTTTCATCAAACGATTGTAATGATTACTCACAATGAGGAGATTGCCCAGATGGCTGACAGGATTTTACAGATTGAAGACGGAAAAATTGTTTCAGACAGTGGTTTGGTATAGTGAGGGCGATTATATGGTAAAAGTAGAAAATAAAGAAACGTTACGATTATTGACGAAACGTTTTATGAAAATGAACCGAGCAAGAAATATTATTGCTGTTATTGCAATCATGTTGACATCACTGTTATTTACAAGCCTCTTTGTGGGGAGCGTATCCATGATACTTTCCAAAAGAGCAACGGAAATTAAGCAATTTATGGACTCATCCCATGCTATTGCGCAGAATTTGTCAGAAGAAGATGCGGAGAGATTGCAAAAAACAATAGAACAAAGTGATGAGGTGGAACGATATGGAACAGGCATTTTTCTGGGAGCAGGAAGAGATAAACATTTTGGCTTTTCAGTAGAAATTAGATATGCAGATAAAAATATGGCAGAAAGCTTTAATTGTCTGCCAACTACAGGAAGACTGCCAGAGAAGGAAAATGAAGTAGCAGTCAGCAGCTTGGTACTGGAAGCACTGGGAGTTACACCAAAGATTGGGGAAGAAGTCACGCTGACGTGGGAAGTAAATCCAATGCTGAAACAATACAAAACAGATACATTCCAGATATGTGGATTTTGGCAGGGTGATAAGGCTGTTTTAGGTCAGATGGTCTGGGTATCTGAAGCCTATGCGAAGGAGAATTGTTATCCTGTTACACAGAAAGAATTAGAAAATGGTATCTATAATGGGGGAAAGGAGTATTCTGTCTGGTACAAGAATCTTTGGAATCTGGAAAAGAAAACAGAAAATATATCTAAGACAGCAGGATTTACGAAAGCAGGGACAGGATTGGAGATCAATCCGGCATATAATCTTTTTGAAGAGGATTCATTTTCATTCACTTCCCTTATTGTAATGGTACTGTTTGTGATATTGGCTGGTTACTTAATTATTTATAATATTTTTAATATATCCGTGAAAACGGATATTAGAGCCTACGGATTATTGAAGAACGTGGGAACAACAGGAAAACAATTGAAAAAAATTGTACGTATGCAGGCATGGAAATTGTCAGCAGTGGGGATTCCAATCGGATTGATCTTCGGTTATCTTGCAGGTTTTCGTATGTCGCCGGCTCTGACAGCAGATGCCCAAATCAGTGCACAGGCAGGACAAACTACACAGACAGTAGTATCAGCTAATCCTTTGATTTTTTTTGCAGCAGCTCTTCTGACACTTTTAACGGTGTATTTATCCAGTCTACAGGCTTGTAAAATGGTGGAAAGAGTTTCGCCTGTGGAAGCCCTACATTTGGCAGAAGGAGAGCAGTCACAGAAGAAAATAAAAAAGAATACTTCTGTAACCTGGTGGGGAATGGCAGTTCAAAATGTGTTCCGTAACTGGAAAAAGGGATTGATTGTTATGCTTTCTATCGCTCTTTCTATGGTAGTGGTCAACTGTATCGTGATGTTGGTGCAGGGATATGATTTTGATTCTTACCGAAAAGTGTTTTTAGCTTCCGATTTTCAACTGGATCAGATGACGGGAAGTTTGTCAAATACGAATTTCAACGGTATTACACCTGAAATCAAAGAGATTTTGGACGAATGTCCTGATAGTGCTAAGACAGGATATGTGTATTATTCTGAAGAAACCCACAAGATGGAGCCGGAACTTCTGAAAACATGGGAAGCATTCGCAGATAAATATGAAAAAAACTGGACCGATTATGAAGAACAGGTTTGGGAAGATGCAAAGGCTTCCAATACAGTAAGTGTTCATTTTCTCGGAATCAGCGAGTCGGTGTTTGACAAATTAGAATGGAGAGGGGAAAAATGCTCTTGGGATACATTTAAAAGCGGAAATTATGTGCTTGTAGATTATGGTGATAAATATGCAGAGCATCCGGTTTCTTATTATCAGACTGGGGATGTTTTTCAGATGGAGTACAAAAATGGAAACCAAAAAGATTACGAAGTCATTGGAGAAGCACTGATGCCATATGCATTGGATTATCCGTATGCAGACCTTATCTATATTACGGTATTAGTTCCAGAAGATGAGTATATTACCCAGACGGGAAATGAATCAGCCATGTATGCTGCCATCGATGCAAAGAAAGGAGCAGATAAGCAGATAAAAGAATACATTGATGAAAATGTTTTGAAAGAAAATGAAATGATCAATGTGTTTTCTGTATTGGACATGAAAGAGAGTTTTCAGCGGTATGTCAGTAAATATTATATGATCGGTAGTTTTCTTGTCGTTATTTTAGCATTTATTGGCATTATGAATTTCTTTAATACAACAGCAACTTCTGTAATTAGCAGAAAAAAAGAACTGGCACTTTTGGAAGTTGTTGGAATGACGAAAAAACAGATATCGAAAATGCTAGTGGCTGAGGGATTCCTATATTTGGGAGGCGCATTTATGATTGCAGTATTGTTAGTTGTGGTTGGAGCAAAGCAGATTTTAATAAATACACTCGGTACGGCATTTTTCTTCCGGCTGCATCTTACGATAGTGCCATGTGTGCTTATGATTCCAATTTTGGTTGGGATTGCGTATGTGATACCAAAGTATCAGTTTGAAAAGATGAGTCGGGAAAGCATTGTTGAAAGGATTCGGAAAGAATAATAACAATGTGTAAATTAGGCGTATGGATTTGATGGATCCATGCGCCTCTTTTTAAAGGAAATTATAATTCCATATCATGTGACCTTTTCTTAGCTCGAACAGGCTGATTTCGTCGCATCTCCTGTTTCCTCTGATATTCAAGATCCCATGCACGATGGGAGAAAACATCAGGATCCTCCACATTGAGATAATCCACCTCATTGGCTGCAATATCACGACGGTGATAGTCATAATATTTACCGAAAGTCCCTTGAGCTGTTCAATCAGCTTATCCCGAAAATCAGGACGTATCTGGATTCTGACATCTCTCCAGAATACGGTCATAAATTCGTTTGTGTGCGATATCAGCGGCGTTATTCAGTTCTGATAAAGTGAGATTGGTCGTTATGATCAGGGGCTTTTTACTGCGGTAACGACTGTCGATCACATTGAATACCTGTTCCAGTGCAAAGTCAGAGTTCCGCTCAATTCCGAGATCATCAATAATCAGAAGACTGTAGCGGTTTAAACAGTTGATGAACTGGTTTCTGTCTTCAAAATGCATTCCGGTAAGGGTATTCAGAATCCGGGAAAAGTTGGTCATCAGTACAGGAACGCCTTTTTCCAGAAGGGCATTGGCAATGCAGCCTGCAAAAAAAATTTTCCAGTACCGACATCACCCCAGATGAGAAGTCCGGAAGCGTTTGCTTTCATCTCTTCCCAGTTGCTTACATAATTGTGTGCCAGTTTTATTTCCGGATTGATGCCGTTATCTCTGGCAAAAGTGTAGTCATAGAGGACTTTGTCCTGTAAGCTGCTGGTTTTAAGATGCTCTATTTCCATTTGTTTTTCATGAAGTTTTCTCTGGACTTCTTCCTGCTCAAAGATTTCCTGCTGGCATTTACAGCGGATGGAAGGAATAAGAACCTTTCCCTGTAATTCATGCCGGCATTGTCTTGGCGTATTGCATTTGGAACAGTAGATCAGGTGGTCTGTTTTGTTAAAATATTCATCAGGCTGAAGCTCTCTGTTTGGTGTTATAGCGGTTGCTTTTTCTGTAAATCTTGTCATAGTGTTTCGTATTCCTCACTTTCGTAATTTCTTTGCCGGGAAGCAGGATGATCCTGTCTTGCCCAGTTGATGATGGTAGCTGCATGGTTCTGATATTGCTTTCCGGTAGAAGCCATATAACCGGATAAGCGTTCAATATAATCCTTCCAGTCAGGGATTGTCTGCCGGATATCTTCAAGCTCTTTTTCTGACAGAAAAACATTTTGAAATTTTCCATAGGGTGAGAGTGGCTCCTTACTCCCTCTTTTTTCTAAATTGTTCTTTTTTATCTCTTTCTTATTACCAGACAGTTTTCTGTCTGTATCAGGGAAAGAATCCTGTCTGTCAATAGGACAGTTTTCTGTCTGTCTTAGGGAAAGAAATCTGTCTGTATAGTGGATGGTTTCTTTTGGGAGTTTTACATAAATCCGGTTGGGCTGTCCGGGTCCCTGCCGTTTTCGGAAGATAAGCTCCTGTTTTTCCAGCACTGCCAGAGCAGTTTTAATCGTCATCTGGCTTTTGTGGAGAACTTCTGCCAGTGCTTCAATTGTAAAGTAAATGAACACATGACCATCGATATCTGACCAGCCCTCATTTTTCTAGGAAAGCCTTGCCCGGTCGAGCAGGATAATATAAAGCATTTTGGCAGTTTCGTTTATTCCCATGTCCAGAAGAAAACGGGGAAACATCATATAAGATGGCAGGTTGGTGTCTGCTGTCAGAAAGTCCGTTATGTGTTCACCTCCAATCAGTTATTCTCCAAGAAAATCCCAGTCTACATCATTATCTGGCTGTGAATTTTCAGGTGTTGGAAAGGACGCCCTGATTTGGGTAATGTCATTAACTGATTTGGGGCTCCCTTTGCGCCATGCCTGCAGTCAGTCCGGAAAGAAAAAGTGGCAATGCCTGTTTCAGACTGTTTTCCACTGCATCTACAATCTGTTTAACAAAAAGTTCTTCCCGTTCTCTTGTTTCCAGATAAGGATCAGCCTGTGTGCGGTAGTAGCGGTCAAAATAATCTACCAGTGCAAGAGAGATTACCTGACTGTAAGATTTAAAATCCTGCCTGTCCATCGTCTGTAAATATTCCCAGGCTCTCCGCTGTTGTTCTTTGTCCAGATTAAAGCGCAGGTTTGTGTTGCGGATATTGTTCTGCATGGTTTATCCCCTCCTTTTTTCGTATTGATTGATTCAGCAGGTCGTACCGGTGTGGTACTGCTCTGCTGTGGGATAAGCATACGAAAATCGGAGGAAAAAGGCATTGAGGGGAAATTGAGCTGGAATTGAGAAAAAATAAACTTTTTATTGATAAATAAGTTTAGATACTAACTCTTTTGTTGTTTTGGTTGTTAATTATATTAAAAGTAGAAATATTTTGATAATGAAAATGTGGGAGAGAAAATGAACAAAAGAAGATACAGCAATCGCAGAAGAAAGAATATTTTACGTGTATTCATTCTTTTAATGACTATCATAATAACCGTTGTAATGTGGAGAACAATAAAAATCGATGTGCAGGTTGGAGAATTAACATTACCGAAAATTTTGCAGTCAGAAAAGTCCTTTGCAGACACTTCGGGTGAATGGAATCTTATTTTGGTCGATCGAAATCATTATATTCCAAATAATTATCAAGTAGAATTGACAGAATTGTCGAATGGTAAAAAAGTAGATTCACGGATTTATCCAGAGTTACAACAAATGTTTAATGATGCAAGAGCTGAGGGGCTAGCACTGTTTGTTAGAGAAGGATATCGAACAACAGGAGAACAACAAAAAATTATGGACGAGAAAATCAATGAATATGAAAAACAAGGATATTCTGCGAAAGAAGCAAAAAAAAGAGCCGAGAAATATGTTGCAATTCCCGATACAAGCGAACACCAATTAGGACTGAGTGTTGATATTAATGCGGATACCGACAAATGTTCTTCTGAAAAAGCATATCAATGGTTAGACGAAAATGCATATAAATATGGGTTTGTAAAACGTTACCCGGAAGATAAAACGGATATAACAGGAATTAGTAATGAACCATGGCATTACCGTTATGTTGGAACGACTGTCGCTAAAATAATGAAAGAAGAAAATTTATGTTTGGAAGAATATTTAGAAAAATATAAATAAAAACAAAAGAAAATTCTAACTTTTTTTATAGTAGGATTGTTATATTATTTAGAAAACAGAGGGAGGCAAATTTGCGAATGGAATACAAAACTGATTCTTTGTTAGTACATCTAGCAAGAGCAGGAGATGAAGATGCGTGTGAAAAACTGGTCAAAAAATATTACTCAAGCATATATCAATATTGTTTGCTACATATCAATGATCCCTATGAGGCAGAGGATTTGACACAAGAAGTGTTTACACGTTTCTTTTCCAATTTATATAGATATAAAGAATATGGAAAAGTTAAGAATTATCTTTATACAATTGCCGGAAATACCGTTAAAAATTATTACAAAAAGAAAAAAGATATTCCATCAGAGGAACTGCTAAAATCAGAGGACTGTAGTAAAAATCATGTAGAAGAGCTAGGAGTCCGATTAACGATTGAACAGGCAGTGAGAAAGTTACCGGAAGAAATTAGAGAAACGGCAGTTTTATATTTTTTTCAGGAATTGAAGCAAAGAGAAATTGCAGAATTACTTCATATCAAACTTTCTCTTGTAAAATATCGAATCGGAAAAGCAAAAGAACTTTTAATGAAAGAGTTGGAGGTGAAAAAAGATGAAGAATTATAAGCAACAAATAAAGGAATATAAAGAGGAGATTGAAGAAAAGTATGTAAGGACTGAAGCAGAGAACAAAACAGTAAAAGCATGTCAGAATATTTTGTCAGAGTCGGTTTTATCGAAACAATTGCATAGAACATCTTATTTTGAATTTTTGTATGAGCAGACAAAATTCATAAAAAAAAGATGGTGGATTTTACAAGGTTGTATTCTTATGTGTCTATGGATATGGTTGAGTAGTTATACGTCAGACATAAAAGATATGATGAGGATTATGGGAATATCTGCCACAATATTTGTGGTTCTGATTGTCCCGGAAATTTGGAAAAACAGAAGAAATGGTGCGATTGAAATTGAGCAGGCGTCTTATTACACACTGCGTCAGATTTGTACAGCAAGAATGTTAATGTTTGGAGTAGTGGATCTGGTGATCGTTATGGTGTTTTTGGCAATTACATATCAAACAACAATACTCTCGTTAAGTGATTTGGTGGTTAATTTTTTGCTTCCAGTAAATGTTTCATGTTGTATATGTTTTCGTGTATTGTACAGCAGATGGGAAAAATCAGAATATATAGCAGTGCTTTCCTGTCTGGTATGGGTTGGTTTATGGATGATAATTGTTGCAAATGATGTTATTTATCAGAAAATTGTAACTCCGGTATGGGTGGCTATGCTGATATTGACTTTTGTATATTTTATTTTTTGTGTTCAGAAGTCATTGGTATTTGATGAAAAAATTTTGGAGGATTACACGTATGAAATTAGAATTTAAAAATGTAACAAAACAATACGGAGAAGTAAATGCTGTTAATAAAGTGAATTGTGCTATGGAAAAAGGAATTTATGGACTGCTTGGAGTAAATGGAGCAGGAAAGACCACATTAATGCGTATGCTTTGTACGATTGTTCAACCATCAGAAGGACAAATATTATGGAATGGTAAAGATATATGGAAACTAGGAGGTGAATACCGAGAAGTTCTGGGATATTTACCACAGGATTTTGGATATTATCCAGATTTGACCGTATATGATTACATGATGTACATTTCTTCTATAAAAGGGTTAAAAATGCCGTTTGCCAGAAATAAAGTGAAGCAATTATTAAATCAAGTAGGAATGGAAAAATTCAGTAAAAGAAAAATGAAGAATTTGTCTGGAGGAATGGTTAGACGTGTAGGAATAGCACAGGCGATGTTAAACGATCCGCAAATTCTTGTCCTGGACGAACCTACCGCTGGATTAGACCCGAATGAAAGAATACGTTTTCGTAATTTAATTAGTGAATTGTCGGAAGAACGTTTGGTGCTCTTGTCTACACATATTGTATCGGATATTGAGTACATTGCGAATAACATTATGTTAATGAAAGATGGAGAACTTTTTTATGCAGGTACTGCGGAAGATTTAGTATCTTCTATGAAAGAAAAGGTATGGCAATGTAATGTTTCGAGAAGTATGATAGACAAATATATGAATGAATATTTGGTTGGAAATATAAAAACAACAAAAACCGGAGCAGAGCTTAGAATTATTTCAATAGAAAAGCCAACAGAAGATGCTGTGGCTGTAGAAAAAAATCTGGAAGATGCATTTCTATTTTATTTTGGAGAAAAATCGGAGGAAAAACAAGATGCTTAAATTAGAATTAAAACGAGTTTTTTCAAAGAAAATTAATGTATTTGCAATCGGATTGGCATTGATACTTGCTGTCATTTTTAGCGGATTTGCAGTTACAAGTAATCGCTATGTGGATGAGAATGGAAATGCTAGTACTGGAATTATGGCAACAAGAAAACTTACAGATAACAGACGAGCATGGAAAGGTACATTGACAGAAGATGAACTTGGAAAAGTTATAGAACAAAATAAAAATTCGGTGACACAATCCTCAGAAGAAGAAAATGCGATTTACGGAACGACATTACAACCGATAGATGATATTAGGAGTTTTATAATATCGGTATTAACACCGGATGCAGAATATGATGAAAGTGTTCTGAATCAAATTACAGAAGAAAATGTGCAAGAGTTCTATGACACTTATCATAAAAATATGGAAAAGATGGCAGAAGAATGTGGAAAGACTTCTGTACAGAAAAAATACTTGGAAAAGAAATATAATGAAATAAAATTACCAGTAGAATACGAATCTTATAGTTCATGGGATACTATGATTATGTATGTAGAAACGTATTCTATTATTCTGGCAATCATAGTTGGTTTTATTTGTGCTGGAATATTTGCAGATGATTTTCAGACAAAAGCAGATGCAGTATTTTTCTCTACAAAGTATGGACGTACAAAAGCTGTTAAAACAAAAATACTGGCAGGAATAGCTACGACAGTTATGATTTATTGTATGGGAATTATATTACTTAGTGTGATTTGTTTTGGAATTATGGGAACCAGTGGTATGAATACACCCTATCAAATGTATCAGGCATATAGTATTTACATTATGTCATATGGGCAATACTATTTGTTGACAGTTGTATGTGGATTTATAGCCAGTATGCTGGCGGCTTCAGTGTCTATGTTAGTAGCGGCTAAAATGCATACAATTAGTGTCGCTGTTTGCATTCCGTTCTTTTTATATTGCTTATTGCCATTTATAGGACGGGCACTTTCTGGGTATACAACGCTTTTCAATCTGATACCAACAATTTTGACAAATGTACAGGCAAGTGTAAAAGTCCCACTTATTTATCAGATTGGGAATTGTGTATTTCGACAAATTCCGCTTGTAATGGTAATGTATACCGTGATGGCAATAGCCTTACTGCCTTTTATTTATAAGAGTTTTCGCAGATACGGAAATAAGTAAAAATTGTATTCATACTCATGAAAAACAAAGTAAGTAAAATATTTTCTGGAAAAATCAAGCATAATTTAAAGATTTAAGGCGGGCAAGTTGCCCGCCTTAAATTGCACGTATTATGTTAAAAGACCAGATAGAGTTTTTCCAATGGAAAATCCAATCTGTGGATATAACTCCTGAATCTCCTGATATTTTGCTTTAATCATTTCTGGTTCATCAGCCCAGATCTTTTTATATATTTTGAAAGCTCTTTTAAAATGTGTTTTGGCCTGCGGAAGATTGGCAGTCATCAGATAAATGGTTCCAAGGGTTTCCTGTACTTTGGCATAATCCAGACAGTCATCGGAATGATATTCTTTGATGATGCCGGATAATCTTTGTAATTTGGAGATTCCTCTTTCAGGTTCCTGCTGTTCTGCTAGGAACATTGCATAATTGGCAATCTGAGGTATGCTGTCATTTATATGAAGCAGGTTAAATTGGTCAAGTAGTGAGATACTTTTTTCCATGTGTTCTCTTGCAAGATCGGGATGACCGTTCATGCGGTAAAGTCCACCGAGATTGGCATGAAGGTTGGAAACAAGGCGAGCATTGTCAGCAGTGATAGTTTCTATCTGGGCAAGTGCATCCTTTTCCAGTTTTATTGCTTTTTCTGGCTTGATTTCAAGAGTAGCCTGAAAATCCAGTAACAATGCCCGGTCAGAATCGGTGCCAATGTCTTTACGCTTCAAAAAATTTTTCAATTCCTGAATGATTGCTTTCATACCTTTCTGGTAATTATAATTATCCATATATGGAAAAACATTTTCCAGAAAAAGTAGATATTTTGGTATATCATCTTTTTCAATCAATTCTATGATGTTTCCTGCTGTCTAAAACAGCTTCTTGTAATAATCAACTTCAATCCCATGCATTAAACATATTTTCTGTAAAGAATCCAGTAATATGTGGCAGCGAGTTACAGATGGTTTTGTCTCTGAAAGGGTGATTTCCTGAATCATCGGATGCAGAGAGATAGTGCGACGTTTTGTTGTCTGGACAAAACCAGTCTCAATTAAATCGTTGATCTCATTTAGTGTGGGCAGTTCCAGCCATTTGGCAAATATACGGGCAGAAATACCGGTGGAAGGAAGAAAGCACATATTACACATGATATCCTGCTGTTTAAGAGATAAAGTGTATAACGAAAACAGCGTATGGATATGACTGTAATAGGTGGCTTTGCTGCTTTGTCCATCTTTGATTATTTTAATTTTATCTTCGTTATGGAAAGATGCTTTTTCCACCTGAAGTCTTGTTAATAACTGGTCTGGAGTTGAGATTCCATTTTCCAGAAGTTTTGCTGCCAGTTCCACGGCAAAAGTATGAGAGTGAACAGTTTCGATGATCTTTTCAACTGTTGGCCGGTACGTGTCTGCCTCTGAATAAAATACTGATGTCAGCTGGAAGAGAGCGTTCATATCCTCTATTTCTTTTAATGGCAGAGTACAGTATTCATCCAGTTTGCTTCTGGTTGTAAACAAAATCTGGCAGCGATATTTTAATACTACTGACAGAAAGCTGTCCTGTGTGGCAGTGACATTAAAATTATCTATTGACGAAGGAATAGACGAGGACAGTGAGAGACAGGCAAAGGAACTGCTTGTGAAATTGGCAGAATACAAGTCGCTTGCTAAGATTGAGGAACTGGAGGAGCAGAATTATAACATGATTGATGAGAGGCTCAACAATGGCGTGGGAAAATTCAATCGTGAGGAAGAAAAGAAAGAACAGCAGGAAAAGTCAGAAGCACGTTCTTCTTTAAAGGAGCGACTGGCAGCCAAGCAGAAGGAAGCAACACAGGGAAACAATAAGGATACGAAGGAACTGGAAAAACCAAAAAATTCATATAGGGGGATATAGGATGATGAATAAATTCACAGTAGAAGAAATCAATTTCATGTGTGTTTTTGAGACACAGAACAGAATGAAGATGATGGAAGAAATCAGACGGATAATGCCGTACATAAAGGACAGCGATATGGAAGATATTGCCGGGCAGGTATTAGAAAAATTAGAAGGCATGAATGATAAAAAATTTACAGACTCCTCCAAGTATGTGTCCGCAAACACATACCCCAATTGCTATCTATACAAGTGAAATATGCAAGCACTATATGGCATTTTTCAAGATGCCCAGCCGAGAAAACAAATCGGGATGAATGGTAATAGCTGAAACATTCGGGTTTACGGATGCTTCGTATTTGGGAGTTTGACAGTTGAATATTAGAAAAAGTGGTCGCAGGTATTGATCTACCGGCATTTTTTATGTCAAATTTTCTGTTTTATTTAGTAGTAATTAGTGGTAATTCTCTTAATAGTATGCTATACTAAAAAAGATAGAGAAATTATGAGAGTTACAACGAACAAATAGAAAAATTCAGAATCCTTTTATATCACCAAAAGTTTTAAAAACAGCAAAGGAAAAAGCACTTCTGCCACTGTCAGAAAATTAGGCGTGTTTAATGAATTATTAAAAGAACATGGGCCAACACGCGATGATGTTATGGCTTGGGCACGTGAAGAAGCCCGACTCGAAACGGAAAAATATAAAAAGGAACAGGCTGAGAAATCTGTGCAGATAACATTTCATGCCGACCGAAGACTTGATTTCAACCAGCAAAAATTTTATTGTGGTGGTTATCTCTTTCTACAATACATTTACTATGGCTTGCAGCTAGACAAGACTTGCCGTAAGATTCGGGATAAATATGATTTCAAATTCGATATAAATGCCATTCTGTCTGCTCTCGTTTATCTATTATAGAGCAGAAAACCCCATCCGACGAGTCGACGCTACTGAAAAAGTCCTTATTTTACACAAAACGGTACAAGGTAAAGCATACTTATATGTTTTACACTACTATATATTGTATGTAAAAACAGTTTTTCAGTGCCCTCACGTTAGTCGGTTGGGGTAGTTCAAGCCCCTTTACAGACGATCAAAACTTACAGATACGCTTCATGATATAAGTGGTTTTAACACGGATTATCAATTCATTACCAAACGAAAGATGAAAGAAATTCAAAAAATTAGTAAAAGGAGATAAATTACTACATTGTAAAACGAAAACCAAAATCGCTACAAGCCTTAAGTTTAAAGTCCTATAGCGATTTTTTGCCTATTGAACTGTCAAAGACAGGATTATATTTTACTGTGAGATTGTGATATTAGCAATAGTGAAATGGAGCAGAGAAGAGTTGAAAAGGCAGACGGATAAGAAACAAAGATAAAATAGTAAAAATAGAATAGAACAAAGAAAGAATATGGAGATAAAACAGAAAGGAATAAACAATGAATGTAAATCCTATAACAAGATTGGATTATCCAGATCCGGACGTGATCCGCGTAGAAGACACCTATTATATGGTATCCACAACCATGCACTTTATGCCGGGCTGTGAGATTCTGCAGTCTTTTGATCTGGTGCACTGGGAGCATGTGACTTATGTCTATGAGACGTTGGATCATACGGATGCGCAGCAACTGAAAAGCGGTCAGAATATTTACGGACAGGGCATGTGGGCAGCTTCCCTGCGCTATCATGAAGGCCGATTTTATATCTGCTTTGTGGCAAATGATACCCGTAAGACTTATTTGTATACTTCGGAAAAAATAGATGGTCCATGGAAAAAGCAGCTGATAGAAGGCTTTTATCATGACGGCTCTTTATTATTTGATGAGGATGGCAGAAACTATATTGTATATGGAAATGATGAAATTTGGATTACAGAATTGAATGAAGATTTGACTGCACCAAAGAAGGACGGATTACATCGTCTTTTAGTCAGTGATCATAAGAACCCGGAGCTAGGCTATGAGGGTTCTCATATTCAAAAAATAAACGGCTATTATTATATTTTTCTGGTTCATTCCCTGAGAGACCGCTGGATGCGGACGGAAGCATGCTTTTACAGTGATTCTCTGGAAGGAGAATTCACGGGTGGAGATGTACTTTGTGATGATCGTGGATATTGTGGACAGGGCGTGGCACAGGGAGGAATAGTGGATACGCCGGATGGAAAGTGGTATGCAATGCTGTTTCAGGATTCCGGAGCAGTTGGACGGATTCCTATTCTGCTTCCGGTTACCTGGAAGGATCATTTTCCGTTTTTTGGACAGAACGGACATGTGCCGGAAGAAATAGAGGTTCACAGTACCAGACCAGGATATATTTATCAGCCATTAGTGGGAAGTGATGATTTCTGTAATGGGTTGCTTCCGCGCTGGCAGTTTAATCATGATCCAGATCCACGGTACTATCATCTGGATGCATTGCAGGGAACCTATACAATTACAACACGGGAAGTTTGTACAGAGCTTACACAGGCAGTAAATACGCTTACGCAAAGGATGAGTTATCCGTCCTGCGCAGCTGAGGTTACTGTTGATGCTTCTGCATTGAAAGAGGGCGATATCGCAGGTTTGTGTGTGTTGCAGAGCTGTTATGCTGCAGTTGGCATTACAAAACATCATGGAAAATATGAAGTCCTTATGCTGGATAAAAAAGAAGATGGTATATTGGATATGACGGAAGGAACTGTTGTTGAATCACACCAGATGGATTTTCGTCTTGAAGCAGATTTCTGTAACATGAAGGATGAAGCACGCTGCTATTACCGGGTAAATAAGGGAGACTGGCTACCCATCGGAACCGTGCATAAGCTGTACTTCAAACTGGATCATTTTACTGGTTGCCGGTTTGGTCTGTTCTGCTATGCGGCAGAGGAAACAGGAGGAAGTGCCTGCTTCCGGGATTTTAAGTATTATGATGTTGATGAAATCTCATAAAGATAGAACTGCATAAAATAAGTGTCGGAATTTACTCAAATTTTTCCTACTTTGGACATTGGTTTTTACAACGGTATTGTATAGTGAAGCAGAGGAAAAACTAAACATGTTTCAGAGAGGAGAAACGATTATGAGAATTAAGAGTATGATGAAGGGTATGCTTGCTGTTGTAATGGCAATGTCTATGGCAGCATGCTCCGGAGCACCTGCAGCAGACCAGACTTCTTCTGAGTCACCGTCACCGGCACAGACAGAAAGTACAGCAGCAACAGAGCAGGAAACAATCGTAACAGAAGTATCTGCAGAAACGCAGACGCATATAGAGACAATAGTTGCACTACATCGGACCGATTTGTAAGAATCCTTGATTTTAGGCACTTTGAGAGGTTTTTCAGGTTTGACCAGAGTGACCGAAAAACGTATAAAAAGGCTATTTCTGATGGAGTAAACGTGTCTGTGGTATTGGACTGCGGTTTCAGAAACACATCAAAGAGAAAGTAATACATTTATCATTCAACTAAATAACAGAAGCGTGAAAGACCGTTCATTTTCAAGAAAAATTGAAAGTGAGCGGTCTTTCTTTGTATCTGAAAGTCATCGTATCAGATGGATTTCAGAATAGATGAATTCGATGTATTCGAGAAAGGCGATTTTATGGAGACGATACGGAATGTGGAAATAAACCAGTTGCATGATTTTAAGAATCGTCCATTTAAGGTGGAAGTAAATACGGAATTATGCGAGCTGATGAAGAGTATTGAGAAAGAAGGAGTGATTGTGCCACTTCTGGTAAGGACGAATCCTTATGGGGATGGATATGAGATAATATCCGGTCATAGGCGAAAGGAAGCTGCTATATGGGCAGGAGAGACGAAGATTCCGGTTGTGATAAGAGAATTGGATGATGATCAGGCAGTTGTGGCAATGGTTGACTCTAACCTGCATAGAGAGAATCTGAAGCCAAGTGAGAAAGCATTTGCGTATAAGATGAAGCTGGATGCCATGAAACATCAGGGAAAGCGGTTATCGGATGATTCACTGTCAGATAATGGAGCAGAAGTGCTGGCAGGTAATGAAGCAAATCATATGACTTCGGCTCAAGTTGGACCGAAGTGTGACACAGATGGAAATGACAGAGCGGATAATTCGGAGAATAGACAACGATATTATAAGAAGTAGTGATGCATTTAGAAATTTGAATAGCTGGTTAATGCAACTGATCTATTTGTGTTGTTGCAAGTAGCTTCATTTAGTTGCATATATTAAGTAAATGAAGTGATGAGTTGCGCCTTTTGAATATTTGTTGCAAAAACACACCTTTTCGTTGTGAAAAATATAACGAGGTATATAATGAGAGTATGAGATAAAGCAAATAATCAAATTACATACATACCTATGAAAGGGGCGTTACTTATGGCAAATTATAATCAGATAGCTTTCCTTTGTTCGAGATTGAAGGAGCTTCGTGAAAAGAATGGCTGTACCATGGATGGCATGGCAAAGAAGATTGATGTATTAGAGGGCTTGGAACCAGGAACTGGTATGAACAAGTCGTCTATTTCACGTGTTGAAGGTGGAAAAACTGCAGAAAAAACTCTATTGGAAATGGCAAGAAAATATTGTAAGGTTTTTGGAATGTCAGAATCACAGACCGAACAATTTTTAAGAGGGGAGAAGGTTGCAGTTCCAGATACTTCAGCGTTACTTAAGAATTCACAGTTAATTGATGAACTGAACAAGGAATATAGCAAGGTAGTTATTCCAAAGGTAGTTGTTGATGAATTAGATAATATAAAGAATAAGAACTCAGGTTCTCTTGGGAGAAAGGCTTGGGAAGTTATTCGTGGTATTAGCTATGGTTCTCGTACAATTCTTATGGAATATAATGGCGATGCTGATGAAGATAACGAAGATTGCAAAATAATATATATTGCACAGGAGGCTTCTGATACATATCACTGCAAAGTAGATATCATAACAGAGGACACCGATTATTCAGCATATCTTAAAGGGCATGAATCCGTTTCAGCATTACATCTTAGAGAATATATGGCTACTAAGCAGGATCTTATCAATATGACTAAATTGGCTAGAATTGACGCTTATTACGCAGATTCATATGAGGAATGCGAAGAACCGACAGCAGACGAAGTTAATGCATATCTTCAGGATGGAAATACCCTTATTATTTCTGCTGTAAGAAATAATAGGGTCACAATTGAGCAAAGAAAAGAAAAAATCAAATGGCTCATTCAGCTTGGTGCAGATGTGAATAAGCGTGATTGCAGTCGTAGATATTTCCCTGCTATATCGCATGCAGTGCAGATGAAGGATTATGAGATGTTTATGTTTTTGCTTTTAGAGTGTAAGGCAAATCCTAATGTTGGAAGTAGAAATCCTTTTGATGCCGGAAAAGTACGCCAGAAGAATGAGGGCAATATGCCATTAATGATTGCTGCCTGGGAGGGAAAGAAGGATTTTGTAATTGCTTTATGTGAGGATGAAAGAACCAGTATTAACCAGCAGGACGCTAATGGATTTACTGCGCTCATGAAGGCCTGCATGAATGGTCACTTTGAAAATAATAAGGAAAAGCATACTTGGGATATTCGAAAGATACTCATTGATGCAGGAGCTGATCAGAAGATCGTTGACATTGATGGTAAAACTGCTACTGATTGGGTTAGTGAGTATCATGAATCTGGTCCTACAAGAAAGCAGTTTAATAGAGGTAACAATAAGAATAGTCAGAAAAGAGGGAATAGAAGATGGTAACACGAGCTTGTATATCGATAAATAATCGATGCAATCTCAATTGTACTTATTGCCATTTTCAGGAGAAGAAGAATTACATTCAAGAGGACAATATGGATGTAATTACTATCCTTGATATTATTACTTCGCATATTGAAGACAACGATATTGATTTGTTTAAGTTAGGGTTCGTGGGTAATGGAGAACCAATGTTAGATTATGAAAAACTTAAGCAGTATATCGCTCATATTGGCGATTATTTGAAATCTGGAAGAATTGCTGCATACACCATTACAAACGGTCTTTTAGTTGATTGTGAGAAGTTAGAATTCTTCAAAGAATACAATGTAAATGTTGGCTTTTCAGTAGATGGAATCTCTGCTATTCACGACAAGTATAGATGTGGAACTCATGAGCGAGTGATGGAAAATATAGCTTTATACAAAGAAGTGAATGGGAAGTATCCTTCTATGAATTGTACTGTTGGAAAAGAGATAATTGATAATCCGGAAGCGACCATAGGGTTCTTTGAACAATTTGGTAATAGGATTACGTTTTCTAGGATGATTGGAAAACAGGGGATATCGCTACCTGATTTTAATGCGTTCTTGAATAAGGCGATGGAACGATTGAATGTTAGAACTGGTGGCTACGACTGTACCATGTATGGTGGTATGTGTGGTGCAGGAATGGATAATATTTTTTACGCAAATGGAAAGATATTCATATGTGGTAATTGTATTGATTTACCTTTTTCAATGCCTTACGACACACCTCTAAATGAGGTCAGTTTTGACGTTATCGATTTTGACAGAAACTGTTGTTTCAAGGAGGTGTTTACTGGTTGAAAATAGCATTATATGGAATGCCTTGTGCAGGCAAAAGTACATTGATGGATAGAATAACTGATGCAAAGGTTATTAATGGCAGCCAGGAGTTGAGACGTATTTGCGGTGGTTCCTTTTTGGAACTATCAGAAGAAGAGAAACATCAAGTTAGAATTAAATACACAGAATATATTAATGGTTTGAATGATGAAGTAATTGTTTCAGATGGACACTATTCATTTATGGAAACTGTTGCATTTACTGAGGCTGACGGAGATTTGTACGACATCTTTATTTATCTGTATTGTTCTCCGGAAAATCTTAAGGAAAGATATGCTTTGTCAGAGAAAAATGCTAAGTTTGCTGGCGAGTCCATTGAGTCGTTAAGACAATGGCAGGAGTTTGAAATAAATAATCTTAGAGAGGAATGTCATAGGCGAAATAAGGACTTTTACGTTGTAAGTGATAATGAAGAAGAACAGAATAAGTTTTTTGATTTCTTATCTTTACTTCGAGAAGGTTTCAGCTCCTACGATTTAGCGACAGATATCTGTAATCAAATAATGGAGCAGTTCAACAAGCAGGATATCTTGTATATGGTTGACGGAGATAAAACCATTATTATTCAAGATTCATATAGGTTCTGTTGTAATGGTAAGACAAAGATCTTCGATGGAGATTTTTATACTGGCTATCAATCATTTCTTTTTGAAAAGGAATTACAAACCGCGTCTATTGACAAATCTAAAATTGCAGAGATAACAATTAATAATGAAGTGTATGACATAGTTGCATCGAATAATTATGTTGTGCTTTCTTCCGGAATAAAAGATTTGTGGAGCGATATTGCTAATGCTAAGAATCTTGGAACTATATTTGCTAGTCCATACATAAGTGCAGATGTTAAGTATTATGTCGTAAAGCAATTGCGAGAACATGGATACACTATTTTTGCCTATGGAGATAGCAAGATTGATTTATATATGTTACGCGAGGCTGATAAAGGATTTCTGTATATTGGTAAGCGAATAAGCAGATCATTGAAGAATGAAAGCTTATCAGGCTTGGTGCCGATTTACGATCATTCTTTGGTGATATTGGCTGATGAGGACGAAGAAGTACAAGCTGATATTGCTATCTGCAAATCGAATTCAGGAATAAGTGGAAGTAGGCTGGCAGCAGCACATGTGCGTTTAGGAGAAAAAATAGGAAGGCACATTGCTACCGTATTTCCAGAGAAAAATACATCAATCTTAGTTTTGGAACGAGGTGGCAGGTTTTTTGGTGACGGAGTATATATGGGAGCAGGCGGCATTTTTTATTCGATGAACCCGAAGCAAGATGATGCTCCTGTGATTAATACAGAGAGAGTAGTTATTGTTGATAGTGTGATTAATACTGGAAAATCAATAATGAGGATTATTGATGAGTTAAAGAATCATAATCCAGGCATTGACGTTATTATCGCTGCAAATGTTATTCAGAATGAAGCTGTCGAGTTGTTTAAGGATTATCTCGTGTTTGCAACAAGGCTTTCGAAGAATTCATTTGTAGGAGTCAATCAATCAAAGCAAACTGGCAAAACAGGACCGGATACTGCAGATAGACTTTTTAATTTAATAAAAAAACGATATTGAAATGATTTTGGTGCAACAAGATTATGAAAATTTTGGATGAAGATTTAAAATTGTGTAAGAGTAAAACTGATGACGGAGAACAGTTAGTATGGTTACCATTAGAAGAAATAGCATTACAATGGAGACATCTCTAATGCGTATCTAGCCGTCAACCTAAGAAGCAGGAAACAGTAATGTCAATGCTGCGTGGACTTCGGAAGTAGAAGAACAGTTCGAGTATATGTATCGGCTGTTCTTTTTTTGTTTTCAGGCGTTAAAACGGTAATGTTTTTTCTTGTGTACAGTAGAGTGCTATAGTATAATAAAACCAGTTTTTTTGCATAAGTATTAAAGCTATAATATGGAAATCGGCAAACCAGATGAAAGTCTGGGACGCAAAGCGTAACAAGTCCCTCAAAGATTGAGGGATTGAGGGAGTTTGAAGCGGACTTGTCCGCTTTGTTCTGGTAGAGCACTTGAATAAGTAATACAGAAGCTGTTTGGAAAAATATTGTGAAAAATAGCGGGGAGGTTATTGATAATTAATGAATGTAAAATTAAAATCTGGAAGCAAGCAACTGTAGCCTAGAGGAGGGGAGAAAGATGAAGAAGTGCAAATTAGTACAGAATATAATGAATTTCAAATTTTGTTACATTATATTTTGCACAATTATATGTTTTATTGTTTTATCCGTTCCTACATTTGCCAAAGAAAACTCTGACAATGTTATCCGGGTAGGATCTTTTGAAGAAACTTATAATACCGTCAATGAAAAGGGGGAAAGAAGAGGATATGGTTATGAGTATCTTCAAGATATTGCAGGTTATGCAGGATGGACATATAAATACATAACAAGTGATTGGAAAAACTGCTTTACACAGTTGGAAAATGGAGAGATTGATATTCTTGGTGGCATTTCCTATACAGACGAACGTGCTGAAAATATGCTTTTTTCCGATATGCCTATGGGGGAAGAGAAATATTACATCTATACGGATGCATCCAATATGGATCTTACAGCAGGAAATTTGGATTCTTTTGAGGGAAAAAATATTGGTGTGTCTAAAGATAATATAGTGGAGGATGTGCTTAATGAATGGGAATCAAAATATGGTCTGCATACGAAGCATATCAATGTTTCTAATACCGCAGAAGTTATGGACAAACTGTCGAAACATGAAATTGACTGCTTTGTTTCGGTAGAAGAATCCCGTTGGGAAGAATCGGATATTTCACCGATTACAAGTATTGGAGAGACAGAAATCTATTTCGCTATAAATCCAGAACGTCCGGATATCAAAGAAGCACTGGATAGTGCTATGCGCAGAATCAAGGATGACAACCCATTTTACACAGATGATCTCTACAGGCGTTATCTTTCTGCACAGAGCAGCTCGTTTCTTTCAAAAGAAGAAAGGGAGTGGATCGGGCAGCATGGTGCACTCAGGATTGGGTATCTGAAGCAGGATGGAGGTATCAGCAGTGTAGATCCATCAACAGGTAAATTGACAGGTGTTATCACAGATTATGTGGATCTTGCAGAAAATTGTCTGCAAGGTCAGACTCTGGAATTTGAATTAAATGGATATGATACAAGAAGTGAACTGCTTCAGGCATTGCAGGATGGAAAAATAGACCTGATTTTTCATGCAAACCAGAATCCATACTTTGCAGAAACAAATGGATTTGCTTTGTCGGATACGCTATTGACTCTCAATATGGCAGCAATTACGGCAAAGGATTCTTTTGATGAAAATAAAGAGAATATAGTTGCCGTTGAAAAAGATAATTTTGCATTGAAGGCATATCTTTCATACAATTATCCGCAATGGGAGGTTGTGGAATATGAGACATCAGATGCAGCAGTAAAAGCAATGCAGAAAGGGGAGACGGATTGTATTGTAAGCAATTCAGGTACTGTTTCAGACTATTTGAAAAATAATAAGCTTCATAGTGTTTTTCTGACAAAAGAAGCTGATGTTTCATTTGCTGTTCAGCAGGGAGAACCGGTTCTTTTGTCCATTTTGAATAAAACACTGACATCTATGCCTACAGCTCAATTTTCAGGTGCAGTAGTTTCGTATAATGCTTCTTCACGAAAAGTTACAGCGAAGGATTTTATTCAGGACAATTTACTGGCTGTCTCACTCATAGTTGGAATCTCTATTTTTGTTACCCTGTGTATAATTCTTGATTCTTTGAAAAAATCAAAACGTGCGGAAGAAAAATCCAAGAAGTCTGCTGAGCAGGCATTGAAGCTGAATCAGGAGCTTGAAGAAAAACAGCAGGAATTACAAAATGCACTTGCAGAAGCGCAGAGTGCCAATAAGGCTAAGACTTCCTTTTTAAATAACATGTCTCATGACATCAGGACACCGATCAATGGCATTATGGGCATGCTTACAATTCTTGAAAAAAGCGGAAATGATGGTGAGCGGGCAAAAGATTGCCTGAATAAAATAAATGAGTCTTCGAAACTGCTATTATCATTGGTAAATGATGTTTTGGATATGGCAAAGTTAGAATCTGATACCGTGGTTTTTAGTGATGAATCCATCAATCTGGATCAGGTATGTCAGGAAATCACGGAGTCACTATCTTTTCAGGCAGAAGAAAAAGGACTTCATGTTATAGGAGAACATGATGATTACAGTGGTATATATGTTTGGAGCAATGCAGTTCATCTGAAAAAAATATTGATGAATCTGTTTACAAACAGTATGAAGTACAATAAGGTGAATGGTTTTATTTACATGAGCATGAGAACGATTGAAAGATCAGAAGATCATATGACATGTGAATTTAAAATAAAAGATAATGGAATTGGAATGTCAGAAGAATTTATAAAAAATGAATTGTTTACTCCATTTGTACAGGCAGATAATTCCCCACGTTCTGATTATAATGGGACAGGTCTGGGAATGCCTATTGTGAAACAACTTGTAGAAAAGATGGGCGGAACCATAACAGTTGAAAGCAAGCTTGGTGAAGGAAGCTGTTTTACTGTAATACTTCCATTTAAAATTGATACGAATGCACGGCCAGAAGAAAAAGAAGATTTTGATGCATATATATCAGATATCCGGGTATTGCTGGTTGAAGATAATGAGCTGAATGTGGAAATAGCAGAATTTATGCTGACGGAAAATGGAGCTAAAGTAGAAACAGTGAACAATGGGTTAGAAGCTGTTCAGCATTTTGAAGCTTCCGAACCGGGAACATACGATGTTATTTTAATGGATGTCATGATGCCGGTGATGGATGGGCTTACTGCTACAAAAACAATAAGATCCCTGGAACGGCAAGATGCAAAAACAATCCCTATCATTGCTATGACTGCAAATGCATTCAGGGAAGATGCCGAAAGGTGTATGGAAGCAGGAATGAACGCACATCTTGCAAAGCCATTAGATGATAAAACAATCAAGCAGACTATATGCGAAGAATTGAGAAGCAGTAGGGACAGGTGAAAATTTATTAAAACAGGAGGTTGACAAGGAGACGTATAGAGAAATATATTTGACAGACAGGAGATTTAATATGATTTCGAGAGCAAAGAAATATGTGGCAGTGTTACTGGTTTTTGTATGCGTGTGTATGATATTTTCTCCCCAGACTGCATATGCATCCGAGGACAGTTCGCAGCATGAAACTGTCAAAGTCGGTTTCTTTGCCATGGATGGTTATCACATGATGGATGAAGAGGGGAACCGCAGCGGTTATGGCTATGATTTCCTTCGGTTGATGGCCCGTTATTGGGATGTAGATTACGAATATGTCGGATACGATCAGAGCTGGGATGATATGCAGCAGATGCTTGAAGATGGCGAGATTGATATGGTAACATCTGCCCGCAAAACACCGGACAGAGAAGAAAAGTTTGATTTTTCACGTCCGATCGGAACCAATTATGGGATGCTGACCGTCCGCAGTGACAACAGCACGATTGTGGATGGCGATTACAGTACTTACAATGGTATGCGTGTAGCACTTTTGAACGGAAGCTCACGAGATAAAGAGTTTGCGGATTTCATCCGGAAGGCACATTTGATGTAATCCTGATGGATATCATGATGCCTGAAATGAAGGGTTATGAAGCGGCAAAAGCAATCAGGGCGATGAATGACAGACCGGCTGGAAAAAACATTCCTATTATAGCAATGACAGTCAATGCATTTGCTGAAGATGTTCAGGCATCACTGGATGCAGGAATGAATGCACATTTGTCAAAGCCGATTGTGATTGAGGAAGTTATAAAAACGATTTTAAGGTATGTTCATAATGATTAGCAGAGGTTCATGAATTAGTGGAATACAATTGACAGGAGGACTAAAATATGACAATGCGAGAGTGCTATGAAGCTATTGGAGGAAACTATGAAGCTGTCCTGGGGCGCCTTCACAGCGAAGCACTGATTCAGAGATTTACATTAAAGTTCCTTGAAGACCAGAGTTATCTACAGTTAAAACAGGCATTGGAAAATAAAAATTTTGAAGATGCTTTCCGCGGTGCACACACACTGAAAGGGGTTTGCCAGAATCTTTCTTTTGACCGTCTGTATGAGGTTAGTAACGAGTTAACAGAACTTTTGAGAGATAGGACCGGAGAGCAGCCGGGGATATCAGAAGCAATGAAAAAAGTAACAGAAGTATATGAGATGACGATTGAAGAAATAATATGAAGGTTTTGAAGGCGAAGCAATTCGGTTGCTCAACGAAAACACAGTCGAAACGGTCTGTTGTCTACAAAAAATATAGAAAATAACTTTTGGATAGACTTAATAGTTTTTACTCAATAGCATAGAAAACAACAAAAACGGAGGAATTACAATGAAATTTCAAAAGCTTGGCAACACGGATATCGATGTTTCTGTGGTTGCATTAGGTACTTGGGGACTTGGGGGCGGAAGTGTTTGGACAGATAAAGATTCTACAGTTGAGGATGCGAAGCGTCTGCTTGACGTTTGCCATGAATATGGCGTGAATTACATCGATACCGCACCGGTGTATGGCACAGGCGTAAGTGAGGAGCTGCTTGGTAAGGCGCTTAAGGGAAGAAGAGAAGATTTTATTTTGCAGACCAAATGCTCATTGAATTGGAGAGATGAGGGTGGTAATTTCCATTACGAACGAGACGGTTATACCGTAAATAATGACACCCGAGCAGCAGCAGTGAAAAAGGATGTTGAGGATTCGCTGCGAAGAATGGGAACCGATTATCTGGACTCTATTATTGTACATTATGTTTGCGGCAGCTTTCCTGTGGAGGAGACGGTTGGGGCTTTGGAGGATCTGGTTCGTGAAGGAAAAATCCGCACCTATGGACTTTCTAACAGTCAGCCGGCGGATTTGGCTGCATATCAGGAAGCTGGTGGAAGAGTATCTGTTGTGCAAGAATTTTTCAGTATTCTCTCTCCTTTCCATGGCAGAGAATATTTTGAACTGTGTAAAAAGTATAATACGGTATTTCAAACTTATGGTGTACTGGAGGAAGGATTCTTAACTTCTCCGGTCTTTATGGAACGTGAATTTGCAAAAACTGACATCCGATCCAGAATACCTTGGACAGCTCCGGAGAAGAAGGAGAGGTTGCGCAGAGCTTTTAAAACTTGGAGATCGCTTTGTGAAAAATACAATTGCAGTTTTGCGGCATTAGTAGAATCCTGGGCACTGTCTCAGTATGACAGAATGAGTCTTCTGGTTGGAATGCGAAAAGCTTCCAGTGTAGAAGATACCGTAAAATGTCTGGATATTAAGCTATGTGAGGAAGATGTCAAATACATGGAGGAGGCAGTAAAGGCAATTCAGGTTGCAGTTTTAGATAAATAGAAAACTGTCGGATGTAGAAAAAAAGCATCCAAAAGAAGAAAGGACACCCGAATCGGATGTCCTTTTTTTCAAAAAGAGAGGTATATGATTATCTGTGAAACAGATGTCTGACAAAAGAAAGAAGACTAAAACGATTAGATTTCATATAGTCGTTTACAAAATTGTTACAATACATATAACGCTCGGTCTGAATCCATTCCGGAAGAACTTTTGTACCAATTAATAGAAGGAGCTATAAAAAGAGGAGAGAGGCGTATGCCGGAGCTCGAACTGTGCGTGGGAGTCGGAAGCAGGTGTATGGATATTTCCAAACTTTCGGTAAGCTATCATAGGGCAAAGGTAGCAGCGCATATGGCGATCGTGCAAAAAAAACGAGTAATAAAATTTGATGAATGTGGTTTATTTCGATTACTGTATAGGGTAGAGGACAAAGGGATATTAAAAGAATTGGAAGCGGAATGTCTGGCAGCATTAGAAGAACATGACCGCAGATACCATGCAAATTATGTGGAAACATTGCATGCGTATCTAAAACACAATGGGAGCATTCAGGCGGTAGCCTCTGAAATGTATACACATCGTAATACCGTATTATATCGGATTGGAAATATTAAAAAAATTTTGGGAAATGAATTAAAGACGCCGGAAGAGAAATTGCCTTATCATATCGCATTTTATATTCGAGAGATGCAGGGTTGGATTTACGAGTAAAAAATAGCAATTAAAATAGAAATTCATAGTTTTTAAATAGAATATCAAATGTTCATATCCATTCTAAAGTGTTACACTTAGCAACGGTTAAAAAACTGTATGTAAAACACAAAAGGAGAGAAAAGGAATGGAGAACAACAGTAAAAGCAGTGTCGTTTATCAGGGAAAAATTCCCGGAAAAGTAAAATATTCATTTGCCTTTGGCGCATTAGGAAAAGATTTAATATATGGAATGATAGCAACATTTTCCATGATTTATTTTACTGATATTATTAAAGTCGCGCCGGCATTTATCGGAACCATGTTCTTTGTGGCAAAGATCTGGGATGCATTTAATGACTTATTTATGGGAATGGTTGTAGATAATACAAGAAGCCGTTTTGGTAAGTTTGTACCGTGGCTTGTAATCGGAACGCTGATAAATGCATTTGTATTTGTAATTGTATTTACCGATTTTCATTTATCCGGCATAAGCCTTTGTGTTTTTGCATCCGTTGTTTATGTGTTATGGGGAATGACTTATACTATCATGGACATCCCATACTGGTCAGTAATTCCAAACTTAACATCTGATCCGGAAGAACGTGAAAAAGTGTCGGTATTACCGAGAATTTTTGCAAGTATCGGTCAGTCGTTGATCATTGCAGGGTTTGGTGTACAGATTATCAAAGGACTCGGTGGAAATTATACAGGATATCATAGATTTGCGTTGATCATTGCAGCAACCTTTATTTTCACAATGGCTGTATGTGTGTTAAACCTTCCAAAAATTCAGCATAATGTTGAGAAAAAAGAAAAAATGAAATTTAAAGACATTTTTACAGTTATCAAAAAGAATGATCAGTTAAGATGGGCTGTATTGTTAATTTTATTATATAATGTGGCAATTCAGGCAATCATGGGAGTTGCAACCTATTACTTTAGTTATGTATGTAACAATGCAGGCATGTTATCTGCGTTTATGATTAGTGCTTCAGTTGCAGAAGTAGTGGGACTTCTGATTTTCCCAAAAGTAACAAAAATTTTATCCAGAGAGAAAGCATTCTTTGTTGCATGTGTTTTGCCTCCAATCGGATTAATCTTGCTTTTGATCGTCGGAATTGTATGCCCGAATAATATTGCATTAACAGCAATCGCAGGTATTGTTGTAAAAACAGGAACCGGTCTGGAGCTTGGATGTGCAACCGTATTTTTAGCAGACGTTGTAGATTATGGTGAATATGTACTTGGAAATCGAAATGAAGGTGTTGTATTTTCACTGCAGACGTTAATTGTAAAATTAACTGCAGCATTTACCGCACTGGCAATCGGATTTGTACTGGAGTTAACCGGATATGTTCCAAATGCAGTGCAGTCTTTGGCAACACAGAATTCCATTCGAGTATTAATGTGCGTTGTGCCGACTATCGGTGTTATTCTTGCTTATGTGGTATACAAGAGTAAGTACAAACTGAATGATGCATTTATGAAAAAAGTTGTGGCAAAATTAAACGGCACAGAAAAATAAAAACAAAAATAAAAATGAGTAGAAGAAGGGGTTCTTCTGCTCATTTTTTTGAATCTGTTCTTTTGATATGATATGATAAAAATGTACTATCGAAAAGATTCCGAGAGTACATAAAAAAAGAGAGGAGGGGAATTGGTGAGAACATTTCGTATTATTTTAGCAGATGATGAGCCAAATATTCTTTATGGAATGCAAAAAGGGCTTGATTGGGAAAGGCTTGGATTTTCCGTAGTCGGAACAGCACAAAATGGAAAAGAAGTTTTAGAATTAATGGAAGAATTTCATACCGATCTTGTGATAAGTGATATTAAAATGCCGTTTATGGATGGTCTGGAGTTGGCAAAACAAATTCAGGAAAATTATATAAATACAAAGGTAATCTTGTTCTCCGGTTGGGATGATTTTGAATATGCGCGTCTGGCAATCAGCTATGGTGTTTCAGAATATATCATGAAGCCGATTGACTATAATGAAATGCAAAAATTATTAATGGAGATGCATGAAGAATTAGATCAAGAATATAATGAAAAAATTAACCGTGTTCGACTAGAAGAGGCGTATACCAAAAGTCTGCCTTTACTTCGACAGCAATTTTTTTCTCAGTTAGTAACGGAACCGATGGAAGAGGCCGAGCGAGAATTGCAGATTAAAAACTTAAAATTGGATTTTTTTGATTTGGCATATTCTATTGTGGCAGTGAAAATACAAAAGGAAGAAGAAAAAGACTTTTTAAATGAATGGTCAATGAAAGAAACGTTAAAAGAAGCACTGGAAAATATCGCACATGTCTATGAATTTGGTATGGGTGAGAAAGAGATTTTTTTACTTGGCGGAGAAAAAAAACATGAAATTGGAAAAATTACAAGAAGTATTCAAGAAGCGGAAGTTATGATTGAACGTCTTTTTGGTGCAAGAATTTCCTGTGGAATCAGTGGGTGTAGTGAAAACCTAAGTGAAATGCCACTATTGTATGCGCAGGCACTCGAAGCATTGGATTATAATTTGGTATTGCTAGATGAAAACTATACGTATTATAACGATATTATGCCTCATCAGGAAGTCGAAGAGGACTGGAGCATACAAGTTGAGATGATTGGAAAGAAGATTCCATATATGACAGAAGCAGAACTAAAAGTTCAGGTACAGGAGCTACTTCGTTGGCTTCACAAAGGACATTATACATTAAATGAATATCAGATTGTGATTTTAGAAATTTCTTTTTCAGTTGCAAGGTTTTATAAAAAATATCAGATTACTTCGGATACAGAATTTGCAGGTACGAAAAAGATGGCGGTAAAAATTCTTTCATTAAGTACAGGAGAAGAATTGGATCACTGGCTTTTGAATTATTTTTTGCTTATTCGTTCTTTAATTCAGAAAAAGCAAGTGGATAATAATGTAGTGCTGGCAGAAAATGCAAAAAAGATTGTAGAAGAAAGTTTTCAAAATCCGGAGCTGAGCGTGGAGTCTGTATGCAATCAGCTACACGTTAGTACTTCTTATTTTTCTAAAGTGTTTAAGCAGGTAACCGGTGGCACATTTTTAAACTATTTGATTGGGAGGCGAATGGAAGAAGCGAAAAAATTGTTGTTACAGACGGATTATAAAAGTCATGCGATTGGAACGATGGTGGGCTATCCGGAGCCAAATTATTTTAGCTATGTATTTAAAAAAAATTGCGGCATATCACCGGTAAAATATAGAAAATTGGGAGCAATGGATGAAAAGTAAAAAAGTAAGTATTCGAGTTTTGGTTCCGGTTATGATCTCAGCGTCAATTGCAGTTTGCGTGATTAGTTGCATGATTTTGTTTTCTTCTTATTTTTCTAAATATTTTCAAAAAAATGCAATAGAGAAAGTAGATAAACAAAAAAAGTTTCTTGTGCAGAATCTGGAAACAGAAATCGGAAGTATGAATGAGTGGATAAATGAGATTTATTACCAGGAAATTAAAAAATATGATGTGGGAAGTACAGAATTTGAAGCAAAACTTAAGCAAAAGTTGCTTACAGAATCAAAAAATATATATGGAATCGGGCTGTATGACGGGGATGGAAAATGTATTTGGAAGTCAGATGAATTTTTGGAACCAGAAAATGTAAATGCCGAAGCGACAGCTTGGTTTATACAGGCTAAAAATAACATTGAAACGATTCATTATGGAACAAAAAAGCTAATTTGGAGCAAAAAAGCAAATATTCTGGAAGTTAGTCGATATGTGGAATATCTTGAAAAAGGAACGATGAAATCAGGAGTTCTTTTATTGGAATATAATATGGCTCCAATTGATGAAATTTTGAATCAATATCAAAATCAAAAAACCTCGTATTGCTATTTTTTAGATGCAAAAAGGCAGCTACTTTACCATCCGTTTGACAAGCAAATTGCATCAGGGCTTTATACTGAAAAAACAATTCAGACTGCATTTACTGATAAAAATTATGTAATGCAAAAAATGGAAGGACAAAGATGGTTAATCGAGCAGCAGCAGATTGGGTATACAGGATGGAATCTTGTCGTAGTAAACTCAATATCAAGTTTAGCGACAGAAAATTATAGTTTGCATTTTGTTGCCTGGTTGACTTTACTTTTAGTAGGAATTATTTTGACTTTTATTGATACACTTGTTTTTCGAAATTTTACAGAGCCGATTTACCGCTTGCTTTATACAATGGAAAAATTTGGAACAGGAAGCTATAAGGTGCGAGCAAAAGAAAAAGGTGTTGGGGAATTGAAAAATTTAATCAAACATTTTAACGTTATGGCAGACAAGCTGGAAGAACAAATGGAAGAAATTAGAAGAAATGAGCAAGAAAAACAGCGAATGGAAAAGAAATTGTTACAATCTCAGATTAATCCTCATTTTTTATATAATACGCTAGATTCGATTATCTGGATGATTCGAAGTGAAGAATATGATGGAGCTGGAGAGATGGTTTCTTTACTTGCTAAATTTTTTCGTATTTCTTTAAGTCAGGGAAAAGATATGATTCCGTTAAAAAAAGAGTTGGAGCATGCGACCAGCTATCTGGCAATTCAAAATATTAGATTTAAGGATAAGTTTGAATTTCAAGTGAATGCAGACCCAAATCTATTAAACTATCTGTGCCCGAAGCTTTCGATTCAGCCGTTGCTTGAAAATGCAATTTATCATGGAATGGAAGGCATGTATGAAGATGGGGAAATCGAAATCCGAATTTATGAAAAAGAGGGAGCAATCAAGATTGAAGTAGCAGACAATGGACCTGGAATGACAGCAGAAAAGCTGGACTATATTATGCACAATAAAGTGATTTCAAGCAAGCGGGGGTCTGGGATTGGAGTGCGAAATGTAAATGAACGAATTCAGCTGATCTATGGGAAAAATTATGGAATTACGATTGCAAGTGAACTAGATGAAGGTACCGTTGCCACAATTACGATTCCCAAAATGGAGGAGTTTGATGAAACTTAGTAAAAAGAAACATCTCATTTTAATGATTTTGTTGATTCTTATTGCAGTGTTTTCTATTTCATTTATGAAAAATCGCGCCTATAAAGAAAAGACGCAGCGAATAGCGGTTGTATTTCCTAAACTGCCGCAACAGGACATAAGTATGCTGCAAGAAGGAATCCGAGATTATGCCTATGAAAATCAGATACAGCTTGATACGTGGTATCGAAGTCAGATGAGTGCAAAAGAATTGCAGCAATTAGCAGAAGAAGAAAGGAAAAATCATTCTATAGGAATTCTGTTAGTTTATCCGGAAAAGTATTTAAAAAAGCAAAAAGATGGGGATACTTATGAAGACGTATTGGCAATTACGGATACCATGCAGGAGTCTTTTAAAAATTATGCAACGTTTGCAGAGATAAAGGCAGAAACAGTCCGTTTACCGATTGAGAAATCCGTTTTAGAAACAATAGCAAATGGCAAAAAAGAAAATATTTATCTAGAAAACACGTATCAGCTTGGCTATGAGAGTATGTATATGATTGCAAAATATGGAAAGCAAAAGCAGTTGGGCACCATTTGCATAAATCCAATCGAGTTAAACAAAGAAACCCTGGGTGATGGAAGCTTGGATGCTTTATTAGTAGATTAGAGGAATGTGATGAAAAAGCAAACAAAACGATACAATATGATATTAATAGGCTTAATTCTGGTATTATTGGTGTTTATTGTGGTTTGGAAGCTACAAAAAAGAGAGGATTTGTATTTTCATGTGGGAATTGCCGTCTATGATTTAGGAGATTCCTTTATTGAAAGCTATATAGAGGAACTACAAGAGCAGATTGAAGAGCATAATATAGCAGGAAAAAAAGTATCATATGAAATTTATGATGCGAGAGGAATTAGCACACAGCAGGAGAAACAGTTACAGTATATGTATGCACAAGAATATGACTTAGTGCTTGTTAATCTGCTTGAACCATCATTTGCAGCCAGGGTTTTAAATGAGTTAAATGAGTCTAAGACACCTGTAATCCTATTTAATCGAGAAGTGGAAGAAAAAGATTTGGAAATAAAAAAGGATGTGTGGTATGTAGGGACAGATGCGGAAGCAGCCGGGAAAATCCAGGCAAAGATGTTAGCACAGCTTTGGGAAAAACAGCAAGAGACGGTAGATAAGAATCAAAACGGAAAGATAGAGTATATCTTGGTAGAAGGAGAAGAATCTCATTATGATACGATTCGAAGGACCAATGGATTTTTAGAAACAAGTAAAGAATTGCCATTAAATCAGCTACAAAATCTTTCAGCAGATTGGAAACGAGAACTTGCATTTGAAAAGTTCGCAGCGCTTGAGGAAGTGATGATTCAAGATACAGAAGTTATTATTTGCAATAATGATGACATGGCACTTGGAATCTATGATTATTACAAAGCCAATCAATTAGATGTGCCGGTAATTCTTGGAATCAATAATAGTCAGGAAATGAATGAAAAGGTCTTAAGTGGCGAAATCTATGGGACAGTGGATAATAATGTAGAAGATCAGGTGGAAAAAATAGATGGCTTAATGAGGAAAGTTTTAGAAAAAAATGAAGCAGATGAGCCAAAAATTTGGTATAGCGAGCCGTATGAGATTATAAAACGTAAATGTCCATAATATACGCACAATTGTGTGGGAGAGAAAATATAAAAATGGTTGTTTTATCTTGACATTAATGCGTTAAAATGGGTATAATATTGTCATATTGTCGACAATTTACAATTTGAACGCAGATAAGCATCCCCCTTACCCGCCGCTTAGTGCTCTGCGCACTTGAAGTGGGGGAATGCTTATCTGCGTTCATGAGCAAGTAGCAAAGCGGATTGCGAATGTCCGCTTTACATCGACAGGAGAGATGAGAAAGAGAGGAAAGGTATAGAAGATGACAAAATACACAATACGAAGAATCTGTATGGCATTTGTTACATTGCTGCTTGTTGCTTGTATTACGTTCTTTTTGATGAATGCGATTCCGGGTAATCCATGGTTATCAGAAAAAACACCGTCTGAGGCGACAATCCAGGCATTGAATGCAAAATACGGACTGGATCAGCCTATGTATGTTCAGCTGGGCAAGTATCTGAAAAACTTGGCACAGGGAGATTTTGGAACTTCCATCAAGATGCAGAAGAACCGTCCGGTTCTGGGAATTATCAAAGAAATGTTCCCGGTATCTGCAAAAGTAGGTAGCCTTGCTCTTTTATGGGCAGTGCTTTTAGGCATTCCGTTGGGATGTCTTGCAGCATTTAAGAGAGGAACTTGGATTGACAGTTTTCTGCGAGTGCTGTGTACTATCGGTATTTCCATGCCGGGGTTTGTAGTTGCAACTTTATTATTACATACATTCTGTGGTGGTGTTGAGGGAATCAAAGTTTTCCCGGCGTTGTTTGATGGTACTCCGCAAAGTTATGTGTTGCCGTGTGTAGCCCTTGGTTTTTATCCGATGTGCTATTTGTCCAGACAGACCAGAACATCTATGTTGGATGCAATCAATCAGGAGTATATTAAAACAGCAAGAGCAAAAGGTTTGAAGAATAGTAAAATTATTTTCAAACATGCATTACGTAATGCATTAATTCCGGTTATTACTTATTTGGGACCACAGATCGCATTTACACTTTGCGGCGGTTTGGTTGTAGAGACCGTATTCTCTATTCCGGGACTGGGAAGATATTTTGTACAGGCAATTCAGAATCGTGACTATCCGTTAATTATGGGAACAACTATTTTCCTGGCAGCATTTATTATCATCATGAACTTGCTCGTAGACATATGTTATAAACTGGTCGATCCGCGTATCAATCTGGCAAAGGGAGGAAATTAAGGTAATGTCTGAAAAGAAAAGATATCATAAACCAGGTTCTCTTCAGCCGAATATTGAGGATATCCTCCAGTGGAATGATTTGCCGGCAGATGCGTTTGAACCGGCAACCTCTGAAGAGAAAGAGAATTTTATTCAGGAACGCAAAAGTGTGTCTTATTGGAAAGATGCATGGAGACGTCTTCGTAAAAATACCGTTGCAATGGTTGCATTGGTAATTATTATCCTGCTGGCGCTTTTTGCGTTTGTAGGACCATCTATTGTACCATATACTTATAAACAGCAGATTCGTGGTTCTGAAGCGTTGCATCCTTGGCATTACAGCCTGAAAGAACAGGAAAAAATCAATGCTTATATGGAAGAACATAACGGTGCAGGAAACCTGACACCGGATGAAGCAGTAGAAAAAGCACGTAAAGAGGCAGAAGCCAAAGGTGAAACCTTATCTCGTGTGGATGAAGCAAAAATTCGTGCAAAAGCAAATGTATCTCAGCAGGAAGCTGAAAGTGAAGAAGTGACAGAAGAAGATGCAGCAAAAGCACTGAAAATCAAACATAGTATGTTTGGATATTCGAATGTAGAATTAGAAAAGAAAGCAGCCGGAGAGAAAGTATTCCCTCATGTGTTTGGTACCGATGATCAGGGCCGTGATATTATGGTGCGTGTTATGGTTGGTGCCAGAGTATCCATTATCGTAGGTATTTGTGCAGCAATCTTAGTATTGATCATTGGTGCAATTTACGGATCCATTTCCGGTTACTGCGGTGGTGTAGTCGATAGTGTTATGCAGCGAATTGTAGAAATTATTTACTCTATTCCGGAGATGCTGATTATCTTGTTGCTCTCTGCAACTTTAAAACCGGCTCTGGAACAGTTCCAGAATTCTGGTGATGGTGTTTTACAGCGTCTGGTAACTTTACTTGGACCGAACCTGATTTCTATGTTTATTGCATTTGGTCTGTTATATTGGGTAACCATGAGTCGTATTATCCGTGGTCAGATTTTACAGTTAAAACAGCAGGAATATGTAACAGCAGCAAGAGCACTGGGTGCGAAAGGTGGACGTATCATTAGTAAACATCTGCTTCCGAACTGTATCGGACAGATTGTTACAACAACCTTCTTGCAGATTCCATCCGCAATTTTCCTGGAATCTTTCTTATCTTTCCTGGGTGTTGGTGTATCTGCTCCGCTTACCAGTCTGGGTTCCATGTGTTCCGAAGCATTAAGCGGATTAAGCACCTATCCGTACCGACTGCTCATTCCGGCAGTGATCTTAAGTGTTATGATCCTGTCTTTGAACCTGTTTGGTGACGGTCTGCGTGATGCATTAGATCCGAAACTGAAAAAATAAGAAAGGGAGAGACGTAATGGAACAGAATAATAAAACTGACAAGCTGTTAGAAGTCAGAGATCTCCAGGTTTCTTTCTTCACTCCGGCAGGAGAGGTAAAAGCAGTAAATGGAATCAGTTATGATTTAGATTATAATGAAGTAATGGGTGTGGTAGGGGAATCCGGATCCGGAAAGAGTGTGGAAGCATATTCTATCATTGGATTGTTACAAAATCCGGGAAAAGTAATCGGTGGCTCTATCACATTTGAAGGTCAGGACGTATTGGCAAAAACTCCGTCAGAAATGGTAGATTTCCGTGGAAGCGAAGTAGCAATGATTTTCCAGAATCCAATGACCTGCTTGAATCCGGTCTATACGATTGGAAATCAGCTGATGGAGGCTTTAAAAGCGCATGATAAAAGCATCAGCAAAGAAGAAGCACAGAAACGTGCGATGGAAATGCTGGAAGAAGTTGGTATCAACAATGTAGAAAAACGTATGAAGCAGTATCCACATGAACTTTCCGGTGGTATGCGTCAGCGTGTTATGATCGCAATGGGGTTGATTTGTCATCCAAAGCTTCTGATTGCGGATGAACCGACTACAGCGCTTGATGTAACAATTCAGGCGCAGATTCTGGAATTAATGAAAAAACTTCAGAAAACAAACCGAATGGGTATTATTTTTATTACCCATAACCTTGGTGTTGTAGCAGAAATCTGTGACAAAGTATCTGTTATGTATGCAGGTAAGATTGTAGAGCAGGGAACGGTAGAAGATATTTTCTATGCGCCGGGTCATCCTTATACCAGAGGACTGCTTCGCTCTATGCCTCGTGTCGATGCGGATAGCTATGAGCGACTGATTCCAATTGAAGGAACACCAATTGATATGTTAAACCCGCCGGAAGGATGCCCGTTTGCACCTCGTTGTGAAAGCGCGATGAAAATTTGCTTACAGAAAATGCCGCCATATGTAGAATTAGGAGAAAATCACAGATCAGCATGTTGGTTGTGCGTACAGGAGCAGATTAAAGCACAAAAAGAAGCAGCAAAAAATAATAATGAAAAAATGGAGGCAGACAACCATGAGTGAGAAAAAAGATACTCTTGTTCAGGTTGAGCACCTGAAAAAATATTTCCCAATCAAAGGTGTTAAAGGACCTGGAGTGCAGGCTGTAGAAGATATCTCCATTGAAGTAAAAAGAGGAGAGACACTTGGTCTGGTAGGCGAATCCGGTTGTGGAAAAACAACATTTGGTCGTACCGTATTACAGTTATATAATCCGACTTCCGGAAAAATTGTATATGATGGAGAGACGATTTTTGAAGGACAAGATCCTTGGAAAAGAGATGAAAATGGAATTCTTCATCCGGTGAAAGTTCCAAAAGCAAAACAGGTAAATATGCTTCCATATCGTCGGAAGATGCAGATCATTTTCCAGGATCCATCTGCCAGCTTGGATCCACGTATGACAGTTGGAGAAATTATCGGTGAAGCATTGGACATTCACAAGCTATGTCCGAATCAAAAAGATCGAACCGACAGAATCAAAGAGTTACTTAGCCATGTAGGCTTAAACACTGAGCATGCGAATCGTTATCCACACGAGTTCTCCGGTGGACAGCAGCAGCGTGTAGGTATTGCCCGGGCATTAGCAGTAAATCCGGAGTTTATTGTATGTGATGAACCGATTTCTGCATTGGACGTATCCATTCAGTCTCAGGTTGTTAATATGCTGGAAGATATGCAGCAGGAATTGGGATTGACCTATTTGTTCATTGCGCATGACTTATCGGTTGTAAGACATATTTCACATCGTATTGGTGTTATGTATCTTGGAACAATGGTAGAGCTTGCAGAAAGTTATGAGTTGAACCGTAATCCATTACATCCATATACGAAAACCTTGCTTTCAGCAGTTCCGGTTCCGGATCCGCAGGTGAGCAAAAATCGACAGCGAATTGTATTAGAAGGTGATATTCCATCTCCAATGAATCCTCCAAGTGGCTGTCGTTTCCATACTCGCTGCCCATATGCTACAGAGAGATGTAAGCAAGAGGTGCCGAAATTTAAAGAGTATGAAAAAGAACACTGGGTGGCGTGCCACCTTTTGGAACGGTAAGTAACACGGGGAAACGAGCTGTTCTCACATGGATAATACAGGGATTCCTGTTTATCAATAAAAGAAGAAAAGGAGAGAAGATATGAAGAAAAAAGTTTTATCTATCCTGTTAGCTGCAACATTTACAGTATCTATGCTTGCAGGCTGCGGAAGCAGTACAGCGAAGGATGACGGTGCAGCTAAGAAAGAAGATGTGGCAGACGATGCAGAAAAAAAAGACACCGCAAGTGATGGAGAGTTTAACATCACAGTAAACCTGGCTTCTGAGCCACAGACAATGGATCCGACATTAAGTACTTCTTTAGATGCCGGAACAATGGCTCATCACTTATTTGAAGGTCTGATGAAATGGGAAGACAGTGGAAAAGAGACAAATGGTTCTGATGGTACTGCAAACAGTGCTGCACTGGTTCCTGGACAGGCAGAAAGTTATGAAAAAGTAGCAAATGATGACGGAACTGTAACTTATACATTTAAACTTCGTGATGGAATCAAATGGTCCGATGGACAGGATGTAACAGCAAATGATTTTGAATATGCATGGAAACGTCTGGTAAACCCAGAAACCGCAGCAGACTACAGTTATATGTTAGACTGTGTTGTAAATGCACAGGATATTATCGATGGTAACAAATCAGCAGATGAACTGGCTGTTAAAGCAGTAGATGACAAAACATTTGAAGTAACTTTAGTAAATGATTTACCTTACTTTGAAGAATTATGTGCGTTCCCTGCTATGATGCCGGTACGTCAGGACATGATCGAAAAAGGCGGAGATCAGTGGACATTCAACGTTGATACTTATATATCTAACGGTGCTTACAAAATGAAAGAGTGGACACACAACTCTCAGATCGTAGTAGAAAAGAACGAAAACTACTATGATTTTGAAAATCTGGGACCGGAAACCATTACTTTCAAATTAATGGACAACCAGAACGCAATGTTATCCGGATTTAAATCCGGCGAATTAGATTTCATCTAGGATGCGCCTCAGGCAGAAATTACAAGTTTGATCGCTTCCGGCGATATGAAAATCGTAGACTATATCGGAACTTATTATGTATGTTTCCAGACAGAGAAAGAGCCATTTAACGATCCGAAAGTTCGTAAAGCATTCTCTCTGGCAATTGACCGTACTTATATTGTAAACCAGGTAACACAGTCCGGACAGGTAGAAGCAGGTGGATTCGTTCCGGCTGGTATCTATGACGCAGAAGGCACTGACGGAGATGACTTCCGTACAGTTGGTGGAGATTATTATAAACCTACAGATGCAGACTATGAAGCGAACTGTGAAGAAGCAAGAAAACTGCTTGCTGAAGCAGGATATGAAAACGGTGAGGGCTTCCCGGTTGTAGAATATCTGTACAACACAAGTGATGCTCACAAAGCAGTAGCAGAAGCACTGCAGTCTATGTGGGAAAATGAACTTGGTGTAACCGTAACATTAAACAACCAGGAATGGGCTGCATTCCTGCAGACACGTAAAGACGGAGATTATTCTATCGCACGTAACAGCTGGATCGCTGACTACAATGATCCAATGTCCTTCCTGGATATGTGGCTGACTGGCGGAGGAAATAACGATTGTCAGTATTCTAACAGTGACTATGATAGCCTGATTGCACAAGCAAAAGCAGAAACAGATACCAGCAAACGTATGGAACTGTTACATCAGGCAGAAGATAAACTGGTTGGTGAAGATAGTGTATTAGCTCCAATTTACTTCTATACTCAGAAATACATGCTGGCAGATGGCATCAAAGGTTTATATTGCTGTCCACTGGGATACTTCTTCTTTGGATATACCCATCAGTAATAAAAATTTGTTATGATAATGAAACAGCCCGGACATTGAACTCCGGGCTGTATTTTTCTAATAAGAATTGAAAATGAAGAGGAAAAAATAAGATGAAAGCTTATGAACGTTTTTTAAAATATATTGCAGTTTGGACTGCAAGTGATGAAAACAGCAAGAGTGTTCCGACAACAAAAAGACAACTGGATCTTGGAGCGCTTCTTGTAGAAGAGATGAAAGCACTGGGACTTTCAGACGTAAAAATGGATGAATATGGATATGTGTATGGCTATCTTCCTGCTACCGAGGGTATGGAGGCAGTTCCGGCACTTGGCTTAATCGCACACTTGGATACAGCTCCGGATTATAATGGACGTGATGTAAAGCCACAGCTGATTGAAAATTATGATGGGAAAGATGTCGAACTTGGTACTTCTGGAAAAGTGCTTACGGTAAAAGATTTTCCAAGATTAAGCAGTTATAAAGGAAGAACGTTAATCACAACAGATGGTACTTCATTGCTTGGCGCAGATGATAAGGCCGGAATTGCAGAGATTCTTACCGTAGTGGAAGAACTGATGCAAGAAAAAACTCCTCATGGAAAACTCTGTATTGCGTTTACACCGGATGAAGAAGTCGGAGGCGGAGCAGATTACCTGAAACTTTCCGAATTTGGCGCAGTTTACGGTTATACTTTAGATGGTAGCCATGAAGGAGAGATTCAGTTTGAAAACTTTAATGCAGCCGGTGCGGAAGTCATTGTGCATGGAGTGAATGTTCATCCGGGAAGCGCAAAAGATATTATGAAGAATGCGCAGACCATTGCAATGGAACTTCACGGAATGCTTCCAAAAGCGGAGTGTCCGGAAAAGACGGAAGGATATGAAGGATTTTATCATCTGATGGAATTTAACGGGACTGTAGAGCAGGCTGTGATGAAATATATTATTCGTGATTTTGATCCGGTATTATTTGATGTAAAACAGGAGAAACTACGTCAGGCAGTAGCGCAAATCAATGCTATTTACGGAGAAGGAACCGCAGAGGTAAAAATCGAAGAATCTTATCGTAACATGAGAGAAAAGATTGAGCCATGTATGCAGTTAATTGAGTATGCAAAAGCAGCTTGCAAAGAAGCAGGAGTAGAACCGGATGTTTCTCCGATTCGAGGAGGTACAGATGGTGCGCGTCTGAGTTTCCGAGGTTTGCCATGTCCGAATCTTGGTACCGGTGGAGATGGCTTCCATGGTCCATTTGAGCACATAACGGTAGAAGGAATGGATTTATCCGTAGAAATCGTTAAGAAGATCATCAAAAAAATGTGATGTTTTTGTGATAAAACTTTACAGTGAAAGAAAATTCATGTAAAATACTTTGTGATAAATTTTACAGTGGTAACGGATTCACATAGAACACTTTGTGGTAAGAGGAGATATATGAGTGAATTATTATACAAAACATTAAGAGAAAGCGTAGTAAATGCCATTCGAACGAAAATTATGAAGCGTCAGATTCGTCCCGGAGAGCGGATCGTGGAGCTGGAGCTGGCACAGGAATTTCATACCAGTCGAGGACCGATTCGTGAGGCATTACGCCAGTTGGAAATTGAGGGGCTTGTAGAGTATACAAGAAACGTGGGGTGTTCTGTGAGAAGGTTTTCTCTTATGGATTCTTATGAAGCTTATTTGTTGCGTACAAATTATGAAATTGTCAGTATACGTTTGCTAAATGGAAAAATACCGAAAGATACGATTCGAAAAATGGAAAGTATTTTGGAGCATATGAAACATATTCCAATTGAAAAATTTGACAAAGTATTTGAATATGATAATCGATTTCACGAGCAGTTAGTGATAATGTCAAAACTTCCGCGTCTTGAAAAAGCATGGAAAGAGTTATATTTCAGTAATCTTTTGGCAGGCTATGAATTATTGAAAGATAAAGGAGAGATTTTGGAGCGTCAGTATGAAAATCATCTTGCAATTTTAGCAGCTTGTAAAGAAGGAGATTGCGAAAAAATCTGTCAGGAAGTAAAAAAACACTATTGGAGAACAATTTACCGAATTTTACAAGAACAAGAAAATGAAGATACAGAGTTGGAAAAAAACTGGATGATGGCAATTTAACCAAATCAAGGAAGTCCCCTGCTTTAATTGCAAAAAGCAATAAGCAAGGGTGGGGACTTGCTTGTATCAGGAGGGGGTAAGCCCTTTCTGATAAGCTGCGTAGCAGCTATTTGGTTATGAGCAAGTAGCGAAAGCGGATTGCGAATATCCGCTTGACTTAACTTCGGGATTTTTTGTTAAAAAGTGATCGAATAGTCTCATGTTTCGGGATAGCTTAAAATCGTGGAGGTGTAGATTATGGAATCTATGCATTTGTCAATTCACTAGGAAAAAACTGGAAGACAGATCAAATATGCCTTCAAACATAGAAAGCTTGTGAACGGACACCGCTGTACTTATAAAAGACAGTGGAATGAGGACAGGATTAATGCGGCAGTTGAGGGAATTATCCGCAAATTTGTGAAGAATTCAAAGTTTGCTCGGGAAATTCGTAAGCAGATAGGAAGCAGCATGGATACTTCAGAACTTGACAGGGAATATGATGGATTAAAAGACATGTGCATATATGTGGAACATTGTGATGGGACTTCAGCTTCTATTTTAAAAGTTAAGAGAAAAGACTCCGAAAGGGGTCTTTTTTGTTATTAAAAAAAATAATATTTATTGTGCAAATTTCACAAAATAAATAGATAAATTTTTACTAAAGCAATGGTAAAAAGAGTTTGACTTAAAGTAAAAAATTGTGGTAAATTTATTACTGAAATGAAAAATAGTGATACTTTAAAAGAAAAGAAGTGGGGAAGAGCAAATGAGTATTGTGATCAACAATTCAAAAAATGTTTTCTTGTTACAAACAGTTTCGAATAGTTATGCGTTTGGAATTGACGACCAGGGCTTAGTGAGACACTTATACTGGGGAAAGCGAATTGAAGCAGTTGAGGACTTTGAAATGCCGGTGTTGACAGAGGTATCTACAAATGACCCGGTCTATGAGATTACTCCAGAAGAATTTCCGGTTTACGGAAGTCTGCGTTATAAAGAGCATTGTCTGAAAGTAACATTTGCAGATGGAACCAGAGAAGTTGTATATGAGTATGTGGGATATCAAATTGAAAAAACAGAAGCATATGATGAGCTGATTCTTGAACTGAAGGATCAATATTATGCTTTGAAAATAGAATTACATTATAAAGTGTATGAAAAGTATGATTTGATGGAGCGTTTTGTAGTGCTTCATAATGAATCCAATGAGGCAATGGAGGTCGAGCAGTTACAGAGTGGACAGTTTCATATTCCGTATGAAGACTTAAATTTTACAAATGTGCATGGTCATTGGGGCGCTGAGCAGCAAAGGTTTGTACAGAAGGTAAGCTATGGAAAGATTTTAATTGAAAATCGAAGAGGAATCTCTTCTCACAATCATAATCCATATTTTATTTTAGATAAAGATGCAACGGAGACAAGTGGAGATGTATATTTTGGTGCGCTTCGCAGAACCGGAAATTTCAGTGGAGTGGTAGAGCAGACACCGTATGGTGAGACGTTGGTGCAGCTGGGCTTAAATGCGCACGACTTTTGTCTTAAGCTTCAGGCAGGAGAAACATTCACAAGTCCTGCAATTATTTGTGGTTATTCAAATAGTGGATTTGAAACAATGTCTCATAATCTTCATAACTTTGCAAAAGACTTTATCTTAAGAGCTGGGCTTCGTCCGGTTTTATATAATTCCTGGGAAGCAACAGAATTTGGTGTTACCTGTGAGGAACAAAAGAAGCTTGCAAAAAGAGCACAGGAACTTGGAGCAGAACTTTTTGTTGTGGATGATGGATGGTTTGGAGAACGAAATGGCATTGAAAATGGTCTGGGAGACTGGTATGTCAATGAAGAAAAATTCCCAAATGGTATAGATGAATTAATAAAAGAAGTAAAATCTTTAGGACTTTTATTTGGTATCTGGGTAGAGCCGGAAATGGTAAATCCACCAACAAAACTTTATGCTGAACATCCAGATTGGATTTATCACTTTGATACAAGAGAAAGTGATACTTCAAGAGGTCAGTATGTACTGGATATGACAAAAGTGGAAGTGCAGAATTTTGTTTATCAAATGTTAGATGACCTGCTTTCTTATCATGAAATTGATTATATCAAATGGGATGCAAACAGACCAATTTCACAGACCAATCTTCACAAAGATATCTGGTACCGACATATCGAAGCAGTCTATGATATTGTGAAAAAACTAAAAGAAAAGCATCCAAATGTATTATTCGAAGCGTGTGCTTCTGGTGGCGGAAGAATTGATTATGGAATCCTTGGGATTTTTGATGATTTCTGGACCAGTGATAACACAGACGCTTATGATCGTCTGACTGTTCAGGACAGTTATTCTTATATTTATCCAATCAAGGCAATGCGTGCCTGGGTAACAGATTGTCCGAATTTTATTTCAAATCGTATGATTTCTATGAAATTCCGTTTCCACAGTGCAATGATGGGAACACTTGGAATTGGCTGTAATATTTTGAAATTTACAGAGGAAGATAGCAATCTGTCAAAAGAAATGATTGCACTTTATAAGAAAATCAGACCAATCATTCAGGAAGGAGATTTCTACCGTCTGCAAAATACTTCTGAAAATGACTATCATCTTTATGAATATACAAAAGATGCAGAAGGACTGGTTTTCGCATTCCTTCCTCAGACCAAAATCGGACACCGCAAAGTGACTGTAAAATTAAGAGGCTTGAAAAAAGAGGCGGTATATTCTGTTATTCTTGAAACAAAAGAAATTAAAAAGAGTGGTGCATATCTGATGCAGCACGGTTTTGACCTTTGTCTGACAGGAGATTATGCAAGTACATTAATCCAATTTAAAGAAATTGAACGCAGATAAGCATTCCACCGCTTCAAGTGCGCAGAGCACTAAGCGGCGGGTGAGGGGAATGCTTCTGTCAGTGGGAGTTGAAAGCTCCCACTGACAGATCGCAAAGCGACTGCGTTCATGAGCAAGTAGCGAAGCGGATTGCGAATGTCCGCTTTACTGCAGATAAGCATTCCCCTGCTTTTTTACATTGGAGAATGATAAAAGTAATAAAACTTACGAGGGAGAACACATATGAAGTTAACAAATTTTAGTAAATTTTCATTTGGTATCGGTGCACTTGGAAAAGACTTGTGCTATGCCATCATTTCTTATTTCCTGATGATTTATTTCACAGATACTGTAGGACTGACACCTTTGTTTGTCGGTAACCTGTTTCTGGTGGCCAGAATCTGGGATGCATTTAATGACCCGATGATGGGATTTGTTGTTGATAACACTAAAACAAAATGGGGTAAATTCAGACCATGGATTTTAATTGGAGCAGTGGTAAACTCCATTATTCTTATCTTCTTGTTCCACAAACCGGCTGGAATGACAGGAACTGCGATGTATGCTTATTTTTCAGTGATATATATCCTTTGGGGAATGTCTTATACCATTATTGATATCCCATATTGGTCTATGCTTCCTTCTCTTTCAAGGACAAAAGAAGAGAGAGATTCCATGTCCGTAATTCCGAGAATTTTTGCCAGTCTTGCATGGCTGTTAATGGGAGCATTTGCAATCAAACTGGTTTCCATGCTGGGAAAAGGCGATGATGCAAAAGGATATTTTTATCTGGCAATTGGAATTGCTGTAATCTTTGTACTGACTTCTGTTATTACAGTTGTTTTTGTAAAAGACCGCAGTTGTTATGAAACAACAGATAAAAAGTCAGAAAGAACAACAATTAAAGATGCAATTCATGTTATCCTTGGAAATGATCAGTTAAAAGTATTTATCGGTGTTGTACTTTGCTACAATCTGGTTGTTCAGCTTGCAGGTGGTATTGCAATTTATTACTTTAAATATGTAGCAGGAAGCAACAGCTTGTATCCAATCTTCACAACGGCTTCTCAATTTGCGGAAATTGCGGCACTGTTTATTTTCCCAATGATTTCAAAAGATTTGAGCAAAAAACAGGTATTTGCAATCGCAAGTTTCAGTCCGGCAATTGGTCTTGCAGGATTGGTTATCAGCGGATTCTTTGCTCCGCAAAATGTAGTAATTATTGCAGTCTGCGGTGTACTTTACAAAATGGGCTCGGGTCTGACATTAGGTGCGACAACCGTTATGTTAGCCGATGTCATTGATTATGGCGAAGTGAAACTTGGAAGCAGAAATGAAAGTATTATTGCTTCCTTCCAGACATTGCTTGTTAAGACCGCATCTGCTGTTTCTGCATGGTTCATCGGTGTGGGTCTTACAATTGTAGGATATGTTGCAAATGCAGAACAGTCTGCATCGACTATCATGGGAATGAGAGTTCTTATGGGAGTGATTCCGACCATCATTACAGTGCTTGCATTTGTAATCTATGCAAAAGGATATAAGCTGGATGGCGCTTATCTGGAAGAAATTTTGAAAAAAGTAAATACGGATAAAAAGAAAAATAGTTAGAATAAAAACGCAAAAGAACCGGCTTATTCAGTCGGTTTTTTTGCATTACAGCAGTTCTTGTGATAAACTGTTTTTAATGAATTTAATAGATTTTTAGTAAAAATTTAAATATTGTGGAAGGGGAACTTATGGCAACATTAAAAGATATTGCATTAAAAGCCGGTGTATCTCAGGGAACGGTATCAAGAATTTTAAATGGCGACAGTACTTTGAATGTAGCGGCAGAAACAAGAGAGAAAGTGACGAAAATTGCAGTGGAGTTGGGATATCGCTCAGTATCTCAAAGGCACAAGGATACTAGAGTTCGAAATCAGGAAAAGATTAAAAACAGCAAAAACATTACGGTAGGAATTGCACAGATGTTTGAAATGCAACAGCTTCAGGATGATATTTATTACATGATGTTAAAAAATATGGTAGAAGCAGAGTGCTTTTCTAATGGCTGGAATACAGTAAGTTTATATCGAAACAGTGATGGGAATTTTGTGAAAAACAGTGATGGAAATTTAGAGGGAATAGTGGCAATAGGACGTTTTACAACAGAAGAAATTCACAGTTTTGAAAAGTATACATCCAATATTGTATTTATTGATTCCTCGCCGGATGAGATGAAGTATTACAGTATTGTTCCAAACTATCATATGGCAATACGTCTGGTGCTCAATCATTTTGATGAGATGGGATATGAGAGAGTTGCCTATGCAGGTGCAGTTTATACGTATAACAGGGTGAAAATGCTTACGATGGATCCGAGATTTTATTATTATAAAAATTCGATGATTAACAGAAATCTGTTTGATGAAAATCTGGTGATTGACTGTGAGATGAATTCCGGAAGTTCTTATGAGGCGATGGAACGCTATTTAGAAAAAAATAAAAAACCTCCCAAGGCACTTTTTATTTCCAGTGATGCTACAGCAGCAGGTATTTTGAAATCTATTCGTGAACATGGCTTCTTGGTTCCTGGGGATTGTAATATCGTAACTTATAATAATACAACCTTTTCTGAGAGCAGTACACCTCCACTTGATTCCATAGAGGTTTATTTAAAAGAAAGTGCAAAAGAGGCGACGTTTGCACTTGAGAGATTCTGGAATGCAGAGAAACTTCCAAGGAAAATTGTCATTCCATGTAGTTTGGTTATTCGTGGAAGTATCAAAAAGCAGGAAAATAATGATAAGTAAAAATTTTACTATAAAAATAAATAAATTTAGTAAAATTTTGTTGACAGGTAAAAATTTATTTGCTACCATATAGTTAGAAAACGTACTCTCGTACTTGAAAAAGCAAGTGCAGGAAAGAATCCGAGATTATATGAAGATTAGGGAGGAAAAATTATGTGGCTAGGAGTAGATTATTATCCGGAACAATGGCATGCTGATATGCTGGAACAGGATTTGGATACAATTGTAGAGCTGGGCTGTAATGTGATTCGAATTGCTGAATTTTCCTGGCATTTGATGGAGAAAAGAGAAGGGCAGTATGATTTTTCCTTTTTTGACCATGTAATAGAAAAAGCAAAAGAACGAAACTTAAAAATTATTATGGGAACACCGACGGCTACAATTCCGGCATGGCTTGCGGCAAAATATCCGGATATTGTTTCTGAATTTGAGGGTGGAAAAAAGAGAACTTTTGGTGGAAGACATGTGTATTGTTTCAATAGTCCACGGATGTATGAATATTCTGAGAAAATCATTCGGAAATTAGTAGAACATTATAAAGAGGAAACGAGTATTGTAGCGTGGCAGATAGATAATGAGATTGGTCATGAAGGCAGTGATATATGTTATTGTAAAAACTGTCAGAAAAAATTCCAGAGCTATCTTTCTGAAAAATTTGCAGGAAATATTGACCGGTTAAATGAAGCTTATGGAACTACTTTCTGGTCACAGGAATACAATGATTTCTCAGAAATCCCAATCCCTATGGAGACGATTACAACGCATAATCCGGCTTTGAGACAGGACTGGGAGAGATTCCGCAGTCAGTCGATTGTGGATTTCATGGAGTTTCAGGCAAATCTTGTAAGAGAAATCATACCGGATGCAGTTGTCATGCATGATTTTCCAGGTGGAGGATTAGGAAAACATGTGGATTATTCAAAAGTAGCAAAAAGTCTGAACCAGGTAGCCTATAATAATTATCCGGTGTGGGGAGGTCAGAAAGAGCCAATTCAACCTCATGAAATTGCATTTGGACTGGATTATATCAGAGGCTTAAAAGGGGAAAATTTCTGGATTACAGAAGCCATTATGGGAGCTCAGGGTCATGATGTCACAGGTTTTCTTCCGAGACCGAATCAGGCAAAAATGTGGTCCTATCAGAGTATGGCGCATGGTGCAGATTCCTTAATGTATTTTAGATATCGAGGTGCAACAAAAGGTGCAGAACAGTTCTGTTATGGAGTCATTGATGCAGATAATGTAAAGCGTAGAAAATTCTATGAAGTACAGAGTTTCTTCCGGGATATTTCCAATTATAAAGAAGCAATGGAAGCCCCGATTAAAAATGAGGTTGCGATTGTATATGACTATGACTCACTGGCATCTTTCAGAATCCAGCGACAGAGCATTTTGTTAGACAGTTCGGTAGAAATGCAGAAATTCTATAAATCATTCCATGATCAGAATGTCGGTGTGGATGTGATTCCGGAAGATAGAGATTTTTCTGACTATAAAGTAGTGATTCTGCCACAGATGATTATTACAAAACCGGAGATGGAAAAACGTATCCATGAATTTGTAAAAAATGGCGGAACAGTGGTAGTTACTTACCGTCATGCAGTAAAAGATGTGGACAATAATATTCCATTTGGTGAAACGATGCCGGTTCATTATGGAGACTTAACCGGTCTTAGTGTAGAAGAAACCGAAAGTCTTCAGGATTATGAGGCATTTCCGGTAATCGGAACTGGTGAATTTGAAGGGATTTCCGGAAAAGGCGGAATTTTCAGAGATATGATTCAAGTCAAAGATGCAGAAGTGTTATTCCATTATGGCGACCAGTTCTATGAAGAATTTGCAGCAATTACCAGAAAGAAAACCGAAAAAGGAACGACTTATTATGTAGGATGTGGTCTGGAAGAAAAGATTACCAATCTTTTGATGGAACACATTATGAAAGAATGTGAAATTAAGATGACACCTTCTGAAGAAGGTGTGGAAATCGTAACCAGAGGAAATGAGACACAGAAAGTGGTTATGTATATCAACCATAATGCGCATGAAGTGAAACAGGGAGAAATCACGCTTGCACCGTTTGAGTGTAAGATTGTGAGTTTATAAACAAGGATAAATAATCAGGGACGAAAGTCTCATCCCTGACTACTCCCCTTCCACCCGAATAATAATAATATCATTTAATTTCAAAACCGTATTTTTTTGAGGAAGCACAGAAAAATCATCACGTAAAACAAGAAAGATGGTGATTTGCTGTGCTTCTTCCATTTCTTCTACAGTTTTTCCGGCATAGCGTTTATCAACAAACACTTCTGCAATTTCCTGAATGTCCGCATCTTTTAAATCAGAAATACTGCTTTTTCTCTGGTACTGCTCTACGAAACCGGCGCTGATGATACCGGTTGGAATAGCGACTGCTCCGACACCAAGATAGGCGATACAGATTGCCATGATACGTCCAAGGGCTGTAATCGGATAAATATCACCGTATCCGACGGTGAGCAGAGTTGACATGCTCCACCAGATTCCGCTAAAGGCATTGCGAAAGACGGCAGGTTGTGCTTCATGTTCCACACTGTACATACACAGACTGCTTGCGAGCATCAAAATCAAGACAATAAAAACCGAAGAAATAATCTGGTTTCGTTTTTCATAAAGAACCGTTGTGATGACATTAAATGAATCATATTTTGCATTGAGACGAAACAGATGAAAAATTCTGGCAACGCGGAGCATACGGAAAATGACAAAACCGGATAAGAAAAAAGCCGGAATGATGGTCAGTAAATCAATAATTCCATCAAAAGAAATCAAGAATTTAAAACGTGCATGTCCGGCAGTTACTTCCGGGTAAAGATAGTTTGCAGTCCAGATGCGCAAGATGTATTCAACACAGAAAACAAAAACCGTGACAGCCTCTACTGTTTTAAATAGACCGGAAAAAGAGGCTAACTGGTCAAACGTTTCCAAAAAAGTGATAATAATATTACCGACAATGATAATCGTAATAAAAATATCAAATGCACGACTGATTTTATTGCTTTTATCTCCAATTTGAATGATGTTAAATATCTTTTCTTTCATAAATAATAAAAAAGCCTTTCTTTTGTAAGTATTTCTTAGTAAGAAATCCAATATATATTACAGTTAGTAGTCTATCATATTCATATAAAAATCTCAAAAGAATGTTTGCCAAAGCCTGTTTTTAACACGGAAATGACAATATCTGTTATAATAAGATTAACGTGAAAGAAGCATTAATATTAATTGTGCTGCTGTTTCAGGTGCAGAAACTTTGTTGAAAGATGAAAACGAAGTAGTTCTTTATGTTGGCTATGGCTGCGGAAAGGAGAGTCCATGAGATTAAAAAACGTATTAATTATTGTAACAGATATTGATAAATCCAAACACTTTTATCACGACCTTTTTGGTCTGGAAGTTGTTCTGGATAACAACGAGACCGTAATCTTAACAGAAGGACTTGTATTACAGCAGAAAAAAATCTGGCAGGATTTTTTGAAAAAAGAAGTGAAACAAAAAAATCATGCCAGTGAGCTATATTTTGAAGAACGTGATATAGAAAAATTTGTAAAAAAACTAGAGCAGTTGTATCCAGAAGTAGAATATGTCAACAAGCTGATGGAGAATGATTTTGGGAAAAAGATTGTTCGATTTTATGATTTGGATGGAAATCTAATCGAAGTGGGAACTCCGATGTGAGCTGAAGAATAGAAAGAAGAAATGTAAATGAAGAACAGAGATATAAACACAACACTTTCACTGGAATCTTACCTTGGAAAGTTTATAAAGGTGAAAATCGACCGTCCCCTTGCTTCAAGACATCCAGAGCACGGATTTGTATATTGCTTAAACTATGGTTTCATTCCAGATACCGTATCTGGAGATGGAGAGGAAATCGATGCTTATGTTGTCGGAGAATTTGAAGCTGTGGAAGCTTATGAGGGATATGTCGTGGCAGTGATTAAACGAAAAAATGACGTGGAAGACAAGCTGGTTGTCTGTAAGGAAAAAGAAAAATACAGCAAAGAGCAGATTGCAGCACTGGTGGAATTTCAGGAACGTTTTTTTGAAATGGAAATCCAAATGCTTCAGAATTAAAAATAAGATTTTTAAATTTGTTGTACCAACAACATAATTTTGCCTCCATTTGTTTTACTATGTGTTTGTAAACAAGACAGAGCTAAAACAAACGGAGGTATTTTTTTTATGGTTCGTAAAATTATTGAGATAAATGAAGAAAAATGTAATGGATGTGGGGCATGTGCATCAGCTTGTCATGAGGGAGCAATTGAGATGATTGACGGAAAGGCGAAGCTGACCAGAGATGATTACTGCGATGGGTTTGGAGACTGTCTGCCAAATTGTCCAACCGGAGCAATTACATTTGTAGAAAGAGAAGCAGCCGCTTATGATGAAACAGCAGTAAAAGAGAATATGAAAAGAAAAGCGCAGGAAAGGAAAGACAAAGAAGAAAAATCAGGAAAAACAGTATTTTCCGGATGTCCAGGACATGCCCTGCATCAATTCAACAGAGAAGAAAGTATAAAAAAAGAAGAAACTGCCAGAAGAGTCCAGCAGTCCCAGCTTGGTCAGTGGCCATGCCAGATTAAGTTAGTGCCGGTCAATGCGCCTTATTTTGATGGAGCAAAACTTTTAATTGCGGCAGATTGTACGGCTTATGCTTATGCGAATTTTCATCAGGAATTTATGAAAGGAAAAATTACATTGATTGGCTGTCCAAAACTGGATTCCGTAGAGTATAGTGAGAAACTGACCCGGATTATTGCTGAAAATAACATTAAAAGTGTGACGGTGCTTCGTATGGAAGTTCCTTGCTGTGGAGGGTTAGAACGAGCAGCAGTAACCGCTTTAAAAGACAGTGGGAAATTTATTCCGTGGCAGGTTGTAACGATTACAATTGATGGAAAAATCAAAGAAGATTAAACTAAAATCGGCAGGAGCGAAAAATTCGTTCCTGCCGATTTTGAGGTGTGGACTTGATTGAGTTGGTTAAATTACAATTCCATATTTATGAATCCGGTACTGCAGACTTTGGCGTCTTAATCCGAGTGCATCTGCAGTTTTTGTGATGTTGTATCCAAAGTGTTCTAATGCCTTTAGAATCAGCTTGTGTTCATAATCGTCCATCAAGTTTTGTAAAGAAGTATCTTGAAAGTCAATGGAAGCTCGAGTTGAGTCAGGTTTTTCTCTGGGCGATTGTTTTAGCAGGTAAGAAGGAAGGTGCTCTGGTAAAATCAGCGGTCCGTCTACGACGTTCTGTGCATAGTCAAGCACATGGAATAATTCACGTACATTTCCGGGCCAGTCATAAGCATGGAAAATATCCATGACTTCAGAACTGACTTCGCTTAAACCATGTACATATTGAAAAGCGGTAGAAGAGAGATGGTAGTTCGTTAATTCTTCTAAATCTTCTTTATGTTTTCTAAGAGGAGGAAGTTCAATCATAACAGTAGAAAGACGGTAGAAAAGGTCTCTTCGCAGTTCATTGTCTTTGATACACTGAAATGGGTCTTTATTGCAGGAAGAAATAATCCGTACATTCATTTTGATATCTTTTTGTCCGCCAACACGACGGAAAGAGCGCTCCTGAAGAGAACGCAGAATTTTTGACTGCATGGCAAGGCTCATGGAATTCATTTCGTCTAAAAACAAAGTTCCGCCTTCTGCTTCTTCAAAATAGCCGGTGCGGTTTTCACTTCCGGTAAAACTTCCTTTTTGAGTTCCAAATAAAAGACTTTCAATCAGAGATTCCGGGATTGCAGCGCAGTTTAAGGCAACAAATTTTTTGTCCTTTCGGGAGCTGCATCTGTGAATACTCTGGGCAAATACTTCTTTTCCGGTTCCGGTTTCTCCGACCAACAGAACAGAACTTTCCTGAGGCGCAATTTTTCGAGCAATAATGATTGCTCTTTGAAGAGCTTCGCCATGTCCCACTACATGCTCAAAGGTATATCCGGAAAAACGGGTAGGAGAGGAAGCAGGCTGAAAGGACTGAAGCGCTTTTTCGATTTTCTGCATTTTTTCTTTGTAGGCTTTTACAATTTCGGAAGTTTGTTCAAAGGTCACTGCTCCGATAATCTGATTTCCATGTTTGATTGGATGGGAAGTATTGGCAGAGGAAACCAGAACCCCATCTGTCGTACGAAAATTGTCCACACGATTTACAACCGGAGCACGATTCCTGAGAGCAGTAAGAGTGGTGCTGATATCTTCATCGATCGCAAATAAGTCAAGCAGATGGCGGCCATTTACATCGAGAGTTGATGGAATCTGAGAGATTTTACGGCTGGCACGGTTGAAAAAGAGCGCATGTCCGCTCTGGTCATAAATCTGTACACCATCATTTACCAAATCTAAGGCATTTCTAAATAAATCTTCTGTGTAATCTTGACGAAGCAGGAGGTAATAGAAGGTTTTATCGGGTGCATTTAAACGTTTAAAATAAAACTGCTCTTCATCCCAGATAAAACTTCCTTCTGTTTCTGAGGCAGAAATCGGAAAAACTGAAGTAATATGCCGTTTTTCATGAACCCAGTTTTTAAAGAGCAAGTTGTAGGTTTCTTTCGTAGTGTCAGTTCCAAAATCTGCCTGAATAATTTGAAGTTCGTAGTCTGTAAGAAAAAGAATATCAAAAAATAGTTTCATAATATAAGCCTCCGCTCTGAATGAATTTATAAAAAATATAGCAGGAAACAGGAAAAAAAACAAGAAGAAAGTGCATAATGAATTGGCAGAGCGCAAAATAATTATGCACTTGTGAAAGTGAAAATATGAAATGATAAAGAAAAAAAGGAAACATTACGACGAAATTTGGTATGAAACTGAAATTCTGAGTCGAATTTTAGGGAAAAATAAAAAAAACAAAGAAAAAATTGGAAAAATCTGAAAAGTTGGCACGAAATTTGCTTATATATTAGAGTAACAAATAAAGAAAGAAGGGAGAGAGTCGATAAAAATTTTTGAAATCTTTGTTTTGACCAGACAGGGTTTTATGAATTTTATATTGACCAAAAAAAGCATGGAAGAAAATACAAAAAACAAAAAACCTATAAGATGGAATGTCTTTATCCCATGTTTTCTGGTGATTGGCGGGGCAGCTATCTTGGGAATTGTAAACAATGAGTGGCTGACAGCGGTAACGAATGAGATTTTCTCATGGTCACTTGGTTCTTTTGGATGGCTGTACCAGATTATTGCAATGCTGACATTAATTCTTGTAGCACTGCTGACATTTACTAAGATTGGAAATATCCGTTTTGGCGGAAAGGACGCAAAATCAAAGTATTCCTTTGGTTCCTGGTTTGCAATGACCTTAACAGGCGGAATTGCAACCGGATTGATTACTTATGGTGTAAATGAAGTTCTGATTTATTATGGAAATATTTATGGAGAACTGGACGGTTACGGAATTGCAGCACTTAGCGATGAAGCTGCTTATTTTTCAATGGGAAGATGTTTTTATAACTGGACATTCATTCCTTATGCGATGTATGCTTTATCAGGTGTAATTATTGCTTATATGTATTTCAACAGAAAAACAGAATTATCGGTTGCGGCATCATTAACTCCTCTGTTTGGAGATAAAGTAATGAATGGTTTTTGGAAAGCTTTAATTGATGTATTATCTGTTCTTGCAATTGCACTTGGTCTTGCATCTTCTCTTGGTGCAGGTCTTGCCTTAATTGGAACAGGTCTTTCTTCTGCTTATGGAATTGCCCAGGGACCGATTGTATGGATTGCACTGACTGCTATTATCACAATTACATTTACGGTTGCATCAGTAACCGGAATTGATAAAGGAATTAAATGGTTGGCAGGTCTTACTTCTAAGATTTTCTATGTACTTTTAATTGTATTATTTATATTAGGTCCGACACTGTATATTTTAAATATGGCAAACGTAGGACTTGGATACTGGTTGGATCGTTTCTGGATGTGGGGATTTGACCCATATACAGTGGGAGGAGAAGCGCTGGTAACATGGTGGACCATGTACGACTGGGCAATCTGGATTGCCTATGCACCGTTGATGGGTATTTTCTTTGCAATTATTGCCTATGGAAGAACCATTCGTCAGTTTTTAGTGATTAACTGGATTTTACCATCCACATTTGGTTTTGTATGGTTTTCCGTATGGGGTGGAACTGCTTTAAAATGGCAGATTAGCGGAAAAGCAGATATTATTGCAACCATTCAGGAGCAAGGCGCAGTTGCAGGTATCTGGGAATTTTTAAAACATGTTCCACTTGGAAGTATTATTATTCCGGTTATTATCATTGCATTGATTGCGGCATTCTCAACAACTGCCGATACCATGTCGACAACAATCGCAGCTTTATGTACAAAAGGTGCACGTCATGATGAAGAGCCGGCAATCTGGCAGAAAATCGTATGGGGTGTTTCTATCGGTGTGATCGCATGTGTTATGGTTGCTTTTGGCGGTGGCGCACAGGGTGTTGATGGTGTAAAATATCTGGCTGCCTGCGGTGGATTTGTCGTATTAATCATCTTCATTTTCCAGGTCGCATCTGCAATTAAATTATTCTTCTTTGATAAAGAAACGAAAAAAGATATTGAAGAAGGAAGCAAATATAGAGATTAAAAAGAAAATAAGAAAAAGTTTAGAAAGAACAGGAAAACCAGGAGGCATAAAGTGGAAACAAGCAAGGAAATAGAAAAAGTTATCTTAGGTGATTTTCTTCATTTAGAAGAATTTGTAGCAATCGCCCGATACCATGCAGAGGTTGCTTTTTCACAGGAGTATATCGAGAGAGTGTCAAAAAGCAGAACTCTGGTAGAAAAATGGGTGGAAGAAGAAAAAGTAATGTATGGTGTGACCACTGGTTTTGGTGCATTATGTACAGAAGCAATTGGAAAAGCAGATACCGAACAGCTTCAGGAAAACATTATCCTGACGCATGCGGTTTCTGTCGGAGACCCGCTTAGTGAAGAGGGAGTAAGAGGAATTCTGCTTATGGTACTTCAAAACCTTGGTCAGGGTTACTCTGGTGTCCGTATAGAAGTATTAGAAGCATACAAAGAATTTTTAAACCGTGGTGTCACTCCAAGAGTTCCGGCAGACGGAAGTGTAGGATATCTTTCTTTAGAAGGACATTGTGCATTGGTACTGATGGGAATGGGAGAAGCATGGTATCAGGGAGAACTTTTAAGTGGAGCAGAAGCGCTCAAAAGAGCCGGGTTAGAACCGGTCAGACTCAGTTCTAAAGAAGGACTGGCACTGGTATCAGGAACAACTTCTCCAACAGCACTTGGAGCACTGGCATTATATGATTTACTTCAGGCAGCAAAAACTGCAGATGTTATTGGCGCATTAAGTGTAGAAACCTTAAAAGGAGTTATGAATGCGTTTGATGAAAGAGTGATGAGAATTCGTCCTCACAGCGAGCAGGGAAGAGTTGCCGCAAATGTAAGAACTATCTTAAAAGACTCAGGAATCATTGAAAAATATAAAGGAAGTAAAGTGCAGGATGCCCTGTCTCTGCGTTGCATTCCACAGCTTCACGGAGCTTCGAGAAAAACGCTTGAAGATGCAAAACGTACCATTGAGACAGAGATGAACTCCTGTTGCGATAATCCGATTATCTGGCCAGAGGAAGGCGAAGAAGATGTGATTTCAGCCTGCAATCCGGATTCTTCCTATGTTGGAATCGAGATGGACAGTGCCTGCATTGCAGCGTGCACCTTGGGCAAAATGTCTGAAAGAAGAAATAACAGAATTATTGATGAGAGTCTTTCCGGTTATCCGTGGTTTTGTATCAGCAAACCTGGACTAAATTCAGGACTTATGATTCCACAATATACACAGGCAGGTCTTTTAAATGAAATGAGAGTGCTGGCTTCACCGGCGACCATCGATAATACACCGACCTGTGGAAATCAGGAAGATTATGTTGCAATGGGATTTTTTGCCTGCAAAAAAGCCGGACAGATTGCAAAAAAATTAGAGTACATTCTTGCAATGGAACTGCTTTCTGATTATCAGGCACAGCAGTTTTTGGATAAAGATGTAGAAACATGTGGCGTTGCTCAGGCTGTCTATGGAGAACTCAGAAAACAGATCCCGGTTATGGAAAATGATATGCTCTTATATCCGCATATTGAGTACTTGAGAGATGTGATTCATAGTGGCAGAATATTAGAACTCGCAGAAACAAAAGCAGGTAAACTGCAGTAAATTTAGTTTAGTAAATGAAAACCAAGAAAAAGAAAGTGCTGGCTTTATGCCGATGACGAAAGGATTTTTAAAATGAAAAAAGAACCAGAAAGACTTGAGATGGATTTAAAAAAGATTTTCCTGACACCCCCGAATACCATGAAAGAGAAAATTACATTGATTGTCATGATGACAGTTGTGTTTATCATGTTTTTTGGACCAACTGTGTTTTCAGAAATCTCTCCGGTCAGAGGAATCATAATCTCCGCACTTCCGGCACTTTCTATTTCGTGGGGGTGGATGGTACTGCTCAGAAGTTTGTTTCGGAAAAGAGAATTTTCTAAACAGACAGAAATAAAAATAAGAAAACGATAAAGCATAGAATACCCGAAAAAAGAATCCTGTCCTCCCAGGATTCTTTTTTTTTGACAAAGGGTATGATAAAATAAAGGAAAAAGGTGATCGGAGGAAAACGAATGAAAGAAGTATTAAAAATTAAGGTGGAAAAACCGCAGTATGTGACAATTACGGGAATCACGTATGCACAGGTGGATTCCTGGTATGGGCACTGCCGCAGAGATTTAAAACTGGATTTGATTTATCCGGAGGATTTTAGTGGAAAAACATATCCTTGTGTAGTCTGGATTTGTGGCGGGGCATGGCTTCGCATGGATAAGTCAGCGCATTTATCCTATCTTAGCAAGCTTGCACAGAGCGGATTTGTAGTGGCAAGTGTAGAGTATCGAACCTCCAATGAGGGAGAGTATCCAATGCAGATTCAGGATGTAAAAGCGGCAATTCGCTATTTGAGAGCGCATGCAGACCGGTATCGAATTGATGCAGAATATATTGGGGTGACTGGAGAATCCGCAGGTGGTTACTTAACTTGTATGGCGGCACTTGATGAAGATGTTTCACTGGATGTTGGAGATTATCTGGAGCAGTCAAGCAAGGTTCAGGCTGCCTGCCCATGGTATCCTCCAACTGATACCTCGAAGTTTCAATACCAAGAGGCAGAACAGTGTGCAGCATCACCGGAATCCCTGTTGCTGGGCTTTAATGTCATGAAAAATCCAGAAAAAGGATATGAAAATTCACCGGTTTCAAAAGTGACAAAAGAAGCACCACCGTTTTTAATTATTCATGGAACAAATGATCGTACTGTGCCGTTTTCACAAAGTGAAAGTCTTTATGAAAGCTTAGAAAAAAATGGTTGTGATGTGACATTTTTAGCTCTGGAAGGAGCAGACCATGCGGATTTACAGTTCTTTCAGGATGAAGTATGGGAGAGGATGATTTCATTTTTTAAAGAAAAGCTGACACGTATCTGTGAGGAAAATATAAAAAATTAATAGTGACATAAGAAATTCTGGAGTAAGTAAAAAGGGGAACAGCTATGAGGAAAAAAGGGGTATTACTTGTAGTGGCGCTCGCAGCGATTTTAGGTGTCTGTGCGTGTGGAACAAAACAAAAAAAAGAAGCAGTTTTTCCAGGACTGATAATTGGAGGAACTTCGTATACTCCTTATTTTTATCAGGATATTAATGGAAATTATTCGGGAATCGATGTGGATGTGGCAAAGGAGGCGTGTAAAAGAGCGGGATATACACCTGTTTTTCAGATGATACCGATTGAAGAGCGTTTTGTAGAACTGGAAAATAAGAAGGTGGATTGTCTGTGGTCTTATCTGACAATAGAGGGAAGAGAAGACCGATATTTATGGACAAATCCTTACCTTTATACACAGCGTGTGGTTGTAGTTCATTCGGATAGCACGATACAATCGCTTGCTGATTTAGAAGAGAAACGTGTGGGAGTACAGGCAGGTTCTACCTCAGAAAAGATTATCTTAAAACAAGTGAATCCGAATTTTCCTAAATTAGAGCAGTTGACCTGTTTTCGAGAACTTGATGAAGTATTTACAGCGTTAAGAAAAGGATATGTAGATGCCATCATCGGACATGAGGGTTCTTTACAGACGTATACGGAGGAATATCCGGGAGAGTACCGTTTCTTAAATATGAGTCTAAGAAGTGAAGCTGTGGGAGTGGCATTTCGAAAAGAGGGAGATGCGGGTGCCGTCCGAAGACTCAATGAGGCATTTGGGGAAATGCGCAAGGACGGGACAATGGAGAAAATTGTAGAAAAATATGGGTTAGATGTAGAAAAAAATGTATATGGAGGAGCGGAGAATGACCAAACAGAAACAGCGAAGGAGCAGTCCGAGTGAAAAGTATATTCTGCTTGGGCTAATTTTAGGAGGAATTGTTCTATTTGTTTTAACGCTTGGGCTTTCATTCAGGCATCAGAAAAAGGCAATTGAAAGAGAAGTATCAAGCACCTTAAATCTTGCAAAAACAACCTGTCAAAAATATCTGGATTATGAGATGGGAATTACAACTAAAGATTTACAGGATATGATTAATAAAATCAATGTGCTGAAATATTATACAAAAGAGGAAGAAAAAGCAGAACTGTTAGAGCAGGCCGAAAACCAGTATCTTTCCGGAGTGATTTTATTAGATGAAAATTTGCAGGTGGCAGAAAATGTAAAATTAGATAAAGCAGAAAATGAGACATTTTTAAAACTTATTTTAGAGGATTCTCAGGTAAAAGAAGTCTTACAGTTTCCGGAAAAAGTTTTTGCTGACAGTGTGGAAGTAGATGGAAAGAGTTATGAATATGCTATTGCCTCAAGAGTTGATGAGTCTGGAATCATTATCTGTTATTACGATACAACGAAGTTTCAAGATGATAAGTACGAAATCTCACTTAGTAATCTGCTAGATAATCTTGTGCAGAATAAAAATGAAGTGCTTGTTGTGACAGATGGAGAAAATGTAATCAGCAGCAGTGCGGGAAAACTGGAAGGACTTTCGATTTCTGAGTGTCCGATTTCAAGTGTTTTAAAGAACGACCAAACTCCAGAGGATCAAAATCTGATTGAATTAAAAAGTGAGGGAAAAACTTGGTTTGGAAAACATGATATGTACCGAAACTATTATCTGTATGTGTTTTTTCGTGCTCAGAAAATTTATCCGAGGATGTTACTGACGCTTGGCATTGCAGCAGGTTTGTATTTGATTTTTGCTCTGGTTGTATTATTGTTTGTCCAGTCTCAGAAGAGAGAAAAAATGGATCGGATGGAGAAAGAATTTTATTTGGTTCAGGCAATTTCAAGTATTTATGATGTGAATTTAATTCTGTATCCAAAAGAAAATACCTGGGAGCCGGTTGTTGAAACTTCGCAATTAAAAGAAATAATTACCGGAATTAAAGAAGCCGATAAGATGCTTACAGAATTTGCGCGGAAACTGATGCTTGAATCGGCAAGAGAGACTTTTTTGGAATTTACAGACTTAACAACACTTTCAGAAAGAATGAAAGAGCGCAATTTTTTAGGTTGTACGATTGAAGCAATTACCGGAAAATGGTACCAGATGCTATTAGTTTCTAAAAAACGTGATGATGAAAATGGACAGACATCGGTGTTGCTTCTTATAAGAAATGTCAGTGAACAAAAGAAAAAGGAGATGGATTATCAGGAACAGCTTCGTATCAGTGCAGAAAAAGCGGCAACCGCAGATGCCTCGAAGACAGATTTCCTTCGTCGAATGAGTCATGATATTCGGACACCGATTAACGGAATCCGCGGAATGACAGAGATTGGACTGGAATGTGTAAAAGAGCCTTCTCGCGTGAAAGACTGTTTTGAAAAGATTTATACCGCCTCGGATTTCCTTTTAGAATTGGTAAATAACATATTGGATATGAGTAAAATGGAAGCCGGGGAAATGGAAAGTAAAAATGAGTCATTTAATTTGAAGGAAATTTTAGACAATGTGGTAACAATTGTATCCGTGCAGGCGAAAAATGCAGGAGTTGAATTTCGGTATGAGTCGGTTGAAAATGAGCATTGCTATCTGCTTGGAAGCCCTCTAAACATCCAAAGAGTGTTTCAGAACCTGATGAGCAATGCAGTAAAATATAATCACCCGGGAGGGCTTGTGCAGGTTTCCTGTCGGGAGATGGAATCCGATGGAGAATGTGCAAGAATTTTATTTATCTGTCGGGATACCGGAATTGGAATGAGTAAAGAATTTCAAAAACATGCATTTGAAATTTTTGCACAGGAACATAAGACTGCGAGAACCACTTATAATGGAAGCGGGGTTGGGCTTTCTATCGTAAAGAAGACCGTGGATCTGCTTGGAGGAAAAGTAGATTTTGTCAGTGAAGAGGGAAAAGGTACGGTGTTTACTGTGGAGCTTACCTTAAAAATTGACCAAACCTATGAAGCTGAAAAAGAAGAAGTTCAGAAGAGGGAAGAAGAGATTTCTATTTCGGGAATGCATATTTTGGTGGCCGAAGATAATGAATTAAATCTTGAAATAGAGACTTATATGCTGGAAGAACAAGGAGTTTTGGTCACTCCGGCAAAAGACGGAACAGAGGCAGTTGAGTTATTTGCAAAATCAGAAATTGGGGAATTCGATTTGATTTTGATGGATATCATGATGCCAAGAATGAATGGATATGAAGCGGCAGAAGCAATCCGGAAAATGGAGCGAAAAGATGCCGGAGAGATTCCGATCTTTGCGGTATCGGCAAATGCTTTTTCGGATGATATTGCGGCAAGTAAGAAAAGCGGAATGAATGAGCACTTGTCGAAACCGATAGATTTTGACGAGATGATGAAGAGGATTGGGAAGTATCGAAAGAAAGTAGAAAGAAATAGAAGTTAGCAAACTTTTGTAATCTCCCAAAACAGTCCAATATCAGGTGGTAAAAAGGTAAACACGAAAAATAGCAGGGTAAAGATAAGCAGGATAGAAAATGCGGTAGAAGAAGTTTCTTTCTTTGATTCCGAATTTCTATACTGCTTATTTTCGCTCCATAAAGCGAAGAAAACAGCAACAAAAAACAGTGCGATATTTAGAAAATCAATGGATGTTCCAATCACACCAAGCAGAGTATAAAAGACAACTACAATTAGCCCCATGCCAAGAAAGATTCCACAGGTTCGGACCTGTAAAAAGTTTTTGGGAAGCCTATCCCGAAAGAAAAAAAGCTCAAAAATAGTCAGAAAAAACATGGGAAAGAATAATAATTTTAAATGTTCCCAGGTAGATTCATTTACGGCAGAAAAAAGCCCGACAATGGCATTGTTTTGTGACCATTCGTAAGTAAAATGAAGCAGAGTGCCGAGAATGGAAATAAAAAGAAACCGATAAATATTTGTTTTTAAAGTCATAATAAAATCCTCGCAGTATCTAAGGTTTCTGATAGTATATGCAGATGGAGAAAGAGATATACAAAAAAGTAAAAATGATGTAGAAAAGAGATACTTGATATGGTATATTTTTTGATAGAAATCTGCAAAAATGGAGGAAAATGCAATGGATAGAAGCCAACCAATGGAATTAGCCAACATGTGTATGCTCTATGATGAGAAGGGACGTGTTCTGGTAGAGGAAAAAATACTCGGAGAAAATGAGAAGGGAATTATCTTTCCGGGTGGGCATGTAGAGCCGGGAGAATCTCTTAAGGATTCCGTTATTCGTGAGATGAGAGAAGAAACCGGTCTTATCATTTCAAATCCAAAGCTTTGCGGGATAAAAGACTGGATTCGGGAGGATGGAACAAGGTATCTTGTACTTTTATATAAGACGGATGAATTTACAGGAGAATTGAAAAGTTCAGAAGAGGGGAAGGTGTTCTGGGTAGAACGGGAAAACCTTTCATCTTTAAATCCGATTTGGAATTTGAATGAACTAATGGAAATTTATGAAACCGATGATTTCTTTGAATTTTTCTTCGCGTTTAAAGATGGAAAATACGAGGATGGAACGCTGGTAGGATAATCAAAGCGATAACCGGAAATTTGGGGAAAGAAAGACCGCTTGACAAACTCTATGATAAAGCGTACTATGAAAGAAATATGACAAAATTCAACAAAACAATGAAATAAAATAAATGAATCGATAGTACAAATGCATGAAAATCGGATGATTTTCGGAACGTGCGGTGAGATTCCGCAACAGACTTTATCCCTACTGTAATCAGGACGAAAACTGCGAATCCATTGGAAGAAATTTCTTCTGAGAAGGGCAGCAAGTAGGTTAGAACTGCGAGCCAGGATACAGGCATTTGGAGATTAAAACACAAAATTTGTTTCCGCAGGCATAGACGGAAACAAATTTTTTGTACGATAAATTTTTATTTTCATTGATTTTGAAAGCAGTTTTTTGAAAATAAAAATGAAAAGAGGGCAAAAGATGAAAGAAAAAAGAGGGGATGCTTTTTCAGATTGTCATCCGGCGGTGAACTTTTTCTGGTTTGCAGCAGTCATTTTGATAACAATGTTGAACAGCCATCCGGTTTTTCTGGGAATTTCGTTCCTGGGAGCATTTTGTTATGCATCCAGACTTCAAGGCTGGCAGAGAGTATTAAAATTTAATCTGCTTGCAACACTTCCGGCAATGATAATTGTGGCATTTATTAATCCTGCTTTTAATCATTATGGAGTGACGATGTTATTTTATCTAAAAACCGGACCGGTTACGTTAGAGGCAATTATATATGGACTGGTACTGGCATCGATGCTTTTTATTTCGATTCTATGGTTTTCCTGTTACAACAAAGTGATGACAACAGATAAATTTGTGTATCTGTTTGGTCGTGTGATTCCGGCACTTTCTTTGGTATTATCTATGGTATTTCGGTTTGTGCCGAGATTTGGACAGCAGCTGACCGTCATCCGAAATGGACAAAAAGCAATTGGAAGAGATGTAAAGAACGGAAATATTTTTAAGAAAATGCGTCACGGTATTACGATTTTTTCTGTATTGGTTACCTGGGCACTGGAAAATGCAATTGATACATCAGATTCGATGCGTGCAAGAGGATATGGCTTAAAAGGGAGAAGTGCTTTTGCGATCTTTCGATTTGATAATAGGGATGGGATTGTAACAGGCACTTTACTGGCATTGATGGGAGTGTATTTTGGTGGAATGGCAGCGGGCATTAGCTTTGCACAGTATGACCCACAGATTAAAATCGGCGGACTTCCGCTGACCCCCCTTAGCGTCATTATTTATGTGGCGTGGGCAGGATTTTGTTTCTTTCCTGTGATTTTAGGTGTGCTTGAGGATAGAAGATTTGAGAAACTTAAAAAAATGGCGGATATGGAGCGCAGGCTTCCATGGTATTTGACAGACCCGAAAAAAATGATGTGAGCACCAAAAATAAAAGAAAGCAGGTTATAAAAAATTGAATTGTATCGAAGTAAAAAACTTTAGTTTTCAATATCCAAAAGAAAACCATGTGGCACTTTATCAGGTATCCATGGAAGTAGAAGAAGGTTCGTTTGTTGTACTGTGTGGAAAGAGTGGGTGCGGAAAAAGCACTCTGCTTCGGCAGTTTAAAAGTGTGCTTGCTTCACATGGAGAAAAGAAGGGAGAAATTTTATACGGCGGGCAGAATCTGGAAGACGTGGATTTGCGGACACAAAGTGCAGAGATTGGATATGTGCTTCAAAATCCCGATAATCAGATTGTAACCGATAAAGTCTGGCATGAACTTGCTTTTGGATTAGAAAGCCTTGGCTATGATACGCCTACGATTCGGCTTCGGGTGGCAGAGATGGCTTCTTATTTTGGAATCCATTCCTGGTTTTTAAAAAATGTCAGTGAATTATCGGGAGGACAAAAACAGCTTTTAAATCTTGCCTCTGTTATGGCAATGCACCCGAAACTTTTGATTTTAGATGAACCGACTTCCCAGCTAGACCCGATTGCTGCTTCTGATTTCTTAGAAACTGTACGAAAAATAAACCGGGATATCGGAACGACTGTGATTTTAACCGAACACCGCTTAGAAGATGTTATTCCATGGGCAGATAAAGTATATGTCATGGATAAAGGAAGGATGATAGCAGACGGAACACCGAATGAAATTGGGGAGCAGTTAAGAACAATGGGACATGATATGTTTCTTTCTATGCCGGCACCGATGCAGATTTATGCCGGAACAAACAGTTCCCTTCGCTGCCCGCTTACCGTTAGTCAGGGACGACGCTGGCTGTCAGAGGAATTAGAGACAAAAAGTATAAAAATAAAAAAAGAAAGAAATCAGGAAGAGACAGCAAAAAAGAAGAATTCTATTTTTGGAAAACTTTCAAGTCTGAAAAAAGAACCGGAAAAAGAAATTCCGGAAATCCGAATCAAAGATGTCTGGTTTCGCTATGAACGGGATTTGCCGGATGTGGTAAAAGGGTTAAGCCTGGACATCAAAAAAGGAGAAATCTTTGCAGTGGTAGGAGGAAACGGAACCGGAAAAAGTACAGCGATGAGTCTGATTGCAAGAATTCGTTTTCCGTACCGTGGTAAAATCTATCTGGAAGGCAAAGAAATCGGAAAATACAGTGATGATGACCTCTATCATGGGTTCTTAGGAGTAATGCCGCAAAATCCGCAAAGTCTGTTCGTGAAGAAAACCGTAAGAGAGGATTTATATGAAGTGATAGATGGAAAACGGGAAAGAAAAAGTGAGGCATATCCAATTGAAATGAAGAAAAAAGATGCAGTTGAGGGAATTGTCTCGTTAACAAGATTAGAAGGGCTTTTAGACCGGCATCCCTATGATTTAAGTGGTGGAGAGCAGCAGAGACTGGCACTTGCAAAAGTACTTCTGCTTCGCCCGAAAATTCTTTTGATGGATGAGCCGACCAAAGGAATCGATAATCATTATAAAAAAGAACTCGGAGAGATATTAAGAAAATTAAGTGAACATGGTGTAACGATTTTGATGATTTCTCATGATGTAGAATTTTGTGCGCAGTATGCGGATCGTACCGGACTGTTCTTTCAGGGAAATGTGGTAACCAGTGAAGAATCGAAAAAATTTTTTGCCGGAAATAACTTTTATACCACTGCTGCAAACCGTATGGCAAGAAATTATTTTCCAAATGCGGTAACAGTAGAGGATGTGGTAAAAGCAATCAATCAGACAGAAGAGGAGGCGGTGTCGTGCTGAAAGAAGAAAAATTAGATGTCTTTCTGGATGCCTTTTTAGATGGGAAGAAACCGGCACAGGAAACAGACCTGGATTTCTGGGATGAGAAATCAGAACCGGAAAAAAACGATTTCTGGGAAGCGCAGGATGTACTGACAGCGCCAAAACACAAGGGAAAGCTGTCAAAACGTACGATTGCATCTATGTTTTTGATTTTAATTTTAATTCCGGTTACAATCTGGATTGGAATCACGCTTTTTGATGACCGAAAATATTTTGTCATCAGTCTGGCGATTGCAGTTTACTGCATGCTGCCGTTCTTTTTGATTTTTGAAGGAAGAAAACCGCAGGCAAGAGAACTGCTTACAATTGCGGTTTTGGTTGCAATTGCAGTTGCAGGCCGTGCAGCATTTTTTATGGTGCCAAGCTTTAAACCGGTTGTGGCTGTGACCATTATTTCAGCCGTCTGCTTTGGTGCAGAATCGGGCTTTTTAGTTGGTGCGCTTTCCATGCTTTCTTCGAATATGCTCTTTGGACAGGGACCGTGGACTCCGTGGCAGATGTTTGCTGCTGGAATTATCGGATTTTTGGCAGGTATTTTATTTCAAAAAGGCTGGTTGAAAGCACGTAAGATTTCGCTTTGTATTTATGGATTTTTAGCGACCGTGTTTATCTATGGAGGAATCATGAACCCGGCTTCCCTTGTGATGACCTCCTATGCAATTACCAAGCGAAATCTGCTGGCAATTTATATGTCAGGGCTTCCGGTAGACTTGGTTCATGCATCGGCAACGGTAATCTTTTTGTGGATTGCAAGTAAGCCAATGATTGAAAAACTGGAGAGAATCAAAGTGAAGTATGGAATGATGAATTACCAACTCCCATGCGGTGCATAGCTCCTATGGAAGTGGTATCTGGGTGGCAGCAGGACACTTTATAAGTCGTCTTTCGAACCTAAAAATAAGCTGTCCACCACCTGCCGAGGCCGTTCACGCGGCCGCTATCCCTTTTACGGAAATACTTAGGGGATTCAGTTCGTGGAATCCTGACACTTCAGGTGATGCGAGGAATGAAAAATCAGTTATGCTGTTCCATGCATCCGTTATGGCCTTGCGCATGATATTTGCGGCACCGTTGCAGTCGGCATTGATGATCATTCCGTTAAAGCAGCGGTAGAGACTGCGGCTTATGCGCCTGCCAGAAAATACTGCGTTTTCGGCATCAACGCCATAAACAGGAATGTAGTCCATTGCTGTTATGTCAGCCTGTGAGGTGTATGATTCTTCCTGCATGATTGTCTTTATTCCAGCATCAGATGCTTTGTAAATAATCATCTGTTTGAGCAGCCCTGTAGGTATTGAGACAAAGTTCTGGTTGTTCTGTGAACCCATGTCGCAGTCCTGTTTCCAGCGTTTGTTTTCGCCAAGAACAAGTGTACCGGCGTGATGTTCCATGCAGTAGTTTATAATGCTGCGGCTGATTTTATGGCACTGGTCCTTAATGAAATCGGCATGATGCCTGCTTAAGGCGCTCAGGTATCTGGAGCTGGCATGCATGTGTTCATGGCCTTTTGTGATAATGCTGACAGCTTTGGCTCTCTTTTTATGAAACCACTGGCACTCTGACAGAACCGCTCCGCCCTTGTACAGCATTGATGAACCATCATTGCATACGACAGCTGCGAAGTTGCTCACACCAAAGTCTATGGCGCATAGGTTGGGCATGTCTGTATTATCTGCGGCAAAATTTTCACTTTCGAGGGTAAGACACAGGATGTATCTTCCATAATAAGGCTTGATTTTAACCTCTTTGAGGACGGAATCCGCTTCTACATTTGAAAGATAAAGGCGTTCCTTTCTACCCGGGAGTTTTAAATTAACACCATGATCTGCGGGATATAATACAGCATCCTGATTCGTAATACCAAATGTGATAATATTACGCTTCTGGTAGTGCGGCATCTGCGGTCTTCCTAAAAACTTTGACGGATCCTGCTTGTAAGCCTTTAAGGATTTCAGCCAGTTTGAGAAATCGGTTCCTGCATGTTTGACAACAGCCTGTGCCGTCTGCATTGGAAGTCCTGCAAAGAAGTCAGGGTTATGCGTAACGCGCATCAGTTTCTCAAGGTGACCGTATGAAATGACCTTTTTCACTTTAACAGAAGGATAAGTCTGTTGCAGAAGATCTACTTCAGCAAAGACTTCTTTCTCATTGTCCGTACGAGAGTCTTTATCCCAGCCTGTGAAAATCTGTCTGATACGAAAGAGCGCAGCATTATACAACAGCTTTGCTTTTTGAGCATTGCTGTCGCAGTAATCATATATTAAGCTGTCCTGTGCTATCTGACACTGGATTACCTTATAAGACATATAGCTGCACTCCTTTTGTAAGTATTGAAAACATGGATTATCTCTGATATAATCATAGCAAACATATATTTGGATGTAAAGGAGAATTTGATCCTTATGAAAAAGAAAACAGGGTACGAATATTATACAAACAGGCACAGCTGTTTTTTATTGCAGTATCATATAGTACTTGTAACAAAATACAGACATCCGGTTCTTACCGGCGATGTAAAAACTGCTGTCTATGAACGGATTAATTATGTAGCTGAAAGCAGAGGGTTTAATATACTTGAGTTAAATGGGGAACTGGATCACATACATCTGCTTATTGAAGCGGACCCGCAGACTTCTCCGTCAGAACTTGTCAATGTAATAAAAACTCAGACGTCCCGCAAAGTTCGTAAGCTTTATGGCGATACACTGCTTAAAAAGTATTACTGGAAACCTTATTTTTGGTCTGACAGTTATTTTATTGCAACCATAAGTGAAAATACTTTGGATGTAGTGAAAAATTATATTAAAAATCAGGGAATAAAATAAAACACAGCCATTCACCCACGCCTATGCAAGTATTATAGACGTGGTACTCTGGCTGATATGATAGAAGAGGATTAAAGGATGAGAAAAAAATTTAGAAAAATCTTAGGGTGTCTGACACTTCTTTTTCTTTTGACAAGCTGTGGTGGAATGACAAACAGCAGTGAGATTACAAAACTGGAAACAAAAGAAACACAACAAGAGAAACAGCAGACAAATAAACAGAATGTAGAAAAGAATACATGTACGGTTTCCATTGAATGTTCTACTATTTTGGATAATGAGAAAGAGTTAAAAGCATCGAAAAAGGAATTTGTTCCGTCAGATGGCTGGATTTTAGAACCGATAGAGGTGAAATATGAAACGGGTGATACCGTCTATGATATACTTGTGCGTGTCTGTAAAGAGAAAAAAATTCAGCTGGATGCAAACTATACTCCGCTTTATTCTGCGTATTATGTAAAAGGAATTAATCAGTTGTATGAATTTGACTGTGGAGAACGTTCTGGATGGACTTACAGCGTGAATGGATATTTTCCCAATTATGGATGTTCCAAATATGAGGTCAGTGACGGGGATGTAATTGAATGGCGTTATACCTGCGACCTTGGGAAAGATGTGGGAGATGAATTTGAGGAAGAATAGTAAAATACCGACAGATGAGAATAAAAATTCATTTGTCGGTATTTTACTATTCGGAAATTTTTTTATTTGGAGACTTCTTTTATTTCTTCGGTTTCTTCGCTTGTTTCCAGATACGGTTTAAAAATCCGGTAGAACAAGAACGAATTGATATAGCAGGTCAATGCAAAGCCGAAGAAAAACCAGCAGCAGCTATAGAGTGGTAAAAGCGTTAAATCCTGATAAGTCATATACATTGGCAGGATAGAAATAACCGCAATCAACAAGGTGGACGGAATATGCATAAATGCAAAAATAACAGAATTTTTAACAAGGTTCTTTAAGGTATTGGAAAATGCCGCAATGACCGGAAAGATGTAAAGTGCGATAATAACAAGCAGTACAAGTACCAGCCCGGACAGATAATAAAAGATTTTTCCGGCTTCTGAAGTATTCTGCAGGAGAAAGTGAGTGTTCAAAAACAAAATCACACCAACGATAACAAGTGCAAGCCAGGCGATCAAAGACTGCACAAAATTCTGACGCAATGCCCGAAAGAAAGTTTTAGTAACCTTGTCTTCATTTCCTTTTACGATACGTAACATGCAGTGATATAGTGCAGTAAGGGATGGACCGATGGTGACAAGGGGGATGGAGCAGAGAAGAAAAAGCAGATTTGCGATGATAATGTCTCCAATCCGGTTTAAGGCAATTACGACAATGTTGTCCTGGTTCATAAAATTCATAAAATCATATCCTTTCGTCAAAAAATCAAGTGATGTAAAATTGCACGATACCTTATTTTAACATTGAATATGTCAAAATGCAAAAAATAAAAAAGAAAAATTCCAGATATCGGGTATTTTGAATATAAATATAGTTTAAAAACAAATAAAAAGAAAAGGATATGGAAAAATGTTATGTATATGTGGAAAAATGAAAGCAAAATCGGAAAAATAAAGAGAGCTTTGTTGGAAAAACACCGAACAAAATTGTGAAAAACCAGACATGCAAATATAAAAATGACTGTTGAAAAAGAAAATAAGACAAAAAAATATAGAAAATGCACAAATAAACAACATTTCTCCATATATTAAAAACATATTTCCATTTTACATTTTGACATATCTCGATATAATGAATTCATCAAATGAGTGAGGGACGAAGCAACCCTACTTATAGAGAATATTCTTTTTCATTAAAGGAGGAAAAAATTATGAAATTCAGAAAGGCAATGGCATTATTACTGACAGGCGCAATGGTATTTACCATGGCAGGATGTGGAAGCAGCGGAAGCGGAGACTCAAGTTCAGGCGACAGCTCAGACAAAAAATCAGAGAGTGGTTCAGGGGACGTAGAATTATCCGTAACAATCTGGGATTCCAACCAGGAACCAGGTTTAACAGAAATTATGAATGATTTCACAGAAAAAACTGGAATCAAAACCAAAGTTTCTGTTGTAAAATGGGATGAATACTGGACACTTCTGGAATCTGGTGCATCAGGTGGTTCTTTACCGGACGTATTCTGGATGCATTCTAACGAAAGTCAGCGTTATATGTCAAATGACATGTTATTAGATTTGACTGATAAAATTGCAGAGAGCAGTGAAATTGACCCTGCAAACTATCCGGAAGATATCTGGGGACTGTATACATACGATGACAAATATTACGCAGTTCCAAAAGATATCGATACGATTGCTTTATGGTATAACAAAAAAATGTTTGACGAAGCCGGATTAGAGTATCCGACCGCTGACTGGACATGGGATGACGTGACAGAAGCAGCGAAGAAGCTGACAAAAGACGATGGAAGCCAGTATGGTTTATGTCTTAGAAATGATAACAATCAGGCTGGTTACTACAACCTGATCTATGATAATGGCGGATATATTATCAATGATGACAAAACAAAATCCGGAATGGATGATCCAAAAACGGTAGAAGCAATGGAAATGTTAGAAGGATGGATCAAAGACGGTGTGCTTCCTCCAATCGAGACAATGTCTGAAAACGGTGAAGATGTATTATTAGAATCCGGTAAAGTGGCAATGGTTCCACAGGGCTCCTGGATGATCGCAGCATTCCGTGATAACGAATACACCGCAGAGAACTGTGATTGTGTAGAACTTCCAAAGAGCGCAACAACAGGCAGAAGAGCTTCTCTTTACAATGGTCTTGGATGGGCAGCATCCGCAAATACCGAGCATCCGGAAGAAGCATGGCAGTTAATCGAATACCTTGGTTCGAAAGAAGCACAGGAAAAACAGGCTGAACTGGGTGTTACAATGTCTGCTTATACCGGAACATCTGAAGCATGGGCAAAATCCGCAAACTTTAATCTTCAGGCTTACATCAATATGATGGATGATATGGAGATCAGACCATACTCCCGTTCTACAGTAACATGGGAAAACAAGAATAGTGAAATTCTTAAGAGTGTTTACAGCGGTGACAAAACTATGGCAGATGCCTGCAAAGAAATGGCAGAGCAGATGAACGAATCACTGGCTGAAGAACAGCAGTAATTTGTAACGCAATTTATAGTGTAACGAAGTAGAATGAAAGCAAGAGACACAGGCAGGTTCGAAAGAATCTGCCTGTATTAAAAAAGGAGTGAGTGGTTTGGCAGGTAAGACGAAAGTAAAAACAACCGGAAGACAACGAAGTGAATTTATCTGGGGCTGGCTTTTTATTCTCCCTACAGTAATCGGTTTGATTGTATTAAATATTATCCCGATTTTCCAGACGATTTATCAGAGTTTCTTTAAAACCGGAGATTTCGGAAGAGGAAATATCTTTGTTGGACTTGAAAATTATCAGAAAGTATTTGCCGATAAAGAAATCTGGCAGGCATTGCTTAATACATTTAAGTATGCAATCGTAGAAGTGCCATTTTCAATTATTATCGCGCTGGTACTGGCTGTGTTCTTAAATCGAAAGATGATCGGACGTTCTGTTTATCGTACCATTATCTTTCTTCCGATGGTTGCAGCTCCGGCAGCGGTTGCCATGGTATGGAGATGGTTATTTAACTCAGATTTTGGTCTGATCAACAATCTGTTTCATTTACATACAAAATGGATTTCAGACCCAAGGATTGCAGTTTTTTCAATTGCAGTAATCGGTATCTGGTCTATCATTGGTTATAACATGGTATTGTTTATTTCCGGACTGCAGGAAATTCCGCATGATTATTATGAAGCGGCTGAGATTGACGGTGCAACAGGAATCAAATGTTTCTTCAATATCACGGTGCCGTTGTTATCCCCAACCATCTTTTTTGTTATGATTACACGTATTATTGGTGCTTTACAGGTATTCGATTTGATCTACATGGTTATGGATAAAACAAATCCGGCACTTAATAAAACACAGTCCTTAGTATTCTTATTCTATAAATATACCTTTACAAATAAGAACATAGGTTATGGTTCTACAATTGTTATTCTGCTTTTGGTGATTACTTTGATTATCACTGCAATCCAGATGACTGCACAGAAAAAATGGGTATTCTACAACTAGGAAGGGGGAAGCAGTATGGAAGGCAACATGAAAGCAAAAGAGAACTTTACGAAAGTTTTAATCCATGTAATCTTGATTCTTGTATCCATTACGATGCTGGTACCTTTTATATGGATGATTTTAACCGCGTTTAAAACAGTTACAGAGGCAACAAGTGTCGATCCGTTTGTTATTTTCCCAAAGGTATGGAGAACGGATTCATTTAAAGAAGTCATTCGTAACATGAACTTCTTTGTATTATACAAAAATACACTGTTAATGATTTTCTTCCGTGTACTTTGTGCAGTGTTAACTGCGACAATGGCAGGATATGCGTTTGGTCGTCTGCATTTTAAAGGAAGAGATTTCTGTTTCTCTTTAGTACTGCTGCAGATGATGGTTCCGGCACAGATTTTCATCTCACCTCAGTATATTATGGTAAGTAAGATGGGAATGTTAAATACAATTTTTGGTCTGGTATTTCCGGGTATGGTTACCGCATTTGGTACCTTCCTGCTCCGTCAGGGGTATATGGGACTTCCAAATGACTTGGAAGAGGCTGCACGTCTGGATGGATGTAATATCGGACAGACATTCTTATACATTATGGCACCACTTACCAGATCCAGTATGGTAGCACTGGGCATCTTTACCGCAGTGTTTGCATTTAAAGATTTGATGTGGCCGATGATTGTAAATACGGATAAAGACATGTTGGTACTTTCTTCCGCACTTGCAAAGATGCAGGGACAGTATGCTGCGAAGTTCCCGGAACTGATGGCTGCTTCTCTGATTGCATGTATTCCGATGATTGTTCTTTATGTGATTTTCCAGAAACAGTTTATCGAAGGTATTGCAACAAGTGGTGGAAAACTTTAATTATGAATTTAAGACCGACGTAGAGTTCTACGTCGGTCTTTTTAGAAAAAGGAGAAAAAAGATATGGCAATTATTTTTCACAAACAAAGCAAATGTTTTCATCTTTACAACAATGAAGTAAGTTATATTATGCGTATTATGGAAAATGGACAGCTTGAAAATTTATATTATGGAAAGAAAATCCATGACAAAGAAGACTTTACTTATTTCCATGATGAAGCAATGCGTTCTCAGATGTCCGTTTGTATTCCGGAGCCGGGTCTGTTGTCCATGCAGTATACCAGACAGGAATATCCAAGTTATGGAACCGGTGACTATAGAAGTCCGGCAGTGACCATTGCACAGGAAAATGGAAGCCGTATTATTGATTTTAAATATGCAGGTCATGAAATCTATTCAGGGAAAAAAGAAATCCTTCCACTTCCGGCAACTTATGTAGAGGAAAAAGAGGAAGCAGAGACTCTTGAAGTCACCCTGCATGATAACGTGATGGATACTGATTTGATTTTGTCTTATACCATTTATGAGGCGTATCCGGTTATTACAAGAAATACGAAGTTTGTACATAAAGGGAAAGAAAAAATTGTATTAGAACGTGCCATGAGTGCCAGTGTGGAATTTTTGGATATGGATTATGAAATGGTTCAGCTTTCCGGTGGATGGTCACGTGAGCGTTACGTAAAAAACAGAAAGCTGGAAATGGGAATCCAGAGTATTCAGAGTTTAAATGGAACCTGCTGTGGCGCAGAGCATAATCCATTTTTTGCATTAAAACGTCCACATACGACAGAAAGTCAGGGAGAAGTCTATGGATTCAGCCTGGTTTACAGCGGTAACTATTTAGGACAGGTTGAAGTTTCTACCTTTGATATGACTCGTGTGATGATGGGAATCAATCCGGAAGATTTCAGCTGGGAATTAAAGAGTGGAGAGAGCTTCCAGACTCCGGAGGTTGTTATGGTTTACAGTGATAAGGGCTTAAATAAAATGAGTCAGACCTATCACCGTTTATACAGAAAACGTCTGATGCATGGAGAATGGAGAGATAAGGCACGCCCAATTTTATTAAATAACTGGGAAGCAACCTATTTTGATTTTAATGAAGAAAAGATTTTAACAATTGCAAAAAAAGCAAAAGAAGCAGGTGTAGAATTATTTGTACTTGATGATGGATGGTTTGGTGCAAGAAATGATGATTACAGAGGTCTTGGTGACTGGTATGTAAACTTGGAAAAATTGCCGGATGGTATTTCGGGGCTCTCTAAAAAAGTAGAAGAACTGGGGTTAAAATTTGGTCTTTGGGTAGAGCTTGAAATGGTTAACAAGGATAGTGATTTATATCGTGCACATCCGGACTGGATTATCAGTGCACCAAATCGTTTTGAGTCTCATGCGAGACATCAAAATGTACTGGACTTCTCAAGAAACGAAGTGGTAGATTATATTTATGAGATGATTGCAAAAGTAATCCGCGAATCTTCAATTTCTTATATTAAATGGGATATGAACCGCTATATGTCTGAACCTTACAGCAAAGGAAGTGCGCCTTGTGAGCAGGGAAAAGTGATGCATAAATACATCCTTGGAGTTTATGATTTATATACCAGACTGACGACAGAATTTCCGCATATTTTATTTGAGTCCTGTGCAAGTGGTGGTGCAAGATTTGATCCTGCAATGTTATACTTTGCTCCGCAGACCTGGTGCTCTGACGATACCGATGCAAGTGAAAGAACAAAGATTCAGTATGGAACCTCTTATGTTTATCCGATTGTCAGTATGGGTTCCCATGTTTCAGCAGTTCCGAATCATCAGATGCATCGAATTACTCCGATTGAGACAAGAGCAAATGTTGCCTATTTTGGAACATTTGGTTATGAGCTGGATTTAAACTTACTTAGCGATGCCGAAATTGAGACAGTAAAGAAACAGATTGCATTTATGAAAGAACACAGAGAGTTAATTCAAATGGATGGTGATTTCTATCGTCTGTTGAGCCCATTTGAAGGAAATGAAACTGCATGGATGGTAGTTTCCAGCGATAAAACACAGGCGGTGGCTGCGTTCTATCAGAGATTAAATAAAGTCAATGCATCCTGGCTTCGTTTAAAACTGGATGGACTTGATGCCAATACAAAATATGAAGTGAGCTGTGATATGGCGCCGGTTACTTCTTATGATGCAAAAATTGCAGAAGCTTATGGTCATAAAACAGAGGAAGACAGTGTAAAAACCTATCAGGCTTATGGTGATGAGTTGATGAGCGCCGGAATTCCAATTGACAGAGAAGAATTGAATAAAAAAGGCGGAGATTTTGCATCACTTCTGTATACCTTAAAGAAAGTGGATGAGTAAAGAATGAAACACGTAGCCGGATATACCAATTCTGCCAGATTTCGTTGTCTGGAAGATTTGCAAAAAGATTCAGCAGATTTGTGTCTGATTTACTGTGGTTGGGAATACTGCAATCCGGGACACAAGTATGGTCCGAATCTTCGGACTTCTTATGTACTGCATATTGTGAGAAGCGGAAAAGGAATACTTGAAATTAATAAACATAAATATGAGTTGAAAGAGGGCGATGCATTTTTCATTGCCCCGGAAGTGGAAGCTTGGTATGAAGCAGATAAGAAAGACCCCTGGTGTTATATGTGGGTTGGATTTACTGGCTACCGTGCAGAAGAAAATGCAGAACATGCGGGATTTTCGAGGAGAAATCCTATCAGGCATGTAGAATGTAAAGAACAGTTGAATCAGTATCTGGATGGGATTTTGGCGGCACATCAGCTTTCCTACACCGATGAGCTGAAACGAAATGGATATCTGATGTTGTTTTTTGCTGCCTTGATTGAAGATTATAAGAAGACGGAACCAGCAGCACAGCAGCACTCTTATCCCGGAGTGGTTTATGTACGTCATGCGATGGAATATATTTCACATCATTATCAGGAAAAGGTGAAAATTAATGAGCTGGCAGATTACATTGGGGTAAACCGTAGTTATCTGACGAGCAGTTTTAAAAAGGCAGTAGGCTGTTCTCCACAGGAATATTTGGTGAATTTAAGAATGGAAAAAGCAAAAAATCTGCTAAAGAATACAGATATGCCGATTAATGCGGTAGCAGCTGCAGTTGGATATCAGGATCAGCTTGCATTTTCAAAGATATTTAAACAGAATTTTACAGTGAGCCCAAAAGAATATCGAAAAGCAAAAGAAGAACTTCAATTGGGAACTGTAAAAGGTGACTTTACCGCATCACATTTATAAAAAAGAGGAAGTGTGATATGACACAGGTAACGGCATATACGAATGAGGGGAGATATAAATGCCTGGAAGATTTGCCGATTGATTCGGCAGAATTAAGTCTTGGATATTGTGGATGGGAGCGATGTTATCCCGGACATCGGTTTGGACCAAACAAAAGGACTTATTATGTGCTTCATATTATTACAAATGGAAAAGGGAAGCTGGAAAAGAATGGTGAAGTATTTCATCTAACAACCGGCGATGCTTTTTTACTTTGTCCGGAAGAAGAAGCCTGGTATGAAGCGGATAAGAAAGAGCCATGGGCCTATGCATGGATTGGGCTGTATGGTTATAAAGTAAAAAAAGTAATGCAGTATGCGGGATTTTCAAAAGAGAAATCAATTCGAAGTTTAAAATGTACAGCACTTTTAAAATCGTATGTGGATGAGATACTTGAAGTGCATCGACTTACAACGGAGGAATCGATGCGTAGGAATGGGTATTTGAATTTGTTTCTGGCGACATTAATAGAAGACAATGAGAAATTTAATACAAAAACGATGCCGGAGCATACCTATCCGGGGACTGTATATGTAGAACATGCAATGGAGTATATAAAACATCATTACAGAGAAAAAATAAAGATTAATGAGCTGGCAGAATATATCGGGATTAATCGCAGTTATCTGACGAATATGTTTAAAAAAACAATTGGATGTTCGCCCCAGGAGTATTTGGTAGAATTTCGGATGGAAAAAGCAAAAAATCTGTTAAAGAATACAGATATGCCGATTAATGCGGTGGCAGAGGCAGTTGGATATTCGGATCAGCTTGCATTTTCGAAAATGTTCCGGCTCTATACAAATATAAGTCCGAAAGCGTTTCGTCAGACAAAAGAAGAATTGGTATTTGAAAACCGAAAAGGTGCATTTCATGGAGAAATAGGATGAGGAAAAAGTTATGAAGAAAAGAGAAATAAAATTAGGAATACCATCTTACATTACAGTAGAGTGTGAAGAAGATTCTTTTATTGGAGAACAAAACAGTTCAAAATTTGAAAAAGAAGATATTTGTGTTGAAGCAAATGAAAATGGAGAAATCTGGCTTACGGCAGATAACTCACCGGTAAAAACAGTAAAGCTTCGCTGGAATACTCCGCTTGAGCGTACGTCAAAGATTCTTGGCGGAGTCTGGGAGAGAACTTATGGAGATGCAGAATGGAAGGGAATGAGCGGAACACGCTTTATGCCTTGGTATTTTCTTGCATTGAATGAAGGAGTCGTGACAGGATATGGTGTAAAAGTTCGTCCTTCTGCCATGTGTTTCTGGGAGGCTGATACAAGAGGAATTACCTTAGTTTTGGATGTACGCTGTGGTGGAACGGGTGTTGTGCTTTCTGGAAGAAAGCTGTTAGCAGCTGAGATTGTTGCAATGCGTGCGGATGATTGTACCTCTTTTGAAGCAGCAAAAGCATTTTGTAAATGCATGTGCACGGATCCGATTTTTCCGGATTTTCCGGTCTATGGAAGCAACAACTGGTATTATGCATATGGAGACAGTTCAGAAAAAGAAATTTTACAGGATACCGATTATATTGTAGATATTACAAAAGGCGCAGAAAATCGTCCTTATATGGTCATTGACGATTGCTGGCAGGAACATCATCGGTTGGACGAATACAATGGAGGACCATGGAAAAAAGGAAATGAAAAATTCCCGGACATGGGAGCACTTGCAAAAAAATTAGAAGAAAAAGGGGTACGTCCGGGTATCTGGGTTCGTTTCCTCTTAAATGAGGAAGAGACGATTCCGGAAGAATGGAGAATTTCTCACAACGGCTGTCTCGACCCGTCACATCCGGAGGCGCTTGCTTATATTAAAGAAGATGTCAAACGAATCTGCGAGTGGGGATATACCTTAATCAAACATGATTTTACAACCTTTGATTTATTTGGCAGATGGGGACTTGAGATGAATCCGTTCCCAACCTCGGATGGCTGGAGCTTTTATGATAAATCCAAAACAAGTGCTGAAATTGTAGTAGAGTTATATCGTGCAATCTATGAAGTTGCAAAAGAATATCAGGTTTTAATTCTTGGATGTAATACAATCGGACATCTAGGTGCAGGACTGATGCACATGCAGAGAACCGGGGATGATACCAGTGGAAAAACCTGGGAGCGTACCAAAATGATGGGAGTCAATACGCTGGCATTTTGTCTGCCTCAGCATGGAACATTTTTTGATATTGATGCAGACTGCGTTGGAATTATGGGAAATATTCCGTGGAAATTAAATTCACAGTGGGCAGATTTAGTAACACGCTCCGGTACATCACTTTTTGTGTCAGCAAAACCGGGTGTATTAAATGAAACCGAAAAAGAAGAACTGCATCAGATGATGTTAAAAGCATCCTTGCAGGAAGAACATAAGATTCCGGTGGATTGGGAGTATACGGATTGTCCGGAACTTTGGGCAGACGAAAACGAAGAAATTGAGTATAACTGGTATGAAGAAGCCGGACCGGAAACGAGAGGAAACAGTTGTCATTATTATCGGTATATTCCGTTATCTTAATCTCAAAACTGAAATGAAAAGAAAATGAAGTAAAGTCAATTAAAATTTAGTTTAAAATGAGCTTGTCTTGAATATGAATTTATTCAGGACAAGCTTTTTTGTTCATGAACTTAAAGATTCAGAGTTAATTTTTCCAATTGTGTCAACTCTTTTAATTCCCGAATGGTAAAATAGCCGCAGACAAGTGCCGCAGCTGCATCGGCGATCGGTCCTGCATACATGACACCATCGATTCCCATAAAAAGTGGGAAGATAATAATTAATGGAAGCAGGAATAAAATCTGTCTGGTGAGTGACATAAAGACACCGAGTTGAGCTTTTCCAATCGAGTTAAAAAAGTTTGAAGTAACCGGCTGGATTCCATTGATTAAGGTTAAAAACATATAAATTCGGAAGTAACGTTCTGAGAACTGAAAATATAACTCACTTCCCTCACCGAATACACTGATAATCTGTCTTGGGAAAACCTGAAAACAGAAGAATGCAATGCCGGAAAGTACAGTTGCAACGCCAAGTGCAAGCAGATAACTTTTTCGTACACGTTTATATTTTTTGGCTCCATAGTTAAATCCGATAATTGGCTGAACACCCTGTGAAATTCCAATAACAAAGGACATAAAAATCATATTTACTTTTGTGATGATTCCGGCACAGGCAAGAGGAATATCACCTCCGTATATGGATTTTGCCCCGTAGTGTGACAGTGTGTTGTTCATTACAATCTGTACGACAGTCATGGCAATCTGGTTAAAACAGGCACTTGCGCCAAGTCGGAAAATTTCTTTACAGTAAGACAGCTGAATTTGAAAGCAGCTTCGATTCAGCACAATATTTTTAAAGTGAAACATATAATGAAGACTGATACTAAAAGAAACAATCTGTCCGATAATGGTTGCAAGAGCAGCACCGGTCATTCCAAGATGCAGACCGAAAATGAAAATCGGGTCAAGGATTGTATTTACAATCGCACCGATTAACATAGAAATCATGGAATATCGTGGACTTCCATCTGCCAGAATTAATTTACTCATTCCGGTATTGGCAATTAAAAATGGAAAACCAAAGGCTGTAATGCGGGTGTACTGTCTGGCATAAGGCAGGACTTCAGTGGTTGCACCGAAAAATTTTAACATTGGAGTTAAAAAAAGTGTAGTTGCAAGAAACAGACAAAGTCCGAATACTGCCATCAGAAAGATTCCGTTGCCGGCATAGCGGGCAGATTTTTCTTTTTCTCCAGCCCCTAAATACAGGGAAAAATTAGTTGCACTTCCGATTCCGAGTAAAAGAGAAAGTGCGGTACAGGTAGTGGAAAGCGGAAATGCGATATTAGTTGCGGCATTTCCGAGCATGCCAATCCCTTGTCCAATGAAAATCTGGTCTACAATATTATAAAGGGAGGTCACCAGCATTGAGATAATGCAGGGAATTGCAAAATTGACAAGCAATTTGGATTCTTTTTCATAACCGAGGGGATTTTGCGTTTTCATTGTTGTCATAAATTCTTAAATCATTCTCCTTATAATTGGTAAAAAATTCTTTTTCGGTAGCTTATGTTACGCTGATTGATAAAAAAAGTCAATAAAAAGTTCAGGCAGAATATCTGGTCTGCTCCAAAAAAATATGATAGAATGATATGCGAAAAACCGAAGAAAATTGAGGGAAAAAGATGTATCAGGAACAAAGAAAGGAGGATCGTAAATATGGTTACAATTGATTTAATTACTGGTTTTCTTGGCTCGGGAAAAACCACTTTCATAAAAAAATATGCAGAATATTTAATAAGTCAAGGACTTAATATCGGGATTTTGGAAAATGATTATGGCGCTGTAAATGTAGATATGATGCTGTTACAGGAACTTGAGGGCGAAAAATGTGAACTCGAAATGATAGCCGGAGGCTGTGATAAAGAGACACATAGAAGACGGTTTCGCACAAAATTAATTGCAATGGGAATGTGTGGTTATGACCGAATTTTAGTAGAGCCTTCCGGAATTTATGATGTAGATGAATTTTTTGACGTACTTCGGGACGAACCGTTAGATAAATGGTATCAAATCGGAAGTGTGATTACGGTTGTAAATGCAAAATTAGAGAAAAATTTATCAGAGGAAGCAAGGTATCTTCTGGCATCAGAAGCTGCTCATGCTGGAAAGATTATTTTGAGCCGTTCAGAAGAAGCGACGAAAGAAGAAATCAATACAACTATTGCCACTTTAAATCAGTCTTTGAAAGAGATTCAGTGCAATCGAATTTTAGGAGATGAGATGCTTATGAGAAGAGATGGCAGTGAATTATCAGAAGATGATTTTTCCGAGATTGCAGAAGCCGGATATGTTCAGGAGTCTTATGAAAAGAGGGATATATCACAGGAAAGTGGGTTTGAATCTCTTTATTTTATGGATGTGAAATTAGATGCCGAGACTTTAAAAACACAGGTGAAAAAAATCTTAGAAGATACATCTTGTGGCAAGGTATTTCGTATCAAGGGATTTAGTCAGAATCAAGATGGAAGCTGGATTGAATTAAATGCAACGCAGGATGAACTTTGTATCAGTCCGATTCCTCAGGGACAGGAAATTCAGATTGTAATCGGGGAACATCTAAACGAAGAAAAAATCCGCAGTTACTGGGAAGTTTAACTTTCCGGTGGCTGCGGATTTTTGAATACGTCAAGCGGATATTCGCAATCCGCTTTCGCTACTTGCTCATAACCAAATAGCTGCTACGCAGCTTATCAGAAGGGGCTTGCCCCCTCCTGATACAAGCAAGTCCCGACCCCTGCTTATTGCTTTTTGCAATTGAAGCAGGGGACTTCCTTGATTTGGTTAAAAAATTATCGGGTAATATAAGTTGTTAGCAATAAAAATGTGTTTTTTACACCATCAAGGTGAGAACGTTCATAGTTATGAGAAGCGTAAACTCCAGGACCAATCAGTCCATGACGGATATCATAACCGGCATGAAGAGTTGCTTCTACATCAGAGCCGTAATGCGGATAGACATCAATCGCATAATCGAGCTGTTCTTCTTTTGCAATGTTGGAAAGTTCCGTTACTAAATCATAGTTGTAAGGACCACCGGAATCCTTTGCACAGATAGAAACCATCCGTTCAGTACAGCCAAGGTCTGCCCCAACGCATCCCATATCGACAGAAATCATTTCGGTTGTATCTTCTGGAACAAAACTTCCGCCGTGTCCGACTTCTTCGTAGACGGTAAATAATAAAGAAACTTTTCGATGAAAGGAAAGAGATTCATCTTTTACAATTTTTGCGATTCCAAGAAGAATAGAAGCAGAAAGCTTATCATCAAGAAAACGGCTTTTAATGTAACCGCTTTCGGTAATGACTGTTCGAGGGTCCATGGCGATAATATCTCCGGTCTGGATGCCGAGCGCAAGCGTTTCAGCTTTTGTAGAAACCGGTTCATCTAGTAAAATTTCCATATTTTCTTCAAGGGTTTCTACTTTTTTATCGGCAACATGGGTGGATGGCTCAGTGTTTAAGACAACACCGGTGTAGACCTTGCCATCTCTTGTATGAATGGTACAGTTTTCACCATCGGCAGTGCTCCAGACATGTCCGCCAAGTGTGGTCGGGCGAAGGCGTCCATTGTCTTTAATTGAGCGAACCATAGCACCAAGTGTGTCAACATGCGCAGCTAAAACCAGAGGTTCACCGTCCCCTCCAAGGGTTACAAACACATTTCCTTTTCTGGATAATTTCGGTTCATATCCCATGTCCTGAAGCAGTTTCATCAGGTAGTCCGTTGCATTTTTGGTATAGCCGGATGGACTTGGGATTGCAGTTAATGTCTTTAATTGTTCTGCAATAAAATCAATGTAGTGTTTCATGTTCTTTCATCTCCTAGTTCAGTAAAAAATTAGATTTTGACATTTACAATATTTTACCACAGAACATAGAACTATGATATCCAAAAAACATAAAATTAGTTTTTGAAGTTATTGGATGAAATCTGTACCAAAGAAAGTTTTAACGGACACTTGCTGATATTTTTTAGGTTATACCATGTTCCAGCTGGAATAAAGACGGCGTCTCCGTTATGAAGCGTTTTTTGAGAATTAGGATGGCATTTTTTAGAAGCGAGAATCAGAAGAGCCGTGCCACATTCAATACGAATGATCTGATCGGTTTCAGGATGCTGTTTCCATCCGGTCGTTTTCCATGGCAGAATGTTTAGAAGTTTAAGTTCAAGAGAAGAACCGCTCCAGAGGGTAGTACAGGAATTGCAGTTATGGGAAGCAGCATTTCTAAGATTGATTGTAAAGGGATTCGGACCGTGGTCAAAAAGGAGGGAACTGCAATAAGAATTCATGAAGGGAGACCTCATTTCTTTTTTAGGCAGGATATGATATCATGTTATGAGAAAAAGAAGAAATAGGTGCAAAGTTTCAAATCTAAAAAGCAGAAAAGAAAGAGCAAATGGTCAGGAATAAGTACAAGTACTGGCTATTTGCTCTTTTTAAATAAAAGTCTAATTTAGTTTTACTGTTTTTTGATAAATAACTAAAGATACGATTGCCGTTATTGCTTCTGATACCCAGAAAGCATGCCAGACACCTGCTGCACCAAGAACTCGTGATAAAAGAAAAGCAGCAGGGATAATTACAACTATGTATCGAGAGAGTGAAATTATTAAGGACTGCACTCCTTTTCCCAGACCTTCTAAAGCACCGGAAGAAGTAATGGAGACAGAAGATACTAAAAATCCAATACTGATGATACGCAGAGCAGTCTTTCCAGCCTCAATAGTTTCGGGATTTGTTGTAAATAATCCGATTAAAACATCTGGAATAATAAAACAGATAAGTGTTCCGGCAAGCATAATTCCAGCACTCATACGAAGGACAATTTTGTAAATTTTTTTCACCCTCTTATATTCTCTTGCACCGTAATTAAATCCAATTACCGGACGCATCCCCTGAATGATTCCGTTTGCCGGAAGATACAAAAAGGTCTGTAATTTATAATAGACACCCAAAATTAATACATAAACTCCTGAAAAAGAAGCTAGAATTGCATTTAGGGCAGAAATCAACAGGGATGGCAGGGCAAGATTTAAAGTTGCCGGAATCCCAACTGCATATAAACGTTTGATTAAATCAAAATCCAGTGTCGCATATTTTTTCTGAATTTTTACCTGAATCGGACGGAAAATAAAAATCAAAAGATAAATAGTCATGCAGACAAGTTGTCCGATATTGGTTGCAATAGCAGCTCCTTTAATCTCCATTCTTGGAAATGGACCGATACCGAAGATAAGAAGCGGGTCTAAAATAATATTCGTTATAGAGCCTGCCATCATACTAAACATTGTTACTTTCATTTTCCCTACAGACTGGAAAATTTTTTCAAATCCAACATTTAACATAATAATCAGTGAAAAAGCAAATACAATATTACTATATTCAATTCCAAGTGAAATTACGTTTTCGGAATGACTGAACATTTTTAAAAAATATGGAATAAGTAAAATGCTTCCGGCAGTCAGGAGAATTCCATGGATAATGGCAAGAATTATACCTAATGTTGTTGCCTGATTTGCACTTTTCTTATCGCCTGCGCCTAAGAAATATGCGACAACTGCATTAATTCCGATACCAAATCCAATTGCTACGGCATTAATAAAATTTTGAATTGGAAAGACTAAAGAAAGTGCGGTCATGGCATCTTCGCTGATTTTTGCAACAAAGAAACTGTCAATAATATTGTAAAGGGAATTTACAAGCATGGACAGCATCATGGGCAGAGCTAAAGATAAAAGCAAAGGTAAAACCGGTTTGGTTTTCATAAAATTGTCATTCATGTGTTTAATTTCCTTTCGTTTTGAATTATAAATACAGCAGATTTTGGAGATAAAAAAAGCCACACAGCATTCTTGCTGTGTGGCGAAAAGAGACGGTTTTATCCGTCAGGAAAAATCCACTACTTAATTTTACAAAGCATTATTCTAGCAGAATCTGGCAAAAAGTCAATATAAAATTCCAAAATAAAAGATGACATTTTGCTCCATTATTCAGTATAATAAAAACAAATCTATTAAATTCAGAGGAAAACAGATGGTAAAAATAAAAGACGATGTTTACGAAATTATGCACCAAGACAGACGAGTTGCAAGAATTGATAAAACAGGGCACTGTAAAATTTATTTTAAATCTTTTATGCCTTATAATCTTTATCTTGAAGAAGAGGAGGATATTGATACTCTTGTAAATAATATCACGAATTTTTATTATTGGTGCTCGACACGAGTTTTAACCTTAGACCGTGTCTATGCCAAAGAAATTTTAAACAGTATTGGAATGTTGCAGGCAGTAACCGACAGAGAGCGTGCGAAAATAGCTCTTACTTATCGTTGTGCATCTTTAACGGATGTATTTTGGGTTAAAAAATTTGAAGAAGTAGTACGATTTTCAGAAATTAATTTATACGAGAATCATTTGGATAATACGTTTATTGATATTTCTTTAAGAGGAAAACAATATACAGTAGAAAATAAAGCATTGGCAAGGGATTTGGCTACGAATGGATGTTTTCCTAAAGCATGGCAGAGAACAAAGAATGGTTTTCGGCTTTTAAAAGATGGCGGAAAAGAAGTAGTGGAAAGAGAACTTCTTGCAAGTCAAATCTGCAGATGCTTTAATGTAGACCAAGTATATTATGAAAGAGATTTTTTTGATAGCGAAGAAGTCAGTGTAAGTGACAATATTACTTCGAGAGAATATTCTATCGTTTCGATGGAAGCCTTTGAAGTTTACTGCATGAATAAAGAAAAAGATGTCAAAAAGTATATTTTAAACTTGGACAAGCGTGCCTATTATATGATGAACATTGTAGATTATTTAATTGGAAATACAGACCGGCATTGGGGAAACTGGGGAGTCTTAGTAAAAAACTCAACAAATAAACCGGTTTCACTTCATAAGTTAATGGATTTCAATCAGGCATTTCATGCTTATGATACATTAGAAGGCGCAAACTGTCAGACTTTATTTGGAAGCCATGCAACACAAAAAGAGGCTGCCGAAGAAGCTGTTAAAAAAATTGGATTGAATCAGATAAAACCTGTAAATGAGGTTTGTTTTAAAAATCTTCCTCAATATCAGGAAATGTTTTTTAGAAGATTGGAATACTTAAAATCAAAAGAAGAATGGAGTGACCGATAATACGAGAGAAGTGAAGAGTGGTGATTGAAGCAAGAAGCTCGGTTACTTGTAGCAGAGTAGTTCACTTGACAAGGTTTCTCAATAGTGATACTATGCCACTAACGGATTGAAAACCAAAATTTGGCGATACTTTAGGACAAAATTTATGCAAAAAGAAACCATAAAAAAAGCATTTTTAAAGTCAATTCCGATTTTATGCAGCTATGTGTTTGTCAGTATGGCATATGGAATTACAATGGAAGAAGCAGGATTTGCCTGGTATCAGTCACTGCTTATCAGCCTGGTTGTGTATACCGGAGCATTTCAGTTTGTGCTGGTTTCATTTTTAAGTGGTGGAACTTCTATTATTACGATTGCGGTGACTGCATTTTTGATGAACAGCAGGCAGACCTTTTATAGTTTAACGTTTGTAGATGAATTTAAGAAGATGGGAAAACGACTTCTTTATATGATTCATACAATGACAGATGAAACTTATGCAGTTAATTTAAGCCTGACGGAAACCGGAAAAGAAAAAGAGGACATGATGTTTGTGATTGCGTTTCTGTCAAGATGTTATTGGATGGCAGGTACAATTGCAGGCGGAGTTTTAGGGCAGCTGATTCCGATAAAATTAGAGGGAATTGATTTTTGCATGACTGCATTGTTTGTCATTATTTTTATCGATAATTGGGAGAAAACAAAGAATCATGTACCGGCCGTTTTAGGTCTTGGAATCTCAATGCTGTGTCTGATTATAGCAGGAGCAAGAAGCTTTATGCTGCCTTCTTTAATTCTTGTTTCAGGTGTTCTGCTTTTGATGAGAGAAAAGGAGGCACAGTCATGAAAATAGAGTTCTTTTTTCTGGTTGTGGCAGTGTCGGCGGGGATTACATTTTTTTTGCGTGCATTGCCGTTTCTTGCATTTCGTGGGGAACGCAAAATGCCGGAAAAACTGATTTATCTTGGAAAAATCCTGCCATCAGCAATTATGGCTGTGCTGATTGTGTATTGTTTAAAGGAAACAGGGAGTGATTTTTCTCACACAGGAATCGCAAATTTTTTGGCAGTGGCAGTTGTTGCAGTCAGTTATAAATGGAAGCATAATACGTTTCTTAGTATTTTGCTTGGAACAGCCGTAAATATGATTTTAATACAGGTGATTTAGGAAGTTATGAAAACAATTCAGGTAGAAGAATTAGAACAGTTAAGTGCAGATGAGATTCAGGTGATTGACCTGCGTCCGGAGGAAGAATACAAAAGAGGAAGTTTTCCGGGGGCAGTGAATCTGCCGATGGAAGAGTTTGATTCACGATATGAAGAAGTGCTGGAAAAAGAGAAACCAATTTACTTTATCTGTCATACCGGAGAGAGAAGTAAGGATTATATTGAAACAGCGACAAAAGCCGGATACAATGCTTTTAATGTAGAAGGTGGATATCGGGCTTATCTGCGTCTTTCTTTAAGTCGTTTTCTGGAGGAAGATACAAAAGAAAGCAAAGAAGAAAAGACAAAAGAAATTGAGAGAAGTATTATTAAGAAATTTCGGAAATCCATCTGGCGTCCATTTACAAAAGCCTTAAATGAATATCAACTGATTCAGGAGGGAGATAAGGTTGCAGTCTGTATCTCCGGTGGAAAGGATTCCATGCTGCTTGCAAAACTGATTCAGGAATTAAAACGTCATGGAAAAATCCATTTTGAAGCAGTTTTTCTTGTAATGAATCCAGGCTATAATGAAGATAACTGGAAAATTATTCAGGATAATGCAGATTTACTTGGAATTCCACTTACTGTATTTGAAAGTGAAATTTTTGATACGGTAGCAACAATCGAAAAAAATCCATGTTATTTATGTGCACGTATGAGAAGAGGCTATCTGTATTCTCATGCAAAGGCATTGGGATGTAATAAAATTGCACTGGGACATCATTTTGATGATGTAATCGAAACCATTTTAATGGGAATGTTATACAGTGGAAAAGTAGAAACCATGATGCCGAAGCTGCACAGCCAGAATTTTGAGGGAATGGAATTAATTCGTCCATTATACATGGTAAAAGAAGATGCGATTAAAGCATGGAGAGATTACAACGGACTGCATTTTATCCAGTGTGCATGTCGTTTTACAGAAAACTGCGTCAGCTGTGGCGGAGGCAGAGGTTCGAAACGTGATGAGATGAAAGAACTGATTGCGCAGTTTAGAAAGACCAGCGATGTGATCGAAACCAATATTTTTAACAGTGTCCGTAATATAAATTTAAGAACGGTTATCGGTTATCACAAAGACAAAGAAGCTTACAATTTTCTGGATGATTATGATTTGCGCGGAAGTAAAAAGAGTGACAGTCAGGAAGAGTAATAAGAAAAAGTAAATAATAAGAAAGAATAATAAAGAATAATAAAGAATAATAAGAAAGTGCGCTTTTGGTGTGCTTTTTAAAAATTAAACCAAATGAAAAGGGGAAGGAATATGAGCAATAAAGAAATCAAAGAAAAGATTGCCAGACTGAAAAAGGAGAAAAATGCAGTAATACTGGCACACTATTATGTGGATGGGGAAGTACAGGAAATTGCAGATTTTGTGGGAGATTCTTATTATCTTGCAGAAAAGGCTACAACAGTATCTGAAGATGCAATTTTGTTCTGTGGAGTTTCATTTATGGGAGAAAGTGCAAAAATTTTAAATCCTGAGAAAAAAGTAGTAATGGCAGAGTCCAGTGCGGATTGTCCAATGGCGCACATGGTAGATGTTGAAAAAATTAAAGAAGTAAGAGAACAGTACCCGGATGTTGCAGTTGTCTGTTATGTCAATTCAACAGCCGAGATTAAAGCACATTCTGATGTCTGTGTGACTTCTTCTAATGCGCTCAAGATCGTAAAGAAGCTTCCAAATGAACATATTTTCTTTATTCCGGATGAAAATCTGGGACGCCATATAGCAGAAAAACTGCCGGACAAACATTTTATTTTTAATGACGGTTTCTGTCATGTACATAAGAGCATTCATAAAGAAGATATCTTAAAAGCAAAAGAAGTACATCCGGAAGCAATGGTTTTGGCGCATCCGGAATGTACACCGGATACACTTTCTGTAGCAGATTTTATTGGAAGTACCTCACAGATTATTGATTATGCAACTTCTTCAGAAAAAACCAGCTTTATTATCTGCACAGAGATGGGAATTTTCTATGAATTAATGCAGAAAAATCCAGAGAAGAAATTTTATTCGGTTGGACATCGTCAGTTCTGTCCGAATATGAAAAAAGTGAATCTGGAAAATGTATTAGAAAGCCTTGAAAAAATGGCACCGGAAATTGAATTAGATGAAGAACTTCGTGAATCAGCAAGAAAACCATTAAAGAGAATGTTAGAGCTTGCAGCAAACTAAAATACGTTATAGAAAAATAAGAAATAGACAGAAGATGACTACACTTTAAATTTTGTGTAGTCATCTTTTTTTTACTGACAGGGACTTGCTTGATTCGGTTAAAAAACGCAGTTTAAAACAGAATACAAGCCGTTTGGCTAGTATACAAAATTAAAAAAAATTGGTATAATTTTAAAATAAGGTATGAGAGCGGTATAGTATGGATATAAAAAATATAGGGAGTAAGAGGTATGAAAGGTGAATGCAAAGATACGGAAGCGGTTATGAGGGTAAAACACAGGCAGGCAATTTTGGCTTCTATGATAAAACGAAAAGAATTATTATTATTTGAATATTTCCCGGAAAGGGAAGTATTTATTTTATATGACGGTCAGTTTCAGATGCTTCAAAAAATTGAACATTTTATGGAATATCTGCAAAAAGAAGATAAAATTCATCCGGAAGATAAGTGGAAAATGGTAGGATTTTGCAATGGAGAAGTACGAAATTCGATTGAAATCAGATATGTAGAGGGGGAAGGTTTGATTTCAAGAAAGAATTTAAATTCGGTTTATCTTCCAAAAAGTCTGAATGAAGAGTCGGTGCTTCTGGGAAGTATCAGAGATGTTACGATAGAGAGAAGAAGGGAAGAGCAACTGCAGGAAGAAGCGCAGAGAGATCCACTCACAAAGCTTTATAATAAAAGGGCGGGAACGAAATTAATTGAAAAATATCTAAGAACAAAAGACCCTTATTCCGCTTGTGGTCTGATGATTATTGATGTGGATTATTTTAAAGATGTGAATGACAATTATGGACATTTATTTGGAGATGTTGTATTAAAAGATTTGGCAAAATTGTTGCTTATGGTCTGTGATAAAAAAGATGTTGTAATGCGTGCAGGCGGTGATGAATTTGTAATTTTATTTAAAGATATTCCCAATAAAGCATTGGTTCGTAAAGCTATGCAGTTAGTTCATTCGATTCGGAATCAGACTTTTCAGGAAAAAGAATACTCTATGACCTGTAGTATTGGAGTGTGTTATCTTCCGGAAAATGTTTCGGGATATACTTATGAACAGATATTAAAAAATGCAGACTGGGCGTTATACCGTGCAAAAGAAAACGGAAGAGACAGGTATGTATTTTGTGATAATCTTCAGCGCTTTCAAAGTGTAGAAGAAAAGACGGAAAAAAGAGAAGAACACAAAAGAGGAAAAAGACCGATATCCGGATACAGGGGAAGTCTGGTGGCAACGGCATTTGAAACATTTGAAAAAGCATGTGATTTTGACAGCGCAGTAAACAGTTTATTAGAAGTTGTAGGTAAAAGTTTTAATTTGGATCGTGTTACTGTGCTTCGTACGGATATTAAGGTTAATATGTGCGAGAAGATGTATCAGTGGACAGCGGACAATGTACCGCAGGCATTGGAACAGAAAATAAGTTATAAAAAAGAGGATTTCTTAAAATTATTTTACAGTTATGATGAGAATGGAACGACGGTGCTCCAGAAAGACGAGATGAAATCACTTGGTTATAGTGAATATGGAATTCAAACCCTGCTTCATGGAGATGCCAAAACAGCGGTGCATACTGCAATCTATTCTGAGGGGAAATATGCAGGTTCGGTTTCTTATATGGTTTGTAAAGAGAAACGCAGTTGGAAGAAAGAAGAACGGCAGATTTTAGGTGAAATTACAAAGATTATTGCAGCACATCTTGGAAAATTGTTTTTAATGAATTCCATGAGTAATGGAATGTTTACAAATCCGGAGTTTGATGATTTGACCGGTTTGATTTCTTTTACCCGTTTTAAAGAAGAAGTAGAACGAGTGCTTGCTGATGACAACATCAGTTCTTATGTGATGGTATATACAGATTTTGAGAACTTTAAGTATTTTAACCAGAAATGGGGATATCAGATGGGAGACCGTCTGTTGAGAGAGTTCAGTAATTATATTATCGGAACGATGCAGCAGGAAGAACAGATTTATTTTACCCGCGTAGTTTCCGACCAGTTTTTGTTGTTTATGCCGTATAAAAAAAGAAGTGATACCGCAGAGGCAGTAGATCGGTTAAATCAAACCTTTGTAGAACAGCAGGAAAGAATTTTTCCGGATACCAGAATCCGGATTCGGACAGGAATTTATTTTATTGAAGAAGCAAATGGAAATACGTCTATTGCAATTGATGCGGCAAATTATGCAAGGAAACAAGTCTCAAAGGTAACAGGAATCAGTGTGAAGGTTTACGGAAAAGAGATGGAAGAAAAACAAAGAGTGGAAAATGAAATTATCAATGGATTCGACCTCGCAATGCGAAACAGAGAATTTAAAATCTATTTACAGCCAAGAGTTTCCCTTTTTGATTATTCGATTATCGGTGCGGAAGCGGTGGTAAGATGGCAGAGACCGGATGGAACTGTTATGATACCGGATGCATTTATTCCTTTATATGAAAGAAATGGAAGAATTATTGATTTGGACTTTTTTGTATTTGAAGAAGTTGTAAAGTTTCTTGCAGAAAATAAGAAAAAGGGCAGAAAATTGATTCCGATTTCGGTAAATGCTTCAATCCTCCACGCAAGAGATTGTGATACTGTTGAGCATTATCTGGAGATTTTAAATCGTTATGGAATTAACCCTGCTTTGCTTGAAATTGAACTGACAGAGACCGCGACGGTATCGTATTATGACAACGTAAAACGATTGTTTGAAAGATTTCAGAAAGTCAATATGCAGACTGCGCTGGATGATTTTGGCTCAGGCTATTCCCTTTTAAACACAGTGATTGACATTCCGGTTAATACGGTAAAAATTGACAAAGTTTTTATGGATAACTGTAAGACAAGTGAACGTGGAATGTATTTTCTGCATCAGATTGTTGCAGTAGTGAAAGGGCTTGGTTATCGTGTGGTCTGTGAAGGCGTGGAAAATCTGGAACAGGTTGAGGTCTTAAGAAAAGCAGGATGTGAAGAGGCACAGGGGTTCTGGTTTGCACATCCAATGCCTGTCGAGGAATTTGAACAAATTATGTATCAGAAAATGCCGTATCGAAAGGTATAAATTTTGAAAAAAGAAGTATTTGCAAAAATGAGCAGGTACTTCTTTTTTGAGCGAGTACATTAAGATTGACTTTCTTTTAGTGAAATGCTTATAATAAAGCTGTGTAAAGCGGACATTTGCAATCCGCTTTGCTACTTGCTCATGAACGCAGTCGCTTTGTGATCTGTCAGTGGAAGCTTTCAACTCCCACCGACAGAAGCATACCCTCACCCCCCGCTTAGTGCTCTGCACACTTGAAGCGGGGGAATGCTTATCTGCGTTCAAATTATTTGACAGTCAGAAAGGGCAATCGAAATAGAAATGGAAACAAGGGAATTATTAGAACAGGTAAAATCAGGAAAAATATCAATAGAAGAAGCAGAAAGTTATTTTAAGAGAGAGCCGTTTGAAGAAATGGGATATGCGAAACTGGATATGCATAGAGAAGTTCGCTCCGGCTTTCCGGAAGTGATTTTCTGTAGTGGAAAAGCGGATGAACACCTGCTTCATATTGTAGGAAAGTTATATGAAAAAAACGGAGAAGTATTTGGGACAAGGGCTTCTGTACACCAATATGAGCTGGTAAAAGAAAAATTTCCGGTTGCAGAATATGACCCGATTTCCGGAATTTTAAAAATAGATGGAAAGAAAAGAGAAAAAAAGGGTCTGGTTGCAGTGTGTACGGCCGGAACAGCAGATATTGCAGTGGCAGAAGAAGCAGCACAGACGGCAGAATACTTTGGAACGAAAGTAGAGCGAGTATTTGATGTGGGAGTCAGTGGAATCCATCGTTTGCTTTTTAATATTAAAGAAATTCAGGATGCGAATTGTGTAGTTGCGGTTGCCGGAATGGAAGGAGCACTTGCGAGTGTAATTGGTGGTCTCGTAGATGTGCCGGTGATTGCTGTTCCGACCTCTGTGGGATATGGTGCAAGTTTTCATGGATTATCGGCACTTCTTACAATGATTAATTCCTGTGCAAATGGAATTGCAACAGTCAATATTGATAACGGATATGGTGCAGGTTATCTTGCAACACAGATTAACCGGCTTGCGATAAAATAATTGAATGCGGCTTGCAAATGTCCGCTTTACAAAGATAATCGGGAGAAAAATACGATGGAAAAACAGGAAATGGCTTTGGAAGTCATAAAACGATTGAAAGAGGAATATCCGGATGCTGATTGCACCTTAGACTACAATGAAGCCTGGAAGCTTCTGGTCAGCGTGCGTCTTGCTGCACAGTGTACGGATGCAAGAGTGAATATTGTAGTAGAAAAATTATATGAAAAATATCCGGATGTGGATGCACTTGCAAAAGCAGAACCGGAGCAAATTGAGGAAATTGTAAGACCATGTGGGCTTGGAAAAAGCAAGTCGAGAGATATCAGTGCCTGCATGCGTATGTTAAAAGAAAAATATAACGGAAAAGTTCCGGATGATTTTAATGAATTATTAAAACTGCCTGGAGTCGGAAGAAAAAGTGCAAACCTGATTATGGGGGATGTATTTGGAAAGCCGGCGATTGTCACAGATACGCATTGTATCCGCCTGACAAACCGCATGGGGCTTGTAGATGGAATCAAAGAGCCAAAGAAAGTGGAGATGGCACTTTGGAAAATTATTCCACCGGAAGAAGGCAGTGAATTCTGTCACAGACTGGTGTATCATGGAAGAGAAGTCTGTTCGGCGAGAACAAAACCGCATTGTGAAAAATGTTGCTTAAATGATATCTGTCCGAAAATCGGAGTGGAATCGTGAGAGAAAAAAGAACAAGAAAGATTTTGCGTTTCATGTTGTAATATTTCTTAAAAAAAGATTGACATTAAAGGGTAAGTATAATATAATATCTCAATGTGACGTAGTGCGAAAATACTTAGCCAAAAGCCCCGGTATAGTATTTTCATATAAATTTTATTTATGAAGTAATCAGATTATGATATGTTGAAAATTAGGGAGGTAAAACCATGAACACTTATATGGCTAATCCGGATAAGATTGAAAGAAAATGGTATGTAGTGGACGCTGAAGGCCAGACATTAGGTCGTCTTGCATCTGAAGTTGCAAAAGTTTTAAGAGGAAAAAACAAACCAGTTTATACTCCTCATGTAGATACAGGTGATTATGTAATCATCGTTAACGCTGATAAAGTAGCTGTAACCGGTAAAAAAATGGAACAGAAAATTTACTACCATCACTCAGACTATGTTGGTGGAATGAAAGAAACCACATTAAAAGAAATGATGGCTAAAAAACCGGAAAAGGTTCTTGAACTCGCTGTTAAAGGTATGCTTCCAAAAGGACCTTTAGGAAGAAGCATGATTAAAAAACTTCACGTATACGCTGGACCAGAGCACAACCATGCAGCTCAGAAACCAGAAGTATTAACATTTTAATAGGAGGTAAAGAACATTGGCTAGTACAAAATTCTATGGAACAGGAAGAAGAAAATCATCTGTAGCTCGTGTTTACTTAGTACCGGGAACAGGTAAAATTACAATTAATAAAAGAGATATCGACGAATACTTCGGATTAGAAACACTCAAAGTTGTTGTTCGCCAGCCGTTAGTTGCTACTGAAACAGCAGACAAATTCGACGTATTAGTAAACGTTCATGGCGGTGGATTCACAGGTCAGGCTGGTGCAATCCGTCACGGAATCTCCAGAGCACTGCTTGAAGCAGACGCTGAATACAGACCAGTATTAAAATCTGCAGGTTACTTAACTCGTGACCCAAGAATGAAAGAAAGAAAGAAACCAGGTCTCAAAGCAGCACGTCGTGCTCCGCAGTTCAGCAAGAGATAATTTTTCTCATACAGAGAAATCAAGAAAAGCCCATTTTACAAGGGTTACAGAGGTTGTGGGAAGTTGTCAGATGTGCTGGAATTTCAATGGAATGCAACACATATGCAACAAGTATGCAACAAATATATCAATGATATGTATAGGACATTTTCAGAGCAATCTGGGAATGTCCTTTTTGCGCGTTACTACAAGCGGTGCAGCAGACAGTGAATATATTGAGATGATGCTTGCATCAATCGAAATATATTTGCTGGATGATATAGCGCGCCAGCGCAACATGAGCAAGATTGCTTTGCAATCTGCGAATGACACCGATTGATTGCTAAATTCGATTAATCGCATCTACTAACTCCTTAATATCAAAGTGGGTATATACCTTTTCTGTAAGTGTCATAGCTCCGGAGTGCCCCACGATCTTCTTAATAATCGTCTGATCTACGCCAGCTTCTGCCAACATGGACACGCATGTGTGTCTGCAACAGTGCGGTGTGCGGTTAATCTTTAACTGCTCCATTAATGGATGAAAGTAGCTGTCATAGTAGTTTCTGTAGGTAAAATGCTTACCGTCTTCCGTATGCAGCAAGTATGCACAGTCGGGGGTGGATTCGTACCAACTTTTGTAGAAGGGAAGAACCTTGTCGGCAATCGGCACTTTTCGGATGCCGTTTTCTGTTTTACTGCTGATTACATCAAAGTACTGTTCATCGAGGTGAACATGTTCCTTTTTCAAATCAAGCAATTCTGAAATTCTGACTCCGTTGTAGAGAAGCATCAGAACAATCTGATAATACTTATCATCTTTCTGTTCCCAGATTCTCTCAATTTCATCCTTTTCAAATTTGTTTCTGTCATACTTATTCGGGTTGCGGTCTTTGTACTGTGCTACATCCACAAAACTGGAATAATCTTTGTTGCAAATATCGTTTTTCAAGGCGTAATCGTAAAGCTGATTGAAAAGCACTTTGATTTTCCTGAGAGTAGGATAATTCTTACCACAGGTATCAATGACATTTTGCAAATCCACTAATCGAATATCCTTAAAAACTTTGTTGTAGAGGGTACCGCAGGCTTTATAGGATGCGGTATATCCTTTGACATTGGATTCGGATACAGTAGGATACTTACGCTTGGACCATTCTTCATATACATCAGAGAAGGTCATCTTGGCAGCTTTGGTATCGAATGGATTATTGTTGTACTCTGCAAGCATCTGTAAGCCTTCAGCTCTTGTAGCAGCGTATCCAACTGTAATCATATCCTGAACTTGTCTGTCCTTTTCCTTATCGTAGTGCCAGCCTGTTGTCTTTCTGACCTGATAAGGCTTTCTTCTTTTTCCGGAAAGTTTTACAACGCTTCCGTATCCGTTGGGTAACTTCATAAGCACCATTCCTTTCGCTTTAAATTCAGCAAGCTGATAAGCGAACAGATAAATACTTAATCCTCATGGACTACTTTTGTAACACTTGGACGTATGGTTTTCCATATCTCATAATTGTCTGCGGTCTGGCTTCCGGATGCGAGTAACTCTTTCATAGCCTGCCAGTCTTTTAAAAATTGAATGAGACTTTTGTTATTAAAAAACATACCAGGTTCTCCATCGACTTCTTTTAATGAAATATCAAATACTTCATCAATTGCAAAGAGTAATGGTAATACGTCTCCATCAGCTTCAATATCAAATTCCACTAGTGCATTTACATTAACATTCAAAGCTTCTGCAATTTTACGTAGTTGTTCTGGTTTTGGAATATTCTTCCCTAATTCATACTTGCGAATGGCTACCTCGTGTATGCCACACGCTTCTCCAAGCTCTTTCTGTGTTAATCCACGAAAAGTTCGGATTAATTTAATTTTTTTACCTGTATTCATGATATCAACCTCCTGTATAAGTTAAAGTAACATATTAAAATTAAATAGTCAACATCAAATTATAAACTATTGACAGAGCAATAAAAGGTCTGTATAATACAAAACACAACAGAGCAAATAATGCTCTATAACAAGGGAGGTGGTAGAGATGCCGGAAGTAATCTATAAGGTTGATTTACCAGCTTTTACAGGACGGAATGTACCAATAAAGGAAATTGCAGCAGCAATTGGGAAGGATGCACAGTATGTAAGGGTTGGACTTCAACAAGGAATTCTCAAATTTGGGACAGCAATAAAGATTGCTGATTCGTCGGAATATAGTTATTACTGTTCAGATAAAAGAGTTTGGGAAGAGACTGGATATTTCAGAAATGAATCACAAGCAGTATGACAGATAAAAAGAAAAGGTGGTGATGAAGATGTGCTAATAGACATTCAGATGATAAAAAAGAAAAGTCCGAGGCTTTGCAGAGCTTCGGACTTGGATAAGAGTAGCGGAGCCACTCGTTATCATATGTAACAAGATGATTATACCATTGGCTCCTAATACCGACAACACAAAATTTAGGAGGAAAAAGCAATGAACGAAGAACAGAAAGTAGAATTGAAGCTAATTCACATGGAAGAAGTAGTTTCAAAAGAGGTGAGCTGGTTATGGTATCCCTATATTCCATATGGAAAGATTACAGTTATTGAGGGAGATCCAGGAGAGGGGAAAACAACATTAGTACTAAAATTAGCAGCAATGTTGAGTAAAGGTCTACCACTTCCCTGTGATGATGATAGACCTTATGAACCAATTCATATTATTTACCAGACCGCAGAAGATGGAATTGACGATACGATTAAGCCGAGACTGGAACAAAATGGAGCAGATTGTTCTATGATTCGAGTAATTGATGAAACAGAAAAAGAACTTAGCATGACGGATGAAAGGTTAGAGCAGGCAATTGTAGAGACAAATGCAAAACTGATTATTCTAGATCCGATTCAGGCATATATTGGAGCAACAGTAGATATGCATCGGGCAAATGAGATTCGTCCGGTATTAAAGAAGCTTGGAATGATTGCAGAAAAGTATCAATGTGCAGTGATTTTGATTGGTCACATGAATAAAGCATCTGGAAGCAAATCAACTTATAGGGGACTTGGTTCTATTGATATTCAAGCAACAGCGAGAAGTGTTCTCTTAGTTGCAAGACTTCGGGATAAACCGAATATTCGCATTATGGCACAGGATAAATCCTCTTTAGCACCGGCAGGAGATGCCATTGGATTTGAGATGACAGAAGATAGAGGGATGACTTGTATCGGACCTTATGACATTACCATTGATGAATTATTGATGGGAAATGAAGGCAGAGGTAAGAAAAAGTTGGATGTAGCAGTGGAATTTATAAAGGAGTTTTTTGGAAGTGCTAGTGAGATTGCATCAAATGACATTATCGAGGAAGCATCTCATAGGGGAATTAAGAGAAATACTTTATTATCTGCTAAGAAGAAATTAGGGATTGTCTCGGGTAAAGGAAAGCAGGAAGATGGAACAGCTTTCTGGACATGGATTATGCCTGAGAAAAGAGTTTAAGAATTTGTAAAGTAGAGAAAGCAGATTCTAAATTGTAGAAGAATTTAGAATCTGCTGTTATTAAAAGTACGGATTATTAAACTCTTGCGGTAGCAAGATAAACCCCTCGGAGAGCCCCGCATTTTTGGCAGAGACAATGGAACATTGGATTTGACAAAAGTGCTAGGGGGTTATCATCTATGGCAAAGCCAAGATGATAAGCGAGTGGGAAATCTGATTTAAGAAGGAAGGAGAGGTGCCTATGGGTAATGTTTCTTACTCGGCACACATTAGCAATGGAAAGAGTGCCATAACAAGTAAGAGTAAATTGCTTGGAGTAGCAAAACACAATTTGCGAAAGTATAAATCGCCGGAATACAGTTCCGACAATATTTTGCTTTTGAGGGGAACGGAAGGTTTGTATCAGGATGTGAAAAATGTCTATCATCAGGAATTTGACGAAGCGGTACAACAATATAATCAAAAGCAAAAGCGGGCTGACAGACGGATAGAGGATTACTTTGAACATGTAGCCAATCTGAATCAGGATATGGCAGTTGAAATTATCTTTCAATGTGGGGATAAGGAGTTCTGGGAAGAACATACGGATAAAAAGGAAAAGATGTACAATGTGTATGCTTATCTGTTATCCACAATGGAAAGATTTCTTCCGAATTTCAAAGTGGCAAATGCAGTGATACACTTTGACGAGGCAAGTCCTCATATGCATGTGGTAGGAGTTCCGGTATGGGAAGGTGCTAAAAAAGGACTGGCAAAGAAGGTGTCCAAGCGTAATGTATTCACTCCGGAAAGTTTATCTGTAATATTACAGGATAAACTAAGGGAAGAAGCAGGTTCGTGTTTCAAGTTCAATGTGAAGGAAGAACTTGCTGAGAAAAAGCTGGGACGGAATCATGATTTGTCGGTTATGGAATATAAAGTTGTCAAAGAAACTGAGCGTTTGGAAGAATTGCAGGAGCAGGTCAAGGATTCAGATCTAGATTTATTTGCAAAGAAACTGGCATATAAGGAAGTGAGTAAAACACAAAAAGAGAAGCTGGATGAAATAAATAAAGATATTAGCAGCAAGGAGGCACAAGCAGAGGAATTAGATTATCAGATTACCATTATGAAATCGCAATTATATGAGTATGAGGAAGAAGCTTCAAAGCTTGAGAAGTTTAAGGAAAGTCTATCTAACCTGAAACAGTATATTGCTTCCTATATGCCATTATCTCCATTGATAGAGGAATATGCCAATGCCGTAGAGGGAAAGAGGGAAATTCAAGCAGGCAATAGCTTCCGAGGTCTCCTAACTGCATTAGGAGAGTTGCTTAATTCGTTCAAGGAGTTGATAGTGGATGGAATCTGTTGGTTTCCAAGATTGATGAGGTGGCAGACGAGTAAGGGAGAAGTGGCACCAGTGTTCTCAGATTATCGGAATGAGGGATATAATTATAGGCTGGTGGCATATCAGAATCTTGTGACGAAAGAGCAGTATAGTGTGGAGAGCGTGCAGGAGGAGATAAAAGCGGAGAACCGAGTGGGAACGCTGGAACAGTTGGAGAGGAGGATTGAGGAAACAGAGGTGTTGGTAAGAAAGTTACACAAAGATAAAATGAGATGATAACAACGGAGAAGTAACGAAAAAGTTATGTTTTTGGACATTGATCTTTACTTTCGATTTTGGCTATAATGTGGTATAATATCCTGTAACTGTTCGGATTTGAATGGTTACAGATTTTTTTGAATAAAGACTCTTATATAGAGGTTAATATAACATTGGAGGTATCGGTATGTCAAGTGCGGCACAAAGATCAGAATTACAATCTCAAATATGGAAAATAGCAAATGAAGTTCGTGGTTCTGTAGACGGATGGGATTTCAAGCAATATGTACTAGGAACACTTTTTTATCGTTTTATCAGTGAAAATTTTTCAAATTATATTGAAGGTGGAGATGAAAGTGTAAACTATGCAGAGTTAGATGATAAAATCATTACAAAAGAAATTATAGACGATGCAATTAAAACGAAGGGGTATTTTATTTATCCCAGCCAATTATTTTCTAATATCGCTAAAAATGCAAATACAAATGAAAGTTTGAATACAGATTTGAAAGCGATATTTGATGCTATTGAAAATTCGGCAAGTGGTTATCCTTCAGAAAAAGATATTAAAGGGTTATTTGCTGATTTTGATACTACGAGCAACCGATTGGGAAATACAGTAAAAGATAAAAATGCACGTTTGGCAGCGGTTATTAAAGGCATTGAAGGACTTGATTTTGGAAACTTTGAGGATAATCAGATAGATTTATTTGGAGATGCATATGAATATTTGATTTCAAATTATGCTGCAAATGCTGGTAAGTCAGGCGGAGAATTTTTTACGCCTCAAAGCGTATCAAAATTGATAGCAAAACTAGCGACACATGGTCTAACTACAATTAACAAGATTTATGATCCAGCAGCAGGTTCTGGTTCGTTATTATTGCAAGCAAAGAAACAATTTGATAACCATGTGATTCAGGAAGGCTTTTTTGGCCAGGAGATAAACCATACAACATATAATCTTGCTCGTATGAATATGTTTTTGCACAATGTCAATTATGATAAGTTTAATATTGCATTGGGAAATACCCTTACTGCCCCACAATTTGGAGATGAAAAACCTTTTGATGCAATTGTGTCTAATCCACCTTATTCTATAAACTGGATTGGTAGTGATGATCCAACACTGATTAACGATGATCGCTTTGCACCTGCAGGAGTGCTTGCTCCGAAATCTAAGGCAGATTTTGCATTTGTTCTGCATTGCCTTAGCTATCTTTCTGGTAGAGGGCGGGCAGCTATTGTGTGTTTTCCTGGTATATTTTATCGAGGAGGAGCAGAACAGAAGATTAGAAAGTATTTAGTTGACAATAATTTTGTTGAAACAGTTATTTCACTTGCACCAAATTTATTTTATGGTACATCCATAGCGGTAAATATACTGGTGCTTTCAAAACATAAAACAGACACGAAAATTCAGTTTATAGATGCAAGTGGAGAAGAATTTTATAAAAAAGAGACAAATAATAATGTATTGTCACAGGAACATATTGATGCCATCATGCAGCTATTTGATAGTAAGGAAGAAAAAGAATATGTTTCCCAAAATGTTGATAATGAAAAAATAGCTGAAGGCAATTATGATTTATCTGTAAGCTCTTATGTGGAAAAGAAAGATACAAGAGAGGTTATTGATATTGATGTTTTAAATGCAGAAATAAAGAAAACAGTGAAGAATATAGATAGACTACGTTCTGAAATAGATGCAATTATTGCGGAAATAGAGGGGTAACTATGGATAAAGAATTACAATTTTTGATTTATAATACTCCTGAAGAAAATGTTTCCGTTAATGCCGTAATAAAAGATGAAACAATTTGGCTGACACAAAAAGCTATGGCTGAATTGTTCGGTGTTGGTGTTCCAGCAATAAGTAAGCATCTTGCAAATATTTATGCAGAGGGTGAATTAAATGAAATTTCAACTGTTTCCAAAATGGAAATAGTTCAACAAGAAGGCTCAAGGGATATAAAAAGAAATATGGAGTTCTACAACCTTGATGCAATTATTTCAGTTGGATATCGTGTTAATTCAAGAAAAGCAACAAACTTTAGAATATGGGCAACAGGGATTCTGAAGGAATATATGATAAAAGGTTTTGCGATGGATGATGAACGCTTGAAGCAGGGAAAAACAGCGTTTGGTAAAGATTATTTTAAAGAACTGTTGGAACGAGTACGTTCTATCCGAGCAAGCGAACGAAGAATATGGCAGCAGATAACAGACATATTTGCAGAGTGCAGTATTGACTATGACAAAGATTCTCAAACAACACATGATTTTTATGCAATGGTTCAAAACAAGTTTCATTACGCAATTACCGGACAAACTGCTGCAGAAATCATTGACACAAAAGCAGACCATACCAAAGAACATATGGGATTAACTACATGGAAAAATTCTCCTGATGGAAGAATCTTAAAATCAGATGTTACGATTGCAAAGAATTATCTTGATGAGAAACAGATTCGTCAGTTGGAACGAGCTGTCACGGGATATTTTGATTACATAGAAGATTTGATAGAGAGAGAAAACACATTTACTATGACGGAATTTGCAGCCAGTATTAATGAATTTTTAGCATTTAGAAAATATGATGTTCTGGAAGGCAAAGGTAGAATCTCAAAGAAGACAGCAGATAGAAAAGCTGTTTCAGAATATGTTGAATTTAATAAAACACAGAAAATTGTTTCGGATTTTGATAAAGAAGTAAAGAAAATGTTGCAGGGAGGTGAAGGTGGAAATGAGTAAATTAGATGAACTGATTGCTGAGATGTGTCCAGATGGAGTTCAATCAAAGAAGATATCAGAACTTTGTTGTATAAGCAGAGGAATTGTAATATCGAAAGAGGATATTAGTAATAATGTGGGAGATTATCCAGTGTATTCGTCGCAAACCGAAAATAATGGTGAATTGGGAAAAATCAATACTTATGCTTATGATGGTGAATATCTAACGTGGACGACTGATGGGGCAAATGCCGGAACGGTCTTTTATAGAGAAGGAAAATTCAATGTAACAAATGTCTGTGGATTGCTTCAAGTTATAAATTCAGATTGTATGATAAAGTATCTCTATCATGTATTGAAAGTAGAAGCACCTAAATATGTAAGACGTGGCATGGGGAATCCTAAGCTTATGAGTAATGTAATGGGAAATATTCAAATACCTGTTCCACCATTGCCAATACAACGTGAAATTGTCCGCATTCTAGACAATTTCACCGAGCTTACAGCCGAGCTTACAGCCGAGCTTACAGCCAGAAAAAAGCAGTATGAATATTATCGGGATACAATGTTATCAGTAGATACGCAAATTCCAATTGTCAAATTAAAAGATATTGCGACCGAGATGTATCGTGGTTCAGGAATTAAACGTGACCAAGTGACATCTGAGGGGATTCCTTGTGTTAGATATGGAGAAATATACACTACTTATAATACGTGGTTTGAAAAGTGTATATCTCATACAAAATTAGAATATGTTTCATCGCCAAAGTATTTTGAACATGGAGATATTTTATTTGCTATTACCGGTGAAAGTGTTGAAGATATTGCAAAGTCTATTGCTTATATAGGACATGAAAAGTGTTTGGCTGGTGGTGATATTGTTGTTATGAAACATAAACAAAATCCTAAGTATCTTTCTTATGTTCTTTCGACATATAACGCGAGATTGCAAAAAAGTAAAGGAAAAATAAAAAGCAAAGTGGTTCACTCTAATGTCCCATCAATAGAAAACATAGAGATTCCGCTTCCACCATTAGAGGTACAGGAACGTTTTGCAAATGTGCTAGACAATTTTGAATCAATTTGCTCGAATCTTAATATTGGATTACCTGCGGAAATAGAATTACGAAATAAACAATATGAATTTTATCGAGATCAGTTGTTGACATTTGCCGAAACAGGTAACACAATCTTGACAGACAGACAGACAGACAGACAGACAGACAGACAGACAGACAGACAGACAGACAGACAGACAGACAGACAGACAGACAGACAGACAGACAGACAGACAGACAGACAGACAGACAGACAGACAGACAGACAGACAGACAGACAGACAGAGCTTGATTAAACTTTTACAGTACGTGTTTGGTTATGCGGTTGTTAAATTAAGTGATATTGCTACGATTACAAGAGGAGGAAACTTTCAGAAAAAAGATTTTTGTGAAGAGGGAGTTCCATGCATTCATTATGGGCAAATATATACTTATTATGGAACGAGTGCTAGTAAGACAATTACAATGATTACCCAAACTGCCGCAGATAAATCAAAATTTGCAGAACCCAATGATATTATAATGGCAGTTACAAGCGAAAATATTGAAGATGTGTGCAAATGTGTAGCTTGGACGGGAAAAAATAAGATTGCAGTGAGTGGGCATACAGCTATTTTACATCATAATCAGAATGCAAAGTATTTATCGTATTATTTTCACACAAGTATGTTTTTTAGCCAAAAGCAAAAATATGCACATGGAACAAAGGTAATCGAGGTGACACCGGATAAACTTAATGATGTTATTATTCCATTACCATCAATAGCTGAACAAAATAGAATTGTAGATATTCTCAATCGTTTTGATATACTTTGTAATGATATTGTAGACGGGCTGCCTGCCGAAATTGAGCAGAGACAAAAGCAATACGAATATTATAGAGATAAACTATTATCATTTTAAATGAAGAACTAGAGGTATACTATGGGGAAAAGTTTAGATGAGATTGCAATACAACTGAAGGAGTGCAATAAAAAAGTACAGCTAATATATGCTTTTAATGGTACTGGTAAAACACGACTTTCGAGGGCATTTAAAGAATTGATTGCACCTAAAAATGAATTAGAAGAAGAAAACGGATTGGCGAGCAAAAAGATACTATATTACAATGCCTTTACCGAAGATTTATTTTATTGGGATAATGATTTGGATAATGATACTAATTTAAAATTGAAAATTCATCCAAATGCGTTTACAGAGTGGGTCTTTGTTGAACAGGGACAGGAATTGAATGTGATTAGTAATTTTCAAGAGTACATTAATAATCATGCATTAACACCGAAATTTAATGAAGATTTTTCAGAGGTTACGTTTTCACTAAAAAAGGGAAATGATGAGGACATAGAAAATATTAAAATATCTAAAGGTGAAGAAAGCAACTTTGTCTGGAGCATTTTTTATAGTTTGTTAGAACAGGTTGTATCAGTATTAAATGTGCCTGAGGAAAGCGATAGGGAGACAGACAAGTTGAATCAACTGGAATACATATTCATTGATGATCCAGTGACTTCGCTGGATGATAATCATTTGATTCAGATGGCTGTGAATCTTTCGGATGTAATTCGTAAAAGTGAATCAGATTTAAAATTTATTATTACAACACATAGTCCGCTTTTTTATAACGTGTTATATAACGAACTTAAAATTAAAAATAATGGATATATGTTGGAGAAAAATGAGGACGGAAGTTATGAGTTAGATACAAAATTTGGTGATTCTAATGAAAATTTTTCTTATCATCATCATCTGATAGGGATACTTAAGCGAGCAATTGAAGAAAATAAGGTTGAAAAGTATCATTTTACGTTGCTGAGAAATCTATATGAAAAGGCAGCCAATTTTCTAGGATATGAGAAGTGGTCGGATTTATTACCTGACGATAAAGAAGTGTATGCGAAACGTGTAATGAATTTTTATAGTCATAGGACATTATTAAATGAAGAAGTAAAAGAGCCAACAGAAGCGGAAAAACAAACGGTGAAACTACTACTCGAACATTTAATAGATAACGCAAAATTTTGGAAGGAGGCAGAATAATGTATGAATATAATTCTATCGCAGAATCAAATAATTTTATTGTATTAGACAAATATGAAAAATATGCATCATGTGTGCGTGAAACTGGTACATATCAGACAGAAGCTGATTTGGAGCATGAATTCATACAGGATTTAAGAAATCAAGGGTATGAATATTTACCAGACCTAACAACACCTGAAGCAATGTTTGAGAATGCGCGAGTACAATTGCAGATATTAAACGATGTTAAATTTACTGATTCTGAGTGGACAAGATTTTGTGAGGAATATTTAGATAAAGCAAGTGATAATCATATAGACAAAACTCGCAAAATTCATGATGATTATATTTATGATTTTGTATTTGATGATGGTCATATCAAAAATATATATCTTGTAAAGAAGGATGAAAAAGATATAGTAAAGAACAAAGTACAGGTTATTTCTCAGTTTGAGCAAACAGGAACGCAGGCTAACCGTTATGATGTAACGATTCTGGTGAATGGTTTGCCACTTATCCAAGTTGAACTTAAGAAAAGGGGAGTCGCTATTCGAGAGGCTTTTAACCAGATAAATAGATATAGTAAAGAGAGTTTTAACTCAGATAATTCTTTATATAAATATTTGCAGATATTTGTAATTTCTAATGGTACGGATAGTCGATATTTTGCAAATACAACAAAAAGAAATAAGAATAGTTTTGATTTTACGATGAACTGGGCGAAAGCAGATAATACATTGATTAAAGATTTAAAAGATTTTACTGCGACATTTTTTCAAAAAAATACGATTTTAAGGATTTTATTGACGTACTCCGTCTTTGATACAAGTAATAACTTATTAATTATGCGTCCTTATCAGATAGCAGCAACAGAGCGAATCTTGTGGAAAATCAAAAGCTCTTATAATGCAAAAAAGTGGGGAACAACAGAAAGTGGTGGATATATTTGGCATACAACAGGTTCGGGTAAAACACTTACGAGTTTTAAAGCGGCTAGATTAGCAACAGAACTGGATTATATTGATAAGGTGTTTTTTGTGGTTGATCGAAAAGATTTGGACTATCAGACGATGAAGGAATACCAGCGTTTTTCACCTGACAGTGTAAATGGTTCGGAAAATACCATTGGATTAAAACGTAATATTGAGAAGGATGACAATAAAATTATTGTTACTACAATTCAAAAGATGAATAATCTTATAAAATCAGAGACGAATTTGGAAATTTATAATAAGCAGGTTGTATTTATTTTTGATGAAGCTCATCGCTCACAATTTGGAGAAGCACAAAAAAATATAAAAAAGAAATTTAAAAGGTATTATCAATTTGGGTTTACGGGAACCCCTATCTTTCCAGAAAATGCTTTGGGAGCTGAAACAACGGCATCAGTATTTGGCAGAGAGTTACATTCTTATGTTATCACAGATGCAATTAGAGATGAAAAAGTTTTAAAGTTTAAAGTGGATTATAATGATGTTCGTCCGAAGTTTAAAGATATTGAGATGGAACAGGATGAGAAGAAATTGACAGCCGCTGAAACGAAAGAAGCATTGTTACATCCGGAGAGAATACGAGAAATATCTCAATATATATTAGATAATTTCAGAGTAAAAACCCATCGTGCACATATTGGTGCTAAGGGGTTTAATGCAATGTTTGCAGTTAGTAGTGTTGAAGCCGCAAAACTTTATTATGAGACGTTGAATAACTTGCAAAAGGGATGTGAAAAGCCTCTTACGATAGCTACCATTTTTTCTTTTGCAGTGAATGAAGAACAGAATGCAATCGGAGAAATTCAAGATGAAACCTTTGAACCAACTGCGATGGACAGTAGTGCAAAGGAATTCTTGACGATGGCTATTAACGACTATAATAAAAAATTCAAAACCAATTTTGGTGTTGAAAGTAAAGAATTTCAAAACTATTATAGAGACCTTGCAAATAGAGTGAAAAGTCAGGAAGTAGACCTTTTGATTGTTGTTGGTATGTTTTTGACAGGATTTGATGCACCGACACTGAATACTTTGTTTGTAGATAAGAATCTTCGTTATCATGGACTTATGCAGGCTTTTTCCAGAACAAATCGTATTTATGATTCTACAAAGACATTTGGAAATATTGTTACATTCAGAGATTTGGAACAAGCTACAATTGATGCGATAAAGTGTTTTGGTGACGATAATACAAAAAACATAGTTCTTGAAAAAAGCTATCAGGAATATATGAATGGTTTTAAAGATATTGTTACAGGCGAAGCACGTCGAGGATACGTAGATGTTGTTCAAGAATTGAAATCTCGTTTCGCAGATGTGGATGAAATTACCACAGAGAAAGAAAAAAAGGAATTTGTAAAATTATTTGGCGAATACTTAAAGATAGAAAATATTCTACAAAATTATGATGAGTTTACAAATTTAAAAGAATTACAGAAGATTGATTTAGCTGATTCGGAAACTTTAGAAATATTTAAGTCAACACATTTTGTTAGTGATGAAGACATTAAAGCGATGCAATTAGTGGATATATTAGAAGAAAGAACTGTACAAGATTATCGTTCTAAATATAATGATATTCGAGAATGGATTCGTCGAGAAAGAGAAGGAAAAGAAAAAGGTAATTCCAAGATAGATTGGGATGATGTTGTATTTGAAGTTGATTTGTTAAAATCTCAAGAAATTAATTTAGATTATATTTTGGAGTTGATTTATGAAAAAAACAAAAATACAAAAGATAAAAATATATTGATTGATGAAATACGTCGAATCGTAAGGGCTAGTACGGGAAATCGTGCAAAGGAAAGCTTAATTGTTGCTTTTATTAATCAGACAGATTTAGATGAGATACAAGATAAAGCAAGTATTATTGATGCATTCTTTCAATTCGCACAGAAGGAACAAAAGAGAGAAGCAGAAGAATTGATAATGGAGGAGAAGCTTAACGAGGAAGCTGCAAAAAGATATATTCTGACCTCATTAAGAAAAGAATATGCGAGTGAAAATGGGACAGATTTGAATGAAATTCTTCCTAAAATGAGTCCACTTAATCCTCAATATCATACTAAGAAGCAAAGCGTATTTGAAAAGATATCTACTTTTGTAGAGAAATTTAAAGGTGTTGGTGGTGTGATTTAATTGGTGTTTGGAGAAAAACAAATGAAGAAAATATTAGCGAACATGTCCTATATATTAGTGACATCAAGAAAACATACGGGTGCGATATTTGCAATTATAGGGTTTATAGGATTATTTGCTCCATTGACAGATTGTTCCAGTATGCAAGAGGGGATGATAAAAAAATAATTTGGAGTTGTATGGTTTTAGTAGGTATATGGATACTGGTATTTCTTGCGACAACGAGCTTTGTATTATTAAAAAAGAAATATAAATTGTTTGATGTAAATGATGGTCATGCCGTATATCCATTACAGATACCAATCCTCATCCATAGCATCCGCCCAAGCCTGTAATTCTCCATCCAATGCCATAGCAACATAAGACAATGGATCTTCAATAGCCAGATTGTCAATCAATCTCTGTGAGTTAGGCGTAGTATGCAATTCCTTTTCGGCTTCGACACAGGATAAAAAGAGCAGGGTATTATCGGCAAAGGCAATATCAATGCCATTTTTGAATTGGTTGTAGTAAGCAAAATGTATTTTCATAATATGAGTCCTTTCTTTAAGCAATTTGATTTGTAATTATGTTTACAGGAGTAAGAGGTATTTTCCATTCTGGAAACAACCATAGGGAGTGTTAATAGTAGCCGTGGACAGTCATAGGCAGTCTACTGTATACAACAGGTATGCAACACTAATTTTCACAAACCCTGTATTTCTGGGCTTTTCAAGATATCAAAACGTTAAATTTGGTTCTCAAAGAGATAATTATCTCGCAAGAGAATTACAATTCGAAGAGATTACAAACCTCAGAAACATCGTGTTTCTGGGGTTTTTCTTTACCCTTAAATTTTGATGAAATGTCTAGAAATGTGGTGAAACTTATTCGGTTTGCAACAAAAATATCTAAAAATATAGGTAAGCGTTAAATATAGGATACTTTTCGGTGATAGACACTGTAGAGCGTCCTTTTGTTATGCAGATTCTGCATCAGCAATTACCGTGGTCTTATTTTCTAAGGTTTTGTTGATTGCGTCTATGAGATAGAAAAATTGGAGTTTACCGAGTCTATAGGAACTTGAGATAGTTCTTATCAAGGGCGAAAGAAGATGCATGCTAGAAAGAATCTTTTGGGGAAGTCGACAACTCCCGATTTACTTAACGATAGATTTGTAAATGGGATAAATGCTTGATTTTAGCGGACGCACCATAATGGTGACATGAGTTATTGAGGTGTTGCTTGAAGTTGTTCTAGTAATTTGTGATACTAAGGTTACATCTGCAGATGAACTAATTATGAAAGGAGTAGATTTAATATGGTCGAATTTGGCGAACAACTAAGGAGAGTGAGAGAAGAAAAGGGAATGACCCAACAGTCTCTTGCCGAGCAATTATATGTAACTAGACAGGCAGTATCAAGGTGGGAATGTGGGGATCGTTACCCTGATTTACTTACTACTAAAAAAATATCGCAGATTCTGGAAGTGAGTCTTGACGATCTGTTATCTGGAAAAGAAATGGAAAAAGTAGTAGAACGTAACCCTGTTATTGAAAAGAAAAGCGTCAATAACATAATGATAGCTCTTTATGCGTTTGTGGTAATTTCACTTTTTATCACTATTGTGGACATTATAATTAGATTCCCGTTGCAATCAGAGATGATTGATTATAATGATATTCAAGCGATTGTAATAAATGTATTGGCATTGCTTATTCAGATTGTTTTCTTTGCGTATGGTTTTGTTAATGCTATACGAGGAATGCTATCACCAAAAAGGATGGGTGCCGTAATTGTTGCATTTTTTGCTGCGACCTGTATTACTGGAAATATGGTAATTAATTCAAATGTTCAGATTGTTTTATGGTGGATTGTTTTAATTATCCCGAATATAGTTGGTGCTGTAGCAACATTCGCTTATTTTGTTTCGGGTAAGAAAAGTAAGATATATTCTATGATAATTTATTTGGCTGCGATTTGGGGAATGTTCCGTATCATTTATTCAAATTATAATCTTATAGTTCATACAAATCAGTATCTGTCTATGAATAGCACGGTTAGACTTGTACTTGAGATAGCAATACATTGTCTAGTAATATATCAAACGTATGTATTATGGATTAAACGCCAAAATGCAATAGACATAAGTTGATAGAAGAGTATATGTTCGATTTGATTTCATAAGCTGAGCATGATCCCGGTCATTTATGCTCAGCTTTCTTTTATATTATGTGTCTGGGAATAGCGAAAGAATGATTTTCAATAAAAATATAATCCCAAACAATGACCAGGCACCATTCCTGATACCTGGCCATGAAGAGAAGTGCTCGGTTGTTCTGGGATGCTGTGGGTTTGCATCACGTATGCAGCACGCATATCCGAAAAGCCCCATTTTACGGGCATCCATAGTTCTCAAAGAGATAATCTCTCTTATTTTTCGGAGAAAATATCAACCCTCGAAAGCTATGCTTTCGGGGATTTTTGTTTTTTGAAAAAGAAGTTTGAAAATTTAACAATAGTATTGTTTAACAACTAATTTTTTTACCATATTGATATCCAAGGTTATAGGCGGCAATTGCACTTTTATGGCGTACAGTGCCAGCCTGACTATCAGGCAGGTGGGAAAGGTCAGATTGCGGAAGATTACCGTTTAAAGCATCTTTTAAGCCTTCTTCATAAGCACAAGCTGCACAGATATGTCGTCCTCCATTTCTGTTATCCTGAGCTTCTGGAAGTTCATTAAATCCTTCTAAATAACGATGTTGTTTGTTGCAAGTAGCCATAGCGTGAAACCTCCTGGTATTTATTTTTTGAAAAATAGATTATTCTTAATAATAAATTTATCATTTTCTTGTATAGATAGCAATCTGTTTTTGGGCATTAAGCATGAATATATTTTTGTATTCCAAAAGTAAAGAGTAAAGACTGAGGTTGTTCTTTTGGCTGTTTGCAAGTATAATAGACGAGAGAGATTATTGAAAAGAAATGTAAACATAAAGAAGAGGAAGTGGAATGAGAAAAACAGAGATTGTGCCTTTTGTGAAATGGGCAGGTGGAAAACGTCAGTTATTAAGCCAGATTCAGGAGAGAATGCCTGAAAATTATAATCATTATTTTGAACCGTTTGTGGGAGGCGGTGCTGTGTTTTTTGGGACGCAGCCTTCAAAAGCATTAATTAATGATATTAATAAAGCGTTGATTAATACTTATCAAAGAATCTGCAACAGTCCCAAAGAGTTTTTAAGTGAAGTAAATAAAATAGATTCTGAGATGTGGGAAGATGGAAAACAGTATTATTATAGCATTAGGGAACGTTATAATGATAAGTTAATGAAATCGGAATATGATGTAGAATTGGCGGCATTATTTGTTTTTCTAAATAAACATTGTTTTAATGGTTTGTATCGGGTAAATGGAAAAGGTCTTTTTAATGTGCCATATAATAACAGTCGCAGAGCATCTGTAGAAGAAAATGTAATTTGGGCTGTTTCAGAATATCTTCAGAATATTACGATTTTGCAGGGAGATTTTGAGGATGCTTGTAAAGAAGCGAAAAAGGGAGATTTTGTATTTTTGGACAGTCCTTATGCGCCATTGAATCCTACTTCGTTTGAATCCTACACAAAAGAGGGATTTGATATAGAAAGTCATAAGAGACTGGCAAAACTTTATGATGAATTAACAACGAGAGGATGTTACTGTATGCTTACAAATCATAATACAGACTTGATAAACGAGTTGTATGGAAATAAAGGTTATAAAATAGATGTTGTAAGTGTCAGGCGTATGATTAATTCTGATGCATCTAATAGAGTGGGAGAAGAAGTAATAATATGTAATTATTAGAAGAAGTTAGAGACTTTGCAGGAATGTATTTTCACTTTACAGGACTGACTTGACACAAATTTAAAATACGGTATAATGGCAGAATATACGCATTTTGAAAGGAGATAGGTATGAACCAGATTCTGACAGGAATAAACGATTTCATGTACACGTATATTCTGCTGATTTTGCTTGTGGGTGCTGGTGTATTTTTTACCGTATTTACAAAGGGAGTTCAGATTCGTTTATTGAAAGATGGACTAAAATCCATTATGGAAAAGAAAACCGGAAATGAGGGAGAAAAATCGGTTTCTTCTTTTCAGGCATTGATGATTTCTACTGCTTCAAGAGTAGGAACCGGAAACATTGCCGGAATTGCAACTGCAATCGCAGCGGGAGGACCGGGAGCGGTTTTCTGGATGTGGGTTATGGCAGTGGTCGGCAGTGCGTCTGCTTTTATTGAGAGTACGCTGGCTCAGATTTATAAGGTAGAAGAAAATGGACAGTTTCGAGGTGGTCCATCTTACTACATGGAAAAAGCATTAAAAAAACGCTGGCTTGGAATCCTGTTTTCCATCGCATTGATTATCTGCTTTGCCTATGGATTTAACGGACTTCAGTCCTTTAATATGTCCTCCGCGTTAGAGTATTACATTCCAAATTATTCGCAGACCCATGTACCGATGGTGGTTGGTATTGTACTGGCTGTTTTATTTGCTGCAGTTATCTGGGGCGGTGCACATAGAATCGGAGTAATTACTTCTTTTATTGTTCCGGTTATGGCAGTTGTTTACATCTTAATTGGAATCTATACCATGCTCACGAATTTAAGCAGTATTCCGCATGTATTTGGTATGATTTTTGAAAATGCATTTAGTGCCCGTTCTTTTGCCGGAGGATTTGCCGGAAGTGCGGTGATGATTGGAATCAAGAGGGGTCTGTTTTCAAATGAAGCCGGTATGGGTAGTGCGCCAAACGCAGCGGCATCTGCAGATGTTGACCATCCGGTCAAACAGGGGATGGTGCAGGTGATTTCTGTATTTATTGACACACTTTTAATCTGCAGTACCACGGCTATGATGCTTCTGATTTCCGGAGTGCAGGGAGAAAGTGGAGTATTAGATGGAATCCCTTTTGTACAGGAAGCAATCCGTGCGAACATTGGACAGTGGGGAATTCATTTTATTACAGTCTCTATCTTTGCCTTTGCTTTTAGCAGTCTGGTTGGAAATTATTATTATGCGGAATCCAATATTTTATTTATTAAAAACAGTAAAGTGTTATTAAATATTTTCCGCATTACCTGTGTCGTAGCAATTTTCCTTGGGGCACAGGCGGATTTTTCCGTAGTCTGGAATATCGCAGATATCACAATGGGGTTGATGGCAATCATTAATATTATTGCGATTATGCTGCTTAGAAAGACTGCAATTAAAGCACTGAAAAATTATGAAGAACAGAAAAAAGCTGGAAAGAATCCGGTGTTTAAAGAATCCGATATTGGAATTAAAGATACGGTGTGGAAATAAGAATTCGTATTGGTAAAAAAAGAAAAATCGGTATGCAGAGCACTAAAGTCTGCATACCGATTTTCTTTTTAAGATTTCACATGGTATTTTATATTCATCCTGATGGGATGGTTCGGGATGTTCGATTTTTTGAATTAAATAATCTGCTGCAATGGTTCCCATTTTTCTTAAAGGAAGTGCCATAGTAGATAAGGCAGGGGTAAATGCGGCACAGATTTCCCTATTATCGAATCCAATAACCGAAAGGTCTTTTCCAATAGTCAAATTGTGTTTGGCAGCGTAATCATAAACGCCTGCTGCCATTAAGTCATTCATGGCAAAGATTCCGGTCACGCCTTCTTTGACCAGACGCTTTGCACCTTCATAGCCATCGATCCGGTTCCAGTCACCACTGATTTCCCACGATGGATTAAACGGAATCTGATATTCATAAAGTGCTCTTAAGAATCCTTTGCGTCTTTCAAGGGTATGATAGCTGGCCTCTGTTCCCTTGATAAGCCCAAGTTTTCTGTGTCCGTTTGCGATCAGCTCTTTTGTAGCTTCATACCCCCCTTGTTCGTCATCGTAAATAATCGAAGTAATCTCAGGATTTTTTACTCGTCCATAGACTGCGACAAGCGGAACGGAGAAGAGTTCGGAAATATTATCCATGACATGGTAATGTCCTTCAATGTAAATAATTCCTTCCACCCGTTTGGCGAGCATCTGCTGTACTTCATCTTCGACAAGCGAGTCATAATTTTCTTCTTTATAAAAAAAATTTCCATATTTCTGATAAAGCCGCATATTTCCCATTAAGAGCGTATACCCTTTTTCTTCCATAAATTCACTGATGCCGTCGATAATCGATGGAGTATGGAAGATAGTGAGATCCTCGGCAATAATTCCAATGGTTTTCGTATTTTTCTGTTTTAAGTTTTTTGCCATATAGTTTGGCACATAGTTCATTTCTTTTGCAGTTTCCAAGACCAGTTTTTTCACTTCATCGCTGGCTTTGTTTTTTCCATTTAAAATATTTGATACGGTAGAAATTGAGACATTACACGCCTTTGCAATTTCTTTTATTGTTGCAATAAAAATCACCCCCTAAAGTAAAGTGTAGTTTTTTGGTATTTTTCTTTTATTATAGGGAGAAGTTTCGGTTAAGTCAATGAATTGAAAAGAAAAATAAGTAAAACGTTATTTTATAGTAAAATTCTATAAAAAATAAGACTAAAAATTAGAAATAACAACTAAAATGTAAAATATAATCACAAAAACATTGAATAAGTTGCTCGATGAGAGTATACTGAGAAAGAAAATGGTAAAACGTTTTACAAAGCTGCGAAAAAAGATACAAAAAAGACTGTGCGTATCTGAAAGAGGCAGTGAAAAAAGAAGGAGGAATTATTATGGATAAGAAACAAGTACCGCGCTCGATTCTTTCAATCGCAATTTCCACGATTATGGTGCTTGGAAATTATCTTCCATATCTGGGTAGTATTGATGTACTTGCAGCAACAGATGGAATGATTGCGGAGAAGACAGAAAATGGATATCATTTAAAAAATGATTACTTTGACGTAGAGACCGGTAAATATGGAGAAATCACGTCATTGAAAATTGTGGGGGACGAATTTGACACAAACTATGTCATGAATGTGAAGGATAATCCAAAACAGGACACCGGTGCACATGAATGGCTTGGAGATTTGATGTTCAAGACCAAAAAGGATGGTGAAGATTCCTGGAGTGAATCTCTTACCAATTCTTCTGATGCAGGAAGAACGGTTGAATTAAAAGATAACAAAATTATTGTGACTTATGATAATTCAAAAGCAGAAGGCACTCGTGCCATTAAAGATTTTAAACTGGTAGAAACCTATTCTTTAGTGGATGACCAGTTAAAATGGGATATCACTGTAGAAAATACCAATGATTCTGATTTGGTATTTGGAGATTTCGGAGTTCCGCTTGCATTTCATGAAATCTGGGTGAATCAGGGAGAAGCTTATGAAGCCTGCACAGTCGACCATAGCTTTGTTGGAAAAGACTCCTCTTATGTATATGCAACAAGACCGAGTGGTCAGGGTCATTTCCTGCTAATGACACCGGAAACAGAAACAGGTGCCGGATTTGAATATCAGGACCACTGGCAGGTGGGACAGAGACGTGCAGAAGAAAAAGAATGGTGTATGGATCAGGCAGACTGGGCAAACGGTCTGAATGTATTCTATATTCATTCTGATGCAATCAGTAAAGATGCAAAATCCGGAAATAAAGGTTACATGGAAAGTTCCAGCATGACTTTAAAAGCCGGAGAAAGCAAAACCTATTCCTTTAATTTTACAGGAGTAGCAGATGAATCTGAGATGAAAACCGAACTTTATGATGAGGGAATCATTGATGCAGTTGCAGTTCCGGGCATGACATTTGCAAAAGATATGCCGGCAAAAATGTATCTTCATACAAAGGTAGATGCAAAGGATATTTCTTTTGAATATCGCTGTCCGCATACCAATAATCTTCATCAAGGTACAAATACCGTTTCCAATAATCTTGCGTGTGAACGCACAGACGAAAACACTTATGCAAAATATCTGGAAACAAAAGAAATCAATGGAGAGCAGTATCATATTTATGAAATTGCTTTTGGAGATTTAGGACAAAATGACATCATTGTAAACTACAAACAGGATGGAGAAGAAAAAACAACCATGCTGCAGTTCTATATGATGGATGATTTAAAATCTGCACTGTCTACTCACTCTGATTTTTTACTGAAAACACAGTGGGATGCAGCAGGTGAGATTCAGGATAAAGTATTTGATGACTGGATGATGGATACCAAGTCCAAACGAGGCTCTTTTGATGGTTACTGGGGCTGGGGTGATGACTGGGGATATGTTCATGGCGAATATCTTGCAGAAATGAACTCCTACAATCCGGTAAAAGAGCAGGTACAGGCATTAGATGAATACTTAAATGTAGCAATCTGGCAGAATCTGATGGGAGAACATCAGGAAGATTATCTGATTCACGACTTCTTAATGGAAGAGCCGAACAATACACCGACTTACCGTGGATTTGCATACCCGCATATCTACAATACTTACTTTGCTATGTATAAAATTGCAAAACAATATCCGGACTTAATTGATTATATCGAAGATGCAGATACATACCTGCTTCGTTGTTATAACATTATGGATGCGTTATACAATGAAGGAACCGTTGGTTATAACTGGGCAACTGGTCTGATGGGAGAATCTACTACACCGGATATCATTGAAGCTTTACAGGAACGTGGATATGAAGAAGAAGCGGAAAATTTAACAAGTATCATGGAGAAAAAATTCCAGAATTTTGCAAATGACCCATATCCATATATCTCAGAATATCCTTATGACAATACCAGTGAAGAAGCAATCTACACTCTGGCAAAAATGTTTGGAAATGATTCCGTTATGTCAAAAGTCAATGAAAAAACAAGAGCCTGCCGTGGTGTACAGCCAATCTGGTATCATTATGGAAACCCAACCACAATCTGTGGTGAAAACTGGTTCAACTTCCAGTATACTGCTTCTCTTGCAGGATATTGTATGGATGACTGGCTTCGTTTTGAAAATAATGGCTTAAGCAGTGACGAAATGGGTGAAGCACAGAGAATTAACTATGCAGGAAAACTTGCAAACTTTACCGTAATTAACTCCGGACAGATTGATGCTGACTCAGAAAACATCGGAACCGTTTCCTGGACTTATCAGTCAGAAATGGGAAATGATACTGCACTTGGAACCGGCGGTGGAAAACTTCATAATGGCTGGAGACAGATGTCTGGTGAAGCTGACCTTGCGCTTTTTGGTGCAGTTCGTATCGCTTCCTCTGATGTTGCAGTCGACCCGGTATTCGGTTTATTTGGATATGGCTGTGAAGTGAAAGATAATGGTGCTTCTTACAGTGTTGTTCCGTTAGATGGTGTTTACCACAGATTAAACCTGATTAATAATAAGATTTCTTTAGAACTGTATCGTGACCAGTATGACAGCGCAACCGTATCAAAAGATGGAAGTACAATTTCCATGAACATTGTAAATGTAACCGGTGTAGAACATGAATCTAACTTAGACCTGACAGGTATTCCGGCAGGAAATTATCAGGTACTGGTAAATGGAGAAGTAGCAGGAAGCTTTATCGCAGGCGAAGGTACAACAACAGTCGCTCTTCCTCTTCCGGCAGGAGACAGCGCAAAAGTAGAAATCAAAGCCGGAGATTTATTAGAAAACACAACACCTATAGTTGATGCAGGAAAAGATGTAACAACAGCTGTAAATGAAACAGTGATGCTTCATGGAAGCGCAAGAGACAATGCATGGTTACATACAGAACCGGCTGTAAAATGGAGTGTAGAAGAAGCTCCGGAAGAAGCAGAAGTAAACTTCTCAAATAAAGAAACAACTTCCACAAAAGTAAGCTTTACAAGAGCTGGTGAATACACCTTAAAATTAACAGCCAAAGGCAAGAGTAACAGTGCATCCGATACTGTAAAAGTTACGGTAGAAGGAGAAGAGGACTTGCCGGAAGTACTGGCACAGTATGATTTTGAAGCTGCCAATATGGACACTGCAAATAAGAAAGTAAAAGATATCAGCGGTTCCGGTATTGATGCACAGCAAAAAGGAAATGTAGAAGTTGCAGAAGGAAAAGATGGCGGAAACGGTATTTCCATGGACGGAGAAATCGGTGGTTATGTCAAACTTTCCAGTGACTTGACAAAGAACACAAAAGAAGCAACCATTTCCATGGATGTGAAATTAAACGGTACGCAGACAAATGGAACAAGACTGTTTGAATTTGGCGATATGGATGGAAATGTATTCCAGGTATCTTTTGAAAGTGCAAACGAGCTGTCTATGACAGTAACCAATCTTGAAACCAATGAATCAGAAACTGCAAAAGCAGGTGTGCTTTTAAATTCTGGTTCTTGGCAGAATGTAGAAGTAACCTTAAAAGATAATATCGCAGTTTTATATATCAACGGAGAAGCGTATGCCCAAATCAAAGATGCAGGATTTTCCTTTGATAAACTTGGAAAAACACAGAAAAACTTTATCGGTCGTGCAAGTTCTGAAAGTTCTCCGTGGTTAAACGGAACTTATGATAACTTTAAGATGCTTTCTAAAGCGGTAAGCGCAGAAGAATTAAAGAAAGAATATGGTTCTGAAGCAGAAACTACAATTAAAAATGTTGTAATTTCACCGGTGATTACCTCCGTTGGAGTTGCACCAAATATGCCAAAGACAGCAAAAGTAGAATACTCAAACGGCTTATGCAAATATGAATCCATCACATGGGATGACATTGAAAAATCCTTATATACAAAACGTGGTGAATTTGAAGCAAACGGTAAATTAGAAGCAATTGATTATCCGGTATCTACCAAAGTACAGGTAGTAGAAGGAAAAGAGCAGAACATTGCTTTGATTGCAACACCAACTGCAATTGTAAATACACCGGAAGATTTAGGCGGTGTGGCAGGCTTAAATGATGGTTATGACCCGGCAAGTTCAAGAGATACTTCTCACGGAGTATGGCATAACTGGCAGGGAGGAAATCAGTCAGGAGATGCATGGGTTCAGTACACATGGAATAACGAAGTAACAATTACAGGAACAGATGCTTACTACTTTACCGATGGAAATTTTGCACCGGCATCCGTAAGCTATCAGTATCTGGATGCAGACGGAAACTGGAAAGAAGTAGAAAATGGAGACGGATTTGGAGTGAAACTCAATCAATACAACAAGACTACATTTGCTCCGGTTACAACAACTGCAATCCGTATGTGGATGAAACCAAAAACATTAGGCTGTGGTGTTATTGAATGGAAAGTTTATGGCTATTCGAATGAAATGGCAGCAGACAAACAGTTATTAAAATCTGCACTGGATAAAGCAAAATCTGTTGACACTTCCTTATTTGAAGAAGGTGCAGATGCTACTTTAAGTGCAGCAATCGAAGAAGCACAGGCAGTTTACGACAACAAAGAAGCAACCCAGGATGAAGTAGATGCAGCAGCAGCAAAACTCGAAAGAGTCATTGCTTCTCTTCCGGCAAAAGATGGAAACCTTGCATTTAGCGCAACTGCTTCTACAAGCTTTGTATCCGGCTGGGAAAAACTTTCTGGTATCAACGATGGTCTTGTTCCGGAAAAATCTTATAATCCGGGAATCGCAAGATACGGAACATGGGGCAACACAAGTAAATACGAAACTCTTACTTATACCTGGGGTTCAGAAGTAACCTTAAAAGGCAGTGATATTTACTTCTGGTATGATGGTTCAGAAACTGACAACGGTGGAATTAATCTTCCGACTTCTTATGTATATGAATATCTGGATGCAGATGGAAACTGGAAAGAAGTACCAAATGCAAGTGATTATAATTTAGATATCGACAAATTTAATGCAACTACATTTGATGAAGTAACAACAACCGCTATTCGTGTGACCTTAAACAAACAGGCAGAAGATAATACAGGTGTAGGTGTTGTAGAGTGGAAAGTATATGGTACGTTAGCGCCTGTTGATAAGAGCGAGCTGACAGAGGCAATCAAAGAAGCTGAAAAATTAGAAGCAGGCTCTTATACAGAAGAAAGCTGGACTGCATTTACAAAAGCACTCGCAAACGCAAAAGCAATTGAAGCTGATGCACAGGCAAGCAAGAAAGAAGCAGAAACTGCACTTTCAGCCCTGATTAAAGCACAGAACAATCTGGAAGAAGTTACAGAAGCCCCGGATAAGACTGCTTTAACGGAAATGATTCAAGAAGCAGAAACCAAACAGCAGGAAGCTTATACAGAAGAGTCCTGGAATGCATTTAAGACAGCACTTGATGCGGCAAAAGAAGTAGAAAAAGCAGAAAACGCTACAAAAGAACAGATTGAAGAAGCACTTTCCAAGCTGAAAGAAGCAATGGCAAATCTTGAATTATCCAAACCGGATACAGAGGTAAAAAATCTTGCACCAGATGCAAAAACAGACGGACTTTGCAACTATGACGGTTTAGACGGCAGAATCGATGACCTTGGTGGTCTTGCAAGCTTGAATAACGAAAAAGAACCGGCAAATTCCGCAGATACCTCAAATGGTGTATGGCACAACTGGCATAATCGCTATGCAGAAGACGGAAGTGTTGTAGATGGATGGGTTTCCTATACATGGGAAAAACCGGTTGAAATTGAAAGCATGGATGTGTATTATTTCCAGGATGGCGGCGGAAACTTCCTGCCACAGTCCGCAGGCGTAGAATATTTAGATGAAAATGGTAACTGGGTAAAAGTTGCAGATGCACAGAACTTAGAATGTGCAGCAGATAAATACAATACAATTGCACTTGGAAAGCTTAAGACAACAGCAGTACGCCTGACTGTAGTACCACAGCTTCGTGAAGGCGCAACAGAAGACGCCTCAAGAGGAACCGGTATCATCGAATGGAAAGTAAATGGAGTTTACGCAAAAGAAGAACCGGAAATCGTAAATAAAGAAGCATTATCTGCAGCTTTAGTGCTTGCAGAACAGAAAGAAGAAAATGCATATACAACAGATAGCTGGAATGCATTTAAGGAAGCCTTCGATGTGGCAAAAGAAGTTTATGCAAAAGAAGATACAACTCAGGAAGAAGTAGATGCGGCAGTATCTGCACTTGAAGTTGCTATGAAAGCATTAAAAGAAAAAGCAGACAAGACAGAATTAACTGCATTAATCGAACGTGCAAAAGAAAAGAACGAAGCAGACTATACAAAAGAAAGCTTTGAAATATTTAAGACTGCATTGGATGTAGCCGAAAAGGTAGCCGCAGATGATAATGCAGAACAGAGTGCGGTAGATGAGGCAAAAACTGCACTTGCAGAAGCAATGCAGAATCTTGTTGAAAAACAGAAAGTAAACAAAGGCGCATTACAGGCAGCAATTGAAGAAGCAGACAAGAAAGTAAAAGAGGATTACACAGAAGAAAGTTTTGAAAGCTTTGAACGTGTATTAAAATCTGCAAAAGAAGTTTATGCAGATGAAAATGCAGCACAGGAAGAAGTGGATAACCAGACTGCATTATTAAATGCAGCAATGGCAAATCTGGTTGCAAAACCAACCGAACCGGAAAATCCGGCAGATAAGAGCAAATTGGAATCTGCACTTGAAAAAGCAGAAGCATTAACAAGAGCAGACTATACAGAAGAAACCTGGAACATTTTTGCAGAAGCACTCGAAAAAGCACAGAGAGTAGCTGGAAATGAAAATGCAGCACAGGAAGAAGTAGACGAAGCAGTAAGCGGACTGGAAAGTGCAATGGCACAGCTTGAAAAAGTAGATGGTGGAGAAGAAAAACCATCTGTTGAAGAGCTCAAAGCATTAGTAGAAAAAGCGGAAGAATTAAACAAAGACGACTATGTAGCATCTACCTGGGACAATTTTGCACAGGCATTAGAAGCTGCAAAAGCAGTGCTCGACTTAGACGATGCAACGCAGACAGAAATCGAAGCTGCAAAAGAAAACCTGCAAAAAGCAATGGAAGCATTACTGTCCAAGACAGGATGGCAGGTAATCAATGGTCAGAAATACTATTATGGCGAAGACGGTATAAAGAAAACAGGATGGCAGGAAATCGACGGTAAGAAATATTACTTCGGAGAGGAAAACGACGGAGCAATGAAGACTTACTGGCAGCAGATTAACGGTAAATGGTATTTCTTTGGAAACGATGGTGCCATGAGAACTTACTGGCAGAAAATCTGGGGCAAATGGTATTTCCTCGGAAGTGCAAACGATGGCGCAATGAAGACCGGCTGGCAGCAGGTTTACGGTAAATGGTATTACCTCGGAAGTGCAAACGATGGCGCAATGAAGACCGGTTGGCAGCAGGTTTACGGTAAATGGTATTATCTTGGCTCTGCTGAAGATGGTTCCATGAAGACTTACTGGCAGCAGATTAACGGTAAATGGTACTTCTTTGGAAATAATAATGACGGAGCAATGAAGACAGGCTGGCAGAAAATCTGGGGTAAATGGTATTACCTTGGAAGTGCAAACGATGGCGCAATGAAAACCGGCTGGCAGAAAATCAACGGCAAATGGTATTACTTTGGAGGAGAACAGGATGGTTCTATGAAGAGTAATGTATGGGTTGGCGATTATTACTTAGATAACTCCGGAGTTTGGAGCAAAACAAAAAAGAGCAAATAAAACTCTTTTAAAAGGATTTAACCAAATCAAGGAAGTCCCCTGCTTCAATTGCAAAAAGCAATAAGCAGGGGTGGGGACTTGCTTGTATCAGGAGGGGGCAAGCCCCTTCTGATAAGCTGCGTAGCAGCTATTTGGTTATGAGCAAGTAGCGAAAGCGGATTGCGAATATCCGCTTGACTAATGAAACAAAAAATAGGGGCAGAAGCTTATCAAAGGGCTTTTGTCCCTGTTTTGCTTTTTCACGTTCTTTTTGATATAATACAAAAAAGTCAAATGCAGAAAGTGTAGGTTTATAATATAGATGGATTTAGAGAATACAAACAAACTGACAATCGGGATTCTGGCACATGTCGATGCCGGAAAAACGACGCTTGCAGAAAGTATTTTATATCTGACAGGCAGCATCCGGAAACTGGGGCGTGTGGATCATCAGGATGCATTTTTGGATACTTATGAATTGGAGCGGGAGCGTGGAATTACTATTTTTTCCAAACAGGCGGAACTTAGATTAGGAGAGCGGGAAGTTACCCTGCTTGATACCCCGGGACACGTGGATTTTTCGGCTGAGATGGAACGGACCCTTCAGGTATTGGATTATGCCATTTTGGTTATCAGTGGAGCAGATGGCGTACAGGGACATGTACAGACCTTATGGCGTCTTTTAAAACAGTATGGGATACCGGTCTTTTTATTTATCAATAAAATGGATCAGCCGGATACCAATGAAAATGCACTGATGGAAGAATTAACCAAAAGATTGGATGGAAAATGTATTAATTTCAGTGCCGGACTTGAAACAGAAGAGGCAAAGGAAAATCTTGCAGTCTGTGATGAGGCAGTATTGGAACATTATCTGGAAAGCGGAGAAATTGAGAGAGAAGAAATCATAAACTTAATAGCAAAGAGAAAAGTCTTTCCTTGTTATTTTGGTTCGGCTTTAAAGATTCAGGGTGTCGAAGAATTTTTAAGAGGAATCGAAACCTTTACAAGAGAATGTGCCTATCCTGAAGAATTCGGTGCAAGGGTCTTTAAGATTGCAAGAGATGCACAGGGAAACCGATTAACTTATTTAAAAATAACCGGCGGAAGTTTAAAAGTAAAAATGCTGTTATCAAATGAAAAAGAGGCAGGAGAAGGAAAAGAAGAACTCTGGGAAGAAAAAGCAGAACAGATTCGGATTTATTCCGGAAATTCTTTTGAGGTAGTAAAAGAAGCCAAAGCCGGAAGCGTCTGTGCGGTGGCGGGACTTTCTCATACTTACTGTGGACAGGGGCTTGGAATCGAAGCCCATACGTTTTTACCGGTTTTAGAGCCGGTCTTAACTTATAAAATCGGACTGCCTGAAGGCTGTAATGTGCACAGTATGTTAATCAAACTAAAAGAACTGGAAGAAGAAGAACCGCAGCTTCATATTGTGTGGGATGAGAGATTACAGGAAATCCATGCACAGGTTATGGGCGAAGTGCAGATTGAAATTTTAAAGCGCATGATTTGGGAACGCTATAAGACAGAAGTGGAGTTTGGCAGCGGAAAAATCGTCTATAAAGAGACGATTGAAGACTGCGTCGAGGGAGTCGGACATTTTGAACCGCTTCGCCATTATGCCGAAGTGCATTTAAGATTAGAGCCGGCGGAAAGAGGCACAGGACTTCATTTCTTTGCAGACTGCAGTGAAGATTTATTAGACAGGAACTGGCAGAGACTGGTGATGACGCACTTAGAAGAACGAATGCATAAAGGAGTTTTAACCGGTTCGGAAATTACAGATATGAAGGTTACGCTGATAAGCGGGCGGGCACATTTAAAACATACCGAGGGTGGAGATTTCAGACAGGCGACTTATCGTGCGCTGCGTCAGGGACTGAAAAAAGCAAAGAGTGTCTTATTAGAGCCGGTCTATGAATTTCGGCTGGAACTGCCTGCAGATAAAGTGGGAAGGGCAATGGCGGATATTCAGAAAATGTATGGGGAATTTCAGCTTTCAGACAGCGAAGGAGAATATTCCGTAGTGACTGGTTTTGCGCCGGTTTCTTTGATGCGTGATTATCAAAAAGAAGTGATGGCTTATACAAGCGGGCACGGCAGACTGTTTTGTACCTTGAAAGGCTATATGCCGTGCCATAATGCGGATGAAGTGATTGAAGAGATGAACTACGATTCCGAAAGCGATTTGGAAAATCCAACAGGTTCTGTCTTTTGTGCGCATGGGGCAGGATTTATTGTGCCGTGGTATGAAGTAGAAGACTATATGCATCTGGAACTGCAGACACCGACGGAAAAACGGGTAGAAGAAGAACTTCCAATGCCAAAAAGAACCCCAAAAGAAGCCGAAGCTTATCTAAAAGAAGGGGTTCAAAATGAAGAAGAACTAAGAGCCATCTTTGAGCGTACGTATGGTGCAGTAAAAAGAGAACGACAGGGCTGGGAGCGGGTTTCAAAAAGAAATCCAAACAGAAATCCAAGTGTCAGAAGCAGTGAGACAGAAAATACCAGAAAAGAGAAAAAACGAGAACCGATAAAAGAATATCTGCTTGTGGATGGTTATAATATTATATTTGCATGGGAAGATCTAAATGAACTTTCAAAAATCAATATTGAAAGTGCAAGAAATAAGCTGATGGACCGTTTAAGTAATTATCAGGGGTATAAAAAAATGACTTTGATTCTGGTCTTTGATGCTTATAAAGTCAAAGGCAATCCAGGAAGTGTAATGAAATACCACAATATTTATGTGGTCTATACCAAAGAAGCAGAAACCGCCGACCAGTATATTGAAAAAACAGTACATGAAATTGGCAGAAAATATCAGGTTACAGTTGCCACTTCGGATGCCTTAGAACAGGTGATTATCTTAGGGCAGGGTGGAAACCGGCTTTCTGCTGCAAATCTTTTAGAAGAAGTAGAAGCAGTAGAAGCCGAGATTTCAAAGAAAGTGCAAAAAAAGACATCGAAAGAGAAAAATTATCTGTTTGACCATTTAGATGAAGAAATGGCAGATTTGATGGAAGAAGTACGGTTGGGAAAGAAAAAACTTCAGAAATAAAAAAGACAAGAGAATCCCTTGGCTGGGATTCTTTTTTTGTACTTGTTTTAGTACAAGTTTACATCTGTCTTGTCAGATGTAAAGAAAAGATGTATAATTTCAAAAACTGAGCAATTTTAATGTGAAGGGATAGGAGAAGGAAATAAATGAAACACGTAAAAGCAGATGTGGTAATTGTAGGAACGGGCGTGTCAGGATTATTTGCCGCTTTACATTTACCAAAAGACAAAAAAATTCTTATGATTACGAAAGATGAACTTGAAAACAGTGATTCTTTTTTAGCACAGGGCGGAATCTGTGTGGAGCGAAATGAAGAGGATTATGATTCTTTTATGGAAGATACGTTGAAAGCCGGTCATTATGAAAACCGCAGAGAATCCGTGGATATTATGATTCGTTCTTCAAGAGAAGTGATTAACGAACTGATCGACTGCGGAGTAGAATTCCATAAAAAAGAAAACGGAGAGCTGGCTTATACAAGAGAAGGCGCACATTCTAAATCAAGAATTTTATATCATCAGGATGTGACAGGAAAAGAAATTACAAGTAAGCTGCTTGCCTGTGTACAGAAACTTTCTAATGTAGAACTTTTGACACAGACCACAATGATTGATATACTGGAAGAGAAAAACCAGTGCTATGGAATCGTGGCAAGAAGCGCGGACAAAACATTGTTTGCAGTGACTGCAAGAGCGGTTGTATGGGCTTGTGGTGGAATCGGAGGATTATATGAACATTCTACGAACTTCCCACATTTAACCGGAGATGCATTGGCAATTGCCTTAAAACATGGAATTGAACTGGAACATCCGGATTATGTTCAGATTCATCCGACGACTTTGTATTCTCCAAAACCAGGAAGAAGATTTTTAATTTCTGAATCCGTGCGTGGAGAGGGAGCAAAATTATACAATGCAAAAATGGAACGTTTTGCAAATGAAGTTCTGCCAAGGGACTTGATGACAGCTGAGATAAGAAAACAGATGGAGATTGACCATAAACCTTATGTATGGCTTGATATGCGTCCACTCGGAGAAGCACAGATTAAAACACATTTTCCGAATATTTATCAGAAATGTCTGGAAGAAGGCTTTGATGTGACAAAAGAATGTATTCCGGTTGTTCCGGCACAGCATTATTTCATGGGTGGAGTAAAAGTAGATAAATACAGCCGCACAACCATGAAATGTCTGTATGCATCCGGTGAGACAAGCTGTAATGGAGTTCACGGAGCAAATCGTCTGGCAAGTAACTCTTTATTAGAAAGTCTGGTATTTGCAAAACGTGCCGCAGGACAGATTACAAAGATTTTAGAAACAAAAGAAACTGCCGAAGAAGAAAATGTACAAAATGCACTGCTTAAAAAAGCAGACGCAACGAAATTCTTAGGAAAAGAAGAACTTCAGAAATTATATGCAGAAAGCGTAAGAAAAGAAATTGAAAGGGTAAGGGAAGAAGCAGTATGAACCAGATTACAATGAAATTAAATGCAGACCATTTGATTATGGAGGCATTAAAAGAAGATATCACAAGTGAGGACATTACAACAAATGCAGTGATGAGAGAAGCCTGCCCTGGAGAAGTTCAGTTAATCTGTAAACAGGACGGTGTCATTGCAGGTCTTGAAGTTTATAAAAGAGTATTTGAATTATTAGATGAAAAAACTGAAGTTGAATTTTATGTAAAAGACGGTGATGTCGTAAAAAATAAACAGCTGATGGGTGTGGTTCGTGGAGATATTCGCGTTCTGCTTTCCGGAGAGAGAGTTGCGTTAAATTACTTACAGCGTATGAGTGGAATTGCAACTTATACAAGAAGCATTGTCGATTTGTTAGAAGGTAGTAAGACCAGACTGCTTGATACCAGAAAGACGACACCAAATATGCGTGTATTTGAAAAATATGCGGTCAAAGTAGGCGGTGGATGTAATCACAGATATAACTTATCCGATGGTATTTTATTAAAAGATAACCATATCGGAGCAGCCGGAAGTGTTGCAAAAGCAATTGAGATGGCGAAAGAATATGCTCCGTTTGTCCGTAAAATTGAAATCGAAGTAGAAAATCTTGAAATGGTAAAAGAAGCAGTGGAAGCAGGTGCAGACATTATCATGTTAGATAATATGACACCGGATGAAATGAGAGAGGCAATCAAAATCATCGACGGACGAGCACAGACAGAGTGTTCCGGTAATGTCACAAAAGAAAATGTGTCAAGACTGGTTTCTGTCGGAGTGGATTATATTTCAAGCGGAGCATTAACACATTCTGCACCGATACTTGATATTTCCATGAAAAATCTTCATCCTGTAAATCAATAGAGTTCTGTTGCAAGACGTAACAGGAAGGAAGAGGTGAAGGATGAACGGTGAAGAAAGAAGAAAAGAAATCTTAAAATTTATCGGGCAGAGTCCCAAGCCCGTTTCCGGCACGGAACTGGCAAAACAATTTGACGTCAGCCGTCAGGTAATTGTACAGGATGTTGCACTTTTACGTGCACAAAATCAGGATATTCTTTCAACACATAGAGGATATGTGCTGCAGACACCGGTGTTTGCGTCACGTGTCATTTATGTCTGCCATACGGATAAAGAAATTCAGGAGGAGCTGAATCTGATTGTAGATTGTGGCGGAAAAGTAGCGGATGTATTTATCAATCATAAGATTTATGGTTGTCTGTCTGCAGAACTTGGACTTGATTCAAGAAAGAAGATTGGCGATTTTGTGGCAAAAATTGAAAGTGGGCAGTCAAGCCCGCTTAAAAATATTACTTCGGGATATCATTATCATACAATCTTAGCGGACAGTGAAAGCACATTAGATGATATTGAAGCAGAACTGGCACGCAGAGGATTTCTGGCACAGGTGGATTCTAAGATATCATAGAAGAGGTGAAGATTATGCAGGAACAATTGACGGAAAGTGATGTAAAAAAAATACAGGAAGAAATTGACTACCGAAAATTAGTCGTGCGTAAAAATGCAATTGAGGCAGTAAAAGAAGCAAGAGCACAAGGGGATTTAAGCGAAAACTTTGAGTATTATGCGGCAAAAAAAGATAAGAATAAAAATGAGAGCCGTATTCGATATTTGGAAAGAATGTTAAAAACTGCAAAGATTGTAACAGATACAACAAAAAAAGACGAAGCAGGATTAAATGATTTGGTAGAAATCTATTTCCCGGAGGATGATGAGACAGAGACTTATAAATTGGTAACATCGATTCGTGGAAATTCTCTGGATAACCGAATCAGCATAGAATCTCCGCTTGGAAAAGCAATCCTTGGACATAAAGCCGGGGAGACTGTTTTAGTACAGGTCAATGATTCTGTGAGCTATCCGGTAGAAATCCGTTCCATTCAGGAAGCGGATGGGGAGGATGATATCCGCAGTTTTTAAGTAAGAAGCTCGGTTACTTGTAGCCGAGTAGTTCACAGTAATGTATGATTGGAGGATAATTTATGAATCAGGTAAGGAAAAAATTATTTTCGTGTCTGGAAAGTCTGAAGAAAAAAACAGATTTTAAGCCGGAAGTAGCACTGGTGCTTGGCTCGGGACTTGGAGATTATGCAGAACACATTGAAGTGAAAGAAACTGTGGATTACAAAGACCTTGAGGGATTTCCGGTATCTACAGTAGCCGGACACAAGGGAAGATTTGTATTTGGCTATATTGGAAGCGTTCCGGTTGTCATCATGCAGGGAAGAGTGCATTACTATGAAGGATATCCGATGAGTGATGTGGTTTTGCCCATTCGTCTGATGGGACTTTTAGGAGCAAAGAAGCTGATTCTCACGAATGCAGCGGGGGGAATTAATTTTGATTATCGCCCAGGTGATTTTATGCTTTTAAAAGACCATATCACAACAGCAGTTCCAAGTCCGTTGATTGGAGAGAATATAGAAGAATTAGGACCGCGTTTTCCGGATATGAGTGAAGTATACAGCGAAAGGATGCGTGAAATAGCAATCTTTTGTGCTAAGAAGCTGGAGATTCCGATTCAGGAAGGGGTTTATGTGCAGTTTACCGGACCGAATTATGAGACACCGGCGGAAATCCGGATGGCAAGAAGCTGGGGAGCAGATGCGGCTGGAATGAGTACAGCATGTGAAGCAATGGCAGCAAGGCATCTTGGAATGGAAGTATGCGGAATTTCCTGCATTACAAATCTGGCAGCAGGGATGAGCAAACAGGCTCTTTCTCATAAAGAAGTACAGGAGACTGCTGACAAAGTGTCTGTAAGATTTAAGGAATTGATTACAGAACTGATTCAGGCAATTTAAACAATAGATGAAGTCAGGGTACTTTTGTGCGATGGCTTCATCTATTATTATTTTACATAGATTTTACATTTGTCTCGAAAGAATTTAACATAAGATAGATAGAATAAGGTCAAATGAAAGAGAAAGGAAGGAAATTATGGATTTCTTTAGTATTTTGACTTTACTTGGAGGACTTGCCCTGTTTTTATATGGAATGAATGTGATGGGGGACGGTCTGGAAAAGGTTTCGGGCGGTAAGATGGAAAAAATCTTAGAGACACTTACCTCGAATCCACTTAAGGCAGTTGGTTTAGGAGCTGCGGTAACCGCAGTTATCCAATCGTCATCGGCTACAACAGTTATGGTTGTAGGTTTTGTAAACTCTGGAATTATGAAATTATCTCAGGCAGTAGGCGTTATCATGGGAGCAAATATCGGTACTACGATTACCTCCTGGATTTTAAGCTTATCTGGTATTCAGAGTGATAACTTTTTTATCCAGTTATTTAAGCCGACTACATTCTCACCGGTTCTGGCATTAGTTGGTGTTGCATTTTTAATGTTTGCAAAAAGTGAAAAGAAAAAAGACATTGGAACGATTTTCATCGGATTTGCAGTATTAATGTTTGGTATGGAAAGTATGAGCGGCGCAGTAAAACCACTTGCTGATGTACCGGAATTTACCGGAATTTTAACAAAATTTTCCAATCCGATTTTAGGTCTTCTGGCAGGTATGATTTTAACCGCAGTGATTCAGAGTTCTTCTGCATCTGTCGGAATTTTACAGGCACTTTGCGTAACGGGAGCAGTCGGCTACAGTGCAGCCATTCCGATTATCATGGGTCAGAACATTGGTACTTGTATTACGGCATTATTATCTGCAATTGGTGCAAAGAAAAATGCAAAACGTGCAGCAATGGTACATCTTTACTTCAATATTATTGGAACAGTTGTCTTTATGGTACTGTTTTATGCAATCAATGCAGTTGTACAGTTTCCGTTTATGAATCAGGCAGCAAATGCAGCAGGAATCGCAGTTGTGCATACGACTTTTAATGTATTTGCAACCCTTTTGTTACTTCCATTTTCAAAAGTACTTGAAAAACTTGCAATTCTTACGATTCGTGACAAAGAGGAAGATAAGAAAGAAACAGAAGCAACCGGAATGGAACTTTTGGACAGCCGTTTCTTAGATAAACCGGCTTTAGCAGTAGAACAAAGTCGAAGAGTTGCAGTTGAAATGGCAAATAAAGTAAAAGATGCAATCAATACAGCAATTGGGCTTATCGAACATTATGATTCGGAAAAAGCAGAACAGGTTTTAGCGGAAGAAGAGCAGGTGGACCGCTATGAGGATGGACTTGGAACTTATCTGGTAAAATTGAGTCAGAAAGATTTAAATGTAAAGGATAGCCATGACTTATCGATCATGTTACACTGCATCGGTGATTTCGAACGAATTTCCGACCATGCAGTCAGCATCATGCGCTCGGCAAAAGAGCTGTATGAGAAAAATCTAAAATTCTCGGATGAAGCACTTGCGGAGTTAAAAGTAATTACAAAAGCAGTAGAAGATGTGGTTGAGGCTGCCGTAAAAGGATTTGAAACAAAAGATGAAAGTATTGCAAGAAGCGTAGAGCCGATTGAAGAAGTCATTGACGAATTAAAGATTGAATTAAAGAACCGTCATGTCAGACGTCTTAGAAATGGAAACTGTACGATTGAGCAGGGGTTTGTACTTTCCGATATTACAGCAAGTCTTGAGAGAGTGGCGGACCATTGTTCGAATGTGGCAGTCTGTATCTGTCAGGTGCAGGAGGATGCCTTTGATACACACAGCTACCTGGAAAAAATGAAGAAAAGCAGTGTAGAATTTCAAAGTGTTACCCGAGTTGCACGGGCACGCTATGCGCTCCCATCTTGTATTTCCGTAAAAAATTAAGTATACTTTTCTGGTAGAGAAAAACCAGAAGAGGTGGAAGTATGATTTATTGTGTAGAAGATGAAAGAAATATTCGTGAGTTGTTAGTATATACATTAGAAACAACAGGATTTGAAGCAATAGGAATTCAGGAAGGAAAAGAATTATTCCGATGTCTGGAAAAAGAATTGCCGGATTTGATTCTGCTGGATATCATGCTTCCGGGTCAGGACGGATACAGCATTCTTGAAAAGTTAAAAAAAGATCCGAAGACCAGAGATATTCCGGTGATTATGGTGACTGCGAAAGAAGCAGAGTATGATAAAGTGCGTGGACTCGATAGTGGAGCAGACGATTATATTACAAAGCCATTTGGAATGATGGAGTTTATCTCCAGAGTAAAAGCAGTGCTTAGAAGGAGCAAAAAACAGATGAAAGATACACTTTTAAGCTGTGGAAATCTTTCAATTGATGTGGAACGCCACCGGGTATTAGATGGAGAACGTCAGGTGGAACTGACATACAAAGAATTTGAAATGCTCCGTTATCTGATGGAGAATCAGGGCATTGTGTTAACTCGTGATAAATTGCTGGAACATATCTGGGGCTATGATTTTGATGGAGAAACTCGAACAGTAGATGTACACATCCGGACATTGAGACAGAAACTCGGAGAATCAGGAGCATTGATCGAGACTATCCGAGGGGTAGGATATCGAATTGGAGACAGAAAATGAGAAAAAGAATCTTAAATTATGTAGGGTTTATGATTATTCTCTCGATGGTGCTGACCTTCGTGTCAGCAAGCGTCATTATGTATGTAAAGACAAATGAATGGATGGAACAGGACGTACGAAATGAAGCACAGTACGTCCGTCTGCTTTTAGAGCAGACGACAGACAGTGGATGGGAAGAACAGGCAGGAACATTTACAACCAGCAGAATCACCATATTAAATGAAGATGGAACTGTTCAGTATGATTCGGAAGAAGATTCTGCAACAATGGGAAATCATAAGGATCGCCCGGAAGTAAAACAGGCGATGGAAGAAGGGGAAGGAGAAACCATTCGTTTCTCAGAGACCTTATCAAAAAAGACCTTTTATTATGCCCTGAGATTAGATGATGGACGACTGGTGCGTGTGGCAAAAACGACAGACAGTGTATTTCAAACCATGTTTTCCGGACTTTTTTTGATGGGAATCCTGCTGATTTTAATTTTGGCATTTGCCTTCGTATTAGTTGAAAAACAGACTTCAAAATTAATCAAACCGATTAACCAGCTGGACTTAGAAGAACCACTTTCCAGTGTGGTGTATGAAGAACTGAGACCACTGCTGGTAAGAATTGACGACCAGAATCATCAGTTAAAACAACAGTTGGAAGAACTAAAAAAAGCAGAAGAAGTTCGCAAAGAATTTTCAGCAAATGTTTCTCATGAATTAAAAACACCGTTAATGTCAATTTCCGGTTATGCGGAGATTATGAAGAATGATATGGTTCCGCCGGATAAAGTTCCTGATTTTGCCGGACGAATCTATGAAGAGGCAAGCAGACTGACAAATCTGGTACAGGACATTATTGAAATTTCAAAGCTGGATGAGGGAATCAGCATGCCGTTTGAACTGGTGGATGTCAGTGAGCTGGCAGAAGAAATCGGCACGACTCTGCTTGTGGAAGCAGAAAAACGAAAGATTAAGCTGTCTGTGGAAGCAGAAAAGCAGACAATGGTAAATGGAGTGCGCCATATCTTATATGAAATGATGTACAATGTGGCAGATAATGCGATTAAATATAATCATGAAGGTGGTTATGTAAAAGTAAAGGTTAAGAAGAATCAAAATCAGGTGAAAATTTCCATTGAAGATAATGGAATTGGAATTAAAAAAGAAGAACAGGAACGTATTTTTGAGCGGTTCTATCGTGTAGATAAAAGTCATTCAAAAAAGACCGGAGGCACAGGACTTGGACTTTCGATTGTAAAACATGGAGCGATTCTCCATGATGCAAGGATTGAAATTGACAGTGAGCCGGAAAGAGGAACAAAGATTATATTGATATTAAAAAAAGCAGATGTTCATCAGAAGTGATGTTCATCTGCTTTTTTGGTATTTCAGTGAGGAAGACTTCTTTTATTCGGTTAAAATCTTCTCCAGGAATCTCTTACAAATAAAAGTAAAAGTGGGAACAATTCCAGACGTCCCGCAAGCATATCAAAAATCAAAATCAGCTTGCTTCCATTGGAAAAGAGGCTAAAGTTCTGGGTCGGTCCAACCAGTTCAAGCCCCGGACCGATATTATTTAAGGTTGCAGAAACTGCTGTAAAGTTTGTGGTAAGGTCAAAGTTATCAAGGCTGATTAGTAAAACCGAGGCCACAAAAATCAGAATATAGGCAATCATATAAACATTCGTAGAACGAAGGACATTGTGTTCTACCACTTTGCCATCCAGCTGAATTTTTCTTACACTTCTTGGATGCAGGTAAGTGTGAAGTTCTTTTTTCATGGTCTTGATTAATAAAATAAATCTGGAAACCTTGATTCCACCACCGGTACTTCCGGCACAAGCGCCAATAAACATTAAAATAACCAGAATCGTACGTGAAAATTCCGGCCACAAATCAAAGTCCGTTGTAGCAAAACCAGTTGTCGTAATAACCGAAGCTACCTGAAATGAGACATGTCTTATGGTTTCTTCTAAAGTAGAAAACATTGCTCTTGCATTAAAAGAAATAAAGACAATGGAAGCAAAGATGATAATCAGATACCAGCGTACTTCTTCCATATGGATTGCCTGTCTGAGTTTCTTGCTTAAAAGCAGGAAATAAGCACTGAAATTAATTCCAAATAAAATCATAAATATCGTAACTACATATTGAATATAAGGCGAGTAACCCGCTATACTGTCATTTTTAATGCCAAACCCACCGGTTCCGGCTGTACCAAATGAGGTGGTAAGTGCATCAAAAACAGACATTTTACCAAATAAAAGTAATACAAATTCGATAACGGTTAAAGTCAGATAAATCGAATATAAAATTTTGGCAGTAGACTGAACCTGAGGAACGAGTTTACTGACAGATGGTCCAGGGCTTTCGGCTTTCATCAGGTTGACATGATAACCGCCGTCACCTCCTGTTAATGGAAGCAGGCAGAGAATAAAGACCAGAACACCCATACCGCCAATCCAGTGAGTAAAACTTCGCCACATTAACATGCACTTTGGAAGCGATTCTACATCCAGAAGAATACTTGCACCGGTAGTCGTAAAACCGGAGACGGTTTCAAATACGGCATCAATTGGATTTGAAATAACACCGCCAATTAAAAATGGAAGTGCACCCATAATACTAAGGATAATCCAGCTTAGTGCAACTGTAACACAGCCCTCTCTGGTATAAAAGATTTTATTTTTTGTCTTTTTCTGTACCAGTGGAATTCCAATTAAGAGGCAGAACATAGCAGATAAGAAAAATGCCCAGCCGGAATGTTCATGGTAGAAAATTGCAGTTATACAGGGAAGTGCCATAAATAAAGCTTCAAAGTTTAAAATCCATCCAATGATATAAGCAATAATTGAGTAATTCATAATTTAATTTTCCTTTTAGTAATAAAGTAAACTATTTTTTCAGAATATCCTGAATATCATTGAGTCCTTTTACTGTAGTGACAACAATGACTGTATCGTTTGCCTGAATCGAGTCCTGACCTCTTGGAATCAGGATGACACCATTTCGGTTAATGCAGGCAACTAAGAGGTTGTCACGGATATCTAAGTCAGCCAGCGGGATATTTAAAAACGGACAGTCATCGTGGATGGAAAATTCAAGAGCTTCCGCTTTATTATCAAGAATCTGATAAAGGGTTTCCACATTGCTTCCGATACTGTTCTGCATGGCACGGACATATTGAAGAATATAATCGGCAGTAATGTATTTTGGATAAATCACACTTCCGATATCAAGACCTTCAATGATATCATCAAACGCAATCCGGTTTACTTTTGAAACCAATTTTGCATTACTGTTTTTCTTGGCAAATAAAGAAAGCAGGATGTTTTCTTCATCCAGATTAGTTAAAGTAACAAAAGATTCCACACGGGTCAATCCTTCTTCTAAGAGCAGATTTTTATCGGTTCCGTCTCCGTGGATAATGGTAGCGTCCGGTAATAATTCACTTAACTGTTCACAGCGGGCAGCGTTGGATTCCACAATTAAAACACGAATCTTCATACTTAAGAGAATCTTGGCAAGATAATAAGAAAGAGTACCACCGCCTACAATCATGGTGCTTTTTACCTGATGTGTATGGATTCCGATTTTTTTAAAGAACAAAGCGGAGTTGATTGGTGAAGCGATGACAGACACAGTATCATTATCCTTTAAAATAAAATTACCGGATGGAATACTGACTTCTTCTCCACGTTCGACTGCACCAATCAGAATCAGGTTTTTATAGCGTTCACCAAATTCCATAACGGACATATTGTTTAATTTAAATTCCGGCTTAATTTTAAATTTTAATAATTCCACACGGCCTTTGGCAAAGGTGTCGATTTTAATTGCGGATGGAAAACGTAAGATACGTGCAATTTCAATCGCAGCAGCATGTTCCGGATTAATAATCATGGAAATTCCGAGACTCTGCTTGAGAAATCCAAGTTCTTTGCTGTAGACCGGATTACGCACTCTTGCGATAGTGTGGCATTTGCTTACCTTTTTTGCGATCAGGCAGCAAAGCAGGTTTAGTTCGTCAGAACCGGTCACGGCAATTAAAAGGTCTGCTGTTTCAATTCCGGCATCGAGAAGGGTATTGATACTTGATGCATTTCCGAGAAATCCCATAATATCGATGTCTTCGGTAGTGTCTTGAATTTTTTTCTCAATAATATCAACAATGACGATATTATGCTTTTCATTGCTGAGTTGTTCGGCAAGGGTGCGTCCGACTTTTCCACACCCTACTATAATAATGTTCATAAAATCCTCCAATTAAAGAATATGAAAAATTGCATATCACTATGATATGCCGTGTGAACATTATAGCACTGCTATGTCTATTTTTAAATAAGGATTATGAAAAAATTTAGATTTTCATTTGGTAAAATTGGGTACATGATGTACTTTGTTCCAATTGGGATTGCAAGCAAAGAAAATTCGAGCTATAATGAGCGGTAAGAAGTAAAATTATCCCCGAAAATCAGGAGGAATCGGCAGTATGAATATGAAAGAAGCAACAAAAAAGATGAAGCAGGACAGCCCAAAGCTGGCGGGACTTTCAGAAGCGCAGAGAAATCTGGCACTTGAAAAGGTAAAGGAGGCTCTCCTTTTGAATAGGGAAGCAATTTTTCTGGAAAATAAAAAAGACATGGAAGCTGCAGAAAAAATGGGAATCGCACCGGCGGTGAAAAAACGCCTGAAATTTGATGAACACAAACTGATGGATGTAGTAAACGGAATCAGCGAATTAATCAAACTGCCGGATCCGCTTGGAAAAGTACAGCTGGCACGACAGTTAGATGATGGACTAAATCTTTATCGTGTGAGTTGTCCGATTGGCGTGATTGGAATTATCTTTGAGGCAAGACCGGATGCGCTGGTTCAGATTTCTTCGCTTTGCTTAAAAAGCGGAAACTGCGCTATCTTAAAAGGTGGAAAAGAAACTGCAAGAACCAATAAGATTTTGTTTGATATTATTTATAAGGCAGCAACTTCGGTCGGAGTGCCGGAAGGCTGTATGCTTCAGGCAGAACAACATAATGAGATTGATGAACTCTTATCCTGTCATGAATCGGTCGATTTATTGATTCCAAGAGGTTCAAATTCTTTTGTTCAGTATATTATGAATCATACAAAGATTCCGGTTATGGGACATGCAGACGGCGTCTGCCATATTTATGTAGACAAAGAGTATGACAAAAAGAAAGCCATTCCGGTGATTGTGGATGCAAAGACTCAATATACGGCAGCCTGCAATGCAGTGGAAACCTTGTTGGTTCACAGAGAAATTGCAAAAGAATTTTTACCGGAACTTGAAACTGCTTTAAAAGAAGCAGGAGTGAAAATTCGTGGAACAAAAGAAGTCAGTGAAATCATTTCTTGTGAAGTGATGGGAGAAGAAGAATTTCATACAGAATATCTGGATTTGGTGCTTTCAGTTAAACTGGTAGAAGACGAAGAAGAAGCGATTGCACATATCAATCATTATGGTTCGCATCATACGGATTGTATTCTTACCGAAAATCAGGAAATTGCAGAAAAATTTATGCAGTTAGTGGATTCTGCAGGGGTTTATCAAAACTGTTCCACCCGATTTGCGGACGGATTCCGTTATGGATTTGGAGCAGAAGTAGGAATCAGTACAGGAAAGATTCACGCAAGAGGTCCGGTTGGACTGGAGGGGCTTGTTACTTATAAATATAAATTATACGGACAGGGACAGATTGTGGCAGATTATGCACAGGGAAACAGCCAGTTTCACTTTAAAGAATTATGAGCAGAAAGATAAAGACATTATTATTAAGTCTGACACCGATTGCAGTTTATTTTATAATAGAAATTCTTGTTTCATGTGGCTGTACTTTTACAGGAATGATTGGAATGACTGCGGTGTCAGGAACAGTATTTGGTAACTGGCTTTCTGGATTTTTAGAGCAGGAAGGGCTGTACCTGATTAGTATTCTGGCATACCTTATATTTTTTGTGATTGGGGTATTCTGGTATAAACGGATGCGGGCAGGCGGAAAATATCCGGTCTGGGATCAACAAAAGAATCTGAATCTGCCGGCACTTTTAAAACTTGCAGTATTAGGAATTTTTGTTCAGTTTTCAATCAGTTTTCTTTTGAATCTTGTGTATATTGTTCGACCGGATGTGATGCAGAATTATACAAAAGTAATGGAGAATCTGGGAAGTGGAAATCCGAGTCTCTTTTCTGTATTTTATGTGGTGATTACGGCACCAATTGTAGAGGAAATGCTTATGAGGGGGCTTTGCCTTGTGATTTTAAGAAAAGAGTTTCCATTCTGGGTGGCAAATATCATTCAGGCATTTTATTTTGGTATGATTCATCTGAATCTGGTACAGGGAATCTATGCGTTTTTATTGGGGATGGTACTTGGTGCTGTAGTAAAACGTTATGGAACTTTGAAAGCATCGATGTATTTACATTTTGTAATTAATTTCAGTGGACAGCTTTTAAGTCTGCTTTAAATTAATATAAAGATATTGGGGTCAAAAGGTATTTTGCCCCCAACTGATGCCTACGAATTGCTCCGCTGCGAAGCAGCTCCCGCAATTCTGCAAACATTCGAAATCCGCTGATTTACTACGTAAATCGCTACTTTCTCATGTTTGGCGGGTCCCAAGTTCAAAAGCCTTATCATGCAAGCATGAACGGCTTTTTGACCTTTTGACCCTAGCATCATATAAAATAAATAAGAATCGAAATTAGAAGAAATGGCTCTTTTTTCGTTGAGAAATTCAAGTCAGCTTTACGATACAGATAGTTATGTGGTAAAATTAGAAAGAAATCTGATGATTTTATAAGGAGGAAATAGATTATGAAAAATCCGATATTGGTCGTTATGGCAGCAGGAATGGGAAGCCGCTACGGAGGATTAAAACAGATTGACCCGGTAGATGAACAGGGTCATATCATTATGGACTTTTCCATTTACGACGCAGTAAAAGCAGGATTTAAAAAAGTAGTATTTATTATAAAAGAGGAAAATGAAAAAGACTTTAAAGCAGCAATCGGTGATCGCTTAAGCAAAGTGATTGATGTAAGTTATGTCTATCAGAAACTGGAAAATATTCCGGAGGGATTTACCGTTCCGGAAGGACGTATCAAACCATTTGGAACAGGTCATGCTATCTTAAGCTGTATCAACGAAGTAGATGCTCCGTTTGCAGTTATCAATGCAGATGATTATTATGGTTCTCATGCGTTCCAGGTAATCTATGATTTCTTAACCACACACGAAGATGATGAAAAATACCGCTATACTATGGTTGGCTATGTGCTGGAAAATACATTGACCGAAAACGGACATGTGGCAAGAGGAGTCTGCGAGACGGATGAAAACGGTCATCTGGTAGGAATCTGTGAAAGAACCCGTATTGAAAAACATGGAGAACAGGCAGAATATACAGAAGATGATGGAAAAACATGGACAGCACTTCCAAATGACAGTATTGTATCCATGAATATGTGGGGATTTACACCGAGTATGCTGACAGAGTTAAAAAATCGTTTTCCGAAATTCTTAGAAGAAAATCTGGAAAAGAATCCGTTAAAATGTGAATACTTCCTGCCTTCTGTAGTCGGAGAATTGCTGGCAGAAGAAAAAGCGACTGTTCAGGTTTTAAAATCTACAGATAAATGGTATGGTGTAACCTATAAAGAAGACAAACCGGTAGTTGTGGCTGCAATTAAACGTATGAAAGCAGAAGGTCTGTATCCGGAATATTTATGGGAAAAATAAATTAAGGCTTTTCTTTTTCAAAAAAAAATGGTAAAGTAATATAGAACATAAAAGATGTTTCTAAACAGAAAACTTAGAGGTTTTAAAAGGAGGAACAACAAATGGCAATTTTAGTAACAGGTGGAGCAGGATATATTGGAAGCCATACCGTAGTAGAACTGCAGAGCGCAGGCTATGATGTGGTTGTTTTAGATAACTTAAGTAATGCGAGTGAAAAATCACTGGAGAGAGTAGAAAAAATCACAGGAAAACCGGTGACTTTCTATAAAGCAGATATTCTTGACAGAGATGCATTAAATGAAGTATTTGAGAAAGAATCCATCGATTCCTGTATTCATTTTGCAGGTTTAAAAGCAGTTGGTGAATCCGTGGCAAAACCGTGGGAATATTATGAAAATAACATTGCAGGTACTTTAACTTTAGTTGATGTAATGAGAAAACATGGAGTAAAAAATATTATTTTCTCTTCTTCCGCAACAGTATATGGAGATCCTGCATTTGTTCCAATTACAGAAGAATGCCCGAAAGGACAGTGTACCAATCCTTATGGATGGACAAAATCCATGTTGGAACAGATTTTAACCGATATTCAGAAAGCAGACCCTGAATGGAACGTAGTACTGCTTCGTTATTTCAATCCAATCGGAGCACATAAGAGCGGAACAATCGGAGAAAATCCAAACGGTATTCCGAATAACTTAATGCCATACATCACTCAAGTAGCAGTAGGAAAATTAAAAGAGCTGGGTGTATTCGGAAATGATTACGATACACCGGATGGAACAGGAGTACGTGATTACATCCATGTAGTAGACCTTGCAAAAGGACATGTAAAAGCACTTAAGAAAATTGAAGAAAAAGCAGGTCTTAAGATTTATAACTTAGGAACTGGAAAAGGTTACAGCGTACTTGATATCGTAAAGAATTTTGAAGCTGCAACAGGTGTAAAAATTCCTTATGTTATTAAAGCACGTCGTCCTGGAGATATTGCAACCTGCTATTCAAGTGCAGAAAAAGCAAAAGAAGAACTTGGATGGACCGCAGAATATGGAATCAAAGAAATGTGTGAAGATTCCTGGAGATGGCAGTCTAATAACCCGAATGGTTATGATGATTAATTGATAATTCTGATTGGTAAAATTGGTAAATAAAAAGGAAAGGGGCAGATACAGCGGATTAGCTGTGTCTGTCCCTTTTTGAAATCTTAATATAGTTTTTTATGTTCAAAAATCGGTTCGCAGGTTACCTGCATTTTTAATTTCTGGAATGTTTTTTTATCAGTTGAAGAAAGCATAACAGAAGAATGAACCTGGCATCCTTTTAATTTTGGAAGCTGTTCTAATGCAAGTCTTGCAGCGTCGCTGGTTGCGGCAGAACTTGAAAGTGCAATTAAAATTTCATCTGTATGAAGACGAGGGTTTTTGCTGCCAAGATAGGATGTTTTTAATTTCTGGATTGGCTCAATAGAAGCCGGAGAAATTACATGAAGATTGTGAGGAAGCCCTGCAAGGTCTTTTAACGCATTTAATAAGAGCGCAGAAGCAGCACCAAGTAAATCAGAAGTTTTTCCTGTGATGATGCGTCCATCGTCTAATTCGACTGCAGCAGCAGGTGCTCCGGTTTCTTCGGCACGTTTTTTTGCGGCAACCGTTACTTTTCTGTCTTCTAAGGAGATATTTGCCTGTTTCATTAACAGCTCAATTTTAAACACTTCGTCCTGGGTCTTAGTCTCATCTGCAAGTCCGTCTACTGCCTGATAGTAACGACGGATAATTTCCTGACGGGATGCTTCGCAGCAGGCTTCGTCATCAATAATACAGTTTCCGGCCATGTTGACCCCCATGTCAGTTGGGGACTGATATGGGCATTTTCCGAAAATACGGTCAAAAATTGCACGAAGAACAGGGAAAATTTCAACGTCACGGTTGTAGTTTACTGTTGTTTCACCGTAAGCTTCTAAGTGGAACGGGTCAATCATATTGACATCGTTTAAGTCGGCAGTTGCAGCTTCATAAGCTAAATTGACAGGATGTTTCAACGGAATATTCCAAATTGGGAAAGTCTCGAATTTGGCATATCCTGCATGAACTCCACGTTTATGTTCATGGTAGAGCTGGGAGAGGCAGGTTGCCATCTTTCCACTTCCAGGTCCAGGTGCGGTGATGACTACAAGTGGTCTTGTTGTTTCGATGTAATCATTTTTTCCATAACCTTCATCGCTAACAATAAGCGGAATATTGCTTGGATAGCCATCAATGGAGTAGAGAATATATACTTTGATGCCGAGTTTTTCCAGTTTCTTTTTGAAATTAATAGCAGCCGGCTGACCGGAAAACTGTGTGATTGCAACGCTTCCGACATAAAGTCCACGCTCCTGAAAAACTTCTCTAAGACGCAGTACATCAGCATCATAAGTAATACCAAGGTCACCACGAACTTTATTTTTTTCAATATCTCCAGCACTGATTACAATGACAATTTCTGCATGGTCGGCTAACTGCATTAACATGCGCAGTTTGCTGTCCGGTGCAAATCCCGGAAGAACTCTTGATGCATGATAGTCATCAAAAAGCTTTCCGCCAAATTCAAGATACAGTTTGTTGTCAAACTGGTTGATGCGTTCACGAATGTGTTCAGACTGCATAGATAAATATTTTTCGTTATCAAATCCTATCTTCATTTTCTTTATGCCTTTCTTTTTACTCTGTTTTTACTCATACAAAATTTATTATACTACAAAGAGCAGGCAAAATTCTAGTAGGGGAAACAAAAAAAAGAAACTTTTGGCAGAATAACAAATAAATTCATGAAAGTTTTAGATTTGAAGCGAGTTTTTTAATTGATTTTTTAACAAGCTATTCGTATAATAGAAAGGACAGAATGAGGAGGAATAAGATGGATCAAAATCAAAACCGCAATCAGGACCCGAATAATAATAAGGGACCTAAGAATAAACAATCCCTTCTGGTACTTTTAATCTGTATTATGGTCAGTCTGTTTGGAATGAATATGCTGTCCAGAATGACAAGTAATGTATCCAGCGAAATTTCCTATAGTGAGTTTATCCAACTGCTTGATAAGGGTCAGGTAGAAAGTGTAGTGATAAATTCTGATGATTTGAAAGTAACGTTGAAAAACAGTGGGAAATTAGGGAATGGCACAAAAACCGTTATTGCCACGGAAGATGAAAATGAGTTGACAAAACGACTTGATGAGGCAAATGTAGAGTTCAAACGTGAAAAACCAAACATGGCAGGGGAACTCTTATATGCAATTTTAAGTTTTGTTGTGCCGGTTGTACTAATGTTTGCACTGATTTCATTATTCTTCCGCCGTATGAATAAAGGCGGTGGTATGATGGGTGGTGTTGGCAAGAGTAAGGCAAAAGCTTATGTACAAAAAGAAACAGGAGTTACATTTAAAGATGTGGCCGGTCAGGATGAAGCAAAAGAATCCTTGCAGGAAGTTGTTGATTTCTTGCATAATCCCGGAAAATATACCGAGATTGGTGCGAAACTTCCAAAGGGGGCACTGCTGGTAGGACCTCCGGGAACCGGTAAAACCCTGCTTGCAAAGGCAGTTGCCGGAGAAGCGCACGTACCGTTTTTCTCATTGTCTGGTTCAGACTTTGTGGAAATGTTTGTCGGTGTCGGTGCATCACGAGTACGTGATTTATTTGAAGAAGCAAAGAAAAATGCACCTTGTATTATTTTTATCGACGAGGTGGATGCGATTGGTAAAACAAGGGATTCCCGTTTTGGAGGCAATGACGAAAGGGAACAGACTTTAAATCAGTTGTTAGCAGAAATGGATGGATTTGATACTTCTAAGGGGCTTTTGATTCTTGCTGCGACAAACCGTCCGGAAGTCTTAGACCCTGCACTGCTTCGTCCGGGACGTTTTGACAGACGTGTTATTGTAGACCGTCCGGATTTAAAAGGTCGTGTCAGCATCTTAAAAGTACATGCGAAAAATGTATCTTTAGATGAAACTGTTGATTTAGAGGGAATTGCACTTGCAACTTCAGGAGCAGTCGGATCTGACCTTGCAAATATGATTAATGAAGCTGCCATTCTTGCTGTAAAAAATGGAAGAAAAGCGGTTTCGCAAAAAGACTTATTAGAAGCCGTTGAGGTTGTATTAGTTGGTAAAGAAAAGAAAGACCGTATCTTAAGCATGGAAGAGAGAAGAATCGTTTCTTACCATGAAGTCGGACATGCACTGGTCAGCGCTCTCCAGAAAGATTCTGAGCCGGTACAGAAGATTACGATTGTACCGCGTACAATGGGCGCACTTGGCTATGTAATGCATGTTCCGGAAGAAGAGAAATACTTAAATACCAAAAAAGAACTCGAGGCAATGCTGGTTGGTTATCTTGGCGGACGTGCAGCAGAAGAAATTGTATTTGATACCGTTACAACCGGTGCAGCAAATGATATCGAGCAGGCAACCAAAGTGGCAAGAGCCATGATTACTCAATATGGTATGTCAGAACGCTTTGGTCTGATGGGACTTGCGGAAACGCAGAACCAGTATCTCGATGGCAGAGCCGTGATGAACTGTGGAGATTCCACTGCAACAGAAATCGACCATGAAGTTATGAAATTGTTAAAATATTCCTACGATGAAGCAAAACGGCTTTTAAGCGAAAACCGAGAAGCGCTTGATAAGATTGCCGAATTCTTGATTGAAAGAGAAACGATTACCGGAAAAGAATTTATGAAGATTTTCCGTGAAATCAAGGGAGAAAGCGAACCAAAAGAAAAACCGCGTATCGTAGAAAATAAGGTGGAAGAAAAGGAAACACCAAAAGTAGTACTGGCTAAAAACGAACTAAATGATTAAAGAAACGATTAAAGAAACAGAGAAGCTATCGCAGGAATGTGATAGCTTCTTTCAATACAGGGAGAAAGGATGGGAAAAATTGTTTTGTATTGAAGAGGAATTAAAGAAGCTCCCGGGAAAACCAGGGGTTTATATTATGCATGATGCAGAGGATACGATTATCTATATTGGAAAGGCAATCAGTTTAAAAAATCGTGTTCGGCAGTATTTTCAAAGCAGTCGAAATCTGGGGATAAAGAAAGAACAGATGGTGCAACAGATTGCAAGATTTGAATATATTGTAACGGATTCAGAGTTAGAGGCACTGGTATTGGAATGTAATTTGATTAAAGAACACAGACCAAAATATAATACCATGTTAAAGGATGATAAGACTTATCCATTTATCAAAGTAACTTTGCAGGAAGAATATCCGAGGATTCAGATTGTCCGGCAGATGAAGAAGGATAAAGCAAAGTATTATGGTCCGTATACCAGTGGTTTTGCAGTAAAAGAGGTGGTGGAACTTGTGACAAAACTATACCGTCTAAGAACCTGCAACCGAAATCTGCCAAAGGACATCAAAAAAGAAAGACCCTGTCTGTATTATCAGATTCATCAGTGTGAGGCGCCTTGTCAGGGGTATATTTCAAAAGAGGAGTATCATAAAAAGGTAGAAGAGCTGATTTCGTTTTTGAATGGAAATCATAAAGAAATTTTAAAAGAACTGGAACAAAAGATGTTAAGGGCGTCCGAAGAACTGCGTTTTGAAGATGCGGCACAGTATCGTGATTTAATAGAGAGCGTAAAAAAGATTGCAGAGCGTCAGAAAATCACAGACCAGCATGGAGAAGATAGGGATGTGATTGCAGTGGCACAGGAAAATGACGATGTAGTAGCTCAGGTATTTTTTATCCGTGGAGGAAAAATGATTGGAAGAGACCATTTCTTTTTACACACGGCAGGAGAAGAAAAAGCAGTGGTTTTATCGAGTTTTATCAAACAGTTTTATGCAGGAACTGCAATGATTCCAAAGGAAATTATGATTGAGAGCGAAATTGAGGATCGTGTAATAATCGAAACCTGGCTTTCAAACCGCAGAGGAACAAAGGTACAGATTCGTGTGCCAAAGAAAGGAACAAAAGAAAAATTAGTAGAACTTGCAAAAAATAATGCCAGGCTGGTACTTGAAAAAGATAAAGAACGATTAAAGCGGGAAGAAGGACGAACCATCGGGGCGGTAAAAGAAATCAGTAAACTTTTAAATCTTTCAAGTACGCAGAGAATGGAGGCTTATGACATTTCCAATATCAGTGGATTTTTGTCGGTTGGTTCAATGGTTGTGTATGAAAATGGAAAACCAAAGCGGAGTGATTACCGCAAATTTCGGATAAAGACTGTGGAAGGTTCAAATGATTATGCAAGCATGGAAGAGGTGCTGACAAGACGATTTGAACATGGAATGGAAGAAAAACAACAGCAGGAAGAAAAAAATCAGGAAGAACAGTATGGAAGCTTTACGAAATTTCCGGACTTGATTCTAATGGATGGAGGAAAGGGACAAGTTCATTCTGCGTTGTCCGTGCTTGAAAAATTAAAACTTGAGATTCCGGTTTGTGGAATGGTAAAGGATGATAAACACAGAACCAGAGGTCTTTATTATCAAAATCAGGAAATTCCGATTGAAAAAGACAGTGAAGCGTTTCGATTGATTACAAGAATCCAGGATGAAGCACACCGGTTTGCAATTGAATATCATCGTTCTTTGAGAAGTAAAAATCAGATTCATTCTGTGCTTGATGAGATTGAAGGGATTGGTCCGGCAAGAAGAAAAGCTTTGATGAAACATTTTATGGGTGTGGAAAAAATAAAAGAGGCAACAGTGGAAGAACTGGCTGAAGTTTCTTCGATGAATGAAAAGTCAGCGCAGGCAGTGTATGACTTTTTTCATAAAGCAAATGCGTGAAATTTAAGTTAAACATTTGTAAGAACTGACATATGATTTTGACGGCATAAGTTGACGAATTCTTGATATGGTTGCAGTTGAACTTCTAAACACCTTATGATAAACTATTATCAAAGCGAATGTGCGCAAAAAATAGTTTATCATAAGGTTGCGTTCAGGGAAAACAAGGAGGCCTAAAAAGTGAAAGGTGTACAATTAAGCAAAATGGTGCAGGAATTAAATCTGCATAATAAAACACCGGATGTGGATATCTCAAAAAAGAGGATTACCCTGCCGGATATTAACCGTCCAGCATTACAGCTGACCGGATATCTGGAACATTTTGAAAATGAAAGAGTTCAGATTATCGGATATGTAGAATACACATATCTTCTGCATTTATCCAGAGAAAAGAAGATGGAAGCGTTTGAACGTTTTGTAGCAAGTAAAATTCCGTGTGTGATTTTCAGTACAAAGACAGAACCGGATGAAGATATGATTAATCTTGCAATTAAATATGATGTGCCGATTTTTGTAACTGACCAGACAACTTCTACCTTTATGGCAGAGATTATCCGTTGGTTGAATGTAGAGCTTGCACCGTGCATTTCCATTCATGGCGTATTAGTCGATGTATATGGTGAAGGTGTACTGATTATGGGTGAAAGTGGAATCGGTAAGAGTGAAGCTGCCCTGGAGTTAATCAAACGTGGTCACCGTCTGGTTAGCGATGATGTTGTAGAAATTCGTCGTGTCAGTGATGCAACATTGGTTGGCTCTGCACCGGATATTACCCGTCACTTTATTGAACTGCGTGGTATTGGAATTATTGATGTAAAGACCCTGTTTGGTGTAGAAAGTGTAAAAGATACTCAGTCTATTGATTTGGTTATCAAGCTGGAAGAGTGGGATAAAGACAAAGAATATGACCGTCTTGGATTGGAAGAAGAGTATACTGAATTTTTGGGAAACCGTGTAGTATGCCATTCTCTGCCAATTCGTCCAGGTAGAAATCTGGCTGTTATTGTAGAGTCGGCTGCGGTTAACCACAGACAGAAGAAGATGGGCTATAATGCAGCTCAGGAACTGTATCGTCGTGTACAGGAAAATATGTCAAAAAAGAGAAAAGAGGAAGATGAATAATGGCAAAGTGGTGTTTTGGAATTGACCTTGGTGGTACAACTGTAAAATGTGCACTGTTTCAGACGGATGGAACAGTAGAAGAAAAATGGGAGATTGTGACCCGTACAGAAAATAATGGAGAAGCAATTCTTCCGGATATAGCGGCAACAATTCTTGCAAAAATTGAAGAAAAGAAAATTGATAAGGCAGAAGTTGCAGGTGTTGGAATCGGTGTACCAGGACCGGTAGAAGAAACAGGAGAAATTCCATGCGCCGTGAATCTTCATTGGGGAAGAAAAAATATTGAAAAAGAACTTGGTGATTTAACCGGACTTGCAGTAAAAGCCGGAAATGATGCAAATGTTGCAGCGCTTGGTGAAATGTGGAAAGGTGGCGGACAGGGTGCAAAGAACCTGATTCTGGTCACCTTAGGTACGGGTGTAGGCGGTGGAATCATCATAAATGAAAAAATTGTAACCGGAGCACACGGAGCAGGTGGTGAAATCGGTCATGCGTTTGTAAATCCGGCAGAAACCAAAGCATGCAACTGTGGAAATAAGGGTTGTCTGGAGCAGTATGCTTCTGCAACCGGTATTGCACGTCTTGCAAAAGAGGCGCTGGAAAGTGAAGCAGAAGATTCTGTGCTTAGAACTGTAAAAAATATTTCAGCAAAGAGTGTATTCGATGCCTATAAAGAAGGGGATGTACTGGCAGGTAAAATTGTTGATAAATTTGCTGCTTATCTTGGCAATGCACTGGCTGTATTCGCCTGTGTTTCTGACCCTGATGTATTTGTAATCGGTGGTGGGGTATCAAAAGCCGGACAAGTTTTAATTGATGCAGTAGAAAAATATTATAAAGCACATGCATTTACTGCAAGCAAAGAAACTCCGATTAAACTGGCAACACTGGGAAATGATGCTGGAATTTATGGAGCTGCAAAATTAATTTTAAGCAAAGATAATTAAGAAGATTGTAGTAAAAAATCAGGATAGTAAATAAAAAGACTCTGTTCTCAACTTTTTCGAGAACGGAGTCTTTTTTGTTGTGTTTTTAAATTTTTACAGTTTATTCTTCTTCGTTATCGGTATTATCTTCCTCGTCATCAGAGGAAGAAGAATCGGTATCATCTTCTTCGTCGTCATCTTCATTATCCGAATAACTGTAGGAATTTCTTGAACTGTAAGAATTATAGCTTCGGCTGCTGCCTCCACCGCCGTGTTTGGTACAGCGTTTGTTTGGAAGCTCAGTGGTATCAAACAGTTCTGTTACAGTTGGACAATTGTAAGTTGGAAGCATGCCAGTGTCTTTGCAGACGGTTGCTTCACCAACAGTAGCCGGCTTGTCAAAATCTTTATCTTCGAGATTTTCATGAATCCGGCTCATAATACGATTCCATAAGTCCTGATGATAGGTTCTGTAATTTCCGGTATCCGGAATTTTGGTGTTATCGTCATATCCAGACCAGATTGTACAGGTGTAATATGGGGTGAATCCTGCAAACCATACATCATTGTAGGTATCGGTTGTACCGGTTTTACCTGCAACGTGCATATTAGAAAGCTGAAGTCTTGTACCGGTACCCTCGCTTACAACATCTTCCATTGCACTGGTTAAAAGATAAGCGGTGCTTGGTTTAATGACTTTTCTTTCTTCTGGGGTATTGTCGATGACAACATTTCCATCCTCATCCAGAATCTTAGTATAAAACATTGGTTTGATATAAGTTCCGGAATTAGCAATTGCAGCATAAGCGCCAGTCAGTTCCAGATTGCTGACACCGCGCGTAATACCGCCCAGTGCAGTTGGCTGCTGAATGTCAGTATAAATCTTACCATTAATACTGATATTGTCATAAACAGTGGTAAATCCGAATTTCTTCAGATACTCATATCCAAGTTGTGGAGTGACATCGGTAAAGCACTGAACAGCTACGGTATTAATAGAATGAATAATTGCCTCGCGGATGGTTGTTTCTCCGCGATAAGAATTTGTTGCATTCTTAACCGGTGTACCGTCTTTATAAGTGATTGGTTTATCTGTATAAGTGGTTGCAAGAGTCATTCCGCATTCATTTAAAGCAGGTGCATAAGTGGATACTAATTTGAAAGTAGAACCAGGCTGTCTTAGAGTGGATGTTGCACGGTTTAAGGAAAGACTGCTGGTCTTCTCCCCGCGTCCGCCGACAATCGCTTTTACATATCCGGTGTGCTGATCCATGATTACCACAGATGACTGTGGCTGAGGTGCCATTGTAATGCTTTCTGAGAGCACTTCAGAGCCATCATAGGTAACAGCAGCTTTGTAGGTGTCGATATAATTCTGAGCCTGTTCTGCGCTGTCAAAGAGCAGATTGAAATTTTCTCCTTCCTGCTGCTGGAAATAAGACTGCATCATTTCCTGACTGAAGTTTTCTTCCGTTCCGTTCGGACGGCGGATTGTCAGTGCATATTCCAGTTCCACCTGAGTACCAGAAGGAAAGTTGGCAGGATTCGAATATTCTTCATCACAAATCTGCTGAATATTAGGGTCCTGAGTCGTATAAATACGAAGTCCGCCACTGTAAAGTGCATTGTAAGCCTGCTGGTCAGAATATCCTTTCTGGGTCTTTAAGTCACTGACAACCTGTTTGGTCAGTTCATCGACAAAGTAACTGTAAGTGGTGTCTTCCTGAGAAGTTTCTGCCTCTACCTGCTGAATTCTTTCATAAACATTGTCAGCAAGACATTCATCGTATTGCTCCTGCGAGATATAATTCTGGGCAAGCATGTGGTCGAGTACTTCTTTTCGACGCTTTGCATTTTCCTCAGGATTTGTAGCAGGATTATAGCGGGTTGGGTTCTGGCTGATTCCGGCAAGAACCGTACACTCTGAAAGGGTCAGTTCATTGACATCTTTATTAAAATATCCGTGTGCGGCTGCCTGCACTCCATAATTTCCATCTCCAAGATTGATTGTGTTCAAATAATTTTCAAGAATGGTCTGTTTGTCTTTCAGTTCCTTTTCTAACTGGACTGCAAGGTACTGCTCTTGAAATTTTCGCTTAAAACGTTCAATTGTAGATTCATTTGTCCAGTCGGTAAACACATTATTTTTCAAAAGCTGTTGTGTAATGGTACTGGCACCTTCTGAAAAATTGAATCCATGCGTAATACCTTTTACAGCGGCACGCATAATACCGCGGAGGTCAATTCCGTTATGCTCGTAGAATCGCTCATCCTCGATTGCAACAACTGCATGTTGTAAATCAAGTGGAATCTGGTCAATCGATACCGGCATACGATTGGAATTAGGCGCAGTGAGTTTCTGAAGCTGATTGCCGTCTGAGTCATAAATGAAAGTTGCAGAGCCGACAGGCATGATATTGACATCATTGATATCCGGTGCGCTGTCAATCAGACCTCTAAGAGCTCCTACCCCGATGCATAAGCAGATGGTAAAAACTGCAATCAGTGAAATAAACAGAATGCGTAGAACAGAAACATTTGCTTTTTTCCCTATCATTGTGGAGTGGGAGGACAGGGCGTTTCGTTTTCTGTTTGTCGCACGTTTTCCAAAATTCATGTATTTTGCCTCCTTTACCGGTTTATTATAGCAAATGCCCTGTGTGAAATAAAGTCTAACTTGATAAAATTCACACTTTTTGATACTTTTCAGGGGGAAATTATTGCTTTGCACCTGTAAATTTCTGTGGTATGATGAAGAAAATTTAAAAAGAATCAGGTAAGGATAAGAAAGATGTTAGAACAATATAGAACAGTCTATCAGGGCGGAGAGGGCGAAATTGTAGAAAAAAAGTCACGTTTTATCGCAACTGTCCGTCTGGTAAAAACAGAAGAAGAAGCTTTAAAATTTATTGAGGAGATAAAAAAGAAATACTGGGATGCCAGACATAACTGCTATGCTTATGTGATTGGAGAAAGAAAAGAGTTTATGCGCTGCAGTGATGATGGAGAACCACAGGGAACGGCAGGAAAACCAATGCTTGATGTTTTGCTTGGAGAAGAACTGTATAATATTGCGGTTGTAGTAACCAGATATTTTGGCGGAACTTTGCTTGGAACGGGAGGACTTGTGAGGGCATATTCAAAAGCCGTTCAGGAAGGATTAAAAAACAGTATTTTAATTACCAAAAACCATGGAGTATGTTTGTTAGTTGGAACAGATTATAATGGAGTCGGAAAACTGCAGTATTTGTTTGGACAGGAGAATCTTCCGATTTTAGATTCAAGATACGCAGAAAGTGTAGAATTTGAAGTATTAGTTCCGAAAAAAGAAGAAGAACGCATAAAAAAAGCCGTGACGGAAGCAACGAGTGGAAAAGCTTCTGTCACGGCAGAAAAAGAACTGTATTATGCCACTCTTGATAAAGAAGTTCTTACATTTGAAGACTGATAAAATTATTTTATCGTAGCCTTCATTTGACAAGGCCTGCATTTGTATAGATTGAGGACAAAAGGTGACTTGTCCCCGGTATGAGTACGGTTGTTATACAGTTTCCGGTTCTGGATATTCAACTCCGAAAGTATCTACAGTCATGTTCTGAATCATCTGTGGTTCAAGAGGACGGTCACTGTAGTCAGTTGGAACTTCAGCGATTTTATTTACCACGTCAAGTCCGTCAGTTACTTTTCCAAATGCAGCATACTGTCCATCCAGATGTGGGGAAGTTTCATGCATAATGAAGAACTGGCTTCCGGCTGAGTTTGGGTCCATTGCGCGAGCCATGGAAAGAACACCTGGTGTATGTTTTAAATCATTGGAAAAACCGTTATAGGTAAATTCTCCTTTGATGGAATAGCCAGGACCGCCCATTCCGGTTCCCTGTGGGTCGCCGCCCTGAATCATAAATCCGCGGATGACTCTGTGGAATACAAGACCATCATAGAAGCCTTTTTTAACCAGACTAATAAAGTTATTTACAGTATTTGGTGCAACTTCCGGATATAATTCAGCTTTCATAACACTGCCATCTGTCATTGTGATGGTTACAATTGGATTAGCCATAATTTGTATCTCCTTTAATTTTTTTTGCGAACAGGTTACTGCACTTAAAAAGTCTTATCAAAACAATAAAACCGGCAGCACCAAAAGGTTCAGATACCATTATAATCTGGAAAAATAAAAGGTGCAAGCCATAATTTTCTGTGTTATAATGTAGAATCGAGATTTGAACGCAGATAAGCATTCCCCCCGCTTCAAGTGCGCAGAGCACTAAACGGCGGGTGAGGGGGATGCTTCTGTCAGTGGGAGTTGAAAGCTCCCACTGACAGATCGCGAAGCGACTGCGTTCATGAGCAAGTAGCGAAGCGGATTGCGAATGTCCGCTTTACCGCAGATAAGCATTCTCCTGCTTCAAGTGCGCAGATCACTAAGTGGTGAGCAAGTAACAAAGCGGATTGCAAATGTCTGTTTTACCGTAACGATATTCTGACGAATACTCGCTCGGATGAAAGAAACAAAAAATGATGTCATTTTGTATAGAAACAGAAAGTGAGTCAAAATATGATAATAGAAACAAATAGTGCGAAGGAAACATTTGAACTTGGGAAACGGCTTGGAGAAAAAGCGGTTGCAGGACAGATTTATACCTTAAATGGAGATTTGGGAACCGGAAAGACCGTATTTACTCAAGGAGTGGCTGTAGGACTTGGAATCAAAGAACCGGTAAACAGTCCGACGTTTACGATTGTTCAAGAATATGAAGGCGGTCGGCTTCCATTTTATCATTTTGATGTCTATCGAATTGGAGATATTGAAGAAATGGAAGAAATCGGATACGATGATTACTTTTTTGGGAAAGGAATTTGCCTGATTGAATGGGCGGAATTAATAGAAGAGCTTTTGCCGGAGTCTATCATTGCAATTACAATTGAAAAAAATCCGGAAAAAGGATTTGATTATCGAAAAATCACAATAGATGGTTTAGCTAAGACAGAAATGGAATAAAAAAGCAGAACAAGAAACCAGAGAGGAGAGAAGACAATGAAATTATTAGCAATTGACAGTTCGGGGCTTGTAGCTTCTGTGGCTGTGATAGAAGAAGAAACACTTGTGGCAGAGTATACGATGAATTATAAAAAAACACATTCCCAGACTTTGCTTCCGATGTTAGAAGAAATAAAAAAGAGTATTGATTTGGATTTAAGTTCAATTGATGCAATTGCAGTGGCAGCAGGACCAGGTTCTTTTACAGGGCTTAGAATTGGTTCGGCGACAGCAAAAGGACTGGGACTTGCATTAGATAAGCCGTTAATCAGCGTGCCGACGGTAGATGCACTAGCTTATAATTTATATGATACCGATGAAGATACGATTATCTGTCCGATTATGGATGCAAGAAGAAAACAGGTTTATACAGGAATGTATTGCTTTTTAAATCATCAGATGCAGGTGGTAAAAGAACAGGATGCAGTTGCATTAGAGGAATTGATAAAAGAATTAAATCAAATGGAAAGACCGGTAATTTTTCTTGGCGACGCTGTTCCGGTTTATAAAGAATTGATTCAGGAAAGCTGTAAAGTGCCGTATTCATTTGCACCGGCACATTTAAGCAGACAGCGTGCAGGGGCGGTTGGCATGCTTGGTACTCTTTATTTTAAAGAGGGAAAAACAGAAAGTGCAGCAGAACATAAGCCGGAGTATCTTCGTGTTTCTCAGGCAGAAAGAGAACGTGCAGAACGTTTGAAACAAGAAAAACATGAGTGAGAATATCAAAAAAAATTTATTAAAAGTGCGTGAAATGACAATAGAGGATGCAGAAGAAACTGCTCAAATTGAAGCTGAAAATTTTTCAAAGCCGTGGAAGCAAAAGGATTTTGAAGATGCAGTTCGTTCTAAAAATACGTTGTACATGGTGATTGAGAATCAAGATGAAATCATTGGTTATGCAGGAATGTGGCTTGTATTAGATGAGGGCGAGATTACAAATGTGTCAATTAAAAAGTCCTGCTGGGGACAAAGAGCCGGAACGCATCTTATGGAGGAATTTTTAAAAGAAGCGAAAAAAAGAGGGGGGATGTCTTTCTTTTTAGAAGTGCGAGAGAGTAATCTACGTGCAAGAAAGTTATACCGTTCCTTTGGATTTGAAGAGATTGATGTGCGGAAAAAGTTTTATGAAGAGCCGGTCGAAGATGGAATCGTTATGTGTAAAAGATAGCAGAATTGCTATCTTTTTCTATATTTGAAAATGGTTTCATATAGGATTTTTGAAAAAAATTCGGTATAATACAGAAGAAACAAGTCGAGAGTACAAAGTAAATCAAAAAGAGAGATTTTGAAAGTATATGACATCCGTTTGGAGGATAAGGATGAGAAAATATAAAAATCAAAAAGAAAAAAAACTGGCAGAAATTTATTGTAATGGATGTGGAAAAAAAATAACCATAAAAAACGAAATGATTCAGGAAGGAATGTTTCATGGAGAGATTTTATGGGGATATTTTTCAAATAAAGATACAGAACACCATGAATTTGATTTATGTGAAGCGTGCTATGATAGAATAACCGCAGATTTTGTAATTCCGCTTACCGTGAAAAAAGAAAAGGAATTGTTGTAGCAGTCAAAAATGTGTGTTAAGATAAAAAACGCAGATATCTCTGCAAAATCAGAGAGAAATGAGGATAAAAGATAGATGCTGGATGTTTGTCTGTTAGGAACCGGTGGAATGATGCCGCTTCCAAGACGAAAATTAACTGCTTTAATGACACGCTATAACGGAAGTAATTTAATGATTGATTGTGGAGAGGGAACTCAGGTTGCTGTAAAGGAAAAAGGCTGGAGTTTTAAGCCGATTGATGTGATTTGTTTTACCCATTATCATGCAGATCATATCAGTGGGCTTCCAGGACTGCTTTTGACAATGGGAAATGCAGAGCGAACCGAGCCTCTTACTTTGATTGGACCAAAAGGTCTTGTCCGTGTGGTAAATGCGCTTCGTGTGATTGCACCGGAACTGCCTTTTGAAATTGAATGTATTGAGTTGACTCAGCCAGAAGAGACTTTTACTTTATATGGGTATGAGATTACGGCATATAAAGTAAATCATAATGTACTTTGTTATGGATATACGATAGAAATCAAGAGAAATGGAAAATTTGATGCAAAAAGAGCAAAGGAACAGAATATTCCGTTAAAATATTGGAATCCACTGCAAAAAGGGGAGACAGTAGAGGCAGATGGCATGCTTTATACTCCTGATATGGTATTAGGACCGGCAAGAAAGGGAATTAAACTGACTTATACGACAGATACCAGACCGGTCAAATCTATAGAAGAGCATGCGAAAGACTCAGATTTATTTATCTGTGAAGGAATGTATGGAGAGCAGGATAAAGAAGAGGAAAAGGCAAAGGCACATAAACACATGACGTTTAAAGAAGCTGCAACATTAGCAAAAAGTGCCAATGTAAAGGAACTCTGGCTGACACATTACAGTCCGTCGCTGGTAAGACCGGAAGAAGCATTGGGAGAGGCAACAAAAATTTTCCAAAATACGATTGCAGCAAGAGATCGCCAGTCGGTAGAACTGCAGTTTGAAGAAGAGTAGCAGAAACTTAAGATGATATCAGATAGATATTGTAGATATTGAGGTACGTTTTGAGTTTTGAGAGCTTTTAACAGAAAAATTTCGAGCGTACATTGGAATGGAGTACATGGGAAAGGAGAAAAAAACGTGGAGACAGAAACACAAAAAGATATTAAAATTCTTGCAATTGAAAGTTCCTGTGATGAAACTGCGGCATCCGTTGTGAAAAATGGACGTACTATTTTATCAAATGTGATTTCTTCACAGATAGACCTTCATAAACTTTATGGAGGAGTAGTGCCGGAAATTGCATCAAGAAAACATATTGAAAAAATTAATCAGGTGATTGAAGAGGCACTGAAAGAAGCGGGGGTTACTTTAGATGATTTAGATGCGATTGGGGTGACTTATGGACCTGGGCTTGTCGGTGCGCTTTTAGTCGGAGTGGCAGAGGCAAAAGCAATTAGTTTTGCAAAAGATTTACCACTGGTAGGCGTGCATCACATAGAGGGGCACATTTCTGCCAATTATATTGAAAATCTGGATTTAGAACCGCCATTTTTATGTCTGGTTGTATCGGGAGGTCATACACATCTGGTTATTGTAAAAGATTATGGTGAGTTTGAAATTTTAGGACGTACCAGAGATGATGCAGCAGGTGAGGCATTTGATAAAGTTGCAAGAGCAATTGGATTGGGATATCCAGGTGGACCGAAAATTGATAAACTTTCAAAAGAGGGAAATCCTTATGCGTTTGATTTTCCAAAGGCTAAGATTGAAGATGCTCCTTATGATTTTAGCTTTAGTGGGGTAAAATCAGCGGTATTAAATCATTTAAACAAGTGCAAAATGCAGGGGGAAGAGATTGTAGCAGCAGATATTGCAGCCTCTTTTCAGCGCTGTGTGGTTGAGGTACTTGTGGAACACGCAATTATGGCGGCAAAAGATTATCATATTAAAAAACTGGCGATTGCCGGAGGGGTTGCATCAAATAGCGGACTTCGCAGTGCGATGGAGGAAGCATGTAAAAAAAATCAGATAAAATTTTATCATCCATCACCAATTTTCTGCACGGACAATGCAGCAATGATTGGTGTGGCTGCGTATTACGAATTTTTAAAGGGAACGAGACATGGAATGGATTTAAATGCAGTTCCAAACCTGAAATTGGGAGAACGTTAGTATAAGGGGCGATAATATGAACTGTACAGCAATTGTGCTGGCAGCAGGCCAGGGAAAACGAATGAAGAGTAAAATACAGAAGCAGTTTCTTTTGTTAAAAGGGAAACCGGTTCTGTTTTATAGTATTTCTTGTTTTGAAAAGAGCAGTGAAATTGATGATATCATTATTGTAACAGGTGCAGAAAGCGTTGAATATGTAAAAAGAGAGATTGTAGAGCCGTTTGGATTCCAAAAGGTAAAAGCAGTCGTTACGGGTGGAAAAGAACGCTATGATTCTGTTTATGAAGGACTTAAGGCATGTCAAAACTGTGATTATGTGTTTATTCATGATGGCGCAAGACCATTTGTAACAGAGGAAATGATAGAGCGCGGAAAAAAAGCGGTGATTGCAGGTGGAGCGTGTGTTTTAGGCGTACCATCCAAAGATACAGTGAAAATTACGGATGAAGAGGGATTTGTAGAATCTACGCCAAAACGGGCTCGAGTCTGGAATATTCAGACTCCTCAGATTTTCTCCTATCCGGAAAT
>NZ_BAAHYF010000002.1:1140000-1142500 GCF_054657695.1 Blautia stercoris
GCGCCAGGACGGAAAGACCCCATGGAGCTTTACTCCAGTTTGGTACTGGGATTCGGTATTGCATGTACAGGATAGGTGGGAGACTGAGAGGTAGTGACGCCAGTTGCTACGGAGTCGATGTTGGGATACCACCCTTGCAGTATTGGGTTTCTAACCAGCCGCCGTGACCCGGCGGTGGGACAATGCCAGGCGGGGAGTTTGACTGGGGCGGTCGCCTCCGAAAGGGTATCGGAGGCGCCCAAAGGTTCCCTCAGAATGGACGGAAACCATTCGAAGAGTGCAAAGGCAGAAGGGAGCTTGACTGCGACACCGACGGGTGGAGCAGGTACGAAAGTAGGGCTTAGTGATCCGGTGGTATTAAGTGGGAATGCCATCGCTCAACGGATAAAAGCTACCCTGGGGATAACAGGCTTATCACTCCCAAGAGTTCACATCGACGGAGTGGTTTGGCACCTCGATGTCGGCTCATCGCATCCTGGGGCTGTAGTAGGTCCCAAGGGTTGGGCTGTTCGCCCATTAAAGCGGTACGCGAGCTGGGTTCAGAACGTCGTGAGACAGTTCGGTCCCTATCCGGCGTGGGCGTAGGATATTTGAGAGGAGCTGTCCTTAGTACGAGAGGACCGGGATGGACAGGCCGCTGGTGTATCTGTTGTAGTGCCAACTGCATGGCAGAGTAGCCAAGCCTGGAAGGGATAAACGCTGAAGGCATCTAAGCGTGAAGCCCCCCTCAAGATGAGATATCCCATTCGAAAGAAGTAAGACCCCTTGAAGACGACGAGGTAGATAGGGCAGAGGTGGAAGTGCAGCAATGTATGGAGCTGACTGCTACTAATCGGTCGAGGGCTTGACCAGAAGCTGAGAAATCAGTGGAGCGGCAAGTGTCTGCATGGTTTCGGTTTTGTATATGTAGTTTTGAAGGTACGATGAATGAATATTCCTCCTTAGCTCAGTCGGTAGAGCATGCGGCTGTTAACCGCAGTGTCGTTGGTTCGAGTCCAACAGGGGGAGCTTTTTTATTTGGGAAACCATCTATGATAAATAGGTGGTTTTTTGTGTATACTGAAAATTAAAAAAAATCTAGGCTGTCGATAATATCAATTAATAATAAGGGAACAGTCTAGATTTTTTTGCAATATATTATATTTAAGCGAGAGCAGGGTCTGTTACACCATTTTGTTCAAATGCTTTTTGACGGTCAATACAAGTTCCGCAATGACCGCAAGGTTTCTCTTTACCTTCGTAACAGCTCCAGGTAAGTTCATAAGGAACATGCAGGTCAAGTCCGGTACGAACAACATCCGCTTTTGTTAGATTTACAAAAGGAGCTTCTATTTTTAATTGATGTCCACTTCCTTCATAAATTGCCTGGTTCATAGCATTTTGAAATGCATCACTACAGTCTGGATAAGCATTTCCGGCTGAATCATCACTGTGGGCTCCGTAATAGATTACATCACAATTTTTTGAAAGTGCGATACTTGCAGCACAGGAAAGAAACAGACCATTTCGAAATGGAACATAAGTAGAAACCGGTTTTCCATCCGAATGTTTTAGCTGTTCTGAATAAGATTCTTCTGGAATTTCCTGAGAAGAATGACTTAGCAAGGAACAGTCACTATATTGAAAAATAGTAGACAAATCAAAATGTAACATTTCTATATTGTAATAATCAGCGACAGCTTTCGCTGCCTCGATTTCTTTGGTATGTTTTTGACCGTAAGTAATTGCAAGTGCAATCACATTTTCTTTTCCATATTTTTCTATGGCAAGACCTAAACAGGTTGTGCTGTCTACCCCGCCACTGGATAATACTAAAGCTTTCATAAATAAATAACCTCCATCATGAAAATAAATTTAGGTATTCTCGGAATATATAGTTAAACGCCTCGTTCTTCAGGGTCCCAGATTACCTTATGCATTTGAATTTGAAGATTTATACCATTCATTTTATTCTGCTTCATAAATTCTACAATCTGAGAGGGTTCAATCATCCCAAACACTGGACTGAGATAAATGTGGCATCGACCTTCTAATTGATAGGACTGTATTATTTCAAATGCTTTTTGACAATCTGCAAGTGAACCTACAACAAATTTTACTGTATCTTTTGGCTCTAAAATAGAAAAATTATTTAAGCACATCTTTTGTTCCATGTTACTGCATGAGAGTTTGTAATCCATAGTAAAAGAAACAGAAGTTCCTAAATCACAAAATGGTTCAAGGTTTATGCTTCCGTTTGTTTCAATTTCAATATGAAGAGAAGAATCAGATGCCAGAAGTTTTAAGAGTTCTTTTATAAAAGGACGGTAAAGGGGTTCTCCGCCAGTTAAGGTGACATTTTTAATACCGGATTCTAAAATGGTTTGATAAATTTGATTTGCCGTCATTTCTCTTGCAGGGGCATCTGTTTCGTTTGCCCACTTGGTATCGCAGTAACTGCAGGAAAGATTACATCCTTTCATTCGAATAAAAACAGCCAATTGTCCGACCAATGGACCTT
>NZ_BAAHYF010000002.1:1147500-1327500 GCF_054657695.1 Blautia stercoris
GGAGAGAATCCTAAGGCCGACGGAAGAAGCATTGCCAAGGAACTCGGCAAAATGACCCCGTAACTTCGGGAGAAGGGGTGCCCGTGTAAAAGCGGGCCGCAGAGAATAGGCTCAAGCAACTGTTTAGCAAAAACACAGGTCTATGCGAAACCGAAAGGTGAGGTATATGGGCTGACGCCTGCCCGGTGCTGGAAGGTTAAGAGGAGATGTCAGGAAACGAAGCATTGAATTTAAGCCCCAGTAAACGGCGGCCGTAACTATAACGGTCCTAAGGTAGCGAAATTCCTTGTCGGGTAAGTTCCGACCCGCACGAAAGGCGTAATGATTTGAGCGCTGTCTCGGCAATGCATCCGGTGAAATTGAAGTACCAGTGAAGATGCTGGTTACCTGCGCCAGGACGGAAAGACCCCATGGAGCTTTACTCCAGTTTGGTACTGGGATTCGGTATTGCATGTACAGGATAGGTGGGAGACTGAGAGGTAGTGACGCCAGTTGCTACGGAGTCGATGTTGGGATACCACCCTTGCAGTATTGGGTTTCTAACCAGCCGCCGTGACCCGGCGGTGGGACAATGCCAGGCGGGGAGTTTGACTGGGGCGGTCGCCTCCGAAAGGGTATCGGAGGCGCCCAAAGGTTCCCTCAGAATGGACGGAAACCATTCGAAGAGTGCAAAGGCAGAAGGGAGCTTGACTGCGACACCGACGGGTGGAGCAGGTACGAAAGTAGGGCTTAGTGATCCGGTGGTATTAAGTGGGAATGCCATCGCTCAACGGATAAAAGCTACCCTGGGGATAACAGGCTTATCACTCCCAAGAGTTCACATCGACGGAGTGGTTTGGCACCTCGATGTCGGCTCATCGCATCCTGGGGCTGTAGTAGGTCCCAAGGGTTGGGCTGTTCGCCCATTAAAGCGGTACGCGAGCTGGGTTCAGAACGTCGTGAGACAGTTCGGTCCCTATCCGGCGTGGGCGTAGGATATTTGAGAGGAGCTGTCCTTAGTACGAGAGGACCGGGATGGACAGGCCGCTGGTGTATCTGTTGTAGTGCCAACTGCATGGCAGAGTAGCCAAGCCTGGAAGGGATAAACGCTGAAGGCATCTAAGCGTGAAGCCCCCCTCAAGATGAGATATCCCATTCGAAAGAAGTAAGACCCCTTGAAGACGACGAGGTAGATAGGGCAGAGGTGGAAGTGCAGCAATGTATGGAGCTGACTGCTACTAATCGGTCGAGGGCTTGACCAGAAGCTGAGAAATCAGTGGAGCGGCAAGTGTCTGCATGGTTTCGGTTTTGTATATGTAGTTTTGAAGGTACGATAACAATTGAATATTTGGCTCCATGGTCAAGCGGTTAAGACACCGCCCTTTCACGGCGGTAACAGGGGTTCAAATCCCCTTGGAGTCACTAAGGCGCCATGGCCAAGTGGTAAGGCAAAGGTCTGCAACACCTCTATCACCAGTTCGAATCTGGTTGGCGCCTCTGATTAAGAAGTTCTGAAACGATTTGTTTTAGAACTTTTTTTGCGTATATGAAAAAGCTTTATAACAGAAAAAAAGTGGGTGGAAGTGTAACAGTATTGACAACGGGACCGCCTTAGGCAGAAGAAATGATGCGGGATGCCTATACGATGGGAGCAGATGACGCAGAGATTCTTTCTGATCGAAAATTTGCAGGGGCAGATGTCTTGGCAACTTTTTATGCGCTTGCACAGGGAATCCAGGTGATTGGCGACGCAGATTTGATTATCTGTGGGAGACAGACCATTGATGGGGATACTATAGAACCAGCGATGGCAGAATATCTGACGATTCCACACGCAGCATGGGTAGCTGAGATTGTGGAAGTAAGAGAAGATGAAATCTGTGTGCGTTAGGACTTAAAGTGATTAAAGAATAGATTTTTCAAATAAAAAACGCATCGATGAATTCTTATTTCATCGATGCGCATTTCTGGGCAATAAAAAACTCCCCCTGTTGGACTCGAACCAACGACACTGCGGTTAACAGCCGCATGCTCTACCGACTGAGCTAAGGAGGAATAAGAGGCGCCAACCAGATTTGAACTGGTGATAGAGGTGTTGCAGACCTTTGCCTTACCACTTGGCTATGGCGCCTTAGTGACTCCAAGGGGATTTGAACCCCTGTTACCGCCGTGAAAGGGCGGTGTCTTAACCGCTTGACCATGGAGCCAAATATTTAATTGTTGTTAGTGTTACAACCGAGATTTATAATAGCATAAAAATAATAAAAAAGCAAGCATTTTTTGGAAAAATTTTAAATAATAGAAAAAGAAGAGTAGAAACTATACTTTTTCGGACAGCTCTGCTATAATGTCTGCGTTCGACTTGAAGAGAAAAGTGAGAGGAAACTAAAAGAATGAAGTATTATATGGCTCCGTTAGAGGAGGTCACAGAAGCGATTTACAGAAATGCCTATCATGCATTTTTCTTTCCGATGGATAAATATTTTGCGCCTTTTATTTCTGCAAAGCCAAATAAGGGGCGTCTGTTTAATTATAGAGAAAAACGGGATATTCTTCCGGAAAATAATCAAAATATGTATCTGGTTCCACAGATATTGACGAATCAAAGCGAAGATTTTTTAAGAACCGTAAAAGGACTAATGGAATATGGATACCAAGAAGTGAATTTAAATCTGGGCTGTCCGTCAAGACCGGTGGTAAATGGTGGAAGAGGTTCGGGATTTTTAGAAAAGAAAGAAAAATTAAAGCAGTTTTTAGATGAGATTTTTGATAAATGTCCAATCGAAATTTCAATTAAGACAAGGCTTGGTCGTTATCATGAGGAAGAGATAGATGAACTATTTGAACTTTTTTCTAATTATCCTTATGAGGAATTAATTGTTCATCCGAGAGTTCAGACTGATTATTATAAAGGGAGTCCACGATTCGATGCTTTTGCAGGTGTATATCAAAAGAATGAAAAACCGTTAATCTATAATGGAGATATTTTTACCAAAGAGGATTATGAAGACGTGGTAAAGCGATTTCCGAAAATAGATGGCGTGATGCTCGGAAGAGGTGTACTTGCAAATCCAGGTCTGCTTTCCGTAATTCATGGACAAGAATTGCCGTCACTTGAAGTTTGGGGAGCATTTTTGGAGCGTCTTTATCAGGATTTCACCGAAAATGCAGTCAATGAAGAGAAAGCCTTGTTTAAATTAAAGGAAATCTGGTGCTATCTTCGGTATTCATTTCCAAAGATGGACATCTGGAACACCAAAATCAAACGTTGCCAAAATCTTAAAGAGTATAGAATGGCAGTGGAAGAATTATTGAAACATTATCCGGAAATACCGAATGGTGCATTTGGAAAGCTGGACGCGGAGGGGAGATAAGATGAAAGAACAGTATGAAATTCAGGCAATTGCACACATTGTTACGGATTTTTCTTCCAAGTTTGGAATTCCCAGACAGAGCGGTTTGGTCGAAGAATTGGAAGGAAAGATTTTATTTGAACCGGAATATGGCACGAAAGAAGCTGTAAAAGGACTCGAAGAATTTTCTCATATCTGGCTTATCTGGGGATTCTCCGAAAATAGAAGGGAAAACTATTCCTTGACGGTCAGACCACCGAAATTAGGCGGAAATACAAGAAAAGGAGTATTTTCAACCCGCTCTCCGTTTCGTCCAAATGGAATGGGATTATCCTGTGTTCGGTTAGAGAAGATAGAATTTGATGAAAAAGAAAGACCGATTCTTTATGTAAAGGGTGCAGATTTGATGAATGGAACACCAATTTTTGATATCAAACCTTATATTCCGTATTCGGATTGTCATCCAGAAGCAGAAGGCAGTTTTGCAAGTGTGCATCAAAATGACAGGATAAAGGTTGATATTCCAGAAGAGTTAGAAAGACTTGTGCCAGAAGAAAAAAGACCGGCGCTTTATGCAGTATTAGAACAAGATCCCAGACCGGCTTATCAACAAGACCCCGAGCGGATTTATGGATTCCCGTTTGCAGGAATGGAAATCCGCTTCAGGGTAAAGGACGACTGTCTGACAGTCTGTGAAGTAAAACAAGAGTCCTGTTAGGAAAATACGGATAGGGTAAAGTGTTTTTGTTCACACCAGTTTAATCTTATAGTGCTCCAGCCAGTAATTAACCTGCAAAAGATAAGCAAGCATCTGCGGTCCGGCCATGAGCTGACCATACCATGGTCTGGTATAATCAGATGGTGTTTCTAAAAATTGATGAACTTTTTTTGTATCCAGTAAGGTACGGATTGGTGCATTTGGAGAAGCAAGCACTTCTTTTAGACGGTCAGCGAGGAGGGTTTCATAAGCAGGGTCATAAGTTTTCGGATAAGGGCTTTTTTTCCGCCACAAAATTTCTTCGGGAAGAAATTCAGAACCGGCATATCGAAGCAGACCTTTCACGATTCCATTGGGACATTTCATGGACCATGGAACATTAAAAACATATTCGACAATGCGGTAATCAGCAAGCGGAACGCGCGCTTCTAAGCCGGAATACATACTGGTGCGGTCCATACGATTTAAAAGTGTCATCATAAACCAGCGCAGATTGAGATAAGAAATTTCTCGTCTGCGTTTTTCTGTTGGGGAATCCGATAAAAGGCGTGGAGTCTCAGCAATGGTTGCTTCATAAGCAGAGGCAGAGTATTCTTCTATTGGAAGTGTGGCAAGAACATCAGCGGACAAGAGAAGTTTTCGAGGAGCAAAATCAGAGGACCACGGGAAAGCAGGAGTACGAAATGCTTTTTCCTGATGAAACCATGGATAACCGCCGAAAATTTCGTCCGCACATTCTCCGGTTAACGTGACTTTATTATAGGCGGTTACTTTGGAACAAAAATATAACAGAGAAGATTCCACATCCGCCATACATGGCAGGTCGGCAGCATCTACAGCACGGAACAGACACTCAAACTGGGCTGTGTTATCACATTCTAAAAGGTGATGAGCGGTATTAAGATATTGGCTCGTTTTTTTCGCCCAGGGAGTATCCTGACTTGGTTGAAAAGAGTTGGACTGAAAATATTTCGCATTATCTTTAAAGTCAAAAGAAAACGTATTTAATCGGCGGTTCTGTTTTTGCAATTCTTTTGCGCAAATAGCAGTAACCAGACTACTGTCCAAGCCGCCGGATAAAAAAGTACAGATTGGAATGTCAGAAAGCATTTGCATTTTTACAGAATCTTCAATCAGCCATGCCGTTTTTTCGATGGTTTCCAAAAAAGAATCTTCGTGTAGACGGCTTTCTAATTTCCAATAAAACTGTCTGTTTAATCCGTCTATGGAAAAAGTTAAAAATTCACCTGGAAGCAGTTCAAAGATATTTTGAAAAACACCGTTTCCACAAGTACGTGCAGGACCAAGGGCAAAGATTTCGCAAAGACCGTTTTTATCAACGACAGGATTAATTCCCGGATAGATAAAGAGTCCTTTGATTTCTGATGCAAAAACAAGCGTATTATCCGTTATCGTAAAAAATAACGGTTTAATCCCTATACGGTCGCGGAAAAGCCAGAGTCGTTTTTCTTCTGCATGATAAATTGCAATTGCAAAGATACCGTTTAATTTTTTGATAAAGTCTTCCCGATAAAGCATAAAACCATTTAAAATTACTTCGGTGTCACTGTTAGTGATAAAAACAGTTCCAGCTTTTTTTAATTCTTCCCGTAAAGGTTTCATGTTATAAATTTCGCCATTAAAGACAATCGAATAATTTCCGGAGGCGCATTGTTTTATCATAGGCTGATGCCCGGTTAATAAGTCAATAATTTCAAGTCGCACATGAGAGAGACCACAGTGAGAGGAAAGATACGTTCCCTCATCATCTGGGCCACGTCGTTTAAGGGTGTGGTTCATGGCTTCAAGAATAGAAATCCATTTGTTTTGAGATTGCATAAAATCGTTTCTTGGATTACAAAATCCGGCAATTCCACACATAGAGATACTCCTTTCCAATTCTATAAGTGGTGAGTTGATTACCAGGCTTTGATTAAAGGCTGAATCTGTTGTTTGTTCAAGGCTGATTCAATAGATGGAATCAGAAGTTCTGGATGTGAAATCAGAGAAGTTGGTTTTTTGACTGGATTGTCCTGTCCAAATGGAATAAAGAAAATATTTTTTGCGTTAATTAAAAGCCCGATATTTTTCATATTCAAACCAAGGGCATCGTTTGTGGAGACGGATAATAAGAGTGGTTTATCATTTCTAAGATGAGCTTTTGCTGCCATTAAAACCGGAGTGTCGGTGATTCCGTTTGCAAGTTTTGCAAGCGTATTTCCGGTGCATGGAAAGATGACAAGCAGGTCAAGCAGGCTTTTTGGACCGATTGGTTCGGCATCTTTGATGGTAAGAATTGGAGGGAAACCTGTAATTTCTTCTGCCCTTTTTAAGAAACTTTCAGCCGTTCCAAAACGGCTGTCGATACTTTGTGCAGAGTCAGAAAAAATCGTCTGTATGACAGCTCCCTCTTTTTGGAGTGCTTCAAGTGCTTCAAAAATTCGGGCGTAGGTGCAAAAAGAACCGGTAAAGGCAATGCCTATTTTTTTTCCAGATAATGACATAAGAAAGAACCTCTCCTTTTTTATTTAGGATGAAATTTTGATGTGCTGAAAAATGAAAGACATCATTTTTTCGGCAGAGGAAAGAGGTGCGTATTTTCCAGGGAGTCCTAAGAGCAGATGTGCATTTCGCCCCATTGCTTTTGCTTCTTCGAGGTTAAAGCCACCAGGGGCAGAGGCAAGGTCAAGCAATAAGGCAGAAGGAGAAATCTGTTCTAAAAGGGCACTTGTTAAGATTGGTGCAGGGATGGTATTAAAAATAAAATCAAAAGAAGATAATTCACAATCGGAAAGCTGTTCTAAGGAAATGATCTGTGCGCCCGTCAAAGAAGCTTCGGCAAGCTGAACAGGGTTTCTTGCAGCAACACTTAGATAGGGTGTCTGCATAGAAAGGAGTCGGGCGAGCGCTTTGGCACATTTTCCATATCCTAAGATAAGACAACGGCTTTCAAAAAGTGTGCGGGGACTTAAGAGAATGGCATTTGCAAGAGTGGATTCTGCGGTTGCTTTTGCATTCCAGTAAGAAAATTCAGGTGAAGCCATAAAGTCAAAAGCAGGGATGTTTTTTGCCTGAATGAGTTTAAAAAAAGGCTTTGGAATACAGCCTGCGAACAGGGTGTGTCCATCAGAAAGCAGGTCAGCAAATTCAAGATAAGGAGCTTTATTGAGAAGTTTGGAAAACGGAATTGGTGCAATACAAACAGAAGAAGAGGAGACTGCTTCTAAAAGAGAATCCAAAGGTTGGATGCAGGGCGCTTTTAATGGTTCACAGAGACCATAGTGGCAGATGCAGTATCCCTTTAAAGCGAGTAATTTTGCAAGGCAGACTTGACGCATATCTCCTCCGATGATGGTAAAATCGAATGTTTTTTTATTCATGTTTGTTCCAGTCAGAAAAAACATTTCTTTACTATATGATGAAAGTACGAAAAAGGTGCAGACAGTTACCGACACAGAACTGGTACAGCGTCGGTATAGAGGCCTGATTTATGCTGTATTAGCGGTGTTCACGTGCAGATATCAGAAAGAGCTTTTTATATGCCCTTGAAAAAGTAGAATAATTTTTAAATCCACTTGCAAAGCACGCTTCTGTGACAGAGGTTCCGCTTTGAATTAAAGCGCGGGCATGGAGCAGACGCTTTGTGGAAATATAATTGGCAACGCTGTATCCGGTTTCTTTTTTAAATAAATGCATGAGGTAATAACGGCTCATATAAAATTTGGAAGAGAGTGTATCAATACTTAAATCTTCCACAAGATGTTCTGCAATGTATTCTAAAATCGGCAGAATCTTGGAGTTACAATAGCTGTTTGGAATGTAGGCACTTGAATAAGAATCCATGGAAGCACGATTTAATAATATCAAAAATTGAAGAAATAGTGTGTTTTGGTATAGACCGGAAGCAAAGTCATCCTGTGCAAGAGAACCTTCCAGTTCAACCAGTGTTTCATAAAGACGGCTTTTGGCAAATAGTTCGACACGGAGTACGTGAGAATGATTATTTTCTGCATTGGTAAAACAGGAATCCAGCAAATCCCCGGATTCTTTATAACGTTCTAAAAAATCCGGGGAAATATATAGAATCATTCGTTCATAAAAAGTGCTGTTAATAACCGGTTTATGAATTTCTCCGGCATTTACTAAAACCAAATCATAAGGTTTTAAGTCATAAGTTTTTCCTTCGATATGGTAAGTGACATCACCTTTTAATAAAAGAAATACTTTATAAAAATCATGGTAATGATAGGAAATCGGAAGAGAATTTGTATCTGTTAAATGAAATAAGCGGAAATTGTCTTTTAAATATCCGGCTTTATTGAATGTTTCTGATTCCATAAGTGTTAAATCCTTTCGGTTCTTTTGATAAATTGAACATTTTTTGCAACATTTTTGACATAATATTTATATTATAACATAAAGATGTCTGATACACTAGGAAATAGATAGACTTCTGAAATTAAAAGAATAGAAAATTGGGGGAAAATAAAATGGAATTTGTAAAATATCAGGGTATCGGAAATGATTATCTGGTGTATGATGTTATAAAAAATAAAGAAGTACTGACCAGAGAACAGATAAAAAAAATCTGTGACCGGAATTTTGGAGTCGGAGCAGATGGAATTTTAGCAGGACCTTATCTGGATGAAGAGAAAAAAATTAGAGTGCGTGTCTTTAATTCAGATGGAAGTGAAGCAGAGCGGGCTGGAAATGGAATTCGGATTTTTGCAAGATATTTAAAAGATGCCGGTTATACATTAAGTGAGAGGCTGACGCTGGAGACTGCAGGTGGAAGCGTAAAGGTTCGTTTTTTAAACGATGATGGAAGCCGGATTCAGGCAGACATGGGGAAAATGAGTTTTGGAGAGGAAAAAACGGTAACGCTTGGGGAAGAACGATATTCTGCATTTATTGCTTCAATCGGAAATCCGCATTGTGTGATTCCGGCAGAGACAATCGACCGTGAAAAGGTCTGTAAACTTGGAAAAAAGATTGCAGAATCTAAGATGTTTAAAAATGGAATTAATGTTATGCTGCTTCAAGTAGAAGATAAAAATAATCTTAATATTGAAATCTTTGAAAGAGGAGCCGGTTATATTCTGGCGTCCGGAACCTGCAGTTGTGCCGCCGCAGCTGTTGCATATAAGAAAGGTTGGGTTGGTCAGGATGTGATGGTGCACATGCCGGGTGGAAAGCTGTGGATTCAGATTGATGAGAATTGGAATCTGAAAATGACTGGAAGTGTGGAAAGTATTGGAAGTGTAAAACTGACCAAAGAATTTAAAAAGAAATTAGGATTTTAATGTTCGAAAAAGAACCCTGCAATAAGGGTTCTTTTTTTTGTGCAAAATAGAGCGATAAAAATTGCGCAAAAGAGGAGGAGCTTATTATGAAGAAAAAGTTAATTTCGTGCATTTTGGTCTCAACAATGGCAGTAAGCCTGCTGGCAGGTTGTGGCTCAAGCAAAAAAGAGGAAGGTTCTGCTGTTTCGGATGTATTCCAAATTTGGGTTATTAAACTCAGCAGTTGGATTTATGCTTCCATCACTGGCAACTCCGCTTCTGATTATGATGTCTCGTACCAATGCGAAAGCCTTTCCTGTGGACATTATTGAAGCAGCACGAATTGATGGATTAAGTGAATTTGGAATCTTTTTCAGGATGTATATTCCATCTATGAAAGCAATATTTAGTCTCAATTTTAGTGGGACAGGGATTTGAGCGGTTTGCGCTTGTGGTAGAAGACTTATCTTTTAACGTAAATCGCAGCAGACGCAATGGATTTTATAAAGCATTAATAAAAAACGGAATCCCTGAAAGGGAACAGCTTTATTATACCGGTGCTCTGAAAATTGATTTTCTGGATACAATTATCAGTGATATGATTGCAAAAAAAGTACAGTGTATTATCTGTGGTGATGATGTAATCAGTACATGGATGATGTCACGATTACAGGCAGGAGGTTACCGAGTGCCAAAAGATATTGCAATTGCTTCGTTATATAACAGTTCTAGTTTAAACTGTTTTTCACCGTCAATTACAGCGGTCAGTGTTCCGGCAAGACAGGTGGGAATCCGAATGGGAACACAGATGATTCATTGTTTAGGACAATAAGCGGGAATCCTCGGCAATTCAATTACCGAGATGAAAGCGCAGGAGTGTGCATATCTGCACGATGCAAACAGTATAATAATCCTCATCCTCTGTTAAAATATAAATATAAAAAATAAATGCCGTAACCGGTATATAATAAAAACGAAAATATGTTCGGACAATTGTTGCGCATTACAATTCAATATGATATACTATATGCATGAAAGAAAACCTAATACATTATAGAACTTGCGTGTGTAATATTAACTACCATATGGTGTGGTCAGTGAAATACCGACGGAAGATATTAAAACCAGAAATTGAGGAATACCTTCAGGAACTGGTGCAGCAGATTGCTGAGGACAAGGGCTTTACTGTTCATTTATTTGAATGTGGTGAAGGCGACCATGTCCACTGCTTTGTATCAGCTCCACCAAAACTTTCTATAACGGCAATCGTTAAGTATTTGAAAGGGATCACTGGCAGAAAACTGTTCGAACGTTTTCCGGAAATAAAAAACCAGCTATGGAAAGGAGGGTTGTGGAACCATTCTTATTATGTGGAAACGATCGGATCTGTATCTGAAGAAAATATCCGCCGTTATATTGAACATCAGAGCAAATCGTATTGATTCAAGATGGAGTGTGAAGCCCTATCTGCGCAGTGCTTAAAGGAGGAAGAGGAATGCTGCTGTCACATAAAACATCCATAAAGATCAGTCAGGAATATTCCAATATCATAGGGCATATGTGTTATGTAGCCTCCAAACTCTGGAATATCTGCAACTACGAACGGCGTCATTATAAAGAGCTGGGGCTGGAAAAGTATCCTGACTGGTATTATCAGAAAAAAGCACATAAAGGAAATCTGTGGTATAAACAGCTTCTGTCACAGACAGCGCAGGAGATCTGCAAGCAGCTGGACAAAGCATGGAAATCCTTTTATGTCCTAAAAAAGACTGGAGGGATCAAAGAACCAAATCCGCCCCGTTTTAAACAGGGAAATATCCCGGTTACATATATGCAGATGGGGATCCAGCATGAGAAAGGTTCAGACCAGCTGCGACTGTCTCTGCCAAAGAATCTGAAAAGCTATATGGAAGAAACATACGAGATCCATGAGAAATTTCTATATCTTGAAAATAAGATTTTCAGGAGCATGGACCATATAAAACAATTGCGGATCTATCCGCCGGAGAATGGAAAATGCGCCCTTATTGTTATTTATGAGAGTGAAGAGCCGGAACAGCTTTCCCAGAATGGACATTACTTATCTATAGATCTGGGGATTCATAATCTGATGACCTGTTATGATTCTGGAAATGGCCGGGCTTTTATCCTGGGAAGAAAATATCTCTCTTTGGAAAGATATTTTCATAAAGAGATCGCCAGAGTGCAGTCAGTATGGTATACACAACAATCGGAAAGAGGAATAAAATATCCAAAATCATCGAAACATATCCAGAGACTTTACAGGAAAAAGCAGAATGCAGTGAAGGATTATCTTCACAAAGTGACCAGATGGATCGCAGAATACTGCAGAAAAGAAGAGATCCGCTGTGTGGTTGTGGGAGACATTCGAAATATCCGGAAAGAAAAAGATATGGGACACAAGACAAACCAGAAGTTTCACAGCCTGCCGTATAATAAGTTGTATATCATGCTGGAATATAAGCTGAAACGGTATGGGATCCCATTGATAAAACAAGAAGAAAGCTATACCAGCCAGTGCAGCCCGTTATCACCAGAAGTATCAAAAAGATATGCAGAAGCATCAAACCGAAAAGAACGGGGCATGTATGTAACTGACGGAGTAAGATACAATGCAGATGCGGTAGGCGCATTTAATATCCTGCGGAAATATCTTTCCGTATCCGGAAAACAGAAAGAACTGTCCGTAACCGGACTAAAAAAACCAGATATAATAAAAGTAGCTGCATAGCCGAAAGGCAAGCAGTATTGGTGTCATGGACGCACCCTGAAAAAAGGCGGTATCCCGCCAGATTTCAGATGCTCTGGTAACTCAGTTGCCGAGTAGTTCACAGGGAGAAAAATACGCTCAAAAAAGTATGATGGATTATGAGATTTTATTGAGAAAATCAACGAAGTCAAAGGAAATATGATATACTGAGAAAGTATGATAAAAATCAGGTTTTAGGAGGATATAGTATGAGCGGTTTTGATTATGGCAAAGTAAAAGATCCAGAGTATTTTCAGGAAAACAGAGTAGAGGCACATTCCGACCATAAATATTATACATCCATGGAAGCGATGTTGCAAAAAGAAGAAAATTATAAATATGATTTAAATGGTCTTTGGAAATTTCATTATGCAAAAAATTATGAGAGCACTATAAAAGGATTTGAAAAAACAGAATATAATTGTAAAAACTGGGATGATATCCGTGTACCGGCACATATTCAGATGGAGGGATATGGAGAACCTCAGTATGCAAATGTACAGTACCCTTGGGAAGGCTGGGAAGAAGTCAAACTAGGAGAAATTCCAACTCATTTTAATCCGGTAGCAAGTTATATAAAATATTTTGAAGTACCGGAAAATATGAAAGGAAAACGAGTTTTTATTTCTTTCCAGGGAGCAGAAAGTGGGATTGCAGTCTGGTTAAATGGAGTCTTTGTGGGCTATAGCGAAGACAGCTTTACACCGTCAGAGTTTGAGTTAACGGATTCTCTTAAAGATGGGGAAAACAAGCTTGCAGTACAGGTATTTAAATTTACAAGCAGCAGCTGGTGCGAGGATCAGGATTTCTTCCGTTTTTCCGGAATTTACAGGGATGTATATCTGTATACCATTCCAGAAGTACATGTCCGTGACATGAGAGTGCGCACTTTACTGGATGAAACTTTTACAAAAGCAGATTTGGAACTGGTTTTAAAAGGAGTTGGAAACGGAAACGTTAAGATTTGTCTGAGCAAAGACGGAGAAGTAATTGTAAATATAGAAGGGGCACTTGAAAGTGAAAGCAGGTTTGTAGTTTTGGTAGAACAGCCAGAATTATGGAGTGCAGAAGCACCGGAATTATATGATTTACTCATTCAAGTGTTTGATGAAAATCAGAAGCTTATGGAAGTGATTCCATACCGCGTGGGATTCCGTAGATTTGAGATGAAAGGCAATATTATGACCTTAAATGGCAAACGAATTGTCTTTAAAGGAGTCAACCGTCATGAATTTAGTTCTGTAACAGGACGTCATGTTTCAAGGGAAGAGTTAATCAAAGATCTGGTTACGATGAAACAGAATAATATCAATGCAATTCGTACCTGTCATTATCCGGATGGTTCTGATATTTATGAGTTATGTGATGAATACGGAATTTATATGATTGCTGAAAATAATATGGAAACACATGGAAGCTGGGACACTCAGGCAGGAAAAGAGCATCCGGATTATACCAATGTTGTTCCGTGTGATAAAGAAGAATGGAAAGGCATGCTGTTAGACCGTGTTAATTCCATGTATCAAAGAGATAAAAACCATCCGGCGATTCTTATCTGGTCCTGCGGAAATGAGTCCTTTGGCGGAAGTGTGATTTATGAAATGTCAGAGTTTTACCGAAATGAGGATCCGACTCGTCTGGTACATTATGAAGGGGTATTTAATGACAGAAGATATAACGATACCAGTGACATGGAAAGCCAGATGTATCCGTCAGTAGAAAGCATCAGAGAATTTCTGAAAAAGGATAGAAGCAAGCCATTTATCTGCTGTGAGTATACGCATGCGATGGGAAATTCCTGTGGTGCAATGCATAAATATACCGATTTGACAGATACAGAGCCGTTATATCAGGGTGGATTTATATGGGATTACATTGACCAGTCTATTTACAAAAAAGACCGTTATGGAGAAGAATTTCAGGCTTATGGCGGAGACTTTGATGACCGTCCGTGTGATTATAATTTTAGTGGAAATGGAATTGCTTATGGAGGAGACAGAGAGCCATCTCCAAAAATGCAGGAAGTAAAGTTCAATTACCAGAACATTACTGCTGTCGTAGAAAAAACACAGGTTACAGTTGAAAATAAAAATTTATTTGTGAATACAAATCGGTTTGACTGTGTGGCAGTGCTTGAAAAAGATGGAAAAGAACTTGCAAGAAAACAACTTGAAACAGATGTAGCACCACTTGGCAAAAAAACATATCCGCTTCCGTTTGAAGTTCAGACTTTGCCAGGAGAGTATGTAATAACAGTAGCATTTCTGTTAAAAGAAGATACAGTCTGGGCAAAACGAGGTCATGAAGTTGCATTTGGACAGGGTGTGTATAAGGTTGAAAGAACCGTACAGATTCCAAAGGGAGAATTAGAGGTTGTTAAGAGTACACATAATATTGGAATCCATGGGGACGGTTTTAAAGTGATGTTCTCATACTTAAATGGCGGATTGGTATCCTATGTGTATGGTGGAAAAGAAATGATAAAAGCCATCCCAAAACCAAATTTCTGGAGAGCGCCAACCGATAATGACTATGGAAATCTGATGCCAATGCGTTATGGACAGTGGAAACTGGCAAGCCTGTATTTATCGCATAAAAAACCAGAGGGTGGAATGTATGAACCAAAGCTGGAAGTAAAAGCACATTCTGTAATTGTAAGTTTTACTTATTGCCTGCCGACGACTCCACAGGCAGAGTGTGAACTTTCTTATGAAGTATTTGCAGATGGAACAATCGAGACGGTACTTTCTTATGAACCGGTAAAAGACTTAGGAGATATGCCGGAATTTGGCATGATTTTCAAATTCGATGCGGACTATAATCAGGTAACCTGGTATGGAATGGGACCGGAAGAGACTTATGTAGATAGAAATAAAGGTGCAAAACTTGGCATTTATCAAAATAAAGTAGAAGAAAACATGGCAAAATATTTAGTTCCGCAGGAATGTGGAAATAAAACAGGGGTACGCTGGGCAAAAGTAACGGATAGAAAGGGCAGAGGTATGCTCTTTAAGAGTGATAAAATGGAATTTTCCGCACTTCCTTACACTCCGCATGAAATTGAAAATGCGGCACATCCGTTTGAACTGCCGAAAGTACATTATACAGTAGTAAGAGCTTCTATGCAGCAGATGGGTGTTGGCGGAGATGACAGCTGGGGTGCCAAAACACATCCGGAATATCTGCTGGATGTAAGCCAGAAAAAAGAATTTAAATTTTCCTTTAAGGGGATTTAATCAAAGCATATTGCAGATATTCGCTTGACAGGAATTTTTGCAGGCGAATGTTACGAAATCTGTGCAGATTTTGAACAGGATTTTTATGATGATTTTTATAAAAAGCTTGTGAAAAACAGCAACATTACTGTTCTAATGAAAGAAATCCCTTATGGTGTGGAAGTCACCAGCCGGGAAAATGAAAAAGCAGTTTATAGGATTGTGCAAAATTTCAATTGTAACCGGATAGAAATAGAATTTCCGAAAGATGGATTTGAGGTATGGCTGGGCAGTTATGATGGGACAATTGCAGGGTTTGACACAGTAATTTTAAGGAAACAAAAGCAATAGACACATACAAAAAAGAGTGATATAATGGAAAAATAAAGCAGACAAAGAAGTCTTTTTGAAGGTTTTTGTCTGCTTTTTTTGATTTTCTTTACGATAATAAGGGAAAGGTTGGATGGCGTATGAATCAAGACGCAAAAGAAAAATTAAAAGAAACACTGTATCGGGAAATGATGGCTTATGATGCAGGAGACCCGGCAAGAATCCAGCATTTTGTAAAAGTACACAGCTTTGCACAGGCGATAGGAAAAGCAGAAAAATTAGAGGAAGAAATCCAGTTTATTTTAGAGTGCGCAGCTTTAGTGCATGACATTGGAATCAAGCCGGCAGAAGCAAAATATGGAAAGAGCGATGGAAAATTTCAGGAGCAGGAAGGACCGGCTGAGGCAGAGAAGATGATGCGTGTGATTGGGTTTGAGGAGGCTGTGATTGAAAGGGTTTCGTATCTGGTGGGACATCATCATACGTATACAAATATAGATGGGATGGATTATCAGATTTTGGTAGAAGCGGATTTTCTGGTCAATTATTTTGAAAACGGAAATTCTGCTGATACTATTCAAAAATCAGTAGAGAAAATTTTTAAGACAAAAACCGGAAAAGAAATGGCAGAAACGATGTTTTTCCCAAAACCGGCAGATTTATCTTTATCAGAAACCTGGGCGCAGGATGCTCTTCAGGATTTGGAAGATTTCATTGAAGAACAGGGGATTTATATTCGCCAGTAAAAAGCTGTGTAATTATAAAAGGATTTTTAGAACTTTAAAACAAGAGGTCAATGCAGAGATTTTAAGAATGTTTTACATTCCTGCATTGACTTTTTTTGGCGCAAGAGTATAATTGGTAAAGACGAAAATTAAATTGGTAAACACAAAAAGAGAGGAGAACAGGAAAAAAAGATTATGAAGTACTTAAAGCAATTTATGGTCATTTTAGCCTTTTCCTTTTTAGGAGAAGTGCTTCATCAGGTGTTACCGCTTCCGATTCCGGCAAGTGTATATGGACTGGTGTTTATGCTGGCGGCACTTATGACAGGAGTATTAAAACTGCATCAGGTAAAGGAGGCATCTGCTTTTTTGATAGAGATTATGCCGGTTATGTTCATTCCGGCAGCAGCAGGTCTGATTGATTCCTGGGGAATCTTACAGCCGGTGATTATTCCGCTTGGAATTATTACTGTTGTGACAACAGTATTTGTTATGGTGGTAACCGGACTTGTGACACAGGGAATTATCAGAAAGGGGAAGAGGAAATGAAAGAATTTTTAGATGTTTCTTTATTTGGAGGAGCAGTCTTAAGTCTTGTAGGTTATGAAATCGGATTGATTTTAAAGAAAAAATTTAAGATGGCAGTGTTTAATCCGCTCTTAATCGGTGTAATTTGTGTTATTGCAGTACTGGTAGTTGGAAATATCAGTTATGAATCTTATAATCAGAGTGGAAAATACATCAGTTATCTTTTAACACCGGCTACTGTCTGCCTTGCAGTGCCGTTGTACGAGCAGTTAGAGTTATTAAAGAAGAACTTAAAGGCAGTTGCCGCAGGATTGATTTCAGGGGTACTTGCAAGTCTTGTTGGAGTATTAATACTTGCAAAATTATTTGGACTTTCTCATGAACAGTATGTAACCATGCTTCCAAAATCCATTACAACAGCAATTGGAATGGGGATATCAGAAGAACTTGGTGGAATTGTAACGATTACCGTAGCTGTTATCATTGTTACAGGAATCCTTGGAAATATGATCGGTGAGACGATCTGTAAGGTGTTCCACATTGAAGAGCCGGTTGCAAAAGGATTGGCACTTGGCGCAGCTTCTCATGCAATCGGAACAGCAAGAGCTATGGAAATGGGACCGGTTGAAGGAGCGATGAGCAGTCTTGCAATTGCAGTAGCAGGACTTCTTACAGTAGTAGGAGCAAGTGTATTTGCTGGGTTTATGTAGAAAAGGAGTGTGTAAGGCATGAGTAGATTAATTATTACCATTGGCAGACAGTATGGAAGCGGTGGAAAAGAAATTGGGAAAAAACTTGCGAAACGTCTTGCAATACCGTTTTATGGAAAAGAAGAATTGATGAAACTTGCAAAGGAAAAATCAGGATATGAAGAAGTAAGCTGTTTTTATGAAGAACAGCCAATTAACAGCCTGCTTTATGCGATTGCGATGAATCAGGAAGAAGGATGCAGAGGAAAACGTGCCTTTGACAGGATTCGTAAGCTATGTGAAAATCAATCCTGTGTTTTGGTTGGAAGATGCGGAAATTATGTGTTCAAAGACGATGCAGACTGTACGAGTATTTTTCTGTATGCACAAAAATCGGATAAAGTGAACATGGTGACCAAAAGAGATGGAGTCAGTCCGTCAAAAGCGGAGGCAAGAATTGAAAAAATCGAGCAGGAGAGGGCGGATTTCCATAAGTATTATACCGGAGAAACCTGGGGAAAAGCAGAGCATTATGACTTGTGCATTGATACAGGGGTGCTTGGAATCGACCAAACGGTAGAGTTAATTTTGGATTATCTTAATCTTCGGAAATGAAAACAAAAAATTGACCTAAGAAGAAAAAAGTAATCTGGAAAGAAAGCATGGAATTGTTATCCATGTTTTCTTGTTAAAATAAATGTTAACTAATAATAAATAAAAAGGTTGACATTAAAGACGGAATTCTATATACTAAGGAAGTCAAACAAAGAGAAGAGAGGAAAAAAACATGAATACAGCAACAGTGAACAAAGAACATACAACAAAGAAAATGTCAACCAGACAGATGACATTTATTGCACTGATGACAGCGGTAACCTGTATTTTAGGTCCATTATCAATTCCGCTTCCATTTAGCCCGGTTCCAATCAGTTTTACCAACTTAGCAATTTATTTAAGTCTTTATGTGTTGGGTCTGAATGGAGCAACAATTAGTTATCTGGTTTACTTATTAATCGGAATGGTCGGTGTTCCGGTATTTTCTGGATTTTCCGGTGGATTTGGAAAACTGGCAGGTCCGACTGGCGGATATTTGATTGGATTTATTTTCCTGACCTTAATTGCAGGGCTTTTGATGAAACTGTTTCCGGGGAATAAAGTAATGGAAGCAGTCGGACTGGTATTAGGAACAGTAGTCTGCTATGCATTTGGAACAGCATGGTTGTGCTTCCAGGCACATATGAGTGCAGCAGCTGGTCTTGCGGCAGGAGTGATTCCGTATATTCCAGGAGATTTAGTTAAAATTGTAGTAGCAATGATTGTGGGAACAGCGCTTCGTGCTGCATTAAAAAAAGCAAGATAATGTGTAGGACAAAAAACAAGGATAGAAGGTTTCTATTCTTGTTTTTTTTGTTGCTTTCTATTAGAATAAAGATGAAAGGCGTAAGGGGATGAAAACATGAGAAAAAAGACGATGAAGCTGGTGATTACCTTTCATACAACTACGCAGGCAATTGCAATGGAGGAATTCTGTCAAAAAGAAGAACTTCCGGGACGTCTGATTCCTCTGCCGGGTGTAGTATCGGCAGGCTGTGGATTATGTTGGTGTACTTTACCGGAAAAAGAAAAAGTCTTAGAAACGAAAATGAAAAATAAGAAGATAGAATTTGACCAAATTTACCATGTAATGATTTAAATAGAATATTTAGGAGGGATTAGAGATGAAAGTAATTGATGCACTTGGAGTTGCATGCCCAGGACCGGTTGTGGTAGCAAAAAAAGAATTAGAAGAAGGAAAGAAAGAAGGATTTCAGATTCTGGTTGACAATCAGATTGCTGTAGATAATCTGAGAAAGTTTGCGTCTTCTCAAAATTGTGAATTTGCCTATACCAGATTAGAGGAAAAGAAATATGAGGTACATATTGTCCCGACTGATAAGACAGAACTCTCGTCAGCAAAAACGGAAGAAGAACAGCCACAGGAAGTAAAATCGGCAGGGAAGGGAACAGTGGTGGTACTGTGCTCAAATAAGATGGGAGAGGGCGATGAAGTACTTGGAAAAATTTTAATCAAAGGATATATCTATGCCTTAACCCAGTTAGAGGAGCTTCCAAAGACAGTTTTAATGTATAACAGCGGAATTTTCCTCGCATGTGAAGGTTCAGAAAGTCTGGAAGATTTAAAAACATTAGAAAAAAATGGTGTGGAAATCTTAGCCTGTGGAACTTGCTTAAATCATTATCAAATGCAGTCCAAGCTTGTAGTTGGAAATGTGACAAATATGTATGAAATTGCACAGAAAATGGCGGGAGCTACGAAGGTCATCCGTCCTTAAAGAAATGAAAAAACAGGAGGATAGGATAATGAAGCCAATCGTAGTAAGAGGCGGCGGAGATTTGGCAACAGGAGTGATTCACCGTCTTTCAAAAAGCGGATATTCTGTGATTGTTTTAGAGACAGATAAGCCGTCAGCTATCCGGCGTCTGGTTGCATTTTCGGAAGCTGTAGAAAATGGCAGTGCATGTGTAGAAGGGATAACCTGCGTTTGCGTGAATAGTGTAAAAGAGGCACTTAAAGAGGCAAAACCACTGCATCCGGTGCTTTTGGTTGACCCGAAAGGAGAAAGTATTCCTCTATTAAAACCGGAAATTTTAATTGATGCAATTATTGCGAAAAAAAATCTTGGAACAACAAGAAAAATGGCACCTCTTACGATTGCACTTGGTCCAGGATTTGAAGCAGGAAAAGATGTGGATTATGTAGTGGAAACCAAAAGAGGGCATTACCTTGGGAAAATTTTAGACAAAGGAAGTGCAATTGAAAATACGGGGATTCCCGGAGTCATTGGCGGATACGGAAAAGAGCGAGTCATTCATGCACCGGCAGAGGGTGTGTTTTTTAAAAAGTTTGATATTGGAGACTGGGTAGAAGCGAAAGCCTGTATTGGAGAAGTTCAAACAGATACAGGAGAAGTAATAGAAGTAAAAACAGAAATTACGGGTGTGATTCGTGGAATTTTACCAGATGGTTTTCCAGTGACAAAAGGGTTTAAGAGTGCAGATGTTGACCCAAGAAAAGAATCGCAGAAACATTGCGCCCTGATTTCAGATAAGGCGAGATGTCTGGCAGGAAGCGTATTAGAATTAGTCTGTGCCTATGAGAAAGGCTGTCTATGAGTCTGTTGAAAAAAATAAAAAAAACAATGGGTGAACTGCCAGAAAAACCAGTGTTTTCTTTTGTGGGAGCAGGAGGAAAAACCACTTGTGTATTAAAGCTGGCAGATGAGCTGGCAGGTCTGGGAATGAAAGTATTGGTAACAACAAGTACGCATATTCAGCATCCATTTTATCTTGGAAGGACAGGTCTTCTTGATGCAGATACGAAGACCATAAAAGAGGCAGGAGTACCCGGAAAAGTTGTAATTGCAGGGCGAAAACTGGAGCAGGAAAAGAAAATTGCGGGGCTTTTGGAAACACAGTTAGAAGAAGTGTTAGAAAGTTATGATGCAGTGGTTATTGAAGCAGATGGAGCGAAACATTATCCCTTTAAAGTGCCGGCAGAACATGAGCCGGTGATTTATCAGATAACAACTCATATTTTAATTGTAGAGAGCATGCAGGCATTTAATCACCCATTATCAGAAGTCTGTTTCCGACTGGAAAAAGCACAGGAAATTTTAAATCAGGCGGATTTCAGAGAAAAACAGTTGACACCGGAAATTGTGGCAAAGCTGTTGGAAAAAGGGTATCTTGAAAAATTAACCGGTTCTTTATCAAATCCAAAAAGAAAAATTGGAGTGATTTTTAATCAGCAGGATTCACAAACGTTTGAAGAAAAGCTGTCTGTTCCGGTGATTTATGAGAAAAAATTGGAAATGCCGGAAAAAAAGAAGTTTTTTCTGATTATGCTGGCATCCGGTTTTTCAAGACGATTTGGTGGAAATAAGCTGATTTATTCGATGGAAAAAATGCCAATGTATCAAATTCTAATGGAAAAGTTGGACTGGGTGAGACAACATTCAGAACATGTGGCAGGAGTGTGTGTGGTATCCCAGTATGAACGAATTCGAAAATCAGCAGAAGAGTATGGATTTTTGGCAGTGGATAATCCAGACAGCAGTCAGGGAATTTCTGCCTCGATAAAAAAAGGAATTCGGGCGGTTCATAAAGAAAATGTAAAAGGAGAATGTTACTGCTTTGTTGTGGCAGACCAGCCACATTTAAAACAAGAGACCATTCTTCGTCTGTTGGAAGGCTTTCAAAGAAGTGAAAAAGGAATCGGAGCAGTAGTCTGGAATGAGCAGATTGGAAATCCGGTAATTTTTCATGAGAAATACCGAGAAGAATTGCTGGAATTAGAGGGAGATACCGGAGGAAAACGGGTATTAAAACGTCATCTGGAAGATGTGTATCTTTGTGAAGCAGAAGAGAAAACAGAATTAAAAGATTATGATTATAAACCGGAAGAGGAAGCAGAAAAGTAAACTTTGCTTCCTCTTTTTGGTGTTTTTATATTTTTATATTGTCTGATTTGAACTTGGAATTATTCTGGATAAACCAGACGTTCCGGTTTGATATCGATTAAGACTTCATCCAGATATTTTTTAGCAAGATAGTTTGCCATACCGAGATTCATATCAAGATAGTTTCCACAGTCTTTTGCGGAAGCCCCAGGCACTTCGCCCTTAAAGTCACGGATGAAAGTAAACATTTCCACCATTAAATCAACAATATCGCGGGATTCGTAGTCACCTGCTAAAAGCAGATAAAATCCGGTACGGCATCCCATAGGTCCAAAGTAAACGGTTTTTGTGCCATACTCTTTATGGCTGCGAAGAAAAGTAGCAGCGAGATGTTCAATTGTGTGCATCTCAGCAGTATTCATAACAGGTTCTTCGTTTGGGGAAGTCATTCTTAAATCAAAAGTGGTAATTACTTCGTCTCCAATGTGATCTTTTCTGGAAACATAAACTCCAGGCTGTAATTTTATATGGTCAATGGTAAAGCTTGCAATTTTTTCCATGTAGCTAATTCTCCTTTCAGGGTTTGTTTTTTCAAAATTTATTATAAATCGAATTAAATTTTCGTGCAAGTATATTTGACTTTACAGTGGCACAATGTTACAATTTATTTTAGCAAAACTTGGAGGACAAAAAGATGATTAATGATAAAAAAGTGTTGTTTAGTGGTATGCAGGCAACTGGAAATCTGACTCTTGGAAATTATCTTGGGGCATTAAAAAACTGGGTAAAGTTAAGTGACGAGTATGAATGTTTCTACAGTGTTGTAGATATGCACTCTATTACGGTGCGTCAGGACCCAGCTACACTTAGAAAAAGAGCAAGAGCACTTCTGACTCTTTACATTGCAGCAGGGTTAGACCCGAAAAAGAATTGTATCTATTATCAGTCCCATGTATCCGGACATGCAGAACTGGCATGGATTTTGAACTGTTTTACCTATATGGGCGAGCTCAATCGTATGACGCAGTTTAAAGATAAATCAGCAAAACATGCAGATAACATCAATGCAGGTTTATTTACCTATCCGGTCTTGATGGCTGCTGATATTTTATTATATCAGGCAGATGTTGTTCCGGTAGGAATTGACCAGATGCAGCATCTGGAATTAACCAGAGATATTGCTACTCGTTTTAATAATATTTATGGGGATGTATTTACTATTCCGGAAGCTTATGTTGGAAAAGTTGGAGCAAAAATCATGAGTCTTCAGGATCCGTCTAAAAAGATGTCTAAATCCGATGAAAATCCAAATGGAAGTATTTATCTGATGGATGACCCGGATACAATTATCCGTAAATGTAAACGTGCAGTGACAGACTCCGAGGCAAATATTGCTTATAGAGAGGAACAGCCGGGACTGAAGAACCTGATTGATATCTACTGTGCATGTGAAGGTAAAACACCGGATGAAGCGGTGAAAGAATTTGAAGGAAGAGGTTATGGAGAACTGAAAATGGCAGTCGGTGAAGCTGTAGTAAGTGTGTTAAAACCACTTCAGGATGAAGTTTCCAGACTGGAAAAAGATAAGGCTTACTTAGATTCTATTATCAAAGAAAATGCAGAAAAAGCCAGCTATTATGCAAATAAAACACTCCGCAAAGTACAGCGAAAAGTAGGTTTTCCAGACAGAATCCGTTAAATATAAAAAGTATTTCACATAAAGTCAGACAGGAGGAATGGCGTATGACAATGGATGAAGTAATTAATGTTTTAAGTCTGCAGGAAGAGATTTTACAGTTCAATCATTTTACAAATGAGGATGCATGGCAGTTAGGAATTATGCTGGTGGCAGAGAGTAAAAAACGTGGATTGGATTGTTCGATTACAATTCGAAAGAATAATGGCAGCACGGTATTTAAGTATGCCGGAAATACGACTACATTAAACAGTGACCGTTTTACAGACCGGACCTTCAATACCGTAAAAATAATGGAAAAAAGCAGTCTGCTTTTATACAGCGAATTAAAGCAAAATGAAGAAACCTTAGAAGATATTGGACTTGATGAAAAAGAGTTTTCCTGCATGGGTGGAGGATTTCCGATTCGTGTAGAGGAAGTGGGAGTCATTGGAGCAATTGTCGTGACAGATCAGAATCCATTTATCAACCATGATATTATTGTAAAAACAATTGGAAAATATCTGCATGTAGATGAAGTGCCGAGAATTCGGGCATTATAAATTGGTGGAGAACCCCCATAGGCTTATCTGTATGAGCAGCCAGAAAAAATAATAAAGAGCAATAAAAAAGTACCGTGTATTTCGTGATTTGAAAGAAATACGCAGTACTTTTTTATTTACTGAAAAAATGCTGCCATATCCGTGGGAAGCGGTGCGTAAAAATCCATTCGCTTTCCGGTAATCGGATGACAAAATGCAAGCCGGTAGGAATGTAAGGCAGTGCGTGAGATTTTAGAGTAATCCGGACAGTAAAGATAATCCCCCGGAAGTGGATTTCCAAGATACTGCATATGAATCCGGATTTGATGGGTGCGTCCAGTCTCTAAATGAAGTTCCACAAGGGAATAGCCATTCTGGTAATACCGCACCCGATAATGGGTTACTGCGCTTTCTCCATTAGAAAAATCAACACAGCGTTCAATCGCAGAATCTGCTTTTCTGGCAATTGGGGCATTGATAATGCCGACTTCGGCCGGAAGCTGACCTTTGCAGACTGCAAGATAAGTCCGGCGGATTTCACGTGCCTTCATCTGTTTTGAAAGAATCGAGGCACTTAAAGCGTGCTTTGCAATGATTAAAAGTCCGGTTGTATCACGGTCTAAGCGGTTGATACAGCGGAAAATAAAAGTTTCTCCCTGTTTTTTATAATAGTAGGCAACTGCATTTGCCAGAGTATTTTCATAATTATTAATTGAGGGATGAATCGGCATATCTGCCGGCTTATTTACAACAAGGATATCTTCATCTTCATAAACAATAGAGAAGGGAAGCTCAACCGGAACAATATGTTCAGAAGAAGCGGTCTCTTCCAGATGAATTTCAAGTTTATCATCGGGATTTAGAATTGTTTTGACATAAGCCCATTTTTGATTGACTAAAATTCCGTTTTGGGTCTTTTTTAACTGAACCAAAATCGGATGAGAATAACCTCGTTTTTTTAAATAGGATTCCACTGTGCAAGGGGAATCCTTTTGAGTAATAAGATAAGTAAAGGTTCGGTTCAAGGTATCACTCCTAATTTGATTTTACTTTATTCCAAAGTTCGTTGTAATAAGAATCTGCCTCGTCTCCAAGAAAACGGAATGTTTCACAGCGTGCCAAATCTTTATCGGATGGGAACAGAGTTTCACTGTTTCGGATACTTTCATCTTCGATTAAAGCCCTTGCAGCCGCATTAGGAGTTGCATAAGTGATATACTCAAAGTTCATAAGAGCTATATCAGGTCGGCATAAGAAATTAATAAATTTTTCAGCATTTTCTTTATTTTTGGCGTTGGACGGAATCACCCAGGAGTCAATCCATATATTGGAACCCTCTTTTGGAATGACATACTCAAGTGCCGGATTTTCTCTTTGTGTATAAAGCGCTTCACCGGAATAAATAACACCGAGAGCGGCTTCATTTCCAATCATTTTGTCGCGAACCTGGTCTACCACATAAGCCTGTACAAGCGGTTTCTGGGCAATTAAATCATCTTTTGCCTGAATGAGTTCATCAACTTCGACTGAGTTTAAGGAATAGCCTTTACGTTTTAAGGCAACAGCAAACGCATCACGTACAGAATCCTGCATTAAGATGCGATCCTTGTATTTTTCATCCCATAAAATATTCCAGCTGTCAACTGGCTCATCTACCATATTTTTATTGTAGAGAATACCGATTGTTCCAACACAATATGGAACGGAATATTCATTATCAGGGTCGAAACTTTGGCTCTGGGTTAAATAGGCAGGGTCAATATTTTTCAGATTTGGAATGTTATCAAGGTTTAATCTGCTTAACAGTCCATTTTCACGCATACGTTGAATCATATAATCCGAAGGACATACTACATCATAAGCAATAGCACCGGAAAGAATTTTAGGATACATGATTTCATTGGTTTCGTATTCTTCATAGATAACCTGAATTCCGGTTTCTTCTTCAAAGATGTCAAGCACATCAGGGTCGATGTATTCTCCCCAGTTGTAAACAATTACCTGTTCTTCGGAGACACTTCCGGTTGTTCTTACATGATGAACTAATCCGGTTACTGCGATTAATAAGATAAATCCGGCAGGGATTACCTGATGCCATGGGATTTTTCGCTTTCGTTTAAAATCTTTTGCGGTTGAACCAGCCTTTTTAGAATCCGTTTCTTTTGGTGAGGTGTTCATTAAAATCATAATTACCATAACCGATAAGAATAAAAGAGTGGAAAGTGCATACATTTCCGGACGGATTCCTTTTCGTACTTCAGAATAAATCTTTGTAGAAAGTGTATCAACTCCGGGACCTTTTGTAAAGTGGGTGATGATAAAATCATCGAGTGACATGGTAAAAGTCATTAAAAATCCGGACAATACACCCGGGAGGATATCTGGAAATACGACTTTCATAAATGCCTGAAATGGTCCCGCACCTAAGTCGCGGGCAGCTTCGTAAGTGCTTTTATTGGTCTGTTTTAGTTTGGGCATGACGCTTAAGATTGCATAAGGAATATTAAAAGTAATGTGTGCAATCAGGATTGTAGAAAAGCCTAAAGTAAAACGAAACGCAATAAAAAGCAGCATTAAGGAAATTCCGGTTACGATATCAGAATTTAAAACAGGAATATTGGTAATTCCCATGATAACGGTGCGCCATTTTGTTTTCATTGCGGTGATGCCAAGAGAGGCACAAGTGCCGATAATGGTTGCAATTAAGGCAGAAAGAAACGCAATTGCAAGGGTATTATAAAGGGCACTCATAATGGCGTCGTCCTGAAACAGGGAAGAATACCATTTGAGCGTAAATCCACCCCATTTTGAACGGGATTTGGATGAGTTAAAAGAGAGTACAACCAAAGTCGCAATCGGGGCATACATTAAAAATAAAATGAATCCAAGGTAGATATTACGTGCTGTTTTTTTCATTAGAACATGCCTCCTTCTCCATTTTTATCATATTTGGTTGTAATCACCATACTGATCAAAATAAAGACCATCAGCACCAGAGAAAGACCACTTCCGACATTCCAGTTGCTTCCTTGTTTGAATTTTTGTTCGATGACGTTTCCGATTAACAAAATTTTGCTTCCACCAAGTAAATCAGAAATAACAAAGGTGGTAAGTGCAGGAACAAAAACCATAATAATACCGCTTACAACACCTGGTATACTTAAAGGAAAGATAATTTTACGGAACGTATAAAATTCTGTTGCCCCTAAGTCTCTTGCAGCAGAAATGACATCTTTGTCAATTTTGGAGAGAACGTTGTAAAGCGGAAGAACCATAAACGGTAAAAAGTTGTAAACCATGCCCAGAACAATCGCATAAGGCGTATTGATTAGCTGGAGTGTGGGCAGATGGAAAAAGTGTAACACCTGATTGATGACTCCGTTTTTCTCCAACAGGGTCTGCCATGCCAGTGTGCGCAGAAGAAAATTCATCCACATAGGGATAATAAAAATGAGCACAATAAATCCATTTTGACCAACTTTCATATTGGAAAGAATGATTGCCAGAGGATAGGCAAGGAGCAGACAGATGGCGGTGCTGATGAGAGAAAGCAGGAGGGAAAGACAGAGTGCCTTAAAATTCTCAACCGTTCCGATAGCCAGAAGATTTTCAAAGGTCAGATGACCATTTGCATCAGTAAGACCATAGTAGACAATCATAGCAAGCGGGATGAGAATAAATGCCAGAGCCCAGAAAAGATAAGGTCCGGCAAGCAATTTTTTCTTATTCATTAACTCCTATCGCCTCCTCATCTTCCGATTCCGGTTTATTCATAATCTGGATATCGAACGGGTCTACATGAATGCCGACTTTTTGTCCGACCGGAAACATATCTGTGCTGTGAACAAGCCATTCAAATCCATTTGCCTGCACTTCCATCTCGTAGTGGACACCTTTAAAAATTAAATGTGTGACTACACCGGTAATTGTGCCTTTTTCCGGTTCTACAAGGTCAACATCCTCTGGACGGATGACTACATCGACCGGTTTATTCTGTCCAAATCCGGTATCGACACAATCAAATTTTGCACCAAGAATCTGTACCAGGCGGTCTTGTATCATAACTCCTTCGATGATATTACTTTCTCCGATAAAGTCTGCTACAAAAGCATTTTGTGGCTCATTGTAGATATCTTCCGGAGAACCCATCTGTTGAATATAACCTTGATTCATAACAACAATCGTATCGGACATGGTAAGGGCTTCTTCCTGATCGTGAGTGACGTAGATGAAGGTAATACCAAGTTCATTTTTTAAACGAATCAGTTCATACTGCATGTCCTGACGAAGTTTTAAGTCAAGAGCACCAAGTGGTTCATCTAAGAGCAGTAAACGTGGTTCATTTACGATTGCGCGGGCAATTGCAATTCTCTGCTGCTGACCGCCGCTTAATGAATCCGGAAGTCTGTTTTCATATCCTTCCAGATTTACAAGTTTCAGGGCATATCGGATTTTATCTTTAATATAGGCATCAGATTTTCCGGAAATTTTCAAGCCAAAAGCAATATTTTCGGATACACTCATGTGAGAAAAAAGAGCGTATTTCTGGAATACGGTGTTCAAATTCCGCTTATTTGGGGGAAGATGCGTAATGTCCTGACCGTCAAAAATGACCTGTCCCTTGTCCGGGGATTCAAATCCTCCTAAGATACGAAGAGTGGTTGTTTTTCCGCATCCACTTGGACCAAGCAGAGTGAGAAATTCATTTTCATGAACCGACAGATTTAAATCATCTAAAACAAGCTGTTCCCCAAACCCTTTTGAGATATGGATAAAATCCACCAGTGTTTTTTTCATGGCAGTCTCCTTAAATAAAGTATAGTAAATAAAATGCCGGCAGAAACGGAATGATTCCTACCAGGCTTTTAAATTTCATTATACTAGAACCGAAAATCCTGTCAATAGAAGGGCGAGATAAATGTTTGTAAAATCGGGGGAAATTGCATTGTATAAAAAAAAACTTTGTGGTAGAATGTCGGTAGACCGGACAACGGAACGAATAAAAAACAGACAGGAGGGTATTACTATAATGAAAGAAAAGTATGTTGCTTATGTTGGAACTTATACTCACGGAAGCAGTATTGGAATTCATTTATATGACGTAAATGTGGAAGAGGGAACTATGACAGAGAGAAAAGTAGTTCCTGTAAATAATTCTTCCCATCTGGCTATCTCTGTAAACGGAAAATATCTGTACTCTATCGCTGATGAAGGTGTGGCAGTATTTGCAATCGAGCCGGATGGGGATTTAACCTTTATTAATAAAGTTGGTATTGATGGAATGAGAGGCTGTCACCTTTCCACCGATACAAAAGGAAAATATCTGTATGTTGCAGGCTATCATGATGGAAAAGTTACCGTAGTACACACACATAGAGACGGACGACTTGGAAGTGTTATGGATGGTGTCTTCCATAAAGGTCTTGGCAGTGTTGCAGAAAGAAACTTCCGTCCGCATGTCAGTTGTGTGCGTCCGACTCCGGATGGAAAATATCTGTGTGCAGTTGATAATGGAATTGATCAGATTAAGATTTATCGTCCGACAGAGAGAACCAGTAAGCTGGATTTGGTTGACGTTCTTCGTTGTGTCAGAGAATCTGGTCCGAGACTGATCAAATTCAGCCCGAATGGAAAGTTTGCCTTTGTAAACTATGAATTAAAAAATGAAATTCAGGTTTACAGTTATGATGGAAGCGGTGAAAATCCGAAATTTGAACTGCTTCAGACAGAAAGCACTTTGGCTTCCCATGAAGATGAGGCACATGATGCAACTTCTGGAATGTGTCTTTCTGAAGATGGAAAATATCTGTTTACTTCTACAGCCGGAGAAAATACGGTTGCAATGTATAAAGTAGATGAAGAGACAGGTCACATTGAAAGACAGTTCGTACTGCCAATCAGTGGAGAATATCCAAAAGACCTTGATGTATTCCCGGACGGTCGTCATCTGGCTGTTGTCAATCATGAATCAAACTCTATCACAACATTTTCAATTGATTATGAGAAAAAGCTGTTAATTATGAAAGGAAGACCGCTTAAGGTAGAAACTCCAAACAGTATTATTTTCCATAAATGTGATTACGCAGAATAATATTCATGGCAGACGAAGGGAGATACCATGATTCGAATTTTTAAAACCATTGATGGAAAAATGCATCAGATGGAGGAAGCATGTGAAGGTTGCTGGGTTGCCCTGACAAATCCGACTGCTACGGAAATTTTTGAAATCTGTAATCGGTTTCAGATAGAAGTAGATGATTTACGTGCACCTCTGGATGAAGAAGAACGCTCCCGTATAGAAGTTGAAGAAAATTATACCTTGATTTTGGTGGATACTCCGATTATAGAGGAAAGAGGAGACAAGGACTGGTTTGGAACCATTCCTCTTTCTATTATAATCACAAATGAAATGATTTTTACAGTTTGTCTGGAAGATACATCGGTTCTTGGAAAATTCATGGACGGGCGTGTACGCAATTTTTATACTTATATGAAAACGCGGTTTATTTTACAGATTCTGTATAATAATGCAAGCATGTTCCTGCATTATCTGCGTATCATAGATAAGAAAAGTGAAGAAGTGGAAGAGAAACTGCATGCTTCGACCAGAAATCAGGAGCTGATAGAACTTCTTGAACTGGAAAAATCACTGGTCTACTTTATTACTTCCCTTCGTTCTAACGAAGTGGTGCTGGAAAAGCTTTTAAAGGTAGACCGGATTAAAAAATATCCCGACGATACAGACCTGCTTGAGGATGTTATCGTCGAGAACAAGCAGGCGATTGAGATGGCAAATATTTACAGTGGAATTTTAAGTGGAATGACCGATGCGTTTGCGTCTGTTATTTCAAACAACTTAAATATTGTCATGAAATTTTTGGCAACAGTTACGATTGTAATGTCCATTCCGACTATGATTTTCAGTGCCTATGGAATGAATGTAAAATCATTCGGGATGCCATTTGCAGACAGTCCGTATGGATTTGCTATTGTAATTGTGTTGTCTTTGATACTAAGTCTGATTGTGGCAATTATTTTTTCAAAGAAAGACCTGTTTTAGGGTTCATTCCTTTAATTTAAAGTGAAATCAGAAAATTTCTTGAGGGCGGGAATAAACCGGAAATGAGGAAATGAAATGAATTTTTTAAATAAAATGGAACGGAAATTCGGCAGGTATGCAATACCGGAATTGACGAAATATATTATTTTGTGTTATGTGATTGGATATGCCCTGGAGGTTTTTCAAAACATGACCGGAGTAGGTATTATGGGCTATCTGGCTTTGAGTCCGTACCATATACTGCATGGACAGATTTGGAGACTGGTGAGCTGGGTGTTAATTCCGCCTTCAGGACTGGATATTTTTACAATTATTATGCTACTCTTTTATTATTCACTGGGAACAGCGCTTGAAAGAACATGGGGAGAGTTCCGGTATAACGTGTACATTTTCAGTGGAATTTTATTCACTGTGATTGGAGCTTTCTTGCTGTATTTCATTGGCGGACTTCAGATTTCCCTTTATGGAGCAAGCATAATTTCGACATATTATATTAACTTGTCAATATTCCTTGCATTTGCGGCAAATTATCCGGATATGCAGGTACTGTTATATTTTGTAATACCGATTAAGATTAAATGGATGGCATATCTTGATATTGCATATCTGGCTTATAACTTTATTCGTGTATCCGGATATGGTGCATGGGCTGTCCGTATGATGATTCTTGTGTCGTTACTGAATTTTATTATTTTCTTCTTTATGACAAGAAATTATAAAACGATTTCGCCACGTGAAATACACAGAAAACAGCAGTTTAAGAAGGCGGTTCATCCAAAGATGACACCAAATATAACAAAACATAAATGTGCAATTTGTGGCAGAACAGAAAATGATGGGGACGATTTGGAATTTCGTTTCTGTTCCAAATGCAATGGAAACTATGAATATTGTCAGGAACATTTATTTACACATACACATATCAAATAATCAGGAGGATATGATATTATGCGCAGGACAAAGATTGTATGTACGATGGGACCAAATACCGATAAAAAAACGATAATGCGTGCACTCGTAAAAAATGGAATGGATGTGGCAAGATTTAACTTTTCGCATGGTGACTATGAGGAACAGAAAAATCGTATGAATCTGCTGAAAAACGTAAGAGAGGAATTAGACCGACCGGTTGCAATTCTTCTTGATACGAAAGGTCCGGAAATCAGAACCGGAGTTTTAGAAGGCGGACAGAAAGTTACATTAAAAGAGGGAGAAACCTTTACTCTTTATGTAGAAGAGTGCGTGGGAAATGAAAAAGGATGTTCTATTACCTATCCTGGTCTTGCGAAAGATGTAAAAAAAGGTGACAAGATTCTGATTGATGATGGTCTGATTGAACTCGAGGTACAGGCAACAAAGAAAGATTCGATTGTCTGTCTGATTGAAAATGGCGGAGAACTTGGAGAGAAAAAAGGAATCAATGTGCCGAATGTAAAAATTAAACTTCCGGCAATTACAGAAAAAGATAAAAATGATATTATCTTTGGAATTTCTCAGGATATTGATTTTATTGCCGCTTCTTTTATCAGAAATGCAGCAGGTGTCAATGAAATCCGTAAGATTTTAACCGAGCATCATGCAGAGCATATTGCAATCATTGCAAAAATTGAGAACCGTGAAGGTGTTGATAATATTGATGAAATCATCAAAGCGGCGGATGGAATTATGGTAGCACGAGGCGACCTTGGTGTAGAAATTCCGCCACAGGAAGTTCCACATATTCAGAAAACAATCATTCAGAAATGTAATGAAAAATATGTACCGGTTATTACTGCGACTCAGATGCTGGATTCCATGATTCGTAATCCACGTCCAACCCGTGCAGAAGTTGGCGATGTAGCAAATGCAATTTATGACGGAACAGACGCTGTTATGCTTTCCGGAGAAACCGCAGCAGGAAAATATCCGGTAGAAGCCTTAAAGATGATGGAAGAAGTTGCAGAAAGCACCGAACAGTATGTAGATTATGATAAATATGTTACACACAGAAGCATGTATCGGAAGACAAAAATTTCAAGTGCAATTGGAATCTCTTCTGTGCGTACAGCGAGAAATCTGGAGGCAGCCTGCATTATTACACCGACAATGTCAGGTAAGACGGCACGTCTTGTATCCAGTTTCAGACCTCCAATGCCGATTTATGCGATTACACCAAACGAATCTGTACAGCATAAGATGCAGCTTTACTGGGGTGTAAAACCATTAAAAGGTTATACAAAAGACTCAACAGAAAATATTCTGCTCAATTCAATGGAAACAGTAAAACGCAAACGTCTGGTGAAAAAAGGTCAGTTAGTAGTTTTAACTGCCGGTGACCCGGCAACAAACAGCTCCGTAAATGAGCAGAATGTTACCAATATGCTTCATGTAATTGAGGTAAAATAAGAATCGATTAGAATAGAGATAGAAACAGATAGAAGGGGCTGTCCGGATGGACAGCTCCTTTTGTAGCATAAATATTTGTAGTATGAGTAGAGAAAATTTTAATGTATAATAAAGGCATGAATTGATGTTTGTAAAAAGAATTACAACATAAGTAGTATAAAAACAACCCGAAAGAATTTGAGAGTATAGGAGGAATAGTAATGTATACTGCATCAAAAGAAAGATATCATGTAATGGAGTGGTAGCAGGAGTGGAAATTTTAGAGTGAAAATCGGTCAGCAAATGAAAAGTGGTGGCGTATAGTTATAGAATTCTAATGATAAAAAGCAGGAATTTGAATGAAAGATGTGAGGAGAAATTGTTTGAATGAAGCTATATAAATATGGAAATCCAGAATCAAATATTGTACTAATCCAACCTGTTGGAACTCATAATCTGAATGAAATACCAAATCAAGTTGAACGAATAAAAATAAATACAAAAAAAGAGATACAAATGCTTGCAATAAAGGTAGATAACTGGAATCAAGAATTATCACCATGGAAAGCACCGGCAGTATTTGGAAAAGAAGCATTTGGTGATGGAGCATTAGAGTTGCTTACGGAGATATTAAAATTATGTTCGGATAAAAATAAAAAATATTATCTGGGAGGATATTCGCTTGCAGGATTATTTAGTCTCTGGGCATGTTGCCAGAGCGGTAAATTTGCCGGAATAGCGGCTGCATCACCGTCGGTATGGTTTCCGGGTTTCCTCACTTATTTGGAAGAAAATGAAGTAAAAAGTCCCTGTATCTATTTGAGTCTTGGAGACAAAGAAGACAAAACCAAAAATGCGATGCTGTCAACAGTTGGAGATAATATTAGAGAAGTGGAGAAAATTATGAAAGAAAATAAAGTGAAGTGTATTTTGGAATGGAATCAAGGAAATCATTTTAAAGAAGCAGGAGAAAGAACGGCAAAAGCATTTTCATGGGTAATTATAAATCAGTAATGATTTTGTTTATCACTTTAATCCACAAAATTTTTGTTGAAAAATGAAAGCATGTGACATATAATAACCGTGTATATATGATTAGAGAGAAAAATTGAGGAGAATAGAACAAAATGGAGAAAAAAACATTTGTTACTAAAGAACAGTTGGATGAAATTGTAAAACAGTATCCGACACCATTTCATCTGTATGATGAAAAAGGAATCCGTGAAAACATCAAAGCAGTAAAAGAAGCGTTTTCCTGGAATAAAGGATTTAAAGAATATTTTGCAGTAAAAGCCTGCCCAAATCCATTTTTGATTAATATCTTAAAAGAGTATGGCTGTGGCTGTGACTGTTCTTCTTATACAGAACTTATGATGTCTTCTGCAATCGGATGCACAGGAAAAGATATTATGTTTTCATCAAATGATACACCGGCAGAAGAATATGCTTATGCTTATAAATTAGGTGCAACCATTAACTTAGATGATATTACTCATATTGATTTCTTAGAAGATACTATCGGAACAATTCCAAAGAGAATCAGCTGCCGTTATAATCCAGGCGGAACATTTGAACTTGGAAATGGAATCATGGATAATCCAGGAGATGCAAAATATGGAATGACAACCGAGCAGATTTTTGATGCGTTTCGTATTTTAAAAGAAAAAGGTGCAGAAGAATTTGGTATTCATGCTTTCCTTGCAAGTAACACTGTAACAAATGAATATTATCCGGAACTTGCAAAACGTCTGTTTGAACTTGCTGTAAAATTAAAAGAAGAAACAGGAGCAAATATTAAATTTATCAATTTATCCGGTGGTGTTGGTATCCCTTATACACCAGACCAGAAACCAAATGATATCCGTGTCATTGGAGAAGGTGTCCGTAAAGTTTATGAAGAAGTACTTGTTCCGGCTGGAATGGGTGATGTAGAAATCTATTCTGAAATGGGACGTTTCATGATGGGACCGTATGGTTGTCTTGTAACAAAAGCAATTCATGAAAAACATACTCATAAAGAATATATCGGTGTAGATGCGTGCGCAGTAAACTTAATGCGTCCAGCTATGTATGGCGCTTACCATCACATTACAGTAATGGGAAAAGAAAAGGAACCTTGCGACCACAAATATGATGTAACAGGTTCTCTTTGCGAAAACAATGATAAATTTGCAGTAGACCGTATGCTTCCGAAAATTGATATGGGAGACTTACTGGTAATTCATGATACCGGTGCACACGGATTTGCAATGGGATATAATTACAACGGAAAATTGAAATCAGCAGAAGTCTTATTAAAAGAAGATGGAAGCACACAGTTAATCCGCAGAGCAGAAGAGCCAAAAGACTACTTTGCAACATTTGACTGCTTTGATATCTATGATAAGCTGATTCAGCAGTAAAAAAGACAAGGCGGGCAGAAAAAACAAAAAATCTGCCCGTAAAAATTAAAAAAAGACTTGCATTGTGTAGCAAAGCATGATATTATAATAAACGGTTCAGCCAAACCAATCAGCTTGCCGCTGTGGCGGAATTGGCAGACGCACTTGACTCAAAATCAAGCGGGTAACACCGTGCCGGTTCGAGTCCGGCCAGCGGCAGTGAAAAAGTCCTTAGTTTTAAGGACTTTTTTTATTTTGTGTTGCATTTCGTGTTGCATAGCTCTTCAAAGTGATTATTTGCTATTTGTGTCATTTGTAGGACTTTGTCCTGCATGGTATGTCTATCTTCATAGGCAGAGTACCACGTCCATAGGAGCCACTGCACCGCATGGGAGGGGTAATTCATGGGTGGCAGCAGTTCCGGCAAACAGGTAAACAAACGCTCTGCCATGCAGATGACAGCGGTGTATTCCCGGAACTTGAAAATAAAGATGTGGATTTGGTAATGAGAACTTTGTCAGGTTTATAATTAAATGAAGTTGTGAAACAGTTAGCTGATGTAAAACCACGTAGTAAAGTAAATATGAATATCCGTTAAAAAACGAATTGTGATGAAACTGCTTACGCTGACCTATAAATATTCGTTAGTAAAAAAATAAACAAAAACCCAGTAAAACTATAAAAATTTTATCTAAAAATCTTCCTTTTATGAAAAAATATGATATAATGGTTGTTACAAACGATAGTGAAAAGTAAAAAGAAAGAGTAAAGAGGGAAGATATGGCGACCATTAAGGATATAGCAACAAAAGCGGGGGTTTCAATTGCAACGGTTTCCAGAGTGTTAAACCATGATGAAACCTTAAATGCACAGGAAGAGACGAAGCAAAAGATTTTTGAAATTGCAGAAGAATTAGAATACGAAGTTCGTACGCAGAAAAAGAGAAGAAAAAAGATGAAGGTTGGGGTATTCTATTCGTACTCACCGGAAGAAGAACTTCAAGATCCGTACTACCTTTGTATTCGTCTGGCAATTGAGAAAAAATTGGAAAAAGAAGGACATATAAAGCAGATTGTAAAACTGGATGACAAGCCAGAGGTACTTAGCGGCATTGATGGAGTAATCTGCACCGGTACATTTACCAAAAAGATGATAGAGTCAATAGAAAAATGGGAGTGCCCGGTTGTATTTATTGATGCAGATCCGAATCATAAGAAGTTTGATTCGATTGTAGTAGATTATAATCAGGCAGTAGAAGAGATTGTGTCGTATTTGGTGGAATGCGGACATACGAAGATCGGAATGATCGGCTGTCGCGGAGTAAATCAAAATGGCGATGAAATCTTAGATACACGAATGCAGTGTTTTCAGGATTCGCTAATGAAGAGGGGATTGTATCATCCGGAGTATACGAAATTTGGCGATTATTATGCGAAATACGGTTATCGTTTACTAAAAGAACTCTATAATGAAAGAAATATGCCAACGGCATTATTTGTTGCAAATGATTCGATGGCAGCAGGAAGTTATCGGGCGGCATATGAACTGGGGCTTAAGATACCGGATGATATCAGTATCATTGGATTTAATGATATTCCAACCGCAAAATATATGGTTCCACCGCTTACGACAGTGAGGTTATATATGGAGTTTATGGGAGAGTATGCGGTAAAGCTTTTGGAAGAACGAATCGTGCGGGGAAGAGAAATTTGTGTAAAAGTATCGATTCCTACGAAACTTTATGTGCGTGATAGTGTTAAAACAGTAAAATAATAAATTAAGAAATAAAGAAACCATGAGAAAAAGCTCATGGTTTTTTTATTTGTAAAAATAGAAAAAACATTAACTTAGTAAATGATAATTGTTTTACTGAACAAAAGAACTTTTTGAAGAAAATGAATTGTGAAAAATGTATAAAAAAGAATTGAAAATAGTGGATAAAATGTAGAAAATACATTTATTTGGTAAAAACTATTTACAATTAACCAGTAAAATAGTAGAATGATTTTACCAGTTAAAAAGAGATAAAAACAAAGGAGGAAATAATTATGAGAAAAAGAATTGCAATTATTTGTGTGGCGGCACTTACCGGAACGATGATGATGACTGCGTGTGGCAGCAAAGAAGAGGGAGGCAGCGAAAAAACAAGCGACGGAAAGACAAAAGTTCGTTTTGCAACCTGGGACGTAGCAGATGATGTCGATGCACAGCAAAAATTAGTAGACAAATTTAATCAGGAACATGATGATATTGAAGTAGTTTTAGAAGCATACGGAAGTGACTTTGATACAAAACTCAGTGCAGGTATGGGTTCAGGAGATACACCGGATGTGGTATATATGTGGAACTATCCGGCATATGCAGATGGACTTGAACCGTTGGATGAATACATTGATAAAGAGGGCGAAGAGTATAAAGACAATTTTTACAGTACACTGTGGAACTATAACTCATTCGATGGCACCACTTATGGTATTCCGGTAGGATTTACCACACATGCACTTTTTTACAACAAAGACCTGTTTGCTGAGGCAGGTGTAGAAGAACCGACAGATAGCTGGACCTGGAGTGACCTTCAAACTGCGGCTAAGACAATTGAAGAAAAAACCGGTCAGAAAGGGTTTGCATTCCAGATGAAACCAGATCCATACGATTTTGAAATGTATCTGTGGAGTAATGGAGCTGCTTATTGCGATGAGGAAGGCGTGATGGCAGGAAAGATCGACTCCAAAGAATCTCAGGAAGTCTTCCAGATGTTCCAGGATATGGAAAAAGACGGATACGCAATTGCTACAGAAAAGAACGGAACCGATGAATTCCGTGCCGGAACCGCAGCAATGTATATCTATGGCTCATGGTCAATTAACTCATTAGATGAAGATGGAATGAATTATGGTATTGCTAAGATTCCTTCTTTTGACGGAAAAACATCTGTAAGTATTTTAAGTTCTTCCGGACTTTCTATTTCAAAAGACAGTAAAAATAAAGAAGCTGCATGGGAATTCGTAAAATACTGGACAGGCGAAGAATGCAATAAAGCAAGAATCGGTATCGAGCTTCCGGTATTAAACAGTGTTGTAGAATCTGAAGGAATTATGGATGAAGCCAAATATGCACCATTCTATGAAATGTTAGAGCAGAGTGATGGACATACACCGGCAAGTTTTCTGATTGAAGACTGGTCAGAAGTTTCAGAAAACCTTAGTCTTTCATTCGAACAGATCTTTAATCCAAGTTCTTATATGGATGTAAAAGATGTTTTAAAAGAAGCAGCAGATGCACAGTAACCAAATCTGAGTAAATCGGCATCGGAAGATTTGCATAAGCCGATGCCGATCAATGGGAGAGATAAGATGAAACAGAAAAAATTTCTGAAAACGGCAACACCATACCTATTTATTATGCCGTGGATTATTGGATTTCTTGTATTTACAATCGGTCCTTTGATTTTGTCCTTAATTATGAGTTTCTTTGATTGGCCACTTACTACAGCACCGACTTTTCGTGGACTTGGAAACTATATTGACATGTTTACAAAAGATAAACAGTTTTGGAAATCATTGGTAATCAGTTTAAAATATGCAGCGATTTTTGTACCGCTTAATATGATTATCGCATTGTTTCTTGCAATGCTGATTACACAGCCGGTAAGAGGCGTAAAAGTATTCCGTACAATTTTCTATATTCCGGCCGTTATTTCCGGTGTAGCCGTTTCTATTATCTGGGGCTGGATTTTAAATGGAGATTACGGCGTACTGAATTATCTGTTATCACTGATTGGGATTAAAGGACCAAAATGGCTGGTTGACCCGGCTTGGGCATTGCTTGCAGTTATCATAGCAAGTGCCTTTGGTGTAGGAACAATGATGCTTATTTTCTATACCGATATCAAAAATATTCCGGTAGACGTATATGAAGCGGCATCCATTGACGGAGCAGGTCCTGCAAGAAAATTTTTCAGTATCACTCTTCCGATCATTACACCGACGATTTTATTTAACCTGATTACATCGATTATTAATTCTTTCCAGCAGGTAACACTGGTTATGCTGTTAACCGGCGGTGGACCACTGAAGTCAACGTATTTCTATGGCTTGTATACTTACAATAATGCATTCAAACATCATAAACTTGGATATGCCAGTGCAAATGCTTGGGTTATGTTCATCATTATTCTGATTTTGACTGCATTTGTGTTTAGATCATCTTCCGCATGGGTATTCTACGAAACCGAAGCAAGAAATAGCGGAGCTAAGAAAACAAAAAAGAAAAAAGGGGGTAGCAAGTAATGAAGATGTCGAAAAAATCAAAAGCAGTGATTTATATCTTACTCGGGCTTGTGGCACTTTACTTTCTTGCACCGTTTATCTATATGTTGTTTTCAGCATTTAAGACAGAGGGTGAAGCGATTGCATATCCACCGAAGCTGTTTCCATCCGAATGGCATTTTGAAAATTTTGCAAATGCATGGAAATCACAGCCGTTTGGTACATATCTTTTAAACTCGGTGTTGGTAACGGCTTTGACAACGATTGGTCAGGTGCTTTCTTGTTCTTTAGTTGCCTACGGATTTGCAAGATTTAATTTTAAAGGGAAAAACGTACTCTTTATGATCTTACTTTCAACAATGATGATTCCATGGGACGTTACCATGATTCCACAGTATATGGAATTTAAATTGTTTGGATGGATCAACACATTGAAACCGTTGATTGTACCGGCATGGTTTGGTTCGGCTTATTATGTATTCCTGATGAGACAGTTTTTAATGGGAATTCCGAAAGACTTTGAAGAAGCTGCACGAATTGATGGAGCAAATCAGTTCCAGATTTATTGGAAAATTTTTATGCCGATTATGAAACCATCATTGATTTTAGTTGGTGTATTAAACATGCTGACGGTATGGAATGACTACCTTGGTCCACTCATTTTCTTACAGGATCGAAGCAAATATACACTGGCACTTGGACTTGCTTCCTTTAAGGGAGTTCACAGTACACAGATTATTCCGATGCTTTGTATTACAATCATTATGATTATTCCGCCGATTATTATTTTTATTATCGCACAGAAATATATTGTTGAAGGAACCAGTGGCTCTATTAAATAAGACAGACTTATAAAGCGGTCAGGCAGACTGGAACTGTCTGGCCGCTATTGTCGATAAAAGAAGAGCTGAGAGGAGAAAATTATGGCAAGAAAAACAGTAAAAAGATGGGAAGACCATCGGATTACCGGAATTGGGAGAAGAGAAGCAAGAACTGCTTTTTATAGAGATTCGCAAAAAAGAATCTGCTTAAATGGAAAATGGAAGTTTAAATATGTCAAGGCTCCGGAACTTTCACCGGAAGGATTTGAACAGTCTGGAGTATGTGGAGAATGGGATACGATTGATGTTCCATCAGTCTGGCAGCTTCGAGGTTATGACAAAATGCATTATACCGATGTGCTCTATCCGTTTCCGGTAAATCCACCGTATGTACCGGATGAAAATCCTACCGGAATTTACAAAAAGACAGTAGTTTTAGAGGAACAGTGGTTACAAAAAGATACGATTTTAAAATTTCATGGCGTCGATAGTGCATTTGATGTCTGGGTAAACGGAACGCATGTGGGATTTAGTAAAGTAAGCCGCCTGCCATCGGAATTTGAAATTACCGACTTTGTAAAATGCGGTGAAAATGACATTACAGTACGAGTTTATAAATGGTCAGATGGTACTTATCTGGAAGATCAGGATATGTGGTGGCTATCCGGAATTTATAGAGATGTCGAATTAATTAACGAAGAAAAAAATGCGATTTTAGATTTACAAGTAAACGGCACCTTAGATGACAGTTATAGAGATGGTATATTTACTGCAAAAATTACAATGAAACAGGCAGGCACAAGCTTTAAATGGAAACTTTCCTATAAAGGAGAAGTGGTGCTTGAAGAAAAGCTTACTTCGGAAACAAAAGAAGCTTGCATAGAAGCAAAACTTCCGGAAGTTTATAAATGGACCGCAGAGACACCGAATCTGTATGACTTTACGGTTGAGAGCGCAACGCAGGAAGTGACGGTTCGATGTGGTTTCCGTAGAATTGAGATAAAAGACAAAAATTTCCGTGTAAATAATCAGGTAATCTTATTAAATGGAGTCAATCATCATGATTATAATCCAAAAGAAGGAAGAGTTATAACCAGAGAGCTGATGGAAGCGGATATTCGTTTGATGAAACAGTACAATATCAATGCGGTGCGTTGTTCCCATTATCCGGCAAATGAATATTTTTATGATTTGTGCGACGAGTATGGACTTTATGTTATTGATGAAGCAGATTTGGAATGCCATGGCTTTGAGTGGGTAGAGAATTATACCTGGATTACAGACGATGAAACCTGGAAAGCAGCTTATGTAGATCGTAGCGTGCGTATGGTAAAAAGAGATCGAAATCATCCATCCATTATTATGTGGTCTATGGGAAACGAGTCTGCATTTGGATGTAATTTCCGTAGCGCAGCAGAAGCCATTCGTAAGCTGGATGATACCAGACTGGTTCATTATGAAGGGGATTTTGAAGCAGAAGTAACAGACGTATATTCCACCATGTATACTCGATTAAAAGGCTTAAAAGAAATTGCCGAATATCAGGTGAAAGGTGACAAACCACATGTGATGTGTGAGTACGGGCATGCGATGGGCAATGGACCGGGTGGTTTAAAGGCATATCAGGATTTATATCGCAAATATAAACGTCTTCAAGGTGGATTTTTGTGGGAGTGGTATGACCATGGAATTTATACCGAAGAAGAGGGACAAAAATATTATAAATATGGCGGGAATTATGGAGATTTCCCTACAAACGGAAATTTCTGTATTGATGGAATTTTAATGCCGGACCGTACTCCGTCTCCGGGAATGGAGGAATATAAGCAGATTATCGCGCCGGTTGAAATTGCAGCAGTAGAAGGAAGTATGACAAAAATTCAGCTTACAAATTATTATGATTTCCTGAATTTGGAAACGGTGGTACTTGATTGGAAACTTCAAGCAGAAAACCAGATTGTACAAGAAGGAGTTGTAGAAAACCTTTTTGTGGCTCCGCATGAGAAAAAGACAATTACGTTGCCGATTACTGAATTTGAAGTACAGGCAAATACAGATTATTATCTGACTTTGACCGTGTGCCAGAAAGCAGATACCAGATATGCTTTGGCAGGTCATGAAATCAAAAAAGTTCAGATTCCGTTACAAATCAGAAAAGATGAGTTTGCAGTCAGAAAAGCTGCAGACAAACTTCAGGTGTCAAAGTCTCAGGACGTGCTTACCGTAAAAAACAGCTGTATTACAGCAAAATTTAGTACGGTATTTGGAAAGTTGCTCTCTTTTGAAGCAAATGGAAAAGAATATCTGAGTGAAGGCCCGAGAATGAACGTATATCGTGCGACCATCGACAATGATATGTATAAAAAAGAAGACTGGATGAATAAATATTTTATTCAAAAACCGGTAGAAGAAACCGAATCTATACATTGGCAAGAAGAAGCAGATAAAGTGACCGTACAAATCAAAACATTCTTTAGCTGCTATAACCAGTCATGGGGATTTGAATGTGATTATACTTATGAAATCTATTCTTGCGGACAGATGAAAGTAGAACTTCAGGGCAAAGCCGTTCAAAGAGGTAAGCTGGAACCGCCATTTTTACCACGTATTGGAATTACAATGAAAGCAAATAAAGCCTTACAGGAAACCATGTGGTATGGAATGGGTCCGGGAGAAAGTTATATTGACAGCAAGGCAGCTTCGGTTATGGGTATCTATGAAAGTACGGTAGATCAAATGATGACAGATTATGTGTTTCCACAGGAAAACGGTCATCGTGAACAGGTTAAATGGTTTAGAATCGGAGATGCAACAGATGGCTTGTTATGTAAGATGGAAAATAAATTGGGCTTAAATCTTGCGAATTATACAGATGAAAGTTTGGAAAAAGCACAGCATCCGTTTGAAATTGAAAAAGCGGAGCATGTCATCATCCATTTGGATTATCTGCATTCCGGGCTTGGAAGTAATAGCTGTGGCGAAGAACAGTTAGAAGAAAATAAAGTGAAGCTTCAGGATTTTGCAATGGCCTTTACCGTTTCGGCAGTAAAATGCGGAACAGAGATTGAAGAAGCGAGAAAACAGTACATCGATTAAAAAGGAGAAAATTGTACATGAGTAAAATAATGTTTTCAGAAAATCTGCAAAGCAAGTTACATGGTGAAGAATGGCTTATCTGGCAAGAACAGTATGAAGCAAAAGAAAATCTCAAATATGAGAGTCTGTTTGCACTTTCCAATGGCTACCTCGGAATCAGAGGCAGCCATGAAGAAGGCACCAAAATTACTTTACCGTATCTTTATATCAATGGAGTGTTTGACAAGTCAGAGACATTTATGAGAGAACTTGCGACTCTTCCAAACTGGCTTGGAATCAAGCTTTATGTAGAAAAAGAGTTAATCGGAATTGAAGATTGTGAAATTGTAGAGTTTGCAAGAGTACTTGATATGAAGGGGGCGTTCCTTGGAAAGAGAGTACATTTAAGAGATTCAAAAGGCAGAGAAACGCTTATTGAAGGAATCCGTTTTGTCAGTAGAAATAATGTACATCGTATGGGAATCAAGCTACATGTAACACCGCTTAACTATAGCGGAATCATTGAAGTGGAAAGTATCATTGATGGCAGTATCATTAATTTCTATGATGCACCGCGATTTAAAGTAAAACATACTTATATGACCGCAAATGAAAAATTGGCAACAGATGGATGTTATATCGAAGTGGCAACCAGAGAAAATCATTTGCATGTAGGCTGTGGTTGCCGAATCGAAGCGTATGCAGACGGTAAACCGGTGCTTGGAAATCGTATGACAAGTATCTTTGGCGAACAGTGTATAGAATTTGGTGACATTCATGTCGAAGAAGGCAAAGAAGTAGAGATTGTAAAATATGTTTCTATGTATACCGAAAGAGAATGTCCGGCTTACGCACTGCATACAACCGTTGAAAAAGAAATCGAACAATTTATTGAAACCGGTTTTGAAGAAGAACTAAAATTGCATGAAGCTGTGTATGCACAAATGTGGGAAAATGCAGATCTTAAGATTACAGGCGATGCGGAATTAAATCAGGCAATTCGGTTTAATATTTTCCACTTGATGAGCACCGGAAATGAACACGATGAGCATGTAAATGTCGGAGCAAAACTCTTAACCGGAGAAGAGTATGGCGGACATGCGTTCTGGGATACCGAGCTGTTTATGCTTCCATTCTTTGCATGGGTGTTCCCGAAGACCGCACAAAACCTGGAGAATTACAGATATCACCTTTTAGATGCCGCACGCGCAAATGCGCACAAGAATGGTTATAAAGGAGCACAGTATCCATGGGAATCCGCAGATGACGGAACAGAACAGTGCCCGGATTGGACGATTGAACCGGATGGAACCTGCTATCGCTGTTATGTGGCAGTCTATGAGCATCATGTAACCGCCGCAGTGGCATATGGAATTTGCAATTATATAAAGATTACGCAGGATATGGAATTCCTTTATAGCAAAGGCGCAGAAATATTGACAGAGACCGCAAGATTCTGGGCAAGTCGTTGTGAATACAATCAAGCACAGGATCGCTATGAAATTAATCAAGTAACAGGTCCGGATGAATGGCATGAGCCGGTGAATAACAATCTGTATACCAATTATCTTGCAAGATGGAATTTAAGATATGTGCTTTCACTTTTAACTGCGATGAAAGAAGAAAAAGCGGATGCTTACCGTGCGTTGGTTGAAAAGACAGGACTTACAGAATGTGAGATGGAGACCTGGAGAGAAGTACAAGAAAAAATTTATCTTCCAAGAAAAGAAGGCACAAAGTTGTTAGAGCAGTTTGAGGGCTATTTTGAACTGGATAATGTGACAATTGAACAATATGATGAGAATGACTGGCCAGTGCGTCCGGAAGCACTTAAAACCAAGAAAGCAAGTGAGACTCAGATTACAAAACAGGCGGACGTTGTAATGTTGCTGCATCTTCTGAGCGAGGAATTTGACGAAGAGACAATGAAAGAGAATTATACTTACTATGAAAAACGTGCGCTTCATGGTTCCTCTTTAAGCCCGAGTATTTTTTCGGTTATGGGGCTTAAGGTGGGTGATGACTCAAAAGCATATCGTTATCTGCGTCGTGCCGCTTTTATTGACTTGCTGAATATGCAGGGAAATACAAGAGAGGGAATTCATGCCGCAAACACCGGTGGTGTTTGGCAGACCGTTGTATTTGGATTTGCGGGAGTGTCCCAGCGAGAAGACGGTATGTTAAAAGTGCGTCCAAATATGCCAAAAGAATGGCAGAATTTAACCTTCCGTCTGCATTATAGAGGTGCATGGCTTGAAATCACAGTGGATGGAGCAAATCAGGCAGAGATAAAACGTCTTGCCGGAGAAGCGGTAGAAGTTGAAGTGAATGGAGTTGTAAAAGAAATATAAAAATAGAAATTTTAGAAATATAGTTTAGAAGAAACAGGAGGATGAGTAATGAAAAAATGGCTGGCAATCGGAGGACTTATACTGGTTACGGTCATATGGGGCGGAGGATTTGTAGCAAGTGATATGGCATTGGAAAGTATGAAGCCTTTCCAGATTATGATGGTAAGATTCCTGGTCGCATCTGTGTTGATGGGAATGCTTGACCTGGGAAATCGAAAAAAAGCAGAGCAGGTAACCAAACGTGCGGGTGCAATAAAAGCAGGTATATTAATGGGAATTGCGCTTTTTATGGGGTTTTCATTGCAAACAATTGGTCTGCAATATACAACACCTTCCAAGAATGCGTTTCTTACAGCGCTTAATGTAGTGATTGTGCCATTTATCGCATTTCTTATTTTGAAGAAGAAAATTGGAATAAAAGGAATCGTTGGGGCAATTCTGTCAGTTGTCGGAGTAGCGCTGCTTTCCTTAAATGGCAATCTTACGCTGAGTTTGGGAGACGGACTTACGCTTCTTTGTGCTGTAGGATTTGCATTTCAGATTTTCTTTACCAGTGAATTTGTGAAAAAATATCCGGCTTCGGTATTAAATATGGTTCAGATGATTACCGCATTTGTATTATCCGCAGCGAGTCTTGTGATTTTTGAAGAAATGGAGTTCCAAGTTACCACAAAAGGATGGCTAAGTGTCTTATATTTGGGTATAATAAGTACGACTGTTTGCTATTTATTGCAAACAGCATGTCAAAAATATGTGGATGAGACAAAAGCAGCAATTGTGCTTTCAATGGAGTCCGTCTTTGGAACGATTTTCTCTATCATTATTCTTCATGAAGTAATCACACTGCGTATGGTAATCGGATGCATCATTATCTTGATTGCAGTCATTATTTCGAACTTATCGGAAGCAGAAGGAGAAATGAAAAATGAAGAAATACAATGCGATAATCTTTGATTTAGACGGAGTAATCTGTCATACGGATCAGTATCATTATGAAGCGTGGAAAGCGGTTGCAGACGAACTGGGAATCTATTTTGATGAAGCAATCAATAATCGACTCAGAGGAGTGAGCCGTATGGAAAGCTTCGAAATTATCCTGGAGCGTTATGAAAAAGAGATGAGCGAAGCCGACAAAGAACGTTGGATTACAAAGAAAAATGAAATCTATAAAGCACTTCTGAAAAATATGAGTCCGGCGGATTTATCAGTTGAAGTAAAAGAGACTCTGGATGGCTTACGTGAAAGCGGCCATAAGCTTGCAATTGGATCATCAAGTAAGAATGCAAGATTCATTCTGGGACAGTTGGGTCTTGGAGAATATTTTGATGCGATTTCGGATGGAAATAATATTTCAAAATCAAAACCGGATCCGGAAGTATTCATAAAAGCAGCAGAATATATAAAAGAAGCACCAAAGAACTGTCTGATCGTAGAAGATGCAGAAGCCGGACTTAAGGCAGCAATTGCAGGAGGAATGGATTGTGCGGCAATCGGAGATGCAGTCGGATGTGGACTTGGAACTTATAATCTGGCTACATTTTCGGAACTATTAAAAGTTGTAGAAAACTAGAAAGAAGATGAACCAAATGAACGAAACATTTTTAATGAACCTTCTTAGCAGTATTTCCGTATCCGGTTATGAAGAACCGGTACAAGAAGTTGTAGAAGCAGAAATGAAAAACTACGCAGATGAAATCCGTCGTGATGAAATGCAGAATGTAACTTGCATTTTAAATCCGGACAGCGATGTAAGAATCATGCTTTCGGCACATGCAGATGAAATCGGGCTTATGATTTCCAATATCAGGGAAGACGGAAGATTGCAGGTGATTGACCGAGGCGGAATCGTGCCGGCGACCTATCCGGGACACCAGGTGAGAATTAAGACCAAAAACGGAGAAGTTTATGGGGTAGTTGAAGCATATCGCAGTCTCTTTAAAGATGAAAATCTCGGAACGAAACAGTTTTTAATCGATATTGGAGCAAAAGATAAAGCAGATGCTTTAAATTATGTAAGTCTAGGGGATCCAATCGTACCGGATACACCGATTCGTAAGCTGGCAAACGGAAAATTTACTGCTCGTGCGTTAGATGACAGACTGGGTGTCTATATTATCATGGAAGCGCTGAAACGAGCAAAAGCGCTGGGCTGTAAAGTTGGAATTTACGCAGCTTCCACAACAGGAGAAGAGACAACCAAGACCGGAGCATATTGGACCAGTGTTAGAATTCAGCCGACCATGGCAATTGTAGTAGATGTTACATATACAAGTGATTGCAGTGGAATGGATCCGGCAGAGATGGGAACCGTGTGCCTTGGAGAAGGACCGGTGCTTTGTAACAGTCCGATTGTGGTAAAAGCACTCAATGAAAAGATGGAAGAGTGTGCAAAGAAAGCAGGCATTTCTGTGCAAAGAGAAGCGGCAAGCAGACTTTCCTACACCGATGGAGATCAAATACATTTTTCTAATCAGGGTGTTCCGATGGTGTTAGTGTCGATTCCGCTGCGCTATATGCATATGCCGGCAGAAGTGGCAGATGAAAAAGATGTGGAAGGGTGCGTTGAGTTGATTGCGCAGTTTCTTGCGGGATATCAGGGGTAAGGTAGAAAAATGGAAATCAGTGAAGCAATCCAAAAATGTACGATACTTAAAAATGCGAGTGAAACAATAAAAGAATCAGTGCAAAAGAACGGACAAATAGTGCTTCAGGAAAAAGGTGTTCCTATTTTTCGGGAGCGAGAACGAGTAGATACATTATATTTCATTGTGGAAGGCTATGTGGTGCTGTACCGTCATAATCACCGTGGAGACCGGAAAAATATCTTTATTTATACAGATGGTGCACTTTTAAATGAAGTAATTGTAGAAAAACCAATCGCGTCAATCAGTGCAGAGCCACTTTGCGATACCCTTATGTTAAAGATTCCAAGAAAATATTTTATGGACTATATGGAAGATGCAGCATTTTCAAGAGAAGTGGTCTATTCAAGTACAAAGAAAATTCGTAAAATGTATCATCAGCTGGCGAACACTTCAAATTCATTTAGGCTTGAAAAGCAGATTATAGCAAAGGTCTGGAAATTGGCTCGAGACTATGGGATAGAGACTCCATCGGGAATACAGATTCCATTTAAAGTAACGATTACATTTCTGGCAGACATGCTAGGGGCAAAAAGAGAATCTGTCTCAAGAGTGATGGGACATTTGAAAAAATCAAACTTAATTGAATATCAAGAAAAGCTGATTCTCGTTCCAGATATTGATAAGTTGTTGAAAAAAATTCATGAAAAAGAATAATAAAACGTGATGATTATCACGGAAAGAAAAAATCTTTGTTGATAAAATGATATTAACAAAGATTTTTTTTGTATAAAAAAATAGAAATAGTAAGAAGAAAGGAACGATTATGGGATATCAGTTAGCTAGAGAAGCATTTTCAGAAATATTTGAGTCCATAAAAAAGAAATATGATATCTGGGCTCCAGTACGAAAAGAAGGAGAGGGAACCTTCTCAGAAATCGATGTGATTCGATATGATAAGATAAAAGATTTGGATGAAATTGAATGGGAAAAGCGTTCAGATTATTCTTTTAAGGAATCGCTGCTTAAAATCAGAGAGACGATTTTTTATTTTACAGAAGATGAGACAATCGTACCGAAAGAGCAGGAAAAAGATTTGCTCATTTTTCTTCGTTCCTGTGAAATGCATGCATTAAAACGATTGGATGAAATGTATTTAAAGAGTGGAAAAGAAGATTTCTATTATGCGAGAATGCGTAAAAAAGCAAAATTTATCTTGATGGGATGTAAGGAAAGTTGTGAAACAGGGTTTTGTGTCAGCATGGGAACCAACAAAAGCGAGAACTATGATGCCTATTTAAAATTGGAAAACAACCGTGTCTGTCTTGATGTTTCAGATGAAGAGTTAAAAAAATATTTCAAAGGTGCGCCGGAAGAAGAAGTGTTACCGGAATTTGTGCAAGCAAATTTAGAAAAGGTAGAACTTCCAAAACATTTATCAAAAGAAAGTGCCAAGCTTCCAATCTGGGAAGAGTATGGAGCACGTTGCATCGGATGCGGACGTTGTAATTTTGTCTGTCCGACATGTACTTGTTTTACGATGCAGGATATTTTTTATAAAGATAATGAAAAGGCAGGAGAACGCCGAAGAGTGTGGGCATCCTGTCAGGTAGATAAATACGATACGATTGCAGGCGGGCATGAGTTCCGTACAAAAAAAGCAGATAAGGTACGTTTTAAAGTTTTACATAAAATTTATCATTATGAAAAGCGGTTTGGATATCCGATGTGCGTAGGCTGTGGCCGATGTGACAGTGTCTGCCCAGAGTATATTTCCTATTCAAATCTGATTAACCGGTTGAGCAAGGAGGAAAAAAGAAATGAAGAATGAATACATTCCTAAGCTTTCCAAAATAAAAGAAGTGATAAAACATACGGATTTGGAATATACTTTTCGAATGGAGTATGATGGAGAAGTAAAACCGGGACAGTTTTTTGAACTTTCCATTCCGAAGTATGGAGAAGCTCCGATTTCTGTTAGCGGAATTGGAGATGGTCTGGTCGATTTTACCATCCGAAGAGTAGGAACTGTGACAAATGAGGTGTTTGAAAATTATGTGGGAGATAAATTGTTTATCAGAGGACCTTATGGCAATGGGTTTGAACTGGAAAATTATAAGGGGAAGGAACTCGTAATTATTGGAGGCGGAACCGGAGTTTCTCCAATGCGTGGGGTGATTCAGTATTTTTCAGCTCATCCAGAGGAGGCAGTCAGTACAACACTAATTGCTGGATTTAAAAGTCCGGAAGATGTGCTGTTTAAGAAAGATTTTGAAGAATGGAAAAAAACATTTCATGTAATTCAGACCGTAGATGCAGCACCGGAAGGATACGAAGGTCCGGTTGGAATGGTAACCAAATATATTCCGGATTTGAGATTTAAAAATCCTGAAAATGCGGTATTTATCTGCGTAGGACCGCCGGTCATGATTAAATTTACGATTATGGAAATTAAGAAACTTGGAATTAAAGATGAGCAGATCTGGACTTCTTATGAGAGAAAAATGTGTTGTGGAATCGGAAAATGCGGTCATTGTAGAATGAACGAAAAATATGTCTGTCTGGATGGACCGGTATTTAATTATACAGAAGCCAGGGAGTTGATAGATTAGGAGAAGCGAAATGAGTTTGGATATCAATACAAAAAAAGCGAAAAAGAATGCCTGGAGAATTACAAAAGAACGAGGAATCGGGGCATCCAGAATCCGTGTGCCAGGCGGATATTTAAATGCCGATGTGCTTGGAATGGTACAGGAGATTGCAAAGGAATATGGAAATGGATATGTGCATTTAACAACAAGACAGGGATTTGAGATAGAAGGAATCCATCTTGAAGATATGGAAGCAGTAAATCAGAAACTTCAGCCGATTATTGAGCTGGTAGAAACAAATCAAGCTGAAACGAATCGTGAAAAAGGATACGAAGCATCTGGGACCAGAAATATTCAGGCATGTATTGGGAATAATGTCTGTCCATTTGCTAATTATAATACAGCAGAACTAGCAAGAAAAATTGATAAAGAAATCTTTCCAAACGACCTGCATTTTAAAATTGCATGTACAGGCTGTTCCAATGATTGTGCAAAAGCAAGAATGCATGATTTTGGAATTATCGGAATGACAATGCCACAGTACGATGCAGCCCGCTGTGTCAGCTGCCAGGCGTGCATAAAAGGCTGTAACAGTTTGTCAGTGGGCGCACTTCGTATGGAAAATTATCGAATTGAAAGAGATACTCAAAAATGTATCGGCTGTGGGGTCTGTGTCACAAAATGTCCGACCAGAGCATGGACAAGAAGTAAGAAAAAATATTACAAATTATCCATTATGGGAAGAACCGGAAAGAAAAATCCAAGACTTGGACAGGATTTTCTTGTGTGGGCAGATGAAGAAAACATTATTAGGATTATTAAGAATACGTATAAATTTGTTGAAGAGTATATCTCTCCGGATGCACCTGCGAGAAAAGAGCATATTGGATATATTATTGATAGAGTTGGATTTGAAAAATTTAAGGAGTATGCTTTAAAAGGGGTAGAATTTCTGCCGGAGACGATAGTAAAAGAATGTGTTTACTGGGATGGGATTCATTATTGTTAAGGAAAGAAAGTTAGCTTAAGCAAAATAAAAGGAAGGAATTAAAAAGTCGGTCAGTCTCAAGGTGAATTTGGCGATTTCTAAGAAATGTTGTAAAATCAAGGAAAATGAGTGATTTCTAAAAAGAGATTGACTGACTTTTTGTGAAAAAACTTGCAAAAAATGGGTGATTAGAGGATAATGAGAATTAGAAATGGCGTAAATACTGTTGTTGTATATTACCTATGAGGGATTGAAACTCATTTTTTGTTATTCCATCAGTTCTTTTTATTCGAGTTCGCCAAAAGTACCTCAGAACTTAAGAATACCTAAACTAAAGATACATTTGCATTAATAAAATAATAGAAATGCATCTGTAAAAAAAGGAACGAAATAGAAATACAACATCTAATCAAAACACATCTGCAACCTTTATTATTCAGAAAGCAGAGACGAGGTAAAAAAACAACATATGACAGAACTACAAAGAAGTTTATTTGAACTACAAGATTTAAAATATCGTGATTTTCAAAGCAAGTTGTTACCGAAGACAGAAAAAGAAAAAATCATTGGAGTTCGTACACCGATTCTTCGTAAATTTGCGAAAGAGTTTGCCCAAACAAAAGAAGCACAAAACTTTTTACAAGAACTTCCTCATCAGTATTACGAGGAAAATAATTTACATTTGATGCTTGTGACACAGATTTGCGACTACAAAAAATGTTTAAAAGAAGTGACACAATTTTTACCCTATATTGATAATTGGGCAACCTGTGATTTACCCTTACCAAAATGTTTTGAAAAACACAAAGCGGAATTGATTGTGGATGTAAAAAATTGGATTGCTTCAAATGATACGTATACCATTCGGTATGGAATTGGAGTGCTATTACGGCTGTATTTAGATGAAGATTTTAAAGATGAATATCCGAAACTTGTCTCAGCTGTGATTTCGGACGAATATTATGTCAATATGATGATTGCTTGGTATTTTGCGACTGCGCTTGCAAAGCAATGGGAGGCTGTGATTGGATATCTAAAAGACCGGAAGTTGCCGGAATGGGTGCATAGGAAGACAATTCAAAAAGCGATGGAAAGCAATCGAATTACGGAAGAACAGAAAGCGGAATTGAGAGGATTGAGATGAAATGTAAGTTCTACTCTTACCTCTTAACGCTATAACAGACATGTAAAAGCATCTACAAAACCAAATCTCTAATATTCACCCATCAGAAACCGGCCCCGGCCGGTTTCTTTTTTTTACAAGAATTTACCTTGTACAAATCTTACAAAAAGCGTAAAATGATTTTAAATAAATAATAAAAAAAGGTGATGACAGCATGAGTAAAAAAACAAAAACAGGATTAATTTTAGAAGGTGGCGGTATGCGTGGTGTATTCACTGCGGGAATTCTTGATTTCTTTATTGAAAAAGGTCTGGAATTTGATACTTGCTTTGGTGTTTCAGCGGGAGCATGTATGGCATGCAGTTATCTTTCTAAACAAAAAGGCAGAGGGTACCATACATTTACTGATTATATGGATAACCCGGAATACTGTGGAATAAAAAGCCTGATAAAGACCGGAGATTATTTTGGCACGGATATGATATACCGTAAAATTCCAGAAAAATTGAATCCTTATGATTACGATACATATAACAGACAAAAAACCAAATTTTATGCGGTTGTTACCAATTGTGAAAGTGGGAATGCGGAGTACAAAGAAATCAAAGATATGAAAAAAGACACTTGTTATGTTCGTGCGTCAAGTTCGCTTCCTCTTATGTCAAGAACGGTCTGGATTCATAAAAAGCCGTATCTGGATGGTGGAATTACAGATTCCATTCCGATTATGGAAGCCCAGAGAATGGGAAATGAGAAAAATGTAGTGGTACTGACTCGTGACAGAACCTACAGGAAAGAAAAAAATAAGTTGATTCCTGCAATGAAAGTCCGTTATGGAAAGAAGTTTCCAAAACTGATAGAAGCTTTGGAAAACCGCCACATTGGGTATAATCAGACCCTGGATTATTTATACCGTCAGGAAAAAGAAGGAAAGGTATTTATTTTACAGCCACAAAAGCCGGTTGAAATCGGAAGACTTGAAAAGGATACGGATAAATTGCACAAACTATATGAAGAGGGATATGAAACTGCACAGAATTATTATGAAGCACTAAAAGAATATCTTGATAACTAAAAGACAAAAAAGACGAATTTTCAAGAAAATTTACCTGAATTTAACAGAGATTAGAAGAAAACAACAACTTACAACGATATAATTAAACAGCAAACTAATGTAAGGCGGTGGAAAAATGGCAGTAACAATATTTGCGGCAATTGATGTCGGTTCTTACGAAGTCAGTATGGATATCTATCAGATTTCTCCAAAAATCGGAATTGAAAAGATAGATGAAGTGCGTAGCAGAATCGAGCTGGGACATGATACTTATACCAATGGAAAAATTAGTTATGAGTCTGCACAGCGATTAGGAGAAGTACTCGGAGATTTTTCCAGAATTATGAAAGAGTATAAAGTGACTTCTTACCGTGCATGTGCGACAAGTACCCTTCAGGAAGCAAGAAATGTCTGGATCGTACTGGAGCAGGTTTATCAAAGAACCGGAATCCGAGTTGAAATTTTAAGTAACTCTGAGCAGAGATTTTTTGGATATAAATCGATTGCAGCTAAGGAAGCAGATTTTTCAAAAATTATTCAGAAAGGGACTGCAATTATAGAAATCGGCGGTGGAAATGTACAGATTTCATTATTTGATAAAGATACGCTTGTGACAACTCAGAATTTTAAGATGGGAAGTCTTCGTATCCGTGAGCGTCTGCTCTCTGTCGAAAAAGAAACTATTTATTATGAAAAATTAGTAGAAGAGTTAATTCATAATGACATTTTAAGTTTTAAGAAACTTCATTTAAAAGAGCGAAAAGTAGATAATATTATTTTATTGGGAGATTTCTTTATGGAAAAATTGCTGGTGAGCGATTATGGAATGGGAGAAAATCGCACCATCAGTAAAGCAGTTTTTATGGAGATGTATGAGAGAATCGTGCATAAATCCGCAGAGCAATTATCCGTAGAACTTGGAATCACGCTGGAATATGCAAGTATCCTGGTTCCGGCTTTGATCATTTATCGTGTCTTTGTAGATGAGATGGAGGCACAGAATCTATGGGTTCCGGGAACACAGTTAAATGACGGAATTGCTTATGATTATGCACAGGGCAGACGTTTGATTCGTAGTACCCATAATTTTGAAAACGATATTTTAGCTTGTGCACAAAATATTGCAAAACGTTATATGAGCAGTAAGAGCCATGTGCGTGCCGTGTTAAAGGTTGCAGAGACGATTTTTGACAGTATGAGAAGAGTGCATGGAATGGGACCAAGAGAGCGCCTGCTTTTGCAGATCGCAGTCATTTTGCATGATTGTGGAAAATATATCAGCATGAGTGAAGTCGCAAAATGTTCGTATGAGATTATTATGTCGACCGAAATTATCGGGCTTTCGCACGCTGAGCGAGAGATGATTGCAAATATAGTGCGTTTTAATAATGAGCCATTTAAATATTATGGCGAAGCGGATTCAAAGAGCACCATTGACCGAGATACGTATATGATAATTGGAAAGCTGACTGCGATTTTAAGAGTAGCGAATGCACTGGATCGAAGTCATAAACAAAAAGCAGAGAATATAAAAGTACAGCTTCAGGATAAAGAGCTGGTACTTGTGATTGATACACAGGAGAACTTATTGTTGGAGGAGGGGCTGCTGACACAGAAAGCAGATTTCTTTGAAGAAATGTTCAATATTCGTCCTGTATTACGTCGGAAAAAGAGAAAGTAGGTGGAAAAAATGCAATGGAACGAAAAAGAATATACAAAGCCGGAATATTATACCAACCGTGAATTGAGCTGGGTAAAATTTAATGAGCGTGTTTTGAGTGAGGCGAGAGATAAGAGTCTGCCGTTGTTTGAACGATTAAAATTTTTGAGTATTACGGCATCGAACCTAGATGAATTTTTTATGATTCGTGTTGCTTCTTTAAAAGATATGGTGCATGCAAAATATACCAAAACGGATATTGCGGGAATGACTGCAAAAGAGCAATTAAAAGCACTTTCAAAAGTAACAAAGGAACTGGTAGATACACAGTACAATACCTACAATCGTTCTCTTTTGCCGGCACTGAAAAAGATTGGTTTAAAAGTAGTAGAGCATCATGAAAACTTAACCAAAGAGCAGCAGGAGTTTGTCGATACCTTTTTTGAAGATGAAGTGTATCCGGTACTGACTCCGATGGCGATGGATTCTGCGAGACCATTTCCATTGATTCGAAATAAAACGTTAAATATCGGTGCATTAATTTCCAAAAAAGATAAAAAAGGGAAAGAAGAGTTGGAGTTTGCAACGGTTCAGGTGCCATCGGTACTTCCAAGAATTGTACAGCTTCCGGATGATAAAGATGGAAATACGGTTGTGATTTTACTGGAAGAAGTAATTGAGCGAAATATCAATAAACTGTTTTTAAGTAATGCTGTGGTTTGTACCTGCCCTTACCGGATTATGCGAAATGCAGACCTTACAATTGATGAAGATGAGGCAGCAGACTTATTAAAGGAAATCCAGAAACAGTTAAAGAAGAGACAGTGGGGTGAGGTCATTCGTCTGGAAGTGGAAGAGCGGATGGATGAGAGACTGTTAAAGATTTTGGAAGAGGAATTTCAGATTAAAGATGAGGATATCTTCAAGATTAATGGTCCGCTGGATTTGACATTCTTGATGAAAATGTATGGGCTTTCCGGTTTTGATGAATTTAAAACCAAGCCTTATGTACCGGCGCAGGTTCCGGCAATGATGAATGATGAGGATATCTTTACCCAGATCCGACAGGGAGATATTTTACTGCATCATCCTTATATGACCTTCTATCCGGTTGTAGATTTTGTACAGCAGGCGGCAAAAGACCCGAATGTACTGGCAATTAAACAGACCCTGTACCGTGTCAGCGGAAATTCACCGATTATCAAAGCACTTGCGCAGGCGGCAGAAAATGGAAAACAGGTTACGGTACTGGTGGAATTAAAGGCAAGATTTGATGAAGAAAATAATATTGTCTGGGCAAAAATGCTTGAAAAAGCAGGCTGTCATGTTATTTATGGAGTCATTGGATTAAAGACCCACAGTAAGATTACACTGGTAGTAAGAAGAGAAGAAAATGGAATTCGCAGATATGTGCATCTGGGAACCGGAAACTATAATGATTCGACTGCAAAATTATATACAGATTGTGGTATTTTGACTTGTTCTGCAAGAATCGGAGAGGATGCAACGGCAGTCTTTAATATGCTTTCCGGATATTCAGAACCGAGAACCTGGAATAAATTAGTGGTAGCACCGCTATGGATGCGAGACAGATTTCTTCATTTAATTGAAATCGAAAGAAAAAATGCATTAGAAGGACGAAAAGCCAGAATTGTGGCGAAAATGAATTCTCTTTGCGATAGAGGAATTATTGCAGCGTTATATGCGGCAAGTGCCGCAGGTGTAAAGATTGACTTGATTGTACGAGGAATCTGCTGTCTGAAAGTGGGAATTCCGGGAATCAGCGAAAACATTACCGTACGTTCGATTGTTGGAAACTTTCTGGAACACAGCCGGATTTTCTATTTCTACAGCGATGGAAATGAAGAAATCTTTATGGGAAGTGCAGACTGGATGCCAAGAAACTTAGACAAACGTGTCGAAATTGTATTTCCGGTAGAAGATGAACAGTTAAAAGAAGAAGTGAAACATATCTTACAGATTCAATTGGAAGATAATGTAAAAGCACATATTCTTCAGCCGGATGGCACGTATGAGAAAGTAGATAAACGAGGCAAAATGCTGCTAAATTCACAGGACTTTTTCTGTGAAGAAGCAACCAGAAGAGCAAAAATCAAACTGCCGGAAACTGCGGCAGATAAACGGATTTTCGTTCCGGCAGAAGCACCGGAAGAATAAAAATAGAGTAAGCAGAGTAAGAAGTAGTGTGCAGAAATTATTTTTTTCTGGATTTTGGTATGATAAAAAGGTAAAACATTAGTGATATTAATTAGCATCAGCTAATGTTTTACCTTTTTTATTATACAAAAAAATTCTGGAATTTAACATGTAGCATCAAATTTCAGAATTTTTGAATAATCAATTCTTGCAAACAACAACCATTAATATATTGTATCTTATCTATATTGATTCATGATTTCAAACAATGATTTATCAATTCGTTCTGCTTCATTATATTCATTTGTAGGTGAATAATTTGTATGAATGCCAAGGCTTTGATAATTTCCATTAGTTACTTTGTATATTGGTGAGCCACTTTGTCCGCCTGTACTATCTATATAATATCCTAATTTAAAAGTACCACTGGTTGCAATTTTTCCACTCATTGTCCATAAACAAGCAGATTTTTCCGCTGGATATCCTCTTAATACAACCCATGTTCCTACTAAACTGTCAGTTGTCCATGAAGCACCAAAGTATCCTGTTTGAGAGCCTATGTTTGAAGTGAATTCTAAAAGCCCCCAATCATAGTTGGAATTTTCTGACTTTACATACTTAGTATCAGTATGTAACACAGATGCATAATAGACTCCATATGGAGATTCACTTCCATTGCTTCCAGGGTATATTCTAACCCATTCAGCCCATCCGCCTAATGATGAGTCATATACACAATGCCCTGCTGTTACTGCAACACGATTGCCATACATCCAAGCAGTTCCAACGTAAATGCTATCTGAATTAGGAAATTTCATTTCTGCATAGCAAATTGCTGAGTTAGGAAAAGTAGTAGTATCTGTTATTTTATATCTGTTATCTTTTCCAATGATTTCTCTTGTTAAAGGCTTATCTTCTTTTATTCCACTTGGTATAAAAGAATCTGTAGTTCCACTACTGGGATTATTTAAAGTTGTAGGTATCTCATTTAAAAGAATTTCTCCGGTTTCCATATTTTTGCTTATATCCTGACAATTTTTTTGTTCGATTTCGGTTTCTACCACATTGCTATTTGCAAATACACTTATAGATGTCATAATACTAAGTATCACTCCAAGAAAAAGTAATCGAATTTGTTTCATACAACCTCCTCTCTTGTTTGCAAGAATTTTTAATTATTTTTTGATTTTGGTTGTTTTTTTTATTTGTGCGGGATAAGTTTCTAAGATTTTACCATTGAAATAAACCGTAATTTTATCATTGATTTCTAGTTGTGAAATATCATAATTTTTCGGACAATTACAAAGTATTTTATCGGAGGTATCTGTTTCTAACAGAAATGCTTTCTCATATTTTTCTATAACTTTACCTTCTATACTGAAATCTGTTGGTTTACACAAGTTTCCTACTACTATAAATATTCCAAATATAAAAATGATGATGACTGCAAGTTTTTTTTTCATAATGACCTCATTTATAATCTTTTTAATATTTCAGCTACTAATATTTGTATTTGTGCTTATATTTAATAATAAGATGTGAGTGACAAATTTAATTTTGTCACTAGTATTTTTATAATAAAAAATTTACGTAGTTATACTAGACTAACATTGGTTGCATACAACAAAACCTCTGATTAAAATATACCATATTTTGTTATTTAAGGTCAAGCTTTTTAAATATATTACTATATAATGATTTAAGCGTCAAAAGCTCGTACCTATTCAGTTAGATTTGTACCTTGAAAATTTAACACATGATACCATACCCATATCATCCATTATCTGTTAAAATATAACCAGAACTTATCTGGGAGGTCTTACGATGTCTTTTGTTACAAATGATACCACTATTTATCTACCACAGCCGCAGTGAGGATACCTTAAGTAGGATTGAAAAGTCCTGGAAGAGGCAAAAGCAATAAAAGACCTCTGCAATGGTATTTTTGATGATGTCAGTGAATACCAGCTGCTGATTCGTGTATTAAGGGAACAGGCAGAAACTTGTGATAAGCTAATGAAAAAGTGAAGTAGGTGGTATGGTTCATATTGATTTTGGAACTGACTGCTACTTGACACCCAGCCAAATTCAATCAAAAAAACTGCTGTCAAGTTATCGTTCAACTTAACAGCAGTTTTTTAGTTTAAAATATTAAGCTTTCCCAAGTGGTGCAATTTTTTCTTTATAAATTTTCCGGAAGAAAAATGTACTTAAAAGAACAGATGCAATTTCTGCAATCGGAATTGCCCACCAGACAGCGGAGAGACCACCAAGTTTTGCAAGCAGTGCGGCAACTGGAAGAATAATTAAAAGCTGTCGTGTGGCAGAGATAATTAAACTGTATATGCCGTTTCCAAGTGCCTGAAAGACAGAACCGACAACGATACAAAATCCTGCAAAGGTGAAACTTAAGCAGATAATTCTGAGCGCCGGAACACCAATTTGAAGCATAGAGCCTGAAGCATTAAATAATCCTAAAAGCTGAGCCGGGAATATCATAAATAATGCAAGCCCCAAAAGCATAATGCAGATTGCACTGACAATACTTAAGCGAATTGTGTGCGTAATTCGTTTTTTGTTTTTGGCTCCGTAGTTATAAGCAACGATTGGAACCATACCGTTATTGAGACCGAAAATTGGCATAAAAATAAAGCTGTTGAGTTTAAAGTAAACACCAAAGACTGCAGTGGCAGTGGAAGTAAACTGAATTAAGATTTTGTTCATTCCAAATGTCATAACCGAACCGATTGCCTGCATGACAATGGATGGAACACCAACCGAATAAATCGTACCGATAATTTTTTTGTTTGGGCGGAAGCCTTTCATATTCAGGTTGATGTCTGTATTTACTTTGATGTTAAAGGCAAAGGCTAAAAGTGCTCCGCAAATCTGTCCACAGACAGTTGCAATGGCAGCACCGGAAACGCCGAGGCGTGGCATACCGAATAATCCGAAAATTAAAATCGGGTCTAAGATGATGTTGATGATAGCGCCTGTGCCCTGAGAAATCATGGTATAAAAGGTACGACCGGTAGACTGTAAGAGTCGTTCCATCATAACCTGCATATAAACTGCAATACACATCGTAGAGATGATGGTCATATAGGAAATACCGTACTGGCGGATTTGAGCATCATCAGTCTGGATGTGAAAGAAAAAGGTCGCCGCAAGATTTCCAATCAGTGCAAAAATAATACTGCTGATGAGTGCCAGAAAGATTCCATTTTTGGCTGATTCATTGGCAGTATGAAAATCTTTTTCGCCAAGGCTTCGTGATAATACCGCATTGACACCGACTCCGGTGCCGACTGCGATTGCAATCATCAGATTTTGAACCGGAAAAACCAGAGAAACAGCGGTCAGGGCATTTTCATTAATGCGGGCAACAAAAATACTGTCAACTACATTATAAAGTGCCTGAACAAGCATAGAGAGCATCATAGGCAGAGACATCTGAAGCAGAAGCTTCGGAATCGGAAGTACGCCCATTTTGTTTTCATTTGTGTCCAACTGTGACATAATAAAAAATCCTTTCTTTTTTCAAAAATCTTCTCAATAAAACAGAGATTCAAATACAGTGTATCGAAATCTAAAATGTCTGTCAATAGAGCATAAAAAAAGCACGAAGACTAATTCTTCATGCTTTCAACTCAGCAGTTCGTAGGGGAATCGAACCCCTGTTTTCGCCGTGAGAGGGCGACGTCTTAACCGCTTGACCAACGAACCGTACTCACTTATAATACACATAAAATAATAAAAAAGCAAGCATTTTTTTGAAAAATATTGTATTTTAATCCATACAATTTTTGAAATTGAAAAACAAGACGAAATAGGATATGATAGAAAAATAGCGCGTAAAAATCTGAACATAGAATCAGCGGCATTTTTAAGAGAAAGGAAATGAGAAAAATGAGCTGGGAATTTACATTGCTCGATGCATTACAATGCATACATACACCTGTTTTAGATAAACTTATGGTAGGTGTGACATTTTTGGGAGATGCAGGATGGTTCTGGATTGCTTTGGGAGTTTTATTACTCTTTACAAAAAAATACAGAAAGACAGGAATCCTGATTTTGACGGCATTATGTTTTTCTGCACTTTTTGCAAATCTGATGTTAAAGCCATTGGTTGCAAGAGAGCGTCCATGCTGGATAAATGAATCGGTGCACCTTTTAGTTGCAATGCCAAAAGATTATTCGTTCCCGTCTGGTCATACACAGGCATCGTTTGCTTCTGCAACGGCAATCTTTCATGTGAATAAAAAAGCAGGAGTCTGTGCATTTATTCTGGCAGTTTTGATTGCATTTTCAAGACTGTATTTATATGTACATTTTCCGACAGATGTGTTAGCAGGGATTGGAATTGGAGTAATCTGTGGACTGCTTGCAGGCGTGGTATATCAAGAGGTGTTGAAGAGAAAAATTAAAATAAAGACAGAAAAAGAAAGGAAATGAAATAGAAATGGCAAAAAAGAATACTTACGATGCCAGTAGTATTACAGTTCTTGAAGGATTAGAAGCGGTGCGTAAGCGTCCGGGTATGTATATTGGAAGTGTTTCAAGAAAAGGGTTAAATCATCTGATTTACGAAATTGTAGATAATGCGGTGGATGAACATCTTGCCGGATATTGTAGTAATATTTTTGTAACGCTTGAAAAAGATGGTTCTGCTACAATTAGAGATAATGGTCGAGGCATACCTGTTGGAATGCATGAAAAAGGAATTTCAGCAGAACGACTGGTATTTACGACACTTCATGCAGGAGGTAAATTTGATAATTCCGCTTATAAGACAAGTGGAGGTCTGCACGGAGTTGGTTCTTCTGTTGTTAACGCCTTATCCACGTATTTGGATATCAAAGTCAGCAGAGAAGGCTATGTGCATCATGACCATTATGAGAGAGGTATCCCGACAATTGAGTTGGAAGATGGGCTGCTTCCAACTCTTGGAAAAACAAGGGAAACCGGAACAGAGGTAAATTTTTTACCGGATCCTGAAATTTTTGAAAAAACCAAATTTTCAGCGACGGAAGTAAAGAGCCGTCTGCATGAGACTGCATACTTAAACCCGAATCTTACGATTCATTTTAGTGATAAAAGAGGTGAAGAAGTCGAAGAAATTACTTATCATGAACCGGATGGAATCGTTGGATTTATTAAAGATATGAATAAGAAATGTGAAGTCATTCATGAGCCGGTTTATTTTAAAGGTGAATCGGATGGAATTACGGTAGAAGTAGCATTTCAGTATATCAATGAATTTCGTGAAAATGTCTTAGGCTTTTGTAACAATATTTACAATGCAGAAGGCGGAACACATTTGACCGGATTTAAGACAACCTTTACTTCTGTAATGAACAGTTATGCAAGAGAGCTTGGAATTTTAAAGGAAAAAGATGCAAACTTTACCGGCGCAGATATCCGAAACGGAATGACGGCAGTGGTATCCATTAAACATCCGGCTCCAAGATTTGAAGGACAGACGAAGACAAAACTGGATAATCAGGACGCTTCAAAGGCAACCGGAAAAGTAACCGGAGAAGAACTGGTTTTATATATGGACCGTAATCTTGAAACCTTGAAAAACATTCTTGCCTGTGCGGAAAAATCTGCAAAAATCAGAAAAACAGAAGAAAAAGCAAAGACGAATCTGTTGACAAAACAGAAATATTCTTTTGATTCCAATGGAAAACTTGCAAACTGTGAAAAGAGAGATCCATCTATCTGTGAGATTTTCATCGTAGAGGGTGATTCCGCAGGTGGAAGTGCAAAAACTGCAAGGGACAGAAGTTTTCAGGCGATTCTTCCGATTCGCGGAAAGATTTTAAATGTAGAAAAAGCAAGCATTGATAAGGTGCTGGCAAATGCAGAAATCAAGACTATGATTAACGCATTTGGCTGTGGATTTTCCGAAGGATATGGAAATGATTTTGATATTAAGAAGTTAAGATATGACAAGATTATTATCATGGCGGATGCCGATGTGGATGGAGCGCATATTTCTACGTTGCTTCTGACCTTATTTTACCGCTTTATGCCGGAATTAATTTACGAGGGACATGTCTATATTGCCATGCCGCCTCTATACAAGGCTATGCCGGCAAGAGGAAAAGAAGAGTATTTATACGATGATAAGGCATTGGAGCGTTATCGAAAGACACATAAAGGTGCTTTTACCTTACAGCGATATAAAGGTCTTGGAGAGATGGATGCACAGCAACTGTGGGAGACAACCTTGAATCCGGAAACCAGATTGTTAAAATTAGTAGAAATTGAAGATGCAAGAATGGCATCTGATATTACAGAAATCCTGATGGGAACAGAAGTGCCGCCGAGAAAGGCATTTATCTATGAACATGCACAAGATGCAGAACTCGATGTATAGGGGGAAAGAAAATGGCAAACGCAGATAATATTATCAGAACTGAATATTCGGAAATTATGCAGAAATCATATATTGATTATGCGATGAGTGTCATTGTATCAAGAGCGCTTCCGGATGTCAGAGATGGATTAAAACCCGTACAAAGAAGAACACTTTATGATATGTATGAATTAGGAATCCGTTATGACAGACCGTATCGTAAATGTGCCCGTATTGTCGGAGATACGATGGGTAAATACCATCCACATGGAGACAGTTCCATCTATGATGCTCTTGTTGTCATGGCACAGGAATTTAAAAAGGGACAGGCTTTGGTAGATGGTCACGGAAACTTTGGCTCGATTGAGGGAGATGGCGCAGCCGCCATGCGTTATACGGAAGCGCGTCTTGAGAAGATTACACAGGAAGTATATTTAAATGACTTAGATAAAGACGTGGTTGATTTTGTTTCAAATTTTGATGAGACAGAAAAAGAGCCGGAAGTGCTCCCGGTGCGTGTTCCGAATCTGCTTTTAAACGGAGCAGACGGAATTGCGGTTGGTATGGCGACAAGTATTCCGCCTCACAATTTAAATGAAGTGGTAGATGGCGTCATTGCCTATATGAAAAACAACGAAATTACAAATGAAGAACTGATGCAGTATATTCAGGGACCGGATTTTCCGACAGGGGGAATTGTGGTCAATAAAGACGAGTTGCTTTCGATTTATGAAAAGGGAACCGGAAAGATTAAACTGCGAGGAAAAGTGGAAATCGAAAAAGGCAAAGCGGGAAGAAATCTGCTTGTTATCACAGAGATTCCATATACGATGATTGGTGCAAACATCGGAAAATTTTTAAATGACGTAGCAGGGCTTGTGGAATCCAAAAAGACGACAGATATTGTAGATATCTCAAACCAGTCCTCAAAAGAGGGAATCCGTATTGTATTGGAACTAAAAAAAGGTACGGATATTGAAAATCTTACCAATATGCTATATAAGAAAACTCGTCTGGAAGATACGTTTGGGGTCAACATGCTTGCAGTTGCAAATGGTAAACCGGAGACCTTAAGTTTAAAACAGATTATTGAGCATCATGTGGATTTTCAGTTTGAAGTGACAACACGAAAATATAACACCTTGCTTTCCAAAGAAAAAGAAAAACAGGAAATTCAGGAAGGATTAATCAAAGCCTGCGATGTGATTGATTTGATTATTGAAATTTTAAGAGGCAGTAAAAATCGGGAACAGGTGAAAAACTGTCTGGTAAACGGCGTAACAGAAGGAATCCGTTTCCGCACGAAAACCAGTGAAAAACAGGCGAAAAAACTTGGATTTACCGAAAAGCAGGCAACTGCAATTTTAGACATGCGTCTGTATAAATTAATCGGGCTTGAAATTGAAGCACTGACGAAAGAACACGAAGAGACTTTAAAGAAAATTGCACAGTATGAGGATATCTTAAATCATTATCATTCCATGGCGGCAGTGATTATAAAAGAATTAAAGGCAGTAAAAAAAGCCTATGGAAAACCAAGAAAAACACAGATAGAAAATGCCAAAGAAGCAGTGTACGAAGAAAAGAAAATAGAAGAAGCAGAAGTTGTCTTTTTGATGGATCGTTTTGGCTATGCAAAAACGGTAGATCAGTCGGTTTATGAAAGAAATAAAGAAACCATTCATCAGGAAAACCGCCATATTTTCCATTGTATGAATACCGATAAAATCTGTGTATTTACAGATACCGGATGTCTGCATACTATAAAAGTGTTAGATTTACCTTATGGAAAAATGAGAGATAAAGGAGTTCCGATTGATAATGTCAGCAATTTTGACAGCAAGAAAGAGCAGCTGGTTTATGTGGAAAGTTTAAATCAGATTAAGCAGAGTCGGATGCTTTTTGCAACTGCTTTTGGAATGGTAAAATTAGTAGAAGGTTCTGAATTTGAGGTTTCCAAGAGGACAACAACAGCAACAAAGCTGGCAGAGGGCGATAAAGTCGTTTTCGTTCAACCGGCAGATGAAATGGAATATGTAGTGCTTCAGACAAAAGAGGGATATTTCTTACGTTTTATGAAAACAGAAGTACCGTTAAAGAAAAAAGCAGCACTTGGAGTAAGAGGAATTACATTGGGCGCAAAAGATGAAGTAGAGCATGCGTATTTGTTAGAAAACCGGACAGATTATACGGCGGATTATAAGGGCAAGAGCGTTTCATTAAATCGGCTGAAACTGGCAAAGAGAGATGGAAAAGGAACAAAGACAAGAGTGTAAAAAATTGAGAGGAATCAATCTATGAAAAAACGAAATAGTTTTGGGATTTTTACACTTGTTCTGATACTTAGCTTATGCGGATGTACCCAAGACAAGATACCGATGTCCTCAAGCAGTGATATACAAAAAGAACAGGATACACTTCCGGAAGCAGAGATTACACCGGAAGAAGAGCCGTTTCTTTATGGGTATCAGAATCTAAATGAAGAAGAAAAAACAAGATACCGTCAGATTCTTGCGGGGATTGAAAATTATGAAGATTCTGTGACTGTCGAGGCTTGCTCGGAAGAAGAGATTAACAGAGTCAGTAATCTGGTTTTTGTGGATCATCCGGAAATTTTCTGGCTGGAACAGCAGAAATATTCGTTTAATCAAAAAGAAAATTCTGATGTGGATTTACTGGAATTGAATCTGGTCTATAACATGGGAAAAGATGAGATTGAAGACACAAAACGGCAGATAGAAGCAAAAGCGGAGGAATGGTCACAGGAACTTTCAAACTGTGAAAACGAATATGATAAAATCAAGTATGTTTATGAGTTTCTTGGGAAGAATGTGCTTTATGACAGTGAGAGTGAAAACAATCAGAATATCCAGAGTGTATTTTTAAATCAAAGTACGGTTTGTATGGGATTTGCCAAAGCGACACAGTATCTGCTTGTAAGAAATGGAATCTTTTGTACTTTGGTAACAGGAAAAGTTATTCCGGAAAACATGGAGCATGCATGGAATCTGGTGCGGATAGGAGAAAATTATTATTATGTAGATACGACCTGGAGCAGTTCCGGATTTGTGCCGGAAGAGGATAGTATTCAGGATTTCTCTTACACATATCTGTGCTGTACGGCACAGACACTGGAGAGAAGCCATGTACCGGATGATAATCTCACGCTTCCTGACTGTAAAGATGACAGCTATAATTACTATAAACAGAATCAGAACTGGTATGAGTCTTATGATGAATCACAGATTTATCAGGTACTAAAAGCTTCTATCTTAGAAAAACGGGAAAAAGAGGATTTTAAGTTTGCAAATGAAGAGGCTTATCAGCAGGCAGTCAGTGCGCTTGCAGAAGGAAATCTGATTGAACAGGCAGTTCAGGAGTTTTACTCTTTTGATGGAGAAAACAGCTACAGGTGGAACATCGGATGCAGTGATGCAGAGCTTTTGATTACGGTGTATTGGTAAAAAAGACTTGCAAGTTGGGAATAATAGTGTTATGCTGATAAAGAACTTGATAACTACGATAGCATAAGAGTGGACCGAAAAGGTCCACTCTTGTTGTATAACGGAAAATGGGAGAGAAGGTGAAAAGATGAGCAAGAAAGAAGTCTATGAACAAAAAGCAGAGGCATTACTGCTTCCGATTATTGAAGCAAACAATTTTGAACTGGTAGATGTAGAGTATGTAAAAGAGGGAAGTAACTGGTATCTCAGAGTTTATATTGATAAAGAAGGTGGAATTTCAGTGGATGACTGTGAAGTCGTAAGCCGTGCATTTTCCGATAAACTGGATGAAGAGGATTTCATTGATGATGCTTATATTATGGAGGTCAGTTCCCCGGGACTTGGCAGACCATTAAAGAAAGAAAAAGACTACAAACGGAGCATGGGAAAAGAACTGGAAATCAGAACGTATCGTGCAATCAACCGTGAAAAAGAGTTTTATGGTATTTTAAAATCTTATGATGAAAACAGTGTTACCATTGAAAATGAAGATGGCGAACAGACTTTTCAGAAATCAGATATTGCACTGATTCGTCTGGCGTTTGATTTTTAAAGAAAAAGAGAAGATTTAGGAGGATATAAAAAATGAATACTGAGTTACTAGAGGCGCTGAACGTTCTTGAAAAAGAAAAATCTATCAGCAAGGATACCCTGCTTGAAGCAATTGAACAGTCTTTAATTCAGGCATGTAAAAACCATTTTGGAAAAGCTGATAATATAAAAGTAAATATTGACCCACAGACTTGTGAGTTTGGTGTATTTGCAGAGAAAACAGTAGTAGAAGAAGTATTGGACCCGGTATTGGAAATCAGCCTGGAAGATGCAAAGAAAATGAACTCTCAGTATGATTTAGGTGATACGGTAAATGTAGAAATTAAATCAAAAGAGTTTGGAAGAATCGCAACACAGAATGCAAAAAATGTCATTCTTCAGAAAATCCGTGAAGAAGAAAGAAAAGTAATTTTCAATCAGTATTATGGAAAAGAAAAAGATGTTGTAACCGGTATTGTTCAGAGAAGCCTTGGCAAGAATTACAGCATTAACCTTGGAAAAGCAGATGCGATTCTTTCTGAAAATGAACAGGTAAAAACAGAAGTATTCCAGCCGACTGAACGTATCAAGGTCTATATTGTGGAAGTAAAAGATACACCAAAAGGACCAAAGATTATGGTTTCAAGAACCCATCCGGAGCTGGTAAAACGTCTGTTTGAAGCAGAAGTAACGGAAGTAAAAGATGGAACAGTAGAAATCAAGAGTATTGCAAGAGAAGCTGGTTCTCGTACCAAAATTGCAGTATGGAGCAATGACCCGGATGTAGATCCGGTAGGTGCATGTGTCGGAATGAACGGTGCAAGAGTCAATGCAATTGTAGAAGAACTTCGTGGTGAGAAGATTGATATCATCAACTGGAGTGATAATCCTGCACTCTTAATCGAAAATGCTTTAAGTCCGGCAAAGGTTATTTCTGTATTGGCTGACCCTGATGCAAAAACTGCAAAGGTAATTGTACCGGATTATCAGTTATCACTTGCAATCGGAAAAGAAGGTCAGAATGCAAGACTGGCAGCAAGACTGACAGGATTTAAGATTGATATTAAGAGTGAATCACAGGCAAGTGAACTTGGAGATTATGAGCTTTACGAAGAAGCTTATGAAGAGTATCCGGAAGATAAAAATTATGCAGAATCCGCTGATGAATATGAATCAGAGGCAGAGAGTGAAGTTTTTGACAGCGAAGAAGAGTAGGTGAACATGGGTACAGTAAAAAAGATTCCTATGCGTAAATGTGTAGGGTGTGGTGAAATGAAAAATAAAAAAGAAATGCTTCGCGTATTAAAGACTCCGGAAAACGTAGTGGTATTAGATGATACCGGACGTAAAAACGGAAGAGGCGCTTATCTTTGTTTTCAGAAAGAATGTCTGGAAAAGGCAGAAAAAAACAAAGGAATTGAGCGTTCTTTGAAAATGCCGATTTCACCGGATGTATACGAAAGCCTCAAAAAGGAGTTTGATAAACTTGAGTCTAAATAAACAATTGTCTCTTCTCGGGCTGGCAATGAAAGCCGGGAAAGTGGTAAGCGGTGAGTTCGCCGTGGAAAAATACGTGAAAGAGGGAAAAGCACATCTTGTACTGGTAGCAGAAGATGCTTCTAAGAATACAAAGAAAAGTGCTCATGATATGTGTGTGTTTTATGAAGTACCGCTTTATAATATCGGAACAAAGGAGGAATTGGGAAGGGCCATTGGAAAAGAGTATCGGGCATTAATCGCAGTGACAGATGAAAATTTTGCAAAGGCCATGACAAAAAAGTTAGAGCAGGCAGGTAGCTAAATGAAGGAGGCAGGTATATGTCAAAACAAAGAGTACATGAACTCGCAAAAGAATTTGGAAAAACCAATAAAGACGTAATGGATTTTTTGAAATCTAAAAATATAGATGTGAAAAGTCACATGAGTACCGTGGAAGATAAAGATGCAGAAATGGTACGGGCAAATTTTAGAAAGGGGAATGTGACAGCTGCTGCAATGCCGGAATCAGAAGAAAAGCCAAAGAAAAAACTGATTCAGGTTTTTCGTCCGCAAAATGCAAGTCATAAACCGGAGAAAAAAGCAGGAAGCCGTCAGCCGGAGAGAGAAAATCCGGTACAGGGAGGCATGAAAACGGAAAATACAAATAATACACAAAACAGACATGAACAGTCAGGACAGACAAGAAATCAGGGAAGAAATACAGGCGATAACCGTCAGAGAAATTATAGAAACAATGAGAACCGTCAGGGAAATACAGGGGACCGTCCAAACCGCTATAATAACGGAGAGAACCGTGGAGAAAACCGTCAGGGCGGATACAGAAATAATGACAATCGTCAAGGCGGAGTAAGAAACAACGAGAACCGTCAGGGTGGATACAGAAATAACGAGAACCGTCAGGGTGGCTCAAGAAATAATGAGAGCCGCCAGGGTGGATTTAGAAACAATGACAATCGTCAGGGCGGATTTAGAAACAACGACAATCGCCAAGGTGGATACAGAAACAATGACAATCGTCAGGGCGGTGGACCAAGAAATAATGAAAACCGTCAGGGTGGCGGATTTAGAAACAATGACAATCGCCAGGGCGGAGTAAGAAACAATGACAATCGTCAGGGTGGATTCAGAAATAATGACAAAGGAAGCAAATTTGAAGTTCCGAAGTTAGAGTTTGTAGAAAAAGACAGCCGTAAGGCAAACAGAGACAATAAGAAAAAAGATGTTCGTAAAGATGAATATCAGAATAATAACAAAGGCGGAAAACGTCCAAATCAGGGTGGAGGAAGAAGACCAAACCAGAGACTTCCAAAAGCACTTCAGAAACCACGTACTCAGCCGAAAGTAGAAGAAAAGAAGGAAGAAGTAAAGGAAATTACACTTCCGGAAAAAATGACAATCCGTGAACTGGCTGAAAAAATGAAGATGCAGCCATCTGTTATCGTTAAGAAACTGTTTATGGATGGTATCATGGTTACAGTAAACCATGAAATTGATTTTGAAAAAGCACAGGAAATCGCACTCGATTATGATATTATTGCAGAACCGGAAGAAAAAATCGATGTCATCGAAGAACTCTTAAAAGAAGAAGAGGAAGATGAAAGCCTCTTAGTTTCAAGACCGCCGGTTGTCTGTGTTATGGGACACGTTGACCATGGTAAAACTTCTTTGCTTGACTGTATCAGAAATACTCATGTTACAGACCGAGAAGCAGGTGGTATCACACAGCATATTGGTGCTTACGTTGTAACAATCAACGGACAGAAGATTACTTTCTTAGACACACCGGGACATGAAGCGTTTACCGCAATGCGTATGCGTGGTGCAAATGCAACAGATATTGCAATTCTTGTCGTTGCAGCAGATGATGGTGTTATGCCTCAGACAATTGAAGCAATTAACCATGCAAAAGCCGCTGGAGTAGAAATCATTGTTGCAATCAACAAGATTGATAAACCAAGCGCAAATGTAGAACGTGTAAAACAGGAATTATCCGAGTATGAATTAATTCCGGAAGACTGGGGTGGAAGCACAATCTTTGTTCCGGTTTCCGCACACACAGGAGAAGGAATTGATACCCTCTTAGAGATGATTCTGTTAACAGCAGAAGTAGAAGAATTAAAAGCAAATCCAAAGAGAAGAGCAAGAGGTCTTGTTATTGAAGCCGAACTGGATAAAGGAAAAGGTCCGGTTGCAACAATTTTAGTACAGAAAGGTACTTTAAAAGTTGGTGACTCCATTGCAGCAGGTGCATGCTCCGGTAAAGTACGTGCGATGATGGATGATAAAGGAAAGAGAGTAAAAGAGGCAGGTCCGTCTACACCGGTTGAAATTCTTGGTTTAAGCGATGTTCCAAATGCAGGTGAAATCTTAGTTGCAACAGAAAATGATAAAGAAGCGAAAAGCTTTGCTGCTACCTTCGTTTCTGAAAACAAGAATCGTCTGCTTGAAGAAACAAAAGCAAAAATGTCTCTGGATGATTTATTCTCCCAGATTCAGGCCGGTAACTTAAAAGAATTGCCAATTATTGTAAAAGCCGATGTACAGGGTTCTGTAGAAGCGGTAAAACAGAGTCTTGTTAAACTCTCTAATGAAGAAGTTGTAGTAAAAGTAATCCACGGTGGAGTTGGTGCAATCACAGAATCTGATGTTTCTCTTGCAAGTGCATCAAATGCCATCATTATCGGATTTAATGTACGTCCGGATGCGACTGCAAAAACAATTGCAGACCAGGAGGGCGTAGATGTACGTCTGTATAAAGTTATTTATCAGGCAATCGAAGATGTAGAAGCAGCTATGAAAGGTATGCTTGATCCTGTATACGAAGAAAAAGTAATTGGTCATGCAGAAGTTCGTCAGACATTCAAAGCTTCCGGAGTCGGTACTATCGCAGGTGGTTATGTATTAGACGGTATCTTCCAGAGAAACTGTAAAGTTCGTATTACAAGAGGCGAAGAACAGATTTATGAAGGAAATCTTGCTTCCTTAAAACGTTTCAAAGATGACGTAAAAGAAGTAAAAGCAGGATATGAATGTGGTCTTGTATTTGAGGACTTTAACGATATTCAGGAAGAAGATAAAGTGGAAGCTTATATTATGGTAGAAGTACCAAGATAGGAGAGCTTTATAAATGAGAAAAAACAGTATTAAGAATACAAGGGTAAATGCGGAAGTTCATAAGGAACTTGCACAGATTATCCGTGGGGAAATCAAAGACCCGCGGATTCACCCGATGACCTCTGTTACTTCTGTGGAAGTAGCACCGGATTTAAAAACCTGTAAAGCTTATATTAGTGTTCTGGGTGATGAAGAAGCAAAAAAGAATACGATTGCAGGGTTAAGAAGTGCAGAGGGTTATATCAGAAGACAGCTTGCTAAGACTGTAAACTTAAGAAATACACCGGAAATCCGATTTATCCTGGATGAATCAATCGAATATGGAGTTTCTATGTCAAAATTAATTGATGAAGTAACACATAAAGATGCAGCTGGGGAGGTGCAGGAAGATGGAGAAATTAGCGAGTAAATTAGCAGGTATTAAAACAGTTGCCATTGCCGGACATGTACGTCCGGATGGCGATTGTGTTGGTTCTTGTATGGGAATATACCTGTATTTAAAAGAAAATGAACCGGATATCAAATGTGATGTTTATTTGGAAACAGTAAAAGAAGGATTTTCTTATATCAAAAATCTGGAAGAAGCAAAACAGGAATATGATTCACAGGCGGAATATGACCTGTTGATTCTTTTAGATGTCAGTTCACCGGACAGAATTGGAGTTGCAGGAGAAGCGCTGAAAACAGCAAAGAAGACGATCTGTCTGGATCATCATATCAGTAATCACGGGTTTGCAGATGAAAATCTGATTGAACCTGAAATGAGTTCTGCATCAGAACTGTTGTTTCACCTTTTAGAAGAAGAAAAAATCACAAAAGATGTGGCAGAAGCAATTTATACCGGAATTGCAAGCGATACCGGTGTGTTTAAATATTCCTGTACTTCACCGGAAACCATGCGGGTTATGGCAAAGCTGATGGAAAAAGGAATTGATTTTTCCAGTATCATTGACCAGTCTTTCTATGAAAAAAGCTATGTGCAGAATCAGATTCTGGGAAGATGCCTGATGGAAAGCATTCAGGTGTTAGATAAAAAATGCATCATTGGTTGTCTTAGAAAAAGAGATTTGGATTTTTACGGAGTAGGACCAAAAGAGTTAGATGGCATTGTAGAACAGCTTCGTCTGACCCGTGGAGTGGAAGTGGCTGTGTTTATTTATGAAATAAAGACACAGGAATTTAAAGTAAGTCTTCGTTCCAAATCAAAAGTAGATGTAAATAAAATAGCATCTTATTTCTCAGGAGGCGGTCATGTACGTGCAGCCGGATGCACGATGCAGGGGTCTATTTACGATGTTATGAATAATCTGCTAAAACAGATTGAAAAAGAAATAAAGGAAAAAATGCAGTGATTAACGGAGTAATTAATGTATACAAAGAAAAGGGTTATACTTCTCATGATGTAGTGGCAAAGCTTCGTGGAATTTTAAGACAGAAAAAAATCGGTCATACAGGAACACTTGACCCTGAAGCAGAAGGCGTGCTTCCGGTCTGCCTTGGAAAAGCGACAAAGCTTTGCGAATTGCTGACAGATAAAACAAAGACTTATGAGGCAGTTCTTCGGTTGGGAATTGTAACAGATACACAGGATATGACTGGTAAAGTGTTAGAAGAACATCCGGTAAGTGTGACAGACGAAGAGGTGGAGCGTACAATTTTAAGTTTCTTAGGAGATCAGGAGCAGATTCCTCCGATGTATTCTGCTTTGAAAGTAAACGGACGCAAACTTTATGAACTTGCAAGAGAGGGAAAAGAAGTTGAGCGAAAACCAAGAAAAGTAACTCTTTATGAAATCAAGATTTTAGAAATGAATCTGCCATTGGTACGTTTTTCAGTAACGTGTTCAAAGGGAACTTACATACGAACCTTATGCCATGATATCGGTGCGAAACTGGGCTGTGGAGGTTGTATGGAATCTCTTCTGCGTACGCAGGTAGAACGTTTTATGTTAAAAGACAGCATGAAACTTTCTGCGATTGAGGCTGCAGTAAAAGCGGGGACATTTGATACTCATCTTGTAACAATAGAAGAAATGTTTTCTCATTATGAAGAGGTTGTAGTGCCGAAAGAAATGGATAAACTGCTTCATAATGGAAATAAAGTACCGGCAATAACACATCAGAACCTGCCGGATAAAACGAGAGTGCGCATGTATGACAGCAACAGACATTTTATCGGTATTTATGAGTATCAGAAAAGACGGGAATGTTTTGGAGTGCACACCATCTTTTTTACACCGCAGGATTTTTAGAAGCAGAAAGAGGAGACATTATGATTTACACAAACGAAGTGCCTGTACTGAAAGCGCAAGAGAGAAGTGCTGTGACACTTGGAAAATTTGACGGATTGCACAGAGGGCATCAGAAACTGATTGCGTGCATGAAACAAAAGAAAAAAGAAAACTGTACAACGGTCGTATTTACCTTTGATGTTTCTCCTCTTGTGAAGCTGTATCATAAACCGGCAAAGACTCTTTTAACCAATGAGGAAAGACAGGAACTGGCAGAGAATCTGGGAGTGGATGTTTTGATTGCGTGTCCGTTTACGGATGCTGTGATGAATATGGAAGCAGAAGAATTTGTAAAAGAATTTCTGGTGAAACGTCTGCATGTATCTTATCTGGCGGTTGGACCGGATTTTCGATTTGGTCACGAAAGAAAAGGAAACCCTGAGTTATTAAAACAGATGGGAACACAGTATGATTTTACGGTGGAAGTCGTAGAAAAACTGACAGACGGGACAAGAGAAATCAGTAGTACTTATGTGAGGGAAGAGCTGGAAGAGGGACACATCGAAAAAGTAAATGCTCTTTTGGGATATCAGTATTTTACCAGGGGAGAGATCGTGCATGGAAGACAGCTTGGAAGAACGATTGGAGTACCGACTGCGAATCTGATTCCGCCAGTCAGCAAAAAATTTCCGCCAAACGGAGTTTATCTGACTCGTTCTAAAATTGGAGAAAAAGAGTACGATGGAATCTCCAATGTAGGTTATAAACCAACGGTAAAAGAAAACTTTCTGGGTGTGGAAACATATTTGTTTAATTGTAATGAAGATTTATATGGACAGGAAGCAGAAGTAAGATTTTATCATTATCTGCGTCCGGAACGTAAATTTGCATCCCTTCTGGAATTAAAGGGACAGCTTGATATTGATATGGCAAAAGGAAGACAATTTTTTGCAGATTTACATGAAAAATTGTAACACAATAGGACTTTACAAGTGAAATATCTTGTGCTATACTGAGCAAGTATGAGTTCAGCCGTAGTTCAGAAACCGGACACTCCGACCGTTTCTTAATTACAGGCGATTAAAAAGATGAATGGAGGAAATTAAAATGATTTCAAAAGAAAAGAAACAGGCTATTATGGCAGAATTCGCAAGAACACCAGGTGATACAGGTTCACCGGAAGTACAGGTTGCAGTTTTAACAGCAAGAATTGAAGAGCTGACAGAGCATTTAAAGAGCAACCATAAAGACCATCATTCCAGAAGAGGTCTGTTAAAAATGGTAGGTCAGAGACGTGGTCTTCTTGATTATCTGAAGAAAACTGATATCGAAAGATACCGTGCTTTAATTGAAAAATTAGGTCTGAGAAAATAATCAGTAACAACCAGGGGCGGAATTTTTCCGCCCTGTTTTAGCAAAGGCGGCAAAACTGGAGCCGAGACCACTGAAAAGAACAGTTTAAGAAAAGTAAAGTGTTATAAGTGTAAAAATAAAACTGTTTTTTTCAGTTGTTTCGGACAGAAGCTGCCAGATTAGTTTAGAAAAGGAGATAAGAGATGTCCAAAGAGTACAAATGTTTTTCAATGGAACTTGCAGGCAGAACATTGACAGTTGATATCAACCGTGTAGCAAAGCAGGCAAATGGTGCTGCATTTATTCATTACGGAGACACCACGTTACTGTGTACAGCAACTGCCTCTGAAAAACCAAGAGAAGGAATTGATTTCTTCCCTCTGAGTGTAGAATATGAAGAAAAATTATATGCAGTTGGAAAAATCCCGGGAGGATTCAATAAGAGAGAAGGGAAAGCAAGTGAGCATGCGATTTTAACTTCTCGTGTTATTGACCGTCCAATGCGTCCACTGTTCCCAAAAGATTATAGAAATGATGTAACATTAAATAACATGGTTATGTCAGTAGACCCGGAATGTAATCCGGAAGTTGTTGCGATGTTAGGCTCTTCTATTGCGACATGTGTATCTGATATTCCGTTTGATGGTCCATGTGCGGCGACACAGATTGGTATGATTAACGGGGAATTTATTGTAAACCCGACACTGGCTCAGAAAACAATTTCTGATTTACAGTTAACGGTTGCCTCCACAAGAGACAAAGTAATCATGATTGAAGCGGGAGCAAATGAAGTTCCGGAAGCAAAAATGATTGATGCAATCTTTAAAGCACATGAGGTAAACCAGGAAATCATTGCTTTTATTGATACAATCGTTGCTGAATGTGGAAAAGAAAAGCATGCTTATGAAAGCTGCGCTGTTCCGGAAGAACTGTTTACAGCAATCAAAGAGATTGTACCTCCTGCAGAAATGGAAGAGGCTGTATTCTCTGATGACAAACAGACAAGAGAAGAAAATATCCGTGTTATCACAGAAAAATTAGAAGAAGCATTTGCAGAAAATGAAGAATGGCTGGCTGTACTTTCTGAAGCTGTATATCAGTATCAGAAAAAAACGGTTCGTAAGATGATTTTAAAAGACCATAAACGTCCAGACGGTCGTGCAATCACACAGATTCGTCCACTGGCAGCAGAAACAGATTTAGTTCCGCGTGTACATGGTTCTGCAATGTTTACACGTGGACAGACACAGATTTGTACGATTACGACACTGGCTCCGCTTTCTGAAGCACAGAGACTGGATGGACTGGATGAATTTGAGACATCCAAACGTTACATGCATCATTATAACTTCCCGTCCTACTCTGTAGGTGAAACAAAACCGTCAAGAGGTCCGGGACGTCGAGAGATCGGTCATGGAGCATTAGCAGAAAGAGCCTTAGTTCCGGTTCTTCCGGCACCGGAAGAGTTCCCTTATGCAATTCGTACTGTATCTGAAACATTTGAGTCAAATGGTTCTACTTCACAGGCAAGTATCTGTGCATCTACGATGTCTTTGATGTCAGCAGGTGTGCCGATTAAGAAACCGGTAGCAGGTATTTCCTGTGGTTTGGTAACCGGTGAAACAGACGATGATTATATTGTTTTAACAGATATTCAGGGTCTGGAAGATTTCTTTGGAGATATGGATTTCAAGGTTGCAGGTACACATGATGGTATTACTGCAATTCAGATGGATATTAAAATTCATGGATTGACAAGACCGATTATTGAAGAAGCAATCGCAAAAACAAAAGAAGCAAGAGAATACATTCTGACAGAAGTAATGGAAAAATGTATTGCAGAGCCGAGAAAAGAAGTAAGTAAATATGCACCGAAAATTGTTCAGATTCAGATTGACCCGGATAAGATCGGTGATGTAGTTGGACAGCGTGGAAAAACAATCAATGCGATTATTGATGAAACTGGTGTGAAAATTGATATTGATGAGACTGGTGCAGTTTCTGTATGCGGTACAGAAAAAGAAATGATGGATAAAGCACTTAATTACATCAAGATTATTACAACAGATTTCAAAGAAGGTCAGATTTTTACTGGTAAAGTGGTGAGCATAAAAGACTTTGGTGCATTCGTTGAGTTTGCCCCTGGAAAAGAGGGCATGGTTCATATTTCAAAAATTGCAAAAGAAAGAATTAACCGTGTAGAAGATGTGCTGACTCTGGGTGATGAAGTGAAAGTAATCTGTCTTGGAAAAGATAAGATGGGACGAATCAGCTTCAGTATTAAGGACGTTCCGGAAGAAGCATAAGAAATTTAAGTCAGGACTAAGTAACATAGAGAGGGAGAACATGGCGATAAGCGGTTCTCCCTTTTTAAACGTACGCTTCAAAAATTTGGGCATACCTGACAAAAAATCTTCTCACAAAATCAAGCACAGAAAGATTCCGAAAGTACATTAAATTTACGGGAGGCAGAAAAATGCGTTATCATAATATCACAAAAGATGATATGTTAAATGGAGACGGACTTCGGGTAGTTTTATGGGTATCCGGATGTTCTCATTGTTGCAAAGAGTGTCAGAATCCTGTGACCTGGGATCCGAACAGTGGAATTTTATTTGATGAGTCTGCGAAGCAGGAGATTTTTGAACAACTGGAAAAAGCCTATATTTCCGGAATTACATTTTCCGGTGGAGATCCGCTTTATGTACAAAATATATCTGAGGTAACAAAACTTGCAAAAGAAATCAAAGAAAAGTATCCGTCCAAGACAATCTGGTTGTATACAGGTGCATTATGGGAGTCTTTGCAAGGCGAAGAAATCTTAAATTATCTGGATGTACTGGTAGACGGAGAATTTATGATAGAGAAGAAAAATGTGGCACTCAAATGGAAAGGAAGTTCTAATCAGAGAGTGATTGATGTACAAAAATCATTGAAAGAAAAGCAGATTATTCTGCATGCGGAGGGATAAATCGTTATGAAACGAATTGCAAAATTTATGAAAGTCAGTAAAGAACAGTTTGCGGAGGGATGGCAGGATACCTTTGGTGAGATTTCCGGTGAAGAATTAGAACGTATCTATGAATCTGTTAAGCTCCCAAAGCGTGCGACTTCAGGAAGCGCCGGATATGATTTCTTCAGCCCGCTTACTTTTGAGTTAAAACCACAGGAGACGATTAAGATTCCAACCGGAATCCGTGTACAGATGGAAGAAGGCTGGGTTTTAAAAGTTTACCCGAGAAGCGGTCTGGGATTTAAATATCGTTTACAGTTAAATAATACGGTAGGAATTATTGACAGCGATTATTTTTATTCGGATAATGAGGGTCATATGTTTATTAAAATTACAAATGATTCCAACGAAGGCAAAGTAATCAATGTGGAAGCCGGAACTGGATTTGCACAGGGCATTTTCGTGGAATATGGAATCACAGTGGATGATGATGTAGTGGAAATCAGAAATGGTGGATTTGGAAGTACAACAAATAAATGCGACAGTAAATAGCAGTAATAAATTGTAACAAGTTAAGAAAAAAGGAAATTATGCCTGGGGAGTAAAAGAAGTAAAAAACAAACCTTGCATTTCCTTTTTTTTTATGATAATATACTTTGAGAATCAAACTATTTGAGAAGAAAAGGAAAATGGCGGAGGAAAATAAGATGATTGTAGAGCCAAAGGTAAGAGAGTTTATTTGTACAACCGCACATCCGACAGGATGTTATGAGAACGTAAAACGACAGATTGCTTATGTAAAAGATAAAGGAACGATAGAAGGACCAAAGAGAGTATTAGTAATTGGAGCATCGACCGGATATGGTCTTGCAAGCCGTATTACAGCTGCATTTGCATGTCAGGCTTCCACAATTGGAGTCATGTTTGAAAAGCCATCAAATGGAAAACGCACGGCAACTCCGGGATGGTATAATACCGTTGCATTTGAAAAAGAAGCTGAAAAAAATGGACTTTATGCAAAATCAATAAATGGAGATGCGTTTTCTTTAGAAGTAAAAGAAAAAGTCATTGAAATGATTAAAGAAGATTTGGGACAGGTTGATATGGTAATCTACAGTCTGGCAGCACCTAGAAGAACAACTGCAGATGGAACGGTATGGGCTTCTTCCTTAAAGACGACCGGCGAAGCATTTACAGAAAAAAGTCTGGATTTAAGAAATAATACAATTGTGACAAAGACCGTAGAACCTGCGAAAGATGGGGAATTAGAAGGTACAATTAAAGTAATGGGCGGAGAAGACTGGATGGATTGGATGGACACACTTCACGGCGCAGGTGTGCTTTCTGAAAATGCCGTAACAGTAGCTTATTCTTATATTGGACCGAAACTGACTTATCCAATTTATTATGATGGAACAATTGGTCAGGCAAAACGTCATCTGACAAAGACCGCAGAAAAAATTAATGAGAAATATTCAGATATTAAGGCTTATATTTCTGTCAATAAAGCACTGGTAACACAAGCGAGTGCAGCAATTCCGATTGTACCGCTGTATTTTGCAATTCTCTATAAAGTGATGAAAGTACAGGGAACGCATGAGGGATGTATTGAACAGATTTCAAGATTATTTCATGAAAAATTATTTGTAGAAAAACCGGTAACAGATGAACAGGGAAGAATCCGTATGGATGACTGGGAACTTTCCGATGAAGTTCAGGATAAAGTAATGGAGTGTTGGAAAAACGTTACAACAGAAAATGTAGCAGAACTTTCAGATATTGATGGATATTGGCAGGATTTTTATCAGATGTTTGGATTTCATCTTGATGGTGTGGACTATGCAAAGGATGTAGACTTAGAAGTTGCAATTCCGAGTTTAGAAAAATAAAAAAATAAGATAAGAAAATAAGATAATAAGAAAAGGAACGCATGTTGTCAGTTAAAGTGCAGCATGCGTTCCTTTTCGGATTCAATATAGTTTTGTTTAAATATCTAAAATGCGTCGTAAATTATTACCCATCACATCATTCCATTCTTCTTTGGAAAGACAGGCATCGTTTCTTATTTGGTTGACAAACATGGAAAAATCCATTTCTCTGTTTTTAGACGGATATAAAAGCAGTGGAAAGTCACTTCCGTAAAGCAGTCGCTTGCTTCCAATCAAACCAATAACAGCACGAAAACTGCTGATGTGATAAAGCAGTGGATTTGCAGCCGTATCGTAATAGACATTTTTGAACTTTCCATGATAACGTGGATTTAATTCATAAAAAGGAAGTCCACCGCCCATGTGAGCTAAGATAAATGTAACATCTGGATATTTTAAAATTAAGCCTGGAAGCGGTGCAAGAGAGGTCATGTCTTTTCCCGGATAAGGATGACCGACCGGCTCTCCGCAGTGGATATTGATTGGCAGATGATAGGCATTTGCACATTCTACGACTTCAATAAAATCAGGGTCGTTAAAATCATAGCCGTTTCCGCCGGGACCAAGTTCTCCGATCCCTGAAAAGCCGAGTTTGGCACAGCGTTCAATTTCTGAAATGGCTTCTTTTTTGAATTTTGGATTAATTGAGATGAAGCCTTTTAAGCGTTCGGGATGGTTTTTCATGCTTTCTGCCATATAGTCATTATGCATACGCATCAGTCCTGCGTCGTTCCAGTACCAGCCCTGCATGACTAAACCATGAATCCCAGCTTGTGTGGCACAGTCAAGCGCTTCTTCGGCATTGGCCCAGGCTTCTTCTGTTCCTTTGTGGTTTTCCGGCTTCTTGGTAAGAACACCAAACCATGAGTCGCGGGCAGCATAAGTTTCCCAGTTATTATAAATTTCCGGTGGAAATAAATGAACATGACTGTCCCAGATTTGTAATTGTTCCAAAGTATTCCCTCCCTTTAAAATGAATGTAGTCTCGGAAACTTTTGGGGTTTGATGAGACTGCATATTATAGTGTTTTTATTCGGCAAAAATATCTTCATCCTGTTCTTCACTTTGTTTTCCGTCTGGTTCTTCCTCCAGCTCTTCGTCTATTTCATTTTCGTGAGGAAGATTTTCGATAAAGTTTTGGAAGCTTTCAGCAGCAGCCATGTATTCATCTTCACGTTCAATGTTATTGATAACAGGATTTCCGTCTTCTTCATGATAACGGAAAAGGAAAGTTTCTCCACTCTTATTTTTGCCGTTTTTATCTAATGGAATCAGTGCAATGTATTCGCCAAATCCTTCTACATCAAAAGTAGTCAGTACGGCACATTCTAAAACGGAATCGTCTTCTAAGGTCAGCTTAATGGTAGGATTTGGAACGCGTGGAATTGCCTGTCCGGCTCCGGCACAGTCTGAAGTACAGGACGCACAGTCACTTGGGTCACATCCTCCGATATTGGTTGTAAAAGTTTCTTCACTCATTGGTAATTACCTCTTTCTTAATACTTATAGTGTTATATTAATAGTACCAGATGACTTGAAAGATTTCAAGCATTGACAATTGGCAATTGCAATTTTTACTATGGGCACGTATAATAAAAGTATTACTCTAAATGTACTCTTAATGTTTCTGGAAAGATTTTAAGAGCACATTTACGGATGAGAGAGGAGAAGAGAAAGTGAAAGAAGATACGTCTCATTTGATAAAAAGGGCTGCACATTTTAAATCAATCTTGACAGTAGAAGGCTTTTTAGTTGGAGTTGTAGCAGGATTGATTGTACTTGCGTATCGTGTCCTTTTGGAATATGCGGGAAAAGTCATGAATTTTGTGCTTGCGTTAGGAAGAGAGTATCCATTTGCAGCAGGAGTCTGGTTTTTTATCTTATTTACGCTGGCATGTATTGTTGGATGGCTGGTAAAAAAGGAACCTTTTATTTCGGGAAGTGGAATCCCACAGGTAGAAGGTGAAATGGCAGGAAAATTAAATCAGGTCTGGTGGAGGGTTCTGCCAGCAAAATTTCTTGGAGGTTTTTTATCTTTGTTTGCAGGTCTTTCTTTGGGAAGAGAGGGCCCGTCGATTCAGATTGGAGCAATGTCAGGAAAAGCGGTTTCGAGCCTGCTTGGAAGAGGAAAAACAGAAGAAAAATATTTGATTACCTGTGGAGCAAGTGCCGGACTTGCCGCAGCATTTCATGCACCGCTTGCAGGTGTGATGTTTTCATTAGAAGAGATACATAAAAACTTTTCGGTGTCGGTCTTGATTTCCGTTATGACAGCGTCGATTACCGCAGATTATATTTCGGCGGAATTTATGGGATTTCGTCCGGTTTTTCAGTTTGAGGTGACAGGAGCAATTCCTGATTCATATTATGGACATATCATAGCACTGGGAATTATTTTAGGTATTATGGGTGCTTTTTATAATAAAGTAACGTTAAAGAGTCAGGAATTGTTTGGAAAAATAAAAGGAAAACGATCAGAGACGATAAGACTGTTAATTCCGTTTTTGATGGCAGGATTTTTTGGATTTACAATGCCGGAAATTCTTGGAAGCGGACATAATCTGGTTGATATGGTCGCCGAAGGCAATATGATGTTAAAGGGAATCCTGTTTCTGTTTGTGATGAAGTTATTCTTCTCATGCGTTTCTTTTGGTTCGGGAGCACCTGGCGGAATTTTCTTTCCGCTTTTAGTATTAGGTTCTTTAATTGGAGGCGCTTATGCCTCTTTTGCAGTCACATATCTTGGGATGGATTCACAGTATATCAGCAATTTTATTGTACTGGCAATGGCTGGTTATTTTACAGCAATTGTACGAGCACCGATTACCGGAATCATTCTGATTTTTGAAATGACAGGAAGTTTCAGCCAGATGCTGTCGTTATCCTTGGTTTCAATTGTCGCTTATCTGGTGGCTACGGCATTTAAATCCGAACCGATTTATGAAAGTCTGCTTACCAATTTGTTAAAGAAACGAGGAATCAAAGTTTCGAAAAAGACCGGAGAAAAGGTTTTACAGGAATATATTGTAAGTTATGGATGTGAAATTCAAAATAAAATGATACAGCAGGTAGAATGGCCAAAAAACTGTCTGTTAGTAGCAATTAAAAGAAGTGGAAGTGAACTCATTCCAAAGGGACATACGATTCTTATGAATGGGGATACGATTGTTACAATGACTGATGAGTCTGATGCTTCGAGTGTACATGACAGAATGGAAGTGCTGTGTAAGGAACAGGAAAAATTGAAATGAGGTGAAAAACTTGTCCAGAGAATGTGTGAGTGAGACGGAAAATAAACTGCAGTGGAGAGCCGTTTATCCGGAAAGTCCGGGTGTCGTAAAAACAAGAAAAGGATATGTGTTTACAGCATGTATAGAAGCAGAGAAAGAAGTAAGTCTGCTTTTCTATAAAAAAGGGGAAAGCAGACCAGAGATAGCTGTTCCACTTTCAAAAGAAAAAAGTTTTGGAGACTATCGGGCAGTTATGATATCCGGAATTTCAATGGATGAGTATGAGTATAACTATTGTGTGGATGGGGAAGTGCAGCAGGATTTTTATGCACATTCTTTAAGCGGAGTGAGTTCTTTTGGGAAAGAATATCCAAAAGAAGAACATGCAGTAAGATGTCGGTATCAAAAAGAAAATTATCACTGGAAAAAAGAAAAATTTTCTCCGATTTTACTCTCAGACAGTATTTTGTATAAATTACAGGTTCGTTCTTTTACAAAAGATAAGGATTCCGGAGTAAGGGAGAAAGGAACATTTCGTGGAGTAGAGCAGAAAATCGCTTATTTAAAAAAACTGGGAATTACAGGTGTGCTTTTCATGCCGGCTTACGAGTATCGGGAATGTTCAAAAGAAGTAAAAGAACCAGAACGCTTTGGAGAAAGAAAAAAACAGGTACGGGTAAATTGTTGGGGCTATACCGGAGAAGCAAATTATTTTGCACCAAAGGCCTCTTTTTGCAGTACCGATTATCCATATCAGGAATTTTGTAAGATGGTGGATTCGCTTCATGGTGCAGGAATTGAGTGCCTGATGGAGTTTTATTTTGATGGAAGTGTCGGTTCTTCACAGATACTTGATATTTTGCATTATTGGATGAAAACGTATCATATTGATGGATTTCATCTGATGGGAAAGGGCGTATTGCCGGAAGTTTTGGTAAAAGATAAATGGCTTTCACAGAGTAAATTATTTTTTTCTGATATTAATGCAGAGCAGATTTATCAAAAACAGATTCCGTCTTTTCGGCATATTGCAGAGTACAATGATGGATTTTTATATTGTATGCGTCATCTTTTAAAAAGTGATGAGGGAATGATAGAAGAATTTCTTTATCGAAATAAAAGAAATTACAAAAACAGTGGTGTGATTAATTATATGGCAGACCAGGACGGTCTTACAATGATGGATATGGTCTCTTATGATGAACGTCATAATGAGGCAAATGGAGAAAATGGCAGGGATGGAATTGAGTATAACTGCAGTTGGAACTGTGGGGCAGAAGGGTACAGCAGAAAAAAAAGTATTCGCCGGCTTCGCATGGGACAGTTGAAAAACGCTTTTCTTATGTTGTTGTTAAGTCAGGGAACACCGCTTATTTTTCAGGGTGATGAGTTTGGAAACTCACAGGGCGGAAACAATAATGCATGGTGTCAGGATAATGAAACAGGATGGGTGAACTGGAAAAAACTGCGTCAGAATAAAGAACTGTTTGAATTTGTAAAAGAAGCGGTTTCCATTCGAAAAATGCATTCGATTTTGCATCTGGAAAGCGAATTAAAAGGGGCAGATTATAAAGCTGTGGGATATCCGGATATTTCTTATCATAGTAATCAGCCGTGGTATTATTCCGGAAGTCCGCAGTACCGTCACATAGGAATTCTATACTGTGAAGATTATGCCGGATGTGAAAAAGAGCTGCTCTTTGCAGCCTATAATTTTCACTGGAATGAACATGAATTTGGACTGCCAAGTCTTTCAGAAAAAATGTCATGGGAACAGATTCTGACAAGTGGTGAAGACGCAGAGATTGAAACGGAAATTTTAAAAGAAGAAAAGACAGAAAAAAATAAAAAGAAAAAAGAAATTCAAAGGAAGAAAGTAACAATAAAGGTTGGACCAAGAACCGTAGTAATTTTAAAAGGAAAGCAGGATGAGAATTAATGCATATCTGGGGACATTTTAAAACAATTACAAAACATAAACTGATGGTTATGAAATATTGCTTTAAAATAGGACTATATCGGCAGGGGATGCTCCATGATTTGTCAAAGTATTCATGGACAGAATTTTCAGCAGGATGTAAATATTATCAGGGAAACCGTAGTCCAAACAATGCGGAGAGAGAAGCAACAGGGCTTTCAACAGCGTGGATTCATCACTATGGAAGAAATAAACATCATTTTGAACATTGGGTAGATTATGGGATTGATTGTGATACCATTATAAAAGGAGTGCCGATGCCGAGGAATTATATAGCAGAGATGGTGATGGACAGGATTTGTGCTTCGAGAGTGTATCATCCGGAATCTTATACTGACCATGCGCCTTTAGAATATTTTTTGAAAAGCAAGGGCAAATTGTGGTTTGTGCATGAGGATACAAACCGTGATTTGGAATTTTTATTACGAATGTTGGCAGAAAAAGGTGAAAAAGAAACATTATGTTACATTCGTAATTCATATCTTAAAGGAAAAGAAATAAAAAATTCACATTAATGAACTTAAGAAGTTAAAATATGTGTGTTAAGGTAGGTAGGTGCGAGAGGTGGTAGAAAGAAATGAATATAACACAGATATTAAACATGGTAGTTTCAGAATATGGGAATATAACACAGAAATATATGACGGGGATTTTACTGGCAGGAATGATATTTGCACTGCTAAACTGTTTTATGGGATACAGGCTTAGAAAAGTATGGGGAACTCTTTTAGGTCTGGCAATCGGAGCGGTAGCCGGAGGTGCGGCAGCATGGTATTATCTTGGAGGAAAACAGAGTTATATTTTAATTGCAGGAGCATTGGCAGCGCTGTTTCTTGGGATGATAGCCTGGTGCTTTTATAAAGCAGGTATTTTTATTCTTTGTACCGGATTGATTTACTGGCTGACTTCTTCTTTTATCTCAGGAGAAGATGTGACAAGCCGGATTATCTGTCTGGCAGTCGGAATTGTAGTAGCGACGATGGCATTAGGATATGAGAGACATGTAGTGATTGTAATTACCGGTCTGTGTGGCGGAATTGGAGCGGTAAAATGCCTGTTTGAGCTTTCTAAAATGCAGGAAAATGCAGCGGTCTGGCTTTTAGGACTGATTCTTGGAATATTTGGTATTGTAATACAGGCAGGACCTTATCTGCGCAAACAAAGTCGAGAAAGAGGTTTTTCGTCAGACAGATTTTCAGATAGAAGAAAAAGAAGCCCAAGAAGTTTTTCACTTCCGACACTTCCATCCCTGCCATCAAGAAAGAAAAAAAAGAAAAAAACGGTTTATCAGACTAACAATAAAGTAGTAACAAAGCAGGATAATAAGACTGCGAATAAGAAAAAAGGAAATCCAAACCGGAAAGGAATTTCCAAGGAAGAGGATTCTTATAGAAGAAACCGGAATCAGAGAGAGGACGAGCCAAAAGAGCAGGAACAGAAAAACAGTTATTCCAATTATGAGCCTCACTCAGTTGTAGATTTAGATGATTTAAATCGTGAACTCTCACAGGAAATCAGGAAAATTTATGAGCCAAGAGAGAAGAAATAAAAAAAGTGAATAAGACTGCGTAAGAGAAGAGGTTGTTTGTGTTGACAAATAACCTCTTTCTTTGTATACTTGCTATATATTGTTTGATTATCAAAATATTTGAAAATAGAGGTAAATAAAATGACAGCCAGAATTATAGGAACAGGAAGTGCAGTTCCAGAGCAGATTGTAACAAATGAAGATTTATCTAAGATAGTAGAAACCAGTGACGAATGGATTAGCAGTCGTTCAGGAATCAAAGAGAGAAGGGTTGCAAAAGAAGAAACCACAACGAGTCTTGCAATTTTAGCAGGAAAAAGAGCATTAGAAAATGCAGGCATCGCTTCGGAAGAAATTGAAGTTATTATTGTGGCAACGTGTACACCGGATTATTTTTTCCCGAATACAGCGTGTCAGGTGCAGGAGGCAATCGGTGCAAAACATGCTGTGGCATTTGATTTAAGTGCAGCCTGCTCAGGATTTCTGTTTGCTTTAAGTACCGTGCAGGCGTATATAAAAGGTGGAATCTATCAAAAAGCGTTGATTATCGGAGCAGAAACGATGTCAAAAATGATAGACTGGAGTGATAGAAGTACCTGTGTGTTATTTGGGGATGGAGCAGGAGCAGCGGTTGTCAGTGCAGAAGAGACAGGGGTGTTAGAACTGGTTCAGAAATCAGATGGGACAGGAAAAGGAGTCTTAAGCTGTAAGGCAAGAGAAACCAGAAATTTGCTGAATCATGAATCAGAAACAAAAGAGTACCTGTATATGGAAGGGCAACCGGTTTTTAAATTTGCAGTAAAGACGGTGCCGGAGTGTGTGGAAGAAGTTCTGAAAAAAGCAGAAGTAAAAAAAGAAGAAATCCGTTATTATATCCTGCATCAGGCAAACAGCAGAATTATTCAGTCTGTTGCAAAACGTTTAAAAGAGCCGGAAGAGAAGTTTCCAATGAATTTATCCTTGTATGGAAATACATCTGCAGCAAGTATTCCGATTCTGCTTGATGAAATGAACCGAAATGGGATGCTAAATCGAGGAGATAAACTGGTGCTTTCCGGATTTGGTGCAGGGCTTACCTGGGGAGCAGTACTCTTAGAGTGGTAAAAATTTAAGGCTGCTTTACAAAAATAAAATAACTAAAATTAAAAATAAATAATGTGGTAAAAAATCATAAAGGAAAAATAAGTGTAAAAGCACAGGAGAAGGGAATTTTATTTACGGTAAAAATTCCTGTCAGAGAGATTTCTTCTGCCTCAAAGAGAGGATTTTTGTAAGGATAATGCTTTTAGGGAGTGCCAGTCTGACTGACACTCCTTTTTAATTTAAGAAGTTCGGTTACTTATAGTTCGGTTATTAGCCCACGGAGATTAATTATTTTAGATACAAAGCCTCTAAGATATCTAAGATGGCTGTTTCTGAAAATTTACTGCTGTCGATGCATAAATCATAATGATTCATATCCATCCATTTGCGGTCTGTAAAATATTCATAGTAATAACGGCGCTCTTTATCCATTTTTTTGACAAGTCGTTTGGCACTGGTTTCGTTGCGGTCGAGCCGACGGATTACAGTTTGAACCCGGTAGTCAAATGGAGCATAGATAAAGACACGGTGGCAGTTTTTCTTTTCCTGAAGCACATAATCTGCACAGCGTCCAACAATGATACAGTCTTCCTTTTCGGCAAGATCACGGATAACAGTCGACTGTGCATCAAACAATACGTCGTTCATAGGACGAAAATGATACTGCGGTTCCATCTGCATTGCTTCTTTTAGAGGAAGATGCCATTGATTTGCGCGTTTTTCATCTACTTTTTCTAATTCTTTTGCCGGAATATTACATTCCTGACTGACCAGTTCGATTAATTCTTTGTCATAAAAAGGAATGTTTAGACGTTCTGAAAGTGCTTTTCCAATCAGACGTCCATTACTGCCATAAGTACGGTTAATTGTAATTACCTGTTTTGACATAAAAATCCCTCCTTAAATGCATATAAAATATTTCAAAATTTTTTCATAATACATAAAAATATAGAATGAATCCGAATTTTGTTTATACTATTTTAACATAATTTTGAGATTTATACAATATAATTTGTGTAAAACGCATATCGAAAAGTTTTTGTCGAAAAGTGTTGGATTTTGCTTTGTAAGATGGTATAGTATAACTGTTAAAGAAAAAAGATTTCTGGCATAAGCCGGATAAAAAGATAAAAAGAGGAAAAGATAGAGGTGCGGGCTTCAAGAGTATTTTTTACCAGATGGTGAGTGACAGGTAAACAAGAAAGGGGAGACTGCCGAAGGGATGGATTTGCACTCAAAAATACAATCTCTGGGATAATGGATAAGATGCATTATACTGTCACGAATGTGGAGAGCTATCTCAGGGTTATTTTGAATAAAAACCATGAATGGGTTCTTTGCGAAGAAAAACCGTTCATGGTTTTTCTTTTGTTTTAATCTTCGACTTGAATGTTACAAAGTCCGGTCAATAAAGAAATCAAATGTACTCTTATGGAGTATATTCCAAAAGAAAGAGAGGGAAATTTATGAAAAACGTAAGAAGAAAACTGCTTACAGGAGGGATGGCAGTTCTCATGCTGACCTTTTTCTGTGCGGTGACAGTTTTTGCCGCAGATGGAGAGGCGGCAGAATACGTGCCAAAAATGTATGCTACTTTTTGGGCACTGGTGCCTCCGATTGTAGCGATTGTGTTAGCATTGATTACAAAAGAAGTGTATAGTTCCTTATTTGTTGGAATTTTAGTGGGAGCGTTGTTTTATTCAAACTTTAGTTTTGAAGGAACCGTTGTCCATATGATTCAGGAAGGATTTATTTCTGTTATATCGGATTCTTATAATGTGGGAATCTTAATCTTTCTTGTTATTTTAGGTGCGGTTGTATGTCTGATGAATAAAGCAGGAGGTTCTGCTGCTTTTGGCAGATGGGCAGGCAGAAAAATCAAGAGTCGTATCGGAACACAGCTTGTAACCATTTTACTTGGTGTTCTTATTTTTATCGATGATTATTTTAACTGTCTTACTGTAGGAAGTGTTATGCGTCCGGTAACAGATAAACAAAATATTTCACGTGCAAAATTAGCATATTTGATTGATGCAACTGCAGCTCCGGTCTGCATTATTGCTCCGATTTCATCCTGGGCAGCGGCAGTCAGTGGGTTTGTTGAGGGCGAAGATGGACTTACGATTTTTGTAAAAGCGATTCCGTATAATTTTTATGCATTGTTAACGCTGGTTATGATGGTTGGAATGGTTTTATTAAAAGCTGAATTTGGTCCAATGAGAACACATGAGCACAATGCAATCAATGGTGATATTTATACTACATCAGCTCGTCCTTATGCAACAGCGGAAAATGAGACCGTAACACAGAGAGGAAAAGTAATAGATTTGGTATTTCCAATCTTAAGTCTTGTTGTCTGCTGTGTATTGGGTATGATTTATACAGGCGGATTTTTCTCCGGCGTGGATTTTGTAACTGCCTTTTCACAGAGTGATGCTTCTGTCGGGCTGGTAATCGGAAGTATGTTTGGTATTTTAATTACTATTATCTTTTATGTGGCACGTCGAATTCTTCCATTCCGTGAATGTATGGGATGTATTCCGGAAGGATTTAAAGCGATGGTACCGGCAATTATGATTTTATCATTTGCCTGGACTTTAAAAGCAATGACAGACAGTCTTGGTGCAGCGGAGTTTGTGGATACTGTGATGCAGGGCTGTGCCGGAAGTTTTATGAAATTTTTACCGGCAATCATCTTTTTAGTAGGAGCAGGACTTGCCTTTGCGACAGGAACATCCTGGGGTACTTTTGGAATTTTGATTCCGATTGTTGTACATGTATTTGAGAATTCAAATCCACAGCTTATGATTATTTCCATTTCAGCATGTATGGCAGGAGCAGTTTGTGGAGACCATTGCTCTCCGATTTCAGATACAACAATTATGGCATCTGCCGGAGCACAGTGTGACCATGTGAATCATGTTTCTACTCAGCTGCCATATGCTCTTACCGTTGCGGCAATCAGCTGTGTAACCTATGTGGTAGCAGGATTCACACAAAATGCATGGATATCACTGGCATTTGGTGTCATTGTTACACTTGTGATTCTTGAAGTAATCAGAAGAAAACATAAAGCAATTATTTAACCGAATCAAGTAAGTCCCCTGCTTCAATTGCGAAAAGCAATAAGCAGTGGGTGGGGACTTGCTTGTATCAGGAGGAGTCCCCTACCTTTGAATCAAACAAAAGTAGGGGAGAAATTTTCTTCGTAGGCTTTTCTTTCTGATGTAAAATTCAGCTTGTTACTTAAAATGAAAAGACGTATAATGAAAAAAGGGATGAAAAAGAAAAGCATTATTTTTTAGGAAGGAAAGAAATATGTTCAGGCAGATTAATAAGGAAAATGCGTTTGATGAAATTTTAAATCAGATTATCGAGAATATCAGAGCAGGCAGATTAAAAAAAGGAGATGCACTCCCGGCAGAACGTGCAATGGCAGAAGCAATGGGAGTTTCAAGACCGGTTATAAGAGAAGTGCTTCGGTCTTTAAGTCTTCTTGGAATTATAAAAACGGTTCATGGAGGGGCAAATTATATTTCAGAAGATTTGGAAAATTGTATGATTGGTCCGCTTTCAATTTTATTACAGTTAAATAACAGCAGTGTTCAGCAGAATCAGCAGCTTCGTTCAGCACTTGAAATCCAATGTGCAAAATTGGCTGCCAGAAATTGTTCTCCGATTGATGCGGCGGAATTAAAATTGATTTTAGCAAAACTTGAGGTAGAACAAGATGAACAGATAAGAGGAGATTTGGACAGAGATTTACATATAAAGATCGGGAAAATGGCAAATAATCCAATGTTATTTAATGTAATGAGTGCAGCTTCCCAGCTGACAGAAAATATTATTACAGGAATTCGTGCTTATATTATGCAGAAACAAATGTCAGTTACAGAAATTGATGAACAGCATAAGAGACTGGTAGACGCAATTATTGCCCATGATGAAGAATCAGCAGTGCGTTATATGCAGGAACATATGATAAATATAGAAAAGTATATTGAAGAACGTGCAGAAATGATGCAGAAGAATCAATGAGAATATCGAAAGAAAAAAGGGGAAAACTTCTAAAAAAAGTTTTCTTCTTTTTTTATGGAAAAAAGGTTGAAAAAAGAAAAGAATGGTGGTATACTTTATTTAAAAATTGGCAATACCAATATATAATACGGAATACCAAAGGAGGAGCAACAATGGGATATGTAAAATGGAGTTATTCAGTACTGGAACATTTTTGCCATGATGTGTTTCGTGCATTTGGATTTGATGAAACACAGAGCAAAGAGATAGAGGATGTGCTTTTGACCGCTGATTTATTTGGAATCGAGAGTCACGGTATGCAGAGGATGGTACGTTATCATAAAGGAATCGAAAAAGGAACCATTCATCCTCTTGCGAAACCGGAAGTTGTATTTGAGACACCGGTTTCAGCTGTGATTGACGGGCATAATGGAATGGGGCAGCTGATTTCCATTTATGCAATGAAAAAAGCAATTGAAAAAGCAAAAACATCCGGAATCGGAATGGTTAGTGTAAGAAATTCCAATCATTTTGGAATTGCCGGTTATTATGCAAAGATGGCGAGTGATGAAGGACTTCTTGGTATGGCATGCACGAATTCAGAGGCAATTATGGTTCCGACATTTGGTAAAAAAGCAATGCTTGGTTCCAATCCGATTGCAGTGGCAATGCCGGCAGAACCGTATCCGTTTTTATTTGATTGTTCTACAACGGTTGTGACCCGTGGAAAACTGGAAATGTATAATAAAATGGAAAAACCACTTCCGGAAGGCTGGGCACTTGATAAAGACGGAAAAGAAAGCACAGATGCACCGGATGTACTCTCAAATATTGTGGCAAAACGAGGCGGAGGAATCATGCCGCTTGGTGGAAATAAAGAAGTAAATGGAAGCCACAAAGGGTATGGATACGGAATGTTATGTGAATTATTTAGTTCCATTTTATCACAGGGTGTCACTTCTGATAAATGTTGCACTTTTAAAGATAAAACAGGTATCTGCCATGGATTTATCGCAGTAAACCCGGCAATTTTTGGAAATCCGGAGGAAATTAAGAGACATTTTTCTGAATACTTAGAAGCATTAAGAGAAAGTCCAAAAGCAGATGGAGCAGAACGAATCTATACACACGGAGAAAAAGAAGTGCTGGCGAAAAAAGACCGTCTGGAAAATGGAATTCAGGTCAACGATAATACAATGGCAGAGCTTGCAAATCTCTGTGAATACTTAAAATTGGATTTTAATAGTTATTTTAAAGGTTATCAGTTACAAAAAGACAGTAAATTCTTTGAAGGAAATTATTAAAAAATAATTAGAGAAAGAGAGAAAAACGAAAATGGATTATGCAAAAGAATCATTAAGATTACACAAAGAATGGAAAGGAAAAATTCAGGTTGTAGCAAATGTTCCGGTTGAAACAAAAGATGATTTGTCATTAGCTTACACACCGGGAGTTGCCCAGCCATGTCTGGAAATTCAAAAAGATATTGAAAAGTCTTATGAACTGACAAGAAGATGGAATATGTGTCTGGTTGTTACAGATGGTTCAGCTGTATTAGGTTTAGGAGATATTGGACCGGAAGCCGGAATGCCGGTTATGGAGGGAAAATGCGTATTATTCAAAGCGTTTGGTGATGTCGATGCATTTCCTCTTTGCATTAAATCAAAAGACGTGGATGAAATTGTTAATACCATCTATATGATTTCCGGTTCATTTGGCGGAGTCAACCTGGAAGATATCTCGGCTCCAAGATGTTTTGAAATCGAAAGAAAATTAAAAGAAAAATGTGATATCCCGATCTTCCATGATGATCAGCACGGAACAGCAGTGATTACACTGGCTGGTTTAAATAATGCAATGAAGCTTGTGAAAAAAGAAAAATCACAGGTAAAAATTGTAATGAATGGTGCAGGCGCAGCAGCAATTTCGATTGCAAAATTATTATTAAAAGCGGGATATAAAAATATTACTTTATGCGATCGCCATGGTGCAATCTATGAAGGCAGAGCAGATGGCATGAATCCAGTCAAAAATGAAATGAGCAAAATTACAAATCTGGAGAAAAAAGCGGGTTCTCTTGCGGAAACTTTAGAGGGTGCGGATGTATTTATCGGAGTATCGGCACCGAAGATGGTGACAAAAGAAATGGTAGAGAGCATGGCTAAAGATGCAGTCATTTTTGCTTGTGCAAATCCGGTACCGGAAATTTATCCGGATGAAGCAAAAGAAGGAGGTGCAAAGGTTGTTGCAACCGGACGAAGTGATTTCCCGAATCAGATTAATAATGTACTTGCCTTCCCTGGAATTTTCAGAGGAGCATTTGATGTAAGAGCAAAAGATATCAACGATGAAATGAAGATTGCAGCAGCAAATGCCTTGGCAGATCTGATTACAGATGAAGAATTAAGTCCGGATTATATCATTCCAAAAGCATTTGATAAACGAGTTGGTCCGGCAGTAGCAAAAGCAGTAGCAGAAGCAGCCAGAAAAACAGGGGTAGCAAGATTATAACAAAAAATAAGAATGAGTTTGTATATCGTCAGTCATAATTGTGGCTGGCGATATTTTTTTGTAAGAAACTGCCTCGGTATAAGATGAAAAATAGTCAAAATAACGAAGATTATCCTAAAAATTTTAATGAAGACCAAAAAATATTCTATAGTTTATTTGAGATAAAAACGATATACTGTCAACATAAACAAAGCACTTGAGCAAAAATGAAAAGGAGAAAAAAATTATGAAAAGAAAATTAGCGTTATTGGCAATGGCAAGCGTACTTGCTCTTTCAACTGTAGCATGTGGTTCAGGAGATTCCGGTGACAGTGCAAAGAAAGATGAGGCAAAAACAGAATCCGGCTCTGAGGCAAGCTCAGATGTAGCAAACAAAGATAAACCTTTAGTATGGTTCAACCGTCAGCCATCTAACAGTTCTACTGGTGAACTTGATACAGCTGCATTAAACTTCAACAAAGATACTTATTATGTAGGATTTGATGCAAACCAGGGTGCAGAACTCCAGGGAACAATGGTAAAAGAATATATCGAGAAAAACATTGATAAAATCGATCGTAACGGAGATGGCGTAATCGGTTATGTTCTGGCAATCGGAGATATCGGACATAATGACTCAATCGCCCGTACAAGAGGTGTGCGTAAAGCGCTTGGAACAGCAGTGGAAAAAGATGGCGAAGCAGATAGTGCTCCGGTTGGAACAAATACAGATGGCAGCGCAACAGCGGTACAGGATGGAAAAATTGAAGTAAACGGAAAAGAGTACATCGTACGTGAGTTAGCTTCTCAGGAAATGAAAAACTCCGCAGGTGCAACCTGGGATGCTGCAACAGCAGGTAACGCAATCGGTACATGGTCTTCTTCTTTTGGTAAAGACATCGACGTAGTTGTTTCAAATAATGATGGTATGGGAATGTCTATGTTCAATGCATGGTCAAAAGATAATAAAGTTCCTACATTCGGATACGATGCAAACAGCGATGCAGTTGCGGCAATCGGAGAAGGATACGGCGGAACAATCAGCCAGCATGCAGACGTACAGGCTTATTTAACACTTCGTGTACTGCGTAATGCATTAGACGGTGTTGATATTGATACAGGTATCGGAACCGCAGACGATGCAGGAAACGTATTAAGTGATGATGTATATACATATAAAGAAGATGAACGTTCTTACTATGCATTAAATGTAGCAGTTACAGAAGACAACTATACAGACTTTACAGACTCTACAGTTGTTTGGGAACCGGTATCTAAGCAGTTAGATGAATCTGCACATCCATCTAAAAAAGTATGGTTAAACATTTATAACTCTGGTGATAACTTCTTAGGTTCTACTTATCAGCCACTGCTTCAGAAATATGACGATCTCTTAAATCTGGATATCGAATATATTGCCGGTGATGGACAGACTGAATCTAATATCACAAACCGTTTAGGAAACCCAAGTCAGTATGATGCATTTGCAATCAACATGGTAAAAACAGATAACGCAGCTTCCTATACTGCAATTTTAAATCAGTAATTTGTAAAAAAGGGAATGAAAACAAGTAAGTTTTAGGGGGGAGCAATTCCCCCTAAAACTTCGCTAACGAATGTTTACAGGAGTGAGAATATGACAGATAAGAAAGAAGAAAACGTCTTATCGATTCGTGGAATGAGTAAATCCTTTGGCCGAAATCGAGTTCTGGATCACATCAATCTGGATGTAAAACGAGGAACTGTAATGGGGCTTATGGGAGAAAACGGTGCCGGTAAGTCAACAATGATGAAATGTCTTTTTGGTACGTATCAGAAAGATGAGGGAAGTATTTTTCTTGATGGAAAAGAGGTAAGTTTTTCCGGACCGAAAGATGCCCTTGAAAATGGAATTGCAATGGTTCATCAGGAGTTGAATCAGTGTTTGGAAAGAAATGTCGTAGATAATTTATTCCTTGGTCGCTATCCGGTCAATTCGATGGGAATAATTGATGAAAGCCGGATGAAAAGAGAGGCATCTGAACTTTTCAGAAAGCTTGGAATGACTGTTAACTTAGACCAGCCGATGAAAAATATGTCGGTATCTGAGCGACAGATGTGTGAAATTGCAAAAGCAATTTCTTATAATGCGAAAGTAATCGTACTGGATGAACCAACTTCATCCTTGATGGTACAAGAAGTTAATAAATTATTTGAAATGATGCGAATGTTAAAATCACAGGGAATTTCTTTGATTTACATTTCGCATAAAATGGATGAGATTTTTGAGATCTGTGATGAAATCTCAGTACTTCGAGATGGAAATCTGGTTATGACAAAAAGCTCAAAAGAGACAAATATGAATGAATTGATTGCTGCGATGGTAGGACGTGTACTGGAAAATCGTTTCCCACCGGTAGACAATATTCCAAAAGATGTTGTGTTATCCATTCAGCATTTGTCAACGAAGTTTGAGCCACATCTTGATGATATTACATTTGATGTAAGAGAAGGAGAAATCTTTGGGTTGTACGGACTTGTGGGGGCAGGACGTACGGAACTATTAGAGACAATTTTTGGTGTAAGGACAAGAGCAGCGGGGCGTGTCTATTTAAACCACCAGTTGATGAATTTCAATAGTGCAAAAGAAGCAATGGATCATGGTTTTGCCATGATTACGGAAGAACGTAAGGCAAACGGTCTGTTTTTAAAAGGAGACCTTACGTTTAATACAACGATTGCTAACTTAAATGCATATAAAAATGGAGCAGCGCTTTCTGATGCAAAGATGGTCAGAGCGACATCAAAAGAGATTAAGACCATGCATACAAAATGTATGGGACCGGACGATATGATTTCAAGTCTTTCCGGTGGAAATCAGCAGAAAGTTATCTTTGGAAAATGGCTGGAGAGAAATCCAAAAGTATTTATGATGGATGAGCCGACACGAGGAATTGATGTTGGTGCAAAATATGAGATTTATGAGCTGATTATTAACATGGCAAAACAGGGCAAAACCATTATCGTAGTGTCTTCAGAGATGCCTGAAATTCTTGGAATTACAAACAGAATCGGCGTAATGTCAAATGGACGTCTTTCTGGAATAGTAAATACGAAAGAAACAAATCAGGAAGAACTTTTAAGACTGAGTGCGAAGTACCTGTAAATTAAAGGGAGATTGATAGATATGGCAAATAGTAAAATTCTTACACCGGAAGATAAGATGAAACTTCGTCAGCCAATTGACGAATATGTTGGTAAAATTCAAAAGCAGATTGATGTACTTAGAAAAGATGGTACCGCAAAGGTATTAGAGTACCAGAATATCATTGACGGAATCAAAAGAGATCGTACTCTTACAAAAGGAGAACGTGAAAACCGAATTTCACAGTGTCAGGTAGAACTTGAAAAAGCAAAAGCAGTTGAAAGTAAAAATAAAGATGAAATTTCAAAATTAATTGCAGATGCAGAAAATTATTTAAAAGCTCACTTTGATAAAGAGTATTATACACCGATAAAAGAAAGCTGTGCCGCAGAAAAAGTACAGGCCAAGGAACGTTATAAAGAAAGACTTGCAGAATTAGAGAGACAGCACAAAGAAATTCTTTCCGGATTAAAAGAGCAAAAAGAAATTAAAGATGAAAATTACGTTTATAAAAACCGTTTAGCGAATGCAAAATTAGAGTTACAGAAAGAATATCAGGGAATCAAAGATGAAAGACATGAAGCATTTAATCATAAATATCATTTAATTGATATGCTTCGTCTGTCAAAGTTCACTTTCTTAGAGACAAGAGAGCAGAAATGGGAAAACTACAAATATAAATTTAATACCCGTTCGTTCTTTTTACAGAATGGATTGTACATTGCAATTATCTTGGTATTCGTTGCACTTTGTATTATTACTCCGATTAAAAAAGGAACTCCGCTGTTAACTTATAACAATGTATTAAATATTTTACAGCAGGCATCTCCTAGAATGTTCTTGGCACTTGGTGTTGCAGGTCTGATCTTACTTACCGGTACAGACTTGTCAATCGGACGTATGGTTGGTATGGGTATGACTGCAGCAACCATCATTATGCATCAGGGCATAAATACCGGTACTGTATTTGGACATGTGTTTGACTTTACAGGAATGTCTGTTGGAGGCAGAGTATTCCTCGCATTAGTTGTGTGTGTATTCTTATGTACTTTGTTTACCACAATCGCAGGCTTTTTTACGGCGAAATTTAAAATGCATCCGTTCATCTCAACGATGGCAAACATGCTTGTAATCTTTGGTTTAGTTACTTATTCAACAAAGGGTGTATCCTTTGGTGCGATTGAAGCATCGATTCCGGGAATGATCATTCCAAAAGTAAATGGTTTCCCAACTATTATTCTTTGGGCCGTTGCAGCAGTTGCAATTGTATGGTTTATCTGGAATAAAACCACATTTGGAAAGAATCTTTTCGCAGTAGGTGGAAATCCGGAAGCCGCAGCAGTCTCTGGTATCTCAGTATTTGGTGTAATGCTTGGTGCTTTCATCATGGCAGGTATTCTTTATGGATTTGGTGCCTGGCTGGAATGTGCAAGAATGGTTGGTTCCGGTTCCGCAGCATATGGACAGGGATGGGAAATGGATGCCATCGCAGCCTGTGTTGTAGGTGGTGTATCCTTTACCGGTGGTATTGGTAAAATTTCAGGCGTTGTGACCGGTGTATTTATCTTTACAGCACTGACCTACTCTCTTACCATTCTTGGTATTGATACAAATCTTCAGTTCGTATTCTCAGGTATCATTATTCTTGTAGCGGTAACATTGGACTGCTTAAAATACGTACAGAAAAAATAATAAAAAATCAAGGCAAAAGGAAGAGTCCTGCAAAAAAAATGCAGGATTCTTTTTTGGCATAAAATCATGTATAATAAAAAGAAAATTAAAAAGAAAAAAACGGAGAAAAGCGGATGAATACATATAGCTTGCTTTTGGTAGATGATGAAGAAGAAGTAACACAAGTGATTGAAAGAAAAATAGATTGGGACAAGCTTGGATTTTGCGTAATTGGTCATGCGAATAATGGTTTAAAGGCGCTTGAGATGATAGAGGAATTCCAACCGGATGTAGTAATGACAGATATTCGAATGCCTTATATGGACGGGATGCAGCTTTGTGGCGAAATCAAAAGCCGATATCCGACAACAAAAATTTTGTTATTTACCGGCTTTGATGAATTTGAATATGCAAAAGAAGCCGTTCACTTGGAGATCGAAGAATATATCTTAAAACCGTTAAATGCGATTGAACTAACAGAAGTATTTGCAAAATTAAAACAGAAATTGGATCAGGAAATCGACGAAAAACGAAATGTAGAAACGCTGCAAAAGTATTATATGGATTCCTTACCGCTGCTTCAGGCAAACTTTTATTCGACTTTAATTGAAGGACGCATTTATGAAGAACAGTTAGAACAATATTTAAAAGATTATCAAATTCAATTTGAAGCGCCTGTGTTTGGCTGCATCGTGATTCATACATCGACCAATCGGGTGCCGGAAGGAATGAATCCGCAACTGTTAGCAATTTCAGTTGAAAGGCAGGCAAAAGAGCAATTAGCACCAAAATGGAAAGCGAAATGCTTTGCTTATTTAGGAAATACTGTTTTAATTGTACAGCTTAGACAGGAAAGTGAGATTTCGGAATTGACAGACGAATGTGACCGCTTTTGTAAATATGTGCATAGAATTCTTGGCGCCGTTACCACCATCGGAGTTGGGGCAGTTTGTAACGAACTGCTGGAATTATCAAAATCTTATCAAGGAGCAAAAGAGGCGGTTTCCTACAGAGTATTATATGGAAGTTCCAGAGCAATTAATATTAAGGAAATTGTTCCGAAAAAACAGGTCGACCAGGAAGTGTCAAGCGAGGGAGAACTTTTAGAACTATTTAAAATGATTCGCCTTGGCTCCGAAGCACAAATAGAAGAAAGCGTGGAAAATTATTTAAAACATTTGTTTGTGCCATCTGAGACACTACAAAAACATCATGTTGCATTAATGGAACTAATCAGTACCTTGTATCGTTTTTCTGAAAATAATGAAATTAGCAGTAAAGAGTTTTCCGGAGAAATGGGAGAGATTTATCAGATTTTAATCAATTTAGAACCGGAAGGACTAAAAAAATGGTTGTTAAAAGTGAGCCTCTCTTTTCGGGAGCAGATTACAGATGCCCGTTCGTCTTCTACAAAGTCGTTGATCACAAAAGCAAAAACCTATGTAGAAAGTCATTATAGAGAAGAAGGGCTTTCTTTGGATGATATTTGTGAAGAATTAGGAGTGTCAAATTCGTATTTTTCGAGCATGTTTAAAAAAGAGACCGGAAATTCTTTTGTGGGTTATCTGACAGAGTATCGTATGGAAAAAGCATGTAAACGTTTAATAGAAACAAACGAAAAAAGTTACATGATTGCAAAAAGTGTAGGATATACCGACGCAAATTATTTTAGTTATGTATTTAAAAGACAATATGGAGTTTCTCCATCGAAATATAGAACGGAGTATGCAAAAGGTGAGAAATAAAATCGCAAACTATTTAGAGAGATTAAAACCAGGCGGAATCCAGTCGACGATTATGGTTGCGTTTTCTATTATTTCTGTTTCAATCATGCTGCTTACGGGAATTGTAATGTATATGCGTTTCTCTAACTTATCCAGGCAGGAAATGATTAAAAGCACACAAAAGCTGATGGAACAAAGCAAAGAAAGCATGGAAGATTATCTGATGAATATGAGACAAATTTCCGATGCAGCTTATTATAGTGTGATAAAAGAAAGCGATTTTTCTACGGAGTCAGAAGAAATTCAAAAAGGAATGCAGTTATTATATGAAGCAAATAAAAGTAGATTAAGAAGTATCGCAATTTATAATAATTTTGGAAGTCTGATTGCAGCAGAGCCGGTCGTATCTCAAAAAGAGGATCCAAATGTGACAAAGCAGGATTGGTTTATCCATGCGATGGATGAAATGGAAAATATACATTTTTCGATTCCACATATCCAGAATTTATTTGATGATGGAACGTTTCGCTATTATTGGGTTATTTCTTCAAGTCGTGTTGTGGAGTTGACAAATGGTGTAAATTCACAAAAAGGTGTCTTGTTGGTAGATATGGATTATTCTGAAATCTCACGTATGATGGATCAGATTAACACCTTAGAAAATGGGCAGTATTTTTATTTATGTGATAGTAATGGCAAAATTATTTATCATCCGAGACAGATGCAGATTAGTGACGGAAAGCTCAGTGAAAGCAGCGAAGCGGCCGCAAAATCACAAAAGATGATTTATGATGAATACTTCGAGGGAAAACATAGAAAGGTAATCGTAAGTCCAATCAGTTATACCGGTTGGAAATTAGTTGGTGTGATACCGTATTCGATTTTTACAAATCAGTTGACGAATTTGCAATGTTTTATTGTGATGTTGATGCTGTTAATGGCAATGATGTTAGTGCTTGTCAATCGAATTGTTTCACTTCGAATTTCAAGTCCGATTTTAAAATTGAATCATTCGGTATCAGAGCATGAGGCCGGAAAAGAACCGGATATTTATATTGGTGGTTCCCTGGAAATCCGGCATTTAGGTAAGTCAATCCAAAATTCCTATAAACGTAATGAAGCGTTGATGAATGAAATTGTATGGGAGCAAAATGAAAGGCGAAAAAGTGAGCTGGATGCCTTACAAAGTCAGATTAATCCTCATTTTTTATATAATACGTTAGATTCGATTACCTGGATGATTGAGGGAGAGCGAAATGACGAAGCGACTTTTATGATCTCGCAGCTTGCAAGACTATTCCGCATCAGTCTTTCAAAAGGGCATACGATTATCAGCTTAAAAGATGAATTGCAACATGCAAAAAGTTATATGAATATCCAGAAAGTGCGTTATAAAAATAAATTTCAGGTTGCTTTTGAAGTAGATGAAGAATTGGAACAATATTGTGCGGTGAAATTAACGCTGCAGCCAATTCTTGAAAATGCAATTAACTATGGAATGAGCTTGTTGGAAGAAGATGAGGACGGAGAAATTAAGGTTCAGGTAACAAAAGAAGAGGGAACGTTGATTTTATCCGTGATTGATAATGGAATTGGGATTCCACAAGAAGAAATTGAATTTCTTTTGATGGATACGAATCGAGTTCACAAGAAAGGTTCGGGAGTAGGGCTTACGAATGTAAATAACAGAATTCAAATCTTATTTGGAAAAGAGTATGGCTTAAAAATCGAAAGTGAACTTGATGAAGGAACAACAGTTTTGATTCGTATTCCTGCAATCGTATATACAGAAGAAAATCGTCGGATTCTTGAAAAAGGTTATTTATTCAGCAAGGATCAAATACAGAAAAAAGACAGGGAATAAATTTATGAAAAGTAGCAAAAAAATGTTTATTTTAGTGGAATGCATTTTAGGATGTTTGCTGATCGGAATGATTATTTTTACAGTTCAAAAGAGGCAAGGGCAGGATTTAAAAAGAATTTCCGTAATCATTCAAAATTCAGATGAAACGCAATGGTCGGCTTTTAAGTATGGATTAAAGATGGCAGCACAGGATGAAAATGTGGATGTATTTATTATAAATCCGACACAGTTTCAGACTGCAAAAGAGGAAATGTCTGCTATTCAACATGAAATTGATAAAGGAGCAGATGCACTGATTATCGAGCCGGTAGCAGACGAAACGCTTGCAGAACAGTTAAAAAAAATAAAGGTACCGGTGTTATTGCTTTCTGAACTTTCGGCAGCGCCTGAAAACACTTCCAAAATTCCTGTAGCAGAGCCGGACCATTATGAAATGGGAAAACGTCTGGTAGAAGAGTTGTTAAAGGATAACGATGGAAAATTAAAGCAGAAGAAAGTCGGAATTTTTTTAAGTAATAATCGTTCTGAAGCAATTAAAAAGCGAGAAAAAGGAGTACAGGATGCTTTGTCAGAAACAGATGCCAAAATCTGTTGGGTGACAGAAGCGGGAGAAGATGCAAAGCTATTAAAACAGCAGGAAAAGGTAGATTATCTGTTTGCGTTAGATGATAGAAGTCTGGTAGAGGCAGGAAAAGCGGTAAAAGAAAATGAAATTTATGGTTCTATGATTTATGGAATTGGCTGCTCGACAGAGGCAGCATATTATCTGGATACCGGAGAAGCAGAGTGTTTGCTTGTACCGGATGAATTTAATGTGGGATATGAAAGTCTGGTAGAACTCTCACACGCTTTAAAAAAAATGACGTATTGTGTGCATGGCAAAGTATTATCTTATACTGTGCTTCGAAAAGAAAATTTATTTTCAGAAAAAAATCAGGAATTGTTATTTAAGATGAGTCAGTAAGAAAACAAAGAGAGGCTGAAGAAAAAATGAAACAAAAAAAACTGGCGTTCGTGTTTTTGGTATGCTTATGTGGCTTAAGTGCCTGTGGAATGCCGGAAAAAACAGAAACCGAAAAAATAAATATTGGGCTTGCTTCGTACAACCAAAGTGATACGTATATCAATGAACTGGTGTCCTGTTTTAAAGAAGAGTGCAACAGGCTGGAAACAAATCAACATAAAATATCTGTAACGGTTCAGGATGCAGCCGGTTCACAAAAAATACAGAATGATCAGGTGAAGCGTTTAATCAAAGAGGGATGTAACGTACTTTGTGTGAATCTGGCAGATCGAACCAATCCGTCTGAAATTATCGAGGCGGCAAAGAAAAGTGATATTCCGCTCATTTTCTTTAATCGGGAGCCTGTGGCAGAGGATTTGAACCAGTGGGAGAAACTGTATTATGTCGGAGCAAAAGCAAAGCAGTCCGGAGTCATGCAGGGAGAGCTGGCAGCAGATTTGATTTGGGAACGAAAAACGGTTGATCGAAATAAAGACGGAAAAATTCAGTATGTTGTATTGGAAGGGGAAATGGGACATCAGGATGCAATCGTAAGAACAGAGAGTGCAGTTGACAGTTTGAAAGAAAAAGGAGTTGAATTAGAAAAACTAAGTTATGAAATCGCAAACTGGAATCGGGCACAGGCTCAAAATCGAATGACACAGATGATCAATCAATATAACAATCAGATTGAACTTGTGCTGGCAAATAATGACGATATGGCACTTGGAGCGATTGATGCCTATGAAAAGCTCGGCTATACAGAGACTGATATTCCGGCCTTTTTGGGAATTGATGGCACAGATGAAGGTTTAGAAGCTGTTTTAGAAGAAAAGATGGCCGCTACGGTATATAATGATAAAGAGGCACAGGCAAATGCAATGGCACAGCTTGCACGTCAGCTTGTTACCGGAGAAAAAATGAAAAAAGTGGAATTTGAAAATCAAAGATATATCTATTTGCCTTATGAAAAAGTGACGAAAGATAATGTACAGGATTTTCTGAAATAAAGAAATTGACAATAAAGAGTGTTTAATGATAAAATGTACCAATGAAAATTCCGGTGAAGGAGTAGCAGACGCTGTTTGGCGTAGCAAATCAACACACTGACTGATGAGGTCTGGATTGTTTTGATGGTATGATATCTAAGTATCAAATAAAAAAGATGAGGTGAAAGAGAATGAAACAAAAAAGTGGATTCAGCGGTCAGATAGGATTCGTATTTGCTGCCGCTGGAAGTGCCGTGGGAGTCGGCAATTTATGGAGGTTTCCTTACCTGGCTGCGAAAGATGGAGGGGGACTCTTTCTGATTATCTATCTTGTATTGGTTCTGACCTTTGGTTTTACTTTACTGACTACAGATATTGCAATCGGACGAAAAACCGGAAAAAGTGCGATTTACGCCTATGAGTCAATGCGTAAAAAATGGAAATTTTTAGGAATCTTGACTTTCCTTGTTCCGGTATTGATTATGACTTATTATGCAGTTATTGGTGGATGGATTTTAAAATATATTACTATTTATTTGTTTAGTTCAGGAAAACAGGCAGTAGATGATAATTGTTTTACTTCCTTTATTTCTTCGCCATCCTCTGTGTGGTTTGGTGTTATCTTTATGCTGTTAACGGCTCTTATTGTTTATAATGGAGTCGAAAAAGGAATTGAACGAGTTTCTAAGTTTATCATGCCGATTCTTTTAGTCATGGTAATTGGAATTGCCATATTTTCATTAACTCTGAAGAATACACTGGATGATGGAACAGTAAGAACCGGTATTGATGGTTTAAAAGTTTATTTAACTCCTGATCTTTCCGGGCTTACAGTGAGTCGTTTCTTACAGATTACACTGGATGCCATGAGCCAGTTATTCTTTTCTTTAAGTGTATCTATGGGTATCATGATTACTTATGGTTCTTATGTAAAAAAAGACGTTGATTTAAATAAGGCCGTATCCCAGATTGAAATTATGGATACCGGTGTTGCATTTTTAGCAGGTGTTATGATTATCCCGGCTGTCTATGTATTCTCTGGATTAGACGGAATGTCCGCCGGCCCTGGGCTGATGTTTGTTTCCCTGCCAAAAGTATTTTTCAGTATGGGATTTGCCGGCAGATTAATTGGAATTGTATTTTTCGTACTTGCCGGATTTGCAGCATTAACTTCCTGTATTTCTGTATTGGAATCCATTGCTGCAAACTGTATGGAATTATTTCATGCAAAAAGAAAAATTACAACAAAAGTGTTATCTGTTATTTACTTAATTGCAACAGCAGTCATTGCTCTGGGATACAGTATCTTTTATGTGGAAGTCAAACTTCCGAATGGAAGTATCGGACAGTTATTAGATATTATGGACTATATCAGTAATAGTTTCCTGATGCCGTTTATTTCGTTGCTTTCTTCTATTTTAATCGGATGGATTATGAAACCGAAGTGGATTGCGGAAGAGATGGAATTAAATGGTAGCAAATTTGGCCGAAAAAAATTATATAACATTATGATTTGTTACATCATGCCGGTGATTATGACCATTTTGTTCTTACAGTCTACCGGTTTCCTGAATTTATTTATTAAATGATGAGAGAGTCAAAAACAGAGAGTTCCGGTTGAAAGGTTCTCTCTGTTTTTAATTTAACCAAATCAAGTAAGTCCCCTGCTTCAATTGCGAAAAGCAATAAGCAGGGGCGGGGACTTGCTTGTATCAGGAGGGGGCAAGTCCCTTCTGATAAGCTGCGTAGCAGCTATTTGGTTATGAGCAAGTAGCGAAGCGGATTGCGAATATCCACTTGACTGGCAAAAAACCTCCAGTCCTTATGATTGCTTTTTTGCCATGCCTATGTTACACTAAGAGGTATATTCAAAAAAGAAGGAGAATATTTTTATGAACAAAAACAAGAAAAGAAGTACCTTCTCTGGAAAACTCGGTTTTGTATTGTCAGCAGCCGGTGCTTCTGTAGGCCTTGGAAATATTTGGCGATTTCCATATCTGGCAGCGAAATATGGCGGAGGAATCTTTTTACTGGTCTACATCATACTGGCACTGACATTTGGCTATACCATGATTATGGCAGAGAGTTCTTTAGGACGTATGACCAGAAAGAGTCCCGTTGGTGCATTTGAGCACTTTGGAAAGTCAAAGGGATTTGCAGTTGGAGGATGGATTAATGCAATTATTCCGATTCTGATTGTACCGTATTATTCCGTTATCGGAGGATGGGTTATTAAATATCTGGTGGGATATATAGGAGGACAGTCCAAGAATCTGGCTTCCGATAATTATTTTTCCAGCTTTATTTCAAATGGATTATCAACAGAAATCTGTTTCTTAATCTTTACCCTTGCCACACTTGGAATTATTTATGCAGGTGTGCGTAACGGAATTGAGCGGGTATCTAAATTTATGATGCCGATTCTGGTTGTATTATCAGTTATTATTGCAGTTTATTCTGTGACAAGACCAGGAGCAATTGAAGGTGTAAAATATTTCTTAGTACCGAATTTTAAGAACTTTTCCTGGATGACAGTAGTGTCTGCAATGGGACAGATGTTTTATTCTTTGTCAATTGCGATGGGTATTTTAGTAACGTTTGGTTCTTATATGAAGAAAGATACTTCAATTGAGGAATCAACCCAAAATGTAGAAATTTTTGATACTGCAATTGCAATCATGGCAGGTCTTATGATTATTCCGGCAGTATTTGCTTTCTCCGGTGGAAATGCAGATACCTTAAATGCAGGACCGGCACTGATGTTTATTACCATTCCAAAAGTATTTGCAAATATGGGATTCGGAACTGCGGTTGGAATTTTATTTTTCCTGTTAGTATTGTTTGCGGCAATCACAAGTTCCATTGCATTAACAGAAAGTGCAGTATCAACTTTTGAAGATGAATTACACTGGACTCGTAAAAAATCCACAGTTGTAATGGGTGCGATTATGATTTTACTTGGTACATTATCTTGTCTTGGCTATGGTCCGCTTGCCGGTATTAAAATCATTGGAATGCAGTTTTTGGATTTCTTTGATTTCCTGACAAACTCTGTTATGATGCCGATTGCAGCGATTGCTACTTGTCTGTTGATATCAAGAGTGGTAGGAGTCGATAAAATTGAAGAAGAAGTGGTACAAGAGGGACATCCATTTAAGAGAAGACAGATTTTCCGTTTTATGATTAAATACTTATGTCCGATTTTTGCGGCAATTATTTTGATCAGTTCAGTGGCAAATGCGTTTGGATTAATTTCCATGTAAATCAATAATGTAAAAAAAGCTGTAGTGGGGTTAACACTATAGCTTTTTTTCTTCAAGAAGAATCTTTTTTAATTTTTGTGCAGCAATGCTCATTGGTCGTTTAGAATCATATACCATACATACATGACGTTTCGGAACCTTATCTTTTAGGGGAATCTGAACAATATCCTGTCTTTGAAGTGCTTCTTTTGTCATCTCTTCTGGCAGAAAAGCAAGTCCCAGTTCATTTTTTACCAATGGAAGAATCTGGTCAGTTGTTGCAGCTTCTGTATCGGGAATCAGTTCGATTCCATGGGAAAGAAACAAGTTATAGTAAAAATGATAGGTGGCTGTTTCTAAGCCAAGACAAATAAAAGGATATTTTATCAGGTCTTTCAGAAAAAATTTTTGAGTGGCAAGGGAGGTAAACGTTTTCCCTCCGATTAAAATTTCCTGAAAAGATTTTAGTTTTAACTCTTTTAATGGTGCATCAAGCTGAGTTGGAGTTGTGACAACCGCAAAATCGATTTCACCGCTTCGTACAGAACGAATAGCTTGTGGAGTAGAATGATTACAGATTTTTAAACGAACACCGGGATAAGCGATATGAAATTTTTTTAGATGTTCCAGTAAATAAATATTCAGTGCGGTTTCACTTGCACCGATAGAAATGCTGCCGTGTTCTAGTCTAACACTGTCAGAGAGTTCTTCTTCTGCCAGCTGAAGCTGAGTCATGGCGGCAGAAACTCTTGTAAAAAGTCGTTCGCCTTCTGGTGTTAAACAGACTCCACGGTTTGTCCGGACAAATAATGTGCAGTTGAGTTCGTGTTCCAAACAGTTCATTGCACGTGTGATATTTGGCTGGCTGTTATTCAGAACATGGGCAGCTTTAGTAAAATTATTGTATTTTGCCACATAATAAAAAATTTTATAATATTCAAAATTTACATTCATACGAAAACTCCTTGACATATCAAAAAAATATTTCTATTATATCAATGATATCTTTTACTTATTTCTAATATGAAATTATAATCTTTTTAGAATAAAAAAACAAGAGAAATATAGGGAGATGGTGTTATGTCATTAGTATTACCACGAGAAGAAGAGGTTGAAAATATATTTTCGAGGATTCTTTCTTCAGAACAATCCTGTGAAAGATTAATGGAGACATTTTATGATCATTTATGTGATGACAATCGATATATGGATCCGGATCCGCATCATTTTGCGGAAGTTTTGCTGAATGCATATAAAAATGGAGATGTGAGTGCACTTTTGCTTGAACTCTGTAATCGCAGTATGTTTGATTTATTAAAGGAGTCTTATTTAATACCGAGACGGTTCCATGGAAAATGCGGGGAGAATCCCGTTCTTCTTACCGATGTAGACGGAGAGTTATTACAAGAAAAAAAAGCAGTTGTTTCAAAACATGAATATAAAAAATTTCGGGAAATTTATCAGATGCATAAAGCAGCTCCGCGTTCCAAATTATATCTGGCAGATGGATATAATCTGGTCAGATATTACACTTCAGGTATGAATATTTGCGAGAAACAGGAAAATAAAGAGAGAGGAATTCTCATCTTATATGCGCTTCCGGATACAAAGAAATTGAATCTGACCGAAGCACAGGCATATGATATTATCTGGTCTGTTTTCCACAAAATACAAAAAGAAGCATTTTCAGCTGTAGTATATTATGGTCAGGAAACAGGCAGTAAACCCGGAAAATCGTTTGATGAATTAGGCGTTCTTTTGCCAATTCATCAGTTTGAATCAAAAATGCTTCAGCATCTTGAAGTAATAGATGGACTGGTGCTGGCATGTCGAGAAGAAATGATAAAAATGGCAGGAACAGACAGCTTTGATTTATAGACGAAAAGAGGGAAAAATATGAGGACAAAAAAGAATGAAGCGACAATTAAGAAAAATCATATGGATGTCCTCTGGCATGAATATACGGATAAAAAAGATTTAACACCAATTACAGGGGCGAGTCTGTCAGAAAAAGCATCTGTAATTGGAAGAGTTGGAATTATGATGCTTGCCTGTGGCACAGGAGCATGGCGTGTCCGTAGTTCCATGAATGAATTATCGGAACTTATGAATGTTACTTGTACAGTTGATATTGGGTTAATGTCAATTAATTATACATGTTTTGATGGAAATGATAGTTTTAGTCAGTCTTTATGTCTGACCAATACAGGGGTAAATACGTCGCAGCTGAATCGTCTGGAAAAGCTGGTAAGCAATTTCGCAACAGATGAAATCGGGCAAAGTTGTGAAAAAATTCATTCAAGACTGGATAAAATTGAAAAAATTCATGGTCTATATTCTCCTGTTACTTTAGCTGTATTCGCAGCATTGGCTTGTGGTGCATTTACTTTCCTTCTTGGCGGAGGAATTGTAGAAATGTTATGTGCATTTGCAGGTGCAGGAATAGGAAACTATATCAGGTGTAAACTTTCAAAACATCATTTTACGCTGTTTTTATGTATCATTTCTTCGGTATCCACAGCCTGTCTTACTTATACGGTTTTGTTAAAATTATTGGAGCTTATTTTTGCTGTGAATTTACAGCATGAAGCAGGGTATATTTGTTCTATGCTGTTTATTATTCCGGGATTTCCATTTATTACGAGTGGAATTGATCTTGCAAAGCTGGATATGCGTTCGGGAACAGAGAGGCTTGCTTATTCAATGATTATTGTAACGGTTGCAACGATGACAGCATGGATACTTGCTATGGTACTGGGGCTTAAACCAATACCATTTTTGCCTTTAGAGTTTGCCTTATGGCAGTGGATTGTGTTTCGTTTACTTGCCAGTTTCTGTGGGGTTTTAGGATTTTCTATTATGTTTAACAGCCCTATTCGTCTTGCTGCTGCCGCTGGTATAATAGGTGCGATATCAAATACAACGAGATTGGAGCTGATTGACCTCTTATCTCTGCCCCCGGCAGCAGCAGCTTTTATTGGTGCCTTTTTTGCGGGGATTCTTGCTTCAACGTTAAAAGGTATGGCAGGTTATCCAAGAATTTCCATTACAGTTCCATCAATTGTAATTATGGTTCCCGGACTATATCTATATAAAGGATTTTATAATCTTGGAATTATGAATCTGACAGCGGCAGCTTCGTGGCTTGCATCGGCACTGCTTATCATTTTAGCATTGCCTTTAGGACTTATATTTGCAAGAATTATTACGGATAAAACATTCAGGTACTGTACTTGAGTGAAAGAATAATAAATTAATTGGGGAGATAAAATGAGAACTTTAAATTTTCAACATGTAGGAAGACAGATGTCAGAATCATTTTTGACGGCCGCTGTACTGTCCATATCCGGCGGGCTTCAGGATGTGTATACTTATGTTTCACGAGGTGAAGTATTTGCAAATGCGCAGACAGGAAATATTGTATTATTTAGCCAGAATGTATTTGCATGTAACTGGGAACTTACGATTCGTTACCTGGTTCCGGTTTTGTTTTTTGCATTTGGAGTGGCAGTTGCGACGTGGATTCGTCAGTCTTTTCAAAATGCCCAGAGACTTCATTGGAGACAGATTATTTTACTGATTGAAATTGTTTTGTTGTTTTTGGTTGGATTTATGCCGGAAGAACAAAATCTGATTGCCAATGCACTGGTGTCCTTTTCCTGTGCAATGCAGGTTCAATCCTTTAGAAAAGTTGCCAGCTATGCATTTGCCAGTACAATGTGTATTGGCAATCTGAGAAGTGGAATGGAGGCATTATGTTCTTATCAGCAGAATCATAATAAACAGATGCTTTATAAATCATTCCATTATTTTGGAATCATTTTTTTGTTTGCATTAGGTGCAGGAATTGGAAGCAGGTTTATTCCAATATTAGGTATGCATACAATTTGGATTTCCTGTTTGCTATTGCTTGTCGGATTTATTGTAATGTTTAAACAGGAAGAACGCTAATAAGAAATGCCAGACAGCTCTGAAAATATGGCTGTCTGGCATTTCTTTTATTTAGTTACATAAAGAGAGAAACATTTCGTGGATTCTTAAATCGTTATCAAGTTCCGGATGAAAGGCAAGGGCAATCTGTTTTTGATAGCGGACTGCTACGATTCGTTCTTCTACAACAGATAAAATTTCGACTTCATCAGAAACCTGGGAAACGTAAGGGGCACGGATAAAAGTCATTGGAACTTCTCCGATTCCTTTTATCGTTGCGTTTGTATGAAAACTTCCAAGCTGGCGACCGTAAGCGTTTCGTTTTACGGTCATCGGAATCGTCTGAAGATGTACTTTGGATTCTGCTTCCAGTTTATCGGCAAGCAGAATCATTCCGGCGCAGGTAGCAAGAACCGGCATGCCATTTTTAATCTGGGATTTTATGATATCGAACATACCAAGTTCTTTCATTAATTTTCCCTGAACGGTACTTTCTCCTCCGGGCAGTACAATTCCATCATAGTGCTGATTTAAGTCCTCTGCTTTTCTCAGTTCAATACAGTCTGCACCAAGATGTTCTAATTTTTTTTCGTGTTCAATAAAAGCGCCTTGAACGGCGAGTACTGCGATTGTCATTATTTGCCTCTTTCTGCCATCAGTAATTCAATTTCCTGCTCGTTGATTCCGACCATGGCTTCTCCTAAGTCAGCGGACAGTTCAGCAATCATTTTTGCATCGGTATAGTTTGTAACCGCTTTTACAATTGCGTTGGCACGTTTTTTCGGGTCACCGGATTTGAAGATACCGGAACCGACAAAAACACCTTCTGCGCCAAGCTGCATCATAAGTGCGGCATCAGCAGGAGTTGCAACGCCGCCTGCTGCGAAGTTTACAACCGGCAATTTGCCGTTTACATGAACATATTCAATTAATTCGTAAGGAACCTGCATCTGTTTTGCAGCTTCAAATAATTCATCTTCACGCATTCCTTTAATCTGAGCAATCGCACTGTTCATTTTGCGCATGTGGCGGACTGCCTGGACAACATCACCGGTACCAGGTTCGCCTTTGGTACGAATCATGGAAGCTCCTTCATTAATTCTTCTTAATGCTTCGCCTAAATCCTTTGCACCGCATACAAAAGGAACTTTAAAGTTTCTTTTATTGATATGATAAACATCATCTGCAGGAGATAATACTTCACTTTCATCAATGTAGTCAATTTCAATTGCTTCAAGAATCTGTGCTTCTACGAAATGTCCAATACGGCATTTTGCCATAACCGGAATAGAAACAGCTTCCTGAATTCCGCGAATCATTTTTGGGTCACTCATTCTTGAGACACCGCCTGCTGCACGGATGTCTGCCGGAATTCTTTCCAGTGCCATAACGGCACAGGCACCTGCCTCTTCTGCAATTTTTGCCTGTTCCGGTGTAGTAACATCCATGATAACGCCACCTTTTAACATCTGTGCCAGTTCTTTATTTAATTCATATCTGTTTTCCATTTTGAAAAGCCTCCTAAAAAATCATTTACGAAATCGCATGGGTAGATTATAATTCTAAAGTGAGTCTATTTAAATTGCCAAAATAAATATATTCAGTAAGGTCAGATTGGAGAGATAAGACAATATGCTTACTTATAATTTTACAAATATAGGGTCAGATTCCCTTTATGAATATCTGTATAAATGCATCAAAAATGATATTTTACTGGGAAGTATTAAGGCAGGGGAGAAACTGCCGTCTAAGAGAAGTTTTGCAAAAAATCTGGGTATCAGTGTCATTACGGTGGAAAATGCTTATGAACAGCTGATTGCAGAAGGTTATATTTATTCCATTCCAAAAAAAGGATTTTATGTTACGGATTTTAAACAGGTCATTGAAATTGAAAAGAAAACATTTGTAAAGGAAATGGTACCGCTTACCGGAGGGGAAAATGCATATCTGGCAGATTTTACAAGTAATCAGACAGAGAGTGAATTGTTTCCATTTACCATCTGGACCAGAACAATCCGGGAAGTTTTAAATGAAAATCAGATGCAGCTTATGATTAATCCCCCCTGCGGCGGTGTGTTTTTTCTAAGAGAAGCTATTGCAAAGCATTTAAAAGAGTTCCGTGGCATGGCGGTGTTACCGGAACAGATTATTGTAGGTGCCGGAACAGAATATTTATATGGCTTGTTAATCCAGCTTTTGGGAAATGAAAAGATTTATGCTGTGGAAAATCCGGGATATCGGAAAATTGGAAAAATCTATCAAAGTTATAAAGTGCTCTGTAAGTATATTGATATGGATAAGGAAGGCGTGGAAATTTCTAAGCTGGAAGAAAATCAAGTCGATATTGCACACATTTCGCCATCTCATCATTATCCGACAGGAATTGTGATGCCGGTCAGCAGACGCTATGAACTGCTCGGCTGGGCTTCAAAATCAGAAAATCGTTATATTATTGAAGATGACTATGACAGTGAACTGCGCTTAAGTGGTCAGCCGATTCCAACGCTGCAAAGCATGGATGTGTCTGACAAAGTGATTTATATGAATACCTTTACAAAAACACTTGCGTCCACCGTGCGTATCAGCTATATGATCCTTCCAAGAGAACTTTTTCAGCAGTATTATAAAAAACTGTCTTTTTATTCTTGTACGGTTTCTAATTTTGAACAGTATACGCTGGCAAAATTTATTGAAGAAGGTTATTTTGAAAAGCACATTAACCGGCTGCGAAATTATTATCATAATAAACGAAATACCATTGTAGAGACCATTAAAAAAAGTCGTTTGAACCAATATGTTTCCATTTCCGGAGAAGAGGCAGGAGTTCATTTTCTGATGAAGATTGAAACGAAAAAGCCACAGGAACAATTAATGGAGAACGCAAAAGCGCAGGGAATTAAACTGTCTCCATTGTCTGCGTACTATAAGGAAAATCGGGAAGAAATCCAAAACACTTATGTCATGAATTATTCTTCGATTGAATTGGAGAAGATAGAAATGGTAGTGACTCGCTTAGCAAAATGTTGTGAATAAAACATCCGGCATACAAGAAGCATGCCGGATGGCTTTTATTATAGTTTCGGACCAGACTGACTGCGATTTTTTAAGTATTCTTTTACACCCTCTACATCGCTGTAGGAAAAATGACGCAGTTCTTTGTCTGTCATCTGGCCAAGTTCTTCTAAGTCATAGCTTCCGGTGGCTGGACAGCTTGGTTTTAATTCTTCTGCGGTAAATCCAAATTCTTTGATTTGTTCCGGAGAGATATACTGGGTGACTTCGATTTTATTGCAGGATTTGCAGTGATAAACAGAAAATAATTCATTGTTCATAGTTGATAACTCCTTTAGTAGTCTTAGTTTTTTTATTAGTCTTGAAATATATTATGATGTGAGTGTCAAAAGTAAATTTTGCCACTCACTGATGAACCGGATTGCTCCATTGCTACGCAATTCCTGCAATCCTCGAACACCTCAAACTTCCATAAAACGGCGTATTCGCCCCATTTTATTGCGTTTTCGTTGTTCGGCGTGTCAATTAAGTATAAATTGCTTTTTGTGCAAGCACAACCGCAATTTATACTTTTGACACTTACATCATATTATACCATGAGAAGAGAAAAAACACAGCCAATACTTGCAAAAAAGAAAAAAACGTTGGATAATAAGAAAAAATGTATTCTCAGAATTCTTACTACACTTGATTTAAAGAATTTGAGAGTTTGTAAAACAATACAGGAGGTTTGACAGACATGAAAATAGGATTTGTAGGCTGTGGAAATATGGCAACCGCAATTATTGGCGGGATATTAGAAAAAGGAATCTTAAAAAAAGAGGATATCAAGGCATCTACGAAAACAGAAAACTCTGCTAAAAAAGTACAGGAAACACTTGGAATCGAATGTACAACCGATAATAAGGAGGCGGTACAGGATGCAGATGTAATCTTTTTAGCAGTAAAACCTCAGTTTTGTGAAGAAGTAATTCAGGAAATAAAATCAGAAATAAAATCAGAACAGGTGATTATTTCGATTGTAGCGGGAAAGAAACTGGAATGGTTGGAAGCACAGTTTGGAGCAGGTCATAAAATTATCCGTACCATGCCAAATACACCGGCGCTGGTTGGAGAAGGCATTACAGGTGTCTGCCCGAATAAAGAGGTTACAGAAAGAGAACTCGAAGATGCGCTGGTGCTGCTTCGTTCTTTTGGACGTGCAGATACCGTGACAGAAAAAATTCTGGATGTGGTTGGCGCAGTCAGCGGAAGTTCACCGGCATTTGTGTTTATGTTTATCGAAGCAATGGCAGATGGAGCAGTTGCAGAGGGCATGCCAAGAAAACAGGCATATGAATTTGCGGCACAGGCTGTATATGGAAGTGCAAAGATGGTATTAGAAACAGGTATGCATCCGGGTGAGTTAAAAGATATGGTCTGCTCACCGGCGGGAACAACAATAGAGGGAGTTGGTGTGTTAGAAGAAAGAGGCATGCGAAGTGCAGTTTCCGAAAGTATTCGTGCCTGTGTAAAGAAAACAAAACAGTTATAAAAATTCAAGTCGAACATTCGTGAGACTTGGCGCACAATTCTAGTCAGCACAAGCTGACAAATTCTTCTTAGGATCGCTGCGGTCTACACTTCGTTACGGTCCGCGCAGAACCATCGTCCACTGGACAATGTGCGCCCCACGGAGTGTTATCTCAGTCGGAGATTGAGATGATTTTGCAATATATAACATTGCAAAAGAAAAGCTCTCCTGTTAAAATAAAAGAAAAGGAATCATGGAATAGTTTTTATTTTGACAGAAGGGATGAAAATGGAACGAATTTTTCGATTAAGAAAACACTTCCGGAAGAGTAAGAATCCAGTGGCAAAGCTAGCAGGTGTTTTTTGTGGAGTGATTTTAGAATGTTATCTCTGGAAATTAGAGAGAAAGTATGGGATACAATTTGAAAAAGAACTGGATAAAAGGCAGGAAGAAACCTGGAGACGGATACAAAGACAACAGATGAAACAAAAGGGAAAAAAGCAGGAGCCTTAGTTAAATGGGCTCCTGTGTTTTACCGGCTGACAAGGTACTGTTATGATAAATTTTGGAAAAGGTGACATCTTCTCCGAACCAGTCCGGTGCAGTAAAAGAATTAGCCGAAGATTCGTCAGGAAATTCAACTTCTGCGAGAATCAGTCCTTCATAAGGGGCGTCAAATACATCTAATTCGATGGTATAAGTTTTAAAAGGAATAAGATAGCGGGTTTTGGATAAAATAATGCCGTCGGCTTTTTCTCTAAGATGATAGTAAGCCTGTTCATTTAACGGCAGATTGTATTCTTCTCTTACCATAAGTCCACGACCTTTATAAGTAAAGATATAATCGTCATCCTGTTTTCGGATTCGGATAACAGGGTCGGTGTTTAGATAGGCCTGTTCAATTTTGTGAAAAGAATATTCATTTAGGGAAAATGGCAGGTTTTTAATCAGATATTTTCTTTCGATTTCCATAAAATAAAATGCTCCTTTGATTTTTATATGATGATTGAAATATCATTTACCAGTATCGTATCATAATTTGAGAAAAAAGCAAACAGGAGGAATGTCACATGGCAAAAGTATGTGTGTTTTTAGCAGAGGGATTTGAAGAAGTAGAAGGATTGACCGTTGTTGATTTGTTAAGAAGAGCCGGAGAAGAAGTGCTTATGGTTTCGATTGGAACAAGTCTTGAAGTGACGGGCTCCCACGGGATTAAAGTGAGTGCAGACCGGTTATTTGAAGAGGCAGATTACAGTGATGCAGATATGCTTGTACTGCCGGGCGGGATGCCGGGAACTCTGCATTTAGGAGAACACAAAGGTTTAACCGAACTGTTGATAAAATTTAATGAAGCAGACAAAAAAGTAGCAGCAATCTGTGCCGCACCAGGAGTATTTGGAGCAAATGGAATTTTAAAAGGCAGAAAAGCAACCTGCTATCCAGGATGCGAGGAAAAATTAAAAGGGGCAGTTCTTTCGGAAGAAGCAGTGGTACGTGATAAGAATGTGACAACAAGCAGAGGGGTTGGAACGGCAATTGCGTTTGCGCTGGAGCTGATTAGTCAGTTAGAAGGTGAAGTAAAGGCACATCAGATAAAAAAATCAATCGTTTATTAAAAAAATGCTGGTATTTTAAAAAACCTTGTGCTATACTGTGATAATGACTGTAAGTATGAAAAATGGTCTATTTATGGGCAGAAATGCATGAATACCTAATATGCATCAATACATATAGAATTCAAGGAGGAATCATTTAAAATGAGCGTACAGGTAGAAAAACTCGAAAAAAACATGGCAAAGCTGACAGTTGAAGTATCAGCAGAAGATTTTGAAAAAGCAGTAAACACTGTTTACAACAGAAACAAAAAAAGCATCAACATTCCAGGATTCCGTAAAGGAAAAGCTCCACGTGTTATGATTGAAAAAATGTATGGAGCAGGTGTATTTTTTGAAGATGCAGCAAATCTTCTGATTAATACAGAATATCCAAAGGCAGCACAGGAAAGCGAATTAGACATCGTTTCCAGACCAACAATTGACATTGTACAGATTGAAAAAGGAAAATCTTTCATCTTTACAGCAGAAGTTGCTGTAAAACCGGAAGTTACTTTAGGTGAATATAAAGGTGTAGAAGTAGAAGTATCCGCAGCAGACGTAACAGAAGAAGAAGTTGCAGCAGAACTGAAAAAAGAACAGGAAAAGAACTCCAGAACAATCGACGTAGACGACAGAGCAGTTGCTGATGGAGACATGGTAACACTTGACTTTGAAGGATTCGTTGACGGAGTTGCTTTTGAAGGCGGAAAAGGAACCGATTATCCGCTGACAATTGGTTCTAACTCTTTCATCCCGGGATTTGAAGATCAGTTGGTTGGTGCAGTAATCGGAGAAGAAAAAGAAGTAAACGTTACTTTCCCGGAAGATTATCATGCAGAAGACCTCAAAGGAAAAGCTGCTGTATTTAAATGCACAGTAAAAGCAATTAAAGTAAAAGAACTTCCGGAATTAGATGATGAATTCGCAAAAGATGTTTCTGAATTTGAAACATTTGCAGAATACAAAGCTGATATCGAAAAGAACTTAAAAGAAAGAAAAGAAGCAGCTGCAAAACGTGAAAAAGAAGATAAAGTAGTAGATAAAGTAATTGAAAATGCACAGATGGATATTCCGGAAGCTATGGTTCAGCTTCAGATTGAGGAGCTGTTAAACAACTTTATCTCAAGACTTCAGCAGCAGGGACTTTCCATTGACCAGTACTATCAGTTCACAGGTTCTGACCGTGCAGCAATGGAAGAACAGTTAAGACCACAGGCTATGAAGACGATCCAGACACGTCTGGTACTTGAAAAAGTTGCAGAAGTAGAAGATATCCAGATTTCTGATGAAAAAGTCAATGAAGAAATTGCAAAAATGGCTGAAGCATATAAAATGACAGCTGAAAAATTAAATGAATTAATGGGTGACTACGAAAAAGAACAGATGAAGAAAGATTTAGCTGTTCAGGAAGCAGTTACTTTACTTGCAGATGCTGCAAAAGTAACAGAAGTCGTAGAAAATAAAGAGGCTTAATCAGTCCTTTGAACCTGTTTGACAGAATAGGAGGAGTTTCATGAGTTTAGTACCATATGTGATTGAACAGACAAGCAGGGGTGAGAGAAGTTATGATATCTATTCCCGCTTGCTGAAAGACAGAATTATCTTTTTAGGAGAAGAAGTAAATGATACAACTGCAAGTCTTATTATTGCTCAGCTTCTGTTCTTGGAATCAGAAGATCCTGGAAAAGATATTCAGTTATACATTAACAGCCCGGGTGGTTCAGTTTCAGCAGGATGGGGAATTTATGATACCATGCATTATATTAAATGTGATGTATCAACAATCTGCGTAGGTATGGCTGCAAGTATGGGAGCATTCCTTCTTGCAGGTGGTGCAAAAGGAAAACGTTTTGCTCTTCCGAATGCAGAAATCATGATTCATCAGCCATCTGGCGGTGCAAAGGGTCAGGCAACAGAGATTGAAATCGTTGCAAATATGATTCTGAAAACCAAAAAGAAACTGAATGAGACTCTGGCTGCAAATACTGGTCAGCCTTATGAAGTCGTTGCCAGAGATACGGAAAGAGATTATTATATGTCCGCAGAAGAGGCAAAGGCTTATGGTCTGATTGACAGCATAATTGAGTATAAAAAGTAAGACAAAAGATAAGACTCCTGCGCTTTGGCTCGGGGGTCTTTTCGCCATTAAAAAGAGAAGTAAAACAGAAAGGAAAAGAAATGGCAATGAAAGGAAATGAACCGAAAGTCCGCTGCTCATTTTGTGGAAAAACACAGGAGCAGGTGCGTAAATTGATCGCCGGACCAAACGGAACTTATATTTGTGATGAGTGTGTGGAAATCTGTGCAGAAATCTGTGCGGAAGAAAGTGCAGATTATGCAGAACCGATGAACGATGAAATTAATCTGCTGAAACCACAGGAGATTAAGTCATTTCTGGATGACTATGTAATCGGACAGGATGAAGCCAAAAAAGTACTTTCCGTAGCAGTTTATAATCATTATAAAAGAGTATTGGCAGGCAGTAATTCAGATGTAGAACTTCAGAAGAGTAATATTTTGATGTTAGGACCGACAGGTTCCGGAAAAACTCTGCTTGCACAGACACTTGCAAAACTGTTAAATGTTCCATTTGCAATCGCAGATGCGACAACACTGACAGAAGCAGGTTATGTAGGAGAGGACGTAGAAAATATTCTGCTTAAGATTATTCAGGCAGCAGATTATGATGTAGAACGTGCACAGTATGGTATTATCTACATTGATGAAATTGATAAGATTACCAGAAAATCAGAAAATACTTCCATTACCCGTGATGTATCCGGTGAAGGGGTACAGCAGGCACTGCTGAAAATTATTGAAGGAACAGTTGCAAGTGTTCCGCCTCAGGGAGGAAGAAAACACCCGCAGCAGGAATTTATCCAGATTGATACCAGCAATATTTTATTTATCTGTGGTGGTGCATTTGAGGGCTTAAATAAAATTATTGAAACCCGTATGGATACAAAATCAATCGGATTTAATACTGAGATTGCAGATAAAAAAGAACGAAATATCGGTGATGTGTTAAAAGAGGTTATGCCGCATGACCTTGTGAAATTTGGTATGATTCCGGAATTTGTCGGACGAGTACCGGTTGTTGTCTCTTTAGATGCGTTGGATAAAGAAGCTCTGGTTCGTATCTTAAAAGAGCCGAAAAACTCTTTAGTAAAACAGTACGAAAAACTGTTTGAATTAGATGGCGTGAAATTAGAGTTTGATGAATCCGCAATTAATGCCATTGCAGAAAAATCTATGACAAGAAAAACCGGAGCGAGAGGACTTCGCGCTATCATGGAGAATACCATGATGGATTTAATGTATGAAATTCCATCCGATGAGACCATCCGTTCCTGCAAGATTACCAAAGAAGTGGTAGAGGGAACAGGAAGTGCCGAACTTGAACATGGAGAGATGCAGCCTCCGACAAGAAGAAGCAAAGGCGGACGCAAACGCAATAAACCGGAAACGGCATAAAAGAGGTATACATCAATGAAAATAAGGAGGTGTGGGAATTGAGTGACATAATGTATCATTTACCGGCGGTTGCCCTCAGAGGAACGACCATTCTTCCTGATATGATTGTTCACTTTGATGTAAGCAGAGAAAAATCGATTCAGGCGATTGAACAGGCGATGGTGCAGGACCAGAGGATTCTCTTGATTACACAAAAAAATCCTGAGACAGAAGAACCGGTTCAGGAGGATTTATATCCAATTGGAACAATTGCAGAAATTAAACAATTGGTAAAACTTCCAAAGAACATTGTTCGGGTTTTAGTAGAAGGAATCGAGAGAGCACAGCTGGTTTCTTTAGAAGAAAATCCAAATTATCTTGAGGCACAGATAGCGGTTTTTGAGCCGGAAGAAGACTTGGATGAAACAGTAAAAGAAGCAATGCTTCGCAGTATCAAAGAATTATTTGTACGTTATTGTAATTCCAATAAGCAGGTCAGCAAAGAACTTGCCGGTCAGATTTTAGAATTAGAGGACGTGGAAAAAGTTTTAGACCAGATTTCGATTCACATTCAGATTCGCTACGAAGAACGACAGAAGATTTTAGAGGCAGTCAGCCTTGAGGGACGCTATGAAATTGTAGGAATGATTCTTACAAACGAAATCCAGATTATGGAAATCGGAGCAAGACTTCAATCTAAAGTGAAAGAGCGTGTCGATAAGAATCAGCGTGAATATATTTTACGGGAACAGTTAAAAGTAATCCGTGAGGAATTAGGCGAAGATAATTCTGCAACGGAAGCGGAACAGTTTTTAGAAACCGTAAAGAAATTAAAGGCAAAAAAAGAAGTCAAAGAACGTATTACAAAAGAAATCAACCGGTTTAAAAATACTGTGGGAAGTCCGGCAGAGTCAGGGGTAATACGTACCTATATTGAAACGTTATTGTCTCTTCCATGGGACAAGACCAGTCGCGATAATAAGAACCTGCAGGGAGCGTATCAGATTCTTGAAGAGGAACACTATGGCCTGGAAAAAGTAAAAGAGCGTATCATAGAATTCCTTGCAGTACGGACATTGACGAAAAAAGGCGAAAGTCCGATTCTCTGTCTGGTAGGACCGCCCGGAACCGGAAAAACCTCCATTGCAAAGTCGGTAGCACATGCGTTGAATAAAGAATATGTCAGAATCAGTCTTGGCGGAGTGCGTGACGAGGCAGAAATCCGTGGACATAGGAGAACTTATGTGGGCGCAATGCCGGGTCGTATTGCAAATGGAATGATTCAGGCGGGAGTCAAAAATCCTCTGATGCTGTTAGATGAAATAGATAAAGTCAGCAGTGATTACAAAGGGGATACTTCTTCCGCTCTTCTGGAGGTGCTGGATTCTGAGCAGAATCATAAATTCCGTGACCACTATGTGGAAATTCCTCTGGATTTATCAGAAGTGCTTTTCATTGCAACTGCAAATGATTTACAGACCATTCCGGGTCCGCTTTTAGACCGTATGGAAATCATTGAAGTCAGTAGCTATACCGAAAATGAAAAATGGCATATTGCAAAAGAACATCTGATTCCAAAGCAGATTAAGGCACACGGATTAAAATCAGCGCAGCTTGAAATTTCCGATGAAGCTTTAAGAGAAATGATTACTGCTTATACAAGAGAAGCAGGTGTCAGAAGTCTGGAGCGAAAGATTGGAACAATCTGTAGAAAATCAGCCAGAAAAATCTTAGAAGAAAAAGAAAGCTGTGTAAGAGTAGAAAAAGAGAATCTGGAAGAATTTTTAGGAAGAGCGCGTTATACGTTCCAGAAGAAAAATGAAGAAGATCAGATAGGGATTGTACGTGGACTTGCATGGACCAGTGTTGGTGGGGATACGCTTCAAATCGAGGTGAATCTGATGCCGGGTCAGGGTGAGTTTGTATTGACCGGACAGATGGGAGATGTCATGAAGGAATCTGCACAGATCGGAATCAGCTATATCCGCTCAATTGCAGAGAACTATCAGATTGATGCAGAATTTTTTAAAAACAATGACATACATATCCATATTCCGGAAGGAGCGGTTCCAAAGGATGGTCCATCAGCCGGAATTACCATGGCGACAGCAATGCTTTCTGCAATTACAAAAATTCCGGTAAAAGCAAATCTTGCAATGACCGGTGAAATTACTTTAAGAGGTCGTGTCCTTCCGATCGGAGGATTAAAAGAAAAACTGCTTGCGGCAAAAAATGCCGGAATTACAACGGTACTTGTTCCGAAAGAAAATAAACCGGATGTAGAGGAATTAGAAAAAGAAATTACAGACGGACTGAATATTATCTTTGTAAGCTCTATGGAAGAAGTAATAAAAGAAGCATTTACGGGAGGTCAGGTATGATTATAAAAAATGTGTCACTGGACATTGTGTGTGGAATTACCAGCACACTTCCTGATACTGAGTTACCTGAGGTTGCATTTGCGGGAAAATCAAATGTGGGAAAATCTTCTTTGATTAATGCATTAATGAATCGTAAAGCACTGGCAAGAACCAGTGCTTCCCCGGGTAAGACACAGACCATTAATTTTTATAATATTAATGATGCCATGTATCTGGTGGATTTGCCGGGATATGGATATGCAAAGGTTTCGCAGTCAGTAAAAGAACAGTGGGGAAAATTAATTGAACGTTATCTCCAAAAATCAAAGCAGTTAAAAGCGGTCTTTTTGCTGATTGATATTCGGCATGACCCGTCAGCAAATGACAAAATGATGTATGACTGGATTGTACACAATGGTTATCAGCCAATTATTATTGCAACAAAAGTAGATAAATTAAAACGCAGCCAGGTACAGAAACACGTGAAGGCATTGAAACAAGGACTCGAGCTGCTTGCGGGCACACAGGTCATTCCATTCTCTGCCGAAACCAAGCAGGGAAGGGAAGAAATCTGGAAAATTATGGATGAATTGCTGTTTGAATGCAGCTAAGCATTCCCCTGCTTCAAGTGCGCGGAGCACTAAGCGGCGAGTGAGGGGGATGCTTCTGTCAGTGGGAGTTGAAAGCTCCCACTGACAGAGCGCGAAGCGACTGCGTTCATGAGCAAGTAGCAAAGCGGATTGCGAATGTCCGCTTTATAGCAGCTAAGCACTCCAACGCTTTACACCGTGCAATGCCTGAAAAAATAGAAAGGGTGCTGTGAAAAAGCAGTACCCTTTTAAAGTTTGGAGAAAAAGGATGTTAAAGGGAATTATATTTGATATGGACGGAGTGCTGATCAACAGTGAACCAGTACATTACCGTATCTGGAAAGAAGCACTTTTAACACGTGGAATTGAATTGGATTATGAGGTCTATAAACCTTGTATTGGTTCTACACTTGGATTTCTTATGAATCTTCTTCATGAAACCTATGGAATTGACAGAGAAGATAAGGCATTAGTGGATACCATGAAAAAGATTAAAGCGGAAACGGTAGAACGGGAGGGTATCCCGATGATAGAGGGCGTGCCACAGTTGCTGGAACGCTTAAAAAATGCGGGATACAAAATGGCGATTGCTTCTTCTTCACCGCTTTCTTATATTCAAATGGTTACAAAACGTTTAAATATTCGGCACTACTTTGATAAAATATTAAGTGGAGAGAATGTAAAGCATCCGAAACCGGCACCGGACGTCTTTTTGGCAGCAGCAGGGGAACTTGAATTAGACGTAAGTGAATGTCTGGTTGTGGAAGATTCTACCAATGGATGCCGTGCGGCAAAAGCGGCAAATATAACCTGTATGGGATATTTTAATCCGGATTCAGGAAAGCAGGACTTAAGTCAGGCGGCAATGATAATCGAAGGCTATGAAGAGATTGATGCCAAATTTGTGGAAAAAGTTTATTGCCACAATCACCATCTTCCAGCAGTGGTATGTGAGACCCCACGACTTTTAGTTCGGGAAATGTCAGAAGCGGATTTACCACAAATGCTTGCTTTAAATGAGCAGAATTCAACAGAAAATGCGGTTGAGGGAAAGGAAAAGACATTAGAAGAAGAAATCGAAAACTTCCCAAGTTACCGAAGATATATGTATGAATTGTGTGATATGGGCTATTGGGCAGTGATAGAAAAACAAAGTGGTAAAATTATCGGACGAGTGGGAATCGAACCGAAAATCTGGAATCAGGGTCGTTCTGTTGTGGAACTGGGTTATTTGATTGATGAAGCTTATCAAAGACAGGGATATGGATATGAAGCCTGCCATGCAATTCTTTTAGAAGCCAAAGAGCGAGGCGCAAAGTATCTTTACTGCCGGATTCATTCGGAGAACAAATCATCCATTGCGCTGGCAAAAAAACTGGGATTTTTAAAAATCGATTATCATGTGGAACAGGATGCAAAAGAAATAGAAGTTTATCGGTATGTATGTGGAAATGACAGAGTGTTACAAGAGAGAGGATAGACGATGGGAATCATTAAAGCATTAAAGTTAATGCATGATTATTATAAATATGATGAAAATGGACATATAGAAGAAACACATCGTGCGCTCGATGACATTAATCTGGATATTGAACAGGGACAGTTTATTGCAGTTCTTGGACATAATGGTTCCGGGAAATCGACGCTGGCAAAGCATATCAATGCGCTTTTATATCCAACAGAGGGTGCAATGGTAGTAGATGGAATCAATACTTCTACGGAGGAAGAAATCTGGAAAGTACGTCAGAAAGCCGGCATGGTATTTCAGAATCCCGATAATCAGATTATTGGTTCGATTGTGGAAGAAGATGTCGGATTTGGTCCGGAAAATATGGGTGTGGAAACGGATGAAATCTGGAGAAGAGTCAATAAAAGTTTAGAGGCAACCGGTATGACGGCATATAGAAGTCATTCTCCGAATAAACTTTCCGGAGGACAAAAACAGAGAGTGGCAATTGCCGGTGTGATGGCAATGGAGCCAAAGTGCATTATTTTGGATGAGCCTACGGCGATGCTTGATCCAAACGGACGAAAAGAAGTGCTGCAGGCGGTAAAGGAATTAAACGAAAAGAAAGGCATCACAGTCGTTTTGATTACCCATTACATGGAAGAGGTGACTTTGGCGGATAAAGTATTTGTTATGGATAAAGGAAAAATTGTCATGCAGGGAACACCAAGGGAAGTATTTTCAAAAGTAGAAGAGTTAAAATCCTATCGTCTGGATGTACCGCAGGTTACTTTGTTGGCGCATGAACTGAAACAGGCAGGTGTGCCGCTACCGGATGGAATATTGACAAGAGAGGAACTGGTGAGTGCATTATGTCGATAAAATTAGAAAATGTAACCTATACTTACAGTCCGGGAACCGCTTATGAGATGCATGCATTAAAAGACGTCAGTCTGGAGATTCCACAGGGACAGTTTATGGGAGTTATCGGACATACCGGCAGTGGAAAATTAACGTTAATTCAGCATTTAAACGGACTCATCCGTCCGACTTCAGGAGTTGTTTCTTATAATGGGGAAGATATCTGGAAAGAAGGATATCCGCTTCGAAACCTTCGCAGTAAAGTCGGATTGGTCTTTCAGTATCCGGAACATCAGCTGTTTGAAACAGATGTGCTTACTGATGTCTGCTTTGGTCCAAAAAATCTTGGAGCAAGTCAGGAAGAAGCAGAAGAAAGGGCAAGAATGGCACTTGCGCATGTTGGATTTCCAGAGAAATCTTATAAAAGTTCGCCATTTGAACTTTCCGGAGGACAAAAAAGAAGAGTGGCAATTGCCGGAGTTTTAGCAATGGAACCGGAAGTATTGATTTTAGACGAGCCGACAGCGGGTCTTGACCCAAGAGGCAGAGATGAAATCTTAGACCAGATTGCAATGCTTCACGAAGAACGAAAAATTTCGGTGGTACTGGTTTCACACAGTATGGAAGATATCGCAAAATATGTAGAGCGCATGATTGTGATGAATAAAGGGGAAAAAGCATTTGACGGAACGCCAAAAGAAGTCTTTTCTCATTATAAAGAACTGGAATCAATGGGGCTTGCAGCACCGCAGATTACCTATATCATGCATGATCTGCAGGCAAAAGGTCTTACGGTTGATACAAATGCGACAACGATTGAGGAAGCAAAGAGAAGTATTTTAAGAGCACTGGAGAAACAGATACTATGATAAAAGATATCACAATTGGCCAGTATTATCCGGCAAAATCAATTTTGCATCGCTTAGACCCGAGAGTGAAATTTGTAGGAACAATTGCATTTTTAATCTCACTGTTTGTTGCAGATTCTTTATGGGGGTATCTGCTGGCCACAGCATTTTTAGCGGTGGTGATTGTACTTTCCAAAGTTCCGGTTAAATTTATGATGAAAGGTTTAAAGCCATTGTTTTTTATTTTTATCCTTACAGTGGCATTTAACCTGTTCTTAGTTCCCGGAAAAGTGGTTGTACAGATTTGGATTTTAAAGATTACAGAAGAAGGAATCCGTCAGGCGATAAAAATCGGAATCCGACTGATTTATCTGGTGATGGGTTCTTCTGTTATGACATTGACAACGACACCAAACCAGTTGACCGACGGTCTGGAAAAATTAATGCGTCCGCTCAACAAAATTAAAGTTCCGGTTCATGAAATCGCAATGATGATGTCGATTGCACTGCGTTTTATTCCGATTTTAATGGAAGAAACGGATAAAATTATGAAAGCACAGATTGCCAGAGGGGCAGATTTTGAATCGGGAAATTTAATCAAAAAAGCGAAAAATTTAATTCCTCTGTTAGTTCCGCTTTTTATTTCAGCATTTCGAAGAGCAGATGATTTGGCAATGGCAATGGAAGCCCGCTGTTATCATGGAGGAGATCATCGTACATCCATGAAACCATTAAAATATCAGAAGCATGATATTATGGCATATCTGGTTTTACTGGTTTATCTGATTGCCGACATTGTATTGCGTATTATAGTATAATGTACTCTCGGAATTTTTTGAGTATATTGTTATAAATTAGTGGCAAAAACCCACAGGCTTGCCTGTGAGAGTAGTCAGAGGAGGAATAGAACATGAAACGGGTCATGCTTGAAATTGCCTATGACGGAACAAATTATTGTGGATGGCAGGTACAGCCAAATGGAATTACAGTTCAGGAAGTGATTAACCAAAAGTTATCGGAGTTACTAAAAGAGCCGATTGAAACCATCGGAGCAAGCCGTACGGATGCAGGAGTACATGCACTTGGAAATGTAGCTGTGTTTGATACAAGTGCAAGGATGCCGGGAGAAAAAATTTCTTATGCCTTAAATCAAAGACTGCCGGAAGACATTCGGATTCAGATGTCAAAAGAAGTTGAACCGGATTTTCATCCTCGTTATCGAAACAGCAGGAAAACGTATGAATATCGGATTTTAAATAAAAAATTTCCGGTTCCGACAAAACGGCTGTATTCTCATTTTACCTATCTTCCGTTAGACGTGGAAAAAATGCGAAAAGCCGGAGAATATCTGCTTGGAGAACATGATTTTAAGAGTTTCTGCGGAGCAGGGGCACAGGTCAAAACGACAGTGCGGACCATTTATGATTTTCAGATAAAAAAAGAGGACGACGAAATCTGTATGCGGATTACAGGAAGTGGTTTTCTTTATAATATGGTACGGATTCTTGCAGGAACATTAATCGAAGTAGGAAGCGGGGCAAGAAAACCGGAGGATATGTTGGAAATCATAGAGGCGAAAGACAGAAAAAAAGCCGGAGCAACGGCACCGGCAAGAGGGCTTACATTAATAAAAATACAATATGAAGAATGAGGGAATTGAAATGAGAAGAAACGGAATGCTGCTTCCGATTGCGAGCCTGCCATCTCCTTATGGAATTGGTGGATTTTCAAAAGAAGCTTATGAATTTATTGACTTGTTAGAAGAGACGGGACAAAAATTATGGCAGATTCTGCCACTTGGTCCTACCAGCTATGGAGATTCCCCATATCAATCCTTTTCTACGTTTGCAGGAAATCCGTATTTTATTGATCTGGATACACTGGCAGAAAAAGGCTGGCTGACAAAAGAAGCCTGCGAAGCTTCTGATTATGGAGACAATGAATCCTACATTGATTATGGAAGAATTTATAATTCCAGATTTGTATTATTAAAACAGGCATTTTTAAATTCTGATATATTATCCGATGAAAAATTCACAGAATTTTGTAAAGATAATCAACACTGGCTCCCGGATTATGCACTGTATATGGCACTTAAAAATCAAAATGATGGAAAAAGCTGGATTGAGTGGGAAGAAGAGATCCGTCTTAGAAAACCGGAAGCGGTAGAGTGTTATAAAAGAGAACTGGAAGAAGAATGTAATTTTTATGAATTTTTGCAGTATGAGTTTCATGAGCAGTGGACAAAAGTAAAAGAGTATGCACACAAAAAGGGAATTCAGATTGTAGGTGATGTTCCGATTTATGTTGCATTTGACAGTGCAGATACCTGGGCAAATCCGGAGTTATTCCAGTTAGATGAGAAAAATCTTCCGCTTGGTGTGGCCGGATGCCCGCCGGATGCTTTTTCTGCAACAGGACAGCTTTGGGGAAACCCATTATATAACTGGGCATATCATAAGAAAACAGGATATGACTGGTGGTTGAAGAGAATTGCTTACTGCTTTGATTTATATGATATTGTAAGAATCGACCATTTCCGTGGATTTGACGAATATTATTCGATTCCTTATGGAGATGAGACAGCCGTAAACGGACACTGGGAAAAAGGTCCGGGTATGGATTTATTTAACACGGTCAAAGAAAAGCTTGGTGAACTTGACATTATTGCAGAGGACTTGGGATTTTTGACAGAGAGTGTATTTCAACTCTTAAAAGACAGCGGATATCCGGGAATGAAAGTTCTGCAGTTTGCTTTTGACCCGAGTGAGGACAGTGATTATCTGACTTATAAATATCAGAGAAACTGTGTGGTTTATACAGGAACACATGATAACGATACAACAGCGGGCTGGTTTGAGAAACTTTCCGATGGAGACAGAGAGGTTGCCCTGCGTTACATGAATAGCTTTTACACTCCAAAGGAAGAACAGCACTGGGATTTAATTGCACTTGCGATGAGAAGTACAGCAGATACCTGTATTATTCCGGTTCAGGATTTCCTGGGACTTGGAAGTGAGGCAAGAATCAATATGCCGTCCACGCTTGGAGACAACTGGAAATGGAGAATGACAAAAGGGGCATTTTCCGAAGAATTAAAAGAGAAAATCCGCCGTATGACAAAATTATACGGCAGATAAATATGTTTTTGACAATAAAAATTTAATGACAAGGAGAATCAAATCATGGCATTTAAAGAAGTAAAAGCAGAAGAATTGCAGATGAATCCATTTACAAAAATTGGAAAAGAATGGATGTTAATTACCGCAGGCAATGAAGAAAAATGCAATACAATGACCGCAAGCTGGGGTGGCGTCGGTATTATGTGGGGAAAAAATGCAGTAACGACTTATATTCGCCCACAGCGCTATACAAAAGAATTTGTAGATGCAAATGATACGTTTACGATTTCATTTTTTGATGAATCTTACAGAAAAGCATTAAATATCTGTGGAAGTGTTTCCGGACGTGACAAAGATAAAATCAAAGAAGCTGGTTTAACTCCATACTTTGTGGATGGAACAGCTGCATTTGAAGAAGCAAATCTGATTTTAGTGTGCAAGAAAATGTATCATGGAGACATTCTTCCGGAAAACTTTGAAGATGAAACAATTGATACAAAATGGTATCCACAGAAAGATTATCATACCATGTATATTTCAGAAATCCTGAAAGTGCTGGTAAAGGAAGACTAAGACGTTGGATAATCTGATTTTTAGTTTAAATGCAACCCTTCCTATCTTTTTTACAATGCTTCTTGGAAGCTTTTTTAAAAGAGTCGGGCTGATAGATGAAGCATTTTCGGCAAAGATGAATAAATTCGCCTTTGCTGTGGCACTTCCGGCTCTTTTGTTTCAGGATATTTCAGCAGTTGATATTCGTGAAAGCTGGAATGGCGGGTTTGTATTGTTCTGTTTTATTGCAACGTTTTTAAGTATTACAGGAGTGACGGTTTTGTCATTCTTTGTCGTAAAAAGAGAAGAACGTGGAGAATTTGTGCAGGGAGCATATCGAAGCAGTGCGGCAATTCTTGGAATTGCATTTATCCAGAATATCTATGGTACATCCGGAATGGCACCGCTTATGATTATCGGAACGGTACCGCTTTACAATGCGTTTGCGGTAATCGTCCTGTCTTTATTAAAACCGGGACAGAGAAAAATGGATAAAGCCCTGTTACAAAAAACTTTAAAGGGAATTGTTACGAATCCGATTATTCTTGGAATTGCAGCAGGTTTTGTGTGGGCGATTTTAAAAATTCCACAGCCGGAGATTCTGCAAAAAACAGTGAAAAATATGGCAGTGCTTGCAACTCCGCTTGGTCTTATGGCGATGGGAGCTTCTTTCGAGGGAAAAAAGGCGCTTGGAAAATTAAAACCGACTCTCATTGCAAGTGCTTTAAAATTAGTGGTGCTTGCAGCCATTTTTTTGCCGATTGCAGTCTGGCTTGGATATCGTGAATCAGAGTTGGTTGCAATCTTAGTGATGCTTGGTTCAGCTACAACCGTCAGCAGTTTTGTTATGGCAAGAAATATGGGACATGAAGGGATACTGACTTCGAGTATTGTTATGGTGACAACACTGTGCTCGGCATTTACCCTGACCGGATGGCTCTTTCTTTTGAAAACGCTGGGTTTGGTGTAGCCAGAAAAAAGAAAACGTGCTATAATGAGCGCAGACGTCGCAAAAATGGATGACGGTAGAAAGTACATAGCGAATAGACAGTAGAAAGTTGAGGAATCAAAACATGAGTCAGGAAAAAGTAGACCAGTATAAAAAAAATAAAGCAGTCCGTGGAAAAAATAAGAGAAAAAATAAAAATGATGAGAGTATGACACTCGTTGAAAAGCTGGGAATTACAATTGTTTCTCTGCTCTTAGTCGGCTGGATTGGATATTCTGCATATCAGGTTATCACAACACCGGATGAAGATGCAGAAGTTGTAACTACTCAGATGGATGTAACTGCAATCACAGATTATTTAAGTTCTTTAAATACAACAGATGCAGAATAATGAGTGGAGTCTCAGATACATTTGATTCAAAGAACAATTCATGGTGAAGAAAAAGCGGTTGCCACATGGTTCATGTGACAGCCGCTTTTTGTGCTGTTTATAAGAAAATCAAATGATTCAGATACCTTATAAATTATAATTTAACAACATTAGCTGCCTGCATTCCACGAGCACCTTCTGTTAAATCATAAGATACAGCCTGTCCTTCTTCCAAAGTTTTGAATCCTTCACCTGTGATAGCAGAGAAATGTACGAATACATCCTGTCCGTCTTCTCCTGTGATAAATCCATAACCTTTTTCTGCGTTGAACCATTTAACAGTTCCCTTGTTCATAATGTTACCTCCATAAAATAAAAAAAATAAGTAGTTGAATTTCGGATAGAAACAAAAGAAAGCAGGACTTTCAAAATCTCCTTATATGAATAAAAAGCGGTCTTTAGAGAGTATATTCATTATAAATAAAATAATACAATCTCTAAAAACCGCTTAATTTACAATAATCAGAAGCTTGTGAAATGCACTTCATTATTTATATCCAATATTTCATTACAAGATTCAGTATATGCAAAAATGCCTTAAAAGTCAAGGAAAAAAGTATAATTGACGAAAGAATTTGTGTATGTTACTATTAAAACCAAAAGAGAATAAAATGTATTCTCAAAATCTTTCTGTACTTGATTTTGTAAGAAGATGAGAGTGCAGAGAAGGCGCTGGAGGAGAGGAGAGTCCATGAACATTTTAATTAAAAACGGACGGGTAATTGACCCCGCAACAAAGACAGATAAGATAAGTGATTTGTATATCGAAGCAGGAAAGATTAAAGAAATAAAAGATGAAATCACTCCGTCAAAACAGGATAAGGTAATTGATGCAAAAGGCTGTTATGTAATGCCTGGTCTGATTGACCTTCATGTACATCTGCGTGACCCTGGACTTACGTACAAAGAGGATATTGTGTCAGGCTCCAAAGCAGCGGCAAAGGGTGGGTTTACCACAATTCTTGCCATGCCAAATACCAAGCCGGTCATTGACTGTGCAGACCGCGTAAAATACGTGCATAATAAAGCAAAAGAGATGGCACCGATTCATGTACTTCAGATTGGAGCGGTTACAAAAGGACAGGCAGGAGAAGAACTTGCCGAAATTAAAGAAATGGCAGATGCCGGGATTCCGGCAATCAGTGAAGATGGAAAGAGTGTAATGAATGCAGGATTATACAAAGAGGCAATGAAGATTGCCGCTGAGTGCAACATTCCGGTATTTGCACACTGTGAAGATAAAAGCCTGATAGAAGCAAAGGGCTGTGTCAATTCCGATGAATATACAAAAGAACTGGGATTACCGGGAATCAGCAATGCAGTGGAAGATGTCATTGTCGCAAGAGATATCTTATTGGCAAAAGAAGCAGGAGCAAAACTGCATCTTTGTCATTGCTCTACAAAAGACAGCGTAGAAATGATTCGCCTTGCAAAAGAAGAAGGGCTGGATGTGACGGGGGAAGTCTGCCCGCATCATTTTACTTTGACTTCTGATGAAATTGATAAAGATGATTCAAACTATAAAATGAATCCTCCGCTTCGTACCAAAGAGGATAAAGAAGCATTATTAGAAGGACTAAAAAACGATATTATTGATGTAATCAGTACAGACCATGCACCGCACAGCAGAGATGAAAAAAATCAATCTATGGAAGATGCACCATTTGGAATTGTCGGATTGGAGACTTCTGTTGCACTTACAATTACAGAACTGGTAGAAAAAGGAATCATAACTCCAATGCAGATGGCAGAAAAGATGAGCTATAATCCGGCACAGGTAATTCATTCGAATAAAGGTACTTTAAAAGTGGGAGCTCCTGCGGATGTTACAATTATTGACCCTGAAAAAGAGTATGTCATTGATTCTATGACTTTCCTTTCCCGCGGGAAAAATACACCGTTTAACGGCTGGAAAGTAAAAGGAATGGTAAAAGCGACTATCTGCGATGGCAAGATTGCTTATATGAATCAGGAAGCAGCAAAAAATTTTAAATAAATAGAACAATATAAGACACAAAAAGATGGAGGAAGAAAAATGATTAACAAACTGACAGAAAAAATAAAAAAGACTCATGCGCCGATTTGCGTAGGTTTAGACCCAATGCTTTCTTATGTGCCAAAACAGGTACAGGAGACTGCATTTAAAGAATATGGAGAAACCTTAGAGGGTGCCGCAGAAGCAATCTGGCAGTTTAATAAAGCAATTATTGATGCGACTTATGATTTGATTCCGGCAGTAAAACCGCAGATTGCAATGTATGAACAGTTTGGAATTCCTGGGCTGGTTGCATTTAAAAAGACCGTAGATTACTGTAAAGAAAAAGATTTGGTTGTAATCGGAGATATCAAACGAGGAGACATTGGCTCTACGTCTTCTGCTTATGCAGTAGGACATCTTGGAAAAGTTCAGGTTGGAACAAAAGAGTATGCAGGCTTTGATGAAGATTTTGCAACAGTGAATCCATATCTTGGTTCAGATGGTGTCAATCCGTTTATCGATATCTGCAAAAAAGAGAAAAAAGGTCTGTTTATTTTAGTTAAGACTTCCAATCCGTCCAGTGGAGAATTTCAGGACCAGTTAATTAACGGAAGACCATTATATGAATTAGTCGGAGAGAAAGTTGCTCAGTGGGGCGCTGACTGCATGGGCGATGAATACAGTTATATCGGGGCAGTTGTCGGTGCAACTTATCCGGAAATGGGAAAAGTGCTTCGTAAAATTATGCCAAAATCTTATATTTTAGTACCGGGTTACGGTGCACAGGGTGGAAAAGGAAAAGACCTGGTTCATTTCTTTAATGAAGACGGACTTGGTGCAGTGGTAAACTCTTCCCGCGGAATTATTGCAGCTTATAAACAGGAACAGTATGCAGAGTTTGGAGAGGCAAATTTTGCAGATGCATCCAGAAAAGCCGTAGAAACTATGGTGGCAGATATTGATGGTGCATTAACAGCATTAAAATAAGGGGAGAAAATCATGGCAAAGTTAAAGATGAAAAGTACTGTAATCGAGCAGAAGATGATAGCAGATGGAATCTGCAGTATGTGGCTTGATGCAAAAGAAGTTGCAGTACAGGCAAAACCGGGGCAGTTTATCTCTGTCTATAGCAATGATAAAAGCCGTGTGCTTCCAAGACCAATCAGTATCTGTGAAATTGACCGCGAAAAGGGCACACTCCGTATTGTGTATCGTGTAGTGGGAAAAGGAACAGAAGAATTTTCCAAAGCAGAAGCAGGAGATTCTTTTGAAATCTTAGGTCCGCTTGGAAACGGATTTCCGATTGAAGAAGCAAAAGGTAAAAAAGTGCTGATGATTGGAGGAGGAATTGGCGTTCCTCCAATGCTTCAGACTGCAAAAGAAATCGAAGGAGAAGCGATTATTGTATCCGGATACCGCAATCAGGATTTATTCTTAAAAGAAGAACTTGAATCAGCAGGAACACTTTTTATTGCAACGGAAGACGGCAGTGTTGGAACAAAAGGAAATGTAGTAGACGCAATTCGTGAAAATCAAATCGAAGCAGATATGATGTTTGCCTGTGGACCAAAACCGATGCTTCGTGCATTAAAAAATTATGCACTGGAAAAAGGAATCCCTTGTTGGATTTCCATGGAAGAGAAGATGGCATGTGGAGTTGGAGCCTGTCTTGCCTGTGTATGTCAGTCTAAAGACGTGGATTCTCATTCTCATGTACACAACAAACGAATTTGTAAAGATGGACCGGTGTTCTTAAGTACGGAGGTAGAATTATAATGAATACAAAAGTAAATCTTGCCGGTGTAGAACTCAAAAATCCGGTTATGACCGCTTCCGGAACATTTGGTTCTGGCGCAGAATACAGTGAATTTGTAGATTTAAACGAGTTAGGTGCAGTTGTAACAAAAGGTGTGGCGAATGTACCGTGGCCGGGAAACCCAACCCCACGTATTGCAGAAACTTACGGCGGCATGCTCAATGCAATTGGACTCCAAAATCCGGGAATTGATGTATTTTGCAAAAGAGATATTCCGTTCTTAAAACAGTTTGATACGAAAATTATTGTAAATGTATGTGGAAAAAGTACAGAAGATTATTGTGAAGTAGTAGAACGTCTGGCAGATGAACCGGTTGATTTATTAGAAATTAATATTTCCTGCCCAAATGTAAAAGAAGGCGGAATTGCCTTTGGACAGAATCCAAAAGCGGTAGAGGCAATCACAAAAGAAGTGAAAAAATATGCAAAACAGCCGGTTATCATGAAGTTAAGTCCGAATGTAACCGATATTACAGAGATGGCAAGAGCAGCAGAAGCAGGCGGTGCAGATATTCTTTCTTTAATTAACACCTTAACAGGAATGAAGATTGATATTAACCGTCGTACCTTTGCGCTGGCAAATAAAACCGGCGGAATGTCCGGTCCATGTGTCAAACCTGTGGCTGTGCGTATGGTTTATCAGGTGGCTCAGACAGTCAATGTTCCGATTATCGGAATGGGTGGAATCTCAAATGCAGAAGACGCTCTGGAATTTATCTTAGCCGGTGCAACAGCAGTTTCCATTGGAACAGCAAATTTTGCAAACCCTTATGCAACAGTTGAGACGGTTAAAGGAATCGAAGAGTATTTAAAGAAAAACCAGATTGATGATATTAATACATTAATTGGTGCGGTAAAATAAAAAAATAAGAAATAAAAGAGACGGTATGTGAGTCGAGAGAGGACAGCATACCGTTTTTCTGTTTAATATATGAAACAGTGGCTATATGATAAAATGAGAAAAATTCTCAATAAGCATAGAGTATAATTGACAAACAATAAAAGTGATGATAAGCTATCCGAAGTTAGGAGGCTCTAACGTCAGTAAGGAGAAAAAACGTGAAAAAAAAGATACTTGTATTATTTTTATTAAGCACAATGATTTTAGGAGGGTGTAGTACACAAAAAATCACCGATAGCAGCAGTCAAAAAGAAGAGGCACAAGAGGCGAAAAATCAGGGCATCAGTGAGGAAAGTACCGATGGTGAAGCTGATGAAAGCCAGGAGGCAAGTAAGGATGTTTTTGCCATGGATACTTACATGACGGTAACTGCTTATGGAAGTCATGGAGAGGAAGCAGTGGAAAAGGCGGCTGCGGAAATTGAGCGTCTGGATGGACTGCTTTCCACAGGAGAAGAGTCAAGTGAAATTGCACAAGTCAATGCCAATGGCGGTGGGACCTTGGGAAAAGATGCCTCTTATCTGGTGGAACGTGCATTGGAGTTTGGAAAATCCACAGGTGGAGCATTTGACATTGCCATCTATCCGATTATGAAAGAATGGGGATTTACCACAGGAGATTTCAAAGTTCCTTCTAAAGAAACATTGGATGGTCTTTTGGAAAAAACGAAATTATCGGATGTTGTGTTTGATAAAGAGACAAGTACCATATCTTTTAAAACCGATGGAATGGCGATCGATTTAGGCGGAATTGCAAAAGGATATACTTCTACCAGAATTATGGATATCTATCGGGAATGTGGAGTAAAAAGCGGTCTGGTGAATCTGGGCGGAAATGTACAGGCACTTGGCACAAAAACAGATGGAAGTAAATGGAGAGTTGCCATTCAGGGTGTAGAGGATGATGACAGCTATCTTGGTGTGCTTTCGATTTCAGACAAAGCAGTCATTACTTCTGGCGGTTATGAGCGTTATTTTGAACAGGACGGGGTTACTTATCATCACATTATTGACCCGACTACCGGATATCCGGCAGACAGCGGATTATTATCGGTGTCAATTGTGAGTGCAGATGGTACGATGTGTGATGCGTTGTCCACTTCTCTGTTTATTATGGGAAAAGATAAGGCAATTGAGTATTGGAGAGCACACAGTGATGAATTTGATATGATTTTATATGATAAAGAAAATAAAGTTTATGTATCAGAGGGTATTGCAGAAGATTTTACTTCTGACTTTGATACAGAGGTGATAAAGAAGGAGTAACAAAAGTTTATGAGCATACTGAAGAAACTAAAAAGTCTGGCACCGGCATTATCAGCAGTTGTTGTAGCTGCCTGTATCGGCGTTTCTCTTCATGGATATTCCACACCGGTTTATGCGGTTGATATTCCGGAAAAAACGAAAAATCAGACAGATGAAGATGCATCTGAACAGGAGAGTGCAGATACAGCTGAAAAAGAGAAAAAAGAGGATAAGAAAAAAGACGAGGACAAAAAAGAAGAGCAGAAAAGTACGGCAAAAGGTTCATTTGATGTATCAGATGGAACGTATTACGGAACAGGAACCGGATTTGCGGGAAAAATCAAAGTTGCGGTTACCGTAAAAGATAAGCAGATTACAGCAATTGAAATCGTTGAAAATGAAGCCGATGATGATGCGTTCTTCAGTCGTGCAAAAGGAGTCATTGATAAGATTATCTCCGGACAGACGTTAGAGGTAGATGTCGTATCCGGTGCAACTTACAGTTCAAATGGAATTATCAGTGCAGTAAAAAATGCCCTGACAGGGGCAGCAGACAGCGGAACACCGGCATCAACATCAGCAGGTGCTTCAGGTGGAAGTTCTTCACCGGCAGGTGGTTCTTCTTCTGTCTCAACAGTACAGGATGCATCTGCCTACGCAGATGGAACATATTATGGAACAGGAACCGGATTTTCCGGAGCACTTACAGTAGAAGTAGTGATAAGCGGAGGAAAGATTTCTTCCATACAGATTATTGATACTTCCGATGGAGATAGTTATATTCAGAGCGCTTCGGGATTGATTTCCAATATTATTGCAACTCAAAGTACAAATGTAGATACCGTATCAGGAGCAACCTACAGTTCGGTGGGAATCATTGAAGCGGTCAGAAATGCGTTAAGTCAGGCAGCAATTTCTTCTGATGGAAATTCAAATTCACAGAATACCAATTCCTCTTCAAACGGAAATGGACAGAACAGTAATAATAACAGCAGTGATAATACGACAGCAGTAACCGGAAAATTCCCATATAAAGAGGGCGTTTATTATGGAACAGCGGAAGGGTATCTCGATGATATTAAGGTAGCAATTGTCATTCAGGATAAGACCTTAAAAGCAGTTGTGATTGTAGAAGAAAATGACGATGAGACCTTCTTTAAGCGTGCAAGAGCAGTTGCAGAAAATATGGTGAAGAAACAGACGGTAGATGTGGATGTCGTATCGGGAGCAACTTATAGCTCAAAAGGAATTATCGGTGCGGTAAAAGAAGCACTAAAAGAGGCTGAGAAAGCGACAAAAGGCGAGAATAACAACAACAATAATAGCGGAAGCAACAATAACAACGGCAATAATAATAACGGAAACAACAGTAACAATAACGGAAATACCAATAACGGAAACGATAATAACGGCAATACCAATGGCGGAAATAATGGAGATAATGAAAATCCAGATGAAACGAAATATATTTATGCCGATGGAGAGTATACCGTAATTGTACCGTGCCTTCCAAATGAAGATGGAGATTTTGAAGCATATAGTCTTACAATGAAAGTTACGATTTCAAAAGATAAGATTACAGATATTTCCGAAATTAAAGGTGATGGAAGTTCAGACAATGACGCTTACATAAAACGGGCAGTACAGGGAACTTCCAAACTTCCTGGAGTAGTAACACAGATCCTTAAAAAAGGAACGCTGGAAGAGATTGATACGGTTTCAAGAGCAACCTGTTCTTCAAACTCCATTTTAGAGGGCTGTAACCTTGCATTAGAGACAGCAAAAAAAGTACAGTCCGGTGAAGATACTGGAGAGGATTCGGGTCAGGATGACTCCAATCAGAATACAGAAGAAAATACAGGAGACGAAACACCATGAAATCACTTTTAGTCAGATTTATCAATGTGGCAGTGATTGCCGTAGCAATTGTCGGTTATAACGGGATTTTAACGAACAGAGAGAAAACTGATGAAATTGCAAAATTAGATGCGCAGTTAGAAAGTGAGAAACTTGCAAGAAAAAATGCAGAAGAACAGGTTGCGCAGGGAAAATCAAAAGATACACAGGCGGATGCAGATGCTTCAGAGGAAAGCGAAGGTGCTTATAAAGACGGCACTTATGAAGGAGAAGCGGATGGATTTGGCGGACCGATTCAAGTAAAAGTAACTGTGGAAAATGGTGAAATTACGGATATTGAAGTGGTATCTGCGGAAAAAGAAGATGGAGCTTATCTGACAATGGCAATGGATGTGATTCCAAATTTAATTGAGGCTCAGTCAGCCGATGTCGATACGATAAGCGGAGCAACATTTAGTTCTACCGGAATCATCAATGCGGTGGAAGCAGCATTAGAAGAGGCGGTGTAGGTAGAATGAAAAAGATAGATGTAAAAAACCTTTCAAAAAAACAAAAAAAACAATTAAATACCTGGCTTCGGGCAGTGATTCAGTTGTTATATTTCCTGTTTTTACCATCAGCCTTTACTGCAGCGTTTGGTGGCGTAAAATATATGTTTACGCAGATTGGAGTGGAAGCAAAGATTGAGTTGACTTCCTTTGTGGCAGTTTTACTTGTCTTATGTGCGTATACAATTGTATTTGGGCGTTTCTTTTGTGGATTTGCCTGTGCATTTGGAAGTTTGGGAGACGCACTGCATGCGATGTATTTAAAAATCTGTAAAAAACTTAAGAAAAAACCGGTTTCCCTGAAAAAAGAATGGGAGCAATGGCTGATTTTACTAAAATATGTACTACTGGCAGGGATTGTGCTTGCGTGCTTCTTTGGCGTCTATGGAAATGCAAGAGGAACAAGTCCATGGGATGTATTTTCCATGATTCATGCAGGAAACTTCCGGCTTTCGGCTTATAAAATCGGAATTGCGGTGCTGATTCTTCTTATGATTGGAATGGCATTCATAGAACGCTTTTTCTGTCGTTTCTTTTGTCCGATGGGAGCAATTTTTTCTCTGCTTCCGATTTTACCGTTCTTTTCTCTTGAGAGAAAAAGAGAAAGTTGTATAAAAGGATGCAGTAAATGTACAAGAAGCTGTCCTGCAAGGATTGAGTTAAGAGAAGCAAAAACAAGTATCGTACAGGGTGAATGTTTCCAGTGCCAGAAATGTATTGATGGCTGTCCGAAAGGAAATGTAACCTGTGGTGTTGGCATATTAAAAGGAAATGAAATTGGATTTACTGTATTTAAGGCAGTTCTTTTACTTTGCCTTTTCATGTGGCTTGGAATTTAACCGATCGATGACAGGAGGAAATTTGTGAGTAAAAAAATTTCACTTTGTGCCATGTTAATTGCACTGGCTATGATTTTTAGTTATGTGGAAGTATTAATTCCATTTAATTTTGGAATTCCCGGAATCAAACTTGGAATTGCGAATCTGGTAATTGTAGTCGGTTTATGTTTTTTGAAACCACACGAAGTATTCTTGGTTTCTGTTTTAAGAATCCTTCTTGTGGGAACCTTATTTGGAAATGGAATGTCTTTGATTTACAGTATTGCCGGTGGAATGTTTAGTCTGGCAGTGATGCTGATTTTGAAAAAAGCCGGTGGATTTTCCATTTTAGGAATCAGTGTTGCCGGAGGTGTGGCTCACAATATCGCACAGCTTGCAGCGGCAATGCTTGTAGTGAGCAACGTTCATTTGATTTATTATTTACCGGCACTATTAATTGGCGGGGCTGTCACCGGCACTTTAATTGGAATTACGGCAGCAAAAATCTGGGAATGTTTGCGCTTATCAGGAAAAATAGTTCCCATTAATCACTAATTTTTTTTGATTAAAAGTTAGAAAATGCTAACTTTTGATAGATGCTATAACATTAAAAGGAGGAACCTATGAGCAAAAAAAATGAATTTCAAACTAAAGCACTGGCAGCTGTGATGACGGCATCTATGGTAACAGGAATGGCACCGGCATCTGTTTATGCAGCAAGTGGAGAACAGGTGGCAAAGGATGGTACTTATACTCAGACAACACATGTAAAAGACGGTGATGAGGATGGATGGTCAGAGTATGATGTCAATGTAAGTCTTACAGTAGAGAACGGAAAATTTAAAGATATTACTGTAACTCCGTCAGCATCTTACAATGATGAAAGTAAAACTTACTTAAACTGGGCAGTAGATGCGAATACATCGAAACGTGTGGGAATCCGTACCAAACTATTGAATCAGAGTGCAACAGAAAGCACTATTAACAGCTGGGACACTGTATCGGGAGCGACATATACTTCAAAGGCAATCAAAGAAGCGGCACTTGCAGCAATTAAGAGTGCACCGGCAGCGGATGCGGAAGTAAAGATTGATACAACAGCGCTGGAAAGTGCAATTGCAAAAGCAGAGGCATTACAAAAAGACAGCTATACAGAGGCTTCCTGGAATGCAATGCAGACTAAGTTAACAGCAGCAAAAGATGCACTGACAAAGAAGGAATCGCAGGATGCAGTGACAACAGCAGTAAGTGAATTAGAGACAGCAATTTCAGGATTGGAAGCAGCACCGGTTACTCCAACAGAAAAAGTAGAATATGTTTTAATGAACATTCCGTATGCTGATTTCTATGCATCCGAATTAAATAACAGTGTAGCAGTTGACTCCGTTTCTTCCGCAACCTTAAACAAGACAAGAACAAGCAGTATGGTAGGCGGTTCTTATCATGTAAGCCAGGGCGGAGAAGATATTACGGGTATTGTATTCCCGGTTAAAGTTCCGGAAGGAATGGATTTATCTAAATTTAAACAGGTAACAGATTCTGACTCTGTAACCATTTCCGTAACAAACCGTGGACAGACAAAAGAAACAACTTATACAGGAAAAGATGCATTATTTGAAAATGCAAGCTATTCTTATTATGTACTTTCCGAAGCACCGGCTTACTACAAAGAAGCAACGGTAGATGCAAGCGGAAATGTAAGCTTTAGAAAAGTACAGGGCACCGTAAATAAAGTAAGTGGTGTAACAGGAGAATTTAAGACAACAAGCAAATATGGGGATTATCAGCTGAATTTAGATGGAATTACATTTGATACCGATGAAATCAGTGCCGTTGTATTCAGCACGAAAGAAGGTCATGACTATGGTATGCGTCATCTGGAAAATGTATGGAAAGGACACAAAATTGCATGGTGCACCGGATTTACTACAAGTGTACATGGCTGCCCGACTTCCTCTGCACATTATGCACAGATGATGGGAGAAACCATCGATAAAGTAACTTATTATACAACAAATGGTATCTATGAAATGGATTTAGATGACATTTATGTTCCGGTAAAAACATCTGCCACTTTATCTGTAGATAATGCTTTTGTAAAGAGCGGAGAAACAAAAGTGAATTTTGAAAATCTGCCGTCTGATTTTGATGCAGAATACAGTGTAGAAGGACTGGATGCCAAAGTTGAAAATGGAGTGCTGAAATTCAACAATGCAGCAAAAGGAAAATACACTTTAGTTGTAAAAGATAAAAAAGGAAAATATGCAGATATGAGTGCGGACTTTATGCTTCAGACAGAAGACATGCCTGCAACTTATGATGCAGAAAAGACAGCGCTTGTAACAGCAGAAGGATTTAAAGCAGAAGACTTACAGGAATATGTAAAGAGTATTACAAGTGTATCTGTAAATGGAACAAGCTATGCAGCAAGCGGACGTGGCGCAACTGTCATTGTAAATGAAGATGGAAGCATTAAGACAGATGCAGCACCATTTGCAAACGGAACAGGAGATTATCAGATTGTAGTAAGTGCAACCGGATACAAAGATTTAGAGTTTACTTATACAGTAGCAGCTTCTGAAGAGGAATACAAATATGTATATGCAGGATTAAGCTGGGCAGAGTACTGGGCATCTGAAGGAGTCTACCTTGCAGCTGGAAACAGTCTTACCTCTTCATCTGATGTAGCAGACAAAAAAGGTGAATTAGATAAAGGTGCATTTGATACTGTATCAAGAGCAACAACAAACCACGGTCTGCACAGAGGAAGTTATCAGTGCACAGCCGTTATCTATGATACAGACGGAAAAGAATATCCGGTATCTTACTGGAATAGTTCTTCTGAAGCAGTTTTAACAGATGGCAGAGTGATTACATTTAGCAAAGGAACAATTACTTATACCGAAAATGGTGTAGAAAAAACTGCAACCATGAAAGACTATGAAGTCAAAGGAATCAAGTATGTACCGGTAAAAGTAAAAGCTTCTGATTATGCAGAATTTAGCAAACAGTATCAGGTAGTCGAAAATGCCGGAACATTAGCAGGTGGTTTCTCTGAAAAGAATTTGCAGGCTTATACAGAAACAGCAGAAGTAACTGATAAGACGAATGGCTTAAAAGAAGCAACGAAAAACGCTGACGGAAGCTTCAGCTTTGGTGCAAGAGTAACCGGAAGTGAATCCGGATTAAAAGATAACGCATTAAAAGTTGCAGAAGGAATCGAACCAGAAGTAAAAAAAGCAAATGGTTCTTATGGTGAATTCTTACGAGTAGACTTAAATAGAAACTATGGTGGACTGGGAGCAGGAATGTATGCAACCCGTTGGACATATTATGGAAATGACAGTACTTATACAACAGCCCTTGCAAGCTATGGAACCAAATTTGCAGCAGATAACTGGATGCATAAATCCATGGGAATCCAGCTTGGTTTAACCGATTCTCTTCGTTGCCAGTTACCGTCAGGAACAGACGGAACCGGATACTGGGAATTAACCGTATACGCAATGGGATATGAAGATTACACTTACAAATTCCAGGCAACCGAAGAAAACATTGTAAAACCAGAAGCAGGCGAGATCTCAACAACGGAATTAGAGGCAGCAATTGCAAAAGCAGAAGCATTAAACGAAAGTGATTACACAAGCGAATCCTGGGCATCCATGCAGACAGAATTACAGGAAGCAAAAGAGGAACTGGCAGCAAAACACAGCCAGGCAACTGTTGACGAAGCAACCAGCCACTTAAATGCAGCAATTGAAGCACTTGTAAAAGCAGAAACACCGGCAGAAGTTAACACAACAGAGCTTGAAAAAGTAATTGCATCTGCAAAAGCATTAAAAGAAGCAGATTACACAAGCGAAACCTGGAGTGCATTAAAAACAGCACTGGAAACAGCAGAAAGTGCACTGGAAAAGAAAGAGTCTCAGGAAGCAGTAGATAATGCAGCAAAAGACTTACAGACAGCGATTGATGGACTGAAAAAAGTAGATAATTCTAATAAAGGTGACGACAACAAAGATAATAACAATAAAAACAATAACAATAAAAACAATAACACCACAAATACCAGTACAACCAATAAAGGTACTACAACAGGAACATCTACAACCAATAAAGGAACTACAGGTACAACTGCTACAACAAACAAAGGCACAACAAGCACAGGAACAACAGGAAGTAAATCTACCGGAACTACTTCTACAAGCAGCAATGCAAAGACTGGTGACCCGACAAGTATCTGGGGATGGATTAGTCTTGCAGTAACTTCTATGGGAGTTGGCGGATTTTCCTGGAAAGCAAGAAAAAAATCAAGAAAGGATGAAGAAGAAAAGTAAAAAAGAACACGGTTAAAAATGCAAGGTTGTTCTACTCCAAATAAAATAACCTCTGTAAAGGAAAAAGCCGGATGTTTTCTCGATAAGAGAGCATTCGGCTTTTTCTTTTGAGATAAAAAAATTTTAAAGGAAATCTTTCACAGGCTCAAGACTTCGATTTAAGATTCCATTGATATAAGCAATACAAGTTCCATAATTGGTAATTGGAATTTTGGCATCTTCGGCACATTTTAAGCGGTATTTCATTTCCCGTTCATTTAACATGCATCCTCCACAGTGAACAATCATTTTATAGGAAGATAAATCCAGAGGAAATTCTGTTCCGCTGGTAAATTCAAATTCGACTTCTTTTTTCGTATAACTGCGAATCCAGTTCGGAAGTTTTACTGTTCCGATATCATCGCACTGGCGGTGATGGGTACAGCCTTCTGAGATCAAAATGCGGTCTCCGTTCTTTAAAGAATCCAGTGCAGAAGCTCCATCAACTAAAGTCTTTAAATTTCCCTTGTAGCGCGCAAATAAAATAGAGAACGAGGTCAGTAAAATATCATCCGGTGTAACTGCAGATACTTTTTTAAAGACCTGACTGTCTGTAATCACCATTTTAGGCTTCTTTCCAAGTGAGTTTAATGTCTCTGCCAGCTCGGTTTCCTGTACAACGATTGCACTTGCCTTTGCTTCTAAGACATCACGAATGGTCTGCTGCTGAGGAAGAATCAGCCGCCCTTTTGGTGCGGCAGAATCAATCGGAACAACAAGTACAACAAAATCCAGAGGGTTTAATAAGTCTGCGACGATAGATTTTTGAATGGTATCTTGTGACGCTTGTTGTGCAAGCAGTTCTTTTAAGTCATGAATGTGCTCCCCGGTTTTGGAACTGACTAAAATGGCAGAATCTGAATCTGGAAGCGGTAAATCTTCTAAGTTACAGTTTGGACAGATATCGGATTTATTTACTACAATTACGCAAGGAATTTCTTTTTCGTGGATTCTTTTTAAAATCTCAGAATCTTCTTTTGTGACACCAAAGGAGGCATCAATTACAAGTACGGCAATATCCGTTTTGTTTAAAATCTGATATGCCTTTTGAATACGCAGTGCCCCGAGTTCTCCTTCATCGTCAAGTCCCGGAGTATCAATGATAACGACCGGACCTAAAGGAAGCAGCTCCATTGATTTTAAAACAGGGTCGGTAGTTGTGCCAAGTACATCGGATACAATCGCATAATTTTGTCCGGTAATGGCATTGATCAGGCTTGATTTTCCTGCATTTCGTTTCCCGAAAATGCCGATATGAGTACGATTTGCCGAAGGGGTTTGATTTAAATTAGTTGTCATAAAATCTCCTTTGTAGACGTGTCTGATTCTCCATCTAATACGTTAGCGTCGCTCACCGTAGAACCCACTACGCTTCGTTCCGCTGCCTTGTATAGGAAGAATCATCCTACGTCAATAAAATGGAAAATACGTAAAGTTAGAATCGGAAATCATTTCCTGTTCCATTTTCAATATCCTTTAAGTGTTCCACTACGAGATTGCGGATTTTTTCTTTTGGAATATTGACCAGTTCTTTTTCAATTAAGGCATCACCAACTGCTTTGGTTTCTGGAGAAGCGTAGTCTACCAGATATTCTTTTAAGGTCATTAAGGCATTTGGATGACAGCAGTTTTGAATCTGCTGGTTCTTACAAAGCGACATAAAACGGTCTCCGGTACGGCCTTCTCTATAACAGGCAGTACAGAAACTTGGAATATATTCCATATCCATCAGCCATTTGACAACTTCATCAAGACTTCTGGTATCGCTGACATCAAACTGTGCGGAGCTTTCATCCTCCGGTTCTTCTTCCGCATAACCGCCGACACTGGTACGGGAACCGCCACTAATCTGAGAGATACCAAGGTGAAGCACACGCTCTCTGCATTTCTGGCTTTCTCTTGTGGAGACAATCATTCCGGTATAAGGGACTGCGATACGGATACAGGCTACGATTTTTGCAAAGGTATCATCACTGATTCCATTTGTAAAAGAAGAAGCGTCGATATCATCCGCGTTACGCAGACGAGGCACACTGATGGTATGAGGACCGACACCGAATCTTGCTTCAAGATGTTCAGCATGCATTAACAGTCCGGCAAATTCATAACGGTATTTATCAAGACCGAATAAGACACCAAGACCGACATCGTCAATTCCACCTTCCATTGCACGATCCATCGCTTCAGTATGATAGTTGTAGTCATGTTTTGGTCCGGTTGGATGAAGTTCCAGATAACTTTCTTTGTGGTAGGTTTCCTGGAATAAAATATAAGTTCCGATACCGGCTTCTTTTAATTTACGATAATTTTCTACGGTTGTAGCGGCAATGTTGACATTGACACGGCGGATGGCTCCGTTTTTATGTTTGATGCTGTAAATGGTTTTGATACATTCCAGAATATATTCAATCGGGTTATTTTTTGGGTCTTCACCGGCCTCAAGGGCAAGACGTTTGTGACCCAAATCCTGTAAAGCGATAACTTCTTTTCGGATTTCATCCTGAGTCAGTTTCTTTCTCGGAATATGTTTATTCTTTGCATGATAAGGACAGTAAGTACATCCATTGATACAATAGTTGGAAAGATAAAGCGGAGCAAACATAACAATACGGTTTCCATAGAAGTCTTTTTTGATTTGCTCTGCCAGGTGATAGATTTCCTGGTTTTTTTCCTCAGATTGACAGGCAAGTAAAACAGAAGCTTCACGGTGAGTCAGACCTTTTCTTAGTTTCGCTTTTTCAAGAATCGAGTCGATTAATGCTTCATTATTTTTATTCTCGTCTGCATAAGCAAGAGTTTCTAAAATTTCCTCATGGTTAATAAATTCATCCGCAATTGTGGATGCCGGATTGTAAGTATACATTTTTAATTCCTCCATATAAAATGATAGTGATTAACTTTTGGTGTAGATTGTTTTACTACTGACGCCGGGCAACATTCCGATTTTTCCGGAAAGAGAACTAATGATATCATTTGGAGCATCAAGGGCGACACTGATAATGGAAATATTTTTTTCCCGGTAAGGGACTCCCATTCGTCCAATGATATAAGAACTATACTGGCTGAGCAGATGATTGAGTTTTTCAACAGAATCATGAGAAGTAAGAATAATTCCAAGTAAAGCAATTCTGGTGTCCTGCATGTTAAAAAATCCTCCTTTCTTTGACAATAAAAGAACAAAAAAAAATCTGCGCAAAAGCGCAGACAGACGAGTCAATGATACAGAATTATACACATTGATGCCTTCTTGCGCAGGAAAAACCTTAACAATCAGTAATAATGTCAGAAGTAGTATAACACAAAACTGGTGAAAAAGTAAATGATATTGTGAAAATAAATACAAATTGATAAATTTTAAGAAAATAATTGTGCAAAATGTGAAAATGGTGTATAATATAATCATTGTAACACAGAAGAGGTGGAAATAATAAATTTAAAAATATAAAAAACAAGGAGGTATTGTATGTTAGACCAGTCATACTACGAAGTGGCGGACAAAATCATTGAAAAATATGGTAAAAAACCGTCATCACTCATTCCTGTTATGCAGGATATTCAGGCAGAGTACCGCTATCTGCCGGGAGAACTTCTTACTTATACCGCAAAACAGATTGGAGTAACCGAAGCAAAGGCTTACAGTGTTGCAACTTTCTATGAGAACTTCTCTTTTGAACCAAAAGGAAAATATGTGATTAAAGTCTGTGACGGAACCGCCTGTCATGTGCGTAAATCCATGCCAATTCTGGAAGAACTGTATAAGCAGTTAGGATTAGGCAAAAAGAAACACACCACCGAAGATATGATGTTTACAGTTGAAACCGTTTCCTGTCTCGGAGCTTGTGGACTTGCTCCTACTTTGATGGTAAACGAAGATGTTCATCCAAAAATGTCACCTGAAAAAGTGATTGAGCTGTTGGAAGAATTGAGAGGTGAAGGCGCATGACAATTACGAATAGAGCGGAACTTGATAAATGCAGAGAATCAGCAGAAAAGCAGTTAAATGCTTATGACTGCCGTATTTTAGTCTGTTCAGGCACCGGCTGTATTGCAACCGGTTCCGAAAAAATTTATAAAAAAATGCTGGGAATCGCAGAAGGCGCACCGGGTGTTACCATTGAATTTGGACCACATGATGAGAAAGAACATGTGGGCGTAAAAAGAACCGGATGTCAGGGCTTCTGTGAATTTGGTCCGCTGGTAAGAATCCAGAAAGGTGACCATGTCATTCAGTACATAAAAGTAAAAGAAGATGACTGTGAAGAAATCTTTGAAAAATCCGTTGTTGGAGATGAAGTGATTGAACGTCTGCTTTATGCAAAAGAAGGTCAGTCTTATGTGCAGCCGGATGAAATTCCGTTTATTGCAAAACAGACCAGAATCGTCTTGGAAAACTGTGGAAAATTTGATGCAGAATCTTTAGATGAATATATGGCAGCCGGCGGTTTCAGCGCTCTCGAAAAAGCATTGTTTGAAATGACGCCGGAACAGGTTGTAGAAGAAGTCGATTTATCCGGTCTTAGAGGTCGTGGAGGCGGTGGTTTCCCTGCCGGTAAAAAATGGAAACAGGTCGCAAATCAGAAAGTAAAAGAACGCTATGTCGTATGTAATGGTGACGAAGGTGACCCTGGAGCATTTATGGATGGTTCCGTAATGGAAGGTGACCCGTTTAAGTTAATCGAAGGTATGATGATTGCGGCTTACGCAGTTGGTTCAAGCGATGGATATATTTATGTACGTGCAGAATATCCGAACTCTGTAGCAAGACTGCATCATGCAATCGATGTTATGGAAGAGAAAAATCTGTTAGGAGAACATATCTTAGGCACAGACTTCAGCTTCCACATGCATATCAACCGTGGAGCTGGTGCATTCGTTTGTGGTGAAGGTAGTGCGCTGACCGCTTCCATCGAGGGAAATCGTGGTATGCCAAGAACAAAACCACCAAGAACCGTAGATAAAGGTTTGTGGGCAAAGCCAACCGTATTAAATAATGTAGAAACTTATGCAAACGTACCGAAGATTATCTTAGAGGGACATGAATGGTTCCGCACGATCGGTACAGAGGGAAGCCCTGGAACAAAGACCTTCTCCTTAACCGGTTCAATCGAAAATACAGGACTGATTGAAGTACCGATGGGAACAACCCTTCGTGAAATCATTTATGATATCGGTGGTGGATTAAAGAACGGTTCTGAATTTAAAGCGGTACAGATTGGTGGACCATCCGGTGGATGTCTGACCGAGAAACACTTAGACGAACCACTTGACTTTGACTCCGTTAAAAAATTCGGTGCTATCGTAGGTTCCGGTGGTCTGGTTGTTATGAACGTCGACACCTGTATGGTAGAAGTAGCCCGTTTCTTTATGAGTTTCACCCAGCGTGAATCCTGTGGTAAATGTACTCCTTGTCGTGAAGGTACCAAGAGAATGTTGGAAATCCTTGAAAAGATTGTAGCAGGAAAAGGGGAAATGGAAGACTTAGAGCGCCTCGAAGAACTTGCAGAGATGGTAAAAAGTATGTCTCTCTGCGGTCTTGGAAAGAGTGCACCACTTCCGGTACTGAGTACCATTCGTATGTTCCGTGATGAATATGTAGAACATATCGTAGATAAGAAATGTGTTTCCCATACCTGTAAGGCAATGCAGAATTACTATATTAATCCGGATAAATGTAAAGGCTGTACCAAGTGTGCAAGAAATTGTCCGGTATCTGCAATTTCAGGAGAAAAGAAAGCACCACATGTAATCGACAATGCAAAATGTATCAAGTGCGGAAGCTGTAAAGATAACTGTAGCTTCGACGCAATTGAAATCAGATAGGAGGACAAGGTATATGGGAATTATGACAATCGACGGCAGAAAAGTTGAGTTTACCGACGAGAAAAATGTCCTTTCTGTCATTCGAAAAGCTGGAATCAATGTTCCTACTTTATGCTATCAGCCGGAGCTTTCCATTTATGGAGCGTGCCGTTTGTGTACAGTAGAAGATGAGAGAGGTAAATTATTTGCCTCCTGTTCAGAAATACCAAGAGATGGTATGGTAATTTATACTAATACCAAGAGATTAAAAAAATATAGAAAAATGATTGTAGAGCTTTTGCTCGGAGCACACTGCAGAGATTGTACGTTGTGTGACAAGAGTGGAAACTGTGTGCTTCAGGATTTGGCTTACCGCCTTGGCGTAAAAGAAGTACGCTATGAAAATACAAAAGAAGAACAGCCGTTAGACTGCAGTTCTTACTCTATTATCCGTGACCCGAACAAGTGCGTATTATGTGGAAACTGCGTACGTGCCTGCCGTGAACTTCAGGGTGTGGAAGCACTTGGAATCGCATTCCGTGGAACAGAAGCAACGGTTATGCCGGCATTTAACAAAGGTCTGGGAGAAACAATGTGCGTAGGCTGTGGTCAGTGTAGAGTAGTCTGTCCGACAGGCGCAATTACCATCCGTTCCGATATCGATGCAGTATGGGATGCACTCGAAGACCCGGATACCAGAGTGATTGCACAGATTGCACCGGCAGTGCGTGTGGCAGCAGGAGACGCATTTGGACTTCCAAAAGGAAAGAGTTCTATGGGTAAAGTGGTAAGTGCACTTCACCAGATGGGATTTGACGAAGTTTACGATACCGGATTTTCTGCTGACTTAACGGTTATGGAAGAATCCGCAGAGTTCTTAAACCGTGTGAAAAACGGTGGAAAACTTCCACTTATGACATCCTGTTGTCCGGCATGGGTAAAATTTGTGGTAGACCAGTATCCGGATTATAAAGACAATATTTCTACCTGCCGTTCCCCGCAGGGAATGTTATCCGCAGTTGCAAAAGAATGGTACCGTGATCCGGAAAGAGCAGAAGGCAAACGTACTGTGATGGTATCTTTCATGCCTTGTACCGCAAAGAAGATGGAAATCAAACGTCCGAACAGCTTTACAAAAGGAGAACAGGATACCGATCATGTGCTGACTACAACCGAACTCGTTCGTATGATTAAGAGTGCGGGAATCGACTTTGCAAATATGGAATGCGAAGAACCGGATATTCCATTTGGAATGGCTTCCGGCGGTGGTAAAATCTTTGGTGTTACCGGTGGTGTAACAGAAGCAGTGCTTCGTCACCTTGTACCGGCACACGATACCGAAACCTTAAAAGCAATTTCTGAATTTGGTATGCGTGGAGAAGAAGCAATCAAAGAATTTACAATTCAATATGAAGGAACCGATATCAATATCTGTGTTGTAAGTGGACTGGCAAATGCACACGAAGTATTCCGCCGTATGAAAGCAGGAGAAGCAAACTATCATTTAATTGAAGTGATGGCTTGTAAAGGCGGATGCGTTATGGGTGGCGGACAGCCTGTAAAAGCAGGAGAATGTGTAAAATCTGTAAGAACCGAAGGACTGTATGAAGTAGATACCGAATCTGCGATTAAAGTATCCGATGATAATGCGGATATGGAGAAATTGTATGCAGAGTTCTTAAATGGAAAGACACATGAACTGCTCCATAATGAAGGATATTAAAAAAATAAAATAAAATAAAGTGAAGTAAGATAAAATGCGAAGAGGTCGATGAAAGTGAAAGCTTTTGTCGGCCTCTTTGTTTTCTCCTAAAAAAAGACGAAAATAGTATTTTTTGGTTCTAAAATTCGACCTGTTGCATATATTAATAAAAAGAGACATCTTAGATTCTTTCCATCCAAGAAGTTACCCCTGTTTCTACCATATTTTCCTGTCGTTTCGGATAATTTTGACTAGTTTCCTGACGATTTATAATTTCCGAATCCGGAAACCGCAGGATAGTGATTTGGCTTTGCTTGAAACTCATGGACAGATGAACATAGCGGTCCATTGTGATTTTGACAGAAGAATGTCCAAGCATCTCACTTAAAGCCTTAATCTGCATCCCGGATTCCACACAGCGAGTTGCGAACGTGTGACGCAATGTATGAAAATGAAAATCCCGGATGCCACAACTTTTTAAAACCTTTTTAAAACGGCTGGTCATCGTCCGAGGCTCTATGGGAGACGAATTTCCGGATAAAAGATAGTCTGATGGATAACAACTTTTTTCAAGTTTTTCTAAAATCGGAATCATCTGAGGATGCAGAGGAATAGTCCGTTCTCGTTTGTTTTTGGGTGAACCAAGATATAATACCGTCTTAGGTTCTCCGAAATATTGTTCTCTATTTTGAATTCGCTGAAGAGTGTGACGGATATGAAGTACCTGTTCTTTCAAGTCAATGTCCGCCCAGGTAAGAGCACACAGCTCACCAAGACGAATTCCACTGAACAATGCAAGCTGAATTCCGACAGTAGTTAAGGAATCCTTAGATTTTAGATATAAGAGAAAATCATAAGACTCACTGTCAGAAAGAACATCGAGAGGATGCTTCTCCTGATTAGAAATCGGATTTTTACATAAAATCGGCAGACTATTTTTTGTATGCTTTAAGCTTCCGTTAATAATCGTATTGATGGTATGCAGAGAACTTCCAGAAAGACTTTGAGCCAGATGTTCCACCAGTTTATTATAAGTATCCTGATGAATTTCATGTACATAGAGCGTGTTCCATTCAGGAAGAATATACTTCTCCAGAAAATTTTTATACTTGATATAGGTCGCTGGCTTCCAACGCCTGGAAGAATCTGCTAACCATTTGTAAGCAGAATCCGAAAATAAAGCAGTAGAAATCGTTGTTTCATTTGACAAAGTAAGCATTTTTTCATAATTGTTTTTCAGAAAAAGAACTTTTCTGTAAGTCGATGCATACAGATACTTGAAATGTGGACGGCCATTAGACTTTTTTCCAAGAAAGACTCGTGCTTCCCAACGTCCGTCTTTTCGTTTATAGATGTTTTGACCTGTTCTCATAAGAGACCTCCTTGATTGTGAAAATTTGACAAGCTTTCTGACGGTGATTAGAAGTGAGAATGTTAAGATATCGTTAAAAGTGCATAAGAAAACTTTGCAAATAGCTTAAGAATTTAAGAAAAATGTCAGAAAACATTGACAAAATTATGAATTACAGTTATTATAAGACATGTAAAGGCATCTTAGATGGAAAGAATCTAAGATTACCGTGCAACAATCCTATTAGTATTATGACAGGATTGATAGAATTTAATACAGAAATGTTGGAAAATGTGTACGCTTATAAGTATTGATAATACTTAGAACGGAATCCGGTTAGAATCCGGAGCAGATCCTTTCCCTGCTGTAAGGACAACGAAAGATGTAAAAAGTCACTGAATGAATCAGATTTGGTAAGACACATCGAGTAGGTTAATTGGTCCTGAGCCAGAAGACGGAGCGTAATAAAACATTCCCGATATTTAAGAAAATTCGGAGGCCAGGAACGAATTGACTGAAGCATAAGAATAAACAGTACCCTTTATTATCTGATTGAATAGAGGTGGAATATCTGTAGTTCGATGATGAGAAATCAGTTCGTATGACCTTTCGGTTGTACGGGCTTTTTTTATTATCATGACAGACAGCAAAAGGAAGGAAAGTGAAAAAGTCGTGATAATGAAACCTTACAGTCGCACAGTGGAAAATAAAATACTCCCCACGCTGTGATGACTTAATAAGAGGGAGAAAAAATGGAGGTATAAAACCATGCAAACAAAAAAAGTAGTTTCAGTATTATTAGCAGGAGTAACAACACTGTCTATGGCTATGCCGGTATTGGCAGCAAATGGTGACCCGAATCTGGTAGTAACATCAGATACTCTGTATTCTACACCAATCGAAGCTAATTCTAGCGTAACACTTGGATTAATGCCAGCAAACGCTTATTATCAGAGAACTGGTTTTGATTCAGAAGATGCGGCAAAAAGCGGACTGAAAGTTGATAGTATTAATGCTGGAAAAGGTAAAATTATTGAAAATTATGCGTATGGTGCTAAGGAGACAGCAGATGGTTGGGCTGGTACAGTAACAATTACTGGTGCAGCTGGTCAATATGGTCCAGCAAGCTTACACATCGTAAATACCAATAATGAAAGTGCCGGAATCGATATGACGGTGTATGTAGAGGCAGAAGAGACGCAGAAGGATGTAAAAGCTTCGTTAGTTAGAGCTATTGATTTGAGAAGTGATAAAGTTATAAATGAGACAGCAAAGAATGTAAATGTAGCAGCTGCATCTAAAGACGCAGATAATCCATTTAAAGATTCTGAAGGAGCTGCACAGAGTTATCCGACAGCAGGTGATGCGTTATATAGTCTGGCAGAAGCAAATGAGATGAGCTTTGAACAAAATGGTGGATATGTACAGTCAGTAACAAATGCAGATGAAAGTACTCTTAAAGCATATACAACTGAAGATTGGACTTATTATGGCTGGAATTATTGTGTTGTTCGTGATGGTAAAAAAGTAGCAGAGGGTGATATCGTAAGTGCTTCTGTTCTTGAAGTAGAAGAAGGAGATAGTGTTTATTGGGCATTTGGAACAATGAACCAGGCAAATGCATATTTTGATAAATTAAACTAAATAAAATAATAATTGGGTACGGAGATGGTTTGGGCGGAAAATACGCCTAAACCATCTTTTTTTAGAAATAAATAAATGGAGAATATGAAAATGAAAAAAATACTCCGATATCTACTATTTGTAATGTGTTTGTTGGGAATATTGAGAGTAAATGTTTATGCAGCAGAAAATACCGATAGGATAATTAATCTTACAGGTATCAGTAATGTAAAAATATATACAGCTGATAAAAAACAGGAGATTGAGGTAAAAGATAAGAGTTTTATCGTAGCCCCAGGAGAATATTGTTATGAATATGTTGGGGATACGAGTTCAAATGGAGCTGGCGGATATTTTACAGTAACAGAAGATACAACAGAATTGAAACTTGCATTTGTTACATTTAAACAAGTATCTCCACAGCATTGGCTGGATGAAGAATATCGATGGGGATATCTTCCTGACCTTGGTACATTGACATTGCATGATGAAAAACAACAGAAGGAATACTGGCATGCCACGGATGATGTGTATAATTATATTGTTCTTGATTGTGGCGGCGACAGTTATTATAATTTTAAATTTACACCTTTTGATGAAAATTATCTTCCTATTGAAGGACATTTTTATGTTTATGGAGAGGCAACATTTGAACCATTAAATCTTTCAGATAACGGGAAAATTCCTTATTTAAAAAAGAGTTATATCACAGTCAAAGCTCCAGTAGATATGGAAGTTTATACTACCTGGGAATTAAAGTTTTATACAGCTAGAAACTGGAAGTCCTATACTCCTTTTAGGACAGAAGATGGGTATAATTATTACAAAATTCCAGAAGGCTTTACCTATATGATGCGTCAGGAAGGAAAAGTAACTCGTTATACCAAGAATCTGAATGGTGAATGGAATGATGACCATACTGAAGTAACGGTTGCTTCACTTGAAGATAAGCCGACACAGATACACAGGGAACAGGAAAAATCGGGAATCTATGCCAGCATGTTAACAAATCTTCCAGAAAATAGTGAGATTGATTTGAATGTAGGTGAATATTTTGATTTAGTACCGTTACGTGCATGGCAGGCAGTAGAAAATGGTGTAGCAAATGCTCATAACGATCCAGACTGGCATTATGTGGTAATTGGTGGAGATGAAAGTGTTGCGTCTGTTGAAGTAACAGAAGATGATAAAATTGGACAGTTTGGTCGAATTCATGCAAATGGGGAAGGCACGGTTCTGGTTGCTTTTTATTATGATGCGGTAGAGACTGCTTCTATTACAAGTGGAACAGGAAGTTATATTTATAGTGCATTACTGCCGGAATTGACTGGAATTGCAGTTGTGCATGTTGGAGAAGAGGAGACACAAACACAGATAACTTCTAATATCGATATGATAGAGGGACGTACCGTTTATTATCTTAAAAGTCAGACAGGAGCAGATGGCGTTACGCAGGAGATAAGTGATTCCGTGGAATATACGTTTACTCCTACAGCAACAACAGGAGAAAATCCAGAAAAGATTACTTCTGTGCGTGTTCATAAACCAATTACTGTAACAGATGGTAAACTCAGTGAAAATCCGACGAAATGGTTAGCAGATAGTTCCTGGAAAACTTATCAGGCAAATGAAACAGAGGATGGAAAGCAGAGTTATACAATTCAATTGTCCGAAGGAAGAAATATTGTGGAGATAAAAGCAGGAGATGCAACCAGCTATCATGTGATTCTTGCCAGAGGATTGGACATTACAATTAATAACGTGTATCGTCCTGGAAAAACTCTGGAAGTTGGAGATACTGCAAAGATAACAATGGAAAATATGATTCCTCCATTATTTAAAATGTCGGCAATCTATAATCCGAGTGGTGTGCAGTTTGTATGTAAGACAAATGGAGTGGATTATACAACTTCGTTTGGACAATATATGGCAGGTAGTAGTTTTATAGTGAGACTACAGGATGAAGATGTAGGAACTTACCAGATTACAGATGGTGCGTTGACAACAAGTGCTTGGGGAACAGTAGATGGTGCGCATCGTAAATTAACTAGAAATTCTATGGGAAAATATTGGAACGGTGGAGATAATCCTAACATTGATTATGGAAAGATGGCATATATTCCAAAAATTTCTTTTGAAGTTAATTCTAATGAAGATTCTGAAGAAAGTGCAAATCGTTCGGCAGGTTTGTTAAAAGCTTTGGCTGCTACTGTAGATAAAAATGGAAGTCCTATAGTTGATGGTGCAGGAGCATGGTTTGCGACAACTTCAAAAGAAGTTGGGAGAAATGGAAACTGTGGAGTATCGTTAGATGATGATTTTGGAACAGGACAAATCTATGCACAGGTGGGCGCTGATTTACTTCAAAAAGATGATAAGGCTAAATTGCTGGTTAGATATTGGTTAGGAACAGAGAAAGAGAATGCAATTGTACAGGAAATGGATTTTTCTGAAGCGCATCTAAAAACAAATAGCTTCGGAGGGAAATTTTGGCAAATAGTTGGAAATCCATTGATATATTCATGTGATGATATATCTGCAGTAAAATCAAAAGATATACAGGTAGAAGTCATTGTAATACCTGAGAATGGAAGTCCGATGACTTATGCCAGACATTTATATGAAGGTGGAAAACAAAAAAGAGGAACATTTATTCTGAATGACATAAAAATTTCATCAGCAGAAGGAAGTGGTTCACTTGGACGTTGGGATGGAATTTTAGAAGCAGATGATGTTGAGTACAAGGATTCTGAAGGTAATATCGTTACACAAGATTTGGGATATGGATTTATTGGAACAGAAGAGCATTTTAATACATCTGTGCCAAATGAGACAGACAAGATTCAGGTAAATGTTGAAGGTGCTATATGGAATAATCAAGAAGTTATAAAAAGTTATACCATTTCCCTGAATGGAACAGAATATCAATCCGATGAAGCTATCCCACTGGAAGTTGGTGTCAACAAATTAACCGTAAACTGTAAAGCAGCAATCGGAAAAGACAGTAGTTACACCATCGACGTGACTCGTCGTTCTCCTTCAAAACAGACAACTTTTGAGGTTCCAGAAGGTGCATCCGTACTTGTAATGCAGGGCAGTAAGACCATGAAAGCCAACGAGGATGGAACTTACACGCTTGAAAACGGAACTTATACTTACTATGTATCTAAGAGTGGATTCCTGACCAAGACAGACAGCTTCAAAGTAACAGATGAAGAAACCAATCCGGTTATCCGTATAGAAAGCTTAGAGGCAGTTCCGGCTCAGTCTGGAACCGTATCGGTACAGCTTGCAGGTCAGAGTACGGTATTCTGCCCGACAACGGATGTAGCCATTTCACAGGAAGCAAAAGATTTGGCAGCAAATCGTTATGTCTTATATAACCATGGCGGTTACACGGTACTTCATGCATTGTTAGATGCAGCCGATGCAAGCAGAGCAGGCTTTGAGTGTTACAGAGGTAAATTTGTACTTACCGGTGATTCTATTACAGAAAGTAACGGAAAGAAAGCCAGCTGGATCTGCAAGGTAAATGGTGTGGTATGTGATGATCCGGCCAATACATTAGCATCCGACGGAGATAAGGTTGAATTCTTCTATAGTTCTGGATGGGATGGCATGAAAGATGCACATCTGACACCGGAAACAAAGAGTGTCAACCGTGGAGAAACCCTGACCTTGACATTAGCAGGAGCAGGTGTTTCCGAAAATGATGCAAAGGCAGAAGCCATTGCCGATGCAGAGATTTATGAAGGAAGTAAACTGATTGGAACAACCGATGAAAATGGACAGCTTCAGGTAGAAACCAATACCCTTTCTTTAGGAACGCATCGTTTTACAGCTGTCAAGAAAGATAAAGACGGTCACAATCTCTTAACTGCAGTGATGAGTTCGATTACCGTAAATAAAGTAAGTGACCCATCCGCAGACCCGAACAAGACAGTTGTTACATTCCGTCTGATTGGTGATACCAAACACGGAGAAGAGGGAAGTGACAACGAAGCCGTTCATGCTTATACGACATGGATTGCAACCGGTACTTACAGTTTTGACCAGTCAGAAGTAACGGTTGGTGAAGTGTTTAAGACTGCATTAGAGGAAGCGGGACTTTCTTATGTAGGAATTGAAAACAACTACATTAGTTCCATTACCGCACCGGAAATTTATGGTGGTTATGAATTAAAGGAAATGGACAACGGTAAAAATTCCGGCTGGATGTATACCGTAAACGGAGTACACCCGGACAGAGGCTTAAATGAATGGTATGTAACCACAGGTGATGAAATCGTATGGCATTACATCGATGACTACAAAGTAGAACAGTCTGATATGAAAGACGAGTCCGGATTTGCATCAAGTGGCAATGCATCTACCTGGAATAAATGGTTAGAAGCGTTGGATGAAACACCTGGTGCAAGAGAACGTGGTGAAAAGGTCGAAAATCAGATCAAGCAGATTGATGAAACCATTGAGCTTACAGATGAGTGTGAAGCAAAGATTACCACAGCACGTAAGGCTTATGATTCCCTTACCCGTGAGGAAAAGAGATATGTAAGCAATTACGATGTGCTCTTAAAAGCAGAGGAACAACTGGCAGCCCTTAAGAAAGAAAAGGCAGACAAAGAAGCAGCGGATGCAGTCATTGCTCAGATTGATGCGCTTCCGACAGCCGAAAATGTGACTCTGGAACATCAGGAAGCAGTTGACGCTGCAAGAGATGCGTACAGCAAGCTGACGGATGACCAGAAGAAACTGGTTTCTAAGGAAACAACCGACAAGTTGGAAAGTGCAGAGAAGAAGATTGCACAGTTACTCGAAGAGCAGGCAGCGGATTTGGTATTAGAAGAGATGAATGCGCTTCCGTCCAAAGACAATCTGACGCTGGATGATGAAGTGGCTCTTGCAGGTGCAGAGGCACACTACAATGCATTAAGTGATGCTCAGAAAGAATATCTGAATGGAAAAGCACCGGAAAGTGTTGCAAAACTTGGTGAATTAAGAACGCAGTTAGAAAAACTGAAAAAGGATGCGGCAGACAAAGCGGCAGCCGATGCAGTGACAGAAAAACTCAATGCCCTTCCGTCCGAAGAGGATGTGATGTTCCAGGATGAAGCAGTACTGAAACAGGCAAGAGAAGCTTACGATGCTCTGAGTGAAGACCAGAAGAAGTTTGTTTCCGGTGAAGCGTATGACAAACTGGAAAAGGCAGAACAGAAACTCGAAGCATTAAAAGCAGAAGCCGAAGCGGTAACAAAACAGATTCAGGAACTTCCGGCAGTTGGAGATTTGAAACTGGAGGATGCAGAAAAAGTATCTTTGGCAAGAAGTGCTTATGATGCATTAAATGCAGACCAGAAACGTCAGTTGACAGAAAGTGGAGTAGTGGATACACTGTTAACCGCTGAAAACCAGATCAGCTTACTCGAGAGAGAAAAAGAAGAAGCAGAAAAAGTGGCACAGCAGATTAACAGTCTTCCGGAAGTAAAAGAACTGAAACTGGCAGACAAGACCGCAGTGGAACAGGCAAGAAAAGCGTATGATGCTTTAAGTGAGAGCCAGAAAGCAATGATTAAAGATGCAAAAACGGCACTTGAGGAGCGAGAAGCAGAAATCAAACGCTTAGAAGAGCTGGCAAATAATACCGATAAACCGGACCCGGGCAACAAAGATGATAATAAGAAAGACGACAACAAGGATAACAACAAAGATAATAACACATCAACGACCGATAAGAATAACAACAAGGGTTCTGGCACAACAACTGGTACAACAAACAAAGGCTCAAATACCACAACCGGTACAGCAACCAACAAAGGAACGCAAAGTGGAAGCACGAATAAGACAACAGGAACTCAGGCACAGACAAGCAGCAGCCAGACAACAGGCAGCAGCAGTGCAAAGAGTGCGAAGACAGGGGATGAAACCGATTTCCTTCTTCCAATGGCAGGACTGATTAGTGCTTCTGGTGTATTTGCAGGAGTGGTTCTTTATTACAAGAAGAGAAGAAAAGACACAGGAGTAGAGAAAAAAGAAGAAAAATAAAATTTTGAATCAATACTCGAAATGAAATGCGAAAGGGTCAATGAAGGCAAGGCTTTCATTGGCCTTTTTGTTTGGTAAAGAAGTGAAAGGAATTGTCAAGTAGAAAATAGTGTGCTAAAATATCAATGATACAGTTAGAAAAAAAGGCAGATGCCTGTAAAAGATAGAGAATAATGGAGGCTTTGGTAAAAATGGAAGCATACAAGAAAGAGTTTATTGAATTTATGGTAGAAAGTGATGTACTGAAATTTGGAGAGTTTACTTTAAAGAGTGGAAGAAAATCTCCGTTTTTTATGAATGCAGGTGCTTATGTAACCGGTTCACAGTTAAAGAAATTAGGTGAATATTATGCAAAAGCCATTCACGATACTTATGGAGATGACTTTGACGTATTATTTGGACCGGCTTACAAGGGAATTCCGCTTGGGGTAGTAACCGCAATCGCATACAGTGAATTATATGGAAAAGAAGTACGTTACTGTTCTGACAGAAAAGAAGAAAAAGACCACGGTGCAGATAAAGGAAAATTCCTTGGAAGCCAGTTAAAAGATGGTGACCGTGTGATTATGATTGAGGATGTTACGACATCCGGAAAATCTATGGAAGAGACGGTACCGAAGGTAAGAGGGGCAGCAGATGTGACTATCGTTGGTCTGATGGTTTCTTTAAACCGTATGGAAATCGGAAAGGGTGGAGAAAAATGCGCCCTTGATGAAGTCAAAGACCTTTATGGATTTGATACTGCTGCAATCGTAACAATGGAAGAAGTAGTGGAATGTCTTTACAACAAAGAATGTAATGGAAAAGTTGTAATTGATGATACATTAAAATCCGCAATTGACGCATACTATGAGGAATATGGCGTAAAATAGATTAGAAAATGAAAAAGTCAGTTGTATGAAATGAATCAAGAGGACGCAGGATTTTATGAATGAAAAAGTATATAAAACAATGGCAGGCATAGGCGGTGGTACACTGGCAATTGGAATTGTGGTATTAGTGACCGGAATTGTAAGTGGCACTATGCTGATTATTAATGGAGCAAGATTAATAAAAAAGAAATATGAACTGACAATTTAAGGCATGACAGGCTTATCAGGAGTATGCCTTGTGTCAGAAAGAGAGGGCATATTTAAGAAAATGCCCTCTTTATTTCAGTACAGGAGCGTATAAATTGAACAGGGAAATAAAAAATAAAATAAAGAAAGCGGGAACAGTTGCGTTTCTGCTTTATATTGCTGCACTGATTTATTTCCTGTTTTTTTCGGAATCATATGGAAGAGCAGGGTTCGCAGAGCGTGAATACCATTATAATGTGGTTCCGTTTCGGGAAATAAAACGATTTTGGATTTACAGAGAACAACTTGGAGTATTTGCAGTCGTTACGAATCTGTTAGGAAATGTGGTAGGATTCGTTCCCTTTGGATTTATACTTCCTTTAATTGTCCGTCGGGCGAGAGGCTTTTTCTTGATTACGTTATTAGGATTTGCCTTGAGCTTGTTTGTGGAAGTAGTTCAGCTGATAACGAAAGTTGGATGTTTTGATGTAGATGATTTGATTTTGAATACACTGGGAGCGGCAGTCGGGTATATCCTGTTTGCTGTCTGCCATTTGATAGATGACCAGACCAGGAGGAAGAAATATGGCGAGAAAGAGATATAAATATGCGTTTACCAGAAAGAAACATACCAAAGGCGGAAAGTTATCCTCTATTTTGGCATTTGCGTCGTTTCTTTTGTTTGTAGGTTCTGCTATCTGCTCGATGATGATGGGTGGAAAAGGCGGATTATATCTCGGAGCAGCAGGATTCATTGCAATCGGATTTTCTGTATATGGATTTATTCTTGGCTTAAAGAGTTTTTCAGAGGAAAACAGGAATGTATTGTACAGCAAAGTAGGCGCAGTGGCAAACGGGCTGTTAACAGTACTTTGGATTACGATGTTTTTGATTGGAATTGGATGAGGTAGAAATTATGGAAGAACGGTTGAAAAAACAGCTTGAATTTATTTTAGAAGCAGATAAAAGTAAATTTATCGGGCGTCAGACGTACCTTTCTGATGGAATCCGAAAAGAAAATGATGCAGAACATTCCTGGCATCTGGCGCTTATGACAGCACTTTTGTCTGAGTATGCAAAAGAGAAAATAGATGTACAAAAGACAATGCTTATGGTGTTGATTCATGACATTGTGGAAATTGATGCCGGGGATACTTATGCTTATGATGAAAAAGGAAAATTAAGCCAGAGGGAACGTGAGGTAAAGGCGGCAGACCGGATTTTTAATCTTTTACCGAAAGACCAGGCAAAGAGTATGAGAGATTTATGGGAAGAATTTGAGACCTGCGAGACGCCGGAAGCAAAGTTTGCCCGCTGTATGGACAATTTACAGCCGATTCTGTTAAATGATAAAACAGGAGGAAAATCCTGGAGAGAGCGTCAGATTAAACGTTCTCAGGTAGAAGAAAGACAGAAAAGAACAAAGATGGGTTCGGATACGCTGATGGAAGTGGTGACTCAGATTATTGAAAAAAATGTAAAAAACGGGAATTTAAAAGATGAGTAGAGAAGAATATTTAGAAGAACGTTTTTCGTTGGTTACGGACCGAATTTTTGAGATAAAAGACGAGGAGAAACTGCCGGAACAGTTTTTAGGATATTTTAAGAAAACAGCCAATTTTCTTGAATACTTAATCAGACTACATGAAAAAATTCAGGATGGCTGGCTAAAAACAGCTTCCTTAGAAGAATTAAGGGAAAATAATGAGCGGTTGTACCAGGATATTCTGCCGGAACACTATGAGACTTCCTATGCAAATCCTGCTTATGCCGAGAAGCTGTTAGGAAAAGAATTTGGACCGCTGATTTGTTTTCTAGAGGCTGAGATAAGAGGGCTTATTGTATTTGTCTATGAAAATCGTCTGTTTGATATGACTGTGATTTTAGAACTGTTTGTACAGATTTATAATCTGTTAGAAGAGCCGTCTGTATCGGCAGAAGAAGTCAGGGAATCGTTATATTGGTATGTCAGTGATTACAGTGAGGAAATGGTTTCAAGAAGAATCCGTGAAGCAGTAGATCCTGATTTGGATTTTGCTGTGGAGATTATTGAAAACAGTGATTTAAGCGATGTACGGTATTTATATCGGTTTGGAGAATATGTCACTCGAAATGAAGAAGAGATGGCAAGCTTTTTAAGTGAGTTTTCACAGGAAGAAATTGATAAAATGGCGAGAACCTTTAGTGAGGGCTATCGAATCGGATTTGTAGTGGGTAAAAAAGATTTATCGAAGAAAAAAACAGTCAATATCCGTTATCAGCTTGGATTTGAGAGAATGGTAAAATCTGCAGTTGGACAGTTTGCCAAGATGGGACTTCGTCCGACTATCTATCGAAGTGCAGTCCATGCAGTTAATCGAAATGGTCAGAATAGAATTGGCTATTATGGGGCAGTTCCAAACCGCCAGTATGATTACGACCATAAAGAAGACAATGCGCTATTCTTTAATCAGGAATTTGTCTGCAGAAAATTGCGGGTGATGCAGGTCGCTTATGAACAGGTAAAGGAACTTGCCAATACGCATGCAGGTCCGGCAGTGATTGAAACATTTGGTGAAGAACCATTTGAACCGGAAACGAAAGCAGGAGCGTGGAGTTTAAATCCGCATCAGCAGAAGTTAAAGGTGACTTACAGCAATGAAGCAGGACAGATTGTAAATCGTTATATTATCGGGGAAGAACGCAGTTTTACGATTATCGCCTATCCGGTTTGTGAAATCGGAGCAGATTTTCGTGAAATTTTTAAAGAGACCGTGCGCTTAAATAATCTGGATTATCATTTATATCAAAACATTCAGCAGACAATGATTGATGTTCTGGATAAGGGAGATTCGGTGCATATTAAGGGAAAGGGAGCAAATGAGACAGATTTAAGAATTAGGCTTCATACCTTAAAAAATTCAGAGAAAGAAACGAACTTTGAAAATTGTGTTGCCGATGTCAACATTCCGGTGGGTGAAGTATTTACCAGTCCGAAGTTAGAGGGAACAAATGGTGTGCTTCATGTAAGCGGAGTTTATCTTTCCGGTTTGTATTATAAAAATTTAAAAATCTGTTTGGAAGATGGAAAAACAACTCAATATTCCTGTGAAAATTTTGGAACCGCAGATGAAAATAAATCTTATATCGAAAGTAATATTTTATATCATCATGAGTTTCTTCCGATCGGAGAATTTGCAATCGGAACGAACACAACGGCTTATAGGATGGGAAGAAAATATGGAATCGAAGCCAAACTTCCGATTTTGATTGCAGAGAAAACGGGTCCGCATTTTGCATTGGGAGATACCTGTTACAGCTGGTCGGAGGATACGGCTGTGTATAATCCGGATGGAAAAGAGATTATTGCAAGGGACAATGAAATTTCCCTGCTTCGTAAAGAGGATGCGGGAAAGGCTTATTTTGGATGTCATACGGATATTACCATTCCTTATGAAGAAATTGAGTTTATTCGTGTAGAAAAAGAGGGAAGAGAAATTGCTTCCATTATTGAAAATGGAAGATTTTCTCTTGTCGGAACGGAAGAATTGAACCGTGTTCTTGACGAAACCTGTTGAAACCTGTTGACAAGTTTTGGAAGTCTATGTAAAATTGTCCGTGTAAGACCAGACATTTTGTATATTAATTTAAGAAGGAGATTGAATCATGGCAAAAGTTGGAATTGTTATGGGAAGCGACTCAGATATGCCTGTTATGAGCAAAGCAGCAGACATGTTAGAAAAATTCGGGATTGACTATGAAATGACAATTATTTCTGCACACAGAGAACCGGATGTGTTCTTTGAATATGCGAAAAGTGCAGAGGAAAAAGGATTCAAAGTGATTATTGCAGGAGCTGGTATGGCAGCACATCTTCCGGGTATGTGTGCGGCAATCTTTCCAATGCCGGTTATTGGTATCCCAATGCATACGACATCTTTAGGAGGAAGAGATTCTTTATATTCAATTGTGCAGATGCCGTCAGGAATACCGGTAGCAACAGTAGCAATTAATGGAGGCGCAAATGCGGGAATCCTTGCAGCCAAGATTCTGGCAACTTCAGACCCTGAGCTTCTCAAGAAGCTGAAAGACTACAAAGAGGACTTAAAAGACCAGGTCGTTGCAAAAGATGCAAAGCTTCAGGAAGTAGGATATAAAAATTACAACAAATAATTGGAGGATAACAAAATGGATTACAAGAATGCCGGTGTAGATATCGAGGCAGGTTACAAATCAGTGGAATTAATGAAAGAACATATCAAAAAGACAATGCGTTCGGAAGTACTGACAAATATCGGTGGCTTTTCAGGTGCATTTTCTATGGAAAAATTTAAAGACATGGAAAAACCTACTCTGGTATCTGGTACAGATGGAGTAGGAACAAAACTGAAACTGGCATTTATTATGGATAAACACGACACAGTAGGAATCGACTGTGTTGCAATGTGTGTCAATGACATTGCCTGTGCAGGTGGAGAACCTTTATTTTTCCTTGACTATATTGCCTGTGGAAAGAACTATCCGGAAAAAATTGCGGAAATCGTAAAAGGTGTTGCAACAGGATGTGAAATGTCAAGTGCTGCATTAATCGGTGGAGAGACAGCAGAAATGCCAGGTTTCTATCCGGAGGATGAGTATGACCTTGCAGGTTTTGCAGTTGGCGTGGTAGATGAAAAAGATTTAATTACAGGAAAAGACTTAAAAGCAGGGGATGTTTTAGTGGGTATGGCATCTTCAGGTGTTCACAGCAATGGATTTTCTTTAGTTCGTAAAGTATTTGATATGACAAAAGAATCATTGGATACTTATTATGATGAACTTGGAAAAACACTTGGAGAAGCATTAATTGCACCGACAAAAATCTATGTAAAAGCGCTCAGAAGCGTGAAAGAAGCAGGAGTGCGTGTAAAAGCATGTAGTCATATCACAGGCGGTGGTTTCTATGAAAACGTACCGAGAATGTTAAATGATGATGTATGTGCAGTGATTGAAAAAGACAGTTATCCAATTCCTCCAATTTTTAAATTAATGGCTGAAAAAGGTCAGATAGAAGAAACCATGATGTACAATACTTATAATATGGGTATCGGTATGATTATGGCAGTAGACCCTGCAGATGTGGACAAGACCGTAGAAGCAGTCAAAGCAGCAGGAGAAACTCCTTATGTAATCGGAAAAATCGAAGCCGGTGAAAAAGGCGTAAAATTAGTATAAATAAAATGAGCGGGGGTGTGGCATGTTGGATGCCGCAGCCCTTTTGCTGTAAAAATGGATAAAATTTGGATGTGATTGGCAAAGAACAATTGCGAAATTAGTGGAGGAAAAACTCCAAAGGTACATCAATAACAGGAGGAAGAGGCACGTGAAATTAGCGGTACTTGTGTCAGGAGGCGGAACGAATCTTCAGGCAATTATCGATTCCATTGAAAGTGGAACAATTACAAATGCGGAAATTGCGGTTGTAATCAGTAATAATCCGAATGCTTATGCGTTAGAGAGAGCGAAAGCACATCACATTGAGTCAAAATGCGTTTCACCAAAAAGTTATGAATCGAGGGAAGCATTTAATCAGGCTCTGCTTGAGGCAATCCAGTCTTATCAGGTAGATTTGGTGGTGCTTGCAGGTTGTCTAGTTGTGATTCCTGAAATTATGGTAAAGGCTTATCCAAATAAAATTATTAATATTCATCCGGCTCTGATTCCATCTTTTTGCGGAACCGGATATTACGGCTTGAAAGTACATGAAGGTGTCTTAAAAAGAGGCGTGAAAGTGACAGGGGCAACGGTTCACTTTGTAGATGAGGGAACAGATACCGGCCCGATTATTTTGCAAAAGGCAGTGGAAGTGAAACAGGAAGATACTCCTGAAGTTCTTCAAAGAAGAGTCATGGAAGAGGCAGAATGGAAGATTATGCCAAGGGCAATTGATTTAATTGCAAATGGTAAAGTGGAAGTAGTAAACGGTCTTGTAAAAATAAAAGAATAACAAGAGCGGTGAAAGGGGAACATACATGAAAGTATTAATTATTGGAAGCGGCGGAAGAGAGCATGCAATTGCGTGGAAAGTGGCACAGAGTCCGAAAGTAGAAAAAATTTACTGCGCACCGGGAAATGCGGGAATTGCAGAGTATGCAGAATGTGTAGCAATCGGCGCAATGGAATTTGATAAACTTGTAGCTTTTGCGAAAGAAAAAGAAATTGATTTAACCGTAGTAGGTATGGATGACCCACTGGTTGGTGGAGTAGTAGATGCCTTTGAAAAAGAAGGTCTGCGTGTATTTGGACCGAGAAAAAATGCAGCAATTTTGGAAGGTTCAAAGGCTTTTTCAAAAGATTTAATGAAAAAATACAATATTCCGACCGCTGCTTATGAAAATTTTGAAAGTGCAGATGAGGCACTTGCTTACTTAAGAGAAAAAGCAGATTTCCCGATTGTGTTGAAAGCAGACGGATTGGCGCTTGGAAAGGGCGTTTTAATCTGTAACACTTTGGAAGAGGCAGAAGAAGGGGTAAAAACCATTATGCTCGATAAGAAATTCGGTTCTGCCGGAAATACTCTGGTAATCGAAGAATTTATGACGGGACGTGAAGTTTCTGTGCTTTCTTTCGTAGATGGAAAAACAATCAAAACAATGACATCCGCACAGGACCATAAACGTGCAAAAGATGGTGATCAGGGATTAAATACCGGAGGTATGGGCACTTTCTCTCCAAGCCCATTCTACACAAAAGAAGTGGATGAGTTCTGTGAGAAATATGTTTATCAGGCAACGGTAGATGCAATGGCAGCAGAGGGACGGGAATTTAAAGGAATTATTTTCTTTGGTCTGATGCTGACAGAGAAAGGACCAAGAGTCTTAGAATATAATGCAAGATTTGGCGACCCGGAAGCGCAGGTAGTGATTCCAAGATTAAAAAATGATATCGTGGAAGTATTTGAAGCCTGCATTGATGGAACACTTGATAAAGTAGATTTACAGTTTGAAGAGAATGCAGCAGTGTGCGTGGTTTTAGCTTCTGATGGATATCCGGTTTCCTATGAAAAAGGATTCCCGATTGAAGGGTTGGAGACATTTAAAGAAAAAGACGGATATTATGTATTTCATGCAGGAACTGCATTTAAGGACGGAAAAATTGTAACCAATGGCGGTCGTGTCTTAGGTGTAACTGCAAAAGGTGCGGATTTAAAAGAAGCCCGTGCAAATGCTTATGAGGCAACAAAATGGATTTCTTTTGAGAATAAATACATGAGAAATGACATTGGAAAAGCCATTGATGAAGCATAAAAAGTAAGTCGAAAAAATAAAATGGGAAGAAACAGTCTGAATTTAATGAATTCAGGCTGTTTTTTTGGTTGACGAAAGGTACAAAAGTGGCTATAATCTTAATTATAATTTCTATATGATTTATCGCTTTAAAGGGTAACGGTTTAAAGCGAAGAGTCCATTGAGGAAAAAGGAGGAAAAGATTATGAAATTAAGAAAAATTATGGCAGTTTTAATGGCAGCATCTGTAGCTGCATCACTTGCAGGATGTGGAGGAAGTTCTTCTTCAGGTTCTTCCGATAGTTCTTCAGACAGTGCTTCTTCTGATTCCGGAAAAGTATACAAAATCGGTATTTGCCAGCAGTTAGAGCACGAAGCACTTGATCAGGCAACACAGGGATTTGAAGATGCGTGTGAAGAAAAATTCGGAAAGGATAATGTTACATTCGACCTTCAGAATGGACAGGGTGAGCAGGCAAACTGTGCAACCATCACCAATAGCTTTGTTGCGGATAATGTGGATTTGATTCTTGCAAATGCGACAACCGCACTTCAGTGTGCAGCAGCAGCAACGGATTCCATTCCGATTTTAGGAACTTCTATTACAGATTATGCAACTGCACTTGATATTTCTGACTGGAATGGTTCAACCGGAATGAATATTTCAGGTACCAGTGACCTGGCACCGATTGACCAGCAGGAGGATATGTTGGTTGAATTAGTTCCGGATGTAAAAACAGTTGGAATTTTATATTGCTCTGCAGAGCCAAACTCTGCTTATCAGGCAAAATTATTTGAAGATGCGTTAAAAGAAGATGGAATTGAGTATAAAGAGTATACAGCAGCAGATTCCAATGAGATTCAGTCTGTTACAACTTCTGCAATTTCCGAGTGTGATGCACTTTACATTCCGACGGATAATACAATGGCATCAAATACAGAAATTATTAATAATATCTGTCTGCCGGCTAAAGTTCCGGTAGTTGCAGGAGAGCAGGGTATCTGTGCCGGATGTGGTATTGCAACCCTTTCTATCAGCTATTATGATATTGGATACAAAGCTGGTGAAATGGCTTATGATATTCTTGAAAACGGAAAAGATATAAGTACCATGGAAATCGAGACTGCACCAAATGTAACAAAGATGTATAATCCGACAATTTGTGAAGAACTTGGCATCGAAGTTCCGGATGAATATGAAGCAATTGAGCAGGAATAAAAGAACAGAATGAATTACTCTTGGAATTTTTCTGTGTAGTAGTGTAGTATAAGGGTGATTTTCAGGCAAATAACGCAGGATAAATTTTTAGTCTGCGCTATTTGTCTGGTTATTTTTTGCACACTGTATGAGTAAAGACTTCGAGAGTATATCGTTTAACAAATATAGCAAGGATTCTCCCACCTCTATAGGTGGTGAGAGGAATTGCAAACAGGAAGGTTAATGGCAGTGGTGGGCGGAGAGAAATCGGTATCCCCCCACTGAAATGAGGTAAAACACAGTCAGAGTTTTGCTGACATGTCAGACTCTGTGAAATTACCGACTGTGGGTTGAAACAAGAAAAATAAAGGAATAAGGATAAAAAAATGGTAGTTTATTTTGCAGCCTTGGACCCAATGACACTTGTGCGTGCACTTCCTGGAAATGTGGCACAGGGGATTATCTGGGGAATTATGGCACTTGGAGTATATATTACGTTTCGTATTTTGGATTTTGCTGATTTGACAGTGGATGGTTCACTGGCGACCGGCGGGGCAGTTGCGGTTATGTTAATCCGTGGCGGCATGAATCCGGCACTTGCACTTGTTTTTGCATTTCTTGCAGGAATGGCAGCAGGATTTGTAACCGGAATTTTACATACGGCATTTGGAATCCCTGGGATTCTTGCCAGTATTTTAACACAGATTGGATTGTATTCGATAAATCTTGGAATTATGGGAAAATCCAATCAGGCAATTAATGTGCTTCAGTATAAATTAGTTGCCTCTCTTCGTTATGTAACCGGAGAGGGAAGTGCCTTTTTCTTCTTAAAACTGATTTTTGGTGCGGTTGCATTAATTGCAATTATTTACTGGTTTTTTGGTACAGAACTGGGAGCTTCGATTCGTGCAACCGGATGTAATCCACAGATGGCAAGTGCGCAGGGAATTAATACTTCCTTTAACAAAGTTCTGGCATTAATGATTTCAAATGGATTAGTTGGACTTTGTGGCGGGATTTATGCACAGTATCAAGGTGCAGCGGATGTCAATATGGGACGAGGCGCAATCGTAATCGGACTTGCAGCAGTTATTATCAGCGAGGTTATTTTTGGAAAATTATGTGCAGGAAAGAAAATCGCATTTGCATTAACGCTTGCAGCAATCTTTTTCGGAGCGATTATTTATTATATTGTAATTGCGTTTGTATTGTGGCTTAAGATGCCGTCTGATTATATGAAACTGTTTTCTGCGGTTGTAGTTGCCTGCTTCCTGGCAGTTCCTTATATGAAAGAGAAATATTTCAAGAAACGGAGGACTGCATAATGGGATACATGTTAGAAATTCAAGACGTGCATAAGACATTTAATGCCGGAACAATCAATGAAAAAGTGGCATTAAATGGGGTAAATTTAAATTTAAATCCAGGGGATTTTGTGACGATTATCGGTGGAAATGGAGCTGGAAAATCGACAACCTTAAATGCAATCGCAGGAGTCTGGAGTATTGATGCCGGAAAAATTGTGATTGACGGGGTAGATATCACAAAGTTATCGGAACATAAAAGGGCAGCATTTTTAGGAAGAGTGTTCCAGGATCCGATGACAGGAACAGCAGCAACCATGTCGATTGAAGAAAATATGGCAATTGCGGCAAGACGTGGTCAGAGACGTGGACTTGGATGGGGAATTACGAAAAAAGAGAGAGAATCATTTAAAGAATCATTGAAAACTTTGGATCTTGGACTCGAAGACCGTTTGAGTAGTAAAGTAGGATTACTTTCCGGTGGACAGAGACAGGCGATTACCTTATTGATGGCATCCCTTAAGAAACCAAAACTTCTGCTTTTAGATGAACATACAGCGGCGCTTGACCCGAAAACAGCGGCAAAGGTATTAGCGCTTTCTGATAAAATCATCAGTGACCACAATCTGACAGCTATGATGGTAACACATAATATGAAAGATGCAATTTTACACGGAAATCGTCTGATTATGATGCATGAAGGAAGAGTGATTTATGACGTTTCCGGTGAGGAGAAAAAACAGCTTCAGGTAGCAGACCTGCTTAAGAAATTTGAAGAAGTAAGCGGTGGAGAGTTTGCAAATGACAGAATGATGCTGGCTTAAAGAATGATTTTAACCAAATCAAGTAAGTCCCCTGCTTCAATTGCGAAAAGCAATAAGCAGGGGTGGGGACTTGCTTGTATCAGGAAGGGGCAAGCCCCTTCTGATAAGCTGCGTAGCAGCTATTTGGTTATGAGCAAGTAGCGAAGCGGATTGCGAATATCCACTTGACAGTTTGGAATGAAATAAATTCAGAAAAAAGAACAGGGCAGATTATGAATTTTTGATTTCATAATCTGCTTTTTGTATCTCTCAATAGATTGTAGGATAAAGGGTACTGCATTTAATTTTTAACTAAAATATTATCTTTTCAGTAAAAGATATGATATAATAATGTAAGCAATGCGCTAAACATTATGTGTAAAAGTAGTGTAGTGGATAGGACTACCCTATACAACAGAGGCGAAGTGGACACGCCCATAAGAATGAGAATTGCCTGAATTTTCAGGTGGAAACTTAAATATCAAACTTCTTAAATAGGAGCATCGGCTCCTTTGAAGTCCATTACTTTTAGGTGATGGGCAGTTCACATTATTCTATATATAACAATTCCAAAGAGGAAGCAGGTGGAAAAATGGTAATAGAAATTGATTTTAACAGCGATGAGGCAATCTATGTCCAGCTTTGTAATCAAATTATTATGGGAATTGCAACCTCACAGCTTCAGGAGGGAGAAAATCTTCCTTCTGTAAGGCAATTGGCAGATACGATAGGAATTAATATGCATACCGTAAATAAAGCCTATACTGTTTTACGGCAGGAGGGATTTGTCAATATAGACCGCAGACGCGGTGCAGTGATTGCTGTTGATGTAAATAAAGCGAGAGCGTTACAGGAGATGAAAGAGACACTTGCTATATTGCTTGCGAAGGGAAGCTGTAGAAATATTTCAAAAGAAGAAGTGCATGCTTTGATTGATGAAATTTATGAAGAGTATGAATAAAGCAGGTAGTAAAGTGGATTGCGAATATCTGGTTGACGAATAGGACAGTAAAAACAGGACATGAAATAATAAGGAGGCTTTTCGTGAAAGAAAATTATTCAAAACAGGCATTGTTGGCGCTGAAAAAAGCGAAAGAAACTGCCGAAAGCAAGAAGCATAATTATATAGGGACGGAACATTTGCTTGCAGGGCTTTTGTTGGCGACCGGAACAACAGCGTCGGAAATCCTTTGTGAAGAGGGGGTTGTTTCTGAAAAATTAATGGAATTAATTGATAAATTGATTACACCGACAGAGGAAGTGATTTTAGAAAATCCGCAAGGATATACGCCACGTGTTGAGAGTGTGCTTTTTAGAAGTCGAGAGGCAGCCGGTAAATTTAAATCACGTACGGTTGGAACGGAGCATCTGCTTTTGGCAATGTTAGAAGAGTATGACTGTGTGGGAACAAGACTTCTGCATACACTTGGCATCAATATACAAAAATTATATCTTAATGTAGTAAAAGCTATGGGAAAAGAAGATATGATTTCTAAAGAAGAAATTCAAAATGGCAGTTTTATGAAGGGACAGACAGGCAGTGTAACTCCAACCCTTGACCAGTATAGTCGCGATTTGACTCAGATGGCAGAAGAAGGAAAATTAGATCCTGTTATCGGAAGAGAAAAAGAGATTTCGAGAATTATTCAGGTTTTAAGCCGTAGAACTAAAAATAATCCGTGTCTGGTTGGAGAACCGGGAGTTGGTAAGACTGCGATTGCAGAAGGACTTGCACAGCGAATTGTCTGGGGAATGGTACCGGAAAAGATGCTGGATAAAAGGGTGGTTGTATTAGACCTTTCCAGCATGGTTGCAGGAAGTAAATATCGTGGAGAATTTGAAGAACGAATTAAAAAAGTGGTACAGGAAGTCATGAATGATAAGGAAATCCTTTTATTTATTGATGAACTTCATACCATTATCGGAGCAGGCGGAGCAGAAGGAGCACTTGATGCCTCAAATATTTTAAAGCCGTCTCTTTCAAGAGGGGAAATCCAGCTGATTGGTGCGACAACTTTGGATGAATATCGTAAGTACATTGAAAAAGATGCAGCATTAGAGCGAAGATTTCAACCAATTACGGTGGAAGAACCAAGTCGTGAAGAAGCAGTTGCGATTTTAAAAGGCTTGTGTCCATATTATGAAGAACATCACGGTGTAAAAATAGAAGAAAAGGCATTGGAAGCAGCAGTAGATATGAGTGTCCGCTATATCAATGACCGTTTTTTACCGGATAAAGCACTGGATTTGATTGATGAAGCGTCATCAAAAGTACAGCTTGCCGGTTACAAAGTACCGGAAGGCATTGTGGAAAAAGAGGAAACGATTCATAAACTGATTTCAGGAAAAGAAGAAGCTTTAAAATGTGGAGACATTGAACTGGCAAAAGAACTGCAAAGAGAGCAGGATACTTTAAAAGAAGAGCTGGAAAAGGCAAAACAGAAATATGAAAAACAATGCAGCAGAAAACATCTTGTCGTAACAGAAGATTCCGTTGCAGAAGTGGTTGCACAGTGGACAAAAATTCCGGTCAAAAAACTGGCAGAGGGAGAATCGAAACGTCTGGCAAAACTGGAACAGATTCTGCATAAGCGTGTAGTCGGACAGGAAGAAGCAGTGTCAGCAGTTGCAAAAGCAGTAAAAAGAGGTCGCGTAGGATTAAAAGATCCGAAGCGTCCGATAGGTTCTTTCCTTTTGCTTGGTCCGACAGGTGTTGGAAAGACGGAACTTTCAAAAGCATTGGCAGAAGCTGTGTTTGGAAGCGAAGATGCGATGATTCGTGTAGATATGTCGGAATATATGGAGAAACACAGTGTCTCTAAAATGATTGGTTCACCGCCGGGATACGTTGGATATGATGAGGGTGGTCAGTTAAGTGAGAAAGTCAGAAGAAATCCATATAGTGTGATTTTATTTGATGAAATTGAAAAAGCGCATCCGGATGTCTTTAATATTTTACTGCAGGTATTGGATGATGGACATATTACAGATGCACAGGGCAGAAAGATTGATTTTAAAGAAACGATTATTATTATGACTTCTAATGCCGGAGCAAAGGCAATTATTGAACCAAAACGTCTTGGATTTGGTGCGGTGGAAGATGAGAAGAAAGATTACAGCCGTATGAAAGAGGGCGTAATGGAAGAAGTAAAACGGATGTTTAAGCCGGAATTTTTAAATCGTATTGATGAAATTATTGTATTCCATACGTTAAATAAAGAAGAAGTGAAGAAAATCGTAGGAATTCTGTTAAAAGATTTAACCCTGCGTTGTAAAGACCAGATGGGAATTGAATTGAAAGTTCGTGATTCGGTCAAAGAGCTGATTGCAAAAGAGGGCTTTGACCCGAAATATGGTGCTCGTCCGCTTAGAAGGGCAATCCAGAATAAAATTGAAGATGCGATGGCAGAAGAAATTTTGGAGGGAAGAATTAAACAGGGCGATAAGGTGATAATCGGCGTTTCTAAGGAAAAAATAAAATTTATGGTAAAACATGACTAGAAAAACTAGAAA
>NZ_BAAHYF010000002.1:1332500-1344349 GCF_054657695.1 Blautia stercoris
AAAGCCCCGTATGGGAAAGGAAAGAGGACAAGGCAGGATCCAGAGTACCACGAGACACGAGAAACCTTGTGGGAAGGAGCGGGGACCACCCCGTAAGGCTAAATACTCCTTAGTGACCGATAGAGCATAGTACTGTGAAGGAAAGGTGAAAAGGACCCCGGGAGGGGAGTGAAAGAGAACCTGAAACCCTGTGTTTACAAGCTGTGGAACCGCTTTATATGCGGAACCGCGTACTTTTTGTAGAACGGTCCGGCGAGTTGTGCATGCTGGCAAGGTTAAGCGCCAAAGGCGTGGAGCCGTAGGGAAACCAAGTCTGAATAGGGCCAGAGTCAGTATGTGCAGACCCGAAACCGGGTGATCTATCCATGTCCAGGTTGAAGCTGCCGTAAGAGGCAGTGGAGGACCGAACCCACATCCGTTGAAAAGGGTGGGGATGAGGTGTGGATAGGGGAGAAATTCCAATCGAACCCGGAGATAGCTGGTTCTCCTCGAAATAGCTTTAGGGCTAGCCTCGATAGAGATACATGGAGGTAGAGCACTGAATTTCCTAGGGGGCGTCAAAGCCTACCGAAGAATATCAAACTCCGAATGCCATGGAATTGATTATCGGGAGTCAGACTATACGAGATAAGTTGGATAGTCAAAAGGGAAAGAGCCCAGACCTCCAGCTAAGGTCCCAAAGTACGTGTTAAGTGGAAAAGGATGTGGGATTTCGAAGACAACCAGGATGTTGGCTCAGAAGCAGCCATACATTCAAAGAGTGCGTAATAGCTCACTGGTCGAGAGGTCCTGCGCCGAAAATGTCCGGGGCTAAAACACGACACCGAAGCTGAGGAATGTATTTGATACATTGGTAGAGGAGCATTGAATACGGGAAGAAGCAGTACCGAAAGGAGCTGTGGACTGTATTGAAGAGAGAATGCCGGAATGAGTAGCGAGAATAAGGTGAGAATCCTTATGGCCGAATATCTAAGGTTTCCAGGGTAAAGCTGATCTGCCATGGGTAAGTCGGGACCTAAGGCGAGGTCGAAAGACGTAGCCGATGGACAACAGGTTGAGATTCCTGTACTGCGTTAGAACAGAACTGTGGGGACACGTGTGGAGAGCACAACCCGGGAATGGAATCCCGGGGCAAGCGAAGGAGGAGTCACATAGGAAAAACCGTGTGGCAATCCAAAGGCGTGATGCGGACCGAATTAGAGTAGGGAAGTGTGTGAGCCATGCGTCAAGAAAAGCCGCTATTGTTTGTAACGTACCCGTACCGTAAACCGACACAGGTGGATGAGGAGAGAATCCTAAGGCCGACGGAAGAAGCATTGCCAAGGAACTCGGCAAAATGACCCCGTAACTTCGGGAGAAGGGGTGCCCGTGTAAAAGCGGGCCGCAGAGAATAGGCTCAAGCAACTGTTTAGCAAAAACACAGGTCTATGCGAAACCGAAAGGTGAGGTATATGGGCTGACGCCTGCCCGGTGCTGGAAGGTTAAGAGGAGATGTCAGGAAACGAAGCATTGAATTTAAGCCCCAGTAAACGGCGGCCGTAACTATAACGGTCCTAAGGTAGCGAAATTCCTTGTCGGGTAAGTTCCGACCCGCACGAAAGGCGTAATGATTTGAGCGCTGTCTCGGCAATGCATCCGGTGAAATTGAAGTACCAGTGAAGATGCTGGTTACCTGCGCCAGGACGGAAAGACCCCATGGAGCTTTACTCCAGTTTGGTACTGGGATTCGGTATTGCATGTACAGGATAGGTGGGAGACTAAGAGGTAGTAACGCCAGTTGCTACGGAGTCGATGTTGGGATACCACCCTTGCAGTATTGGGTTTCTAACCAGCCGCCGTGACCCGGCGGTGGGACAATGCCAGGCGGGGAGTTTGACTGGGGCGGTCGCCTCCGAAAGGGTATCGGAGGCGCCCAAAGGTTCCCTCAGAATGGACGGAAACCATTCGAAGAGTGCAAAGGCAGAAGGGAGCTTGACTGCGACACCGACGGGTGGAGCAGGTACGAAAGTAGGGCTTAGTGATCCGGTGGTATTAAGTGGGAATGCCATCGCTCAACGGATAAAAGCTACCCTGGGGATAACAGGCTTATCACTCCCAAGAGTTCACATCGACGGAGTGGTTTGGCACCTCGATGTCGGCTCATCGCATCCTGGGGCTGTAGTAGGTCCCAAGGGTTGGGCTGTTCGCCCATTAAAGCGGTACGCGAGCTGGGTTCAGAACGTCGTGAGACAGTTCGGTCCCTATCCGGCGTGGGCGTAGGATATTTGAGAGGAGCTGTCCTTAGTACGAGAGGACCGGGATGGACAGGCCGCTGGTGTATCTGTTGTAGTGCCAACTGCATGGCAGAGTAGCCAAGCCTGGAAGGGATAAACGCTGAAGGCATCTAAGCGTGAAGCCCCCCTCAAGATGAGATATCCCATTCTTAGGAAGTAAGACCCCTTGAAGACGACGAGGTAGATAGGGCAGAGGTGGAAGTGCAGCAATGTATGGAGCTGACTGCTACTAATCGGTCGAGGGCTTGACCAGAAGCTGAGAAATCAGTGGAGCGGCAAGTGTCTGCATGGTTTCGGTTTTGTATATGTAGTTTTGAAGGTACATTTCAAAAAATAAAAAAAACAGCTTGCAATAACAGATTATTTATTGTATAATGATAAACGTGTTAAGGAAATGTATTAAAAAAAGAATATAGGGGATTAGTTCAATGGTAGAGCACCGGTCTCCAAAACCGTCGATGGGGGTTCGAATCCCTCATCCCCTGCTTTAAAAGTACTGTATTTACAGTACTTTTTTTATTTCGTGTTGCATTTCGTGTTGCATAGTTTTTAAAATAGCTAAAAATGGGTGTTTTTCCTCTCATGAAGAGATTTATTCATGAGAGGGCTTGTCTAAACAATTCATACAATTCGAAAGATTCTGAACAATGTTTTCAAAGAAATTATCCATAACATTATCCACTGCAATTCGTTCATCTGAAAAGGTATGAGTGTATACTTTTTTCATTATCTGGTCTGTTTTCCAACCACCACGTTCCTGGGCATATTTATCCGGTACACGAAGCTGTGCCATGACAGAGGCATTTATGTGTCTGAGGTCGTGAAATGTCATGTGTGGCATATCGGACTCTTCTAATAAGTACTGGAAACGCTTATAGAGGGTGTTATAGGAATATGGTACAAGCACATCGCCAGGTACTTTTTCAATTAAGCTTTTTATATATTCCGGAATCCTGTGTCTGCGGATTCTGGTATTATTTTTTGCTTCTTTCTTTCTGATATCGTCATTATCCACTTTTACAACTGTTTCCGTGACTGATATATAATTTCCGTCCTTAGAGATAGATTTTGATTTTGTAAGACCACGAATTTCTGACATCGAGAAACTAAGCCACATAGCAAGTAACACTGGCAGTTCGATGTCTGTGCCCTCGAATACAGCAAAGATTGCATCAGGAGTCTGTAAATCTTTAATTAATACCGGAACAGTAGGAAGTTTTACATTGGTATCAATTCCTTGGCAGAAAGCATTTAAAGCTGCACTGATTAAGCCATATTCATTTTTTACGGTCTTTGGTGAAATAGTTTCTGTTGGTCTTTTGAGGCTCTTTCGCTTGGCTTCACGGTTTACTGCCTCTTGCAGGTATTCCTTATCAACACTTGTAAGATAAGTATTCATGATATGTTTAAATCCATTTTTTTGCATCCTTTTGTATCCGGCTATTGTAGAGGGGCTTAAGATACCATCTTTTGAATTAATATACATCTCAATCGCTTCACCAATCGTGCAGTTTAAGATATTTTTCTTATGTTCCTTTTCAGAAGCCCATTCGGCAGCCATCCGCTCTGCCATTCGCTTGCCTTTTGGACCAGGTACGTCACAGGTAAATGATTTGTAAAATCGTTTCTGTTTAACAGAGCCGTCTGGCTGAATAATTTCCTCAGTATGACTATAGATCTGGCATCGCCAAGAGCCGGATGCAAGTTTTCGTGCTGTTGCCATGTTATCACTCCTTTTTGGGTATAAAAATAACAGCCAGCTTGGAACAGATGTTCTGCTTGCGTGACTGCTCCGGAGATGATACAATAATTTTGTTAGGTTAGGAGATTATATGCGTCTCCGGATATTTACTTGTATTTGCCGGTTTCTGTTGGAGCAGGAACCGGTTTTTCTTTTGTTAATAAAATTAGTATTGATACTGATTTGTATAAGCAAATACTTTATAATCTGCAATGGATGCGCTTGTGATATCTTCCGGAAGGAATACCGGTTCTAATTCAAATCCAATTTCTTCATCAGGCTGTAAAGTGTTTGCAAGAACAGTCGAAAGCTGACCAATCGGTTCAGCATTTTCATTGAATAAGACCGCAGTTACACAAATATCTGTCTGAGCTGCTCCGGTTGTGTTTTTTACTTTTCCGTGTAAGTCAACACTACCCATATCCTTATCGTAAACCTCTGTATTACTTACTTCTAAGCGAACATTGTCTACTTTCGCAGTGGAAGCATTAATGTGAGGCGTGATTGTAATTCCTTCGGTTGGAGTTTGGTCATCCATAAGTTGTTCTTCGTAATAATAACCTTTTTCACCCGGTTCAATTACTTGAGGAGCAGGTGTAAAACTTCCACTGGTTGTATGAATGATTGTTCCATCTTCTGCAGTTAATTCATAGGAACTGAAATCTAAATACAAATTACTACTTCCGGTATTTTCAATTTCAACAATAGACTGTCCAATTAAATCAGAGATGCTATCCCGGTAAAATGAAACATTCTTATAAGTAACTTCAAAAGAAGCTTGTTCTTTGGAAGTATTATTTGCAGTGTCAGAGGATGAAGAATCAGAAGTAGTTGTATCACTTGTTCCGGTTTCTGATTCAGTTGCTGTTTCTGAAGCATCTTTAGAAGTTTGAGTCAATTCAACAGTAGAAGTTGTACCCATTGCTGAAACTTCATAACTAATTTTCCCATTTTTGTATGTAAATTCTTTGGTATCATCAGTCGATGCAAGCAATGCGGAATCTGTTTTTTCTTTATTCCTATCAGAAGTCCATGAATATTCTTCAACAAATTCAGTTGGTGCAGTATACGTTCCAGACCAATAAACGGATTTTGTTGCCCCATCATCGGAAATCCAGTTAATTTCGATAGAATCATCAGTTATTGTTGCTTCTTGATAAGAACCATCTTTATTTTCAGATGCCCACACACCGGTTAGGTCAGTTGGTTCTTTTGCCTCTTCCTCTTTTTCTTCACTTTGGGAAGTTTTAGTGTTTTCTTTTGTGCTTCCGGAAGAGGAACTGGTTCCGCATCCTACGACACTGACTGATAATGTAGCCAGTAGAAGCATTGTTACAATTTTTCTTTTCATTGGCAATTCTCCTTTACTTGTTTTTTATAATGTAGATCAATTCCCTTATTTTATCTTTTGTATGATTTATTTATTAAGCAAAAAGACCCTGTATCAATACGAGGTCTCTGCATAATAACTTAGAACTGAATAAATGCCCTATAGCCCCTTTAAGGATAAATTAAAAAACTTTCGTATAACGTAAAAGACCCCGCATTACTGCGAGGTCTTTAATACTGCACGTCAGTTGTCTGAGTGCTTTGTCTTCTATACTGCCGGTCAACGGCTATGTTTTTTTACTAAACTAGTATAACCTCATTATATGAAATTGTCAAGAAAAATATACATATTTATATTTATTTTATTCCAGTAAAATTTTTAATGATTTCACGGTCTAATAAATCAAGTTTATCATTAGATAATTTTACATTGCTTAGAATATCAAAATTAGTTTTAGGGTCGTATATACGAATTTTACTGATAGTAGTAATCTGGTTTGTTAAAGCAATGCTTCCAGAACGCATTTTGGCTACTTCATTCATCATTCGAAAAAGTAATTTTTTCTCTTTATTTGCGACATTTAGTTCTTTTTTGATAGATATAAGTTCGGTAATATCATCTGGACTGACATTATCAATTCGTGAAGATAAATCAGTTATACGTATATCTATTTTTTTTCGGGTAGTAGAAATTTTTGAACTTAAACTAGTAAATAGTTCATTTCCAAGATAAACTTTTCCATCTTTAAGATTTTTGATATTAGTAGTAGATTTAACCGAAGTAAGAGGAAGCACCGTTATTACAGGAGAAGAAATAGGATTGTTTTTATCAAGTACTACGCAATAATGAAGTCCACCTTCTTCACTTCCAACATTGTAGCCTAAATGAGCTTTAATAATTTCGCCACGTTTATATCTTCGTAATTTGGAAGGTATAAATTTGGGTTCAAATTCAAGATAGGTAGTCCAATCTTCGAGCCAGTAACTTAACTTATCAGATTTAGATTGATTTTTGTGATTTGGGTCATTAATTAATGAGTCTAAATATGAGTCAAGTCTAGCAAGAGCCTGTTTTTTATGAATTGTTAATTCACTTTGAGATAAAATTCTGCCCATAATGAATAAAATCCTTTCTATGAATAGTTTATTGAAAATAATAAATCATCATTTGTATATGTATTTGTAAAAGAATCTTTTACGAATACGTCTTTTCCTCCTTTCAACTCAATCTATCTTCAACACTCCCAGAGTAGGAGTGAAATATACCACATAATTATCCACAGTCGTATACACACCGTACTTGCTCCGGTAGCAGTCAACTGCTTCTTTCAAATATTCTTCCGTCACATCCAGATATTCCGCTATGTCTGATGCGGACCGGCAGCCATGCTCAAATGCTCTGATAAGTCCCATGAGTCCAATTTTGAGATTGAATCCATAGAGCCGTGCACGGTATTCTTGTTTCCTGTTCGATACGTCTGTCTGGTCTAAGATGTTTCCGGAAGTTGTGTAGTAGTGTCCGAGTTCTTCTGCGAGGACGCAGGATTTTTCTGTTTGTGACATTTTTCTTTCAAGTGCAATATTTCCATCAAAGTAAAGTCCTTTTAACCCTTTTACTTCTGACAAATCCATTTCAACAATATTCAAGTCTTTATGTTTTGTTTTTAATTCTTCGTAAGTCAAGAAGCCTCACTCCTTTGGGCGTGCTGCGACAAGTAGTTTTTTATATTCCTCTATCTTATTTAGCTCCTCAGGAGTAAAATTTTCTCCATCTTTGTGTGCTGCGGTAGTGGAAGACTCAGTTCTTTCTTCCCAACCCATTAGTTCTTGTGGAGAAACTTTTAATGCTTTAGCGAATTCTCTTATTTTAGATTCAGCTAAATCAACTTCACCTTTTTCTATTTTTGCGATAGATGACCTATCTTTATATCCAGTCAGTTCGGCTAGGGAATCTTGAGACATTTTTAATTCCAAGCGTCTTGCCTTTATGTTCTTATACAGGTCAAGCATAATTGAAAGCTCCTTTCTGCGTTGTTAATTTTTCTTAACACTATAATAACATGTTGTGTAAAATAATTCAACAAAAATATAAAAAGATGTTGACAGAAATTCACATAAGTGATATAGTGAATTTAGTTCACAGATGGGAGGTGAAAAAAGAATGGCAAATGTAGATTTGTTGAGAAATAAAATGACTGAATCAGGTATGACAGTTTCAGCGATTGCTACTAAATCAGGCATTTTGAGAGAAACTTTGTACAACAGAATGAAAGAAGGCGATTTTAGAGCATCTGAAATTGTAGCACTTTCTAAGACCCTTAATTTATCGAAAGGGGAAAGAGACAAAATTTTTTTAACTTAAATAGTGAATTAAATTCACATAAAGTAAAAACTAAACCATGAAACTTTACAACACCCGAAAGGAGAATGAGAGAAAATGAAAGTAAATCCTATTAAGTTTGAAAAAAAGTTATTTGTGGCATTAGCGGATAATGTTCCTTTTGATATTAAATGTGATGTGAATTATAAGACATCCAGCGGAGGAGTTATCAAAGCTATTTGTGTAAAAAATGTAGCGGTTAGTGTGGATGACGAGGATTACTGCGGAGTATATAAAAATGGTGAAATGATGGAAGCCTTTAACTATGGGCTTTATCATAATGAGGCTTCTATTTGCACAGCTATTGTGTTAGCAGTGTATGAGCAACTGAATTCTTCAAAGGAAGATGCTTTTGGTGTTCTTGACATTGAAAGTGCAAAAGATAACGGGACTCGAAGCATCGCACTCGCAAAAAAAGAGTGGAGCAGTATCGAAATTTATTTGATGTTTACGAAAGAGTATTTCAAAAAAATTATTGGGGTTTGGGAAGAATTATCAAAACAAAAAGATTTTGAAGGAAATTCGAAGTATCCGGTTGCAATTAAAAACGTTAAGTTTTTAAGAGGAACAGAGCAGGACGCTGAAAGACTTCTCTTAAATGTCAAAGAATTGAAGTAATGAAAATGGATAAAAGAGAACGAGGAGAACGAGGCTGTGCAGGACCAGAAAAAAGATAAAACTTACAATGCTCTGTCAGATTTCATCAACAACGAGTTAAAAATAGTTTTGACAGTAAAAAACATTAAAGATGGATATGCGGATTGTGAAGTGCATTTTGAAACAACAGAGCACAAAAATGATGAACGAGGATGGAAAGTAAAAAGAGAGGTATTTGCAAGTGAACTTTTTACAATATTGGATAAAACTCTTGTAGGAGCTGATGTCAAATTTAATGCCGATGCAAATGTTATCTTTGTAGAGAATATAAGAATTGAGGTACGTAAACATCATTGCGCTGTGTATCAAGATAATGAGTTTATCATGAGTTTTCCTGGCAGAATTTGTTCCGAAATTTACGCATATACAGCAATTGCATTATTAGTTAATAAGATGCTTCGAGACCAAAAACTAAAAAAGGATGCCCCTTTTAAATAAAAAAGAACAGATAGGAGGAGTAACAAGGATGAAAAAATTATTTATTTCGCAACCGATGCGAGACAAAACAGATGAGGAAATTCTTGCCGAAAGAGAAAAGGCGGTAAAAGTAGCAAAAGAAATGCTGAATGAGGAGGTAGAAGTTATTGATTCTTTTTTTCAGAAAGCACCTCACGATGCTAAGCCACTTTGGCATCTTGCAAAGTCACTTGAATTACTTGCTACAGCAGATGTTGCTTTCTTTTGCACTGACTGGGAGAAATATAGAGGATGCAGAATTGAACATACATGTGCCAACGAATATGGTATTCAAATTATTAGAAATATGACATTAGAACCATTTAAAGAGCGAAGAGTCGCACTGACTAAATATGAGTTGGCTGACATTAAAACACATTTAATTAGGGCAGAAGAACATTATAAAAAGCAATTATATTTCTGGGAACAGTTAGCTCTAAGAAAAGATTCGAAAGGCGAACTGGAGTATCCAAATGTGGTCGAGAATATTAAATTTTTAAGAGGACTGAAATGGGATGTTGAACGACTTCTGAAAAAAATTAAAAAAATGGAGTGATAAGGTTGAGCGATTTAAAGATTTTTAACAGTGAAAAGTTTGGACAGATGAGAACAATCAATATTAATGGAGAAGTGTGGTTTGTAGGGAAAGATGTAGCAGAGGCACTTGGATTTAAAAATTCCAGAGATGCGATTTTGACACATGTTTTTGAGGAAGATAAGGGAGTAGATACTATCTACACCCTTGGCGGATACCAGAAAATGACAATAATCAATGAATCTGGATTGTATGCATTAGTATTTAGCAGCCGATTGGAGACGGCTAAAGATTTTAAACATTGGGTAACCAGTGAAGTGCTTCCAGTAATTAGAAAAACAGGTTCTTATCAAAAACCGATGAGCCAAGTTGAAATGATGCGTATCCAGCTTGGAATGATTGATAACCATGAAGAACGAATTGCTGAACTTGAGCAAAGCATGACGATTGATTACGCTCAACAGCAGGCACTTAAAGAAACGGTAAACTATATTGTAGTTGGCGCACTTGGTGGAAAAGGCAGTGAAGCGTATAGAGAAATCAGTAAGAAAGTATTTTCGGAGTGTAATAGAGATATACAGAGATACTTCCATGTAAATTCAAGAAACAACGTGCCAAAGAAACGCTTTGATGATGCGATTGAGTATGTACAGCATTGGCAACCGTGTACCAATACTCAAATTGCAATCAAAGAATGTAACTCACAGTTACGATTTGCTTAGGCAAAGAAAAAGGTCCCGTAGGAAATAGGGGTTTCCTGTGGGACACAAGCCTAAATAAATCACTTATATCTTAACAGGCATAAGGGAGAAATGCAATGAAAAAAATGAGTAATAAGAAAAAAAGAGATATTTTAGAAGTAGGTCTGGGACTTTGGACAGGCATCTGCTTCGGCGGCTGGTTGCGTAATGTCATCGAGTGCAAGGACGCACAGGCAATGGTATTTGCTGTGGCTTGGATTGCAGGACCGGCAGTAATTTTCTTCCTTGCTGGTTTATTGCAGGTAAGAAAGAAAAATAAAGCAAAGAAGCAGGCAGAGAAGTTTATTGAGAACTGGGCAAAATTTAAAATCGAAAAGGATAAGGCATCATGAGCAAGGTAGAAATTGAGTTTGCTGCACTTGAAGAATTAATTAGAGATTCGGAGAAAGTCAGAGTCTTAAACAGTTTGTTAGACAATTCAAGAGAGTGCGGAGAGGAGAAAATAGCACTGGACGTACTTAGTGCAGTGCTTGGTGTAGAAACGAGAGAACCGTTGACAGTAGATAAAGTTGTAGAGCTGTTTGAAGAGAAATGGAAAGAAGGTTGAGAGGATGCCAGTTACATATTTAAGTAAAGAGCAACAACGTGCCGCTCAGGTAAGACGGTGCTTAGGTGGTGCAATCTGTGCAAACGGAAGCTATAAAAAAGACCTGGCGAAAAATGCAGGTATGAAGTATCACACATTCTTAAAACGTCTGAATGAACCGGAAACATGCACACTTAGCGAACTGTGGACAATTTTGGATACGTTGAACGTTCCGGAAGAGGAAAGAAGCAAGATGTTGATTTAGGAGGAAAGAAAACATGATGGATGAATACTTACTTGAAATGAAAGTCGGTGCCGGATGCTCTGTAAGCGCAGCTTCTGCCGGACATAGAAAAGAGCAGGCGAGAGAGCAGGCGGCATTAGAAAGAACAATTTTAATCACCAAAAAGGAGGATACAAAATGTTAAAACTTTACGAAATCACAGGGGAATACCTGACACTTTGTCAGATGGCAGAAGATACCGACGTGGATGCAACTGTATTTGCAGATACACTGGCATCTATTCAGGGAGAACTGGAAGTAAAAGCAGACAGTTATGCAATGATTATCACTAATTTGAGCGGTGATATTGAGAAAATTGATAAGGAAATTGAGCGTTTGACACACATGAAAAAGGTGCTTAAGAATCGTACCAATCACTTAAAAAATAACCTCGAAAACGCAATGAAAATGATGGATGTAAGAAAGTTGAAAACAGATTTTCGTTCATATTCAATTCAGAAAAATCCACAGTCATTGAATATTATTGATGAGTCGAAAATTCCTGCTGAGTATTTGATTTCGCAGGATCCGAAGTTAGATAGAACTCGACTGCTTGCAGATGTCAAAGCAAATCCGAATAAGTTTGTAGGGATTGCAGAAACAAAACAGACGGAGTCTTTGAGAATCAGATAAGGGTGAAAAGTAAAAAATGGAAAAGATTTATGGAGCGATTGTCTCAATTATGGAAAATATCGGGGCAATTGAAAAAAACGAACAGCGAAAGGAAATAAGTTTTCGTATACATATCGAGGTATTGACGATGTTTTTAATGCGTTACAGCCTTTAATGATTAAATTCAAGGTTTTTTGTTTGCCAAAGCTTAGAAATATAGATTCGACAGTAGAGGCATCTGGAAGTTTAGTTATGAAGAGATCAATCATAACTATGGATTATCATTTTGTGTCAGC
>NZ_BAAHYF010000003.1:0-268887 GCF_054657695.1 Blautia stercoris
TGCAAAAGGTGTGAAATACAGCCATGAAGAGATAGAAAAAACACTCTCTTCAACAGATTTTTCTGTTATGGCAAAAGGGTTTGAAATGGCTACAGAGGAAATTAAAGCCTCTGGTGGAAAGATTCCTGAAAGTTTGCAGAAAGCAATTTCACAGGCAGTGGAAAAACTGAATAATTTAGGACCGGCTGGCAAAAAGTCACTTGCTTGGAGTTTGTCAGAAATGATGCAGGGAATGGAAGAAAAAATTCCAGAGTTTAAAGGTACTGCATCTATGACGTCTGATGAAATTATAAAAACCTTTGCTACATATTTAAAAGATAGTGGGGCACTTGGTGATGTTGGAACAGAGGCAATTGAACAGCTGATTCAAGGAATTGATGAAGTGGACACACAGACCACTCCGGCACAAAAAGCAAGAGATGCTATTGACTCTACAACAAATCAACTTGAAACCGGTGAAGATTTCATCCGGGCAGCGGCAGGAAACAGTGCAGGTGCAATTACACGAGGATTTACAGAAACAGATTATTCCGGAGCAGTGTTTGCGGCGGCAAAAGCGTGCGGAATGACAGTAGAGGAAGTGCTTGCGCATCAGGAAGAACTGTATATGGCGGCATTAACAGTTGCTCAGTCTGGCGCAACTGGATTTACGGCGGCAGACATGCCGGCAGTGTTTGGCTCAAATGCATCTGCCGCCGCATCGGCAGCGAATACATATTTGTTAAGCAGTGCGGAATCTATGCAGTTGTCAGCATCAGCCCTTGGAAATGCAGCAAATACCGGGATTGTTGCCGGAAATATGCCAGGAACATTTTCAACTCAATCACAAAGCGCAGTATCAGGACTTGTAAATAGCTTGAACAGTGGAGCAGGTAGCGCTTCATCGGCAGCATCAGCTCTTGGAAATGCGGCGAAATCTGGTCTTGGAAATATGTCTGTTGCTGGAAACTATCAGACCGCAGCGACATCAGCAACACAAAATTTTGCAAGGACATTATCTGCAGGGCAGGGAAATGCAAAATCATCAGCATCCGCACTTGGAAACTCTGCAAAAAATTCCTTAAAAGGAACGAACATTCCGAGTAATTTTACTCAGCAGGCAAAAACAGCGACAAATCAGTTTGCGGCTGGAATCCGGAATGGAACAAATAGTGCTTCATCGGCAGCAAGAGGACTTGGAACAGCAGCGACAAAAGGCTTAAGTAGTGTTAATGTAGCAAGTTCTGCAAAGACACAAGGAAGCAATTTAGCATCTAATTTCGTATCAGGAATTAATAGTGGAAAAGGTTCAGCGGATTCCGCAGCGGCATCGCTTGGAAGAACAGCGGTTTCGGGCTTATCAAGTAATTCTGGTGGCAGTTATTCGATTGGAGTAAATTTCTCAAATGGCTTTGCGAATGGTATTCGTGCTGGTAGTTATGGAGTTGCCAGTGCAGCGGCATCCGTAGCAGCAGCTGCAGCTAATGCGGCAAAGGCAAACTTACAAATTCATTCTCCATCACGAGTGGGCGGCTGGATTGGTAAGATGTTTGATTACGGTATCAGTGGAGGAATGGAAGATAATACTTCTGTTGTAACACAGGCTGCGGAAATGGTAACCGATGCCATGCAGGTGGATGTAAAGTCTCTGCTTGGAATGATGAGAGGAGCAGTAAGTGAAACAGTTTCCAGAATCACGACAAACAAAATGCTTGAAAGAGCGCCACAGGCTTACGGATATGCAGCTTCTCAAAATACAGAAGTGAAACAGGAAATTAATTTCTATCAGCCAGTTCAGTCTCCGGTAGAGATGAGCCGTGCACTTAGAAAAGAAGCAAGGAGGTTGGCATTAACTTGAACAGGATAGAGTTTCGTTTTTCAAAAGGAGAAGAGACGCTTGTGTTGGATGAACCGGACTTTGGTGTAACAGAATATTCCGGAATTGAAGCAACAGATTATGAACTGGAAAAAAGCGTAAATTCGAACTTTATTGGAGAACGGTTAAAACGAAAAAAAGTTCTTTCAAGACCGATTGCTATTTCTGCGGATTATCTCGGAAATGAAGATAAATCTGATAAGCGTCAGGAGTTAATCCGTTTTTTTAGTCCGTTCTCTTCCGGAACCTTAACAGTGAATCATCTTGGTGTAGAAAGAGAAATTGAATACGAAGTAGAGAGTTTTCATTTTACAAGCCAGAATATTTATGATGTTCTTGAATTTGAAATAGAACTTTCCTGTATGGATCCAATGTTCCAGGACATTGTGCAGACTGGTGAGGCAATTTCTACATGGGTAAAAGGGTGGGCGTGGAAATTCACGCTCCCTTTTAAACTCAAAGAGAGAGGAGAACCTAAAAAGAACGTCTTTAATTCCGGACATACAGAAGCACCTCTTGAAATTTATTTTCACGGACCGGCAGTTAATCCTAAGATTACGAATTTGTCTACAGGAGAATTTATCCGAATTAAGAGGGAACTGACTTCAGATGATATTTTGTATATCAATACTGCTTTTGGACAGAAGAAAGTTGAAATTATAAGAAGTGGAGTAAGCACAGATGCATTTGATTACATTGATCTGCAGTCTGTATTTTTCTCCTTGCAAGTAGGTGATAACATGCTTGAATATACGTCTGAAAACGGTTTAGACCCTCAGTCCGTGGAAGTACGATATAAAAACAGATATATAGGAGTGTAAAATGGAATATTATGGATTTTTTAATGGGGGTACGGAATATGGTCAGGAAGAATTTAACCGGTATTTTGATAATATCTACGAATCCGGAATTGCAGTAAATTCAGATGGTTCTATGCAGTATCCGATTACAATCTCTTCCGGAAAAGTGACAGTAGGAAAAGGGTTTGCTATTTTGAAGGGTTTTTATCATTATAATGATTCGCCAAAAGAGTTCCAACTTTCTCCGGATGCAAATTATCCAAAAATTTACAGAGTGATATTACAATTAAATGTATCACAATCATCTGTAAAGCTGCTTGTAAGAGCAGGAGGTGCATCTAGTGCACCAAATACACCAGCGCTTACAAGAACAGAAACTATTTACGAATTGTCGCTTGGACAGTATAGAGTTGCTAAAAACGGAGGAATTACGCTTTATAGAGATGAGAGGTCGAATAATCTTGTATGCGGTGCAATTCGACCGAAAACTTTAACTGCTTATAATGCCGCAATGAAAGAAAATCAGCGTCTGTTTGACGAGTGGTTTAAACAACAGCAAGGAACAGGATGGCGAAACATCTATACACAGAGCACAACACCATCAGGGGCGGTGAGTGGAAGTATATGGATAAACGAATTAACGTAAGATTTTTTGATAAAAACTTGAAATTTATCGGTGAACTAGATGCTTATGAGGGTTTGGAATTTATTACACGCTGGACGAAATACGGAACATTTCAGATTTTTGTCTATAAAATTACTGAGCAAATGAAAATAGGCAATTATATTATGTTAGATAATGACAGACGAAAAAGCGGAATCATTAAAAGAATTGAATGCTCGGATGATGATAACAATGTAACTGCAACAATCAGCGGCTATACATTGTTACATTTGTTAACACAACGTATTACATACCCGCCGAGTGCTCCGGCAATGTCACATTATCGTTTTCATGATAGAGCAGAAACAATAATTTGCAACTTAGTAAAACTAAACGCAACAAATGCGGCAGTTGCAAACAGAAATATTCCGTATTTGCGAGTGAAAGAATCAAAAAGAAGAGGCGATGTTGTTTATTTCCAAACCCGATATGACAATTTAGACGAGGCAATAACGACACTATGCGAAGCTTCAGGTTTAGGTGTGAGCATTTCTTTAATACCAGAAGAACAAGAACTTTTGTTTGAAGTTTTAGAAGGTGTAGATCGCTCAGCAAATCAAACGAAACGTCCGCCGATGATTTTTAATGTCGACTATGACAATGTTTCGAATCGTGAATTTATTTCCGATATCACAGAGTATAAAAATACTGCAATTGTGGCAGGACAGGGCGAAGGTGTCAATCGTCGAATTCGTTACGTCGGAAATGAAAATTCCGGCATGAATCGCTATGAACTTTTTGTAGATGCACGAGATATTGAAGATGATACAGCACTTCCGGATAGAGGTAAATCTAAGCTTGCAGAGTGTGCATGTAGCGACACATACTCTTCCGAGGTAGATGCTGCACAGTATAAAACAAAATGGGATTTAGGAGATATAGTTGTTACAATTGACCGTGAATATGCTGTAAACATAAACGAAAGAATTGTTGAAATAACAGAAATGTTTGATGAAAACGGCTATGCCATTTCGCCTACTTTTGGAACAACACAAAAAACAATTTTAGAAAAAATCTCAGGTTCTATGATGGGCTTTGCGGAAAGTAAACAAGGTGAAAAAGGCGAAGATGGAAAAACACCTCAGCTAATGATAAACGCAGACGGACATTTAATTGCAATTTATGAAGATTAGAAGATTAAAGGAGCAAATAATGAGTACAGTTGATTTAGGTAAAGTAATTGGTCCACAAGGACCGCAAGGAGCACAGGGTCCACAGGGACCTCAAGGAAAACAGGGGCTAAAAGGTGACCCAGGAGAGCCGTTTAAAATCGCTAAAATTTACAAAAGTGTATCAGCCATGAACGCTGGATATTCTACAGATGGAGTAAGTGTAGGAAGTTTTGTCATGATTGATACCGGAAGTGTAAATGATGTAGATACCGGTAAATTATATTGCAAAAGTTCAAGTGCCTATACTTATATCGTTGACTTATCTGGTGCACAAGGTATTCAGGGACCGAAAGGTGATAAAGGAGACCAAGGCATTCAGGGACCACAGGGTATTCAGGGTGTAAAAGGTGACAAAGGCGATACTGGTGCGACTGGACCACAGGGACCGAAAGGTGATAAAGGTGAACAGGGTGTTCAGGGACCGGCAGGAAGTACAGAAAGTTATATTCGTTTTGAGAAGATTTTTACCTCTACAGAGGGACAGACTTCTTTTTCTTGGACAGATTATCAGTTTCCGTTAAAAAGAAATGCTCTGGAAGTATATGTTAATGGTGTACGACAGGATGGAACGACATTTACTGAAAACTCAGACGGAAAGGGAATTAAGTTAAAAGCGGGACTTCCGGCAGGGTATAAAGTACATATCTCCGGTTTCCAGATGGTAGTTGACTTACAAGGACCAAAAGGTGACAAGGGTGATAAAGGTGATACCGGTGCAACCGGAGCGACAGGTGCAAAGGGGGCAACAGGTGCAACCGGAGCTAAGGGCGCAGATGGCGCAACATGGTTAACTGGAACGGCTGCTCCAACTACATCGCAGGGAAAAGACGGAGATTTCTTCTTAAATACATCGAATTTTGATGTGTATAAAAGAGCCTCTGGTGCATGGTCGAAGACCGGCAATATCAAAGGAGCAACAGGAGCTACCGGAGCGACAGGTGCAAAGGGTGATACTGGTGCGCAGGGACCGATTGGAGCGCAGGGACCGCAGGGGGCACAAGGTGCAAAAGGTGTGAGCATGCGCTTAAAAGGCGCATGGGCATCTGGAACCGCTTATGTCAATGATGGAACGTATATTGATATTGTAACTTACAACGGCAGTACCTACGCTTGTGCAAAAGGTCATACTGCTTCTTCCAGTATTGTTCCGACAAATACTACATACTGGATTCAAATTGCGGCAAAAGGTGTAACCGGAAATACTGGAGCGACAGGCGCAAAAGGAGATACAGGCGCAAAAGGTTCGGCTGGTGTCAGTATGAGACTGAAAAATACATGGGCATCTGGGACAGCTTATGTGAATGATACATCTTATATTGATATCGTTACATACAATGGCAATACTTATGCCTGCATCAAGAGCCACACAGCTTCTTCTAGCATTACCCCAGCAAATGCTACGTATTGGCTCAAAATCGCTTCAAAAGGCGATACAGGGGCTAAAGGAGATAAAGGTGATAAGGGCGATACAGGAGCAAAAGGTGCGACTGGAGAAAAAGGCGCAACTGGTGCAAAGGGTGATAAAGGTGATAGCCCGACGTTTCAGATTGATTCAAATGGGCATTTAATTGCAATTTATCCGTAAAATGGAGGTAAAAAATGGCAAGCACAGTTGATTTAGGTAAAGTAGTTGGAGTGACTGGACCGAAAGGAGATACTGGACCAAAAGGAGCAACAGGACCGGCTGGTCCTAAAGGCGCAGATGGAACAAAAATTTATACACAAACATCTGCTCCAGTCAGAGTCGCAACTGGAACTGTTTGGATTAATATATAGTAGGAGGCAAAAGAATGGCAATTAAGAAAGCGATTTTTAAAATTTTCAATGGAAGTACATGGGATGAATATCATCACAAAACAGATTCAGCGCAGGTGGCACATACAAACTCAGATAATTCTGCAACAACAGCGGAAGCGATTTTTAACGGAACAACAGCAAAAGCAACATTAGCAAGCGGAAACACAGGAGATATCACACTTAGAAAGCATGGTAATATTGTGGTTGCGCTAGGAAGATTAAAAACAAGTGCAACAGCGGCAGGTGCAACACTTGCAACAATTCCGGCGGGTTATCGCCCGAATCGCTATGTGCGTCTCCTTGCTCCTCGATATGATTTGCGTTACGGAAACATCGGAATTAATACAGATGGAGTAGTAGCTCTTGTAAATGACACACAATTATCAGAGGCTAACAAAGAATATTATATTAATCTTTGCTGGGTATTAGCATAGGAGGTGGCACAATGCAACCAGAGATTGTAGTTGCTGTCTGCTCCTTGCTTGGCACGCTTGCAGGGTCTCTTGCGGGGATTATGACAGCAAATAAATTGACAATTTATCGAATCGAGCAATTGGAAGAAAAGGTAAAAAAACACAACAATTTGATTGAGCGCATGGTAGTAGTGGAACAGTCTACACGCTCTGCTCATCACAGAATTGATAGCTTGGAAGAATTAGAAAGAGAGGTTCAGAATGGACATTAACTTTTTGCTAGAATATATTAATTTACCAATTTTAGGAATTTGTCTGATGGTTGGCTATGTATTGAAAACAGCTTTTGTTAAATTTCCTAATAAATATATTCCGCTTGCCGCATTGACACTTGGAACAATTATTGCAATTGTAGTTAATGTGAAATCTGGAATTAATATAGATGTAGTCCTTGGAGGTATGATTTCAGGGCTTGCATCGACAGGGTTATATGAAATGTTAAGAAATTTATTGAATAAAGATGAAAAGGTTGGATAAAAATATGAAAATTAATGTACACGCAGGACACAACTTTAAAGTTCCAGGCGCAAGCGGAATCTTTAGCGAAACGGTAGAGGATAGAAAAGTAAAAGATTTAGTGATTACAAAGCTTAGAGCGCTCGGACACACAGTCTACGATTGCACGGACGAAACTGCAACAACTGTGCGTGGCAATTTAGAAGCGATTGTTGCAAAATGCAATGCTCACAGCGTAGATTTAGATGTGAGTATTCATTTCAATGCATTTAACAGCTCAGCAAATGGAACAGAAGTGTGTATTTACAGTGAAAATTCTGCATCAAAAAGCACGGCGCAGAAAATTGCGAATGAAATCGAAAAGCTCGGCTACACAAAGCGAAATGGTGGAATCTCTATCCGTAACGGTTTGTATGTGTTGAGGCACACAAATGCGCCAGCACTGCTTGTTGAGTGCTGTTTTTGCGACAATAAAAAAGATGCTGCACTTTACAGTGCTGAGAAAATGGCAAATGCAATCGTAAAAGGTATCACAGGGCAGACTGTAAAAGCATCAACTAACGCATCGGCAAATACAACAACTAAGGAGGAAAAGTATATGTTTAGTCCAGCAACCTGCAAAGTCGGAGATTCTAGCACTAGTGTATTGCTCTTGCAGGAAATTCTGAAAGCGAGAGGATATTATTCCGGAAAGCTTGACAGAAAATTTGAAAAAGAATTAATGACAGCGGTTAACAAGTATCAGATTGAGCGCATGAAGCAAGGTAAAAAACTTGGCAATGGAAAAGGTGACGGCATCTGTGGACAGGACATGTGGCATGACTTGATTGCAATTTGAGTTAAGCTTCTGCTTAGACTAATCTTAGACTACAAAGTCGAGTTTCTACCTATTTAAATAGACGTTTTCAAATAAATTTTTGAGTGAATTGTCTGACAATAGTTGCCAGCATAAAAATTCTGTCAATATGCTGGCAACTAAAAATTGTATCATCTCCGTGTTGCATTTCGTGTTGCATAGTGTTATATTTTAACATAAATAATCATGTTAAAACGGAATTGAAAATCATGAAAATACTGTATTTACGGTACTTTTACGGCTTTCAAATAATTAGTTAAATTTAAACAATATCGCTGTTATGGGTTCGAATCCCTCATCCCCTGCTTTAAAAGTACTGTATTTACAGTACTTTTTTTATTTCGTGTTGCATTTCGTGTTGCATAGTAAAAAAACAGTATTATTATGCAAATTGTATGTGAAATTAGAAAAATTCACATAAAGTTTGTAGAACTTAAAGTATTATATAGTGCATAAAGTTTTGGTATAATAGAACCACGACGTGCAGTTGCAAAACGATCGCAAAATCCTTTGCAACTGCACGTTTTTTTGTTTTTATATATTTTTTGTAGAGAATTGAACGAGAGAAAGGAATTAAAATTATGCCAAAAACAAAGTTTCAGGAAGTAGTATTTACAATTATGATGGTGTTCGTTATGGTTTATGCAATGATTATCTATAACATTGCGCTTAACAAAGGTGGAATGACAAATGAAGTCTTTTTACTTGCTTTTCATGAATTAGTGATTATGGGACCAATTGCGTTTATTTTAGACTTCTTCTTATTTGGATTTTTATCAAAAAAAATTGCATTTGGATTTGTAACACCGGGAAAAGATGCGCAGATTATGATTGTGCTTGCAATTTCAGCGGTAACAGTATGCCTGATGTGTCCAAGCATGAGCCTTGCAGCTACGTTATTGTTTAAACATGCCGGGAAAGATATAATTGCGGTATGGGCAGAAACGACTGCATTAAACTTCCCAATGGCACTCTGCTGGCAGATTTTCTTTGCAGGTCCGTTGGTAAGAAAAATTTTCAGAATGATGTTTAAAGAAGCTTAAGTAAAGAAAAAAAGTAAAGAAAAAGAAAAGGATGTCAGTGTAAATATGGCATCCTTTTGTGGTATACTAAGGGTGTTTGAACGCAGATAAGCATTCCCCCGCTTCAAGTGCGCAGAGCACTAAGCGGCGGGTGAGGGGGATGCTTCTGTCAGTGGGAGCTTTCAACTCCCACTGACAGATCGCAAAGCGACTGCGTTCATGAGCAAGTAGCGAAGCGGATTGCGAATGTCCGCTTTACTGCAGATAAACATTCGAGGATGGCAAAAAATCAAAAGGGTTGCTTTACTATTTCTGATACGCTAGTTATTACAAATTTCTTAACTTTTATTTAGGTTTCGTTAATTTTACCAATAAAGGAAAATTTGTGTTATAATGTACAAGTGTCGAATTTGGATGGAAAAGAAAAGTAGTAGTTGCAGGAGTAGTAGATAATGAAAGATACAACAAAAAAGAATAAAAATCAGCAGCCGTTTCGTTCAGAAGCCCGAAGAAGAAAAGTGGAAGCTGCAAAAAAGCGGGCAATGGAAAAACAAAAGCAGGCACAGCAACATGCTGGTGAAAATCCTGAAATAGAAAAACAGATTGATTCTGCAATGGAAAAAATCATTCAGGAAACAATAGGGGAGGAAATTTCCAAGGAAGAGGCGGTAAGGGAAGCTGTTTCAGCGAAGGAAGAAGCCGGAAAAGAAGAAAACGCAAAACAAGAAGACGAAAACGTAAACCAAGAAAACGTAAAACAAGAGGAAATTTCAAAAGAGGAAATTTCAAAAGAGGAAATTTCAAAAGAGGAAGTTTCAAAAGAAGAAATTCCAAAAGAAGAAGTACCTGTAGAAAAAGAAGAACAGGAAGAAAGCGTTCTCAAGGAAGATGAATATGTTAAAGAAGAACCATCTTCAGAAGAGTCATTTATAGAAGAAGCCGTGGCTTCCTCTATAGCAGTTGAACCAATACCGGTAACAGCAGAACAGATAGTAGATTCCGAAATTTCTGATGAGACAGGTAACGCAAAAAAGAAACTGAAACCTTCGATGATTGCAGGTGCAGCAGTAGCTATTTTGGTTGTGGGATATGCAGCAGGAGCGCTTTATTATACCAATCATTTGTTTGCAGGCAGTAAAATCAATGGAATGGACTGTGCCAATATGACGGAGAAAAAAGCAGATGCGGCATTGAAAAAACAGGTTGAGTCTTACGAAATTGAATTGGATTTCAGAAATAATGAAAGCAGAACGATTTCAGGCAGTGATATCGGATATCAGTATATAGGCAGTGGAGATGTAAAAGATGTAATGAAAAAACAAAATCCGCTGTTATGGGTAAGTGGTCTGTTTTCAAAGAAAAATTATAATGTTGAGATTGATGCAAATTTTGACAAAACTGCGCTTAAAGCGCAGTTAGATGGTCTGGATTGCCTGCAGGAGGCAAATATGGAGGCACCGGCAGATGCACAGATTGCGTTTGTGGACAATCAGTTTGTGATTCAGGATGAGACACAGGGAACAACCATTGACGAAGGAACGCTGCTTACGGCATTAGAAGAAGCTGTTTGTACAAGTCAGACAAAGCTGTCAGTGGAAAAAACAGGAGCTTATGCAAAACCGAGTGTGACAAAAGATGATGAAACATTGATTCATCAAAAAGATATCTGGAACAGTTGTGCAACTGCAACCATTACATATACATTTGGTGATGAGCAGGAAGTATTAGACGGTATGCAGATTAAGGACTGGTTAAGCTATGATGAAGAGGGAAATTATGTAGAAAATAAAGAGGCAGTCATGGCACATATCAAAGAATATGTTTTAGACTTGGCGACAAGACGAAACACGATGGGACGTGACCGTACAATTACAAGTACGATGACCGGAGAGCCTGTGACAGTCAGTGGCGGAAGCTATGGATTTCGAATTGACCAGAGCGAAGAGGCAGAGCAGATTTATGAAAATATTGTGAATCATGATGTGGTAACAAGAGAGCCGGCTTATGCATCAAGAGCTGCTATTTATAGTATGACAGGTGATGATATTGGAAATACTTATGTGGAAGTTGACCTTGGAAATCAGCATTTATGGTATTACAAAGAAGGAACGCTTATCATGGATACTGATTTTGTTTCTGGAACCTACACAATTTCCGATAGAAGAACTCCATCTGGAACTTATTCTTTGATGTATAAGCAAAAAGACCAGGTATTAAGAGGTACGAGAAGGTCAGATGGCACTTATGAATATGAATCACCTGTAAAATACTGGATGCCGTTTAATGGAGGAATTGGATTCCATGATGCCAGTTGGAGATATTCCTTTGGCGGAAGTATTTTTATGTACAGCGGTTCTCATGGATGTGTCAACCTTCCGAGCAGTATGGCATCAGAACTTTATGAAAATATTGAAGCTGGATGCCCGATATTATGTTTTTATTAAAGTGAAATTTTAAATTTGGTAAAAAATAGAAGGAGGCAGAACGGACGAAACTCTTTAAATTTTAGTTTCATTCGTTTTGCTTCTTTTTTGGTAAGCTGGTAAAATAGGATAAATCTTATAGAAAAAAATGGAGAAACGAGCAGATTGAAAGATAAAACAGGCAAAACAGCAGAACGTTTAAAATCAAAAAAACTATATTTGTTGGATATGGATGGAACGATTTATAATGAAAATGAAATTTTTGATGGAACACTTGAATTTTTAGAGGAAATCAGACAAAGAGGAGCACAGTATATTTTTATTACAAATAATTCTTCAAAATCGGTGAAAGACTATGTAAAAAAAGTTAATGACATGGGGATTTTTGCGGACGAAGAAAATTTTTATACATCGAGTCAGGCGACAGCAGCCTATATTAAAGAAAATTATCCGGGACAGATTGTCTATTGTATGGGAACACAGTCTTTAGTGGAAGAACTTCGGAGTGCAGGAATTGAAGTGGTAACAGAAGCAGATGACAGAGCAAGTATTGTCTTAATTGGGTTTGACACGGAGAATACGTCAGAAAAAATAAGAAATACCTGCATTATGTTAGGAAAAGAGGTGGCATATCTGGCAACGAACCCGGATTTAGTTTGTCCGGTTAGTTTTGGGTATATTCCAGATTGTGGTTCTATGAGCATTATGCTAAAAAATGCGACGGGAAAAGAACCGTTTTTTATTGGAAAACCAGAGCCGATTATGGTAAACTGTGTATTGAAAAAGCTGGGTGTCGATAAGGAGGATGCAGTGATTGTCGGTGACCGGCTTTATACGGATATCAAAACCGGAATTAATGCAAAGATAGATACCATTTGTGTCTTATCAGGAGAGGCAGAAATGAAAGATATTTTGGAAGGTGAGATAAAACCAGACTATATCTTTGACAGTGTAAAAGAAATTTATGAAGGACTGATAGAATAAAAATATAAAACGGTTGGAGATAAGTTTCTGGCTGTTTTTTAGGAGAAACTGAAATGTTTGAAAACAGAGCAAAGCCACTGCTTGAATGGTACAAAAAAGAGAAACGGAGCCTACCCTGGAGAGAAGATGCGACTCCTTATCATATCTGGGTATCGGAAATTATGCTTCAGCAGACAAGAGTAGAAGCAGTAAAGAGATACTATGCGCGATTCTTAGAAAAACTTCCTACAATAGAAGCACTTGCAGAGTGTGAAGAAGAAATACTTTTGAAGTTGTGGGAAGGACTGGGATATTATAATCGGGTCAAAAATATGCAGAAAGCAGCAAAAGTCATTGTAGAAAAGTATGACGGAGAAATGCCTTCTGATTACGATAAAATTCTGGAGTTGCCTGGAATTGGAAGTTATACGGCAGGAGCAATTGCGTCGATTGCATTTGGAGTCAGAAAGCCTGCCGTAGATGGAAATGTGCTAAGGGTTCTGGCAAGGCAGGAAGAGTGGGAAAAAGATATTGCAAAGACGTCAACGAAAAAAGAAGCTGAGTATATTTTAGAAGAACAGATGCCGGAAAATGATGTCGGTGAATTCAATCAGAGTCTAATGGAACTTGGAGCAACCGTCTGTCTGCCCAATGGGATGCCAAAATGTGAAAAATGTCCGATTTTAAACTGTTGTAAATCAAAAAAACATGGTACAATTGAACAATATCCGAAGAAGAGTGGAAAAGTAAAACGGAGAATTGAAAAAAAGACAGTACTGTTGATTCAGAAGCAAGAATATTTTGCAGTTAGAAAACGTCCGGATGAGGGACTTTTGGCAGGGTTATATGAGTTTCCGAACCAGGAGGGATTTCTGTCTGAAAAAGAAGTGCTTTTTTTTGTAGAAAAACAGAATCTGGTCCCCATTCAGATTAAGAAAATTGAAAATGCAAAGCACATTTTTTCACATGTGGAATGGCAGATGCAGGGATACTTTATTTTAGTAGAAGATACAGAGCTAAAAAAAAGCAAAGATTTTATTTTTATTGATAAAGAAGAAGCATCTGAAAACTATCCGATGCCATCTGCATTCTCGGTATATAAAAAATATATGGATAAAAAATTAGAATGAAAATACAGCAAATGCCAGATGAAGGATGAAAGGAGTTTATTATGAAATTACTGTCAATAGCAGTTCCGTGTTATAATTCACAGGATTATATGAGAAATTGTGTTGATTCATTATTAAAGGGAGGAGAACTTGTCGAGATTTTGATTGTTAATGATGGTTCAAAAGACGATACTGCAAAGATTGCAGATGAATATGCCGAAAAGTATCCGACCATTGTAAGAGTCATTCATCAGGAAAATGGAGGACATGGAGAAGCCGTTAATACAGGAATCCGCAATGCAACAGGATTTTATTTTAAAGTAGTAGACAGTGATGACTGGGTCAACGAAGAAGCCTTTGAGGCAATTTTGAAAAAACTGCAGGAATTGATTGCAGGTCCGCAGACTCTGGATATGATGATTAGCAATTTTGTGTATGAAAAACAGGGCGTAAAACGAAAGAAAATCATGCGTTATCGTAAATATCTTCCTCAGAATCGTATTTTTACATGGGATGAAGTGTCGAATATGCCGGTCGGAAAATATATCTTAATGCATTCTGTTATTTATCGTACAGAATTATTAAGAGAGTGTGGACTGGAACTTCCAAAACATACATTTTATGTAGATAACCTGTTTGTGTATCAGCCATTAATGTCCGTAAAAACAATGTATTATATGGATGAAAATTTCTATCGTTATTTTATTGGACGTGAAGACCAGTCAGTACATGAGGACGTCATGATTCGCAGGATTGACCAGCAGTTGTTAGTGAATCGTCTGATGGTAGATACCATTGCCGGAAAGAAAATTTCAAATAAACATTTAAGACAGTATATGTTGAGATATCTGGATATCATTACGACTGTTTCTTCTGTTATGCTGATTCGTTCAGGCACAGAAGAAAACCTGAACAAAAAGAAAGATTTATGGAAATATATTAAAAATGCAGATATAAATATTTATAGTAAATTAAGACTTGGAATCTTAGGAAGGGCAGTCAATCTTCCGGGAGCAGGTGGAAGAAATATTATTATTGCGGTATATCACGTAGCACAAAAATTTTACGGATTTAATTAGATTTAAAATTAGATTTTTAATTAAAAGAAAAAGCAAGAGAGTTGTAAATGATACAGTTCTCTTGCTTATTTTTGTTTGTCATTATTTTAAAAAAATCTGTTCCGGCTGTTTCTGACGGACAGGATGTGGTTTATAGAACATCTGGTAAGCAACGATATTCAGCGCAAATGCAGAAAATACATCAATTAACGTATGTTGTTTTAAGAACACAGTTGCCAGTATAATTAAAACGGATAAGACAAATGTAACTATTTTTACCGTACGTGGATGTTTAAAGGAGTTATGTCTGCAAATTGCGATACAGCAGGCAACTGAGTTAAACACGTGAATACTTGGTAAAATATTAGTTGGTGTATCAATCCGGTACAGATGCCGTACCAAACTGATAAAAAATCCATCTCCGGTTAAGTGTGGTCTTAAATCCTGACCATTTGGATAAAAATAGGAAACAACTAAAAACAATGTCATTCCGAGTCCTAATGTAAAGATAAGCTGGTAATATTCCTGCTTATTTTTATTGATGAAAGCAAAATAACCAACGGTTAATGCAATATAAAGAAACCACATTAGATAAGGAATAATAAAATACTCACAGAAAGGAATCATGTCATCTAATTTTAAATGAATGATATGAGCTTTTACATTGCGCTGTTCGAGATATTGAAAAGCCCATAAATAAAAAATGCCATATACAGGTACAATCCAAACATGCTGGTATTTTTTTAATAGCTTCATGAAATTCACCTCTTCTCCAAGTATTAAGTATTGACATTATAGCATAGTCAAATTCCAATAACAATGGGGTTCATGTTAAATTTAGAAAACATTTACACATCATTCATTTTTGGGAATGAAGCTGTCGAAAATGAAGGAATCGAAGCGTTTTTTAGAAGCTTCAAATGTTTCCGGAGAGCGCAAAGTCCATGCAAAAACCGGTGTTTTATAAAGACATTTATTTAAAGTAAAGCTTAAGTTTTTATAGTCTTTATAGGAATAAGCGATAAAATCAGGTCTGCCAATGCAATTAATTAACAAATGTTTTACAAGAAAACTTAATAAAAATCCACCTTCTGCCACAGGATTGGTCAGATTGGAAGAAAGCTGTCCGCGGACAACCTCTGGTCTGTGACGACGATACCACAATAAGGCAAGTGAATTAAAGGATTCGATGCAGTAGCTTCCATGATATTCTTGTAATAGCTGATCCACGAGAGCGCAAGGGTATGTATGGAAAGAATGTAATTTGATTTCGACTAAAAGTGGAACCTGACCATTTACCAGTTTTAAGACATCACTTAAAAGAGGAATGGTTTCCCTGGTATTCTGAAGGCAGAGCTCCTGTAATTCTGCATAAGTTTTGGTTTCAAGCGGAATATCAATTCCACACATCCGGCCAAGGGAATAATCATGAAAAACAACAATCCGGTTATCTTTTGTAACCTGTACATCAAGTTCAATCCCGTATCCTTTTTCAATGGCACGTGAAAATGCCGGCATAGAATTTTCAGGGATTCCCAATTTTGGATTAAATAATCCACGATGGGCAAAGAGCTGATGGGCAAAACGCTTGGTTTGTTCTTTTCTGGTAAAACGTGGCATAATACAGTAAAAATAAAGTGCCGGACAAAGAACAAGAAACAGTAAAATTAAAAACAGTACTTTCATATGAATTTCCTTCTTTCTTGTCAAATTAAAGGCTTCTGTCTTCTCACTTATTGTAGCAGTTTCTTATTGAGAGAACAAGTGAAACATGATATAATTGACAGAGATAAAAATTAGGAGGAAACTATCATGGAAAATGAATACATCAAATTTACAATCGGCGAGAAAAAAGACATTGCGTTAATTGCCCATGATAATGAAAAACCAAAGTTAATTGAATGGTGTAAAGAAAACTATGATATTTTGAAAAAACATAATCTTTACGGAACCGGAACAACTGCAAGATTGATTGCGGATAAAACGGGGCTTACGATTAAAGGCTATAACAGTGGTCCGCTTGGCGGAGACCAGCAGATTGGGGCAAAAATTGTAGAGGGCGTCATTAATTTTGTTGTATTCTTTTCAGACCCGCTTACTGCACAGCCACATGACCCGGATGTAAAAGCATTGATGAGAATTTCTCAGGTTTATGATATTCCGATGGCGGTCAGCAAGGCAACCGCAGATTTTATGATTCACTCTGAATTTATGGATAAAGAATATGTACATGAAGTGATTAATTTTAAAAAAAATATCCAGGAACGTGCAGAATCTATGTAATCGGTGTATCTGAAGTTTCGATTTGAATAAATATAAAAATGGATGTCGGTTTTCCGGCATCCATTTTTGTTGAGAAATAGTAAAGCGGACATTCGTAATCCGCTTTGCTGCGTTCAAGTTAAATAAAATTATCGTGTTGTAATCCAGGTTGAATACCCGTCCAAGCGCAGTCTGCGTTCCATTTTAATTGCATTTTCTAATTGATGAAATGCCCCAACCTGTACTTTATAAAATCCATCTTCTTCAAGGATAAAAGCGGGATAACCCATATCCTGTAATTCATAGAGCTGATTATCGGCATTTGCTTTTTGACGGAATTGTCCGGTCTGAACTCGATATAGAACAGAGGAAGAATGTTCCGGTTCTTCGGTCTTTGTTTCGTCAAGTGTGCCAAGAATAGCATAAGCAATTGCTTCGGCAATATCATCAAATTTTTCATCAAACAGGGCATTGTCTGAATCGTTATTAATAAAACCTGTTTCAATTAAAACTGCCGGCATACGGGTGCGTCTTAAAACAACAAGCCCAGGTCTGGCACTGACTCCTAAATCCTTAAATCCAAGCTCGCCAAGTGCACCATTAATATTTTTTGCAAGTTCCGATTTTGTTCCTGATAAATCATAGACGAGAGATTCTGCTCCGGAATACTGATTTGGCAGGGGACTGGAATTTCGATGAAAAGAAAGAAAAAAGTCAGCTCCATCTTCATTTGCAATCTGTGCTTTTTCAAAAGGGGTCTGATAAGTATCATCGGTTCGGGTGTAGACAACATCAACTCCATTTTCAGATAAAATCTTACCGACAGCCATAGCAAGATTCAGGTTGTCATTTTTTTCTTCTCTTCCTTTATAAACAGCTCCAGGGTCAACACTGCCACCGTGGCCTGCGTCAATTACAATCTTTGTTGCCAAAATGAAAACTCCTAAGAATTGCTTTCGATATTAGTATACGCAGAGGGATAGAAGGGGTTCATACCCGATACGCCTGACTGGTGCGGACAAACTTTACAATCAAAGGAATTACCATAAAACACCAGATAATCGGTTCGGCAATAATAATTCCCATATATCCAAGTACTGGTGCAAGTAAAAAGGCAATCAAAATTTTTCCGACCAGTTCAATTAAACTTGAAAAGACCGGAGTAATATGGTCGCCGATTGCCTGAAGTCCATTTCGTAAGATGGAAATTCCGGAAGATACAAAGTAAAACAGGGAATTTACTTTTAAGTATAAGGACGCAGGGGCTGTGACGGTAGTTTCTTTTGTTCCGGTAACCAGATAAATAAAAAATGGTGCACAGGTATAAGCGAGAAAAATAATAACAAGCACCCATAGCCAGCATAAAAGCAGTGACTGTCGGATTCCTGTTTTTACACGGTTAAACTGTCCTGCTCCAAAATTTTGACTGCAAAACGTAGACATAGTAATTCCCATAACAGAAATCGGTAAAAAGTTAAATTCCGTTACTTTTCTTGCAGCGGTATGGGCAACGATGATATCTGTTCCAAAAGTATTGATAGTGCACTGCAGGGCAAGAGTTCCAAAGAAAACCAGAGACATCATAAGTGCCATCGAAAAACCGGAGGAGTACAGTTTTTTCACCATTTTTGAATCAAGATGAAAATCTGCTTTTTCCAGATGGAAAATCGGATAGCGTTTCCACATATAAGTAAAACACAGCACAACCGAAACCATCTGGGATAAAATGGTGGCATAAGCCGCTCCACGGACTCCAAGATGAAAGACCAGAATAAAGGTTAAATCCAGTACAATGTTTAATAAAGAAGCACAGATTAAAAATAACAGCGGTGCAACGGTATCTCCAACTGCACGCAAAATTCCTGCGAGGGCATTATAAAGCATGGTAATCAACATTCCGATAAGCAGGATGCGGATATAAGCAGATGCAGAATCAAATAAATCCTGTGGCACATTCAAAAGATGCAGCAGAGGATTTAGGAAGAGTAAAGCAAGTGCCGTTAAAAGGATGGTTGTGATAAAACTTAATAAAAAAGTGCCGGCAGAAGCTTTTTTTAGCTGGTCAGTCTGTTTTGCACCAAAGCATTGGGCGACGATAATGGAAAATCCATTGGTCAGTCCCTGTAAAAAGCCAATTAATAAAGTAGTGATTGCCGTTGTCGCGCCGATTGCCGCAAGGGCTTCGTTTCCAAGGGTGCTTCCTACGATTCGAGTGTCTGCCAGACTGTAAAAAAGCTGAAAAATATTTCCAAGACAGACTGGAAGAGCAAACGAAAGCATTAAACGGGTCGGGTTGCCTTTTGTTAAATCTTTCATAGATAACTCCTTTTTTATAAAACTTCATAAATTATAACGCTTCTGGATGTCTGGATACAAGAGAAAAGTAAGGAAATGTGAAGAAAATCTAAAAACAAAATAAAGATATAAGGAAAATACTTTTCATAAGTCGGCAGAAGTGCTAAAATCGTAATCAGCATAAAAAAAGGATGGACAAGTATGAAGAAACCACAGATGAAAGAGGAAACCAGAAAGAAGATAGATAATTTCTGGTATTATTACAAAATCCATGTACTGGTCGTTGTATTTATTTTATTTGTTGCAAGTGCTTTTATCAAAGATATCGTAACAAAAGTAGATTATGACTATTCCGTGGCATTTGTAACAGAGGAAATGATGACGAATGAAGAAATCTCTTCGATTCAAAGTGTATTTGAAAGAGAGGCAGAAGATTTAAATGGAGATGGTGAGATACACGTTGAAGTGCAGAATTATACAATTCCACAGGGAGACAGTGCAGACCCTCAGTTGGTTGCAGCAGGACAGACAAAACTTACGGTAGATATCCAGGAGGGAACGAGTATGATTTTCTTTTTAAGTCCTGGATGTTATGAAAGCTATAAAGACAGTGGCGTACTTCCGGCAGATGAATCAGAGTATATAAAGTTTTCGGATTGTACGGGTTATGAAGAAGCAGGAAGTCCAAAAGAGTTAGGTGATTTGATGGGAGCACTGCGCTTGGTAGAAGATACCAAACTGAAAAAAGACCAGAATAAAATGGACTATTATGAGGCGAACAAGGAATTGTTTGAAAAATTCACTGAAAAAACATTACGGGGCGAATAAGAGGGAGGTCATTCTATCAGAGATATCTAATAGAATGGCTTTTTTTCAAAATCTGTAGTATAATAACAAAGATTATGTCGAAAGAAAAGAAAGGCAGATAAAACTATGTTTGGATATATTACAGTGGATAAGCCGGAGATGAAAGTAAAAGATTTTTATCGATATAAGGCTTATTACTGCGGGCTTTGCAAAAGTCTTCAAGAGAATTATGGATTAAAGGGAAGAGTGACACTTAGTTATGACGTTACCTTTCTGGTTTTGGTGTTGACTTCCTTATATGAACCGAAAGAAGAAAAAAGCGAGTCGAGATGTCCGGTACACCCGATAAAAAAAATTCCGGTTTTGCAAAATGAAATTTCAAGATACGGTGCAGATATGAATCTTTTATTGACCTATTATCATTTTGAAGATGACTGGAAGGATGAAAAAAGTTTAAAAGGAATTGCGGGAATCCATTTCTATAAAAAGCAGGCAAAGAAAATCTGTAAGGAATATCCAAGGCAGAGCCGTGTCATCTGTAAGAGATTACGAGAACTTGCCGTATATGAACAAAAAGGAGAGACAGATATTGACCTTGTAGCCGGAACTTTTGGGCATCTGATGGAAGAATTGTTTGTTTTGAAACAAGACAGATGGGAACCGTATTTAAGAAAGTTTGGTTTCTTCCTTGGAAAGTTTATTTATATTATGGATGCTTATGATGACTTGGAAAAAGATTTAAAGAACGGAAGTTATAATCCATTAAAACCGTTTTATCATTCACGAACAAAAGAAGAGTATGAAAACAGTGTACGTGAAATGCTGGTTATGATGATGGCAGAGACCGGAAATGCCTTTGAACATCTTCCATGTGTTGAGGAAAGCCAGATTATTAAAAATATCATCTATTCAGGTGTATGGTCTAATTATAATAAAATTCAGAAAGAAAAACAGGAGAAGGAAAAAAATGTTAAATAATCCTTATGAAGTGCTTGGAATTTCTCCAAATGCTTCCAATGATGAAGTGAAAAAAGCATATCGCGATTTAAGCAGAAAGTATCATCCGGATTCTTATGTGGATAATCCGCTTGCAGATTTGGCAGAAGAAAAATTTAAAGAGGTACAGGAAGCTTATGACCAGATTATGAAAGAAAGAGACGGCGGATATCAAAGCGGATATCAGAGTGGTTCTTATCAGCAGAATTCCGGTTATCAGTATCAGGGAGCTTCTGAAGAAGAACAACGTCAGTATCAGGTAGCAAGTAATTACTTAAATGGACGCCAGTATCAACAGGCATTAAATGTACTCTCTGGCATGAAAAATCGAGGAGCTCACTGGTATTATTTAAGTGCAATTGCCAATATGGGACTTGGAAACAATATGAATGCATTGAATTTGGCAAAACAGGCGGTCAGTATGGAACCTGGAAATGCAGAATATAATAATCTGGTAAATCGTCTTCAGTGGAATACGCAGCGTTATCAGGGAATGGGAAATCCTTATGGAGCGGGCAGTGGAAGTGCTTGTGGAACTGGAAACTTCTGTTGCGATTTATGGTGTGCAGATAGTCTGTGTGAATGTATGGGAGGAGACCTTTGTTCATGCATATAAATGCAAAAAAAATGGCTGTTTCGGGTATTTTAATGGCAGTGACAGTTTTGCTGGTGTGTTTTGGAGGGATTTTGGAATCCAATACCTTGTTTTTACTTGCCGGAGCAGCGTTTTGTGTAGGAATTATCATAAAAGAATACGGACTAAAAACGGGAGTTGCATTTTTTATCGGAAGTGTGATTTTAAGTTTGCTTTTTACCCCTCAAAAACTGCATTGTATTACTTTTGCTTTGATGGGAGGTTACATTGTTTTAATTGAGGCGGTATTTCGGATACTTGGAATGCATCCGGACTGGAAACAAAGAAAGCTTTATTTTAACCTGTCAAAGGTTTTGGTTTTTAATCTGCTCTATCTTCCGGCACTTTTTATTGCACCGAAGCTGTTTTTTGCCGGAAAATTGTCAGATAAAGCCAGGCTTATTTTAATACTGGGAGGACAGGCTGCACTTTTTATTTATGATAAAGCTTACGAGTATTTTTTAGTACAGATATGGGAAAAATTGAGAAATAAATTATTTGGAAAACAAAATTAAGATGAAAAAAGAGGAAGAATATTGATGCATATTTTAAAAATACTGTCAGGTCCGTTAATTGGAGCTGTCATCGGATATTTTACAAACTACCTTGCGGTAAAAATGCTGTTTCGTCCCTTGCATCCGGTTAAAATCGGAAATTGGACGCTTCCGTTTACTCCAGGTGTAATTCCAAGAGGAAAAGCGCGTCTGGCAAGGGCACTTGGAAGTGCAGTAGGGGAACATCTGCTGACAAAAAAAGATTTAGAACAGATGCTGTTATCAGATGGAGTCAAGCAGGCAGTAGTAAGCCGTGTCAAGGAAGAAGTACGAAAAACTGCAGAGAGTGATGAAACGATAGAGACATTTTTACTGCGTTATGTAGAATCGGAACAGTATAATGAGACGAGAAAGAAATTAGAAGATTTTATTACCGGGCGGATTTTAGATGGACTCGATAAAATGGATGTCGGAAAGGTAATTGCAGAAGAGGGCGCAAAAGAAGTGAAGAAGAAATTTGAGGGTTCTATGGTGTCCATGTTTTTAAATGATGATTTAATTCATTCGATTGCCGAGCCGATTGGAAATAAAGTGGGCGAATACATTAAAGAAAATGGTCAGGAAAAAATCCATCCGATTGTAGTCGGTGAAATTGCAGTGGCAGAAGAAAGACCAGTCAGTGAGGTACTGGGAGGGCTTGTTTCAAGAGAAGAAAAAATTGGAATGGTAGTAGAAGCGGTATATGAAAAATTTGTCAGTGAGGAAGCTGGCAGATTTGCCGAACAGTTCCATATTGCAGAAGTGGTAGAAGAAAAAGTAAACCAGATGGATGTACTGGAAGTAGAAAATATTTTAATGAGTATTATGAAAAAAGAACTTCATACGGTAATCAACCTGGGAGCACTGATTGGATTTGTCATTGGTTTATTGAATCTATTATTGTAGGAGATTTATTCGAATTTTACAAAATGTGGGTACAAACTTGGCGGATGGTATGATATGATATGGATGGAAAAAATGCTCGGAAAACATGAAAATCCACCAAAAGAAGTAATTCCGATACAAAGACTGGATGCTAAATCTTTGCTGGAAAGAATGGACTCTGAGAAATAAGTTCTTATAATTTTTCCCAAAAAAGATTTTGATGGTACATAAAATCAAAGGAGGCAATTATGGCAAAATCAACGGTTTATTTTACAGATTTTCGCTGTCCGGTAGGGACAAGCCAGTTGGACAAACTGAAAAAACTTTGTATTGCAGCAGGAATCAAAGACATTGATATGGAAGGAAAATTTGTTGCAATTAAAATGCATTTTGGAGAGCTTGGAAATATGGCATTTCTGCGTCCAAACTACGCAAAAGTAGTGGCAGACCTTTGTAAAGAACAGGGAGGACTTCCATTTTTGACAGACTGTAATACGTTATATCCAGGCAGTAGAAAAAATGCACTGGAACATTTAGACTGCGCAAATCTAAATGGATTTAACAGTGTTACAACAGGATGTCAGATTATCATTGGTGATGGTCTTAGAGGAACAGATGAAATGGAAGTTCCGGTTGTAAATGGAGAATATTGTAAAACTGCCCTGATTGGACGTGCAATTATGGATGCAGATATTTTCATCAGCTTAAGCCATTTTAAAGGACATGAAGCAACCGGATTTGGCGGTGCAATCAAAAACATTGGAATGGGATGCGGAAGCCGTGCAGGAAAGATGCAGCAGCATGCCAGTGGGAAACCGGCAATTAATGAAGAATTATGTCGTGGATGTCATCGCTGTTCAAAAGAGTGTGGCAGTGATGCGATTATTTATGAAAATAAAAAAGCAGTGATTGACTATGATAAATGTAAGGGCTGTGGACGCTGTATTGGTGCATGTAGTTTTGATGCCGTTTATAATCCAAACAGCAGTGCAAATGAATTGTTAGACCGCAAGATGGCAGAGTATGCACAGGCAGTCTGTCATGGACGTCCATGCTTCCACATTTCACTGGTACAGGATATCAGTCCAAACTGTGACTGCCATGGAGAAAATGATGCACCGATTCTTCCGGATATCGGAATGTTTGCAAGTTTTGACCCGGTTGCATTGGACCAGGCATGTGCGGATGCCTGCTTAAAGGCAAAACCAATTGAAAACAGTCAGCTTGGAGAACATCTTTCACAGGAAGACTGGCATTGCCATCACGACCACTTTAAAGATTCCAATCCGAATATTGAGTGGAAAGCAACACTGGATCAGGCAGAAAAAATTGGTCTGGGAAGCAGAGAATATGAATTAAAAATTTTAAAATAAAAAAGAAATCTGCACAGAACATGTTTCAATGCTCTGCGCAGATTTTTTAGATGCTCTGCTAACTTAGTTGCCGAGTAGTTCACTATAATTCTTTTAACAGCACGTAACGTGGCAGTCCGCCATAAAGTGTGGCAGTTAACTGAATTTCATATCCATTTTTCAGCATATTATTTAAACTGAATCGGTTATCTGGATGTACGGTTGCCAGACACAGGCAATGCTGAAACTGATGTTTTAATTGTGCTTCGGCATTTTGAAGCATACGAGATTGCAGATGATTTCCCTGAAACTCAGGAGAGACAACGGCAGAATCCATATAGACTGTCTGCTGCATCTGAGTATCAGAAAAATTCAGTATCTGTCCAAGATAATTTTCTGATACAGCAGGATATTTAATGACAAAGAAACCGGCAAGTGTTTTATTATTTGTCCGTGTTGTGACAATAAATCCGTGTTTTTCAAGATGCTTTTTTAAATAAACATCATCATCGGTGGCAAACCATTCAGGGTGTTCCATTGTCTTATGTGCCTGATTCATCAATAGGCTTAGTTCGTTTAAATCTTCTAATGTGGCATTTTGCATAGTAAAATCCATAGCATAAACCTCCTAAAATAAAATAGTGGTATGATAAATTTCATATAAAAAATAAGTTAAGGCAAGTAAATCTGCGCTTCCGCCGGGACTTAAATTTGCTTTGACAAATTCTTTATCAATTACAGGAAGAACTTCAAGCTGTTTTTCGTAACTGCTGTTTTCTAAAAAAGAGGCAAGCTGTGTACGAATCGTTTGTGCAGTCTGATAATCAGAGCGGGTAATTAAATTGCTGTCCTGTGTGTAAGCAATATAGTGCAAAAGTAAAATACAGCCGGCATCATTTCTGGAAAAACCTGCTTGTAAAAGTTTTTTGTAAAGTGGAAGTCCAAGCTGAACTAAAGAAGGAAATCCTTTTTGGGCTTCTCCACGGATTCCGGTAACTTGATACTTCAAATAAAGTTTCTCTCCGTGAGTAAGAGAGGCAGAATCTTTTTTAGAAAGCGGTTTCAAATCATCAAGGAGATGAACTAACATTTCTTTGATGATTTCTGACAACTCGTCTGTTGTATCATCCAAAAAAGAAAGAGAAGGTATGGTTTTCTTTGAAACAGTATATCCAAGGGTGCAGCATAAAATCCCACCGGAAAAGACGGCTCCTTTATGGGTATTGACTCCATTTGTTGCCTGATACATGGTCTGTTCTGCTTCTAATCCAAGTACACGAAGAGAAGAAAAGACTTCAGGAAGAGGTGTGCCAAGACATCCTGCTTCCAGACCAAGGCGTGCACTTTGACAGAAATAAGGAAACAGACTGTCTGCACTTTTTAAGAAAAGTTCCCGATTCATGTCTTTATGGGAACCATTGTGACTGCGATCAACCAGCCCTGGCTTTAAGGTAGTATTGACTTCTGAAATCAGTGCCTGTGTCATCTGTGTTCCGATATAAGAAGAAAACACTTCAAAAAAATGCGCTTCAATGATAGAAAGAGTTTTTTTGGAAAGTTCCTTTGCAGAATGAGTGCGGGAACGGGAACAAACAAAAACAGGATTGTCACAGAGTAGGCAGGTGCGCCCAGAGAGTCCAAGCTCAGTGCGGGAGACTTTGGTAGAATCAGGGCGTAAAACATCCAAATCAAAGATACGGCCAAAAGAAGAGCCATCTTCAAATGCAGTCATATAGGATTTTAAAGTTTCCGGTGTGGTTCCTTTGATTAGAAAAAATGCTTGATATCCGGTATTTTCTTCCATGATTTTTTTAGTTAATAACGTAAGCTGATGCGTTGTTAAACAGGATTCGATAAAATGAATTCCCTCATAAAAGGCCCATACGGTATAAGGAAATACTTTTATTGGACCAGGAATATTTAAAGTAAAGCTGATTAAAGCGCAGTCTGATTCGGAAGTATGGTCTGAAAGCAGTTCCTGTTGAATCCATGCACGGTGTTCTCTTGCATCAAGAATTTCAGCCATAGTAGTTTGCACTCCGGTACTCCAGTTTTTATTGAGTAAATCCGACATCTTATAAGCCCTCCTTTTGCGACAGGATAGAAGCTCGCAGTTTTTGTCCGTCTTCAGAAACCAGGTATTCGTAAGTTGAAACCGGAACAAAATTTTTTAATGCCTCCAGCTGATTTTCAAGAAACAGTTTGCGAACAAGAGTGGCACTGATAATAGTGTCATCATTTTGCTTTCTTGGCAATTCAAAAACATCAATGCCATACTCCGGAAGGAGTGTTTTCATTTGCTGATTATAGGCATTTGTAACTTTAGAAAAAGGTTCTTCTCCAACAAAACGTGCAGTAATATGAAAGGCAGGCGCATAGTAATGTGCAAAAATTTCGAGGTCAAGTTTTGCGGTATCATTATTGATAACAGCGCGCTCTTTTAAAAAATAATCCGGAAAAGTAGCGTGTGAAATTAAATAATCGGAACTTCCATGTACAGAGACGTTAGAAAACTGAGTACAGCCTTTTTTTACAAGTTCAAGACGAACATCGGATGGAAATTCTGAGGCATCCTCCGATAAAACAAACACATGTAAGAGACTGCTTTTTTTGGCAGCTGTCTCTACCAGATATTGATGACCTTTGGTAAATGGGTTGGCGTTCATAACAATTGCACTGACAGGATGTGAAACATCGGAAGGAACAGCAGAAAATGGTTCGGCTTCTGATTTTAAATACTGTACAATTCCATCTTTTCGGTTTTCTAAAAGAAGCATGGTATCAGTTGCGATAATCTTATAAAATCCCATGTCGGTAAATACTGTCTGATAGGAAGGTTTGGTAAATAAAAACAGGTGAGAAATACCAGATTGTGCTGCCTGTTTAACAAGCTGGGTGACAATTTTGGCAAGGAGACCTTCTCCTTGATAAGTCTCGTCAATTGCGATACATTTTAAGACGTTTTCATAACGCGATCCACAGCCTAAAACAGAACCGTTTTGGTCTGTTAATAGAACAGAGTAGGAATAAAAGGAATCTGGAGTCAGACCGCTTTTTTTAAGAAAAGCTTCCATCTGTTTTTGCTTTCTCCCATGAAAAGGAAAACCTTCTTCGAGATAAGTATTTGAAAGATACATAAAAAAATCCCCCTTGATAAATAACATATACTTTATGTAAGGGTATCATATTTTTGGGAGGGCTGACAAGGTTGAAAGTTGAAACCGTAGAAATTTTGCGGTATAGTAAAGATATCTTGGATGATAGAGAAGGAGAACAAAAATCATGAGCGAAAAAATGAGTGTAAAAAAAGCAGAAGAATTTTCAACCAGTAACTGGTCAGGGGGAACTACCACCCAGCTTTACATTTATCCGGAGGATGGAAATTATGCAGAAAGAAATTTTCAGGCAAGAATCAGCAGTGCGACCGTAGACGTTGTGAAATCAGAGTTTACCAGCCTGCCAAATGTGAAACGTTATCTGATGATTTTTGAAGGACACCTGGATTTGATTCATGGTGTCAATACAAGAGTAGAATTAGAACCATATCAGGTGGATAAATTTGACGGTGGAATCCCGACTGTCAGTTATGGAAAGGTCGTAGATTTTAATCTGATGTTAAAAGATGGAGCAGATGGTGTAATGGAAACCGCACAGCTTAAAACTGCACAGCAGGCTGTGATTGAAAGAGAAAAAGATTATAATCTGTTATGTATTTATGTAAAAGAAGGCAGCATGAAGATTGCAAATCAGGAAGTGAGTGCCGGAGAACTTGCAGTAATCGAGGACTGGGAGCATCCCGTAGAATTAAAAAATGAGGCAGAAGCGATTGCAAAGGCCGGAATCTGTAAAGTGAAAACCGTGTAGATAATATAAGAAAGGAAAAAATTATGATAGAGATACTGGTACTTCAAAATCCGAAAGTGCTGGTAAATAAACAGGAGATGATGTTTCCATATAAAAAAGTAGAAGCTTTGTTGTATTATATGGCAGTGGAAAAATCGGCGACAAGAGACCAGATTGCAACGCTTTTATGGGAGGACTGTGATGAAAGTTCGGCAAGAAAAAACGTACGTCATGCGCTTTATACGATTCGTAAAGTGTTCGGAGAAGAGCTGATTACATCACCTACCAGACAAAATCTGGAATTAAATCAAGAACTGGAAATTGAAAGTGATTATGACCGTTTTTTAGAGGAAAATGAGAAAGACAGAACGGAAGTCTATAAAGCAGATTTTCTGCAAAATTTTTATTTGAAAAATGCGGGTGCATTTGAAAATTGGATGAATTTCAAAAGGGGAAAATTAAAAGAGATTTATTTAAACCGCCTTTACGAAAAGATGCAGAATGTTGAACATCTTTCCCTGAAAAAAAGGGAAAAATTATTTGAACGGTATACAACAGCAGAGCCAATTGATGAGAGGATTTATATGATGATGATGCAAATCTATGCAAAAGAAGGTTTGTATTATAAAGGAATCCGAATTTATCAACAACTGTCGGAAAAACTTCATACAGAATTTGGAATTCTTCCCGGAAAAGAAATTCAGGAATTTTATAATGAGCTGATGGAAAACTGGGTCAGTGAAAGCGAGCATAAGGAAGATGAGACACAAGGCGATGGACGAGAGAGGGAGCGATGTCTGCTTCGTGGAATTTACCGTAAATTTTTAGCAGGGGAAGAAGAGACGGTATTCTTAGCAGGTGAGAGTGGAATTGGAAAAACTTATCTGGCGGAGAGTTTTTTGAAAGAAATTCAGGAAGAATCGGTATTGATTATGCGTACCTCCTGTCTGGCAACAGAAAAAAATATGACACTTCAGGCGTGGAATACGTTGATGATGGAATTAAATACTTATTTGAAAGAGAAAAATATGACACTGCCGACAGAATATTTAAGAGCGGCAGACCAGCTGTTTCCACTTTTTTCAAGAAAAGAAGAAATTGTTCCGTTTGAAGATGTCGAAATTTCCTATAGTTACCGTACAGCGAGAAATTTGATTTTAAAATTATTTGAAGAACTTGGAAGACAGATACCGGTTGTCCTGTTTTTAGATAATATTCAAAATATGGATGCATCAAGTCTGGATTTTTTATCTTTGCTGATTCGTTCTCGAAATAAAAATCTGTTTATTCTGGGTACTTGTCCGGTAAACTGGGAAGATAGATTAAAGAAGAGTCTGTCGGTGCTTGTAAAGGAAAAGCAGATTACAAAAATTTTTGTTTCGCCTTTCAGCCGAAAAAATGTAGAACAGATGTTAGCAGAACGTCTTGGAAGAAAGAATGTAACAGAAAAATTCGTAAACAGTATTTACGAAGAGACAAATGGAAATCCATTTTTAATTCATACATTATTGGATTATTATAAGGGTATGGATTTAAAAGAAGACGAGGTTGTGCCGATGGCTCAGGTTTGGAAGATGCGTCTGGATTCGCTTCCACATAAAACCAGGAAGGTGTTAGAGCTGATTGCATCCTGTCAGGCATGGTCTGATATGGAGGCACTTGTTGCAATTTTAAGGCAGGATGAACTGGAAATTTTAGAAGCAATTGAAAGGTTAAAAGAAGAACATTTTATTTACGAAAAACAGGAAAAAGAATCGGTTCGTTTTTATTTTATTCATGAAAGTACTCAGCGTTATGTACATATTCAGATGTCCCCATCAAGACGTAGAGTGTTTCACAGTAAACTTGCAGAATATATTGCAAAAAGTCCGATTTATGATTCAAGTCGTTTTGAACGTTTAATTTATCACTATTGTCTTGCAGGAAATAAAGAAAAAACTTTAGAATATAAAATTCTTGCTCTGCAAAATTATGCCTATAAATCGTATGAGCATTATCCAGTTGCACCGCTTATGTCTGGAATAAAACAGGAGAGAGAAGAATCCGTATTAGAATATTGTGACCAGCTGGAAGAAGAATTAAAAGATATCTACGAAGAGAGTGGGCAGCAGGAAAAATATATTCGTTTTCATGTGATTTTAATGGAAACGCAGGCGCAGTATTGTATTCCGCAGGGATATTACAGACGAGGAATAGAATGTATTGAAAAAGCATTAAAATCCATTGGATGTATTGGAGAGGATGCAAAGGAAAAAATCCATTGTTTACGATTTCTGATTTATTATCGTCTGAATATCTGGGAAACAGAAAATTTAGAAGAACTTTTAGAAGAAAGTCTCAAACTGGCACAAAAACAGGGATATCAGGAAGAATATGCAATTACCTGCAGATTGTATGGAAGTTATTATGGCATGATTGGAAAATTTAAAGAGGCAGAAGAAAAACTGGAAGAAGCTTTGGAATATTTTAAAAGAGTTCCATTAAAAGAACGGATTTATGCGTCAAACATTTCCGGATGTTATAATTACATGGGGGAAATTCAGAGAAAACAAAAACATTTTAAAGAAGCGGAAGCGTATTATGAACAGGCAATTGCAGTCTGCCGGAAGAATCATATTCCGTGTACACCGGCTGTTTACTGCAATCTTGCCAGGGTTTATCAGGAACTTGGAGAAGTAGAGAAAGGTGAACTCGTTTTTTATCAGGCAGATTTATTGTACGAAGAATCTTTTATGCTGATTGGACGTTCGATCACGAAGGGAGCTCTGGCGTTGATTGAAGCGAAAAAGGGAGAATTTGAAAAAGCTTCGCTTTATCTGATGCAGGCAAAGAAAAGTGCCAATCAGCTGGATTCCCCTTATGCAAAGGGGCTTTTCGCCTTGCATGAATGGGAGTTAAAAAAGAAATATTCAGAAAAATTAAAAAAACTTTTGACAAAAGAAGCAGAGGAATATCGAAAAGAAGCAGAATATTATTTAAAATCATTAAAAAGTGTATATGAATTAGAAAAAATTTAAAAATATACGAATTTTTTTGCGTTTTTTTGACTACTCTTATGTTAGAGTATAATCACAGTAAAGATACGAATATTCCATTGTTCGTAAAAAGTGAAAGCCGTTGGGTAGACGGGAGTTGTTCATGGATGCTGAGCACGAAAGTATTCTTGAGCACGAAGCTTTCATCCCTGAAATTTTTGATTTCAGGGATGGAAGCATGCCACACCATATCTAGTCATAGATATCATTCCTTGCAAAGAGGCCGTCCTTGGGGCGGTCTTTTTGTATGTGTTCAATGATTCTTTACGCTTTATGTGGAAATTTGACAAATTTTATAGAAGAAGACGATAAAAACTCCTGCTATTGTGAATTGTTGACGATTTTATTACCGGATAGCAAGATTTTTTTGAAAAAATCTTTAATAAATAGACGTTTTTTAGACTTTGAAATGGTAAAATTAAGTCAAATCAAAAACAAATAAAAATAACAAAAAAGGAGAAGATGTGAAATGATGAATAATGCTGAAATCGGAAAAGCAATGGTAATCAAACTGGACCCGGTTCTGCCGGAGTATCCGACCTTCAAAGAAGGCGTAAGAAGAGCTCCAATGAGAGAACTTACTCTGAACAAACGTGAAATCAAACTGGCGGTTGCCAATGCTTTGAGATATGTACCGGAAGAACTGCACGAGCAGCTTGCTCCTGAATTCTTAGACGAACTTCTGACAAGAGGTCGTATCTATGGATATCGTTTCATGCCAAAGGAAAGAATTTACGGAAAACCAATCGATGAATATAAAGGAAAATGCGTAGAAGGTAAAGCATTCCAGGTTATGATTGATAACAACCTTGACCATGAAGTTGCTTTATATCCTTACGAATTAGTAACTTATGGAGAAACAGGACAGGTTTGCCAGAACTGGATGCAGTATCAGTTAATTAAAAAATATCTGGAAGAACTGACAGATGAACATACTCTGGTAATGATGAGTGGTCATCCAATGGGTCTTTTCAAATCTCATAAAACAAGCCCAAGAGTTATCGTAACAAACGGTCTGATGGTTGGTATGTTCGATAATCCGGAAGACTGGGCAAAAGCAACAGCAATGGGATGCTCTTCCTACGGACAGATGACAGCCGGTGGATGGATGTACATCGGACCTCAGGGTATTGTACATGGTACATTCAACACAATCTTAAATGCAGGTAGAAAATTCCTCGGAGTACCTCAGGATGGTGACCTTGCCGGACATCTGTTTGTAACAAGTGGTCTTGGCGGAATGAGTGGAGCTCAGCCAAAAGCAATCGAAATCGCCGGTGGTGTTGGTATCATCGCAGAAGTAGATGCTTCCAGAATTGAAACACGTCACAGCCAGGGATGGGTAAGCCTTGTAATTGAAGATGCAGCAGAAGCATTCAAAGTTGCACAGGAATACATGGATAAGAAAGAAACAGTATCCATTGCTTACCATGGAAATATCGTAGACTTACTGCAGTATGCAGTTGATAACAATATCAAGATTGAACTGTTATCTGACCAGACAAGCTGCCATGTGCCATACGACGGAGGTTACTGCCCACAGGGTCTGACATTCGAAGAACGTACAGAAATGCTTGCAAATGATAAAGATAAATTCTGTGAATTAGTAGATCAGACATTAGTAAAACATTATCACTTAATCAAAACACTCGTAGAAAGAGGAGCTTACTTCTTCGATTACGGTAACTCCTTCATGAGAGCTGTATTTGATGCAGGCGCAAAAGATATCGCAAAGAATGGTGAAGATACAAGCGAAGGATTCATTTTCCCATCTTATGTAGAAGATATTCTTGGACCAGAACTGTTTGATTATGGATATGGCCCATTCAGATGGTGCTGCTTATCCGGAAAACCGGAAGATTTAAGAAAAACAGACCACGCTGCAATGGAAATCATTAATCCGGAAAGAAGAAGCCAGGATAGAGATAACTGGATTTGGATTCGTGATGCGGAAAAGAACAAACTGGTAGTTGGTACTCAGTGCCGTATTTTATATCAGGATGCTCTTGGAAGAAGAGATATTGCTCTGAAATTCAATGAAATGGTAAGAAATGGAGAAATCGGACCGGTAATGCTTGGACGTGACCATCATGATACAGGCGGTACAGATTCACCATACAGAGAAACATCTAACATTTACGATGGTTCTAATATTACAGCAGATATGGCTGTACATTGCTACGCAGGAAACGCTGCACGTGGAATGAGTCTTGTAGCTCTTCACAACGGCGGTGGTGTTGGTATCAGTAAATCCATCAACGGTGGATTCGGTATGGTACTTGACGGAAGCGAAAGAGTAGACGAAATCTTAAAAGCGGCTATTCCGTGGGATACTATGATTGGTGTATCAAGAAGAAGCTGGGGCAGATGCGAACACTCTATCGAAACTGTAGCAGAATACAACAGAATCAGAGAAGGTCAGGATTATGTTACAATGCCTTACCTTGCAAGCGACGAATTAATTGAAAGAGTATGCAAAGATGTAGTGGTAGAACCACATCACCATACACATCACTAAAATTAGGAGATAACAGACATGAAAAAACGCTATATACGTCATGCATCTGAGTTGGTTACCTGTAAAGGTAGTGCACCGAAACATGGAAAAGAAATGTCAGATATTGGTCTGATTAAAGATGGAGCCGTAATCATTCACGATGATAAAATTGTGGCAGTCGGTACAACAGAAGAATTAGACAAACAGATAAATGATGAGTATGAAGTAATCGATGCGACAGGCAAAACTGTAATGCCGGGTTTCGTAGATTCCCATACACACTTTATCTTTGGCGGATATCGAGCAGATGAATTTTCCTGGAGACTGAAAGGCGACAGTTACATGTCTATCATGGAACGCGGCGGTGGCATTAATGCCACCGTAGTTCCAACAAGAGAAGCCTCCTTAGAGGAACTGATGGAAACAGGTGAAGAACGCTTAAACCGTATGCTGGAATTTGGTGTGACTACCGTAGAAGGAAAGAGCGGATACGGTATGGACTGCGAGACAGAATTAAAAATGCTGCGCGCAATGAAAAACCTAAATGAAAAACATCCGGTTGATATTGTTTCCACATTCTTAGGACCTCACAGTGTTCTGCCAGAATGGAAAGGCAAAGAGAAAGAATTTTTGGATGAACAGTTAAATCATGTCATGCCGATTGTAAAAGAGGAAGGTCTTGCAGAATTTGCGGATATCTTTACCGAGAAAAATGTATTTTCTGTAGAAGATTCCGAGTACTATATGACAAAAGCAAAAGAAATGGGATTCAAGCTGAAAATTCATGCAGATGAGATTTACCAGCTTGGCGGTTCTGAACTGGCTGCAAGAGTTGGAGCAGTTTCGGCAGACCATTTATTAAAAGCATCAGATGAAGGAATCCGTCAGATGAGGGATGCAGGAGTCATCAGTACCATTCTTCCGTTAACCGCATTTGGTTTAAAAGAAGAATATGCACCGGCAAGAAAAATGATTGATGAAGGCTGTGCAGTGGCACTGGCTTCTGACTTGAATCCGGGAAGTTGTTTTTCAAATTCCATTCCACTTATGGTGGCACTTGGATGTATTTATATGAACATGTCAATCGAGGAAGTCATTACTGCTCTTACCATTAATGGTGCGGCAGCAGTGGACAGAGCCGATAAAATCGGAAGCCTCGAAGTGGGAAAACAGGCAGATATCATATTCCTGAAATTCCCATCCATTCATTATATGCCATATCACACAGCAATTAACCTGGTTGAGACTGTAATCAAAGCGGGCGAGACTGTATATCACAAAGAATGGAAATAAAAATAAGTGTGTGTTTTAAAAAACGGCAACTTTTAAATATTTACATAATTATAAAGGAGAAAAGAGAACTATGGCAATGGAAAAAATCATTGAATGTGTACCAAATTTCAGCGTTAGTGAGGCAAAGGACAAAAAAACATTTGACGCAATTATCGATTGCTTCCGTGATGTAGAGGGAGTAAAACTTCTTGATTATTCTTCTGATGCAGACCATAACAGAAGTGTTGTAACAGTAATCGGAGAGCCAGAGCCGTTAAAAGAAGTAATGGTAACAGCAATCGGAACAGCAGTAAAATTAATCGACATGACAAAACATGTAGGACAGCATCCTCGTATGGGCTGTGTAGACGTAGTTCCTTTCATTCCAATCCGTGGAACAACAGTAGAAGAAGCAGATGCACTTGCAAAAGAAGTTGCTACAGAAGCAGCAGAAAAATTCGGTCAGCCGTTCTTCTTATATGAAGATTCTGCAAAAGGTTTAAAACACAGTGCAAACCTTGCAACAATCCGTAAAGGACAGTTTGAAGGAATGGCAGAAAAAATTGCAGCTGATCCAGAAACATGGACTCCGGATATCGGACCAAGCACCATTCACCCAACCGGTGGTGCAACTGTAATCGGAGCAAGAATGCCGCTTATCGCATACAACATCAATTTAAGCACATCAAGTGTTGAAATTGCACAGAAGATCGCTGATAAGATTCGTAATATCAAAGGTGGATTCAAATATTGTAAAGCTATGGGCGTTCTGTTAGAGAACAAAGAAGACCCAAGCAAAAATGTTGCTCAGGTATCCATGAATCTTACAAACTATACAAAAACTTCTATTTATACAGTGTTTGAAACTGTTCGTATGGAAGCAAGACGCTACGGTGTAAATGTAATGGGAAGCGAGATTATTGGACTCGTTCCTCTTCAGGCACTGGTAGACTGTGCAGCATACTATCTGGGACTGAACAATTTGGAAGAAAGCAACTGCGGATTTGAAACGAAATTCACAACTGACCAGGTTCTGGAAACACGTTTATAATTAAGAGTAAAACGAAAGAGGTATTGACATGAAAAATATGACCGTTCAAGAATTTGCCATGCAGACTGCCTCAAATGAACCTGTACCTGGGGGCGGAAGTATTTCCGCCCTCGCTGGTTCATTAGCAGCAGCATTAACTGAAATGGTAGCAGGTCTTACCATTGGCAAGAAAAAATATGCAGAAGTAGAAGAAGAAATGAAAGCTGCCATCGAACCGATGCATGCAATCTGTGAACATCTTTTAGATGACATCAAAAGAGACAGTGAATCTTTTGATTTATATATGCAGGCACTGACACTGCCAAAAGAAACAGAGGAAGAAAAGGCAGCTCGTCAGGAAGCAATGCAGAATGGCTTAAAAGCAGCCGTTGCAGTACCGTTATCAGTTGCAAAACGCGCTTATGAGATTATGCCTTATGCAGAAGTAATGGTAACAAAAGGAAATAAAACAGCAGTAACAGATGCTTTAGTAGCAACTATGATGGCAAGAACCGCAGTTCTTGGAGCACTGTTTAATGTAAAAATTAATCTGGAATCCATCAAAGATGAAGCATTTGTGGCGGAAACAACAAAAGAAGTAGAAGTGCTTGAGAAAAAAGCAATTGAACACGAACAGAAAATTCTGGCCAAGGCCGGCGTTTCAAAAAGTGTTGTAGAATAATCACAAAATAAAAAATTAAGCTTTAAGATAGATAAAAAAGAGGGAAAGACAAGAGGTGACAGCCTGTGAAAATTTTAAAAAATGCAGTAGCAGGAACCCTGGAATCCAGTGATTTGTTTATTCAGATTGAACCAGATGACAAAGAACTGACTCTGGAAATTGACTCTGTTGTAGCCAATCAGCATCTGGATTCTATTCGGGGAGCTGTGGTAGATACACTAAATGAATTTGAGATATCTACAGGAAAAATTTATATCAAAGATAAAGGTGCACTCGATTGCGTTATTCGAGCACGAATGGAGACAGCATTAAAAAGAGGGGGAGTTTTAGAATCATGAGACGAACCATGTTATTTTTACCAGGCAATACACCAAACATGCTGATTAATGGTGATACATTAGGAGCTGACACCATCATTTTCGATTTGGAAGATGCAGTATCTCCGGATGAAAAAGATGCAGCCAGAGTTCTTGTCAGAAATACATTAAAGTATCAGTCATTTGATGCCTGCGAGACAGTTGTACGTATCAATCCGACGGATACAAAATTCTGGAAAGAGGATTTGGAGGCCATCATTCCTTTAAAACCAGATGTTATTATGCCGACAAAAGTAAGCGGAGCCGAGATGATTCAGGAAGTTTCCGCATACATGGCAGAGGTAGAGAAGAAAGCGGGAATAGAAGAGGGAACTGTAAAAATTCTTCCGTTAATCGAGACAGCACTTGGTGTGGAAAAATCTTTTGAAATCGCTTCCGCAGATAAAAGAGTCATTGGAATCTTCTTAGGAGGAGAAGATTTTACGGCTGACATGCATTGTAAGCGAACAAAAGAAGGACAGGAAATCTTTTATGCAAGAACAAGATTGGTGCTTGCAGCAAGAGCTTGTGGAATTGAAGCCTACGATACACCGTTTACCGATGTAGAGGATATGGAAGGGCTTAGAAAAGATACTGAATTTGCCAAGAGTCTGGGATTTGCAGGAAAAGCAGTCATTTCTCCGCGACATGTTGATATTGTTAATGAAGTATTCTCTCCTACAGAAGAAGAAATCGCTTATGCACATGATGTCATGGATGCGATTGAAGAAGGAAAGAGACAGGGAAAAGGAGTTATTTCTCTTAGAGGAAAAATGATTGATGCACCGATTGTAAAACGTGCTTCCCAGGTACTTGAAATGGAAAAAGCAATTTACGGAGGTGCGTTTGATGAGTAAATTATTAGCGTCCGTAAGAGAAGCAATTGAAAAAACTGGCTTAAAGGACGGAATGACAATCTCCTTTCATCATCACATGAGAAATGGAGACTATGTGTTAAATATGGTACTCGAAGAAGCAGCCAGTATGGGAATCAAAGACTTAACAGTCAATGCAAGTTCCATCTTCGATGTACATAAACCAATTATTGAACATATTAAAAATGGAGTAGTTACAGGACTTGAGTGTAATTATATGGGTGCCGAAGTCGGAAAAGCCATTTCGCAGGGCATCTTGGAAAAGCCGGTTATCTTCCGAAGCCACGGAGGCAGAGCCGGAGATATGGAAAATGGTTCTTCTAAAATTGACATTGCATTTTTAGCAGCACCGTGTGCAGATAATATGGGTAACTGCAGCGGAAAATATGGACCATCAGCCTGTGGTTCTATGGGATATGCGTTTTCAGATGCAATGCATGCAGATAAGGTTGTCGTACTGACAGATAATTTGGTACCTTATCCATTAAAAGATACTTCCATCGCAGAAGGTTATGTAGATTATGTGGTAGAAGTAGAACAGATAGGGGACCCAACAAAGATTGTTTCCGGAACAACAAAAATTACAAGAGACCCAGTTGGGCTTAGAATTGCAGCACTTGCAGCAAAGGTAGTAAAAAATTCCGGATATTTAAAAGATGGATTTTCTTTCCAGACAGGTGCTGGTGGAGCCTCACTGGCAGTTGCAAAATATGTGGAAGAAATGATGGAAAAAGACCATATCAAAGGTAGTTTCTGTATGGGCGGTATCACCGGGTATTTAGTAGATATGGCAAACAAAGGTTATTTTGATACAATTCTGGATGTACAGTGTTTTGATTTAAAAGCCATTGAATCAATCCGTGAAAATCCAAAACATCAGGAGATTTCAGCCATGCGTTACGCATCTCCGGCAGCAAAAAGTGCTGCAGTGGACAGTCTTGATGTAGTCATTCTGGGAGCCACCCAGGTTGACACTGATTTTAATGTAAATGTACACACTGATTCCAACGGAAACATTATGGGAGGTTCCGGTGGACATTGCGATACAGCAGCAGGTGCAAAACTAGCCATTGTTGTAGCACCGCTGATTCGTGCAAGACTTCCTCTTATCGTAGACCAGGTGTTATGCAAATCTACACCGGGTGATACCATAGATGTAATTGTAACGCAGAGAGGAATTGCAGTCAATCCAAAACGGAAAGAATTAAAAGAAAAATTAATCAAAGCCGGTCTTCCGGTTAAAGAAATTACCGAGTTAAAAGAAATTGCAGAGAAAATTACCGGTGTTCCGAAGAAGGTAGAATTAGGCAACAGGGTAGTAGCAAACGTATTATATAGAGACGGAACACTGTTAGATACAATAAAAAATACATTATAAATAACCGGAAGGGAGCGGTTTTACAATGGATAAGAAGAAATTAGTAATCGGCGTAATCGGCGCAGATGTACACGCTGTCGGAATCAGCATTTTACAGCATGCGTTTGAAGAAGCAGGATTTGAAGTCGTAAACCTGGGTGTTATGGTTTCTCAGGAAGAATATATTGCAGCAGCAATTGAAACAAATGCGGATGCAATTTTAGTTTCATCTCTTTACGGTCATGGCGAATTAGATTGCCGTGGACTCCGTGATAAATGCGATGAATCCGGATTAAAAGATATTCTTTTATATGTAGGCGGAAATATTGTAGTTGGAAAACAGCCATTTGATGAAGTGGAAAAACGTTTCAAAGCAATGGGCTTTGACCGTGTATTTGGACCTGGTACAGCACCGGAAACAACAGTAGCTGCTTTATACGAGGATTTAAAAGTAGAAAAACCGGAAGCGGTATTAGCATAACATCGGGGTGGTGAAAAAAATGAAACCGATTTTGTTGGTGGATTTTGGAAGTACAAATACAAAAGTAACAGCGGTTGATGTAGAAGCATGCGAGATTCTTGGAACAGCAGCAGCTTACACAACCGTAGAGACCGATATTAACGAAGGTCTTGAAAATGCAATCAAGATTCTGGAACAGACCACGGGACACCTTGAATTTGAAGAAAAATATGCCTGCTCAAGCGCAGCCGGCGGATTAAAAATGGTTTCAATTGGTCTTGTGCCAGAGCTGACTGCTCAGGCATCAAGGGAAGCATCTCTTGGAGCCGGAGCAAAAGTATGGAAAACGTATTCTTTTGAACTTACAAAAGGAGATTTAAAAGAAATAGAAGATTATCATCCGGATATTATTTTGTTATCGGGAGGAACAGACGGAGGAAACTCCGAGTGCATTTTATACAATGCAAAAATGCTTGCAGGATTAAGCTATGATTGTCCGATTGTGCTTGCAGGGAACAGAAACGCAGCAGATGAGTGCGAAGAGATTTTAGAAGGACGTACTGTCTATATTTGCGAAAACGTAATGCCAAAACTGGGAGAAATTAATATAGAGCCGACGCAGAAACAGATACGTGAAATTTTTCTGAATCGGATTGTGCAGGGCAAAGGGCTTACAAAAGCAATGGATTTGGTTTCCGGAATTATCATGCCGACACCATCCGCAATGCTTGTTGCAATGGAGCTGTTATCCGATGGATGGGAAGAAGTTCCGGGAATAGGGGAATTAGTTGGTGTAGACCTGGGTGGTGCGACCACAGATGTCTATTCTGTAGCAGATGGAAATCCGGCAAATGCTTCCACTGTAATAAAAGGGCTTCCGGAACCTTATACCAAACGAACGGTGGAAAGCGATATCGGAATGCGTTACAGTGTAAAGGGTATTTTAGAAGCTGTCGGAGAGCGCAGACTGAGTAAAATTTCCGGTATCAATAAAAATCGTGTAGTTGAACTGGTAAGCTGGCTGGAACAGCATACAGATTACATACCGGATAATGAAGAAATGGAAAAAATGGATTATGCACTTGCCTGTGCAGCAGTAGAAACAGCAGTAGAACGTCACTCCGGTTCGCTGGAGCAGGTCTTTACTCCTTGTGGTCTGACTTATGTACAGAGTGGAAAAGACTTAAGAAGAGTAAAATACGTGGTTGCAACAGGTGGAGCGTTAATTCATGCAAAACATACAGAAGAAGTTGCAAAATATGCACTGTTTGATGAGAGCAAGCCTGGTTCATTAAGACCGGAAAAGGCTGAAATCCTGATAGACAGAAAGTATATTCTGGCAGCAATGGGACTGCTTTCTCAGCATTATCCGCTTGCTGCGCTGGAGATTATGAAGAAGGAGATTGCTTATTATGGACTTGAGAAATAAAAAAATGTCGGATGACGAATTTTACGGAATCCGCAAAGAGATTTTAGAGCAGTGGCCAACAGGAAAAGAAGTTGACTTTGATGAATCTGTTGCCTATCATAAAGCAATGCCAGAAAGCAAGAGCTTTTCAAAGAAACTGGCAAAAGCAAAAGCAGAGAGAAGAACTCTGATTCAGCCAAGAGCCGGAGTCGCTTTAATTGATGAACATGTAAAACTGCTTCAGTATCTGCAGGATAAAGGAGAGGCAGATTTACTTCCGACAACGATTGATTCTTATACCAGACAGAATCGTTATAAAGAAGCTGAGGATGGAATTAAAGAATCTGTTCGTACTCAGAAATCTATGTTAAATGGTTTTCCGGCAGTCAACCATGGTGTATCCGGTTGCCGTACGATTATCGAAAACCTTGATATTCCGGTTCAGGTTCGTCATGGTACTCCAGATGCCAGACTGTTAACTGAAATCTGCTATGCAGGTGGATTTACCAGTTATGAAGGCGGCGGTATTTCTTACAACATTCCTTATGCAAAAGATGTTCCGCTTGAAAGAACTATTTATGACTGGCAGTATGTAGACCGTCTGACCGGTATCTATGAAGAAGCAGGTATCTCGATTAACCGTGAGCCTTATGGTCCATTAACCGGTACATTAGTTCCGCCGTCCATGTCAAATGCAGTAGCGATTATCGAAGCGCTGCTTGCGGCAGAACAGGGTGTAAGAAATGTAACCGTTGGATATGGTCAGTGCGGTAACCTGGTACAGGACGTTGCAGCACTTCGTGTACTGGAAGAATTGACAGAAGAGTACTTAGACCGTTACGGATATTCAGATGTTGTTGTAACAAGTGTTCTTCATCAGTGGATGGGTGGATTCCCACAGGATGAAGCAAAAGCATTTGGTGTTATTTCATGGGGAAGTTCTGTAGCAGCACTTGCAAAAGCAACAAAAGTTATCGTAAAAACACCGCATGAAGCAATGGGTGTTCCGACAATGGAAGCAAATGCACAGGGTCTTCGTTGTACTAAGCAGGCAATTTCTCTGTTAGCTGACCAGGAGTTAAAGAGTTCTGCTCTTGAACTGGAAAAAGCAATCATTAAAGGGGAAACTTGTGCGATTGTAGATAAATGCTTTGAACTTGGAATGGGAGATTTGGCACTTGGTGCTGTTCGTGCAGTAAAAGCCGGAGTTCTTGATATTCCGTTTGCTCCAAGTAAATACAATGCAGGAAAAATGCTTCCGGCTCGTGACTTTGAAGGTGCAGTTCGTTACTTAAATGTAGCTAATGTTCCACTTCCAAGAGAACTTGCTGATTTCAACAGAGGCAAAATCGAACACAGAGCAAAAATGGAAAAGAGAAAAGCTTCTTTCCAGATGACAATCGATGATGTTTATGCAATCAGTAAAGGACGTCTGGTAGGTAAACCAAAAAATTAAGTTAGATGAGATATCAAAATTGAAATACCAAAATTAGTCTCAAAGAGACTATAAAGACAAAGAAAAAATCAAAAAACAAATTTTACATAAAAAATAGGAGAAGAATATTATGAAAATTGTGGATGTAGTTTGCTCAAAAGCAAGAACAGGATTTTTCTTTGATGACCAGAGAGCCATCAAAAAAGGTGCAGTAGCAGATGGTGCGGCTTATTTTGGAGAAACCGTAACACCGGGATTTAAATCCGTAAGACAGGCAGGAGAAGCAATCTCTGTTATGTTAATCCTTGAAGACGGACAGATTGCGTGGGGTGATTGTGCAGCCGTTCAGTATTCAGGAGCAGGCGGAAGAGACCCTCTCTTCCTTGCAGAAGATTTCATTCCGATTATCGATAAATATATCAAACCAGAACTGGTTGGAAAAGAAGCAGACAGCTTTAAAGGACTTTGTGAAATGGTAGAAAACCTTCAGGTAGAAGGAAAGAGACTTCACACAGCAATCCGTTATGGTGTCAGCCAGGCGATTCTTGATGCAGTAGCAAAATCTACAAAACGTCTGATGTGCGAAGTAGTAGCAGACGAATATGGTACAACTGTATCTGATAAACCAATTCCAATCTTTACACAGTCCGGTGATAACCGTTATGATAACTCTGATAAGATGATTTTAAAAGGTGCAGCCGTTATGCCTCATGCATTAATCAATAATGTAAAGACAAAACTTGGCGAACATGGTGAAATCTTAAAAGAATATGTAGAATGGTTGAGAGATCGTGTATTAAAACTTCGCCATGATGAAAGTTATATGCCGGTATTCCATATCGACGTATATGGAACAATCGGTGCAATCTTCGGAGTAGATAACTTTACCGCTATGGCAGATTATCTTGCAGAGCTTGAAGAAGCTGCAAAACCTTTCCATTTGAGAATTGAAGGACCGATGGATGCAGAAGAAAGAGAAAAACAGATGCTTTGCTTAAAAGGCTTAAGAGAAGAAGTTGATAAGAGAGGCATTAATGTAGAATTGGTTGCCGACGAATGGTGTAATACATTAGAAGATGTAAAATATTTCGCAGACAATAAAGCAGGTCATATGGCTCAGATTAAAACACCAGACCTTGGTGGAATCAATAATATCGTAGAAGCAGTTCTTTACTGCAAAGAAAAAGGATTTGGAGCTTACCAGGGTGGTACTTGTAATGAAACAGACCGTTCTGCACAGGTTTGTGTAAACTGCGCAATGGCAACACAGCCAGACCAGATTCTTGCAAAACCAGGTATGGGTGTAGATGAAGGTTACATGATTGTTTATAATGAAATGGAAAGAATTATTGCGCTTCGTAAAGCAAGAAGTTAATCGAATCAGGAAAGTCCCCTGCTTCAATTGTGAAAAGCAATAAGTAGTGGAGACTTAAAGAAAAAAAAGATGCCAGACTGTCCTGAAGCGTTTGTTTTGGGGCGGTCTGGCTATTTTTATTAAGAGGGAAAAGATATGGCATATTCAAAACAAATGCAGGAAGGAAATCTGTACAGTTTTTATTTTGCGCCAAGAGGCAGTAGAAGAATGACAGATTTAGGAATCCAGCTAAGCCAGATGTATTTAAGTCCGTTTGATCATATTATTGGGATTATCGGGGATGCGGGAGCAGGAAAAAGTCTTTTAATTAAAGGAATGTTTCCTGGGATCGATTTGACAAATGATGATGAGGGAGTCAATATTCGTCCGCTTCCGCTTTTATCAGAAGATTTAACAGACCCGTTTGCACCGCACACTTATCATCTGGACATTCGGTTTGAATCTGCATTTACCCAGATGCATGAACTGGCAGAGGCAATTTTAGAGGCAGCAAACAATGGAAAAATGGTGATTGTGGAGCATTTTGATTTGATTTATCCTTTGCTTCACAGAAATGCAGACTTGTTAGTCGGAATTGGGGAAGAAATTATTATTACCAGACCAAGCATGTTTGGTCCATTACCGGAAAATATAGCAGGCATTGTACATAAATCTGTAAAATACAGAAAAATGGCACATACGTTGGAAGATTTATGTGTTCATTTTATGGGAGATGGGTATGCACAGGATGGACCAAGATCGGATGTTCGTCATGGATTCGTGTTGGAATTTGAAGAAAAACCGGATGTAGATTTGTATGAACTGGAAGAGAAAGTAAGAGAAGCAGTGGCAAAAGATTTATCGGTTTCTTATTATGATGAAAAGCATGTACAAATCGGAGACTGGATATTAGAATGTTTAGGACCGCGTATGCATGTAAGCAGTACAGGCAAAATCGAAGATTTTACACTTGTAAAAGAGTATCCGGTAGATCCAAGAACCGGTTATTATATGTTGATTGGTCTGATGGGCAAACATCAGGGAGAAAGTTTAAAAGATTTTAACCGTATTGAAGTGAAAAATCAATTGAAGTAAAAGAAAGAGGAGAAAAGAATCGTGCGTACAGTAAATGTAGAGACATTAACAACAAACATAAAAGAAATGTGCATTCAGGCAAACCACTATCTGGCACCGGATATGGCACAGGCAATGAAAAATGCATATGAAAAAGAAACAAAACCGCTTGCAAAACAGATTTTAGGTCAGTTATTGGAAAATCTTGATATTGCAGGAAAAGATATGATTCCGATTTGTCAGGATACCGGAATGGCAGTTGTATTTTTAAAAATCGGACAGGATGTACATTTTGAAGGTGGAAGCGTGGAAGATGCAGTCAATGAAGGAGTGCGACAGGGTTATACAGAAGGATATTTAAGAAAATCGGTAGTGGGAGATCCTCTTGAGCGTGTAAATACAAAAGATAATACTCCTGCAATTATCCATTATGAACTCGTTCCTGGAGACAAAGTAGAAATTACAGTTGCTCCAAAAGGATTTGGAAGTGAAAACATGAGTAAAATCATCATGTTAAAACCGGCAGATGGAATTGAAGGAGTAAAAGAAGCAATTATCGGTGCTGTAAAAGAAGCAGGTCCGAACGCTTGTCCTCCGGTTGTTGTTGGTGTTGGAATTGGTGGAACATTTGAGAAAGCAGCAATTCTTGCAAAGAAAGCACTGACAAGAGAAATCGGTGTTCATTCTGAACTTCCTCACGTAAAAGCACTCGAAGAAGAACTGCTTGAGAAAATCAATCAGATTGGTCTTGGACCGGCAGGTCTTGGTGGAGATACAACAGCACTTGCAGTCAACATCAATACTTATGCAACTCACATTGCAGGACTTCCGGTAGCAATTAATATCTGCTGTCATGTAAACCGTCATATTGTAAGAGAAATCTAATACGGAGGAATAGAAGAATTATGGATAGACATATCAAAGCACCTCTCGACAGAGAAGAAGTAAAAACTTTAGAAGCAGGGGATTATGTATATATTACAGGAACGGTATATACGGCAAGAGATGCAGCGCATCTTCGCATGGACCAGGCACTTGACAGAGGAGAAAAACTTCCAATTGAATTAGAAGGAAATGTGATTTATTATATGGGACCGACACCGGCAAGAGAAGGACGTCCAATTGGTTCGGCAGGTCCTACAACTGCAAGCCGTATGGATAAATATGCACCACGTTTATTAGATTTAGGTTTAACAGGAATGATTGGAAAAGGAAAACGTAAAAAAGAAGTAACGGATGCAATCGTAAGAAATGGTGCGGTATTTTTTGCCGCAGTTGGCGGTGCAGGAGCTCTGCTTTCAAAATGTATTAAAAAAGCAGAAGTCATTGCTTATGATGACCTTGGAACAGAAGCAATCCGTAAACTTGAAGTAGAAAATCTTCCGGTTATCGTAGTAATTGATTCTAAGGGCAGAAATCTTTACGAAGAAGTATGTAAATAAATAAGAACAGAGGAGAACCAAATGGACGAAAATGGTCTGTTTGGTTCTTTTTCATTTATATTTATAAAAAAATAACGACAAAATTCTTTTATAGGTGTATACTAAAAGAAAGAGGATAAATGAAAAATACAACAGGAGACTTAAGACATGGAAAAAAGCAAAATCGAAAGCCTGCAGAAACTGCAGAAAATGGAGCAGTTCTATCTGCTTATCAATGCGGGAACGCATAACCCGTTTGTAGTTTGTGATAAGGAGAATTTTAATGACCAGGTTTGGATATTTGAAGTCGAGGATGATATGAAAGAGGCTGCAAAGCCTTATATGATAGAGCAGAAACATAAATTAATTCCGGCAAAAATCGAAAATAAAGGATATCTTCCATTTTTTACCAGTTTATTTACGCTTGGCGTCAATGCGGTGGTATTTGTAGAAAAAGAACAGACAACAGAATTTGAGCTGACAGAGATTGTCAAACGTCCAATATTAGAAAAAATTCCAGAGGATAAGAGACCACTTGAGAATCCGGCACTGCAGATTACAGGAACTTATTTTATGCAGGAATTAAGAAGAGAAGTTCCAATGGAAGAAAAAGAGAATATTAAAGAACTGGAAGAAGAGATGGCTGCCAATCTGGTAAAAAGTAAATTTATGATTGCAGTCGAAAAACCTCAGGAAGGGAAAACAGAAGAAGAACAGAAAAAAGAAGCATTAAAGGTGTTCTATTTAAAAAGTAAAGAAGACAAATTTATGCTTCCGATTTTTACTGATACCGTTGAATTTTCAAAATTAAATCGTGAAGGCAAATATCGTGCAATGATGATTGATTTTAAAAATATTAAAAAAATTATTATGCCGGAAGCACTTGGTATGGTAATTAATCCTTATGGATTCAATCTGGTTGTTCAGCTTCAACATTTTGATAATTTACTGGCACGTTTTGGAATGAGTGCAGAATAAGAGAGAGATACAAAAGAGATTGTGTAGGTAAATCGGAGGAGGTGTTGTTTGTTATGAAAATAGACATGCACTGTCACACAAAAGAGGGTTCTATCGATGGGAAAGTTCCAATTGATGAGTATATTACCCTGTTAAAACAAAATGGATTTGGGGGAATGCTGGTTACAGACCATGATTCTTATCGTGGTTACCGGCACTGGAAAAAATTTATTAAAGGTAAAAAGCATGAAGATTTTCTGGTATTAAAAGGAATTGAGTATGATACGTTAGATGCAGGACACATTATTGTTATTATGCCGGAGACCATTAAGCTTCGGCTTTTGGAACTTCGTGGAATGCCGATTCAGATGTTAATTCCGATTGTGCATAATTATGGCGGAATCTTAGGACCGGCGCATCCATGTGGGGAAAAATATATGAGTTTTATGAATGCAAAGGCTTATCAGAGAAATCCGGAGATTTTAAAGGAATTTGATTTCATGGAAACTTTTAATGCATGTGAATCACAGGAAGTAAATGGAAAAGCTCAGAAAATTGCAGATAAGTATGGGTTGACCGGAACAGGTGGAAGTGATGCGCACAGACAGGATTGTGTGGGACTTGCCTATACAGAAATACCGGATGATATTACTTGTGAATCTGATTTAATCACAGAAATCATGAAGGGTACAAAATTTGAATGTGGCGGAACAAACTATACCGGAACGACGAAAGAGAAAATCGGAAAGGTAAATACGGTTTTAGTACATTCTTTCTGGGTATATAATAAGTTGGGTGGTTTAAGCAAAGCGTTTCAGCGAAATACAAAAATGAAAAAAGGATTTGTAGAACATGTACAAAATCCGATTCGTAAAGAGAGAACAAATAAAGTGATAAAGAAAGAGGATAAATTGTGAGCGAGAAAGTAATAAAAGCAGCACTGCTTGGTCTTGGAACAGTAGGAAGTGGAGTTTATAAAGTTTTAAGAAATCAGAAAGAGGAAATGCCGCATAAAATCGGTGCAGTTGTAGAAGTTGAGAAAATTCTGGTGCGCAACTTAAAGAAAGCATCTGCTAAGGTAGAAAATCCGGAAATTCTGACAAATGACTGGAAAACAATTTTAGAAGATGAATCCATTGAAATTGTAATTGAAGTTATGGGCGGAATCGAGCCGGCAAGAACTTATATTTTAGAGGCATTAAATGCGGGAAAACATGTTGTAACTGCAAATAAGGATTTAGTAGCTTCTCATGGACAGGAATTATTGGAGTGTGCCGCAGAGCATAACTGTGATTTCTTATTTGAAGCCGCAGTTGCAGGCGGTATTCCGATTATCCGTCCATTAAAGCAGTGTCTGGCTGCAAATCATATTACGGAAATCATGGGAATCGTAAATGGTACAACAAACTTTATCTTAACGAAAATGACTCAGGAGGGAATGGAGTTTGCACAGGCACTTGCCCTTGCAACCGAGCTTGGCTATGCAGAAGCTGACCCGACTGCAGATATTCAGGGATTAGACGCCGGAAGAAAAATGGCAATTATGGCATCAATTGCATTTAATTCAAGAGTCACATTTGACGATGTTATTACAGAGGGGATTACACAGATTTCCGCAAAAGATATCCGTTATGCAAAAGAATTAGGCTGTGTGATTAAGTTATTAGGTGTGGCAAGAAATACAGAAAACGGAATTGAAGTCAGCGTACGTCCAATGCTGATTCCGGAGACACATGCTCTTGCGACAGTAAATGATTCTTTTAATGCAGTCTTTTTAACCGGAGATGCCGTAGGTGATGCGATGTTCTATGGAAGAGGAGCAGGCGAATTGCCGACAGCCAGTGCAATTGCAGGGGATGTTTTTGATGTAGCAAGAAATATTGTATTTGAATGTACGGGACGAATTGGTTGCACCTGCTATAAACAGCTTTCTCTGAAAAAGGCAGATGAGATGGAAAGCCGTTTCTTTTTAAGAATGCATGTATCGGATTGTGCCGGTACACTCGCAAGTATTGCAAGTGTATTTGGAAATAATAATGTAAGTATTGCTCAGGTTATCCAGAAAAACAAAGAGGGCGAATTAGCAGAACTTGTTGTTGTAACTTCAAAAGTAAAAGAAGGAAACTTCAATGATGCCATGATGATTATTGAAGGCATGAGTGTTGTGCAGAAAGTTTCAAAAGTAATTCGTGTATACGGGGACTAAAGGATTTTAGTAAAATGACAGAAAAATTATTTTATCAGGATAGCAGTATCAAAGAATTTACAGCAACAGTTGAAAGTTGTATGCAGGGAAAAGACGGTATGTTTGAAGTCATACTGGATCAAACAGCATTTTTTCCGGAAGGAGGCGGTCAGTATGCAGATACAGGAGTCCTTCTTGTGGGAGAAAAAGAAGTAAAAGTCGTTGATGTACAGGAAAAAAATGAGATTGTAACCCATTATGTAACAGACGCAATTGAGCAGGGAAGCAAAGTTACAGGAAGATTAAATTATAAAGAACGATTTTCAAAAATGCAGCAGCATACCGGAGAGCATATTGTATCTGGAATCGTGAACCGTCGTTTTGGCTACAACAATGTAGGATTTCATCTTGGAAATGAAGAGGTAACGATGGATTTTGACGGCATGCTTACAGAAACTGATTTAAAAGAGATAGAATGGGAAGCAAATCAGGCAGTTGCCGATAATGTAAAAATTCAAGTGTTGTATCCGACAAAAGAAGAACTTGAAACGATGACTTACAGAAGCAAAATAGAAATCGAAGGACAGGTTCGTATCGTAGTGATTCCGGGCTGGGACAGCTGTGCCTGCTGTGCACCGCACGTAGATGCTACCGGTCAGATTGGCTTAATTAAATTAATCGGTGCAATTAAATACAAGGGTGGAATGAGAGTTTCGATGGTCTGCGGTTTCCGTGCGCTTTTGGATTATAATCAAAAAGAAGCAAGTGTCGTAACAATTTCAAGAAAACTTTCTGCAAAACCGGATTCCATTGCGGAAGCAGTGGATCGTCTGCAAAAAGAAGTGGAGGCACAGAAAGAAAAAATTCGGATTTTGCAGGAACAGTACTTAAAAGGAGTATTAAAAGAGATAAAGCCGGAGGATACCTGCGTGCTCTTATTTGAAGAAACATTAGATGCCGTGGCAGTAAGAAATTTTGTCAACGATGTAATGAGAATAACAGATGGAATCTGCGGAGCATTTATTGGGACAGATGCGGAGGGGTATCGTTATATTCTTGGTTCTTCAAAGAAAGAGATTACGAATATTTCAAAAGAAATGAATCAGACCTTAAATGGAAGGGGTGGAGGAAAACCTCCAATGGTTCAGGGGTCTGTGAAAGCAAAACAAAGTGAAATCGAAGCATTTTTAAAAGCGCAGTCTTAATAAGTTAATCTAAGTTGAGAGTCTTTAAAAATCAGCAAAAAAAGCTGATTTTTAAAGACTCTTTTAGTTTTCTGATAAGTTTACTATGTTTTTAATGAAAAAATGAAAGATAAGTGTTGACAAATCAAAAAAAGAGGTATATGATGTAAAACATAGAAAACATATTAAAAGAGTATGTTAAAGGGAGTTAAGCTTAGCGATAAAAAAATAAAAAGAATTGTTATGGAAAGGCGGAAAGAGTTATGTCAAACATTTATAAAGGAACATTAGGATTAATTGGAAATACGCCACTTGTAGAATTTGTAAACATTGAAAATGCATTAGGTCTGGAAGCAACCATTCTTGGTAAAATGGAATATTTTAATCCGGCAGGAAGTGTAAAAGACAGAATTGCAAAAGCAATGATTGAAGATGCTGAAGAAAAAGGAATATTAAAAGAAGGTTCTGTTATCATTGAGCCGACATCAGGAAATACCGGAATCGGTCTTGCAGCAATCGCAGCAGCGAAAGGTTACCGTATTATCTTAACCATGCCGGAAACCATGAGTGTTGAAAGAAGAAACATCTTAAAAGCTTATGGTGCAGAACTGGTACTGACAGAAGGCGCTCAGGGTATGAAAGGTGCAATCGCAAAAGCAGATGAGCTTGCAAAAGAAATTCCGAACAGCTTCATTCCTGGACAGTTTGTAAACCCGGCAAATCCGAAAACACACAGAGAAACAACCGGTCCTGAAATCTGGAAAGATACAGACGGAAAAGTGGACTTCTTTGTAGCAGGTGTCGGTACAGGTGGAACACTGACAGGAACAGGTGAATACTTAAAATCTCAGAATCCGGATGTGAAAATCGTAGCAGTTGAACCGGCAAGCTCTCCAGTCCTTTCAGAAGGAAAAGGTGGTCCTCATAAGATTCAGGGAATCGGTGCAGGATTTGTACCAAAAGTATTAAATACTGATATCTATGATGAAATTATCAAAATTGAAAATGACGATGCATTTAAGACAGGAAAACTGCTTGCTAAGAAAGAAGGAGTTTTAGTAGGAATTTCTTCCGGTGCAGCACTGCACGCAGCAATTGAACTGGCACAGCGTCCGGAGAATAAAGGAAAAACAATCGTAGCATTGTTACCGGATACAGCAGACAGATATTACTCTACACCACTGTTCACAGAATAATTTAAATAAAAAAGAGAAGAAGAGGATATTAAACTATGAGTGAAAAAATTACAAGAGAAAATAGAAAATTCAAATTTGAAACATTACAGCTTCACGTAGGTCAGGAAAAACCAGACCCAGTGACAGATGCAAGAGCAGTTCCGATTTATCAGACATCATCTTATGTATTCCGCAACTGCGACCATGCAGCAGCAAGATTTGGTCTTGCCGATGCAGGTAACATCTATGGACGTTTAACAAACCCGACAGAAGATGTATTTGAACAGAGAATGGCAGCACTGGAAGGTGGTGTAGCAGCATTAGCAGTCGCATCCGGAGCAGCTGCTATCACATATACAATTGAAAATCTTGCACAGAATGGTGACCATATTGTATCAGCAAAAAATATTTATGGTGGTTCTTTCAACCTGTTACTGCATACTCTGCCACAGTACGGTGTAACAACAACATTTGTAGATATTTTTAACTATGATGAAGTAGAAGCTGCAATTCAGGAAAACACGAAAGCAATTTATATTGAAACACTTGGAAACCCGAACTCGGATGTTGTTGACATTGAAGCTCTGGCAAATATTGCACACAAACATAAAATTCCGCTTGTTGTAGATAATACATTTGCAACTCCATATCTTGTAAGACCAATCGAATACGGTGCAGATATCGTTGTACATTCTGCTACGAAATTTATCGGTGGACATGGTACAACAATCGGTGGTGTCATCGTAGACAGTGGTAAATTTGACTGGGAAGGTTCAGGAAAATTCTCATCTTTAACAGAGCCAAACCCAAGTTATCATGGAATCAGCTTTACAAAAGCAGTAGGACCGGCAGCTTTCGTTACAAAAATCCGTGCAATCTTACTTCGTGATACAGGGGCAACAATTTCTCCGTTCCACTCATTTATTTTCCTTCAGGGACTTGAAACATTATCTCTTAGAGTAGAACGTCACGTAGAAAATGCATTAAAAGTAGTAGAATACTTAAATAATCATCCACAGGTAGAAAAAGTACATCATCCATCGGTATCTGATGATGCAACACAGAAAGAACTGTACGCAAAATACTTCCCGAATGGCGGTGGTTCTATCTTTACATTTGAAATTAAAGGAGATGCTCAAAAGGCAAAAGACTTTATTGATAATCTGGAATTATTCTCCTTACTGGCAAACGTTGCTGACGTAAAATCTCTGGTTATCCATCCAGCAACAACAACACACAGCCAGTGCACAGAAGAAGAACTGTTAGACCAGGGAATTAAGCCAAATACAATTCGTTTATCCATTGGTACAGAAAACATCGACGATATTATCCAGGATTTGGATGAAGCATTCAAAGCTGTACAGGACTAAGAATGAGCTTTTCTAAAAAGACCAGATATGGTTTAATTTCGTTGATTGATTTGGCAGTGAATTCCCAAAATGGACCAGTTTCTCTGGGAAGTATTGCGAAGAGAAATGGAATTTCACAACAGTTTTTAGAACAGATTTTTGCTGCCTTTCGAAGTGCCAGAGTTGTGCGGAGCGTAAAAGGTCCACAGGGAGGTTATCAGTTGGCAAAAAGTGCAGCTGAAGTTACAGTGGCAGATGTCTTACAGGTTTTGGAAGGAACATATCACTTAGATAACCAGGTAGCCCAGCCAAACAGTGAGTACGTGGGAATTGCAGATACGATTCAGCGTCTTGTGATTGACAAAGTGAATCATGAACTGGATGAGATACTGGAAAATCTGACAATCTCACAACTGGTCTTGTATTATTCTGAGCACTATGACAGGCAGGAAATGTATTATATTTAAAAAGAGCACCGGAGAGTTTTCTTTTAAGAGAACTCTTCGGTTTTTGTTTCTAAATCTCGCAGTTTGTGTCGCTTTCTTGCTTTGAACGCAGATAAGCATTCCCCTGCTTCAAGTGCGCAGAACACTAAGCGGCGGGTGAGGGGGATGCTTCTGTCAGTGGGAATTGAAAGCTCCCACTGACAGATCGCGAAGCGACTGCGTTCATGAGCAAGTAGCGAAGCGGATTGCGAATGTCCGCTTTACTACATAGTAAGACCATGGTAAAATAGGAAATATGGATGGAAGGGTGCAGTTTAGAAATTTTTGGATACTGCATTGTTAAAAGATGGAGGTAGTTATAGATGAAAATATCAACAAGAGGACGTTATGCAATTCGGGTAATGCTGGATTTGGCAGAACATAACACAGGAGAATATATTCCACTTATGGATATTGCAAAGAGACAGGAAATTTCGGAAAAATATCTGGAGGCGATTGTGGCAGCTCTTAGTAAAAATGGATTTGTGCGCGCCCAGAGAGGAAAGGGCGGTGGCTATAAACTGATAAAAGCGCCGGCAGATTATTCGATTGGAAGTATTTTAAAAGTGACAGAAGGTTCCCTTGCACCGGTTGCCTGCTTAGAAGGAGAAGTAAATACCTGTGAGCGTGTAGATACGTGCAAAACATTAAAAATGTGGAAAGACTTTCATAAGTTGGTTCAGGACTATTTTGATAAAATTTCTTTGCAGGATTTAATTGGAAATAGTGAAGATGTAGGAAACTATGTCATTTAAAGAAAAAAGGCAAAGGGAAGAAAGCAAAAATGAACATATTAAATATTGAACATGTCAGCAAAATATTTGGAGATAAAAAGATTTTTGATGATGTCTCTTATGGAGTACAGGAAGGGGATAAGATTGGAATCGTTGGTTTAAATGGAACGGGGAAAACAACGATGCTCAATATAATTGCCGGAGTGGAAGAGGTAGATGAAGGGCAGATTATTATGCAAAATGGAATTCGTCTTGCGTATCTGTCACAAAATCCATGTTTTTTGGAACATGCAACGGTTTTGTCTTATGCGCTGGATGGAATAGATGAGACAGACTGGACGGCGCAAAGTGAGGTAAAAAGTGCTTTAAATCAGCTTGGAATTAAAAACCATGAACAGAGGGTGAGTGAGCTTTCCGGTGGACAAAAGAAAAAAGTTGCGCTTGCAAAAGTATTGACAGGGTCGTTTGATATTTTATTATTGGACGAGCCGACGAACCATTTAGATAGTGGTATGCTTGTATGGCTGGAGGATTATCTAAAGAGCTATAAAGGTGTAGTAATTATGGTAACGCATGACCGTTATTTCTTAGATAAAGTGACGAATAAGATTCTTGAAATTTCTCGTGGGAATTTATATAGTTATGAATCCAATTATTCTGGATTTCTCGAATTAAAAGCGCAAAGAGAAGAGATGGAACTTGCATCCGAGCGGAAACGCCAGAGCGTGCTTCGAATGGAACTGGAATGGGCAAAACGTGGTTGTCGTGCCAGAAGTACAAAGCAGAGAGCAAGATTAGAGCGTCTGGAAGCATTAAAAAATGGAAAAGCACCGGTTCAGGAACAGGCATTAGAACTTGATTCTGTAGAGACAAGAATGGGAAAGAAAACGGTAGAGCTTCATCATATCAGTAAGAGGTATGGAGAAAAAAATCTGGTGGAGGATTTTGATTATATTGTGCTTCGAAATCAAAGACTTGCATTTGTCGGACCAAATGGCTGCGGAAAATCAACCATTTTAAAAATGATTGCAGGGCTTGTAGAGCCGGATTCTGGTCAGATTGAGGTTGGAGAGACTGTGAAAATCGGATACTTTGCGCAGGAAGTACCGGATATGAATACCAATCAGAGAGTGATTGATTATATCAAAGATATTGCAGAGTATGTTCCGACCCGTGATGGAAGGATTACAGCGTCACAGATGTTAGAGCGGTTTTTATTTACTCCTGATATGCAGTATGCACCGGTATCCAAACTTTCCGGCGGAGAGCAAAAAAGGCTGTACTTGTTAAGTGTATTGATTTCTGCTCCAAACTGCCTGGTTTTGGATGAGATTTCTAATGATATGGATATTCCGACGTTGACAATTTTAGAGGATTATCTGAACTCTTTTTCCGGGATTGTAATTACGGTGTCCCATGACCGTTATTTTTTGGATAATGTAGTGGATCGAATTTTTGAATTGGATGGTTGTGGTCACTTGCAGCAGTATGAAGGTGGATATACGGATTATGTTGAAGCAAAACTGGAGAGAATGGGAAGTAGTGTAGATGGGCTTCTAAAATCAGAGAAGAAAGAAAAGAAAGAAACGGCACAAAAAAACTGGAAACAGAATCGTCCACAGAAATTAAAATTTTCTTATAAAGAGCAAAGAGAAATTGAGACAATAGATGATGACATTGCAGAATTAGAGGAAAAAATAGAAACATTGGATGCTGAGATGGTAAAAAATGCAACAAATTCCATGAAGCTTTCAGAATTAATGAAAGAAAAAGAGGAAGCAGAACAGGAGTTAGAAGAAAAAATGGATCGCTGGGTGTATTTAAATGATTTAGCGGAGAAAATAGAAGCACAGAAGTAAGAAAATCTGAATTCAGATAAGCATTCCACAGCTTTACTGAAAATAGGATAATGAGAGCAGCAGGAAATGAGAGAACAGTCGAATTTCCTGCTGCCTTTTATTTTACGAAGCAAGTTCTTTTATTGACAAAGAATTTATTCAGTTTTATAATGATTTCACAACTGACTGACGAGTCAGTCGGAAAAATTCAACTTAAAAGAAAGCGAAATGGAGGAGGCTATGATATCAAAATTCAGTGTGAAAAAGCCGTATACTGTGATAGTTGCAGTTGTGCTGGTTATCATTCTTGGTGTTGTCTCATTTACAAAGATGAGTACGGACTTACTGCCAAGTATGGATCTGCCTTATGCAATTGTTATGACTACCTACCCAGGGGCAAGTCCTGAAACCGTAGAACAGACCGTTACCAAACCGATTGAACAGAGTATGGCAACGGTAAGCAATATTAAAAATGTAAGTTCAATGTCAAGTGAAAATGCATCGGTTGTAATTCTGGAATTTGGGGAGTCCACCAATATGGATTCCGTGACATTGGAGATGCGGGAAAATTTAGACCAGATAAAAGGATATTGGGACGATTCCGTAGGAAATCCGATTATCATGAAATTAAATCCGGATATGATGCCGGTATTAGTTGCAGCAGCTGATGTGGACGGAATGTCTGCCGCAGAGGTAACAGATTATATCGAAAACAATGTTCAGTCAGAGTTAGAAAGTATTGACGGAGTTGCCAGAATCAGTGTCAGTGGAAATGTCACAGAGAGTATTCAGGTTCAGATCAGTCAGGAAAAGTTAGATGCTGTAAATCAAAAAGTTCAGGATGCAATCAATGGACAGTTTGAAGAAAAAGAACAGGATTTAGCGGATGCACAGGAAGAATTGAACAGTAATAAAGCAAAGCTTGAGGATGGAAAGCAGGAATTAGAAGCAGGGCAAAACGAGGCAGCTTCTCAAATTGGAGAGGGAAGCGCAAAATTAAATGAAGCGCAAAGTGAATTGACAAAAAATGCTGCTGAAGTGGATGTCCAGCTTCAAAATCTGGAAAGTAAGCAGGCAGAGCTTGATACACAGAAACAGTTATTAGAAAAGACAGAAGCGTTATTAAATCAGACGATTGAGCAGTTGACAGAGGCAAAGGGACAGCTTTCAGAAGCAGAAAGTGGTCAGTCACAGTTAGAAGATGCGATTTCAAAGATTGATGCGCAGATAGAAAATCTGCAGGGGCAGTTAGATGCACTAGAAAAAAAGCCGGATGGAATGACCGAAGAACAGTGGAAGAAGTCTATTGAAACCGTGCAGAATGGCTTAGAAACCGCACAGGCACAAAAAGAGCAGCTGACTGCTCAGTTAGAACAGTTAAATGCACAGATGGAAAACCTTCAACCGGAAAGTATTGATACTGGAATTGAGGCGGCAAATCAGGGATTAAAAGAAATTGCCGAAGCAAAGGTACAGTTGGCTTCTGGTCAGGAACAGTTAGATGCCGGAAAAGAAATGCTAACAAGTGCGAAGGAACAGATTGAAGCGGGAAAATCTCAGATGACTTCTGCGCAGATTGAACTTGAGGCACAGAAAATTTTAGGTTCGGTACAGTTAAGTACTGCTGCAAATAAAATTGAGATGGGTTCTGTTCAACTTGAAACAGCGCAGGCTCAGCTTGATTCTGGAAAAGAACAACTTTCTGAAGCGAAAGAACAGGCGCAGGAAAAATCCGATTTGAATCAGATTTTAACCTCTGATATGATAAAAGGAATCTTAACAGCAGAGAATTTTTCGATGCCGGCAGGTTATGTGACAGAAGATGGAAGTGATTATCTGATACGTGTAGGCGACAAACTTCAGGACGTAGATTCTCTTGGAGATTTGGTTATCATGGATTTGGGGATTGATGGTCTGAAATCCATTACACTTTCTGATGTGGCAGATATTAATGTGGAAGATGATTCTTCTGAAGTGTATGCAAAAATCAATGGCAATCCAGGTGTCATGCTTTCGATTGAAAAACAGACGGGATATTCCACTGGAGATGTCACAGATAAAATTTTAAATCGAATGGAAGAATTAGAAGCTTCCAATGATGGTCTGCATTTTACGACATTGATGAATCAGGGAATTTATATTGATTTAGTTGTAAATTCCGTAATGGAAAACATGATTTACGGCGGAATTTTGGCAATCTTAATTCTGTTTTTATTTCTTCGTGATATCAAGCCGACTTTTGTAATTGCATGTTCCATTCCGATTAGTGTTGTAGCTGCAATTGTTATGATGTATTTTTCGGGAGTGACATTAAATATTATTTCCTTGTCGGGGCTTGCGCTTGGAGTTGGTATGCTTGTGGATAACTCGATTGTAGTGATTGAAAATATTTACCGAATGAGAGCACTTGGAGTACCCGCAAGAAAAGCAGCCATCGAAGGGGCTTCTCAAGTAGCAGGAGCGATTGCAGCGTCTACTTTGACAACGGTATGTGTTTTTGCACCAATTGTATTTACCGAAGGAATTACAAGACAGTTATTTGTAGATATGGGACTGACAATTGCGTATTCCCTGCTTGCAAGTTTGATTGTAGCATTGACGTTAGTTCCAATGATGTCAGCCGGAATTTTGAGAAAGGGAGAGGCAAAACAGGTCAAATCCATTGGAAAGATTCAGGATTTATATGAAAAACTGGTTTTAAAAGCATTAAAACATAAAGTTTGGGTGTTAATTGCTGCACTTGTATTATTTTTTGGAAGCATGTACTTATCGATTCAGAAAGGAACTGAATTTTTCCCTGACATGGAAAGTACACAGGCAACACTGACCGTAACAACAGATAGTGGAACTCCGCTTGAAGAAACTGCTGAAAAATCAGATGAAGTGATTCAGAAGATTGAAGATATCGAAGATATTGAAACCATTGGAGCTATGGCAGGTGGTTCTTCAATATCATTATCTGGAAGTTCCTCGACCAATCAGGTGACGATGTATCTGGTATTAAAAGAAGATAGAAAACTATCCAGTGCCGGACTTGAAAAAGAGATTAAGAAGCGCACGAAGGGAATCGAAGACTGCGAGATTAACATTTCCACTTCCTCTATGGATATGAGTGCGCTTGGAAGCAGTGGAATTAATATCCGAATTAAAGGAAAAGAGTTGGATACTTTACAGGAAATCTCAGCAGACCTTGCAAGACAGGTAGAAAAAGTAAAGGGAACACAGAATGTTTCTGATGGGCTTCAGGATTCTGATCCGCAGTATAAAATTATCGTAGATAAAGCAAAAGCAATGCGCAATAATCTGACCGTTGCACAGGTATTCCAGAAGATTAATGCACGCCTTGCAGAAGCAAGTTCTGCTACCACAATTTCAACAGCGACGAAAGATTATGATGTGTATGTGACAAGTGAAGCAGATGAGGATTTGACAAGAGAAGCACTTTCGGAGATTACAATTGAGACAACAGATGCGTCAGGAGAAACAAAAGAAATAAAAGTTGGAGATATTGCAACGTTTGAAGATGCCCAGAGCCCACAGACAATTACACGAGATGCCCAAAGCCGTTATATGTCTGTGAGTGCGGAAATTGCGACCGGTTATAACATTGGGCTTGTCAGTCAGGATGTCCAGAGAGTATTAGACAAATACGAGCTTCCAGATGGATATACTGTGGAAATGACAGGTGAAGATGAGACAATTAATAATGCGATGAGTCAGTTAATGTTAATGCTTGCACTTGCGCTGGTATTTATGTATTTAATCATGGTGGCGCAGTTTCAGTCTGTCTTATCTCCGTTTATTATCATGTTTACGATTCCGCTTGCATTTACCGGTGGATTTATCGGATTGATTTTGACCAATAAGCCGATTAGTGTGGTTGCAATGATTGGATTTGTCATGCTTTCTGGTATTATTGTTAATAACGGTATCGTATTGGTTGATTATATTAATCAGCTTCGAAAAGAAGGAATGGAAAAACAAAAAGCAATTGCAGAGGCAGGGCGTTCCAGACTGCGTCCGATTATCATGACAGCTCTTACAACGATTCTTGGTCTTGTTACAATGGCAATGGGTGTTGGTATGGGCTCTGATATGATGCAGCCGATGGCAATTGTTACGATTGGCGGATTGATTTATGGAACACTGCTTACACTGTTTGTTGTGCCTTGTGTGTATGATATTTTAAACCGTCGCAATTATAAGAAAGATGAGGAGAGATTAGCAGATGGAGAAGCGAACTTTGAGTGAAAAAGAACTTCTTCTATATCAGGCGGTAATAGAACTGTTAGATGAGGGAATGGAAGTTCATCAGATAAAAGTTTCAGATATTACAAACCGTGCAGGTGTTGGAAAAGGAACTGCTTATGAATATTTTTCGAGTAAAGAAGAAATGATTGCAAAGGCAATATACTGGCATGGAAATCAGAGATTTTTAGAACTGGTAGAAAACTTAAAGAGACAAAAAAGTTTAAAAGACCAGCTGATGGAGGTATTTAATTTTATTGAAAACGTGGTATATAAAGACAATGGTTGCCGGCAGTTATTTAAACTGCCCCAGTCAGAAGAAAAGGCACAAAAAGAAATTGAGGAAAAAATGAAATCTGCGAGAGAATACGCACAGACGGTGCTTGAATTAATTGCAAAACAGGGGCGAGAAGAAAACAGTATTCATCCAGAGTTTTCAGATTTTCAGATTCAGGCAGTTGCATTTCCAGCATTATTTGGTTACTTTGTGTATCTGGCCCAGTTTGAACATGTCTCAGAAAAATCAAAAGAAAGTATGCGGGAATTTACTTGTGCAAACCTGCTTTCCATTCTTGGAAAAAAACCTGCTGTAACGCTTGTGTGAAAATTGCTTGTATGATATTCTGATAAAGTAGGTATCAGAAAGGAGTATTTTTATGAGCCAGACAAGAAAAAATCTGATTGTAGGACAGTCAGGAGGACCAACTGCGGCAATTAACAGTAGTCTTTATGGAGTGGTAAAAGAGGGACTTCGCCAGAAAGAAAAAATTGCACACGTATATGGAATGGTAAATGGAATTGAAGGATTTTTAAATGGAACTGTACTGGATTTTGAAGAAGCACTTCCGGGAGAAGAGTTAGAATATCTAAAGACAACACCCGGAGCATATCTGGGTTCTTGCAGATATAAGCTTCCGGAAGATTTGGAAGATGCGGTATATCCGAAATTATTTCAAAAATTTGAAGAGTTAGAAATCGGTTATTTCTTCTACATCGGTGGAAATGATTCTATGGATACAGTAAGTAAACTTTCTCGATATGCAAAAAAAGTGGGAAGTGATATCCGTGTGATTGGTGAGCCAAAAACAATTGATAATGATTTAGTGCTGACAGACCATACTCCGGGATTTGGAAGTGCTGCAAAATATGTGGCAACTACCGTTCGTGAAATTGTGTTGGATGCAAATGTCTATGAAAAGAAATCCGTTACCATTATCGAAATTATGGGACGACATGCAGGATGGCTGACTGCAGCTTCTGTGCTTGCAAGAAAGAGTGTCGGAGATAATCCGCTTTTGATTTATCTTCCGGAAACTGCGTTTGACGAAGAAGCTTTCTTAAAAAAAGTAGAAGCTTGTTTTGAAAAAAATCTCAATGTAGTTGTTTGTGTTTCAGAAGGAATTCATGATAAAGATGGCGTCTTTATCTGTGAGTATGATAATGCAGTTGGAACAGATACCTTTGGACATAAGATGCTTGCAGGCTGTGGAAAATATCTGGAAAATTTAGTCAGAAACCGCCTTGGCGTAAAAGCACGTTCGGTTGAGTTAAATGTTTCACAGAGATGTTCTTCTTCTATGATGTCAAAGACAGACCAGCAGGAAGCCGTATCTGCTGGAGAGTTTGGTGTGCGTTTGGCATTAAAAGGTGAAACCGGAAAAATGGTTTCTTATATCAGAATCAGTAATCTGCCTTATGCCATGAAACTTGGATTAGAAGATGTCAATGAAATTTGTAATAAAGAAAAAACAGTTCCGCTTTCCTGGATTACGAATGAGGGCTCTGATATTGGAGAAGAGTTTATTTTCTATGCACTTCCGCTGGTTCAGGGACAGGTAGAAGTGCCGGTAGGAACAGACGGGCTTGCAAAATTTGTGTCCAGAAAATAGGAAATCTTTTAACTTTATTTAAAAATACTTGCCAGAAAAGGGAAATGTGTTATAATAATAACAAACGTTGTTTTGCATTTTTCTTAGAACAAAACGACGGTAATTTACCAAATGGAGGTCAGAAATATGTTAGTATCAGCAGCAGAAATGTTAAAAAAAGCAAAAGCAGGACATTATGCAGTAGGACAGTTCAACATCAATAACCTGGAGTGGACAAAAGCAGCTCTGTTAACAGCAGAAGAATGCAAATCCCCAATCATCTTAGGTGTTTCCGAAGGTGCAGGTAAATACATGACAGGATTTAAGACTGTTGCAGCTATGGTAAAAGCAATGATGGAAGAACTCAATATAACAGTTCCTGTAGCTCTGCATCTGGATCATGGTACTTATGAAGGATGCTACAAATGTATCAAAGCTGGTTTCTCATCTATTATGTTCGATGGTTCTCATTATCCAATCGAAGAAAATGTTGAAAAAACAAGAGAATTAGCAGGTGTTTGCAAAGGATTAGGATTATCCCTTGAAGCAGAAGTTGGTTCTATCGGTGGAGAAGAAGACGGTGTAATCGGACAGGGTGAATGTGCAGACCCGAAAGAATGTAAAATGATTGCAGACCTGGGTGTAGATATGTTAGCAGCAGGTATCGGTAACATTCACGGAAAATATCCGGCAAACTGGGAAGGCCTTCGTTTTGATGTCCTGGATGACATTCAGAAACTCACAGGTGAAATGCCATTAGTACTTCACGGTGGTACAGGAATTCCGGCTGACATGATTAAAAAAGCAATTGATTTAGGTGTATCTAAAATCAATGTAAATACAGAATGCCAGTTATCATTCGCAGCAGCTACACGTGAATACATCGAAGCAGGAAAAGACAACGAAGGAAAAGGATATGACCCTCGTAAACTCTTAAAACCAGGCTTTGAAGCAATCTGTGATACAATCAAAGAAAAAATGGAACTGTTTGGTTCTGTTGGAAAAGCTTTTGAATAAGTTTTAGCTTAGTTTTTGATTTGAACGAAAATAAAATAGAAAATCAATCCAGTAACAAAATGGACTGCCTTGGGATAACCAAGGCAGTTTTTTCATATACTGCTTTAAATAGAGCAAAATAAGAGAGCAGTAAGAGATGGAACAAATCTTACATACCCTTCATGAGTTTGTCTGGAGTCCGGGAATGTTGGCATTTTTTTTATTGACTGGCATTTATTTTACTGTTCAGTCAAAATTTTATTCGATTTTAAGGATAAAACAATGGTTTGGACAGACTCTGGGTTCACTTTTTAAAAATCCACAAATAAGAAATACAAAAGAAACACAGGCGGTTTCGCAGTTTCAGTCTTTTTGTACGGCACTGGCAGCAACGCTTGGTACAGGAAATATCACAGGGGTTGCAACTGCGATAATGGCAGGAGGTCCAGGCTCTATCTTTTGGATGTGGATTTCTGCAGTTTTGGGAATGATGACCAATTATGCGGAAAACTATCTGGGAATCACCTATCGTTATAAAGATGAAAAGGGTCAGTGGGTCGGAGGTGCGATGGTCTATATAGAAAAGGGACTTGGCTGTAAATGGCTTGCAGTAGTCTTTTCTTTTTGCTGCATTGGAGCATCTTTTGGAATGGGAAATATGGTGCAGGGAAATTCCATGGCAAATGGCTTGAAAAACGTATTTCAGATTCCTGTGTTTTTTACAGCGGTTGCATCAGCAGTAGCGGTTGCTTATATTTTAAATGGAGGAATGAAGCGGATTGCAGTCTGTACAGAAAAATTAGTTCCTTTTATGGCAGGAATTTATCTGATAACAGCGTGTGGCATTTTGATTGCCTGTCGGCACAGAGTTGGATGGGCATTTTGGGAAATTATAAAAAATGCATTTACTCCAAGAGCAGCGTGTGCAGGGGTTGGCGGATATCAGTTAAAAACAATCATTCAAACAGGAATTTCAAGAGGGGTATTTTCCAATGAGGCAGGGCTGGGTTCTTCGGTGATTGCCCATGCGCAGTCTGATGTAGAGAAGCCGGAAATTCAGGGAATGTGGGGAATTGCAGAAATATTTGTCGATACGATTCTGGTCTGTACGGTGACAGCACTTGTGCTTTTAGTCAGTGGTGTGTATCGTCCGGAAATCTGCATTCAAAACTTTTCAACTGGAATTGAAAATATAGATGGAACGACTTTAATGGCGAGGGCATTTGGAAGTGTGATTCCGTTTGGAGAGGAACTGCTTGTATTATCTACGGTACTTTTTGCCCTTGCAACGATGATTGGATGGTCGTGTCTTGGAGAGCGGACTGCGGTTTATCTTGCAAAAGAAAAAGGAACAAAAATTTATAAATGGCTCTATGTAGCAGTGGCATTTCTTGGGTGTATGCTTGCACCTGCCATGATTTGGGAATTGTCGGATACCTTAAATGGTCTTATGGCAATTCCCAATCTGCTGGCGTTGTTTTTACTTAGAAGAGAAGTACAGTATCCAAAAAAATAAGAAAAGAAATCAGACAGGGTTTAAGAAGAAAAATCAGGTTTGTATTTGTCAGAAGAATAAATCACAAGCAAATCTTTATCCAAAATATATGAAACAGATCTATACTGGTATAGGCATCATCAACCGTCGCCATGATTGCGAATATTTGCAGATTTGACCCGCATATCAGAACTTGATATAATGATATGAAGAAAAACAGAGAAAGGGCAGAATCAAAAAGTATGAATTACAGGCTGGATATAGAATATGACGGAAGTCGTTATGAGGGCTGGCAGAGGCAGAATCGGACAACTAACACTATACAAGGGAAAATAGAAGAAGTGCTCTCGAAAATGTGTGAAACCCCAATCGAAATTGATGGTGCTGGTCGTACCGACGCAGGAGTTCATGCAAAGGGGCAGGTAGCAAATGTCCATCTGGAAACAGAAAAAAGCTGCGAGGAAATCTGTGAGTACTTAAATCATTATTTGCCGGAAGATATTGCAGTTCAGTGTGTCAGTGAGGCAGAACCACGGTTTCACAGCCGACTTTTAGCAAAAGAAAAGATTTATCAGTACCGAATTTTAACAGGTGGGCACAAAAATGTATTTGAGCGGAAATACGTCTATCCATTGCAGGAAACGCTGGATATAAAAGCAATGAAAAAAGCAGCAGAAAAACTTGTCGGAACGCATGATTTTAAGAGCTTTTGTTCGAATAAAAAAATGAAAAAATCAACTGTCCGTACAATTTATGAAATTAAATTAGAAGAGGAAAATGGAGAAATCCGGATTACTTATCGGGGAAATGGATTTCTTTATAATATGGTAAGAATTTTAACCGGTACATTGATTGAAGTTGGGAGAGGCGAGAAAATGGCAGAATCAATTGATGGGATTTTAGAAGCTAAGGAGCGCAGTGGTGCAGGATTTACCGTACCGGCAAGAGGTCTTACTTTATCAGAAGTTCGTTATTGAAAATAAATCGGAAAAAGAAAGAACAGAAAAGAGGAAAACAATGTCAAATACCTTGCAGGAACAAATAGAAATGGAAGAGGAAGTAAGAGAAAGCATCAAAAAAATGTATCCAAGTGATCCGGATCATTTGTACCGAAAAATGGCACTGGAGTTTTATTCGTGTGATTTTGAAAAAAAAGAACTGACTTTTCGCTGGCCGATACAGGATTGGGAATTAAACCACATGTTTACGATGCATGGAGGTTTGATTGCAGCAGCAATTGATACGACAAGTGGTGCACTGGTACGCAGTTTAAGTAAATGTCGTATTACACCGACTACGAATATGAATATTAATTATCTGCGCCCAGGAGAAAAAGCAGATGCACTTTTAGTGAGGGCGAAAGCAGACAGGGTTGGAAAGCATCTGGCAAATATTCATACAGAGTGTTATTCAGAAAAAAGCGGAAAGCTTTTGGCAACTGCGATGGTAAACTTTATGCTGATACCGGAAAAATAAAAAATATACAGAAAACCTTTGAAAAATACCGTTTTTATGGTAGTATAATTCATAGACCAAAGAGACTGGAGGAATAAAGAGTGGAAAAAGAAATCGAAAGCAGAGAAGAAAACAAAGAAGAAACAGTTGGAAAAAACTTTATTGAACAGATTATAGAAAAAGATTTAGCAGAAGGTGTATACGATGAAATTTGTACCCGTTTCCCACCGGAACCAAACGGATACCTTCACATCGGACATGCAAAGTCAATTCTTCTAAACTATGGACTGGCTCAGAAATACCATGGAAAATTTAACATGCGTTTTGACGATACCAATCCGACAAAAGAAAAAGTAGAATTTGTTGAGTCTATTAAAAAAGATATTGAATGGTTAGGAGCAGACTGGGAAGACCGTTTATACTTTGCTTCTGATTATTTTGACCAGATGTATGAAGCCGCAATTAAATTAATTAAAAAAGGAAAGGCCTTTGTCTGTGATTTATCTGCTGAAGAAATCCGTGAATACAGAGGAACCTTAACAGAACCGGGAAAAGAAAGTCCATACAGAAATCGTAGTGTGGAAGAAAACTTAGATTTATTTGAACGCATGAAAAATGGAGAATTTGAAGACGGTTCTAAAGTACTGCGTGCGAAAATTGATATGGCATCTCCGAATATTAACATGAGAGACCCGGTCATCTATCGTGTTGCACACATGAATCATCACAGAACAGGAGATAAATGGTGCATTTATCCAATGTATGATTTTGCACATCCGATTGAAGATGCCATTGAAGGGGTGACACATTCTATCTGTACACTGGAGTTTGAAGACCATAGACCGCTTTATGACTGGGTAGTTACAGAATTAGAATATCCACATCCGCCAAAACAGATTGAATTTGCAAAATTATATTTAACAAATGTTGTAACCGGAAAACGTTACATTAAAAAATTAGTAGAAGATGGAATTGTAGATGGATGGGATGACCCGCGTCTGGTTTCTATTGCAGCACTTAGAAGACGTGGATTTACACCGGAATCTATTAAAAAATTTGTAGAACTCTGTGGCGTTTCAAAAGCAAACAGTTCTGTAGATTATGCAATGTTAGAATACTGTATCCGTGAGGATTTGAAAATGAAACGTCCACGTGTGATGGCTGTTTTAAATCCATTAAAACTTGTAATTGACAATTACCCGGAAGAGCAGATTGAATACTTAGAAGCTCCAAATAACATGGAAAATCCAGAACTTGGAAGCAGAAGCGTACCATTTGGAAAAGAATTATACATCGAGCAGGAAGATTTCATGGAAGTACCGGTTAAAAAATACAAACGTCTGTATCCGGGAAATGAAGTACGTCTGATGAATGCTTATTTTGTAACCTGCACAGATGTTGAAAAAGATGAAAATGGGAATGTGACAGTCGTTCATTGTACTTATGACCCTGCTTCTAAGGGTGGAAACTCTCCGGACGGAAGAAAAGTAAAAGGAACCATTCACTGGGTTGCGGCAAAGACCGCAGTGGAAACAGAATGTCGTCTGTATGAAAATATTGTAGACGAAGAAAAAGGCGTTTATAATAAAGAAGACGGAAGTTTGAATGTAAATCCAAATTCCCTGACCGTTGTAAAGGCTTATGTAGAGCCGGAACTTAAAAAGTCTCAGGCATTTGACAGCTATCAGTTTGTAAGAAATGGTTTCTTCTGTACAGACTGCCATGACAGCAGACCGGATGCGTTAGTATTTAACCGTATTGTTTCACTTAAGAGTTCTTTCAAATTAGAAAAGAAATAAGAAAAACTGCTATGAATGAATTAATGATTCCGCTTGATACAAAAAGCCTCACTCCTTTGTATCAGCAAATCGAAGAATATTTGAAACAGGAAATTCAGGAAGGACGGCTTGTCGCAGGGATGCGGTTGCCGTCCTCCCGTGCGCTTTCAGCAAATCTTCTAGTCAGCCGAAGTACCATTGAAACTGCTTATGATCAGTTAGTTGCGGAAGGTTATATTGAACCGGTTGCTTATAAGGGATATTATGTTTGCGAAATAGAAGGGATTTATTTTCAAAAAGCAGAGTATACGAAACAAAACAATCCAGAAAAGACAGAGATAAAACAGAGAAGAAAATTACAGAAATATCGTTACGATTTTGCACTAAATGGAATTGCACCGGAAAGTTTTCCGACTCATACCTGGAAACAGCTGGCAAAACAGGTGTTAAGTGATTCTACAGAAGAAATTTTTGCACAGGGAAATCCCTATGGAGAAGATTCTTTCAGAGAAGCTATTGCAGAGTACCTGTATCATGCCAGAGGAGTAAAGTGTGAAAAGAGTCAGATTTTAGTTGGAGCAGGAAATGATTATCTGCTTATGGTTTTGGCTACCCTTTTTGAATGTAATAAAAAAGTAGCAATGGAAAATCCAACGTATTTAAGTGCCTGGTATGATTTGAAACATACAGGCTGTTCAGTGTGTACAGTAAAGAGCGATGAGATGGGAATCTGTATCGAAGAACTTGAAAAGACAGGTGCTGACGTGGTTTATGTGATGCCTTCACATCAATTCCCAATGGGGACAGTAATGCCCCTGAAACGTCGGATGGAACTGCTTCGCTGGGCAGATGAGAATCAGACTTATATTATCGAAGATGATTATGACAGTGAATTTCGATATAAAGGCAAACCAATACCGGCATTGCAGGGATTTGATAAAAACGAAAGAGTCATTTATATTGGAACATTTTCAAAATCCATTGCACCATCGATACGAATCAGTTATATGGCACTTCCAAAAAAATTGATGCGATACTATCAGAGCAGATATCCGTTTGCAGTAACCATTTCAAAAGTAGATCAGAAAATAGTAGAGCTGTTTTTAAGAAACGGACATTACGAACGGCATTTAAATCGGATGAGACGTCTTTATAAAAGTAAACATGACTGGATTCTTCGCTGGGTGAAAGAAGAGATGAGCGAAATCTGCAGTTGTTTTGGAGAACATGCAGGAATACATCTGTTGCTGCGCTTTCATAATGGGATTTCGGAAGATGAGGCAGTGGAGCGCGCAAAATCAGCAGGCATTCGTGTCTATGGTTTATCTGAATTTTTTGTACAGGAAAAAAAAGAAACAGAAGCAGTTGTGTTAATTGGATATGCAACGCTTACAGAAGAAGAAATCAAAGAAGCTTTGCAGATTCTTAGCAGGATATGGAAAAAAGAGTATTGACTGTAGGTATAGAGTAGATTAGGCTTGAAAAGGAATAACAGGGGAATTGGTGGAATCCGGTTGAGAATAGAACAGGGAAGTCATTTTAGACCCTTAGACCTGAACCGGATAATACCGGCGGAGGGAGCATAAAGATTCAGGCGTCGATTAACAGGAAAAAGGCTATTTTGCAGATGAAGGTCTTGATGTGGAAATCGTTCAGCAAAATACAGGATTTTCAGATATTAGAAAAATACAGGCTGACCGCTGATGCGGAGCCTGTATTTTTGTTTGAGCTGGAATATTTAATTTTCGTTAAAGACAGTACGGTCAAGAGCTTTTTCCTGATGTGCAACAATTGTAGTGCAGACCGCATCACCTGTAATATTAACAGCAGTACGGAGCATATCAAGAATACGGTCGATACCCATAATCAAGGCAATTCCCTCGGTTGGAAGTCCAACGCTTTGTAAGACCATAGCCAGAGTGACAAGTCCGACAGACGGAACACCTGCAGTTCCAATTGAAGCAAGTGTAGCTGTTGCAACAACGGTCAGTAAATCAGAAGGAGTTAAAGAAATTCCATAAACCTGTGCAATAAAAATAACAGCAACTCCTTGCATGATAGAAGTTCCATCCATGTTTACGGTAGCACCCAGTGGAATCGTGAAAGAAGAGATTTTCTTGCTGACACCGATTTTTTTGTGCAGAGTGTCAATGGAAAGAGGAATCGTTGCATTTGAAGTAGCAGTGGTAAATGCAAAGCTCATAACAGGGAAAAACTTTTTAATAAAGCGCATCGGATTAAGTCGTGTAAATAAGAACAATAAAATCTGATAAACACCAAAACACTGAATAGCAAGTGCAAGAATAACAGCGCCCATGTATTTTAACATTGGAACAAAGGCACTGAATCCGATATTTGCAAACGTACGTGCAATCAGGCAGAAAACACCGATAGGAGCAACACTCATAACAACCATAGTCATTTCCATCATAATGTCATTGAACTGGCTGAAAAAATTGGCTACGGTAGATGTTTTAGAACCAAGTTTTGCTAACATGATACCGACAAATAAAGCAAAGACGATAATTGGAAGCATATCGGCAGTTGCTAAGGATTCAATTGGATTTTTTGGAATAATATTTAAAAGAATCTCTGTCAGTGGTTTACTTTCGGAAAGGGAAACTTCAGAAGTAGAGATGTTGTCTACTTTGACGCCAAGTCCCGGATTAATGAGAGAAGCAACACTCAGTGCAACGGTAACGGCCATTGCGGTGGTAAATAAGTAAAACAGTACGGTTTTGATCCCCACTTTTCCAAGTGTTTTTGTATCTCCAATCGCCATACTTCCACATACTAGAGAACAAAAAACAAGTGGAACAACGAGCATCTGCATCAGACGGATAAATCCCTGACCGACAACATAAAGCATGCCTTCGATTATGATATCATCACGGATATGTCCGGCAGGAATGAGATAATGAAGTCCGACTCCGAAAAGAGCACCCAAAAGCAGAGCTGTAAAAATCAGAGTGGACAGGCTGAGTTTCTTTTTGGTGTTTTTGGTTTTTGGCATTAGTTATTTCCTCCTGTAGTTCTTATGTAGTCTTTTAATGCCTGCTGCCAGGATATCGGCTGAGTAAAATTTTCAAGCCGAAGCATCATATTATCAAGAACAGAATAATTGATAGTTTCTGAATCAGAAATCGGTTTTAAAGTCAGCTTATCCTTTGCGTGAATAGCCTTTAAAATCGCCTGTGCAAATTCAAATCGGCTGCAAAATCCGCCGCAGACTGCATGATAAATACCAAGACAGTCATTATCAATCAGTTGTTCAATCACTTTTGCAAGTTCGGTTGCACTTGTAGGGCTTGCAAATTCGTTTTCTGCAACTTCCATAGAAGTGACAGAAGGATTATTTGCGGCTTCTAGAATCGTATTTACAAAATCTTTTCCAATACCGTAGACCCAGCTGCTTCTTACGATAACATGGCGGGTACAGAGATTTTGTACAAAACGCTCTCCTGCAAGTTTACTTTTTCCATAAATGGTGGAAGGGGTTGGAATTTCAAATTCATTATAAGGCTGTCTGGCATGATGAGAGAAAACGTCATCGGTAGACAGATGAATCAGCTTTGCACCGATAGCCTGCGCCTGTACGGCAAGATTTCGTGCACCCACGGTATTAACCTGATATGCCTTATCCGGCTGGGCTTCACAAGAAGCAATATCACCAAAACCAACACAGTTAATCAAAACATCGGGACGGCTGACACGAACATAATTGCTGACTGATTCACGGTCCGTGATATCAACTTCCTCTAAATCCGTTGGCAGAATTTCATAATGTCTACAGTCAAGTAAATCGCACAAGGCAGAGCCAACGTGTCCTTTTGCACCGGCAATCCATATTTTTTCCATGAAAAAATCCTCCTTTGAGTAAAATTTAGTGTACTGTATCATTGACTTTTAAACAAATAACGCAGGGTAAATTTTCAATCTGCAAGACAGAGGAATGAGCCGTAGTGGCTACGGCGATTGACGACAACGTAGCAGATGGAAATTTACACAAGTTATTTAATGAAATATCATTGATACAGGACTAGGCTGTCTGATGAATAAAAACGGGAAAATCGGACGTTTTTGCCAATAGTCCTATCATAGCATAGTTTTATCGGATTAGCAAAATAAATCAACGAAATTTGACGATTTTTGGACAAAAAAGAAGAGTATTGAATTTGAGACAATACTCTTCTTTGAGTGAATTCATATTAAAGTTCGATTTCTTTGGAAGCATCGGTATCAGAATCTTTTTCATCCGCTGCGGCTTCACTGCTTTCTTCTTTTTCGATTTCGTTTTCTTTATCTGCTTCGTTATCTGTTTCTGTTTCTTTTGGTTCTTCTTTGCTTTCTTCGACTGGTTTGAAGTCCTCTTCTTCTTTGGAAGATTCAAACTCTTCTGAGGTGTCAGACGGAGAATCAAAAAATTCGTCATCCTCAAAGATAGTTTCATCATCGAGTTTATCTAAATCATCGAGGATATCATCCGTATGTTCTCTTACTTTCTGAACGGTTTCTTCTACGGTTTGTTCCACTTTTTCTTTTAAGCGGGAAGCAACGTTTGCGGCAGAGGAAGCGGTTTCTTTGATATTATCATGAAAATCTGCAAAATCCTCTTCAAGCTGAGGGTCTTTTTCTTTTTGTTTTTTGAGATAATATGCAACGGCTCCAGCTGCAGCTCCAAGTGCTCCAAATCCTAAAGCTTTCTTATAAAAACTACCCATATACATACGTCCTTTCTAACTGTCTGTTTTTATTATTACCATTATAATACATTTTAACAAGAATGTGAAATGAATTTTTTACAAATAAAAGATATTGCATGTAGGACGAAGAAATATTATACTAAAAAAGAGTTAAGAATGTAGAAGCAATGATTTACATTCAAAAGAATAACAACGGAGAACTTAAGATATGAAAAGAATCTTATTAGCCAGTGGCTCACCGAGACGAAAAGAACTGCTTACTCAGATGGGATGTGTATTTGAAGTCTGTAAAAGTGAAGCAGAAGAGGTCATTACAAGCACGAATCCAGAAGAAGTCGTGATGGAGCTTTCGAGCCAAAAAGGAGAGGACGTATTTTCAAAAACAACAGGAGATGTCTGCGTTATTGGAGCGGACACCGTAGTTGCTGTGGATGGAAACATTCTTGGAAAACCGGCAGATGAAGAAGACGCGGTGTCGATGTTAAAAAAGCTTCAGGGAAATTCTCACTTTGTTTATACAGGAGTGAGTCTGTTTGTGAGAGAAAATCAGGCAGAGACAAAACAGACTTTTTTTGAAAAGACAGAAGTTGTATTTTATCCGATGAGTGAAGAAGAAATTAAAACTTATGTACAGAGCAAAGAACCGATGGATAAGGCGGGAGCTTATGCAATTCAGGGACTCTGTGCAAAATTTATAAAAGAGATAAGAGGCGATTATTATAATGTGGTAGGTATGCCGATTTCAAGATTATATCAGGAAGTAAAAAATATGGGAATGAGCTGGAAGGACTGGGAGAACAAATGATAAAAGCATGTATTTTTGATTTAGACGGAACAATTGCAGATACGGTAGAATCGATTGCGGTAGTGGGAAACCGTCTGCTGAGCCATTATGGACTTAAAGAACAGCCGGTAGAAGGATATAATTTTTTTGCCGGAGATGGGGCAGATGAGCTGGTAAGAAGAATTTTAGAGGCATCCGGCGGAATAGATAAAGTTGATTATGAAGAAGCAAAACAGATTTACCGTAAATGGTTTGAAGAGGACCCGTTTTATCATGTAAAGCCGTTTGACGGCATTGTGGAGATGTTAAATGGATTAAAAAAAGAAGGCATTAAGATAGGTGTCTGCTCAAATAAACCACATCATGCAGCAGTAGATGTGGTAAATAAAATATTTGGAGAAGAATTGTTTGATAAAGTGCAGGGTCAGACTGCCGAAATTCCAAGAAAACCTTCTCCACTTGGACCACTTGCGATTGCGAAAGAGTTCAATGCCAAACCTTCAGAGTGTCTTTATATGGGAGATACCAATACAGATATGGATACCGGAAATGCCGCAGGAATGTTTACAATTGGTGTGACCTGGGGATTTCGTCCAAGAAAAGAACTGGAAGAACATCATGCAGATAAAATTGTAGACAAACCGGAAGAAATTCTGGCTTATGCAAAAGCGCATAAAAATGTGTGATAGCATAAACCATTAAGGTTTCAAAGGGAGTATCTCGATTTGAGATAAGAGCACAAAACACGTGAAAACGGTTTTTGGAAAAAAGATGATAGGATTAAGGAGGAAAAACGAATGAATGAATTTAGTGAGGAGTGCTTGATTACGTTTTTAAGAAATCAGGAACAACTGTTTCCAGAGCCAGTTGCAGAAACTGTGGAAGAAGCAGAAGCATTTTTGGAAGATTGCATGGCAGTTGTTGTGGACACTTTAGAAGAAGTAAAAGAATATTTTGAAGAAAATGGTATGGATGTCGATGAAATGTCCATGAATGAACTTGAAGAAGCCAGTGAAGTATTTGCCCTTCCAAATGGTCAGTATTTGATTGTAGAGGGCTAAGAGGCAAAAGAAGGCAGGTAGTTTTTTCGTTAGGAAAGACTGCCTGTTTTTTAAATATTTTGGGTGATTAAAAAAGAAAGTGAGGCAGACCGCATGGAAATAGAAAAAGTCTTAAAAGAGCAAAGAAACTTTTTTGAGACGGGAGCGACAAAATCAATCCAATTTCGTCAGAACGCATTAAACAGGCTTGAAATCATAATTAAAAAACATGAAAGAGAAATTGCAGATGCCTTAAAAAAAGATTTGCATAAAAGTGCGTTTGAAAGTTATATGACAGAAACAGGCCTTCTTTTAAATGAGATTCGTTATGTAAAAAAACATCTGGCCGGCTGGATGAAAGAAAAGCGGGTGCCGACACCCCTTGCTCAGTTTCCGGCAAAAAGTAGGGTAATTGCAGAGCCTTATGGTGTGGTCTTAATTATTGCACCGTGGAATTATCCGTTTTTGCTTTGTCTTCAGCCACTTATTGATGCAATTTCAGGAGGAAACTGTTGCGTGATAAAACCATCTGGAGCATCGACAGTGTCTTTTAAAATGATAAAAAAGATAATCGAAGAAGCATTTCCTTTAGAGTTTGTAGCTGTAATCAAAGACGGGGAAAAGGAAAATAAAAAGCTGTTAGAGCAGAAATTTGATTTTATTTTTTATACAGGCGGACCAAGAGTTGGAAAACTGATTATGGAACAGGCAGCAAAACAGCTGACACCGGTTGTACTTGAATTGGGAGGAAAGAGTCCTTGTATTGTAGAAGAAAGTGCGGACTTAAATCTTGCGGCTAAAAGAATTGTGTTTGGAAAATTTTTAAATAGTGGTCAGACCTGTGTTGCGCCGGATTATGTGTTGGTTCAGGAATCCGTAAAAGAAGAATTGATTTTAAAAATGTGTAAATGGATTCACAGAATGTACGGAAAAGAACCGTTAAAGTGCAAAGATTATCCTAAAATAATTTCAAGTTATCACTATGAAAGGCTGATGAAGCTGTTAAAAGAAGAACTGGTTGTAAGCGGAGGATATGGACGAAAAGAAACCTTGCAGATTGCACCGACTATTTTAAATGAAACTGACTTTGATGCGCCGGTGATGCAGGAGGAAATTTTTGGTCCCATTCTGCCGGTGATTGGATTTGAAACCATAGAGAGAGCCGTAAATCTGGTAAAACAAAAGGAAAAACCGCTTGCACTCTATTTATTTACAAAAGAGCAGTCTGTCAAAAAACAGGTGCTCTCACAGCTTTCCTTTGGGGGCGGATGTGTCAATGATACCATAGTACATCTGGCAACTTCCTATATGGGATTTGGAGGAGTCGGTGCAAGTGGAATGGGAAGTTATCATGGAAAAGCGGGATTTGATACGTTTAGTCATAAAAAGAGTCTGCTTGTAAGAAAAAGTAAAATAGATATTCCGATTCGCTATCTTCCTTATCGAAAGTATAAGAATTTATTCCTGCATTTGTTTTTGAGATAACTATTTTTTGACGTTCCAATCGAACACCTGTGAAATTGCATAGATTTTATTCTTTGTTTAGAAAATTTATAAAAATTTGTTAGCACTCAACTAAAATGAGTGCTAATTTTTTCTTGACTTTTTACTCTTTAAGTATTAATATTGATTTTAGCAGCAGAAAAGAGAAGTTTTCTGCAAAAAGAGAAAGTAAAAGGAGATGTTTATATCATGGCTAGTAAGCGTGGTAGTTTATCAATTAACAGTGACAATATTTTTCCAATTATTAAAAAGTGGTTATATTCCGACCATGACATTTTCTTCCGTGAATTAATTTCCAACGGATGTGATGCAATTACAAAATTAAAAAAATTAGAGGTAATGGGAGAATATACATTTCCTGAAAATCATAAAAATCAGATTCAGGTAATTGTAAATCCAGAAGAAAAAACCCTGAAATTCATTGATACCGGTCTTGGTATGACTGCAGATGAAGTAGAAGAATACATTACTCAGATTGCTTTTTCAGGAGCAACCCAGTTCCTTGAAAAATATAAAGATAAAACAAATGAAGACCAGATTATCGGACACTTTGGTCTGGGATTCTACTCTGCATTTATGGTTGCCGATGTAGTTGAAATTGATACTCTTTCTTACAGAGAGGGAGCACAGGCAGTTCACTGGTCTTGTGATGGTGGTACAGAGTATGAACTTGAAGACAGTAATCGTACAGAAGTCGGTACTGAAATCACCCTGCATTTAAATGAAGAAAGTCTTGAGTTTGCAAATGAATACCGTGCAAGAGAAGTTATCGAAAAATATTGCTCATTCATGCCGGTAGAGATTTATCTTTCCAAGGCAAATGCTCCGCAGGAATATGAAACAATTGATGAAGCTGACTTAAGAGAAGATGATGTTGTTGTAGAGCATATTCATGAAGATGCCAAAACAGAAGAAAAAGAAAATGAAAATGGAGAAAAAGAAGTTGTAGAAGTTTCTCCTGCAAAAGACCAGGTTAAGATTAACAAAAGACCGGTTTCTTTGAGCGATACACAGCCTCTGTGGATGAAACATCCAAATGAGTGTACCGAAGAGGAATATAAAGAATTTTATCGTAAAGTATTTATGGATTATAAGGAGCCGTTATTCTGGATTCATTTAAATATGGATTATCCGTTTAACTTAAAAGGTATCTTATATTTCCCGAAAATTAATACGGAATATGAATCCATTGAAGGAACCATTAAGTTATACAACAATCAGGTATTTATTGCAGACAACATTAAAGAAGTTATTCCGGAATTTTTAATGTTGTTAAAAGGCGTGATTGACTGCCCTGATTTACCACTGAATGTATCAAGAAGTGCTCTTCAGAATGATGGATTTGTTAAGAAAATTTCTGAATATATCAGTAAGAAGGTGGCAGATAAACTTTCCGGAATGTGCAAGACAGACCGTGAAACTTATGAAAAATACTGGGATGATATCAATCCGTTTATCAAATTTGGCTGTTTGAAAGACACTAAATTTTCAGACAGAATGATGGATTATATCCTGTATAAGAATCTGGATGGAAAATACCTGACTCTGGAAGATTACTTAAAGGAAAATGAGACAGAAGAAGAGGCAAAAGAGGAAGCTGAAACAGTAATCGAAGAGAATAAAGAAGAAACAGCAGAAGAAATTAAAAAAGATGCTGAAGAAGGAAAAGAACCGGAAAAAACAACGGTTTATTATGTAACAGACGAAGTACAGCAGAGCCAGTACATCAATATGTTTAAAGAAGAGGGACAGGATGCGCTCATCTTAAAGCATAACATTGATTCTGCATTTATTTCTCATGTAGAGCAGAAAAAAGAAACTGTAAAATTCATGCGTATTGATGCAGACATCAATGAATCTGTAAAAGCAGACGGCGAAGAAAACTTAGAAGAGCAGACCAAAGAGTTAGGCGAAATCTTTAAGAAAGCATTAGGAAAAGAAAATCTGACAGTAAAAGCCGAAAAGCTGAAAAACGAAAGTGTTTCTTCTATGATGACAGTGACAGAAGAAAGCCGTCGTATGCAGGAAATGATGAAGATGTACAATATGTACGGCATGGATTCCTCTATGTTTGGCGGACAGGAAACACTGGTATTAAACTTAAATAATAAACTGGTGCAGTATGTGCTGGCAAACAAAGAAGGAGATTTAACCAAACTGGTATGCGAGCAGTTATATGATTTAGCTGTGATTACGCATAGACAGCTGACTCCGGAAGAGATGACAAAATTTGTTGCAAGAAGCAATGAAATTATGATGGAAATGACAAAATAATAAGGTGAACCATAAAAAAGTGTCCCTGAGTTTGTAGAAAAATTCAGGGGCACTTTTGTTTCATTTAAGAGTTAACAGTATTTTTTATCTTCTCCGTTTTTAAAGACGGTCATCATTTCACGGGTCAGGCTGATTTGTTCCGGGTCATCCGGAATATTTTCACGTTCCATCCAGACTGCCATGGAAAGTTCTTCTTCATCAAGAGAAATCGTATCTTCTCCATCCAAATCACAGAAAAATCCAAATAACAGTGTTCCGGAAAAAGACCAAGGCTGGCTTTTATAGAAATGCAGATTCTTAACCTTTAATCCAACTTCTTCCATTACTTCACGTTTTACGGTTTCTTCAATGGTTTCCCCAATTTCGGTAAAACCGGCAATCAGTGCGTAGTGAACGTATTCACGACCCGCATATTTAGATAAAAGCAGTTTGTTTCCATTTCGTACTGCTGTGATAACTGCCGGACAAATTTTTGGATATTCGATTGTGTTGCAGTTCGGACAGTGAAGCATACGTTCTTTTGTATCTGATTTCATTGGAGAACCGCATTTTCCACAGAATTTGTGTTCATTGTACCATGTAAATAACTGCCATCCGGTGATTCCGGCAAAGGCGAGGTCTTTTGGTCGTGCAGTACGGAAAAGACGATTATTTTCAAAGTGATAGTTTGAAAAAAGAGCTTCTGGAAGTTCAGGGATAAGATAATAAGAAACCTTATCAATAGAAAACAGATAGATAAATGTTTCTTTTGCTTTTGGATAAACGGAAACAACTTCAGAGAATTTTAAAAACGAAATAGTTTGTTCTTCTTTTTTTACAAAAACAGTGTTGTCTTTATAATGAAGAACAATATCTTCAGGATTTGGTTCGTGAGGGGTATATTCGTTGTGATAAATATGTGGGTAAATATCTTGTATCATAAGTAAAATTCCTCCTGTAAAGTTATGTTAGATATTTATGAAGGCTTTTTAACCTTCACTTTGTGGTACATTTATATGCCATGTTTTAGACAGAAAGCATGGCAATCTGGTGTTTTTTAAAAAATGTGATGACAGCTTCATCCCAGAGAAGATCCAGTGATTTATCCATAGAAAATAGTTTCATGGAAGTGCCGGTGGTACAGATTAGGGAAGTACCATCATACTGCAGATTTAAATAAAGCCCATAAATATCGTTGATGCTCCAGCTTGAAGCATTTTTCAAGAGAAGCTGTTCGGAAGCCTGTCTGGATAATTGAAATACAATTTTAAAGGAAAGCGGTGTTTTTTTTCCTTTGATAATAGAAAAACAGTAGGGCTTTACTTCCTGCCACAGGCAATGGGTGCGACCGCTTTTTGTAAGGGCTTCGGCTTCTTCAGTGTCAAAAAATTCAGGGCGCAGGGTTCCATCAATTTGAAAGGTTGAAAATGTGGTAATTGAAGCCTCACAGAGCCAGAATGAGTCAAATTCTTCTGAAATTAAGAGCCGTGCCATAAAATCTTTGACATCTTGTACGTTTAATGCAATCATTGAAAAACCTCATCTTTTTTGTGTTTACTTTTTTAAGTATAAACGATTCGGTAAAAAAATCAAAGTCTTTTTAAGGAAAAAGCCTTTTCAAGTATAGTGTTTTATGGTATTATAAAACATAGTATTAGAAACTACATATAAGAGGGTGCAATATGAGATATAAAATTGTGATAGACAGTTGTGGAGAATTAGTAGAAAAATGGAAAGACAGTCCGGCTGTGGAAAGAGCATCGTTGACACTGACCGTGGATGATGAAGATATTATAGATGATGATACTTTTGACCAGGCATATTTTTTAAAACGAGTTGCAGAGAGTCCAAATTGCCCGAAATCATCCTGCCCGTCACCAGAACGTTATATGTCAGCGTATGATTGTGAGGCAGAACACGTATATGCAGTAACACTTTCTTCTGAATTGAGCGGTTCTTATAACAGCGCAGTTCTGGGAATGAATTTATTAAAGGAAACACATCCGGATAAAAAAATTCATGTGTTTAATTCTCACTCTGCGTCGGTTGGACAGACCTTAATTGCTTTAAAAATTGAAGAGTGTGAAGAACAGGGGATGGAATTTGAAGAAGTAATAAAAAAAGTAGATGCCTATATCAGTGAACAGAATACGTATTTTGTGCTTGAAACGCTCGAAACACTTCGTAAAAATGGAAGATTGAGCAATTTAAAAGCATTTGTGGCAACTGCTTTAAAAATCAAACCAGTGATGGGTTCTACACCGGAAGGTACGATTGTTCAGCTTGACCAGGCAAGAGGAATGAATAAAGCAGTGATGAAAATGGTTGATTATGTGGTAGAACGCACACCAAATCCGGCAGAAAAGGTGCTGGGAATTAGTCATTGTAACTGTCCGGCACGTGCACAGGCAGTAAAAGAGGCAATTTTAGAGCGGATTCCGGTAAAAGATGTGGTTTTGTTAGATACTGCGGGTGTCAGCAGTATGTACGCAAATGATGGCGGAATTATTATCGCAATGTAATTTTTGCAGATGAATGAAAATGAAATAGAAGCCTTAAGAAGTCGGAGAAACCGGCTTCTTTTTCTATGTGATAAGAAATCAGAAGAGGATAAGACAGATGTATGAAAAATTTTTAAAGCAGATAACAGATTTTATTTTTATAGACCAAGAGCCTCAAAAAGCAGATATTATTTTTATTCCGGGAAATGGATTTCCAAATCCATCTGAGCGTGCAGCAGAGCTATATCGAGAAGAGTTTGCGAAGAAGCTTCTGCCATCTGGTCATTATAGTGTAGTGCTTGGTCATTTTGCAGGAGTTTTGCAAAAACAAGAACTGTATCAGGGAAAGTTTGAAACTGAATGGGAATTTTTACAGCAGGTATTAGTTCAAAACGGAGTGGATAAAAAAGACATCTTAAAAGAAGATAATGCAACGTATACTTATGAAAATGCAATTTATTCTAAGAAAGTGACGGATAAAGAAGGGATGGAAGTAAAAAAAGCGATTCTCTGCTGTATGCCGTATCATGCAAGAAGAGCGTTATTGTATTATCAACTCTTATATCCGGAAACTGAATTTTTCGTGTGTCCGGCAAAAGAAAGCCCGATAACAGCCGAGAACTGGTATTTATCAAAAGAGGGGATTGAGACTGTGCTTGGAGAAGTAGAACGCTGTGGAAGTCAGTTTCATGAAATTTTAAATGAGATAAAAAAAGAAGTCAGGTCATAGATTCAAGTTGAACATTCGTGAGATTTGAATCTATGACCTGACCTGTAAAAAATTTATTTTTCTTCGTTTGCTGTTTCGTTTACTTCTTCAGAATCAAATGAGGGTTCTTCCTCGTCTTCACTTGGTTCATATTTTGCAAATACGATCCGGAAGGAAATGGAATTTACATAAGCAACAAAGGAAACTCCCATTAAAAACCATAACAGGCTTCCATAAGCTAAGGTTGTCTTGGTTAAGAATGTAAAGACAACCAGACCAATTGGTAAAAGTACGATTAAAAGAGTACGCGGCAGGTTTAAGATACTGATTAAAACTGAATTTTTTATGGTATCTTTGATTCCGTTTTCAAATCTTGCAATGTATGGAAAGATATAGGAAAACAGCAAAATATAAAATGTAATAAATGCACCGACTAAAACACGGAAAACGTTCTGTAAAGCAGCCGGAAGCATATTTGCCGCACGAAAGTCAAAGGCAAGCAGAGCACCGATAACAAGCAGAATCAGCCAGATAATCGTAGAGATTTTGAAGTTTTGGCGGAATCCTTTAAAAAAGCCTTTTGCAATATAGGAATCTTCTCCTTTTACCATCTTTAAAGTTACCGAATAAAGTGCGGTAATGGATGCACCAATTGTAACAATCGGAATACAGCAAATCAGGCATAAAATATTTAAAATCATCAAATCACATAAACGGGACAAGAACCTCATAACCGGACTGTCCATATTAAAAAAACTACTCATCGTTGTTTCAATCCTTCTTTCTGTGTGTTAATGTTCAGTTTTGTCAGTTTTGTCATTTTTGTCAGAGAAAGTCTGGCTGTGCAAAGACTCCGGAAGATAAATATGAACGGTTTCAATTCGGTTCTTTTTGATTTTGTCAACCACCAGACGTATCTGGTCAGGGGTTGTGACAGATTCCCCGGTTTCTGGAAGTCGATCGAGCTGTTCAATAATATAACCGCCAATCGAATCATAATCTTCTGAGTCCATGTTAACATGGAGAAAATCACTTAAATCATCAAGTCGTGCAGAGCCTTTTGCTATGTATTCTCTGTCTGGAATGATTTCTGTTATATCATCCTCTTCTGAATCATCATATTCATCATGAATATCGCCTACAATTTCTTCTAACAGATTTTCCAGAGTAATAATTCCGGCAGTTGCACCGTATTCATCCAAAACAACGGCAAACGAAACTGATTCTTCTTTCATTTCCATAAGCAGTTCAGAAGTTTTTTTGTATTCAAAGGTAAAATACGGTTCTCTCATAATGCTGGATAAACAAAATTCTTCCTGCTTGTCTAAGAGCAGTAAATCCTTGACGTTGACAATTCCAACGATATGATCGGTTGTCTCTTTGTAGATTGGGAAACGTGTGTGTTTTTGTGCACGGAATAACTCAATTAAATCTTCGTAAGAACTGTCCTCATCAATAAAAGTGACGTCAATACGAGGAATCATAATATCACGTGCTAAAGAATCACCGAAATCGAATACATTATTAATCATTTCATGTTCTTCATTTTCAAGCACGCCCTCTTGATGACTGACATTTACAATGGTACGCAGTTCATGTTCTGTAATGGTGCTTCCCTTTTTACTGGAATCCACCCGAAGAATGGTAAGGATTCCCTGTGCAAGCTGATTGACGATAAAAATAACCGGAGTTAAAACCGTCATAAGCGCATAAATCGGTTTTGCATAAACCAGTGCAATTTTTTCAGCATGAATTGTAGCAAGTGTCTTTGGGGTGATTTCACCAAAAAGTAAAACCAGCAGGGTAAGAAGTCCGGTGCAGACTCCGACGGCTGCATTTCCAAAAAAGCGGATAGCCATAGAGGTTGCAAGGGAAGAGGCTCCAATATTGACGATATTGTTACCGATTAAGATTGTGCTTAAAAGTTTTCCGGAATTATCGGTTATTTTAAGCAGGATTTTGGCATTGTTATCACCAAGTTCAGCAAGACTTTGAATACGAATTCGGTTTGCAGTTGTCATAGATGTCTCTGCAGATGAAAAAAATGCAGATAAAGCCAGTAGGATAATCAAAATGAGAAACTGTATGGCATCGCTGGAATCCAATGAATCTTCACTCCTTTTTGTTTAAATTCGCCGGAAAAAAACTTTAACCAGCATGGTATTTAATCTATGATACATGATTTTTGATGGGATTGCAAGGAAAATGGCTTTTTCAAAAAATATAAATTTGGGGACTGTTGAAAAAAGCAAAAGTATGCTATAATATGTCGGATATAAAGTGGAAGATGAAAGACCACAGAAATTGCTTTGATTTACGAAAGGATTTTAATCTGATTATTATGAATAGAAATAAAAAAATATATAAAACTTTAATGGGAGTAACATTGGCTTCTTCATTGGTACTTAGCGGAGCTGTTCCACAAAACGGATTACATATCACACAAGTATCTGCTGCATCAGAACAGAATCAGGAAAAAAGAATGATTTATGTAGATGGTACCAAATCAGACAGCGGTGACGGTACTTCAAAGGCAAATGCGGTTAATTCGCTGGAAAAAGCAAAAGAATTATCTACAGAAGGAGCAAAAATTCTGGTTTGTGGAACGATTACCATTTCAGAGGAGACAACGCTTCGGATGCCGACGCAGTTTGAAGTGAGCCGTGCAGAGGGCTTTACAGGACCAATTCTTTCAGTTACAGGCAAGGGAAAAGTAACCTTAACTTATGCATGGCTAAATGAATCTGATGTAGATACTACAAAGGCAGACCTTGGAAAGTCTGCCTTTGTAGTGGGTCAGAAGGAAGAACAAAAAGCAGAGCAGGGTGAAACCAAAGACCAGGATACCAAAAAAGAGAACACAAAAGAAGAAAGTTCTGAAAAAACAGATACGAAAGAAGATGCTTCGAAAGACGCAGAGGAATCGAATCAGAAAGAGACAGAGCAGAAAAAGAAAACAGCACCGGAAGTTGTCTTTCCGGGTTCTTTGACTATGAGTGAACCAGGTGCGTTAAATACACTTTCTTTAACGGAAAATTTTTCCGGAGATGGAACATTTCGCTTTGCAGAGCCGGATAAAGTGATGGATACCTATCAGAGCCAGCAGCAGATTATTTTTACACCAAATGATATTGAGACGTATGATTATTCCGGTGTGGAAGGCTGGAGTGAACAGGGCGAGGAAGTAGTCCGTTACATTACTGTGTTTGTAGATTCTTTAAAATCGCAGGAGGCACAAGGCGAGCAGGAAGGTTCAAAAGAAGAAGCTAAGGATGAGAATTCACAGGAAAATACGAATGAGACTGTAACAGAAAACCCGGCAGAAGATACCGTACAGGAAGAGAATAAAAATACTTCGGAACAAACCCCAAGTGATTCCGAAAATGAATCGGAAACGACAGAGGAGACGAAAGAAACAGTTGGTTCTGAAGAAGGCGCACAGGAAAATGCAGGGGAACAGCAAATTCAGGAGACAGAAAATACTGGAAAAGAGAAAGATGCTTCTGGTGAAACTTCAAACAAAATAACTGGTGAACAGACTGTCAGGAACACTCAGAATCAGGAAACAGCAGAATCAGACCAGACCGAAGAGAAAGCTCCAATTGGAAACCTGGAAGACAGTGCAACAGGAATTAAAGTAGACGGAGATTTTCTTCCACCTTATGTGGATTTACGAGTGTCAAAGATTACAGATAGCGATATAGAAGAGGTGGATATCGAGGCAATTTTAAAAAGCTATGAGATTACGCTTTGGAATTTAAAAACCGATGAAGAATACGAAGTTCCGGAAGGAAAGAAAGTTACGGTGAGGATTCCGGTTCCGGAAGGGGCGCAGCTTTATGAATCCTTGATTATTGCTCATTACATGGAAGAAAAGGGAGAGTATGAATACTTTGTCGCCGGACAGAATCTGAATCTTGCAGATGGATATCTGGTGTTTGAGACAGCGTCTTTCAGCCCATTTAATATAGGCGGAAATCAGTTGGTCGGAATTGGAACAAAGAGTCCAAATCATAAGCCAAGTGTTTCTTATTATAGTGATGCGACAGCAGGAAGTCTGACAATGGTTCCGGCAGCAGGAAATACGATGGCATCCTCAAAGACAGCCTCTAATTCCGGTACGAAGAAAAACAGTACAGATTCTTCGGTGAAATCCGGTATAGTGGTTGCATCGAGCGGAATTGGAACAAATTTAAATAGAAGTAGTTCCGGTCAGAGTGATTCTTCTGTAACACCGATTGAAAAGCCAATACTTTTGACATCACAGGGTAGTGGAGCAGTGTCAGAAAGTACAACTGCTTCCACAAGTGCCTCTTCCAATGCGAAAACAGGAGACAGTATGAATCTCTTTGCGTGGATGGGTACAGCGGTTGCATCATTTGCGATTATGGTAAAAGCAGACCTGACCAGAAAGAGAAGAAGAAAAAGCAGAAAATACATGAAAAAATAAGTGATAGAATAAAAGTCCTTTCCATATTATAGATTATATGATGAAAAGTACATCTATAAATATGGGAGGGATTTTTTTGGAACAAAGCGTAAAAACACAATCTAAATTGACACAGATGATAAAAATGTTACTTGTCGCATATCTTGTAACAGGTTTGCTGCTGTTAATTCTGGCATTTTTACTTTGTAAATTTCAGTTAAACGAAAACCAGATTCATCTTGGAATTTTAGTTACATACATTTTGTCCTGTTTTGTGGGAAGCTTTGCACTTGGAAAAAGCATCAGACAGCGTTGCTTTTTGTGGGGAATGGGACTGGGGGCTTCTTACGCTCTGCTTTTAACCGTAGTGACATGGATAACCGAGCGCAAGATACAAGGTGATCTGAAAGAGTTTCTTATTACCTATGGACTATGCATTATGGCAGGGGCACTTGGGGGAATGTTGTCTTAAATAAAAATACTTGCCTATCTATAAGGTCCTATGCTATAATAAACGAAAGCGCATAGGCGTAAAAATTGTATCAATACAGGAGGAATATGTGATGAAACATATCAAAACATTAAATACAAAAAGTTTACAGAACACAGTAAAAAAAGGTGGATGTGGCGAATGCCAGACTTCATGTCAGTCAGCTTGTAAAACATCCTGTACAGTAGGAAACCAGAGCTGCGAAAACAAATAATAGTATTTTTTAGAAACAATAAAAACAGGAAAAAGAATCCTGCCTGCAGGATTCTTTTTCCTGTTTTAGAGAAGAGTAGAAAGGGATAAAGTTGTGATTCATCGTTATAAAAATAATGGTTATAACATCGTACTTGATGTAAATAGTGGCTCTGTCCATGTGGTAGATGATATTGTTTATGATATTGTAGGATGTCTGGAAGAAAAAATGTCAGAAGCAGCCATTTTGGAAAAATTTAAAAATCAATATAAAGAAGAAGATATTCGCACAGCAATTGAAGAATGTCGGGAATTAGAAGAAGCGCAGATGCTGTTTACAAATGATATTTATGAAAATGCGATTGAGAGCTTTAAAGACCGTCCAACCGTAGTAAAAGCACTGTGCTTACATATTGCGCATGACTGTAATCTTGCATGTAGATATTGTTTTGCGGAAGAGGGAGAGTATCATGGAAGAAGAGCCCTGATGACTTATGAAGTCGGAAAACAGGCACTTGATTTTCTGATTGCAAATTCCGGAAACCGCAAAAACCTTGAGGTTGACTTCTTTGGAGGAGAACCTCTTATGAACTGGAATGTTGTTAAGGAATTAGTTGCTTATGGACGTTCACAGGAAAAGATTCATAATAAACATTTTCGTTTTACTTTGACAACAAACGGTGTGCTCTTAGATGATGACATCATGGAGTTTGCCAATGAAGAAATGGACAACGTTGTGCTTAGTATTGACGGAAGAAAAGAAGTTCATGATTTTATGCGTCCGTTCCGTAAGGGAAAAGGAAGTTATGATTTGGTTGTTCCGAAATTCCAGAAGTTTGCAGACAGCAGAGGGCAGCAGAAATATTATGCAAGAGGAACATTTACCCATCATAATCTGGATTTCTCAGAAGATGTACTGCATCTGGCTGACCTTGGTTTTGAACAGATTTCTGTAGAACCGGTTGTAGCAGATGAAAAAGAAGAGTATGCAATCAAAAAAGAAGATATTCCAAAAATCTGTGAAGAGTATGATAAGCTTGCAAAAGAAATGATTCGACGCAATAAAGAGGGAAAAGGATTTAACTTCTTCCACTTTATGATAGATTTGACAGGAGGTCCTTGTGTATACAAGAGGCTGTCCGGATGCGGTTCAGGAACAGAATATCTGGCTGTCACTCCTTGGGGAGATTTATATCCATGCCATCAGTTTGTTGGTGAGGAAGAATTCCTTATGGGAAATGTCTGGGACGGGGTTAAGAAACCGGAAATTTCCTGTCAATTCAAAAACTGTAATGTCTACGCAAAGGAAAAATGTAAAAACTGTTTTGCCAGATTTTATTGTAGTGGCGGATGTGCTGCAAACTCTTATAATTTTACAGGCAGAATTGATGATGTTTATGAAATCGGCTGTGAACTGCAAAGAAAAAGAGTAGAATGTGCGATTATGATAAAAGCGGCTATGGCAGAAGAAGAGTAAGACAGGACAGAGAATTAAGAGGCAATCAGCAAAGAAAGGAAAAATCATGAAGAAAAGCAGAGGAATTCTCGTGCTGATACTGACGGTGTTTATGACTGCATTTTTAGTCTTTACATCAGCAGTTGGTTTAGGACCAACAGGAACAGGAGCCGCAAAGAATATTAAACGCGGTCTTGACCTTTCCGGTGGTGTCAGTATCACTTATGAGGCATCAAAAAAGAATCCTACAGATGATGAGATGTCAGATACCATTTATAAGCTTCAGAAACGTGTAGAAAACTACAGTAGTGAAGCTCAGGTATACAAAGAAGGAGACAATCGTATTAACGTGGAAATTCCGGATGTAACAGACGCAAATGCGATTCTGGAAGAACTCGGAACACCAGGTTCTCTTTACTTTATTGCACATAAAGGTTCTGACGGAACAGAAAATTATTCAACAACAGATGGTGTTACTTATACCTTAAATAAGACCATCGAAGAACTTGAAGAAGACGGTTCGATTGTGCTGACCGGAACAGATGTAAAAACGGCAAGCGCACAGGTCGTGCAGGATGACTTGAAAAATAATACAAATGTTGTTGATTTAACACTGACAAAAGACGGAACAGATAAATTTGCGGAAGCAACAAAGGCGGCTTATGAGGACAGCCATGATTCCATCGGTATTTATTATGATGGTGAGTTCGTAAGTGTACCTAGTGTAAATGCGGAAATTAAAGACGGAAAAGCTCAGATTTCCGGAATGAAAAATGCGGAAGAAGCAGAAAGTCTGGCATCTACCATCCGTATCGGTGGTCTGAAACTGGAATTAAAAGAACTTCGCTCCAATGTAGTAGCAGCACAGCTTGGAGAAGAAGCAATCGCAACCAGTTTAAAAGCAGCCGCAATTGGTCTGATTTTAGTTATCTTATTTATGATTCTGGTTTATCGTGTACCTGGTGTCGTAGCCGGTGTAGCTCTGATTATCTATACCTGCCTTGACTTAATTTGTTTAAATGCGTTTGATTTGACGCTGACTCTTCCAGGTGTAGCCGGTATTATTCTTTCAATCGGTATGGCAGTGGATGCAAATGTTATTATCTATGCACGTATTCAGGAGGAAATCAGCGCCGGTAAAAGCGTTCAGACTGCAATTAAGAGCGGATTTCAGAAGGCTTTTTCTGCAATCTTAGATGGTAATGTTACAACCTTGATTGCAGCATTTGTATTAAACTGGCTCGGAACAGGTTCTGTGAAAGGATTTGCACAGACATTGGCACTTGGTATTGTATTATCCATGTTTACTGCACTTGTTGTATCACGCTTTGTTATGTATGCAGTTTACGCAGTCGGAGTCAGAGATAAAAAATTCTATGGTGTAAAAAAAGAAAGAGAACCGATTCGTTTTCTTGCAAAAAAGAAAATTTTCTTTACAATTTCTCTGATCTTAGTGCTTTCTGCACCGGTAGCTATGATAATCTTTGGTAAGACAACAGGAAGTGCGTTAAAATACAGCCTGGAATTTCAGGGTGGTACTTCTACGAATGTAACCTTTAAGGAAGATATGACCATTCAGGAAATTGATTCTAAGGTAACACCGGTTGTAGAAGAAGTAACTGGTGATAAGAATATTCAGGCGACAAAAGTAGTGGGAAGTAATCAGGTGATTATCAAGACCATTACTTTAGACGTGGCAACCAGGGAGAAATTAGACAATGCACTGGTAGAAAACTTTGATGTAGACCCTGATTTAATTACAAGTGAAAGTATTTCTTCTACAGTAAGTAAAGAAATGCGTTCCGATGCAGTAAAAGCAGTCATCATTGCAACAATTTTGATGCTGTTATATATCTGGTTCCGCTTTAAAGATATCCGTTTTGCAGGAAGCGCTGTACTTGCACTGATTCATGATGTACTGGTTGTACTGGCGTTCTATGCGATTGCACGAGTATCCGTAGGAACTACCTTTATTGCGTGTATGCTGACCATTGTTGGTTACTCCATTAATGCGACTATCGTTATTTTCGACCGTATCCGTGAAAACTTAAAGACAGCCGGAAAGAAGAAAGATTTGGAACTGGTTGTAAATACCAGTATTACCCAGACCTTAACAAGAAGTATTTATACTTCTCTGACTACCTTTATCATGGTATTCTTCCTGTTTGTGCTTGGAGTTTCTTCTGTACGTGAATTTGCAATGCCGCTTATGGTAGGTATTGTATGCGGTGGATATTCTTCTGTATGCATTACCGGAGCGCTTTGGTATGTGATGAGAACAAAACTGAAAAAGAAATAAAGCTTGAACGCAGATAAGCATTCCCCCCGCTTCAAGTGCGCAGAGCACTAAGCGGCGGGTGGGGGGAATGCTTCTGTCAGTGAGAGTTGAAAGCTCTCACTGACAAATTGCGAAGCGACTGCGTTCATGAGCAAGTAGCGAAGCGGATTGCGAATGTCCGCTTTACAAAGAGACTGTGTAAAAGCAGTCTCTTTTTTATTTGTATCATTGTATAAGTGTGGTATAGTATATATAATAGAAGAAAAAACAGGAAGATAAGGACAGAAATGACATGCAAAAATGGATGGTTTTGGCAAAAAAGGCAGATTTTTATGGAATCGGCAGGAAATTTGGAGTCGACCCAGTGATTGCAAGGGTGATTAGAAACAGGGAACGGATAAGTGAAGAAGAAATTGAACAGTATCTGCATGGAGGGATGAATCAGATTTATTCGTTTCAGTTGATGAAAGGAATGGAGAAGGCACTGGAGCTTTTACTGGAAAAAATCGGGGAAAAGAAAAAAATACGAATTATTGGAGATTATGATATTGACGGCGTATGCTCGACTTATATTCTATTAATTGGCTTAAAAAAAGCAGGAGCAATCGTAGATATTGATATTCCGGATCGAATCAAGGACGGGTATGGAATCAGCAAAGAATTGATTGACCTTGCCTATCAGGCTGGAACGGATACGATTATTACCTGTGATAATGGGATTAGCGCCATGGAACAGGTTGCCTATGCAAAAAGTCTTGGAATGACAGTGATTGTGACCGACCATCATGAGATTCCGTATGAGGAACAGGAAGATGGCAGTATCAAAACAATTCTTCCGCCTGCGGATGCGATTGTAAATCCAAAGCAGGAAGGGTGCCGGTATCCGTTTAAGGGAATTTGCGGGGCAATGGTAGCATACAAGCTGATTTGTGGTTTGTATGAGAAAAACGGATTTCCAAAAGAAGCGCAGGAAGAGTTTATTGAATTTGCAGCGATTGCAACGGTTGGTGACGTGATGGATTTGCAGGATGAAAACCGCATTGTTGTAAAAGAAGGACTTAGAAGAATGAAAAATACAAAAAATTATGGTTTAAGAGCCTTAATTCGTGTCAATCATTTAGAAGAGGCAGAACTGACCGGTTATCATATCGGGTTTGTCTTAGGTCCTTGTATTAATGCAAGCGGACGGTTAAGTACAGCAAAAAAAGCGTTGAATCTCTTACTTTGTAAGGATGAAAAAAAAGCGCAGGAACTGGCAGAAGAATTAAAAGCGCTAAATGACAGCAGAAAAGAAATGACGCAAAAAGGTGTGGAACAGGCCGAAAAGCTGGTAGAGACAACAGAGTTAAAAGAGGACAGGGTGCTGGTAATCTATCTACCGGACTGCCATGAAAGTCTGGCCGGAATTATTGCCGGACGGATTCGAGAAACATATAACAAACCGGTCATTGTATTGACAAAAGGAAAAGATGGAGTAAAAGGTTCTGGACGCTCGATTGAAACTTATCATATGTTTAAAGAACTGGTAAAATGTAAGGATTTGCTTTCTAAGTTTGGAGGTCATCCGATGGCAGCAGGACTTTCCCTGCCGGAAGAAAATATTGAGGCATTTCGTAGAGCGTTAAATAAAAAATGCACATTAACACAGGAAGATATGATGGAAAAAGTTTTAATTGATGTACCGATGCCGATTTCTTATGTGACACTTCCACTCATCCGTCAGCTTTCTTTGTTAGAGCCATTTGGAAAGGGAAACAATAAGCCGGTTTTTGCAGAGAAAAATATAAAAATTACACAGTGCAGAATTTTTGGAAAAAATAAGAACGTAGTAAAAATGAAGCTTTACGATAAAAACGGAATCTGCATGGATGGAGTCTGGTTTGGAGATGGAGAAGCGTTTGTAAATGAAATTCAGGAGAAAGAACGTTGGTCAATTGCCTACTATCCGTCTATTAATACATACAATGGACGGGAATCTATCGAAATTATCGTGCAAAATTATATTTGATCCCGAAATGAAAAGATGTTATACTAAATATCACATTTAAAAATTCGATTTAAATTGACAAATTCGAAAATATAAAAGAGGAAGCGGGGAAGAACGAATTATGAAAAAGCTGGAAGAATATGTAAGAAGTATTCCGGATTTTCCGGAGCCTGGAATTATTTTCAGAGATGTAACAAGCATTTTGCAGGATGCGGATGGATTAAAGTTAGCAGTAGATTCCATGCAGGCACTTTTGGAAGATACGGATGCAGATGTTATTGTAGGAACAGAATCAAGAGGATTTATTTTTGGAGCTCCAATCGCGTATAACTTACATAAACCGTTGGTTCTGGTAAGAAAAAAAGGAAAGCTTCCTTGCGAGACAGTAGAAAAAAGTTATGATCTGGAATATGGAAGTGCAACTATTGAAATGCATAAAGATTCTATTAAGCCAGGTCAGAAAGTAGTAATTGTAGATGATTTGATTGCAACAGGGGGAACCATTGAAGCAGCTGCCAAATTGGTAGAAGAATTAGGTGGAACAGTTGTAAAAGTTATCTTTTTAATGGAACTGGAAGGATTAAAAGGAAGAGAACGTCTGAAAGGATATGACGTGGAATCTGTTATCAAATATCAGGGAAAATAGAAATCAGGTGAACGAAGATATGGAAAAAAATCATACATCATCGCTTCAGGACGACGAAATTGCTAAAATTAAAAAAGCAGATGCAAGCGTCAAAACCATGGAAGATTTTACCAGTCCGGAGGTTTTATATAAGGAACTGATTTCAAGTGTAAAGAAGTACCATCCGTCTACTGATATTTCCATGATAGAAAAGGCGTACCAGATTGCAAATAATGCGCATAAGGGGCAGCTGAGAAAATCAGGAGAACCCTATATTATTCATCCGCTTTGCGTTGCGATTATTCTGGCAGATTTAGAGCTGGATAAAGAGACGATTGTTGCAGGGCTTTTGCATGACGTTGTCGAAGATACGGTTATGACAACCGAAGAAATTACCGAAGAGTTCAGCGCAGAGGTTTCTCTTTTGGTAGACGGAGTAACCAAACTGGGACAGTTGAGTTACTCGGCGGACAAGATAGAAGTGCAGGCGGAAAATTTAAGAAAAATGTTTCTTGCCATGGCAAAAGATATTCGTGTTATTTTGATTAAATTGGCGGATCGTCTGCATAATATGAGAACATTGAAATATATGCCGCCTCATAAGCAGAAAGAAAAAGCCAGAGAAACCATGGATATCTATGCACCGATTGCACAGCGTCTTGGTATTTCAAAAGTAAAAATAGAATTAGATGACCTGTCATTAAAATATCTGAAACCAGATGTGTATTATGATTTGGTAGAAAAAATCAATCTCAGAAAAAGTGAAAGAGAACTTTTTGTGGGAGAGATTGTAAAAGAGGTAAGACAGCATATTGAGAATGCTGGAATTCATGCACAGATTGACGGACGTGTCAAACATTTTTTCAGCATCTATAAAAAGATGGTCAATCAGGATAAAACACTCGATCAGATTTATGATTTATTTGCAGTGCGTATTATCGTAGATACCGTGAGAGACTGTTATGCCTGTCTTGGAATTATTCATGAAATGTATAAACCGGTTCCGGGGCGTTTTAAAGATTATATTGCAATGCCAAAACCAAATATGTATCAGTCGCTTCATACAACCTTGATTGGACCGAAAGGACAGCCGTTTGAAATCCAGATTCGTACGTTTGAAATGCACAGAACAGCAGAATATGGTATTGCTGCCCACTGGAAATATAAAGAGGTTTCCAATAATGGCGGAAAGGAAAATACAACTCGTCAGGAAGAAGAAAAGATGAGTTGGCTGCGTCAGATTCTGGAATGGCAGAGAGATATGTCTGACAATAAAGAATTTTTGAGTCTGTTAAAAAATGACCTTGATTTATTTTCAGAAAGTGTATACTGCTTTACACCGGCAGGAGATGTTAAGACTCTTCCAAATGGCTCAACTCCGATTGATTTTGCGTACAATGTACATAGTGCAGTTGGAAATAAAATGGTTGGAGCGCGTGTCAATGGAAAATTGGTTCCGATTGAGTATGTGATTAAAAATGGAGACAGAATTGAGATTATCACTTCACAGAACTCAAAAGGTCCAAGTCGTGACTGGTTAAAAGTAGTAAAAAGTACACAGGCTAAAAATAAGATTAATCAGTGGTTTAAACAGGAGAGAAAAGAGGACAATATCTTAAAAGGAAAAGAGATGTTGAACCAGTATGCAAAAGTAAAAGGTTTTTCTCTTGGAAATCTGACAAAGCAGAAATATCTGGAAGCCGTTATGAAAAAATATGGTTTCCGTGACTGGGACTCCGTACTTGCTGCCGTTGGACATGGCGGTTTAAAAGAAGGTCAGGTTTTAAATAAGCTGTTAGAGCTGTATAATAAAGACCATAAGGCAGAACTGACTGATGAGAAAGTATTAGAGGCAGCATCAGAGAACAATAAAGAAAAGATTCGTCCACATAAAGGAAAAAGCGGGATTATTATAAAAGGAATGAATGATTTAAATGCCCGTTATCCAAAATGCTGCAATCCGCTTCCGGGAGATGAAATTGTAGCTTATGTTACACGTGGACGCGGTGTTACGATTCATCGTACGGATTGTGTCAATGTCTTAAATATGTCAGCAGAAGAACGCCAGCGTCTGATGGAAGCAGAATGGGAGAGTACAACAGGCGGTGGAGAAAATGAACAGTATACGGCAGAGATTACGATTTATGCGTATAACCGTACCGGCTTGATTGTAGACGTTTCAAAAATTTTTACAGAACGAAAAATTGATATTTCATCGATTAATACCAGAACAAGCAAACAGGGAATTGCAACCATCAGTCTGGCATTTGATGTAAAGAGTAAGGAAGAGCTCCAGAGTCTGATTACAAAAATCAGACAGATAGAGAGCGTAAAAGATATTGAACGAACAACCGGTTGATAGGATGTACTCTCGGAATTTTCCATGTTTTTTTGCGAAATTAACATAGAAAGATTCCAAGAGTACGTTAGATAGAGAAGGAGCAAAGCGATGAAGAACTTAAATCTCAGGTCACTTGTGGTAGGACCGGTTATGACGAACTGCTATTTTCTGCAAAACAAAGAGACGACAGAGTTGATTTTAGTAGACCCGGGTGCAGAAGCAGAACGCATTAGCAAAATGATTGAGAAACTGGGAAAAAAACCAGTTGCAATTTTACTGACTCATGGACATTATGACCATATGATGGCAGTAAATGAATTAAGACAGGAATGGAAAATTCCAATTTTTGCATCAAAAGCAGAAAAAGAGACACTTTCCAATCCTGAAATTAATCTTTCTCTTGAATGGGAAGGAAGAGGATATACGGTAGAAGCAGATGAATATTTGGAAGATGGACAGGAGATAGAACTTGCAGGATCTAAAATTCGCATGTATCTGACTCCTGGACACACAGAAGGTTCTTGTTGTTATTACTTTGAAGAGGAAGAACTTCTCATGAGCGGGGATACTATTTTTGAAGGAAACTGTGGAAGATGCGATTTGCCAGGAGGAAGTTTTGCGCAGATGCAGATTAGTCTTCATAAAATCATTGATCATCTTCCGCAGGAAGTACAAATTTATCCGGGACACGGAAATGAAACCAGTATTCGTCATGAAAAATCATATAATCCTTATCTATAAAAAGTATCAAAAGAGGAATCTATATGATAGACATAGTATTTAATAAAAAAGAATTTGAGTATGATGCGTATACTCTGATTAAAGCGTTTTATCCTCAGGAAGAGGTTTCAATTCTTTATGAGGGAGAGGAAAAAACAGAAACTTTTCAAGAAAAAGAAGAAGCTTTTCTTGTGGTGAAAATCACCTATAACAAGGAAGATACCAGACTGGAAATTTTGAAAAATAAAGAAACGGTGTTTGAGGAAACGATTTTTTTGGCTTCGGATGATGAGCGAAAAGAGAGAAAAAATAAGTTAAAGCAGGCATTGTATCGTGGACTTTCAAAAGAAACAAAAAAAGTGCTTCCATGGGGAGATTTAACCGGAATCCGTCCGACAAAGATTGCAATGGGACTGATTGAAAGTGGAATGAGCAATGTGGAAACCGCTGAGTTTATGAGAAATACTTATTATACGAGTAATGAAAAGACAGCACTGGCGATTACAATTGCAAATCGGGAACGAGCACTCTTAGCAGACATTGATTATAAAAATGGCTATAGTCTTTATGTGGGAATTCCGTTTTGCCCAAGTATTTGCCTCTATTGTTCGTTTAGCTCTTATCCTTTAGTGAAGTGGAGAGATAAAGTAGACGCCTATCTGGATGCACTTTGTAAGGAGCTGACTTACATTGGAGAGACCATGAAAGTGCGGACACTTGATACAATTTATATCGGAGGTGGAACACCTACGACTTTAGAGCCGGAACAGTTAGAGAGGTTGCTTTCTCATATTGAATGTTGTTTCCCGACCCGTGAAGTGAAAGAATACACCATAGAGGCAGGACGTCCGGATAGTATTACCAGAGAAAAACTCGAAGTGATTCGAAAATATCCGGTTACAAGAATTTCTGTGAATCCTCAGACGATGAATCAGGCAACGCTGGATTTAATCGGACGCAGACATACGGTGGAGGATACACGACACGCCTTCGCGTTAGCGAGGGAATGTGGATTTGATAATATAAATATGGATTTAATTGTAGGTCTGCCGGGTGAGTGCGCCAAAGATGTACAAAAAACATTAGAAGAAGTAAAGAAGATGGAGCCGGACAGTCTTACCGTTCATTCACTGGCAATCAAGCGTGCAACCAGACTCCATCTGTTTCAAGACCGATATCAGGAGATGTCCTTTGAAAATAATCAGGAGATTATGGATATGGCAATGAATTGTGCCAGAGAGTGTGGCATGGGTCCATATTATTTATACCGCCAGAAAAATATGTCCGGTAATCTTGAAAATGTCGGGTATGCCAAAGAGGATAAGGCAGGAATTTATAATATTCTGATTATGGAGGAAAAACAGTCGATTATTGCGGCAGGTGCAGGTGCATCGACAAAATTTGTTTTTGAAGACGGAGCGCGGATTGAGCGTGCAGAAAATGTAAAAGATGTAACGAATTATATTTCCAGAATTGACGAAATGATTGAGCGTAAAAGAAGTGGATTAAAGAAATATCTGGAGATAGGAAGTGCACAGGATGAGTGAAGCAATACAAGAGGCTTCATCTGAACCATTGATGCATTTGATTACGTTTGATCTGGAAAAAGAAATCAAACATGGAATACAGGTAAGTAATCTGGCATATCGAACCGGAAAAATGCTTGGTCTGGAAGAGACAATGTGTCATGAGCTTGCGGTTGCAGGGATTCTGCATGATATTGGAAAATTAAAGCTTAGAAATTATATTACGGCTGAAGAAAAACCTCTTATTGTAGAGGAAATCAAGTATGTCAGAAAGCATCCCAAGTTAGGGTATGAGAGTTTAAAAGAAAGAGGATATTCTGATTTTATACTCGAAAGTATTTATTATCATCATGAAAACTATGACGGCAGTGGATATCCGAAAAATTTATCAGGAGAGGAAATTCCGCTTGGCGCAAGAATTTTAAGAATTTGTGATGTATATGCAGCATTGACGTCAAAAAGAAGCTATCGAGATGCATTTTCGCCGGAAGTGGCAATGGAAATGCTCATTGATGAAGTGAAAAATTTTGATATGAAAATATTTCTTGCATTTCAAAGAACAATGCATGAGGAAGAGAAAGAAAAGGAGAAAGTGATATGCAGTTAAAGAAAAAACCAGTAACAGGAATGAAAGACATTTTACCAAGAGAGATGGAAATCCGTGATTACTTAATCGGATTAATCAAAGAGACTTACAAACAGTTTGGTTTTACTTCTATGGAAACTCCTTGTGTAGAACACATTGAAAACTTAACCAGCAAACAGGGTGGAGATAATGAAAAACTGATTTTCCGTATCTTAAAACGTGGAGAAAAATTAAAAATCAGTGAAGCAAAAGAAGAAAATGATTTAGTAGACAGCGGTCTTCGTTATGACCTGACTGTACCGCTTTGCCGTTTCTATTCAAATAATGCAAATGAGCTGCCATCTCCGTTTAAAGCACTTCAGATTGGAAATGTATTCCGTGCAGACAGACCGCAGAGAGGACGTTTCCGTCAGTTTATGCAGTGTGATATCGACATTTTAGGTGAGCCGACCAATCTTGCTGAAATTGATGTTATCCTTGCAACTTCTACTCTGGTAGGAAAACTGGACTTCGACAGCTTTACTATCCGTATCAATGACAGACGTTTCTTAAAAGCAATGGCTGCTTACAGTGGATTTGCAGAAGAATCTTATGATCAGGTATTTATTATCTTAGATAAAATGGATAAAATTGGTTTAGACGGTGTTGCAGCAGAACTTGAAGAATCCGGATTTGCAAAAGAAAGCATTGAAAAATACATTGATTTATTTGATAAAATCAGTGATGGAATCGATGGAGTACTTTACTGCAAAGAGAAATTGGAAGGCTTCCTTGCACCGGAAATTGCAGACAATATGACAACAATTATCGAAAGTGTATTAGAAGCAAAAACAGCAAACTTTGAAATTAAATTTGATCCGACACTGGTTCGTGGAATGTCTTACTATACAGGACCAATCTTTGAAATCAGTATTGATGGATTTGCAGGAAGTGTAGGCGGTGGCGGACGCTATGATGAAATGATTGGAAAATTCACAGGAACACCGACACCGGCAACCGGATTTTCGATTGGATTTGAGAGAATCGTTATGCTGTTAATGGAAAAAGGATTTAAAGTTCCGGGAAGCGCAGATAAAAAAGCATATCTGCTTGACAAAAAACTCTCATCTGCTAAACTGGTAGAGGTTGTTAAAAAAGCCGGTGAAGAAAGAAAAGCAGGTAAAAATATTAATATCGTATATATGAAGAAAAATAAAAAATTCCAGAAAGAGCAGCTTCTTTCCGAAGGCTATGAAATCATCGAAGAAATTTATAACGATTAATTTCGGCAACTAATACATCATTTACGATGTACGAAAGCTCTAAGTGAATTTAAGGGAGAAGAATTACAATGGCAGAATCAATGAAAGGGTTAAAGAGAACCCACAGATGTGCGGAAGTTACAAAAGCAGAAATCGGAAGCACGGTAACCCTTATGGGCTGGGTGCAGAAGAGTCGTAATAAAGGCGGTATTGTCTTTGTAGACCTTCGTGACCGTTCCGGTATTATGCAGATTATCTTTGAAAATGGAGATATTGATGCAGAGGGATTTGAAAAAGCCGGAAAATTAAGAAGTGAATTTGTCATTGCAGTAACCGGACATGTAGAAGCACGTTCCGGTTCTGTCAATGAAAATCTGGCAACAGGAGAAATTGAAATCCGTGCCAATTCTCTTCGTGTACTTTCTGAATCCGAGACACCGCCGTTCCCAATTGAAGAGAACAGCAAGACAAGAGAAGAAGTACGTTTAAAATACCGTTATCTTGATTTAAGAAGACCAGACCTTCAAAAAAATCTGATACTGCGTTCTAAAGTAGCAGTACTGGTTCGTCAGTTCTTAGCGGATGAGGGATTTTTAGAGATTGAAACTCCGATTTTAAATAAGAGTACACCGGAAGGTGCAAGAGATTATCTGGTACCGAGCCGTATTCATCCGGGAAGTTTCTATGCATTACCGCAGTCTCCTCAGATTTTTAAACAGCTTTTAATGTGCTCTGGTTATGACCGTTATTTCCAGATTGCAAAATGTTTCCGTGATGAAGACTTACGTGCAGACCGTCAGCCGGAATTTACTCAGATTGATATGGAATTATCTTTCGTGGATGTAGATGATGTTATCGATGTAAATGAACGTATGCTGGCTCATCTGTTTAAAGAAGTACTTGGAGTAGAAGTACAGCTTCCAATTCAGAGAATGACCTGGAAAGAAGCAATGAACCGTTTTGGTTCGGATAAACCGGATTTACGTTTTGGAATGGAACTGACAGATGTCTCTGATGTTGTAAAAGACTGTGAGTTTGTTGTATTTAAGAGCGCTCTGGAAATGGGTGGAAGTGTCCGTGGAATCAATGCAAAAGGACAGGGCAGTATGCCTCGTAAGAAAATTGACAAACTGGTTGAATTTGCAAAAGGATACGGTGCAAAAGGTCTTGCTTATATCGCAATTCATGAAGACGGCACTTTAAAATCTTCTTTCAGTAAATTCATGAAAGAGGAAGAAATGAAAGCACTTGTTGAAAAGATGCAGGGTGAAGCAGGAGACTTACTGTTATTCGCAGCCGATAAAACCAAACTGGTATGGGATATATTAGGTGCACTTCGTCTTGAAATGGCACGCCAGATGGATTTACTTGACAAGAACGAATACCGTTTTGTATGGATCACAGAGTTCCCATTATTAGAGTGGTCTGAAGAAGAAAACCGCTTTACAGCAATGCATCATCCATTTACAATGCCGATGGAAGAAGACTTACATTTGATTGACAGTGATCCGGGTGCAGTTCGTGCAAAGGCTTACGATATTGTCCTGAACGGAAATGAAATCGGTGGAGGAAGCGTCAGAATTCACCAGAATGACATTCAGGAAAAAATGTTTGAAGTACTTGGATTTACCAAAGAACAGGCCTACAATCAGTTTGGCTTCCTGTTAAATGCATTCAAATATGGGGTGCCTCCGCACGCAGGACTGGCTTATGGGTTAGACCGTATGGTTATGTTGATGGCAAAAGAAGATTCTATCCGTGAGGTTATTGCCTTCCCGAAAGTAAAAGATGCTTCCTGTCTGATGTCAGAAGCTCCGAATGTGGTAGATGAAAAACAGTTGAAAGAACTGTGTATCAAAGTAGATTTACCGGAAGAAACAACGGAAGAAAAATAAAAACATAAAAAAATACCGGAGATTGTCGTAAAAGACAGTCTTCGGTATTTTTTTACTCTACATCTTCCTGTACATCTGCAAGAGTACTGCTGACCCCGCCTAAAATCGCCTGTGCAAGATTCTGATCCATCTGCATCTTCCAGCTTGTTCCGTCGTTTGTAAGCGAAATTTCAACCGTTTCGCTTGTAGTTGCAGTATTGTCCTGTATTGCTTTTAACAAGAACTCTCTGCCTTTTTCATGGCGTCCAAGCAGTCCGGCTTCAAGGGCATCGGAAGACTGTACCCATTCAGAAATCTGTTTCTGGTAAGTCTCAAGGATGCTTGTAAAATCTGTACTGGTAATTTTTACCACTACTTTTGCAGAATTATTTTCTACAGAGTCACTTTTAATCTTATAGTCGAAAGATTTATGAATCTGTTCAGCTAGTGCGTGTGCGATGGAGCTGGTATAAGTATTGTCTGTATTAAGCAGACTGTCTAATGAGAGATAACGGTTGAGCTGTTCTGCATCAAATTTCTTGATGGTATCAAAGTGAATTTTGACAACCTGTTTTGGAGAGAGCAGGTTGGAATCAGACATATAAGTAAGAAAATTTCCGGATAGCTCATTATCAAAGTCGGTATCTTCCACAATTTCCCATACATTGTTTTTCTTTTTTAGTTGGACTTTAATATCAGATTCTACCTGCTTATAATCATGATTTTTGAGCGTCTTGTCAAGCAGCAGATAAGAGTCACTTAAGGAAAAGTCCACCTGGGATGGATTTGCGTCACCCTCGATTCTCTTTTTTAAGGCAGCAATTGCGTAGTCTTTTGCAAGGGCATGCGTATCCAAATTGTGAATGATAACATCTGCAGAGGCAGATTTGTCGTCGTATGAAACTTCCGAAATTTTGTAAGAAAAGTTTTTATAGAATTCTGTAAAAATTTCTGTGATAGAAGGGTCTAAATCAGACGAGTCATCCTGCTGTGCATCTGGAAACAGAAGCTGGAACGATAAATAAGTATTTATCTGAGTTGCATCCGGTGATACCAGATGGTCAAGTTCTGAGCTGATGGTCTGTCTGATGGCTTTTTCTTCTTTGCTGGCGCATCCGGTAAGCAGAACAGAAAAGAAAAGAAGAAAAGCTGCAAAAAAAAGTCGCTTATTCTGGAATTGAATCATAAAATTGTCTCCTTTAGTAAGTTTGCGATATGCTTTAAGTTTACCAGAAATTGTGAAAATGTCAAACAATTCAATCTCTTAAGGCATCTTAAGATTAAACTTTTTTGGAATAAAAGACAGATGTTTTAAAATCTGGTATACTCATGGCATACCAGATGAATGGAAAAAGGAGGTTTCTATGGCAAGAAAAAAGAAAATTCTAACAATAGCAGGTGGGCTGATTTTAATAGCAGTAATTGGAACAGGTGTGTATTTTGGAACAAGAAAGACAGAAACAAACAATACAGAGCTGGCTTATGTCTATCGGGTTTCCCTTATGAATCCGGCTTCTCAGGTTCAAAGGATGGCAGGGACGGTAGAACCGCAGGAAACATGGGAAGTACAGAAGAGTTCTGATAGAGAAGTGGAACAGATTCTGGTAAAAGCCGGGGATGAAGTAAAAGTTGGAACAGCATTGTTTGTTTATAATACAGAACAGACGCAGACAGAACTTGAAGAAGCTCAGCTTGAAATAGAACGTCTTGACGGAGAGATGGAAAATTTAAAAACGCAGATTGCCCAGCTTGAAAAGGAAAAGAAAAAAGCGGCAGAGGACGAAAAATTTTCTTATACAACGCAGATTCAGACCGCACAGACAGATTTGAAAAAATCAGAGTATGAAAAGAAAGCAAAACAGGTAGAAATTTCTCAAAAGCAGGATAAAATTGCAAATGCAACAGTGGTAAGTGAAATTGATGGAATTGTAAAGAGCATTAATGACGGAAGTGAAACAGATATGTATAGTTCAGATTCCAATGCGTTTATAACGATTCTGGCAACTGGAGATTACCGGATTAAAGGAAAGGTAAATGAACAGAATTTATCTGAGATTCAGGAGGGGGAAAAGGCAATTGTTCGTTCCAGAGTGGATGAAAACCAGACCTGGAGTGGAACATTTACGGCAGTGAATACAGATGAAGCAGAAAATAATAACAATAACATGTACTATGGAGCAACATCCACAGAGACTACGTCGAGTTCGTATTCTTTTTATGTAATGCTGGACAGTTCAGACGGACTGCTGTTAGGACAGCATGTTTACATTGAAAAGGATCTTGGAGAAGAACAAAGTGGAATCTGGCTGGATGAGGGGTACATTGTAAATGCGGATAGTAAACCTTATGTTTGGACGGAAGATAATAAAGGAAAACTGGAAAAGCGAGATGTAACACTGGGAGAATATAATGAAGAAACCTATCAATATGAGATTCAGTCCGGATTAGAAGAAAGTGATTATATTGCATTTCCGCAGGATTTCTTAGAAGAGGGTATGAAAGCAACTCATGAGGAAAGTGAGACGATATCTGATGAAGAAAGTACAGATGATACAGGGAAAATGGAAGAATCAGAAGAAATTTCAGAAATAGAGAGTGAGGAGTAAAGGGGAGACTTTATGCATAAAAAAATCAAACTTGCGCTGATTATAGTGGCATCTGTCACAGTCATTGGTACGGGCATCTGGTTTGGGGTTCAAAAATTTAACCGGACAAAGGTAGAAGTTTATCGAGTAGAAGAACTCAAGCAGATGATTTGGGGAGAGAGCAGTTCTTTAGAAGGAATTATTACTTCAAATGTCTCACAGAAAGTCCAGCTTTCAGAAAATCAGATTGTACAGGAGGTTTTCGTACAGGAGGGACAGGAAGTGAAAGAGGGAACACCGCTTCTTTCTTACGATATGACACTGGTTCATATTAACTTGGAGACTGAAAAACTAAACAACCAGCAGCTTCAAATTAAGAAAAAAGGGCTGGAAGATACACTGGCAAAAATCAAGAAAAAGAAAGTGACCAATACGGCATTAAATACAGAGTATCAGCTGACTTTTTTGAGTCATTCAGATAATTCAGAGTGGGCAGAAGAACCATCAAATCAGCCGGAGAATCCGGAACAGTCAGGAAATTTGGGAGAAGTAGAAAATCCAGATCAGTCGGAGAATCCGGATAACCCAGACAAACCAGAAAATCCAGAGACACCGGAAAATCCGGACAAACCGGAGAATCCAGAAAAACCTGAAACGCCAGAGAAACCTGACACTCCAGAACCATCGGAAACAGAAGCAGAAGTTTACGAAAAGCTCTATGGTGATATTACGTTAGAGAGTCGTCCGAATGGAAAAACAGAAAATGCAAAACCATATAAAGGTGATGGGACAAAAGAAGAACCATATCGTTATCTCTGTAAAGAGGGAGTTCTGGTACAGGGAGCTTTTTTGAACCAATTGGCAGGTTTTACAACAAAGGATGAGACAGAAGAAAAAGCAGCGAAGCATTGTATTTTGGAAGTCAGAACAGGAGATAAGCCAGATGGAGTGCTTTTGGCAGCGATTTACTTAAATGGAGAAAAAATCAAAGAGCCATTAGAAGCTGGAAAATGGTATAAAACAAGTCTTGGAAAATATGATGTGGTTTTAGATGATAACAAGAATCAGGGAGAAGATAAACCGGATAATAACAAAGCCGACAATAAAGCCGATAATTCCGAAGAACAAGATCCATCCAATGAATGGAATCCGGATGAAAATCCGGATGAAGAAATACAAAATCCATCGGATGAATTTTTAGAGGATATGGAATTTACCGAGGCAGTTCCGCAGGAAGCTATAATTGATGGCTATACAAAAGAAGAAAAAGAAAAAGCAATTACAGAGACAAATGCAGAAATCCGAACCGTAAAATTAGATATTAAAAGCAGTGATTTGAAAATTGCACAGATTGAAAAGGAATTGGAAAATCAGGAGGTAAAAAGTACCATTAATGGTGTGGTGAAAAAAGTTGGGGACAAAGACAAAGGGCAGACAGACGGAGAGGCATTTCTTGAAATCCAAAGCACGCAGGGTATTTATGTAAAAGGAATGGTGGATGAATATCAAAGAGAAAAATTAAAAGTGGGCAGTCAAATAAGCGGAACTGCCTATGAGTCCGGTGTTTCATTTGAAGCAGAAGTAAAAGAGATTTCAACTTATCCTGTTTCCTCAAAGTATAGCAACAGTAATAACAGCGCTCTTTCGTATTATTCTTTTACTGCTTATATTCAGGATGTCCAGGGGTTGAAAAATCAGGAATCAGTCAGTATGGAACTTCCGGCAGAAGAAATGGATGCATCGGGAATCTATTTGAACAGAGAATATGTGCGGGAAAAAGACGGGGAAGATTTTGTTTACAAAGAAGAAAATGGAAGATTGGTAAAACAGCCGGTAAAAACCGGAAAAATCTTTTATGGAATGGTAGAAATCAAATCAGGAATTACAGAGGAAGACTTTATCGCTTTTCCTTATGGCAAAAAAGTAAAAGAGGGGGCATCTGTAAAAGAAATTTCAGCAGAAGATGCATATAACATGTATGGAGGTTTGGGATGATTGAAAATATACGTTTAGCTTTTCAGGGAATCTGGGCACATAAGATGCGTTCCTTTCTGACCATGCTTGGTATTATTATTGGAATTGCTTCAATTATTTCGATTGTCTCCACAATTAAAGGAACGAATGAACAGATTAAAAAGAATTTAATCGGTGAGGGAGACAATGTAGTTGAAATTAAGTTAAAAGAAGGGGGAGGTGATTATCAAATTGAGTATGAAGGACTTCCACAAGGTGTGCCGGTACTAAATGAGAGCCAGAAAGAGGAAATTTTAGAAATTCCGGAAGTAGTTAGTGCCAGCTTTTATAGAATGAGAGATTATGCGGATGGCATTTATTATCAAGATAAAAGCATGGACGGCGGAAAAGTGCTTGGAATTGATTCGGATTATCTGGATACCTGTGGGTATCAGTTAGTTCGAGGCAGAGGTTTTAATCAAAAAGAGTATGTGAACTTCAAAAAAGTAGCTCTGCTTGATGAAACAGCAGCAAATAGTTTTTTTGAAAAAGGGGAAGAACTGGGGAAGACGATTGAAATTAAAGGTGAGCCATTTGTTGTTGTCGGAGTTGTAAAGAAATCAGATGAATATGAGCCGGTCATTAACAGCATTGAAGAATATTATACTTATTACAATGATGAAAGTGGAATTGTAATGATTACAGACAGTGTCTGGCCAGTGGTATATCAATACGATGAACCTCAGCAGGCGGTCATTCAGACAAAAACACCGGAAGATATGAGTCAGGCAGGAAAAGCTGTTCAGCAGATCTTAAATGAGCAGATTCAAAATACCGAAACTTCGGTTTCCTATAAAGCAGAAGATATTATGGAAAAGGCAAAAGGATTACAGCAAATCAGCGAAAATACAAACCGACAGTTAATCTGGATTGCAAGCATTTCACTTTTGGTAGGAGGCATTGGCGTTATGAATATTATGCTGGTGTCTGTGACAGAAAGAACGGGTGAGATTGGGCTGAAAAAAGCAATCGGTGCAAATAAGCGGAGAATTTTAGCACAGTTTTTGACAGAAGCGGCGGTATTGACGAGTATTGGGGGAATTTTAGGAGTGTTTGCAGGAATGATTCTGGCAAAGATTATTTCCACGATTTCACAGACCCCTCTTGTTATCAGTGTGCCGGCAGTTTTAATATCCGTATTGTTTTCTATGGCAATCGGACTGATATTTGGACTGCTTCCGTCAATTAAAGCGGCAAATTTAAGTCCAATTGAAGCACTAAGAAGAATGAATTAAATTTGAGTGATTAGAGTTAATTTGATAAAAAATCCGGCTGGCTGAGGATGCAGTCAACCGGTTTTTTAAAACTCTGCATTGTATTTAATCAAAGTCTATGATATCATAAAAAGAAGTAACCTTATTTGGCAAAGGAGTTTAGAAAAAATGGAAAATACAAAAATCGCAGTTGTAACCGATAGCAACAGCGGTATTACCCAGCAACAGGCCAAGGAATTAGGCGTCACTGTTCTTCCTATGCCGTTTTATATTAATGAACAGTTATTCTTAGAGGGGATTACCCTGACACAGGAAGAGTTTTATAAAAAGCTGGAAGAAGATGCAAATATTTCAACATCACAGCCGTCACCGGCAGATGTAATGGAAACTTGGGAAAGATTGCTTGCAGACCATGAGGAAGTGGTACATATTCCAATGTCCAGTGGTTTAAGTAATTCCTGCCAGACTGCATTTGTGCTGTCGCGCGAGTTTAATGGTCGTGTTCATGTAGTGGACAATCAAAGAATCTCAGTAACACAGCGCCAGTCCGTTTTAGATGCATTGACATTGATTCAAGCAGGAAAGACAGGAGCACAAGTAAAAGAAATCTTGGAGGCAGAAAAATCAGAATCCAGTATCTATATTACACTTGAGACTTTAAAATATTTAAAAAAGGGTGGAAGAATTACACCGGCCGCTGCTGCACTTGGAACGGTATTAAAATTAAAACCGGTGCTTCAGATTCAGGGTGAAAAACTGGATGCATTTGCGAAAGCAAGAGGGAAAAAACAGGCGAAGAAAATTATGATAAAAGCGATGGAGGAAGACCTCAAAAAACGCTTTAAAGAATATAATAAAAAAGGTCTGATGTGTCTGGAGGCTGCTTATACAGGAAATCTGGAAGAAGCAGAAGAATGGAAAAAAGAACTGGAAAAAGAATTTCCGGGAATGGAAATACACATGGACCCGCTTTCTTTAAGTGTTGCCTGCCATATCGGACAGGGTGCGCTTGCGGTAGCAGTCTCAAAAAAGGTAGAAGTGGAGTAAAAAACGATGAAAAGAATAATGGAATTAATGGAAGATGCAGTAAAAGAAGCATTTACCAAAGCAGGTTATGAGGAGAAGTTTGCAAGAGTAAATGTTTCCAATCGTCCAGACTTATGTGAGTATCAGTGTAATGGAGCGATGGCAGCTGCAAAAACTTATAAAAAAGCACCGATTATGATTGCAAATGATGTGGTTGCATTTTTAAAAGAGAATGAACTGTTTTCTATGGCAGAAGCAGTCAATCCTGGATTTATCAATTTAAAGATTGCGCCGGCATTTTTAACAAAGTTCTTAAATGAAATGCAGGCAGATGAAAATTTATCTATTGAAAAAGAAAAAGCACCAAAGACGATTATTATCGATTATGGCGGACCAAATGTAGCAAAACCTCTGCATGTTGGACATCTTCGTTCCGCAATTATCGGTGAGAGTATTAAGAGAATGGGTCGTTTTTTAGGTCATAAAGTAATCGGAGATGTTCATTTAGGAGACTGGGGACTTCAGATGGGATTGATCATCACAGAACTTAAGAAGCGTTCTCCGGAATTGGTTTATTTTGATGACAGCTTTGAAGGAGACTATCCAGAAGAAGCACCGTTTACAGTAAGTGAATTAGAAGAGATTTATCCGGCAGCCAGTGCAAAATCAAAAGAAGACGAAGCATACAAAAATGAAGCGTTAGAGGCAACATTACAGCTTCAGCAGGGAAAACGCGGATACCGTGCATTATGGAACCATATTATGAAAGTGTCCGTAGAAGACTTGAAGAAAAATTATTCCAAACTGCATGTGGATTTTGACTTATGGATGGGTGAATCCGATGCAGACAGATATATTCCGGATATGGTAGACTACTTAAAGAAAAATAATTATGCTTATGTAGACCAGGGCGCTTTGGTTGTAGATGTAAAAGAAGAGAGTGATACAAAAGAAATTCCTCCATGCATGATTTTAAAATCAGACGGAGCTTCCCTTTATAATACAACGGACCTTGCAACCATCGTACAGCGTGAAGAAGATTATCATCCGGATGAAATTATTTATGTTGTAGATAAACGTCAGGAACTTCATTTTGTACAGGTATTCCGTTGTGCAAAGAAAGCAAAAATGGTAGAAGAAAAAACAGCTCTTTCGTTTGTCGGATTTGGTACGATGAACGGAAAGGACGGAAAACCATTTAAGACAAGAGAAGGCGGAGTCATGCGTCTGGAACGTCTGATTGCAGAAATTAACGATGAAATGTATAAAAAAATCGTAGAAAACCGCAGTGTGAAAGATGAAAATGCGCAGAAAACTGCTGAGATGGTAGGACTTGCAGCAATTAAATACGGAGATTTATCCAATCAAGCATCTAAAGATTATATCTTTGATGTAGAGAGATTTACTTCTTTTGAAGGAAATACCGGTCCATATATCTTGTATACAATCGTAAGAATTAAATCTATTTTGGAAAAATATATGCAGGAAGGCAAAAATCCGAACGAAGGAACAATCTTAGAAGCAGTAAATGACAGTGAAAAGAATCTGATGTTAGAACTTAGTAAATTTAACTCTGTCATTGCACCGGCATTTGAAGAGAAAGCACCACATAAGATTTGTTCTTATATTTATGATTTGGCAAATGCATTTAACAGCTTTTATCATGAAACTAAAATTCTTAGCGAATCTAATGAAGAACAGAAGAAATCCTGGATTCGTCTGTTAGTATTATGCCGTGATGTATTAGAAACCTGTATTGATTTACTTGGTTTTGAAGCACCGGAAAGAATGTAATAAAAGAGATATCCGAGTCGTTTTATAACGATGATTCGGATATCTTTTTTGATTTCGGCGGTTTCCATAAAAAAGAAAGTATGTTACAATGAAAACATGGTGAAAAAGACAAAAATCAGGAGGAATTTATGGAAAAGTTGGAATTAAAGTATCTGGAAAGACTGTCACAGCTTTACCCGACAATTGCAAAGGCATCCACGGAGATTATTAATCTGCAGGCGATTTTAAATCTCCCAAAAGGAACGGAACATTTTCTTACCGATATACATGGGGAGTATGAGGCATTTTCACATGTATTAAAAAATGGTTCGGGTTCGGTACGAAGAAAAATTAATGACGTGTTCGGGCATACATTAAATGAACAGGACAAGCGCTCCCTTGCTACTTTGATTTATTATCCAAAAGAAAAAATGGAATTAATCAAAAAGACCGAAGAAGATATTATGGACTGGTATAAAATTACATTGTATCGTTTGATTGAAGTCTGTAAGGAGGCCGCATCGAAATATACGCGGTCAAAAGTACGAAAAGCGTTACCACCTGACTTTGCTTATGTGATTGAGGAACTGATTACGGAAAAATCAGATCTAACGGATAAAGAGGCTTATTATGAGCAGATTATAGAGACAATTATTACAATAGGAAGAGCGGAAGTTTTTATTATTGCACTTTCAGAAGTGATTCAGCGTCTGGTTGTAGACCACATGCACATTCTTGGTGATATTTATGACAGAGGACCGGGACCGCATGAAATTATGAACAAACTTGAGCGGTACCATTCGCTTGATATTCAGTGGGGAAATCATGACATTGTATGGATGGGAGCAGCAGCCGGACAGACAACCTGTATTGCAAATGTAATCCGAATCTGTGCAAGATATGCAAATCTTGATATTTTGGAAGACGGATATGGAATTAATCTGCTTCCGCTTGCGACATTTTCTCTGATTCATTATAAAGATGACCCTTGCAGTTGTTTTAAAATTAAAGGCGGAAATGATTTAAACCCGGCAGAGATTTCTCTGCAGATGAAGATGCATAAAGCCATTTCGGTTATTCAATTTAAGCTTGAGGGACAGCTTTTGATGAGAAGAAAAGAATTTCATATGGCGAATCGTGCATTGCTTGACAGTATTGATTATGCAAATGGAACCATTCGGTTGGATGGAAAAGAGTATAAATTACTGGACTCTAATTTCCCTACAATTGACCCGGATAATCCGTATGAATTGTCAAGTGAAGAAACGTTGGTTGTGGAACGATTGACTTCTGCATTTACAAACTGTGAAAAATTACAGCGCCACATGAATTTACTCTTAAAGAAGGGAAGCCTTTATAAAGTTCATAATAATAATCTGCTGTATCACGGCTGCATTCCGTTAAATGAGGACGGAAGCTTTAAAGCAGTAGACATTTATGGGAAAAAATACAAGGGAAAAGCACTCTATGAAGTATTAGAGGCTTATGTCAGAAAAGCATTTGTTGCAATTGATGAGAATGAGAAAGAAAAAGGAAAAGATATTCTGTGGTTTATCTGGAGTAGTCCTGGTTCCCCACTTTTTGGCAAACAGAAGATGGCAACTTTTGAACGGTATTTTCTTGCGGAAAAAGAAACTCATGAAGAAAAGAAAAATCCATATTACAGATTGTTAGAAGATGAAACGGTAATCAATCGAATTATGCGGGAGTTTGGGTTAGAAGAAGGCTGTGCGCATATTGTAAATGGACATGTACCGGTGCATCATGCAGCAGGCGAAAGCCCAATCAAATGTAATGGAAAAGTGCTTGTTATTGATGGAGGCTTTTCCAAAGCATATCAAAAAGAAACTGGAATTGCAGGTTATACGCTGATTTATAATTCCTGGGGAATGATTCTGGCTGCACATGAACCATTTACGTCAGCAGAAGATGCAATTACCAGAGAGACAGACATTTTATCGGACAGTATTTTGGTAAAGCGTTCCATGATACGAAAAACGGTGGAAGATACAGACAATGGTCGGAAATTAAAAGAAAATATTGAAGAATTGAAAGCATTATTGGCAGCGTATCGAAGTGGTACGATTATTGAGAAAGAATAACAAGAAAAAGTAACAAGAAAAAAGGATTCTTAAGGAATTTTTAGCATTTGCACAGAGAATGATTCCGAGAGTACATAAAACAGAGAAAGAGGACAGAATTATGATACATAAAAATATTTCCATAAAGGCAGAAGGTTCTTTAAAAGATTCTCATTTGACGACTTATATTTTAGATTCTTATGAAGAATTAGAACCGAATTTAAAGCGACCGCTGGTTTTAATCTGCCCGGGAGGAGCTTATCGGTTTACAGCAGACAGAGAAGCAGAAATGATTGCGCTGCATTTAAACAGTGCTGGATACCATGCTGCTGTGCTACGTTATTCCTGCGCACCGGCAATTTTTCCAACAGCATTGTTAGAAGTAGCTGAATCAATCAAACTTTTAAAAGAAAAGGCAGAAGAGTGGCATATTGACACGGAAAAAGTGTTTGTGATGGGATTTTCAGCGGGTGGACATCTTGCGGCAAGTTATGGAGTATTCTGGAATCGTCCGTTTGTGGCAGAGAAAACAGGAGTCAAGACAGAAGAGTTAAAAGTGTCAGGATTAATTTTATGCTATCCGGTAATTACGTCAAAAGAAGAGTATACCCACCTGGAGAGTATACATAATCTGTTGGGGGATACTTACGAGGAAAAGAAAGAAGAGATGGCTCTGGAAACTCAGGTAGGAGAACAAGTTCCGCCCGCTTTTTTATGGCATACGTTTGAGGATAAAACCGTTCCGTTTCAAAATTCTCTGCTTTTTGTTGAAGCAATGGGAAAGGCAAAGATTCCGGTAGAGTATCATCTGTATCCAGAAGGAAATCATGGACTTTCGCTTGCAGATGAAACCTTAGTGAGAGTGGATGGAAGCGGAATTCAGAAAGAATGTCAAAGCTGGATGCCTCTTTTAAAGACTTGGTTGCACAGAATGTGCGAAAAAAACAAAAAAATGGCTTGATTACGATATTTATCTATGATATAATGCCAGTGTTGCAAAAAAATAACCACGCTTATGAATTCTGATGGAAGGTGCTTTTTTATATAAAAAAGTTCCAAAAGAGTAGAAATAAGCGGAAGAAAACAACCAAAGGAGATAAGAAAATGAGCGTTATTTCAATGAAACAGTTACTGGAAGCAGGTGTTCATTTCGGACATCAGACCAGAAGATGGAACCCTAAAATGGCTCCATACATCTACACAGAAAGAAATGGTATCTATATCATCGACCTGCAGAAATCTGTAGGAATGGTTGACGATGCTTACAAAGCAGTTGCTGATATCGCTGCTGAAGGCGGCACAATCCTCTTCGTAGGAACTAAAAAACAGGCTCAGGATGCTATCAAAACAGAAGCTGAACGTTGCGGAATGTACTACGTAAACGAAAGATGGTTAGGTGGTATGCTCACAAACTTCAAAACAATCCAGAGCAGAATTGCAAAATTAAAAGAAATCGAAGCTATGGAAGCTGATGGAACATTTGATGTACTTCCGAAAAAAGAAGTAATCGAACTGAAAAAAGAAATGGCTAAGTTACAGAAAAACCTTGGCGGTATCAAAGAAATGAAAAAACTTCCAGATGCTATCTTTATCGTAGACCCGAAAAAAGAAAGAATCTGTGTTCAGGAAGCTCATACACTGGGTATTCCGCTTATCGGTATCGCAGATACAAACTGTGACCCAGAAGAACTGGATTATGTAATTCCAGGTAACGATGATGCAATTAGAGCCGTAAAACTGATTGTTTCTAAAATGGCAGACGCTGTAATCGAAGCAAACCAGGGAACAGCAGAAGATGTAGAATTCGTTGAAGAAGCAGAAGAAACAGTAGAAGAATAATTTCCCCATCTTTATGGGCAATGATTCATAACGCCCTGGCTTTTTAACCAGGGCGGTTTCTTAATAAAGAATAAAACGGAAAAATTTTAAAATAATTATAAATTCAGGAGGACTATCACGATGGCTATTACAGCAGGAATGGTAAAAGAATTAAGAGAAATGACAGGCGCTGGTATGATGGATTGTAAGAAAGCTCTTACAGCTACAGAAGGCGATATGGATAAAGCAGTAGAATTTTTAAGAGAAAAAGGGCTTGCTACTGCTCAGAAAAAAGCTAGCCGTGTTGCAGCTGAAGGTCTTTGCAAAACTCTCGTATCAGAAGATGGAAAGAAAGCAGTTGTTGTAGAAGTTAATGCAGAAACAGACTTCGTTGCTAAAAACGACAAATTCCAGGGATATGTTGCACAGGTTGCAGAACAGGTTATGGAAACAGAAGCTGCTGATGTAGAAGCGTTCCTTGCTGAAACATGGAAATTTGATACAACTAAGACTGTAAACGAAGCTTTAGCAGCTCAGATTGCAGTAATCGGTGAAAACATGAACATTAGAAGATTCGCTAAAGTTGAAGAAGCAAACGGATTTGTAGCTTCTTACACACACATGGGCGGAAAAATCGGTGTTCTTGTTGATGTTGAAACAGATGTTGTAAACGACGCTGTTAAAGAAATGGCTAAAAACGTAGCAATGCAGATTGCAGCTTTAAATCCAAAATACACAGATGAAAGCGAAGTAAGTGCAGATTTCATCGCTCATGAAAAAGAAATTCTTATGGCTCAGATTCAGAATGACCCGAAAGAATCTCAGAAACCAGAAAAAGTAATCCAGGGAATGATTGCCGGACGTATCAAAAAAGAAATGAAAGAAATCTGTCTGTTAGATCAGGTATACGTAAAAGCAGAAGATGGAAAACAGTCTGTAGCTAAATACGTAGAACAGGTTGCTAAAGAAAACGGCGCTAAAATTGCTGTGAAAGGATTCGTTCGTTTCGAAACTGGAGAAGGTATCGAAAAGAAAGAAGAAAACTTTGCAGAAGAAGTTGCAAAACAGATGAACGCTTAAGCGAAGTTTTGATTGTAAACTGAACCAGAATTTATAGAGGCTCTGAAAGCCTCATAAACACTTTATTTTCTAGTGATTATGAGGTTTTCGGAGCCTTTTTCTATGGAAAAAAGGAAATGGCGAAAGTATCGCCAGGAACCGTTAAAAACCGTCTAAAATCACTTCAAATTGAGTATTACTCAAGTCATAGATTGAGTAAAATGAGTATTCACAATCTTCAGCGAAGTTTACTCAAATCATCAGAGTTCTTAAAATCATCACTTTCAATCAAACATTTTATAATTAGGAGGTTTTGGTTTATGAAGAACACAGCGTTAAGAGCAGGAAATAGCAATTCCCGCACAATTACTTTCAAGAACAAGGAACACGAAAAATTTTATACGGAATATTTGGAGAAATGCAGATATCAGGATGTTTATCATAAGGCTTTGGTTTATTGCCTGGGTATCGACAGAGATACAAGAAACAATGTAGATAAGATTTATAATTTTAAAACTGGATGTGCGAAAACGGAATGCTTGCAGGAAGGATGGCAGACCAGTGGAAGTTTACGAATCGTCCGTATGGCATTTAATCTTTACTGCAATGGGACACCAAGTGTCGGAGATTATGAAGCAGCGGAAGAACAGTTAAAAGAGTGTCAGTATTATACCGTAGAAGATTTGTTTTGCTGCGGATATGCCCGGTATTTTTGGGAAGCCATTAAAATCCGTTATCCAGAGTATTGTTTTTACAAAGACTGGGAGGATATGTATGCTGAAAATTAGATTACAGGGTACTTTAAAGGATATTCAATGGTTCCGCAGTATTTTAGAAAAGCATAAGGAACTGGATGTCCTGGAAGTATCAGAGGCTTATGCAAATAAAGGAACAAGCAAATATTTTCGTGTTTATGTTGAAGTAGAAGAAAAAGAATAAATTGGAGGAAAGTATATATGTGTAAAGTAATTGCTATTGCAAATCAGAAAGGCGGAGTAGCCAAAACAACGACAACAATCAATCTGGGAGCCGGACTGGTGAAGTCAGGGAAAAAGGTAGTTCTGGTAGACGCAGATCCGCAGGGGCATTTGACAATGGGATTGGGATTTCCAAAGAATCTCAAGGTAACATTAAAGAGCATGATGGAAAACATCATCATGGGGCTGGAATTTGATCCGAAAGAAGCAGTTCTCCACCATGAAGAAGGTGTTGACCTGATTCCGTCCAATAAATTGCTTGCCGGAATGGATATGTCCTTATTTACAGTAGAGGACAGAGAAAAGGTATTGAAAGAGTATCTGGAACTGCTGAAGGATGAGTATGATTATATTCTGATTGACTGTATGCCATCACTGGGAATGTTGACGATCAATGCTTTAAGTGCAGCGGACAGTGTTCTGATTCCGGTGCAGCCACAATATTATGCGGCAGATGGACTCATGGAATTACTGAAAGTAGTTAAGGGAATCCATCAGAGGTTCAATCCAGATTTACAGATAGAAGGCATTTTATTTACAATGGATAATTGCCGTTACAATAATGCCAAGAGAAACAAACAGGCAATCAAAACTACATATGGAAATGATATTAAGATTTTTGAGCAGACGATTCCGAGAACAGAAAGCCTTGCAGAAACAGCATCGGAGGGTGTAAGTATCTTTGCTTATGATGGAAAAAGCAAAGGGGCAGACAGTTATCTGGAACTGGTTCAGGAGGTGTTGAAACATGCGTAGACCGAAAAAAGATATTCAGCTTACCTCTTATGATGAATTACTTGGATTAGACGAAACACCGGAAAAGAGTATGAACCAGGTTGTGGAAATAGATCTGGAAAAACTCTATCCCTTTAAAAATCATCCGTTTCATGTAAACGATGATGAAAAAATGGCTGAAACCGTAGAGAGTATTAAAACATACGGTGTTTTGACTCCGGCATTGGTAAGACCTCGATCAGAGGGCGGCTATGAAATGATTTCCGGGCATAGAAGGAAAAGGGGCTGTGAACTGTGTGGAAAGACTACATTGCCAGCTCTTGTCCGAAATTATACGGATGATGAAGCAGTCATTATTATGGTTGATTCCAATATTCAGCGTGAAAATCTACTGCCAAGTGAAAAAGCCCATGCCTATAAGATGAAATATGATGCAATGAAGCATCAGGGAAGTAAAGGCGAAAAATATACAGCAGATATGGTTGGGGAAGCTGCCGGGGACAGTGGAAGAACTGTACAGAGATATATCCGTCTGGCGGCATTATCCGATGCTCTGCTGGAATATGTGGACAATAATAAAATTCCTATGATTGTAGGAGAAAAGCTGTCTTATCTGAAACCAGAGGAACAGGAGTGGCTTCTGGAAGTGATTGCCAACAGCAGTATCTTTCCGACAAAGCAACAGGCAGAACAGTTGAAAGAATGCAGTGCAAACGGAAAATTAAACCAGAGTTATATCTATGCTGTTTTATTAAAAAAGGAAAGCAGTAAAATTAATGTGACGATCCCGGCAAAGAAAATCGGCAATTATTTTCCGGAGACATATTCTAAAGAACAGATAGAAGAAGTCATTTTCATGCTTTTGGATAGATGGAAAGAAAACAAAGAAGGAGTAGCAGATGCAGAAGATACAGTTTGATTATTTTACAGGGATGGAAGCAGAACAATACAGCTTTTATCGTGTCCCTAAAGTGCTGTTTACAGAATCCTGCTTTAAAACTCTTTCTTGTGAAGCAAAGGTATTATACGGTCTGATGCTGGACCGTATGAGCCTGAGCATTAAGAACAGGTGGCTGGATTCAGAGGACAGAGTATACATTATCTTCACTGTGGAAGAAATTGCAGAGCTGATGAACTGTGGAACCCAAAAGGCAGTGAAGCTGGTAAAAGAGCTGGACAGCAGTAATGGGATTGGACTGATTGAGAAGAAACGTCTGGGACTGGGAAAGCCTAATGTTATTTATGTGAAAAATTTTATGATCAGAGAAGTGCCAGACCAAAAGCCGACGGATAGCTGTGCAGATTTGCAATCTGAGCAGAAAAATCATAGAAAATGTGCAGATCTGCAATCTGAGCAGGGAAACCATGAAGAATGTGAAAATCTGCAATCAGAAGCTGAGAACAGGGAAAAAACAGGCACTTTTCTGAATTGTGAAAATCATCATTCAGGAGTAGTGAAATCCACAATTCAGGATTGTGTGGAATCACAATTACAGAATGGTGAAAATCACAATTCAGGAATGATGAAAACCACAAATCAAGAATTTCCAGAATCACAATTCCAAAATGGTGAAAATCATCATTCAAGAATAGTGGAAATCACAAAACCAGAATATCCGAAATCACAATCTAATAATACTGATATTAACAATACTGATATTAGTGAAACTGAGATAAATCAATCCTATCCAATCATATCAGGCAATCTGAAAAAGAAAAGGGATGTGATGGAGGAGATGCGGGCATATCGTGAAGTGATTCATGAAAACATAGATTATCAATATCATGCAAAAGAAGATGTGGATGAACTGGTAGAACTGATGATTGAAGTTATGATGATGCCGGAGGACAGTATGATTCGGATTGCAGGGACAGAAAAGCCAGTTGCTTTGGTGAAAAGCAGGTTTATGAAGCTGAACTATTCACATATCGAATATGTGCTGTTTTGCCTGAATCGAAATACAACCAAGGTTGGAAACATTAAAGCATATCTTCTGACTGCCCTGTATAATGCCCCGGCAACGATAAACAGCTATTATCAGGCAGAGGTTAATCACGATATGTATGGAGGATAAAGGAACATGAGAAATATGATAAAAAAAGTTATTGTGCCAACACTGGTGATTACTGTTTTGTTTGCAGTGCTGAGACCGCTTTGTATCCAGGATGGGAAGTGCAATTATTTATTGCTGTTGCTTCTGATGGGGATACCATTCGGAATTGGAAAAATGTGTGTCTGGATGGTTCCAAGAGGTTTTGATCTTGGAGGAACACTGGCAGTATGGACAATGAATTTTCTGATCGGAGGATTGATAGGAAGTGTCGTTCTTTTGGCAATGATTGGACAGGCAATCATTTATCTTAGTGTTTTCCTGCTCACAGTTATTACAGGAATACATAAAATACCGAGAATAAAATGAAATAGATCTTTTGAAAAGCAGCTAAGACAAAATTAGCTGCTTTTTTTTCTGGAAACTTTGCGACAAAATGTCGTAAAGTCGGGATAAATTGCAGGAAAGGAGACACCGTATTGAGCAATCGTGCAATTTCCACAGAACTTATTGAATTGGGAGAACGGATCAGAAAACGCAGGCAGGAAATGAAGTTGTCACAGGAATCTTTTGCGGAAAAAGCAGGTATCAGTGTCAATACGGTCAGCAGGATAGAAGGAGGGCAAACGGCAATGTCTGTTGAGATTTTCAGGAAGATGATTGAGATCCTGGAAACAGATGCCAATATCCTGATGGGAAAAGAGAGGGACGATGCAGAAAAAAGAAAGCAGTTTGAGGAAGTATTTTATCGTATTCAGAAGATGGAATGGAAAGAGCAGAAAATTATCATGCAGACAATAGATTCACTGATAGAAAGTTTTAATGAGTACAGGTGAAATTTCACCATATATGGGGTGTAAAACAAAAAAACTCCCCATATATGCTAAGGATAATAGTTTTTTGTGCTGTTAAAATAGCAAACAGAGAGAAAGAGACAGAAATAAGGAAGGGAGATAGGATTGATGACCAGACAAGAAAATTTAATCTATCGGAAGCAGTGTCCCTATGATGCAATGGGAGACTATTCTGTTTTAATGGAAAATGAAAAGAACATAAAAACGGAAAGAAATGCAAAGAAGTCTGACCGGGACATCAGACGGAAAATAAAATAGAGGATGCTGTAAATTAGCAGAAAGGGCAGTAAGGAAGTTTCAGGCTCTCGTTAAAAAAAACGGGTGTGCCGGAAGCTGTTTTTTACTGCCCTTTTGCCAGTAGATCAGTAATAATCCTATCTTTTCTGCTGATGGGCACCTGTTGCCAGCAGGCAGAAGGGTGGTAATTATGCTGACATTGCAGGAATTGAAACAGGTTGTAGGTAACAGGAAAGAAAAAAGAAAGGTTCCGTCCGCCAGGTATTTGAGAGAAAACGATGTGGCAGTTGTAAAGCATAGACTGATAGATGGTGCGGAAATTATTGCATATCAGACAGGATATGTTTTCTATTGTGCAGGTGATTATGGAACGGTTTTTCCTTTATTTACCTGTCGAGATTATGTATATGAAGCAGGAAGAAAAATAACAGTTGTTAAGGAAGATTTTTTTGATAATCAGCCCTGGTATGTGCGGTTGATATTAGAAGGTGAAGATCGGCTGTGCAGGAACAGGGAGGTACGAGAACATAATAATTGCATTTCATATAGCCATATTTCAGAAGGCTGGTGCGAATTGGTGGATAAAAGGCAGAATGTACTCGAAAAACTGATCATAGAAGAAGCTATTGGAGAATTCATGGATCTGCTGACTGACCGGCAGAGACAGGTGATCCATCAAATTTATTTTCAGCAGCGGACACAAAGAGAAGTGTCACGGGTGTTTGGAATTACAGAACCGGCAGTATCAAAATGTATTTCACAGGCAAAGCAGAAAATGAGAAGAAATGCAGGCAGACTGATCGGAGTGCTTCAGAAGGGAGAATAAAAGATGCGTGGTAAAAAACCAAAGGAAAGACAACGGTATGTGCTGCGTGTAAATGAAACTCTCATAGAAGTTACCAGAGACGTATATCTGGCATGGTACCAGTCAAGAAGAAAAGAAAGATACCAGCTTGAAAAAATGCAGAAAAATGGTGTGTGCGGAATAGAAAAAGTAGGGGAAACGAGTTACAACAGTTATTTGCATATATTATCACCAGAAGAAATAGTCATCAGGGTGTCAGAAATACAAGAGCTGCAGGAAGCACTGAAATATTTGTCTGAAGAAGAAATGGAATTGATAAGACTATTATTTTTTGAAGAGTACACAGTTAAAAAAACAGCACAGTATTTCGGGTGTTGTACAAAGACAATCAGAAACAGGAAAAACAAAGTATTGCAGAAACTAAAAAACAGGCTGGAAACTTTGTAAGTTTTTGCTGTTTCAAAAAAATTTCTAAAAAAATTTCAAACAGGTTAATTTTTGCCCTTTCACACATGCGGTTAGTGGAGGGGCAAATGTCTATTTTATCAAAATAATAAATTCCCTCTAAAAGTGAACCTTGACAATTTCATATCAGCAGCAAGAGGATACCTGAATTTCCCAGCTACGCATTTGGCGGCGGGTATTCGGTGGCAACGTGAAGGGCAATGGATGAGAGGCACCCTTGGCAGGAATGATTACGAATTACCTCTTGCGGCTTAATAGCTCAATCCTGTTTTTATTTAAAAGTCAATCTAAGACACAAGGGAGGTGGTTCCTATGATTGATTCATGCAGGTGTAAGCCTGAACGAAAGTGGAGTAAATTATCGAAGAAAGAGAGGACTCAGTCAAAATGAAAATGCGATTTAAAAGATTCTTGTCGGGATTTATGGCAGTTGCAACTTTGGCGTCTGTTATCGTTCAACCAGTCACGGTTTCTGCTTCTGAATTAGAACCAGAACCAATTTCATTTGAACAGCAATATCCGGAACTGCAGGATGTGCAGGATACTCTTGATAAAGATGAAATTGTGGAAGCAAAGGATATTGAGATTCCCTATGGAGAAGAATTTGAGGTGGAAGTCGATCTGTCCGGTATAGAGGGCGTGAATGAAAAAAAGGTGAAAGTTTTATTCCATGAAGCAAAGAGTGAAGCCGGTACAGATTTTGACGCACATACACAGGATACCTACAAAGCTGTCTATGCAGTAGAGCCAGTCAGCGGTCACCCAGCTTACAGAGTAAGCAGAAACATTACGGTAAAAGAGCCGGAAACAGAAGCACAGACAAAGAGTTCTTCTGAAAATACAGTTGGTGAAGGAAATGCCGGTGAAACAGAAGATTCCGGTAATGCGGAGGAAGATGCTGATTCGGACAGGGCAAAAGAGATTGTAACTGATCTTACAGGTGGACAGGAAGTAACAACAGATGAAGAATCTGGTCTGACTGTTTCAGAAGTAATGGATCAGGCAGAAAATGAAGGAATTGACTTGTATGAGATGGAGCCGGGTGAAACAGTGACATTTATGGCGGCAACAGGAAATGCAAGAAGTTCACAACAGGTTTCAGTGACAAGAGGTGCCGAATACCGATATGCGGATTATGGTTATGGAACTTATCTGACTTATCAGTATACCGTAAAATTTGGTAATGTGTCCGCCACAGCTTATTGTGTACAGCCGTCAAAACCGGGACCTGGCACAGGAACATATACAATCAATAAGGTTGGGGATGGTAAAGCACTGGCTAAAGTATGCTACTATGGCACAAAGGCTTCTGGCGATGATGGATTTTTTACAGAAGAAAATGGCTATGGAAACCTGAGTGCAGGAGCCAGATTTATTCTGCTACATCTTGCTGCGTCGTATGCGAATGGCAGTTCAGATGCTTTTTCTGGTGCAAACACTACTGCACAGAATCTTGCGAAAAAACTTTATAATTATTGTATTTCTCAGCCAGATATTCCGGATGTGGCAATGTCTTTTTCTGATGCGGATGTGACAGCCTATGTAGATGGCAACAGCCAGAGAACAAAAGAGATCACCTTTAAAGCAGATGAACTTCAGAGTATCACAATGAAACTCCCAAGTGGTGTGAAACTTCATAACGTGACAACCGGAAAGACAAGCAAAGCTGGTGAAGCAGTGGAAATCAGTGGTGGAACCAAGTTTTACTTATCTGCACCTCTTACACAGGTACAGGATGTCGCAGGAAGCTGGTCTGCAACGATGAAAGGCAGTGTAACAAAAGATTATTCTGCGTATAAGATCAGTACCGGATCTGGTTCACAGGACCTGGCACTGGTATTTGGTGAAGGTGTTGATGATGAAAAATATGTGGACTTCAAAGTAACATGGGTACAGTACGCAAGTGTTAAGGTGATTAAAAAAGATGCAAAAGCAGACGCAAAGCTGGCAGGTGCCGTGTTTGGTTTATACAGTGATGCAAACTGTACAAAGCTGATCACAAAGTTACCGGCAACCGATGCGAACGGAGAAGCGTCTGTACAGATCATTAAGACACAGGATACCGTATATCTGAAAGAGATTACAGCTCCGACAGGATACCGTATCAATGCAACGGCCTACAATGTAAAACTGGAAGTCAGCAAAACAACAACTGTGACTGTTCCGGATGAAGAACAGATGGGACAGCTGACTGTTTATAAAGAAGGTCAGGTTCTGACAGGTGCGGATGTCACCGAGAATGGAACAACATTCAAGTATGAGAAACGCAGACAGAAAGGTGCGATTTATGATGTGTATGCCGGGGCAGATATTAAAACTGCTTATGGTGCCAAGGTTTACAGCAAGGGTGAGCTGGTCAAAGAGAATCTGACAACAGACTCGAATGGGGCAGTCATTCTGAAAAACCTGCATCTTGGTACATATATCGTCAAAGAAAAACAGGCTCCGACAGGATTTTATAATGCCGGGGAAGAAAAGTCTGTCACTCTCTCTTATGCAGGACAGAATGTAGATGTTGTTTTTTCTGAGACAACCTTTACGAATGACAGACAGAAAGCAGAAGTGATTGTGACAAAGCAGGATAAGGATACAGAAAATCCTCTGGATGGAGGGATTTTTGGACTTTATGCAGCCAGTGACATTAAAAATGCAGATGGAACGGTTGTCGTAAAGAAAGGCACTCTGATTGAGAAAGTGACAACTGGCAATGATGGAACGGCGAAGTTTACCGCAGACCTTCCGCTGGGATTTTCCTATGATGTAAAGGAAGTACAGGCTCCGGAAGGCTATCTGAGAAATGCGGATGATGTGTATGCGTTTGCTTTTTCTTATACAAATGATAAGGAAGCAAAACTGACATTTAAGCATACCTTCAAAAACGAGCGTGTGACAGCAAAGATTTCCTTACAGAAACAGGACAAAGAAACAAAGAAGGCAGTTCCACAGGGAGATGCTACTTTAGAAAAGGCAGTCTATGGACTGTATGCCCGTGAAGATATTGTTCATCCGGATGGAGCAACTGGTGTGATCTACAAAGCAGGCGAGCAGGTTGCCACTCTCACAACAGATAAGAATGGACAGGCTTCCATAGATGGATTATACCTTGGTAATTACTATGTAAAAGAGATTACTCCGCCAACGGGTTACCTGGCAGATGAAGAAGAACATGATCTGGTCTGCAACTACGAGGGTGATCTTGTAGCGGAAGTGAAGCGTGACTGTCTGTCTCTGGAACAGGTGATAAAGCAGCCATTTGAGATTATCAAGGCAGCGAACAACGGAAAGACAGATGCCGATTTACTGAAAGGTGCAGGATTTACCGCTTATCTGGTATCATCCCTGACAGTAAAAGAAGATGGCAGTTATGACTTTGATTCTGCCAAGCCGGTAGTAATCGGAGAAAATGGTGTAACAGAGATCTTTACAGATGAGAAAGGGTATGCCCGCAGTATTGCGATTCCTTATGGAACCTACATCGTCCGTGAAACAACCACACCACATAATTATACTCCGGTCAATGATTTCATCGTACAGATTACAGAGAATCATCCGACTACACCGCAGGTATGGAGAGTGCTGCTTGACAAAGAGTTTGAAGCAAAGCTGAAGATCATCAAACAGGACGATGAGACAAAGAAAGCAGTGCTTCAGAAGAATACAGAGTTTAAGATTTTTAACCTGGATACAGAAAAGTATGTGGAACAGGTAACAACCTATCCGACGACGGTAAAACACAAATCTTATTTTACAGATGAGCAGGGATACTTAATCCTTCCACAGAATCTGAAAATTGGACATTACCGTATTGAGGAAGTGAACGCACCTTATGGATATACGCTCAATGAGAATTACTATGAGGTGAATGTAGATTCCAATACAGCATATCAGATGGACGGAACTTCCGGCGATGTGATCATCGAGATTGCATACGAGAATCATCCGGTTAAGGGAGAACTGAACATCGTAAAACAGGGTGAAGTCTTAAATGGTTACAAAGATGACTTTACTTATCAGAAAGAAACTCTGGAGGGAGCAGTCTTTGGGGTGTATGCTGCAGAAGATATTTATACAGCAGACTTCCAGAAAGATGATAACGGAAACCGTATCCTGGAGTATGCTTCCGGGACACTGGTAGGAACTGTTACCACGGATAAGGATGGAAAGGCACAGATCACAGACCTTCCACTTGGAACCTATAAGATTGTTGAAAAGACAGCACCAGAGGGCTTTGTGTTAAACGAAGAAGCACAGACAGTAACATTTGAATACAAAGACCAGAAAACACCAGTTATTGAGCATACAGCAACCTTTGAGAACGACCGTCAGAAAGTGAAAGTGTCCGTAGTAAAACAGGATGCAGAGACAGAAACGGTTGTGGCAGGTGCAGAGTTTGGCATCTATGCAAAAGAAGATATTCGGGCACATGAGGAAGTGATTGTGAAAGCAGATACCTTACTTGGAAAAGCAGTCAGTGGAGAAGATGGAAAGGCAGTGTTTGACATTGACCTTTCATTTGGTACTTACTATATCAAAGAACTTGCAGCTCCGGCAGGGTATGTCTCTTCTTTTGAGACTTTGGAAGTGACTGCCAAATATCAGGGACAGGATGTGAAAGTGGTAGAGCTGGAATCTGTATTTAAGAACCAGCCGACAAAAGTAACCTTTACGAAGTCCGATATTACGACAGGCGTGGAACTTTCCGGGGCAACGCTTACGGTGCTTGATAAGGATGGAAATGTGGTAGATACATGGAAGTCTGTAAAGGGTGAGGAACACTTGATTGAAAGACTCACAGCCGGGGAGACATATACTCTTCGTGAAGAAATGGCTCCTTATGGCTATCTGATGGCGGAAGAAGTTTCCTTTACGGTGGACGATACTGCCGAGATCCAGAAGGTAGAGATGAAAGATGCAGTGCCAACCGGAACACTTATCATCAATAAAAAAGGTGAGTTCTTGGAGAAAGTATCTGCACTGGATTCCATTGGCGGATGGATGAAGCATCTGTTTGAATATCTTTCCGGTTCCCTGAAAGAGGTAACTTTTGAGGTTTATGCCTTAGAAGATATAAAAGCAGCGGATGGCGAGAGTGAAGATTACTACAAGAAGGATACACTGGTAGCAACGATCACGACGGATGAAACAGGCGTGGCAAAACTGCCAGACCTTTCTCTTGGCAAATACTATGTCAAAGAGAAAGAGACAGCAAGTGGGTATGTCCTGGATGGAGAAACCCGTGAAGTGGATCTGACTTACCGTGACCAGAATACCGCAGTTGTTACTTATTCCGCTGACTGGCAGAACAAACGTCAGAGGGCAGAAGTGAACGTGTTAAAGAAAGAAAAAGATTCCGACCGTGTACTGGAAGGGGCTGTATTTGCCCTGTGCAATAAAGAAGATATTGTCAATGCAAAAGGCGATGTAATCCTGAAAGCGGATACGGTTATTGAGGAGCAGGCTACGGATAAGGAAGGAAAACTGACCTTTACGGCAGATCTGCCACTTGGCTATACCTACTATGTGAAAGAAACTTCCCCGGCACCGGGATTTGCGACAACAGACCAGGTACAGGAATTTACTTTTGAATATGGTGGTGCAGATAAGGAAACACTGTCTTATGCGTTTACTTTTGAAGATGAGCCGACAACCGTAGAGTTTACCAAAACATCTCTGACAGACGGAAAGGAGATTGAGGGAGCAAAACTAAAAGTCACAGATGAGAGTGGAAACACTGTGGATGAATGGACTTCCGGTAAAGAAGCACATATCATCAAAGAACTGACCGCTGGCAAGAAGTATACCATGACAGAAACACTTCCTGCGGACGGTTATGTGACAGCAGAGAGCATCACTTTTACGGTGGAAGATACCAGTGAAGTACAGAAAGTGGAAATGAAGGATGATGTGACAAAAGTGCAGATCTCCAAGACTGATATTTCCGGTAAGGAGCTGCCAGGAGCGAAACTGACAATTCTTGATAAAGATGGAAAGACCGTAGAAAGCTGGACATCTGAAGAAAAACCACACTACATTGAGATGCTTCCAATCGGGGAATATACTCTCCGTGAAGAAACTGCACCGAACGGTTATCTGGTTGCAGAGGATGTGAAGTTTACGGTCAAAGATACTGGAGAAATCCAGAAGGTTGTGATGAAGGATGAGGTGAAACCGGAGGAAACTCCAATAGAGACACCAACGGAAACACCAGAAACCACACCAACACCGGAGACGAAAACCACAGAAGAAACAAAGAAATCGACTTCACCAAAGACAGGAGATAATACTCCGATTCTGTTCTGGATTCTGCTTGCAGGGGCTGGAATGGCTGGTCTTGGTGGAACAGTGATTCTTCGCAAAAAGAAAAAATAAGAGATCATAGGATTTTTCAGTAATGGATGAGGGCATTTATGGACACAGGATTCATAGATGCCCTTTTGAAAAATTTCAAGAGATGTGAAGGGAGAAAAGAAGATGACAAAAACAGTATTGATCGTTGCTGCGGCTGCAGTATTTCTGGTATATGGATTTGTCCTTTGGTGCTGTATCAAAGTGGGGGCAGAATCAGAAAAAGGATATATGAAACTGGCAGAAAAGAGAGGAAAGGAGCAGCAATGTGATAAATGAGGATAAGACAGCAGTGAGAAAAGAAAGGGCGTGGTGTGATTGCAGGATGAAGTGAATGAGAAAACAGTCTCACTTTGTATCCGCTGTGGCAAGGTCACTGCCAACCTGCTGAAATCTGCCATGGTAAAGGCTCTTGCAAAGATGGAGCAGGAGAAAAAACAGCAGGGACAGAAAACAAACCAGAAACAGCTCCAGAAGGAAAAGGAGGATAAGACCTACAAGGGAAAACAGAGTCTTGATAAGCTGATGAAGCAGAATGTACAGCTGTCCAACATTGAAATCACAGATGGAAATATCAAGTCTTTTGAACAGGTAGCAAAGAAGTACAGCATTGATTTCAGTCTGAAAAAAGATGTGACTGCTGACCCGCCAAGATATTATGTGTTCTTTAAGGCAAGGGATGCCGATGTGATGACTGCCGCTTTTAAGGAATACACGGGCAAGTCTCTGAATAAGGACAAAAAACCATCTGTGAGGAAGAAGTTACAGCAGGCAATCACCAAATCGCTTGCAAAGCACAGAGAGCTGGAGAAAACAAAAGGAAAGGAGAAGGAGCCGTCATTATGAGCAGATTACAGAAGTTGCTTGGTGTAGGAAAAGGATACCTGGAGAGATTACCGCCGGTGGATGTACATAAGCTGCTTCGGATTGTTCTGATGAATCTTCCGTATATCGTGATCTTTTATGTGGGAAATAAGCTGGCATGGTTATATCAATACTGTGTGGGTGATTCCATGATAGAAAGACTGATGGTACTGGTCTTAAATTTCCAGATGGCATTTAGCAGGATTCTCCCAAGTATGCATAAAAATGAATTGCTGGTTGGGATTACTGGAGCCGTGGCAGTGAAGCTCATGGTCTACATGAAAGGAAAAAATGCCAAAAAGTTCCGGCAGGGAGTGGAGTATGGTTCGGCAAGATGGAGTGCATAATTTTAAGTGTAAATGACACATACATGGACGCACAGGAGGTTATGCACATGACTGATTATAGCAAAATTACAGCCCTTTACTCCCGCCTTTCCGTAGGCGACGAGGACAGGGACGGCGGCGAAAGCAACAGCATACAGAACCAAAAAATATTTTTGGAGAACTATGCCAGAGGGCAGCACCTGACCAATATCCGGCACTACATCGACGATGACGAAAGCGGCAGGTTTTTTGACCGTTCCGCCTACTCCCGCATGATGGACGATGTGGAAACCGGGAAAATCGGTGTCTGCATTATGAAAGACCTTACCCGCTGGGGGCGCGACTATCTCCAAGTCGGCAACGCGATGGAGATATTCAGACGGAACAATGTGCGTTTTATCGCGGTCAACAACGGCATTGACAGCGAGAAACCCGACACATTGGAGTTTGCGCCCTTTATCAATATCATGTCGGAGTGGTATGCAAAGGACATCAGCAAGAAAGTGAAAACGGGCATTAAGACCAAAGGCATGAGTGGAAAGCCGATTGTCACCGAAGCCCCTTACGGCTATATGAAAGACCCGGACAACAAGGATTTTTGGATAATCGACGAAGAAGCCGCCGAGGTTGTCCGTTTGATTTTCCGTCTGTTTATCGGCGGGAAGAACCGCAATCAAATCGCCGTATATCTGACACAGGAGCAAATCCCTACCCCCACTTTCTACATGAAAGACCGCGGGCGGGGAACCTGTAAAAATAAGACACTCAACGAGGATAACCGCTGCAAGTGGAACAAAGCCACCTTGACCCATATCCTCACACGGCAGGAGTATTGCGGCGATGTAGTCAACTTCAAGACTACAAAGCATTTCCGGGATAAACATAACCACTATGTAGACCGGAGCCAGTGGCACATCACAGAAAATGTGCATGAGCCGATTATCAGCCGCAGCGATTTTGAAACCGTACAGCGGATTTTGGAAAACGCACCCGTCAAACGCCCCAACGGGGACGGGGAAATCCACCCTCTGTCCGGCTTGCTTTTCTGTAAAGACTGCGGTTCAAAAATGCACATTCGCATAGATTACCGAAACGGCGGCAAGCGGCACGTTGCCTATTGCAGCGAGTACCACAAGGGGAAAGCCAAGAACCCCAAATGCCATTCCCCGCACATCATGGACGCGGACTTGCTCATGCAGACCATCGCGGAAGTGCTGAAGAAAATCGAGGACTATTCTATCAGCAACCGGGCGGAGTTTGAAGCCTTAGTGAAAAAGAACCTTGTCATGCAGCAGACCGACCAGACCAAGAAACAGCAGAAGCGTATTCCGCAAATCACGACGCGCCTTGAACAGATTGACAAGGTGCTGAATAAGCTCTATGAGGACAACGCCCTCGGCACGATCCCACAAGACCGTTATGAGCAGATGTCGCAGAAGTATTCGGAAGAATACTATGCGCTGAAAGCGGAGCTTGCCACGCTCCAAGAGCAGCTGTCCGCTTATGAGAACGCGGGAGGACGGGCGCAGAAGTTTTTGAAGCTGACGGAACGCCATGCTGCCTTTACCGAACTTACCCCCGCCATTCTCAACGAGTTTATCAGCCGGATTGAAGTGCATGAGCGCGACCAGAAAAGGGCGAGATACGCAATCCAGCACATCAGCATATATTTCAATTATATCGGCAAGTTTGAGAATGAAGTGACACAGCTTGCGGAACCGACCGAGCAGGAAATCCGGCAAATGCGGGAGGAAATCGAAGAAGCCAAAAAGGAAAAGAGCCGCGCATACCACCGGCAGTATTCAAGGGAGTACCGGGCGCGAAACCTTGAAAAGCAGCGGGAGTATGACCGCATGAAAGCGCGGGAATACCGGGCAAGGAGAAAGGCGCAGGCAGCCGCCGCACAGCCCACACAGTAAAACAGAATAACCGTCAACCAAGAGGGATTTTCCGAGTTATGGGAAATCCCTCTTTTACGCCCAAAGAAAGGAGCCGCCTATGGCAGAACAGACCCCCGACAGTATCATCACGACCCAGAGGAACGGGCAGACCATTGTTGCGGAGTTATTTTTCAATCACAGCAGCACAGAAACATTCCGCGACAAGCTGCTCAAACTGGTGCTTGCCGACAGTTCGCGTTTATCCGCGTCTGACGGTCAAGAGCCGGAAAAAACAGAAATCTTGCGATAACAGCCGCCCCGACGAACCATTCCCTGTCCGGGCGATTTCTATTTGAAAATCCTCATTTTCCCCAAGTCAAGAGCCGGGAAAAACACCCGAAAAATGCCCCTACTGCGTAACAGGGGCGCAGAAAGGAGAGTTTATGAGAACAGGGCTTACGAAGCAGGAAAAGACCACCGATATTTGGTTTGACGAGAAAGACCCGCTAATCCATATCCGCACCCACAACACCGACTTGAAGAAACGGCTTGCCGCCTACGCCAGACAGCACCCCGACCAGTGCCGCCAGACCGACGCAGACCCCGAAACGGGCTGCATGGAGTTTGAAATCCGCAAGGGGCGCTTCTCTTTCCGTCTGACCGCCCCATACAGCGAGGAACGACGGGAAGCAACGCGGCGATATGCCAGAGAAAACAGCACTACAAACTTGTTGAAATAATGTGGATTTGTTCATATTCTTGTGCTATACTTTTCTCAAAGGCACAGAATGGCAGATATAAATTCGTGGGAGAAAAAATATGAAGAAGCATAGAAAATGTAAAAAGATAATAGCTTTTGTAACAGTGTTGTTTATAGCATTTGTTGCAGTAATTGGGCTACACAAAACAGGGATTTATCGTTTTGATTTCTTAAAGGACATCTATAAAAAAATTGATTTTCAACTAAGTACGAACGAGCTTAACATTCCGCAGGACGCTCTTTCATTTTCTGTTTATGATATTGAACAGGAGGAATATTTATTTTACGAGGGCGATAGCCAACTTCCCACAGTAGCAAGTTTGGCAAAACTATTTGCCATTGATTATGCTTTGGGAAAAGTAGATTTGGAAGATATTGTTGAAGTAAATCAAGAGGTATTAGAACTTGTTCCGGCGGGTTCATCTTTAGCAAATCTGTATGCTGGGGAATACACAGTTAAACAAATCATGGAGGCTATGCTTGTTCCTTCCGGAAATGACGCAGCCTATGCGTTGGCATATCATATCGCTAAAAACGAATTAGGCGAAGGTTATACAGCAACGGAATATATAGATTATTTCATGACAGAACTTAGTGAGTATTTAATCGAAGCAGGCTATTCCAAAACAAATTTATATAATGACCCAAGTGGCGCGTCTATGCAAGCTGACTCTCATTTAGATGACATTAACCGCGTAGCGTTGAAGCTCCTTAACTACGATTTTGTTAAAGAATGTATTGGAAAAAGCGAATTTTCAATTCAAACTCCGCAAGGTGAATTTACATGGAAAAATACAAATGAATTTTTAGATGAAAATTCACCGTACTATAATGCAAATGTTAAAGGAATGAAAACAGGAACAATGGCATCTTCCTATAACATTGTTGTTCTGTATGAAAAAGATGGAAAAGCATATTTAATTACCTGTTTAGCGGCACACTCAAATGAGGGGAGATATAAAGCGGTACAGTCTGCTATCAACACGATTATTGAATAATGATGATGAAATATCCCGTTTAAGTAAAGTGTCAAAACAATAAGGGTAAGATAAAACAGCACACAATAAAACTTAATACCCATCCAAAAGGGCAGCCGAGAAATCGACTGTCCTTTTTCTACGCCGACAGGCAGAAAGGAGCGACCAACTATGACAAAACCGAGAGAGAAAACCCGTGAGGAGCTGCAAGCCGAGATTGAGGACGGAAAGAAGAAAATCCGGCAGTTTGAGAACCGGGAAAAGATGTTGCGTCAGAAGCTATCCAAAGAAGAACGCAGAACGCGCAGCCACCGCCTTATCGTCCGGGGCGCAGTCTTTGAAAGCATTGTGCCGGAAGCAAAGAACATGACTGACGAGGAAGCCGCCGCGCTTCTCCGGCTTGCCTTGACGAGTGAACCAGCGCGGGAATATCTGAAAAAACGAGCAGAGGGAGCGACAAGCTGAAAATCCCTTAGGAACTAAGGGCGCACTTATACACCCTTACGGGCGTATGCGCTCTGCCGAGGGCTTGTCTCCGCACAGGGATTTTATCCCGCGCTCCGATATGGCGGCTTTGCCGCAACAAGGGGCTGCACCCCTTGCGCCGCTTCGCGGCTATCCCTGCACACCCACAAAAACAGTACACCCGCCGTTGGCGTCTGTACCATTTTTGCGGGTTTTATTATCCTATCCGGGAGGTGATACCCATAGCCATTTACCATTGGAACATCGGCATTGTGAGCCGAGGAAAAGGCAAATCAGCCGTTGCCGCAGCCGCCTACCGAAGCGGCGAAAAGCTGACAAACGAGTGGGACGGAATGACCCACGACTACACCCGCAAAGGCGGTGTTGTCCATACAGAAATCATGCTGCCGCCCCATGCCCCGCCCTCTTTCTCTGACCGTTCAACCTTGTGGAACAGCGTGGAGCTTTACGAGAAAGCCGGGAACGCCCAGCTTGCCAGAGAGATTGACGCGGCGCTCCCCATAGAATTATCCAGAGAGGAACAGATCCGGCTTGTCCGGGAATACTGTTCCTCTCAATTTGTTTCCAGAGGAATGTGCGTTGATTATGCCATTCACGACACCGACAGCGGCAACCCCCATTGTCATATTATGCTTACCATGCGCCCCCTTGACGAGCGCGGCGCATGGGCAGCGAAATCCAAAAAGGAATATGACATTGACGAGAACGGCGAGCGTATCCGCTTGCCAAGTGGCAGATACAAAACCCACAAAGTTGACCTTACAGGCTGGAACGACAAGGACAACACCCTCTTGTGGCGCAAGGCATGGGCTGACTTTACCAACGACTTTTTGGAGAGGAACGGAAGCCCGGAGCGTATCGACCACCGCAGCAACGCCGAGAGAGGAATTGACGAGCTGCCCACCGTCCACATGGGCGTGGCGGCTTGCCAGATGGAGAAGAAAGGTATCGCCACCGAGAAAGGCGAACTGAACCGAAATATCCAAAAGACAAACCGCCTTATCCAGGAAATCCGGGCGCAGATTGGGAAGCTCAAAGAATGGATTGCCGACCTGTTCAAAGCGCGGGAAACCGCCCCGAAGCAGCCGTCGCAATCTCCCAACCTTGCAAATCTGCTGATGAAGTATTTGAGCGTTCAGAGAGAAAAGAGCCGGAAGTATTCGCAGCGTTGGCAACAACAGCACACAGCCGATGAACTGAAAACCATAGCGGCAGCGGTCAACTATCTTTCCGAGCATGGTATCTCTAATCTTGATGAACTGGACGCTTCCCTTTCCTCTGTCAGCGATAGAGCCTATTCAATCCGGGAGGGAATGAAAACCGCCGAGGAACGCATGAAGAAGCTGCAAAAGCTAATTGAATACGGGAAGAACTATACAGAGTACAAGCCCATTCACGATGAGCTGAAAAAGCTGCAAAACGGCTGGACAAACAAGCGCGACAAGTACGAGGAAGCCCACCGCGCCGAGCTTGCCCTATGGGACGCAGCAAACCGCTATCTCCATGCAAATCTGCCGAAAGGAACAAAGACCTTGCCTATTGCGGAATGGGAACAGGAATATGCTGACCTCAAAACACAGAGGGACAGCGATTATACCAAACTGAAAGATACCCGCACCAATGTTTCAGAGCTTCAAAAAATCCGCAAATGCGTGGATATTGCACTCCGCGCCGACCAACCGGAGCAGACGCAGAGCCGCACCAAGCGGCATGATATAGACCGCTGAAAGGAGTTGAACTTTTATGTATTACACCCAAGAACAGATAGACCGCGCCAACCAAGCCGACATTGTTTCTTTCCTGCAATCACAGGGCGAGCAGCTTACCCACGCCGGACAGGAATACCGCTGGAAACGGCACGACAGCTTGACCGTCCGGGGAAACAAATGGTATCGCCACAGCCAGAGCAAAGGCGGCGGCCCCGTTGATTTTGTCATGGAGTTTTTCGGCAAGAGCTTCACCGAAGCCGTTGAACTTCTCACAGGGGAACAGGGAGCAGCCGCGCCGGACAGACCAAGCCCCGCGCCCCTCTCTGATTTTCGATTGCCGCCCCGCAGCGATACCGCCGGACAAGTGAAAAGCTACCTTACCGAAGCCCGCCGCATTGATGAAGATGTGATGGGCTTTTTCTTTGCCAGCGGCGATATTTACGAGGAAGCCGCCCACCACAACGCCGTATTCGTCGGCAGAGATGAAAGCGGCATACCGAGATACGCCCACCAGCGCGGCACAGCCGGGAACTTCCGGCTTGATGTGAAAGGCAGCGACAAAACCTTTAATTTCTCCTATCGGGGCGCGGGCGAGCGGTTATTTGTCTTTGAAGCCCCGATTGACCTGTTATCTTTCCTCTGCCTGTTCAAAAAGGAATGGCAGAAACAAAGCTACCTTGCACTGGGCGGCGTGGGAGAAAAAGCCCTGCTGCGTTTCCTCTCTGACCGTCCGAACATCAAGACCGTTTTTCTCTGCCTTGATAGCGACGAAGCCGGAAACGACGCTTGCAGCCGCCTTGCAGAGCTTGTGCCGGAGGGGTTGACCGTCCACCGGCTTATCCCTCTTTTCAAGGACTGGAACGAGGTATTGCAGCACCGGGCAGAAATCACAGACGGGAAGTATTTGCGGGAAGCAATCTACGGCTTGAAAGAGCCGCCGCAGGAAGAAACCGTTGAGATTATCCGCATGAGCGAGGTTGACACACAGACCGTTGAATGGCTATGGGAGCCGTATATTCCCTTTGGGAAAGTAACCATTGTGCAGGGCAATCCCGGCGAGGGCAAGACCACTTTTGCCCTACGCCTTGCCGCCGCCTGCACCACCGGGGGAACGCTGCCGGGAATGAAGCCCTTGCCGCCGTTCCAAGTAATTTACCAGACCGCCGAGGACGGGCTGGGCGATACCGTCAAGCCCCGCTTGATGGAAGCAGAAGCCGACCTTGACCGCGTACTTGTGATTGATGAAGCCAAGCGGGAGCTTACCTTCTCCGACGAGCGCATAGAAAAGGCAATCACGCAGAACGGAGCGCGGCTGATTATCCTTGACCCCATACAGGCGTACATGGGCGAAAAAACCGACATGAACCGGGCAAACGAAGTGCGCCCCATGTTCCGCCGCCTTGCCGATGTTGCCGAGCGTACCGGGTGCGCCGTTATCCTTATCGGACATCTCAACAAAGCTGCTGGAGGGCAGAGCGCATACCGGGGCTTAGGTTCTATCGACTTCCGCGCCGCAGCAAGGAGCGTCCTGCTGATCGGGCGCGTGAAGCGAGAACCGAATGTGCGCGTTATCGTCCATGACAAATCTTCCCTTGCGCCGGAGGGCAAGCCCGTTGCCTTTTGCCTTGACCCGGAAACGGGCTTTTCGTGGATAGGCGAATACGACATCACCGCTGACGAGCTGCTGTCCGGCGCGGGCGGGAACACCGCCACCAAGACCGAGCAAGCCGAAAGGCTGATACTTGACCTGCTTGCAGACGGGAAAGAGCTTGCCAGTGAGGACATTGTAAAAGCCGCAGCCGAAGCCGGAATATCCGAAAGGACGGTACAGAATGCCAAGCGCAACATGGGCGGCATTTTAGGCGCAAGGCGTGTCGGCGGTCAATGGTACAACTTCATCAAGAAGAAGCAGCCACCCGAACCCGCAAGCTGAAAGTGCAAAACGCAGACCCTTTGCGCTTTGCACTTTCGCACTTTCACGATAATTTGCGTCAATAACTCAAAAAAGCACTTGACAAAACGCTTCATGGGGGACGGCAAAAGACATTGCACCCTTTATCGACCCGGTATTTGAGAACAATATTCTGCTGACTATGACAGAACGGCTGACCATGAATGGCAGACCAAAGAATCCGAAATTTGCGAGGAACAAGAACGTGATCGTGATTGGCGGATCTGGCTCAGGAAAGACACGTTTTTATGTAAAGCCCAACTTGATGCAGATGGGAAAATACATCAGTTATGTGGTCACGGACCCGAAAGGGACGATCATCATTGAGTGCGGAAAGATGCTGGTACGGCATGGATATAAAGTGAAAGTATTGAATACGATCAATTTTTCCAAGAGTATGCACTATAACCCCTTCCACTACATCCATTCAGAAAAGGATATTTTGAAACTGGTAAATACGATCATGGTGAACACGAAAGGGGAAGGTGAGAAGTCCAGTGAGGATTTCTGGACGAAAGCAGAGAGGCTTCTGTACTGTGCCCTGATCGGCTATATCTGGTATGAAGCACCGGAAGAAGAACAGAACTTTGCGACCCTGCTTGAGTTTATCAACGCTTCGGAAACAAGGGAAGATGATGAGACATTTAAAAATGCAGTAGATATGCTGTTTGAGGAACTGGAAAAGGAAGAACCGGAGCATTTTGCAGTGCGTCAGTATAAAAAATATAAGCTGGCGGCAGGTGATATATGCTCTAAGTGACTTCTTAATCATGATTTTGTCATGGTTAGTGAAGCAATCACTTAGAGCATTTTTGTTTCAGGAGGTACAGCCATGAGAAATGAAAAAATCACCCCACTGTACGAGCGCCTGAGCCGGGACGATGAGCTACAGGGCGAGAGCAACTCCATATCCAACCAAAAACAGATGTTAGAGGATTTTGCCCGCCGGAATGGGCTGCCCAACCCTACGCACTTTACCGATGATGGTATCTCAGGCACCCGTTTTGACCGCCCCGGATTTTTGGCGATGATGGAGGAAGTGGAGGCAGGGCGTGTAGAGGCAATCGTCATCAAGGACATGAGCCGGTTAGGGCGTGACTATCTGAAAGTCGGCCAGGTCATGGAGATTTTGCGGCAGCGCGGCGTCCGGTTAATTGCCATCAATGACGGTGTGGACAGTCTGAAAGGCGACGATGATTTTACGCCCTTCCGCAATATCATGAATGAGTTTTACGCCCGCGACACCAGCCGGAAAATCCGCTCTGTGTTTAAGTCAAAAGGCATGAGTGGCAAGCACCTGACCGGCACGGTGATTTACGGCTACTTGTGGGATGAAAAGCGGGAGCATTGGTTGGTAGATGAGGAAGCTTCCGAAGTGGTACGCCGTATCTTCTCCCTCACGCTGGAGGGATATGGGCCTTATCAGATCGCCTGCAAATTATCCATAGACCGGATTGAAATTCCTGTCGTACACCTTGCCCGCTTCAACGAGGGTGTGAACCGTTCAAAGCCGGTCAAAGACCCCTATGGATGGGGATCATCTACCATCGTGAACATTTTGAAAAAACGAGAGTATTTAGGGCATACCATCAATTTCAAGACCCGCAAGCACTTTAAGGACAAGAAAAGCCACTATGTTTCTGAGGACGAATGGACGATCTTTGAGAATACCCATGAAGCCATTATCGACCAGCAGACCTTTGATTTGGCGCAGAAAATCCGCAGCAATGTACGGCGTTATCCAAACGGCTGGGGCGAAGCGGCTCCCCTCACAGGCTTGCTCTATTGTGCCGATTGCGGCGGCAAGATGTATGTCCACCGCACCAACAATGGCAGGCGGATTTCTCAATATACCTGTTCCAATTATACCAAAGTTCCGTGTGGGACACTATGCCCTACACAACACCGTATCAATGAGAGTGCTGTCCTGACATTGGTTTCCGACACGCTCCGGGCTATCGCTGAATATTCGAGAAATGACCGGACGGAATTTATTCACACTGTTCAGGAGACGCAGGTTGCTCAACAGAGTGCCGATATAGCGAAAAAGCGCAGGCGTCTGGCTGCTGCCCAAAAGAGAGCCGGAGAACTGGAAAAACTGATTTGCAAAATCTATGAGGACAATGCCCTCGGCAAGCTGCCGGATGCACGATATAGGGCGCTTGATGCACAGTATGCCAAAGAGCAGGACGCACTTGAGATTGAAATTGCGGAGCTGGAAAAGGCTGTTACCGGCTATGAGCAGAGCCAGAAATCCGCAGAGAAATTTATAGCCCTAATTGATAAGTACGAGAATTTTGACACTCTGACAAACACCATGCTCAACGAGTTTGTAGAGAAAATCCTTGTCCACGAACGCGCCCGAAAAGGCAGTCAGGACACCACGCAGGAAATTGAAATCTACTTCAATTTTTTAGGACGCTATATCCCACCATCCTTACAGCCGGTTCCTTTAACCCCGGAGGAACAGGAAGAACTGCGGAAAAAAGAAGAACGCAAGGACAGGCTTCATCAGAATTATTTGAAGCGGAAAGCCAGCGGCGCACAGAAACGGTATGAGGACAAAATCAAGGCGAAGAAAAAAGCGGAAATGGACGCTAAGAAAGCCATGATCCGGGCTGAGGATATGAAAAAAGGTGTTTTTTCTACTATCGGGCAGCTACCAAAAGAAGAACCGCGCAAAGGCAGCATAGCAGCCAGCGCAGCAGTCTAATCATCACGGAGCAAAGGAGCATGAATATGAGTAAGTTGACTTACATTCGTTGTGGAGATTATGATATACCCAACCTAAAACTTTCTGAACAGCCGGAAACTTCTATCGGCAAGTACGGCAGAATGCGAAAATCCTACCTAAAGGAACATCGCCCCATTCTCTACAACCAACTGCTGATGAGCGAGAAGCTGTATCCGCACCTGATAGAGATTGACCGGACAGCGCAGGAGCGTGTGGACACCATGTTGCCTCACATGATGGAGACTGCGGGTGTCACGGAAGAACTGAAAGCCTGTGATCCTATGCGTTGGGTGGGGCTGATGAACACATTAACGGCACAGATTGAGGAAATTTTAATCAGGGAACTGATTTGCAGCTGAATGGGAGGTGCGGGAAATGCTGACCTTTGAAAAGGTTTTGAAAGTGTTTCAGGCATATCTGGAGGATGACCCTCTGTATGAGGTGGTTCAGACCAGTCATGGTTATACATTGATGGCATGGGAACCCCACCGGAATGACTGGTACAGCGCTGAAATACAGAAAACCCCGGAGGATTTACGGAACGCTTTGTTGGGTACATACGCCAACTTTCTGGAAGATAAGATTACTGGAAATGACCGTGACCTGACTGTGACAGAAACCGGAGAAATCCAGCAGAGGTGTCGGGAACTTTTGGAAAAGTGCCGGGAACCTTGATATAGAAATGCCAGAAGGAGGCCGCGATTATGCGTCCTCCTTCTGCTTCGCAGTCTGTTCCATTTTGAGCGCCCCGTCTATGGCACCTTCGATAATCGGCAGGTATTCTTCAGGGCAGAGTTTCAGCTTGTGGCTGACCCGCTGCCGCTGTTCGCTTTCTTCTCGCATAATCTCCGGGTTAAAATACCGTTCCACGGGAAGTCCGCAGACCTTAATCAACTGGATCATCACAGGCAGGCTCGGAATCGCACCTTGATTCTCAATGTTGGCAAGATACCGCCATTCAATCCCAACCATTTCTGCCAATGTTTTTCGTGCCAGACGCTTTGCCTCTCGTGCAGCTTTGACATCTGCGCCGAAGGTTTCAAAACCGGGACAATCTTCAACTTTCGCCATATAACATCACCCAGTTACATTGTATAATTCATACTTTGCCCGTGGAATGTTGCTATATGCAGGTTGGTTGAAGTTTATAATTCATATATTACATCTTATATTTTTCAAGAACAGGAATTACAATAGAAGGGAAATGAAAAAAGTAAAAGAAAAATTTCTAAAGTTAAATCCTTTTGGGTTACTCAGTTGTATATTAAGTGTAAGGCGTTTTACACATGGAAGGCGGTGACACGGTATCGAAGATTTCATACTAATTAAAAAAATCCAGTCGGGTGACACAGATGCATTTGAGATAATTGTCCGAAAATATTATCAGTCAATTTATCTATTTTGTTGTCGGCGATTGAACGGCAATCCAGATACCGCCGCAGATATTACACAAGATGTTTTCTTGAAATTGTTGGAGAATATTCAATCAGTACGAAAGATCGGGAAATTTCAAAACTACCTGCTAACGATTGCTGTTAATACCTGTAACAATTATACTAAGAAAGCAAAACCCCTGTATATGGATTTAGAAACTCTTGAAGATATAGAAGATACTGATAATGCCTTTGAAAAAATTGAGCTTAACGAACTTAAAGCGCAAATTCAATATGCAATCAACACATTACCGGACTATCAAAAAGAGGTCATCATTTTACGATTTTATTATGATTTGAAAATCCGAGAGATTGCAACCATTACAAAAGCTAGTGTTTCTACTGTAAAATCTAGGCTCCAACAGGGGATTAAAAAACTGGAACGATATTTGGCTGATTTTAGAGGAGGCGATAATGTATGACCCAAAAACAAAATGGTGTATTAGAATGGTTGCAGAGTTGTGAAACGCCTGCTCCATCTGAACCTAAAATTAAAGCAGTAATCGTAGCTGGAAAAAGTTACATGAATAGTTCTGAATTCAATAAAAATTCAATGCGAGATATTATATTGAACCAACTTCAATTTCTGCCGCTTTCTTTCTGGATTGTTCAAATAATACTCACTATATGTGCAGTATTATTAGCATGTATCCTGGGCCAATGGAGGGTTCCATTTTATTATCCATTGACAATCCTTGCAGTTATGGTTCCATTCCTTGCGTTATTAGGTGCAATAGAAATATCTAAAAGCAACATCTATGGTATGTGGGAAATTGAACAGTCTAGTAGAACAACGCTGGTAAAAATTGTAGCAGGTCGTATGCTGATTATTGGAGTAATCAACCTTTTCCTAATAACAGTCATTTTAATTTCAATGGCATATATTTACCAGAAATCAATGATTGAAATGGTGTTGTATGGTTTGATTCCATTTAATATTTCTTGCACTTGTTATCTTTTTATATGTGCGAAAAGCAGGACAAACGATAGCTTGTATCATTTAATCGCTTGTATGATTTTTCTTTCTGGAACATTTTCTCTTGTACTCCATCAGCGATTTATATTTGAAGCGTCTATGTTCTGGGGATGGATTGGATTTTATGTGTTATCTATTATCCTATTAGGGAAAACACTTCAACTGTACTTGAAAAAAGAAAAAATGATTGGAGAATTGATATGGAACTTACAATAAATGATCTTTCAAAAGAATATGGAAGAAAAAAAGCTGTAAATCATTTCAGCGCAAAATTAACAAATGGTGTTTATGGTCTACTCGGGGCAAATGGTGCGGGCAAGACAACTTTGATGCGAATTATTTGCGATGTCCAAACTGAAACGAAAGGAGCCATTTTTTTTAACGGGAAAAACATTCATGATTTGGGCGAGAAATATCGTAATATCTTAGGCTACCTGCCACAAAATTTTGGCTATTATCCTAACTTTACAGCGTATAAATTTTTGATGTATATCTCTGCAATAAAGGGGCTGCCGCCTAAAAAAGCCCATAATCGCACAATGGAGCTGTTGCAGGTTGTTGATCTGCTCACACAGAAAAACGAAAAAATCAAAACTTTTTCCGGCGGTATGAAACAACGCTTGGGAATTGCTCAAGCATTACTAAACGATCCCCGTATTTTGATTTTGGATGAACCTACAGCTGGACTTGACCCGAAAGAGCGGGTGCGGTTTAGGAATCTGATTAGTTCTTTGGCAGAAAATAGAATTGTAATTTTGTCCACTCACATTGTTTCTGATGTTGAATATATCGCAAATGAGATTCTGATTATGAAAAATGGCGAGTTAATTCAACATGGTTCTCCAGAAGAAATTTTGAAGCCGATTGAAAAATGTGTTTGGGAATGTGATGTATCTCGAAAAGAGGCCGAAGAATTAGAATTGAACTATGTAACAGCAAATCTGAAACATAATAATGGTGCAGAACGGCTGAGGATTATTTCTCAAGAAGCACCATGCAGAACCGCTTGGAATGTTGATCCAACATTGGAAGATTTGTATTTATACTATTTTGCGGAGGTATCCGAGCATGAATGAAATGATAAAAGCAGAACGAAATAAAATATGTTCGAGAAAGCAAACACGAATGTTGTTTTTAGTTGGTGTGGTTCTTATCGTTGCCTATTTTTTCTTTTTTCAATTTAATTATCAAAATGTTTTCTATGATTATGACCTTGAAAAAATGGCATTAGCAAGCGGTTTTACAGCCATTGAACAACGGAAGGAAGTAGCAGAAATATTTGAAGGAAAACTCTCTCAAAATACATTACTTACTATGCAAGAAAAAATCGACCAAGCAAAACAAGCAACTGTTGGACAAGATGAAAATTCTGCTTTTTCTGCTGTTCATGTTTATCGTGACCAAGCGGCGATTCTGGAATATTTGACAAATTCTGATGGTAGTTTTAAGTCACTCGAAACAGCATATCCAAATAGTCCAACTGTGACTTTAGGATATTGTGATGGCTGGGATAAGCTATTATCTGGAATGGGGAGCATCTTGTCCATAATGATATGTTTAATTGTTGTAATCACTCTATCTCCTGTTTTCTCAGAAGAGTATGCACTTCATACAGATAGCATTATTTATTCGGCTCGGTATGGCCGAACCAAACTCACAACTTCAAAAATTATAGCGGCCTTGGAAGTTGTAATTGGCACATACCTCTTGTATTTACTGCTAAATTTAGTTCTGTATGGCTGTACCTATGGGTTACAGGGGTGGAATGTAAGCATTCAATCTTCATTACATTATGCTTCTTCAATATATAATTTGACCTTTTTGCAAATGTTCTTTATCTCTGTAATATTGAATATTTTTGGGATTGTAGCCTTGACAACTATTACATTGTTTTTAAGTGCTCAAATGAGTTCTCCTGTTACAGCGCTTATTACTTCTTGCGTCATCTGCTTCTTGCCAGTTGTGTTTGATTTTAATGATAGCCTTCCTGTTTTACAAAAAATGCAGGAAATTTGCCCGATTTTTATGCTTCATACAAACGGTATATTTTCTGATATGAAAACATATTTCGGTATGAGCCAGCCGGTCTTTATGATCATCCTTAATGTTGGATTGATATTCGTATTTTATAGACTAACAAAAAATATATCAAAGAAACATCAAGTTACGGGGTAATTTTGATGAAAGAGACAAGTTGGGTTAGTTGTCCTATATGCCATAATAAAACCCGAATAAAAATACGAATTGACACGGAATTAAGGAATTTCCCCTTGTTCTGTCCAAAATGTAAACAGGAAACGCTCATTCATGTAAAGCAACTGAATATATCCGTTATTAGAGAGCCAGACGCATAGACGCAGAGCCGATAACACGCAGGCTAACATGACTGCTGTTATCGGCTTTTCATATTCTTTTAAACCTGCCCCGCCTAATGGGGAAAGAAAAAAAAACCGTAGCTGGGCAGGTTGATTTTGTGCGCTTACTCTAGATACCCTGGCGGCGGTTTTGAGAAATCAGAGCCGCCGTTTCTTTTCGTCTACCCTAAACCAACGACGACCCAACACCGTGTAAATCCACGGCGGCATATAGGAGGATGCCGCCGTGTCTATGTTTGCGTCTTTTCACAGTACCCATGATCTGCACCAGCTAAAAAAAGCCTGCTCCCGGCAGCGGAGCAATGTGGTCAGCAGTATGCACTATACCATGTAACTAAACAGCAAAATATTCTCTATTACGCTCGTATGGCTTTATGCCGTCCGGGCGCTTTTTTGTCCCTATGGAGCCGGAACATCGGGTCAGCATGGCCCGAACTTTATCTCCGGTGCCGTTCTCCGCCGCCCCATTCAGATTTACCCAAAAAATCTGAATGGAGGAAAGGCAGATGGAAGTTACCATCAATTATAACGGACAAGCTGTGGCCGTGGAGGTTACGCTGGAAGTCTATGAATTTCTTGACCGGGCCGATCATAAAACGGAGAACCTGTTCCATGAACAGCGGCGGCATTGGGATGGCCGGGAGTTTGACGAGTACATCATTACCACCGAGGGTGTAGGGGTCTACGGCGAAACGCCGGAGGAATACCTTTGCCGCATGGAAACGCTGCATGAGCTGATGGCTGTTCTGGACACCTGTACCGAGGCCCAGCGCCGCCGGTTCCTGCTCTATGCGCTTGACGGGCTGAGCCTTGCAGAGATCGGTGTGCTGTGCGGCTGCTCCAAAGTGGCTGTGTATCAAAGTGTGGAGGCGGTCAGAAAAAAATTTATAAATTTCTTTGAGAACAGGCTTAACGAATGACCTGTTTTCTGGCTACCAAGTGAAAGGGATCATTTCCCTTATCTCAGCGAGGGGCGGACAGCGGACGAGCTGTCCGCCTCTCCCATTTTCAGGAGGTAAGCCTATGAAAACAATCAATCTGCGGTGGATTTATACCCACTACCGGCACGACGAGTTTGTAGAGGTCAGCGACGAGGTCTGGGAGGCCATGCGGCAGGCCCAGCGCGAGATGAACAACTATGAGCGCCGGAAGGTCTACCACCGCGCCTGGTACTCCCTGGACGCATATAGCTGGACGGAGAACTACGCGCTGGAACACGGCAGATCGCCGGAGGATATTCTGGTGGAACGAGAAGAAATGACCACCCGTCTGCGCCTGATTGCAGCTCTGCCTGCGGCTCTGGCTCATGCCACTCCGACACAGGCCCGCCGTGTTCACGCCTACTACATTGCTGGTATCAAGCAGCCGGAAATCTCTCGGATAGAGGGCGTCCACAGCAGCAAGGTTAGCGTTGCCATCCGCCGGGGTCTGCGGAATATGCGCCGCTGCTATGATGGCCTTTTCCAAACAGAGTGAGGGCATGCCTATGCAGACCATCAATCTCAAACAATATTATCCATTTTGCAAAGAGGACATTTGTGTGGAGGTGTCCGATGAGATCGTCGAAGCGTTTCTTCTGGATAAGAGAGCCGAGGCCGCCAGAGAGCGCAAGATGTTCCGGTATAAGGCATTTTATTCCCTCGACTGTAACGATGGAATCGAAAATGCCGCCATCGGCTGGGCGCAGCCATCGCCGGAGGACTACCTGATAGAAAAAGAAGAATTAGCCGAATACGAAGAACTGATACGGCGATTGTACGAAGCCATTTCTTCCCTGCCGCCTATGCAGGCTCGCCGTGTTCACGCCCGCTATATGCTGGGTATGAAAGTGAAAGATATTGCCGCAATGGAGGGTATCACGCCATCACAGGCGGGAAAATCCATCCATGCCGCACTGCGGAGACTGCGCCGGTACTTTGCGCGTCAGAAATGGACGGTCAATCTATGAGTATTTCCAAAGAAAAGAGGTGCCTGACATGAACGAAAAAATTACAGCCCACCCCCAAAAAGAAGAACGGGAGAAAGTCCTGAAGGAGATTCGGCAGCTTGAAAACCGAAAGAAGATTTTGGAGAACAAGCAGCGGAACGAAGAACGCAGGGGTCGCACCCGCCGCCTGATTGAGCGCGGAGCCGTTTTGGAGGGGATTTTCCCGCTGGCTCCCGACCTTTCCGGCGCGGAGGTCAAAACATTTCTGATTGCCCTGTCCCATCTTCCGGGGGCTGCGGAATTGACTGCAAACCTGCCAAAATCCGGGGACACGCCATAAGTCCCTTGTTTACAAGGGCGCACTTATACACCGTTGCCGGTGCTGTGCGCCCTGCCGGGGGCGTTGCGTACTTCGTCCGCGATGGGGCGCTACACTCCCCAAACCCCTTGTGCGCCCCGCGCAGCCAAACACCCGCTTCGCGTTTGTTCGGCTCCACGGAGCCTGAAATATCCCCGCCGAAAGGAGGTGCCACCCATAGATTTTTGCCATATTCCCGTCAGTATCATCAAGCGCAGCGAGGGCCGTTCCGCTGTTGCCGCAGTCGCCTACCGAAGCGGAACCAAGCTGACAAATGAATGGGACGGCCTGACCCATGACTACACCCGGAAAGGCGGCATTGTCCATGCGGAGATCATGCTGCCCGCCCACGCCCCGCCGGAATTTGCAGACCGCTCCACCCTCTGGAACAGCGTGGAGCAAATCGAGAAAGCAAGGGACAGCCAGCTTGCCCGCGAGATCGAAGCAGCTCTGCCTCGCGAACTGTCCGGCGAACAGCAGCTCGCTCTTGTGCGTGCCTATGTGAAGGACAACTTTGTGGACAAGGGGATGTGCGCCGACTTCGCCATCCATGACAAGGGAACCGGCAACCCTCATGTCCATATCATGCTGACGCTCCGACCTCTGAAAGAAAATGGACAGTGGGGCGCAAAGTGCCGCAAGGCATACGACCTGGACGAGAATGGACAGCGTATCCCGGATGGGAAAGGCGGCTGGAAAAATCATCGTGAGGATACAACCGATTGGAACGATAAAGGAAATGTGGAGATTTGGCGGGCAGCGTGGGCGGCCTACACCAATCGGGTGTTGGAGGCAGCCGGTCAGCCTGCCCTGGTAGACCACCGCAGCTACAAGCGACAGGGCATTGATAAAATCCCCTCTGTCCACCTGGGGCCAGCGGCCAGCCAGATGGAGAAGCGCGGCATCCGCACCGACAAGGGGGAAGTAAACCGGCAGATCGCTGCCGACAACAAGCTGCTGAAAGAAATCAAAGCCCGCATTACCCGGCTTTATCGTTGGTCGAAAGACGAAGCGGAAAAACCACAAACACAGCAAAGCAGCTTGACTGCTTTGTGGGAGGCCCAGCAGCAGTTGAACACTCCCCGCACCCGCACCGGTAAAATCCGGGCTTTGCAGGAAAGCGCTGCACTATTTAGCTTTTTACAGGCAAACGGCATCCAGTCTATGCAGCAGCTTCATGAAAAAATCGCTGATATGAACAGCCGTTACTATGACCTGCGGGGAAAGATCGTCAAGGCTGAGCGCCGGATCGCTGTCCTCACCGAGCACGGGGAGATGTGGGCGCAGTACAACGAGTATAAGACTGTCCACAAGCAGCTTGCCAGGGTAAAGCCGGAGAAGCGGGAACTGTTCGAGCAGCGCCACAGCCGGGAACTGATCCTCTATGACGCGGCGGCCCGGTATCTGAAAGAACTGAAAGACAGCGGCGAGGCAATCACCCCGAAGGAATGGCGGCGTGAGATCGACCTGTTGACCGCCCAGAAACAGGTGGACAGCATCGACATGAAAGCTATGCGGGAGGAGCTAAAAGCTGTGGAACGGCTCCGCAAGGCCGCCGACCAACTGGCCCGACAGGAACGGGACAAGCCCCGCGACCGGGGGCCGGAGCGGTAAAGGGTACGGCGCTTTGCCGACCCCTTTCAGGTGCGTCGCGTTTCACGACACCCTTTTGCACACAGAAAAACCGCCGTACAGGTTTCCCCATACGGCGGCAGATGGTTTATTTGCCGAACAAGTCGCTGTGCGACCCGGTGCGGGCAAGCGTCAGCACCAGCACATCATCCTCGATACGGTAAATGAGCAGCCAGTCCGGGAGAATGTGACATTCCCGATGGCCCACCCAATCGCCGGACAAATCGTGATCGCGGTTTTTATCCGGCAGCGGTTCGCCCATCGACAGCAGCGCCACGACCTGTTCCAGCAATTCGATTTTCAGGCCGCGCTTGATTGCCCGCTTGTAGTCCTTTTTGAAAGCGGTCGTGTACTTGACGGTGTACTTTGTTTTCCTCATTTTTTCAGGTCGGCAAACAACTCGTCAAGGTCATTGTATCCCTTTACAGACGGGTCTTTTGCAATCCTTTCCGCTTCCAGCATGGCAGCAACCGTTTCCTTGTTGGGCTGTTCCAGCTTCACCTCAAAGGGAATGCCGCCTTCACGAAGCGACTGGCGCACAAAGATGTTAAACGCCGTAGTCAGGTTCATGCCAAGTTCAGTAAACAGTGCGTCCGCTTGCGCTTTCAAATCTGCGTCCATGCGGATACTGATGTTTGTGGTATTTCCAGCCATACGATCAACCCCTTTCTGCTGGCAATTATAGTATATGCCATTTGCACGAAGAAAACAATACTTTGCACGAATATTTAACAATAAATTCATTCAAGGAGGTTACTGGCTTTATGAAAGAAATCATTTATGAAGAACAATAAGTCTGAACCTATCCCCGTCATGGATTACCGCCAGTACCGCAGAGTGCGGAGGCTAGTGCATGAGTGCTGTAACTACATCGACGGAAACTGTATCGCCCTGGACGATGGGGAGGAATGTGTCTGTGTCCAGTCCATTTCCTATTCCCTGTTGTGCAGGTGGTTTCGGACGGCGGTATTGCCGCAGGATAAGGAACTGGAAACGGCGCTGTTCCACCGGCTGAATGCAAAGAAATGCGCCGTATGTGGGGCGCTGTTTACCCCCGGTTCCAACCGGGCCAAATACTGCCCGGAATGTGCCGCACGCATGAAGCGGATCAACGCCGCAAAGCGCAAGCGGAAACAACGGAAGAAATGTCACGCTTTAGGGGCTGAAAAACCCTTGTAAATCAAGGCTTTTTTTGAGGGTGTCAAAGGCAGGCTGATAGATTTATCCTCCGACCCCTAAAACGGCCTTAAAATGCGTACAGAATCCCAAGAGAAACCCCAAGGAGGAACCCTATGTCAGACAACCGAAAATATTATTACCTGAAACTCAAAGAAAACTATTTTGACGATGATTCCATCGTGCTGCTGGAAAGTATGCAGGATGGTGTGCTGTATTCCAACATTCTGCTCAAGCTGTATCTGAAATCGCTGAAACATGGCGGGCGGCTCCAGCTTGACGAGGACATCCCCTACACGGCGCAGATGATCGCCACCATCACCCGCCAGCAGATCGGCACTGTGGAGAGAGCCTTGCAGATCTTTTTGAAGCTGGGCCTTGTGGAAGTGCTGGACAGCGGCACATTCTACATGAGCAACATCGAACTTTTAATCGGCCAGTCCTCTACCGAGGCTGAGCGAAAGCGGGCTGCGAGGCTCCAAAATAAGGCTCTTTCTGCGCCCCGGACAAACGGCGGACATTTGTCCGACATTCGTCCACCAGAGATAGAGATAGAGTTAGAGAAAGAGATAGAGATAAAGAGAGAGATAGAGAAGGGACACCCCGCCCACGCCTATGGCCGTTACCAGAATGTTTTCCTGACGGACGGGGAACTGGCAGACTTACAGGCCAGCTTTCCCACTGTATGGGGCCAGTACATCGAAAAGCTGTCCGAGTACATGGCTTCTACCGGCAAGCGGTATCAGAGCCATGCTGCCACCATCCGGCGCTGGGCCGGTGAGGATGCTAAAAAAACGATCACACCCTCACGCAACCGGGATTACAGCGTAAAGGAGGATGAAACTGTATGATTGAGATTACCGCAGAAATCCGGGCGCTGATCGACAAGGCAGCTGCCAGTGTGGAACTGGCTGAGGACGAGTATATAGATCCGTCAGACGGTCTCATCCACTGTAAGAAATGCGGCGGCCAGAGGCAGACCGTTGTGCCATGCTTTGGGAAACCTGGCTACTTCATGCCCCGCTGTATCTGCCAGTGTCAGCGGGAGGCCGAGGAACGGCGCAAGGCCGCCGAGGAACGGCAGCGCCGCATGGAGCGTATCAAACGCCGGAAGGCCCAGGGCCTGCAAGACCGCTATCTGTACGACTACACCTTTGCCAACGACAACGGCCAAAACCCATTGATGGACAAGGCCCGCGCCTATGTGGAGAACTGGAAGGAGGCATATAAAAACAACACCGGCCTGCTGTTGTTCGGGGATGTGGGAACCGGCAAGTCCTTTTTCGCCGGTTGTATTGCCAACGCCCTGCTTGACCGGGATGTGCCGGTGCTGATGACAAACTTCCCCACCATTCTGAACCGCCTGACCGGGATGTTCTCTGAGGACAGGTCGGAGTTTATTGCCAGCTTTGACGAGTATGACCTGCTTATCATTGACGATTTGGGTGTAGAGCGCAGTACCGAATATGCTATGGAGCAGATGTTTTTCGTCATCGACAGCCGCTATCGCAGCCGCAGGCCCATGATTATCACAACAAACTTGAAACTGTCCGAGTTGAAAAACCCACCTGATCTGGCTCACGCCCGTATCTATGACCGTATTCTGGAACGGTGTGCGCCGATTCTCTTTGACGGGAAGAATTTCCGGGAAGAAAATGCCGGTGCTACCCGACAGACAGCAAAAGACATTGTAAACAGTAAGCACGACTGATTTTTTACCGGCGGCACAGACCCGTTCGGAGAAAGGAGCGCCATGAACAAAGAACCCCATGCTATGCAGGTGGCAGACGCCGTTACTGCGTCCAGAGCGCCGGAAAACACGCCAGCGATGGTAAAGAAAATTGGCAAGACAACCTACAAGGTTCATGTCCATTTCAGCCAGACCAGCACAGAAACCATGAGCGATAAAATCAAGCGTATGCTCAAAAATGAAATTCAGCAGATGTGACAGACTGATAAACGAAGCCGCCTTGTGCTAAACTGATAATGGTACGCACCAAAATTTTTGTCAAGGAGGACACGAAAATGCTTTACACAGAAAAAGAGAAGCATGAAATTGAACGAGTAAAGGAGGTCTTTGCGGAACATCTGCGGCAAAGCCCTGATTTTGAACTGCTCTGGTCGGACAAGGTAGGCTATGTCTGGCTGGCGATTGGCGTCAATCCGCTTTATGTGGATACTGGCATTAGGATAGAATCAGCTGCTGATCTCTGCGGCAGGTGTTTGGATGATGTTGCTACGGATGTTTTATATATGACAGGCAACGATCATGCACTGGAGAAAGCCGATCCGCTGGAATTGGCGGAAATCAAGCGGCGCTGGGAGCCATATATCAACCAGCTGCCAGACTATGCGTATCTCTGCAAAGACCTGCTGAACGGAAAAATGTAATCTATCAAACGAGGTGTCAGGAGCCATACAATGCTTCTGGCACCTTTTTTGTAGATTTTTTGTGAATTTGATTAAAAAGTCCTTGACAATTTGTCTCTGGAAAGACAGCAAAGAGTATTTTGATTTCCTGTGGTGCAAGGCTTGCACCGTTCGACATTGCAGAACTTCGTGAGATCATGAGCTATGATGAGATGGAACTGGATATGGTAGGTGACCAGAGGACAGCACTGTTTATTATCATTTCCGATACGGATGATACCTTTAACTTTGTTGTGGCGATGATGTACAGCCAGTTATTCAACCTGTTATGTGACAGGGCGGATGATGTACACCATGGAAGATTACCATACCACGTCAGAATTCTCTGTGACGAGTTCGCAAATATCGGTCAGATTCCAAAGTTTGACAAGCTGATCGCCACCATTCGTAGCCGAGAAATCTCCGCATCTATTATCCTTCAGTCGCAGTCCCAGTTAAAGACAATCTATAAAGATGCAGCTGAGACAATTTTAGGCAACTGCGATACGATGTTATTCCTTGGCGGTAAGGAAAGTTCGACCTTAAAGGAGATTTCCGAGACGCTGGGAAAAGAAACGATTGATTTATATAACACTTCGGACACCCGTGGACAGAGCCGTTCTTACGGGATGAACTATCAGAAAACAGGAAAGGAATTGATGAGTCGGGACGAACTTGCGGTCATGGATGGCAGCAAATGTATCTTGCAGCTTCGAGGTGTAAGACCATTTTTCAGTGACAAGTTTGATATTACCAGACACAAACGGTATAAGGAACTGTCAGACTACGATAAGAAAAATGAGTTTGATGTGGAAGCGTATATGCGGCATCGGATGGAAGTGAAACTGACGAGGACACAAGAATTTGACCTGTATGAGTTTTCGGAAGAGAGTCTGGCAGAAGAATTAAATACAGAAAACAAGGAAGCAGAGCATGTGAAAGATTCGGACACATAGCTCTTTTTTCTTTGCCCTTTTGGGAGGTGATGGATTTGAGAGATCATGAAAGGCCGCCCGTAAGGGCAGAGCCGGAAAAGACTTCTTAAAGATAGAAACCAGAGAAATACAGAGATTTGAAAGGAGACAACGAATATGGCGTTTTTTAATCAGGCAATCAATATTTTACAGACACTTGTGGTGGCAATCGGAGCCGGACTTGCAGTATGGGGCGTTATCAACCTGTTGGAAGGATATGGAAACGATAACCCAGGTGCAAATGCTCATGTGCGGTAAAGTAACAAATGATAATTTGATAGACAGCAGCCACTATTTCCGAAACACAGACCAATACGAAAAGCTGATGTGGGGATTTTCCTATATCAGCTTTTGTCTTTCTAAGCATTTTGGGGAAAGTGATGTATTTGTATCTTTCCTATTGACAGCCAGTCTTTGAAGTGATATATTTATCTCGACAAGCGACAAATACATCTCATCGGAGGACACCATTATGAAAAAAAGAACGAAACTCACAATTTGCCTGGGCGTGATATGCGCTTTGCTGGTAGCAATATCTTCATGGTACACGATAGCATTTAACAATTCAAGGTTTATTGTGCCTATGGATTTATCTGAATATGTTTTCAGAGTGCAAGACCTGCCTATGATTATTTCCGGCGTACTTCTTACCTTGTATATTGTGAATATTGTTGTGTTGTTTTTGGAATCTATTAAAACAAACAGGCGTAGGGAATTAACCTTGCAATCCACCAGAACAATAAATCCAAAACTGGGTTTTTTAGGTTTATTAGGATTTGCCGGATTTTTGGGATTTTGGACTTACAGCGTTGACAAGACAATTTTTCCTTTTGTGTTTTTCCTGTTTTTCGGCTTTTTCGGATTTTTCTATGAGGGAAAAATGTCAAATACTCTTATAGATGAACGATACAAAGAAAACAAAATGAAAGCGCAAAGTGTAGCGAACAAAACTTCTCTGTCCATTATTTTTCTTGCAATACTCATTTTGGGACAGGGAAAGCTCATGGATAACCTTGAATATACCTTAATTGCTCTTGTTATTGTTATAGCTCTCTCCATAGCACTTGAAATATTCCTTAGCGAATATCTGCTATATCATTATGATAACGATGAACAGTTTGATGAAAGCGAGGAATAAGCGTGCCGGATTTTGAATGTAGATTAAAAAAGTACAGGCTATTAAAGGATTTGACACAAGAGCAGTTAGCGGCACAGGTAGGCGTGCGGCGAGAAACAATTATGCGGCTGGAAAAGGCACAATACAATCCCTCACTTAAACTGGCGATTGATATTTCAAGAGTTGTTGAAGCACCGATTGAAGAAATATTCGTTTTCAAGTGATTTGTGCGGAATTATGCTTATTTTATAGGCAGTTGCGCTAATGTTAATCTGCATTGCTTGCCGCATAGCAGCTATCATGCTATTTTTGATTTACCAAGACAAAGGAGTGGAACGCATCATGTTTCTATGAAATCTAAAAACTCTCAGAAAACAGAAAGGCTTTTCACAGGAAGAATTAGCAACCAGACTTCATGTAGTCAGACAGACTATCTCCAAATGGGAGAAAAATTTGTCCGTTCCCGACGCTGATACTCTTATTCGTCTGGCTGAAATATTAGAGGTATCTGTCAGTGAATTGCTGGGTACGAAAATTGAAAATGAAAATGTCGCCAGTGATGTTGCCGAACAACTATCCAGAATAAACGAGCAACTGGCAATCAAGAACCGCCGCTCACGTCGTATCTGGAAAATTGTTGCCATTATATTAGCAGTAATCGTTCTTGTGAATATTTTTATTGCTGTCTTTTTCAGCGTTCCAGACCTCAACAGCAATACCCAGAATAACCCGCTAGCAATAAGTGATGAAACGATAAGCATAGATGAATGAAGTCGCTAAAAATAGCAAAACCAGCCGAGCCAGTCAACGGCAAGTAAATGGGCTGCACCCACCGTTGACAGCCCCGCCTGTCCTTGCCGGTGGGTAATCAAGGGGCGACAGCAGAAAATGCTGCCGCCCTTTCCCATAATTGAAGAAAGGGGGATTTTCCATGACCGAACAGGAAGCCTATCAAGAACATATCCGCTATACCCATGATACCTATTGCCGGATTGTTATTCGCCATGCGTCCTTTGACGCTGCCCGTATGCTGGCGGCGAGGTGGAGACGGGAAATCTCTCTTGAATATTTGACCGAAGAAAAGTTTGTCCCACTAAGCACCACAGACGAGTATTTTCAAGTGCCGGACTATGGCGAAACTTATCTGTTTTCTGTCCGGGGGCAGACGATATTTTTAGATAGCTGTTCCCTTGCGGCGGCTCTTGCCGGGCTGCCGGAACAGACACAAGAGGAAATCTTTTTATATTACTTCCAGCACTTGACACAGAAAGAAATCGGAGAACAAAGCGGCTGGACACGCAGCACAATCGGGCGGCATATTCAGCTTGCCTTGAAGCGGCTGAAAGAGGAAATGGAGGTGTTGTCCCATGAGTAACCGACTTCTCCCCTATGACACTATCATAAAGGCACATGAGGGCGACCCCATAGCGATACAAGCCGTCCTTGACCGATACGCTGGATATATCCGCTACTTCTCCAACATGAACGGTTATTATAACTCTGATATGGAGGACTACATCAGAACAAAGCTGATTGAAAGCCTGTTCAAGTTTCGGCTTGACCGATAACATAAAAACTGAATATCCCGCCGCCCCGCAGCGGCACATGAAGCAGTAAATCCGAAAAAGATTTGCTGCTTTTTTTGCGCCCATTTTTGGCAAATTTCCAAATGTTCCGTATTAGACAGTGAAGCCAAAAAAGATTGCCGTTTTTTTCAGACGGCGAGCAAAACACAGTTTCCAAAACGCCTTATTGTCGGGAAAGACCACGCCGCAGGAAAAGTTCTTGCCGGAAAGTCCGTCATTTTTGCTTTTTGCGGTGTTGTAGGGAGTAAGGGGAGAACGCCGCCCGCAGCCTTTTATAAAAAAGCTGGTTATAGATTTCCCGAAAAAGTGGCAGTAGCAAGTGAACGGCAGTCCGGCAGTTTCTTAGAGCAAGATTCTACCGAGGTGCCAAAATTCGCTTTTCGCTCATTTTGCCCCTGCGGGAATCTTGTTGGGGAGTGCCTTCCCCAAACCCTGCTTATGCGGCTTACGCCGCTTATCCCGCCGCAGCCATGCGGCAGCCGAAAGGAGGTTTTTACCATGCAAAAACGATATAACACGCCCCACCGCAGCCGGGTAGTCAAGACACGCATGACCGAGGAAGAATACACCGAGTTTGCGGAAAGGATTTCTGCCTACCACATGAGCCAAGCCGAGTTTATCCGGCAAGCCATAACCGGGGCAGCCATACGCCCCATCATAACCGTTTCTCCTGTCAATGATGAGCTGCTTGCCGCTGTTGGGAAGCTGACCGCCGAATACGGCAGGATCGGCGGCAACTTAAACCAGATAGCCTGGACGCTGAACGAGTGGCACAGCCCCTACCCGCAGCTTGCCGGGGAGGTACGGGCGGCGGTTTCCGACCTTGCTGCCCTAAAGTTTGAAGTCTTGCAGAAAGTGGGTGACGCTGTTGGCAACATTCAAACATATCAGCTCTAAAAATGCTGACTATGGCACAGCGGAAGCCTATCTCACATTTGAGCATGACGAGTTTACCATGAAGCCCACCCTTGATGAAAACGGGCGGCTGATACCGAGGGAGGATTACCGCATTTCTTCCCTCAACTGCGGGGGCGAGGATTTCGCTGTTGCCTGTATGCGAGCCAATCTCCGCTATGAGAAAAACCAAAAACGGGAAGATGTGAAAAGCCACCACTATATCATCAGCTTTGACCCACGGGACGGGACAGACAACGGCTTGACCGTAGACCGGGCGCAGGAGCTGGGCGAGCAGTTCTGCAAGGAGCATTTTCCCGGACACCAAGCCCTAATCTGCACCCACCCGGATGGGCATAACCACAGCGGCAATATCCATGTGCATATCGTCATCAACTCCCTGCGGATTTATGAAGTCCCGCTTCTGCCCTACATGGACAGACCAGCCGACACAAGGGAGGGCTGCAAGCACCGCTGCACCAACGCCGCTATGGAATATTTCAAGAGTGAAGTCATGGAGATGTGCCACCGGGAGGGGCTTTACCAAATCGACCTCTTGAACGGCAGCAAGGAACGGATAACCGAACGGGAATACTGGGCGGCAAAGAAAGGGCAGCTTGCCCTTGATAAAGAGAACGCCGCCAGAGAAGCCGCAGGACAGCCGACCAAGCCCACCAAGTTTGAAACGGACAAGGCGAAGCTGCGCCGGACGATACGGCAGGCACTTTCCCAAGCCGCCAGCTTTGACGAGTTTTCTTCTCTTTTGCTGCGGGAGGGCGTGACCGTCAAGGAGAGCCGGGGGCGTCTTTCCTACCTCACGCCAGACAGGACAAAGCCTATCACAGCCCGGAAGCTGGGGGACGATTTTGACAAGGCTACTGTCCTTGCCCTGCTCACGCAGAACGCCCGCAGAGCCGCCGAACAGACCAAAGCCATACCCGAATACCCTGCCGCAGTTAAAAAGCTGTCACAAGGGGAAAAAGCTGCAAAAACCACCCCGGCAGACAACACCTTGCAGCGCATGGTTGACCGGGAAGCCAAGCGAGCCGAGGGCAAGGGCGTGGGCTATGACCGCTGGGCGGCAAAGCACAACCTAAAGCAAATGGCAGCTACCGTTACCGCCTACCAGCAGTACGGCTTTTCTTCCCCGGAGGAACTGGACGAAGCCTGTTCTGCCGCCTATGCCGCTATGCAGGAAAGCCTTACAGAGCTGAAGCAGGTGGAAAAGACGCTGAACGGGAAAAAGGAGCTGCAACGGCAGGTGCTTGCCTATTCCAAGACCCGCCCTGTCCGGGACGGGCTGAAACAGCAGAAAAACGCCAAAGCAAAAGCAGCCTACCGTCAGAAGCACGAAAGCGACTTTATCATAGCAGACGCAGCCGCCCGTTATTTTAGGGAGAACGGCATTTCCAAGCTGCCAAGCTATAAAGCCCTGCAAGCAGAGATTGAAACCCTTATCAAAGAGAAAAACAGCGGCTACAACGATTACCGGACAAAACGGGAGGAATACCGCCGCTTACAGACCGTCAAGGGCAATATCGACCAGATTTTACGCCGGGAGCGCAAGCCTGTGAAAAGGCAGGAACAGGAGCGATAAAAACCACCCCCAAATGTACCCGAACCCATACAGAACAAGGGGGCTGCCCCGTACCCTATCCCCAATACCAAAGGATTTTTTAACGGGCTTACAGGGCAGAAAAACCCCGAAAATGATACCGAGATGATACAGAATTACCGCCGATACCGCCACACCAGCGGAAACGGCAGAAAGGAGCGCACCCATGCCAAGAATGAACAAGAAACGGCGGCTGGAATGGTCTTTTTTCCTGCGGCAAGTGAAAGTCGGGAATACCACCTGCGACCGTATCACATACAACGACCTTTGCCGGGGCTGCACACACGGCTGCAAGCAGAGCTTCCGGGCGATTATCGTCCTCTGCCCCCGGTATTTCTCTAAGAGATGGAAACACAGGGAGGACACCGCCAATGGCAGATAACCGCAAATATTACTACCTCAAACTGAAAGAAAACTTCTTCGACAGCGATTCCATTGTGCTGTTGGAGGACATGAAAGACGGGATTTTGTATTCCAATATCCTCTTGAAGCTGTACTTAAAATCGCTGAAAAATGGCGGCAGATTGCAGCTTGACGAGCATATCCCCTATACCGCCCAGATGATAGCCACGCTGACCCGTCACCAAATCGGGACGGTGGAACGGGCATTAGCCATCTTCCAGCAGTTAGGGCTTGTGGAGCAGCTTGACTGCGGGCTGCTTTATATGACCGACATCGAGCTGATGATCGGTCAATCCTCTACCGAAGCGGAACGGAAACGCGCCGCAAGGCTTGAAAATAAGGCACTTTTGCCGCCGCGGACAAATGGCGGACATTTGTCCGACATTCGTCCACCAGAGATAGAGATAAAGAAAGAGATAGATATAGAGTTAGAAAAAGAGGGAGAGTTAAAGGGACAAGCCCCCGCCCACAGCTACGGCAGATATGAGAATGTATTTCTGACCGATACGGAGCTTTCCGAACTGCAAGCGGAGCTGCCCGAAAAATGGGCGTACTACATTGAGCGGCTTTCCGGCTATATTGCGTCCACAGGCAAGAAATACAAAAACCACGCCGCCACTATCCACAGATGGGCGGCAGACGATACCGCAAAGGCTGCCCCGAAACAGGGCATACCCGAATATACCTGCAAGGAGGGCGAGAGCTTATGAGCAATCTGTTTACGGAACGAGTTTTGAATATGGCGGCTGATACCCCGCACCCGGAGGACTACACGGGCGAGGACGGGCTGCTTTACTGTGGCAAGTGCCACACCCCGAAAGAAGCCTACTTCCCGGAAAAGCAAGCCGCCCTGTTTGGGCGTGACCGCCACTCGGCAGAATGTGACTGCCAGAAAGCCCAGCGTTTGGAGCGTGAAGCCGCCGAACAGCGCAGAAAGCACCTTGACACCGTGGAGGACTTGAAACACCGGGGATTTACCAATCCTACCATGCAGGAATGGACTTTCGCCAACGACAACGGGAAATGCCCGCAAATGGAGATTGCACACTTCTATGTGGATCATTGGGAAATCATGCGCGAGGAAAATATCGGCTATCTGCTATGGGGCAAGGTCGGCACAGGAAAAAGCTATTTTGCCGGGTGTATCGCTAATGCCCTCATGGAGCAGGAAGTCGCTGTCCGCATGACGAACTTCTCTGCGATTTTGAATGACCTGACCGCCAGCTTTGAGGGGCGCAACGAGTATATCGAGCGTCTTTGCCGTTTTCCTCTGCTTATCATTGATGATTTTGGAATGGAGCGCGGCACAGAGTACGGTTTAGAACAGGTCTACAATGTGATTGACAGCCGCTGCCGCAGCCGCAAGCCCTTAATCGTTACCACCAATCTGACATTGGACAGCCTGCAAAATCCGCTGGACACCGCCCATGCCCGGATTTATGACCGCCTTTTGGAAATGTGCGCCCCTATCCTCTTTACGGGAGAGAACTTCCGCCGTGAAACGGCGCAAGCCAAGCTGAACAGACTAAAAGAATTGATGAAATGAAAGGAGTTGCCTATGGCAGAGAACAAGCAGAACACCACCCCGGAACGCCGCCCGGACTGCGTGACAGAGATCCGCATGGGCAACACCGTCCTTGTCGTTTCCGGCTTTTTCAAAAAAGATACCACCGACACCGCAGCCGATAAGATGATGAAAGTGCTGGAGGCGGAAGCCGCCGCAGGACACAAAGCCCAGCTTTCGCCCTAACGCTACAAGCCGCACAGAAAAATCGTCATTTTACCGGGCGGTAAAGAAGCAGAAGCCGCTATACAGACAGCCGCCCCATGTGGTATAATCGAAATACGGAATAGTGGGGCTGGCTGTCGGAAACGGAGGATTTTATGTTAAGACAGACCACCCAACAACCAATTACCGCCCTTTACCCAAGACTTTCCCATGAGGACGAGCTGCAAGGCGAAAGCAATTCCATTTCCAATCAGAAGCGTATCCTTGAAACCTATGCAAAGCAGAACGGCTTTTCCAATCTGCGCTGGTACACGGACGACGGTTATTCTGGTGCGAACTTTCAAAGACCCGGTTTTCAAGCCATGCTTGCGGACATTGAAGCCGGAAAAGTCGGGACAGTTATCGTAAAGGATATGTCGAGGTTAGGGCGAAACTACCTGCAAGTGGGAATGTACACGGAAATGATTTTCCCACAGAAAGGTGTCCGCTTCATCGCTATCAATGACGGAGTGGACAGCGCACAGGGCGACAATGATTTTGCCCCGCTGCGGAATATCTTTAACGAATGGCTGGTGAGAGATACGAGCAAGAAAATCAAAGCAGTAAAACGCTCAAAAGGCATGAGTGGCAAGCCCATCACAAGCAAGCCTGTGTATGGTTACCTCATGGACGAGGACGAAAATTTCATTATTGACGAGGAAGCTGCACCCGTAGTCAAGCAGATATACAACCTCTGCCTTGCCGGGAATGGTCCGACCAAGATAGCCCGTATGCTCACAGAGCAGCAGATCCCCACGCCGGGGACGCTGGAATACCGCAGGACGGGCAGCACCCGCCGCTACCACCCCGGCTATGAGTGCAAGTGGGCGACTAATACCGTAGTGCATATCCTTGAAAACCGGGAATACACAGGCTGTCTGGTAAATTTCAAGACAGAAAAACTTTCTTACAAAGTCAAGCACAGTGTAGAAAATCCCCCGGAAAAGCAAGTGATTTTTGAGAACCACCACGAGCCTATCATAGACACTCAGACATGGGAACGGGTGCAGGAGCTACGCAAGCAGCGTAAACGCCCCAACCGCTATGATGAAGTGGGCTTGTTCTCCGGTATACTGTTCTGTGCAGACTGCGGCAGCGTCATGTATCAGCAGCGATACCAGACGGACAAGCGCAAGCAGGACTGTTATATCTGCGGCAACTACAAGAAACGCACCCATGACTGTACGGCGCACTTTATCCGCACCGACCTTTTGACCGCTGGTGTACTCTCCAATCTGCGGAAAGTGACCAGCTATGCGGCAAAGCATGAAGCCCGGTTTATGAAGCTCTTGATTGAGCAGAACGAGGACGGGGGCAAGCGCAGGAACGCCGCCAAGAAAAAGGAGCTGGAAGCCGCCGAGAAACGCATAGCCGAGTTATCCGCTATCTTCAAGCGGCTGTATGAGGACAGCGTGACCGGGCGCATATCAGACGAGCGTTTCACAGAACTGTCGGCAGACTATGAAGCAGAACAACGGGAGCTGAAAGAAAGAGCCGCTGCTATCCAAGCGGAGCTTTCCAAAGCACAGGAAGCCACCGTGAACGCAGAAAAGTTTATGAATGTTGTCCGGCGGCATACCAGCTTTGAAGAACTTACCCCTACTCTGCTGCGGGAGTTTGTAGAGAAAATCGTTGTGCATGAGTGCAGCTATGACGAGAACAAGACCCGCAGACAGGACATTGAGATTTATTATTCTTTTGTTGGCAAGGTGGACTTGCCCGAATAACCGCCCGACCTATCCGACACAATGCGCAAGTGCCGGATAGGAACGGCAAAATTTTTTACACTTCTATTACTTCTTTACCACACATCAGCAAAGTCCCAGGGAATCAAGCAGTTCATGGCTAATTAAAGGGAACAAAAAGAAAGGAAAAGCACAATCCAGACGGTATCAGCGGCAGTCCACAAGAATAAATTGTGATTTCACAAGATTAGTGCTATAATAAGAGAAAAGTTCCTGCCGGGGCAGCCGCCCCGGTGGTATGGATAGGAAGGCGGGAAAGCAATATGCACATCAGCTATAAACCACTCTGGCATACACTGTTAGAGCGTGATATGAGAAAAGAAGATTTAAGGCTTGCTGCTGGTATGACAACGAATATGATTGCCAACATGAGCAAAGAGGGAAAGCACATCAGCATGGATACATTAGCCCGTATCTGCGAAACGCTGAATTGTGAGATTACCGATGTGATTGAGTTAGTATCAGACGAGCCTGCTTCCACAGGAGGTAAGGAGCATGAGCGAATTGAAACCAAGAATAACGGAAAACGGAATTGATTATATCCTTGTCGGAGATTACTATATCCCAGATTTGAAGCTGCCGGAGGAACACCGCCCTATCGGAAAGTACGGACGGATGCACCGGGAGTATTTAAGAGAAGTCCACCCAGCCAAATTGAACACCTTGACCTTGACAGGGGAGTTATGGACATACCTTGCAGACCTGAACGAACAGGCACAGGAACGGTTAGACACCATCATGGAGCAGATGAAAGATGCCGAGGGCGTGACCGAGGAATTGAAACGAACCCAACAAATGGAATGGGTGCGGCGTTGCAATAACATTCACAACCGGGCAGAAGAAATTATTTTGCAAGAGATGATTTATTCATAACGGTATGGTAGAATGATTATGACAAATAAGAATTTGTTGAAAGGAGTAAACAACTATGAAAATGTCAAAAGAAAAAATTGATATAAGCATGTTTGCCCCATGCGGAATGAATTGTAAGGTTTGTTATAAGCACTGTTACAATAAAAAAACTTGTTCTGGGTGCTTGAATAGTGATAAAGGGAAACCAGAACATTGTCGTAAATGCAAAATAAAGGATTGCATCAAAGGAAAATCGTTATCCTATTGTTTTGAATGTGCTGAATATCCATGTAAGTTGATTAAAAATCTTGAAAAAAGCTATAATAAACGGTATCAAGCAAGTCTTATAGAAAATAGCCGTTTTGTTCAAGGACATGGTTTGGAACATTTCATGGAACAGCAGAAAATAAAATATACTTGTCCTAAATGCGGTGGCATTATTTCTATTCACGATAAAGAATGTAGCGAGTGTCAAGAAAAAATGAAATAACAAAATTTCAGTTTATAGAACTAAGAAAATTAGAATTGATGGAGGGATATATTATGATAGGCTTTAGTATAATGATGTGGTTCTGTTCTGCTCTTCTCATATTTGTTAGTTTTTCTCTATTAAAAGGAAATTATTCTTCTGTTCATGGCAAAGTATTTGAAACCACAAACGACAGAAAAGGATATGCAAAAGCATTAGGAAAGCCTGTTTTATTGATAGGAATTTGTCTTTTGTTCTCTGGAGTGATTGCAGTTATATTACCGAAAGATTATGCTATTTCTATTGCAGTTATATTTATATTATTTATAGCTGTTATTTGTAGTATATGGCTGTATAAGATTCAAAAAAGATTTTCGTAAATCCCAGTTTATCGTTCTGATTTTCAACTGAATAACCACAGTAAAAACCGCTGCTACATGGAAGCTAACAAACCATGCAACAGCGGTTTTTCTTTACCGTTTTTTCCTTTGGCTGATAGGCGTTCCCATTTTCTTTGATTTTTTGAGAATCCGAATGAGCCAGCGAAATTCTTCATCTGACAGATTTTTATAGTTGATACCAAGTTGCTTGCAGTAAAGGACAACCAGCTTTTCATCCCGGCTGCCCTTGAAATTTTCGACCGCTTCCAGATTTTCTTTCAGTTCATCGGCAACGGTGGTCTGGGGTGCACTCTCACTGTCCTTTTTGTGGGCTTCCCGAATATCCCGGATAATGAGGTTGAGGTCATCCAGAACCATGTGACTAAAATACTCATCATCGCTGATATGGGCGGCTTGCAGCACTTTCAAATGCGGGTCATCTTCGCCGGGGCGATACCGTTCAATGATTTCATGCCGGACGGTATCGACAAGTGCATTGAGATTTTGAATCTGCATGGTGGCAATCCCGTCCACATAAATCTCAATGTCTGCAAGAAACTTGATAAAATCTTTATGTGTGGCAAGCTCACAGAGCAGACGGTTGTTAATCCGACTGCTTTTCAGAAGTGCTACCATCTCATCATTCAAATGCAGCTCCGTCAATGACGTGTTGATCTGCTCCCTGTTCTCTGTCCGGCACAGTAGATAATCAACGGAAACCCCATAGAAGTCTGCCAGCGTGATAAGGTTGCCATGATTGATTTCCTTAAAATCCTCTTTTTCATAACTTCCGAGAGCAGATTTGGAAATACCCGTCAGCTTTGATAGTTCTTCCAGATTTAAGCCTTTGTCCTTGCGGAGTTCCCAAAGGCGTTCCTGTATGCTTGTTGCTCCTTTCATGGGCGCACACTCCTTTCCGGCGGTTTCATTGCTGCCGCTTAACTGGATTATATCACACTTTCCGCAATCGTGGAAATTTCTGATTTTTACTCCTAATTCCTACTTTGTGGACATACGGCACAGGGCACAAAAATGTTCTATGATACAGGTAGTTCATCGATGGATTATTCCAATCGAATGACCAGCCTGTGTGGGATATGCTTCCCCGGCGATGTAGTGCCATGACTTTTGGCAGGGATGTGGAGGAACCCTGACCGAAACGAGCGTACCAAAGGGAGCGATACGCCGCTGTGAGATTCAGGGGAGGAACGACACCGGGGAGAACTGGCGAACTGACACCGAAATGATACCGAAACACGACAATCTGATAGGGGGATAGTCTACCCTATCGCTGATACTTCGGGAGATTTTAGGCGGCTCTATGGCTGTAATTTTTCCGAAAATCGCCCCGAAACCATACACAAAAACGGGAGGAAGCGCAATATGCCGAGAATGAGCAAAAAGAGGAAACAGGAGCTTTCCTTTTACCTCAATGACCGGGGGCGTGTCACTTACAACGAATTATGCCGGAAATGCCAGCATGGGTGCAAGCAGAGCTTCCGGGCGGTTGTGATTGACTGCCCCCGTTATTTATCCAAACGAGCAAAGAAAAAGGAGGAACACACCGAATGAATTTTGAATTTATGACGATAGACACACCACTGCCGCCCTGTATGCCATTTCCCAGAGCGTTGACAGGATTTCCAGTCAGCAGCACCGCAAAGGTCATGTACTGCCGGATGCTGGACGCTATGCTATCCAAAGGGCAGGAGGACGAGAACGGAATCCTGTTTGTCTGCTTCCCTGTCACAGCCATTGCCGCAGTCCTGTCCCGCAGTCCTATGACGGTCAAGCGTTCTTTGAATGAACTGGAAAACGCAGGACTTATCATGCGGGTGCGTCAGGGCGTTGGAGAGCCGAACAGGATTTATGTGCTGATACCGGGAAAGGAGGACGCTGCCCTTGCCTGATAGCTCAAAACTTGAAAAGCTCAACCGGGAGCTGGAGAAAAGCGAAAAGAAACTGCGGAAAGCTATCAATGATGAAAAGGCATTGCAGCATCAGTTGAAGCAGCTTACCCGAAAGGAACGGACGCACCGGCTCTGTACTCGTGGCGGTATGCTGGAAAGTTTTCTGCAAGAGCCGGAACGCCTGACAGATGATGATATCATGCTGTTGTTGAAACTCATTTTTCACAGACAGGACACGCAGGAACTATTGAAAAAACTGCTGGAACGGAAGAAGCCGGAAACCCCTTAGTTTACTAAGGGCGCAATTATACACCACCCAGAGGTTGGTGCATTGCGTTCTCCGAAGGCTCCTCGCCGGAGGGCTGTGATTTTCCGCAGTCATGGTCTGCTCCAAATCAAACAGGGGACGCTACGCTTCCCCTGCGCTGGCTGCCGCCAGCTACCCTTTTGTGGACTTGCCATCTGGGGACACCTTGCGTTGCAAGCTGTTCCCAGCCGACAAGTTTCATAAAATATGCTATCTTTTCGATAAGCAATAAAGTATAATGAAGTCAGTAATAAATTTAGAAATTGAGGTAAAGTTATGGCATCCAGCAAAGAATATTTAGAATTTATTTTAGGTCAGTTATCTGACTTGAATGAAATTACCTATCGAGCTATGATGGGCGAATTTGTCATTTATTATTGTGGTAAGATTGTAGGCGGTATCTATGATGATAGATTACTTGTCAAACCAGTAAAATCAGCAATAAGTTATATGCCAACGGTTTCGTATGAGTTACCTTACGAGGGAGCAAAAGAAATGTTGTTGGTAGATGAAGTTGATAATAAAGAGTTTTTGACAGGATTGTTTAATGCTATGTATGAAGAATTGCCTACCCCTAAATCGAAAAAGAAGAAATAATAAAATAATAATTTGAGAGGAAGTATTACTGATGGAAAAGTTTAAGCCGTTTATTATACCTGTGGCATTATTGGTTCTAATTGACCAGATGGTTAAAATAGTAATTTCAAAAGTATTTATGAAATACGAATTTGATATAATAGCCAAAGTTTTAAGATTTAATCCAGAACTAAATACTCGTTTATCTTATGCTGGCAATTTCTTCGAATTATTATCAAGTCCGTTTGTTACCATTTTATTGAATGTGTTTGTTTTGTTCCTCTTTTTATCAGGATATATGCTATATCAGGCAAAAAGAGCACATACAAGTTTTTGGGTAAAAATGATAATGATTTGTGGCATATCGGGATGTTTATGTAGCTTGATTGATAAGGTGTTTTGGGGTGGAAGTTTAGATTTTTTGCAGATACCTACCCTTTTTATTTTTGATTTGAAAGACTGCTATCTTACAGTTGCAGAAGTTATATTTGTTGTTATTGGAATTTTGAATAGCAAAGAAATATCGGTTAAAGAGTATTTACATTTTTGTTGTAACAAATTTAGCTTGTAAACTTCTGGTTTATTATTTCTTATACATCGGGTCAACTTGTCCCGAACTTTCACAACTAAATACCCGCCACCTACAAAGCGGCACACCGAGCAGGAAATCTAAAAAAGATCTCCTGCTTTTTTTCTGCCAAAAATGAGGTGGTAAAACTCCACCCCATCCACCAAGCATAGAAAGGAGGGACACAAAATGCCATGTCCACACAACGAAATTTCTATTGTACAGCGAAGCCAACAGCAGTCTGCGGTTGCCGCCGCTGCCTACCAGAGCGGCGAAAAGCTGTTCTGTGAATACGACCAGGAAGTGAAGCACTACCCGGAAAAGCGTGGTATCGTCCACAATGAAATCCTTCTTCCGGCAAATGCCCCACAGAAATATGCAGACCGCAATACCCTATGGAACGCCGCCGAAGCGGTGGAGAAACAATGGAACTCCCAGCTTGCAAGGCGGTGGGTGCTTACCATCCCCAGAGAGATACCGCCTGACCAGTACGCTGTCCTTGTACGGGAGTTTTGTGAGCAGCAGTTTGTTTCCAAAGGCATGATTGCTGATTTTGCAATCCATGACCCCCATCCGCCGGGACACAATCCCCACGCCCATGTCCTGCTCACTATGAGGGCAATGGACGAACATGGGAAATGGCTTCCCAAGAGCCGCAAGGTTTATGACCTTGACGAGAATGGGGAACGGATCAAACTTCCGTCCGGCAGATGGAAAAGCCACAAGGAGGATACGGTTGACTGGAACGACCAGAAGTATTGTGAAATCTGGCGGCATGAATGGGAGGTCATCCAGAACCGCTATCTGGAAGCCAATGACCGCCCGGAGCGTGTGGACTTGCGTTCCTATGCCAGACAGGGGCTTGATATAGTCCCTACTGTCCATGAGGGAGCTGCTGTCCGGCAGATGGAAAAGCGGGGTATCCAGACGAATATCGGAAACCTGAACCGGGAAATCAGAGCTGCCAACAATCTGATGAAGTCCATCCGGCAGCTTATCCAAAACCTCAAAGGCTGGATTACCGAGCTGGGCGAAAAACGGAAAGAGCTGCTTGCACAAAAGGCGGCGGAGGAAGCAACACTTCTTCCCAATCTGCTGATGAAGTATATGGCGATACGAAAGGAAGAACGGAAGGACTGGACAAGGGCTGGACAGAACCGGGGGACTTCACAGGACTTAAAGGCAGTCAGCGAAGCCCTGTCCTATCTCCGGCAAAAGGGGCTTTCCACTGTGGAGGACTTAGAAGCATTTCTGGAATCCTCCGGGAAATCAGCCGCAGATTACCGCAATCAGATGAAGCCAAAGGAAGCCCGAAGCAAAGTGATTGACGGGATTCTTGCCAGCCGGACAGACTGCAAAGAATGTAAGGCTGTCTATGAGAAGTACCAGAAGATATTTTTTAAGAAAACAAAGGAAAAATTCAAACAGGAACACCCGGAGGTTGCCCGGTATGCGAAAGCCACCGCCTACCTTGCCAAGCACCCGGACGATAAGGACAGCACCCAAAAGGAACTGCAAGAGGAGCAGGAAACGCTTCTGGAAGAAATTGCAGCCCTGAAAATACCGTTGACCGAGGTACAGGAGGATTTGAAGAAGCTGCGGGACATCCGCTACTGGGTACGGAAAGCCACCCCCGGCACAGAAGAAAGCAAAGAGCCGCCCAAGAAGCAGCCCCTCAAAGAAGTCTTGCAGGATAAGGCGGACGAGAAAAAAGCACAAAGAACTGCCCCGGTGCAGACAAAACACAAACAACAGGATATGGAACTTTAACAGGCACTTGCCATTTTCAGATTGAGAATGTCAGGTGCTTTTCTTTTTTTCAAGGAGGGATAGATTTGAATGTATTTGAAGCTGTGAAGCAGTCCGTCACAACAAGACAGGCTGCGGAGCATTATGGAATCCGTGTAGGCCGGAACGGGATGGCTTGTTGCCCGTTCCATAACGATAAAACCCCAAGCATGAAGCTGGATCGGCGTTACCACTGCTTCGGCTGCGGTGCGGATGGGGATGTGATTGATTTTGCCGCCGCCCTGTATGGGCTGGGAAAGAAAGAAGCCGCCGTACAGCTGGCACAGGACTTCGGGCTTTCCTATGAGGACTGGAAACCGCCGGGGAAGGTAAAAAAGCCCAAGCCCCGGCAGAAATCCCAGGAGGAACAGTTTCAGGAAGCAAAGAGCCGCTGCTTCCGTATTCTTGCCGATTATCTTCACTTGCTTCGGGCATGGAGAAAGGATTATGCCCCGCACTCCCCGGAGGAAGCCTTTCATCCACGGTTTGTGGAAGCCTTACAGAAGCAAGACCAAGTGGAATATCTGCTGGATGTGCTGCTCTTTGGGGAGACAGAGGAAAAAGCAGCTTTGATTACGGACTACGGGAAGGATGTGATACAGCTTGAAAAGCGAATGGCAGAGCTTGCCGCCGCAAACGCAGCAAGAACTAAAAAACACCATGAACGCCATGCAGCCGTCCCAGAGCATTGAGGAAATCAAGGCGGGGCTGGAAACTACCGAGAAAGGCGGTGTCCGTCAGAGCATACGGAACTGCCTGACCGTATTCCAGCGTGACCCGCTGCTTTCCGGGGCTATCGCATACAACATCCTGACCGACCGCAAGGACATCATAAAGCCCATCGGCTTCCACAGGGAAAGCACCGCCCTGAACGATACGGACATGAAGTATCTGCTTCTCTATCTGGAAGAAACCTACGGGCTTACCAATGAGAAGAAGATTGATAACGCCATCGGGATTGTGGCGAATGAAAACAAGTACCATCCCATCCGGGACTATCTCAATACCCTTGTGTGGGACGGGACAGAGCGAATCCGTTTCTGCCTGCGGCACTTTCTGGGGGCTGACGCAGACGATTACACCTATGAAGCGTTGAAGCTGTTCCTGCTGGGCGCAATCTCACGAGCCTTTCAGCCGGGGTGCAAATTTGAAATCATGCTCTGTCTGGTAGGCGGTCAGGGGGCTGGCAAGTCCACCTTCTTCCGTCTGCTGGCAGTCCGGGACGAGTGGTTCTCCGATGATTTGCGGAAGCTGGACGATGACAATGTGTACCGCAAGCTGCAAGGTCACTGGATTATCGAAATGTCGGAAATGATGGCAACCGCCAACGCCAAGAGCATTGAGGAAATCAAGTCGTTTTTAAGGGTAGTGTAAATTATTTTGTGTAAACCTCTTGAATTGATGAAAAAATCATTGATTTAAGATATTAAATTTATTATGTGACTGGGCTGAATGGCAGCATTTGCTATTCAGCTCTTGTCTATTTATTAGCATGAATACAGAGACATGTCAAGGGCACCCAATAAAATTGGGTGTATTTTTCCCTTTACAGGTTTCTGTATTTGTGCTTATTCAATGTCTATCGGCTGGATTCTATCTCCAAAATAGATACATAACTGATCAAGGGTAAGGCCCCAATCGCATGATTTTCCAGTCCATTTTTTAGTCGCATCTGTCATAGCAAGATACAGCATCTTAAACAGTGCATCATCTGTCGGAAAAATGGTTTTTGATTTTGTCACCTTTCGTAACTGTCGATTGAAATTTTCAATCGAATTTGTAGTATAAATCAACTTTCTGATTTCACAAGGATATTTGAAATAGGTTGACAACTGAGGCCAGTTATTTCTCCAGGATGCTATGGATGCCGGATATTTCTTTCCCCATTTTTCTTCTAAATCGTCTAGTGCTACAAGCGCTAAATCTTCCGTATCTGCTTTATACACCAGTTTTAAGTCGGTCATAAAAGGTCTTACATCTTTATAAGAGATAAATTTTGTAGAGTATCGGATTTGATGGACTATGCATCTTTGAATTTCTGCCTGCGGAAAAACAGCTTGAATTGCATCTCCAAAACCGGTCAAACCATCAACCGATACAATCATAATGTCTTCTACTCCTCTATTCTTAATCTCGTTAAGTACAGAAAGCCAGTACTTTGCACTTTCATTTCCACCAATCCACATACCAAGAACTTCTCGTTTTCCGTTTAATTTTACACCAATCGCAACATATACGGCTTTTTTTACCGTACGATTGTCTTCTCGAACATGAAAATGAACGGCATCCATAAATACAATCGCATACTTCCGTTCTAATGGACGGTTTTGCCATTCTTTTGCAATCGGCAGAATTCTGTCTGTCATGTGTGAAATCATTTCTGCGGATGCTTCTACACCGTAAACATCTCTCAAATGGGAAGAAATATCCCTCGTTGTCATTCCTTTTGCATACATAGACAAAACTTGGTCTTCGATATTTGAGATATCGGTCTGGTTCTTTTTTACAATCTCTGGCTGAAACGTACTTTGACGATCTCTGGGAATCTCTAAATTTATTGTTCCCATAGTTGATGTTACTGTTTTGGGACTATATCCATTTCTGCTGTCATCTGTTTCTTTGTTTTGGTAGTCATACTTAGAGTAACCAAGATGCTCATCCATTTCCGCTTCCAACATACTTTGTAAAGTGTCTCCCAATAAATCTTTCAACATTTCCTGAATATCTTGAGCATCTTTCGGCTGATAGTGCTCCAATAAACTACTGATAAATGCTTTACGTTCTGGGTCCATTTTTCTTCTTCGTGCCATAAAAAAATCCTCCTGAATTGATATTTATTTTAACATCAATCCAAGAGGATATAGAACTCTTTTTTGGAGTTTACACAGAATTATTTACAGTCTCTTTTTAAGCCGACAGAAAGAGGTTTACAAGATACCCTATGAAACCCACCCGGCAGACCGCCCCCGTCAGTGCGTGTTTGGCGGCACTTCCAATGCCCTTGACTTCCTGCCCCTTGACCGTTCCGGCAACCGCCGCTTTATCCCCGTCATGGTGTACCCGGAGCAAGCCGAGGTTCACGTTTTGGAGGACGAAGCTGCTTCCAGAGCCTATATCGAGCAGATGTGGGCGGAAGCGATGGAGATTTACCGAAGCGGCAGGTTCAAGCTGGCTTTCAGCCCCGCCATGCAGCGGTATCTCAAAGAATACCAGCGGGATTTTATGCCGGAGGACACCAAAGCCGGAATGATACAGGCGTATCTTGATAAGTACACCGGGAGCATGGTCTGTTCCAAGCAGCTCTATAAGGAAGCCTTGAACCATGCTTTTGACGAGCCGAAGCAATGGGAAATCCGGGAAATCAACGAGATTATGAACCAGTGCATTTCCGGCTGGCGGTACTTCCAAAACCCAAGAATGTTTTCCGAATATGGCAGGCAAAAGGGCTGGGAGCGTGAAAACCCGGCAACGGACTCCGGCAATCCGTCTGAAAAAACAATGGACGGTTTTGTGGAGGTCACAGAACAGATGGAGCTTCCATTCTGAAAATGACAGCCCGTTGCACCCCCTGTTGCTATCCCGTTGCCGAGCCGGTTGCCGGGGAAAAACCCTTATTTCCGGGCTTTTCTCCCTTATAACAACCAAAACAACAGAAAAATAAAAGAAAAGTATAAATAGTAACCATCGCCAGATTGAGATTGTTTGCAAGGTCTTTTGAAGCCCGTTGCCGGACTTCGTTGCCGACACCCTCTGTCTGGCTATTTTCATGTATGGAGGATAACTGCCTATGGCAAAAAACAAAACAGAGATTCATGTGACTACTGTGTTTGACGGGGAGCTTGACGCAACCGATGTATTCGTCAGCCTGATTTCCCAGAAATACGGAAAAACAAATACAAAAGAATATCTTGCTAAAAAGAAAGATATGAAGTATAATGAAGATGAGGTTCAAAAGAGCCAGATACCGTCTGGATTGTGTGGGTAAATGGCTATGATGAACGAAATGGAATACAGAACAATCGGAAAGGCACTTGCCGGGGGCTATCGTGCGGCGGTCTATTGCAGGCTGTCAAAGGACGATGACCTGCAAGGCGAAAGTGCCAGTATCGCAAACCAGCGTGATATGCTGGAAAAATACTGCGAAAAGCAGGGATGGGAGGTTGTGGCAGTCTATCAGGACGATGGCTTCACAGGTCTTAATATGGAGCGTCCTGATTTACAGAGAATGTTGAGAGCCATTGAGCGCAGGCAGATCAACCTTGTCATCACGAAAGACCTCAGCCGACTGGGGCGTAACTATCTGCAAACCGGGCATTTGATTGAGGACTTTTTCCCAAGAAACGGTGTCCGCTATATCGCCATGAATGACGGTATCGACACCCTGCGAGATAACAACGACATTGCCCCGTTCAAGAATATCCTGAATGAGATGTACAGCAAGGATATTTCCAAGAAAGTCCATTCCTCTTATCTTCTGAAAGCGCAGAAAGGACAGTTTACCGGGTGTCTTGCCCCGTTTGGGTATCGGAAAGACCCGGAGGACAAAAACCATCTGCTCATTGACGAGGAAACCGCCCCGATTGTGCGGCTGATTTTCGGATATGCCCTGAACGGTCATGGTCCGAACTATATCCGCAGACGGCTGGAAGAAGAAAAAATCCCCTGTCCCACATGGTGGAACCGGGAACGGGGACTTCGCAATACCCGCACCAAATGGGAAAAGAAAGACCCGGAAAACGGGCGGTATATGTGGGACTTCTCCGTTATCAAAGACCTTTTGATGAATCCCGTCTACACCGGGGCGATTGCTTCTCAGAAAAAAGACTACCGTTTCAAAATCGGCACGATTGGGGAAAAGAAGCCGGAGGACTGGATTGTGGTGGAGGGACAGCATGAACCGCTGATTGACAGCATGAGCTTTGACATTGTGCAGAATAAGTTGAAATCCCGCCAGCGTCCGGGACAGACCAATGAAATCAGCCTGTTTGCCGGACTGGTAAAATGCGGCGAGTGTGGGAAGTCGCTGACGATACGCTACACAAACGCAAAACATCCCCAGCGGATTTATTCCTGCAAGACCTACAACGCCTTTGGAAAGAACCACTGCACCCAGCACCGGATTGATTATGACACCCTTTACAGCCATGTGCTGCGGAAAATCCGGGAATGTGCCAGAACTGCCCTGATGGACGGGGAAGCGGTTGCCGACCGCCTGACCAATACCTGTGAAGCAGAGCAGCGGGAACAGCGAGAAGCAATGGAACGCTCCCTTACAAGGGACGAGGAACGGATTGAGGTTCTGGACAAAATGGTAATGCGGCTTTATGAGGATATGATTGCAGGGCGTATCAGTGAGCAGAATTTCAACACCATGCTGGAAAAGACACAGACCGAGCAGACGGAGCTTAAAACAAAAGTGTCAGAGGGCAGGAAGCGGCTGTCCGATGAAGTCCAGCTTGCCAATAACGCAAAACAATGGGTGGAAGCCATTCAGGAATACGCCAACATCACAGAGCTGGACGCAGCCACCCTTAACCGCTTAATCAAAGAAATCGTCGTGCATGAGCGCATTGACGAAGATAAAATAAGACACATTTCTATCGAAATTCATTTTAATCTCAAACCCATCCCGGAGGTGGAACAGGTCACTGCCTGACCTGTCCTGCCGGGACGGTTCTCTTAAAAACACCATATAGATTTTTGTACGCCGCCGCCCGCCATCGAGCAGAGTTTTACACCTAATTGGGGATAAAACAGCTGATGGCAGGAGGCGGTGTTGTTCTGATCGGCACCCAGCTGGTACCGTTACTGTCCGGATTGTTCAGCTGAGAGAAGCAGGAGGGAGATGACTCATGGATCGGATATTTGAAGCGATTGAAGAATGGATGAGGAATCTTCTGACAGGCATGGTAAGTTCCAACCTGACAACAATGTATACCGATGTCAATGAAAAGACCGGTCAGATTGCTGCTCAGGTTGGGCAGACACCGCAGGGCTGGAATGGCAGCATTTACAGCATGATACAGAATCTTTCCGAGTCGGTCATTGTACCGATTGCCGGTATGATTATCACATTTGTACTTTGTTATGAGCTGATCTCCATGTTGACGGAAAAGAACAACATGCATGACATCGACACCTGGATGTTCTTTAAATACTTTTTCAAGATGTGGGTGGCAGTCTGGATCGTCAGCCATACCTTTACGATCACGATGGCGGTATTTGATGTCGGGCAGTCCGTAGTCAGCCGGGCAGCTGGGGTTATCAGTTCTGATACAGCGATTAATATAGATACGATGATCTCCACGATGGAGACGGCGATGGAATCTATGGAGATTGGTGAACTTGTCATACTGGCACTGGAAACGATGCTTGTAAGCCTGTGTATGAAGATTATCTCAGTCTTTATTACAGTGATTTTGTATGGGCGTATGATTGAGATTTATCTCTATTCGTCCGTTGGAGCGATCCCGTTTGCAACCATGTCCAACCGGGAATGGGGGCAGATCGGGAACAACTATCTTCGTGGATTGTTTGCACTGGCATTCCAGGGATTTTTTATGATGGTCTGCGTGGGAATCTATGCGGTTCTGGTCGCAAACATCCAGATGTCAGATAACATACATTCTGCATTGTTCGGCGTGATGGCATACACGGTGATCCTGTGTTTCAGTCTGATGAAAACAGGAAACTTTGCCCGCAGTATCTTTAACGCCCATTAAGAAAGGAGGAACTGGCAATGGCATTTGTATCTGTGCCTAAAGACTTAACCAAGGTCAAGAATAAGATCATTTTCAACCTGACGAAACGGCAGCTGATCTGTTTTGGGATTGCGGCGGCAGTAGGGCTTCCGTTTTATTTCTTAAGCAGGGGAATCATTGGTTCCAGTAACGCAGCGACCGGGATGTGCCTTCTGATGCTTCCGGCATTTTTGTTTGCCATGTATGAGAAGGATGGACTCCCGTTAGAAAAGGTCTTAAAAAATATGATCACCGTAAAATTTATCCGTCCTCCGGTACGCAAGTACCAGATGGAAAATATGTATGAGAAAAAGTATACCGTGGTCAGAAAGAAGAAAGGGGGAACGAAGGGTGTTAAAAAGAAAAAATGATAGACAGCCGCAGAGCATGGACGAATTGTATCCGGATGATTACTGGCTGGATGAGGAGGATGGAGAAGAAGAACTTCCAGACCCCGCAATGAAAAGAAAACCAGTAAGTGGCAGGCTGCACGATGAGCCGATGGTGACAGGGTATGAAGCACTGGAACGCCAAAGAGGTGTCCGCAGACCGAACCGGAAACTGACACGCAGGGAAAAGAAGGCCCTCAAAAGGGCACAGAAATATGAAGAAAAACTGCATAAGGAACATGAAAAAGCGGATAAGAAAAATGCGAAAAAGGAAGCAAAACTGGCAGCCAAAGCAGAAAAGCAGGCAGTGCGTGACGCAAAGAAAAATGCGAAGAAGAAAAAGAACAGACCTGCCGCAGCACCGCCGGGGCAGCGTCCGGCAGGAAAAGCGGTTTCCGGAACGAAAAGCAGTGGGACAGGAAAGAAAACACCGGATAGTGCCAGAGATAAGAGGATCACTGCACAGCAGTCGATTCCATACCATGAGATGGGAAGGGACGGTATCTGCCGGGTGCAGGACAAGTTTTATTCCAAGACGATCCGTTTTTATGACATCAACTATCAGCTGGCACAGAATGAAGATAAGAACGCCATCTTTGAAAACTGGTGTGATTTCCTGAATTACTTTGACAGCACGATTCATTTTCAGTTGTCCTTTATCAACCAGCACAGCAACATGGCGGAGTATGAGAAGGTCATCCATATTAATCCGCAGGAGGATGAATTTGATGACCTGCGTATGGAGTTTGCCCAGATGCTCAATAACCAGCTGGCAAAAGGAAATAACGGGCTGATGCGTACCAAATATATCACGTTCGGGATTGAAGCGGAGAATATACGGGAAGCACGACCAAAACTGGAACGTATCGAGTCAGATATTCTGAATAACTTTAAGATCCTTGGGGTATCTGCCTATCCGCTGAATGGGGAGGAACGGTTACAGATCATGTATGAAACCTTTAACCAGGACAGCAAAGTTCCGTTCCATTTCTCTTATGACGATGTACTTCGGACAGGGCTTAGCACCAAGGATTATGTCGCACCGACCAGTTTTGTATTTAAGAATGGAAAAGATTTTGAGATGGGTGGCACGATGGGAGCTGTTTCCTATTTACAGATTCTTGCACCGGAACTTACCGACAAGATGCTGGCAGAGTTTTTGGAGATGGACAGCAACCTGATGGTGAATTTTCATATCCAGTCCATCGACCAGATGAAGGCGATCAAACTGGTAAAAAGCAAGGTGACGGATATTAACCGTATGAAGATCGAAGAACAGAAAAAAGCGGTCCGGGCAGGTTATGACATGGACATTATCCCTTCGGACTTAAATACATACGGTGGGGAGGCAAAAAGGCTTCTGGAAGATCTGCAGTCCAGAAATGAGCGAATGTTCCTTGTGACAGCGTTGTTCTTAAATACTGCACCGACCAAACAGGAACTGGAAAATGTGGTGTTCCAGACTGCCGGTATCGCACAGAAATATAACTGTGCATTGAAACGGCTGGATTACCAGCAGGAGCCGGGACTGATGAGCTGTCTGCCGCTTGCGATGAATTTTGTACCGATCAAGCGGGCACTGACAACGACATCCACGGCAATCTTTGTCCCGTTCACCACACAGGAATTATTTATGGCTGGGGAGTCCATTTATTATGGATTAAATGCCCTGTCCAATAACCTTATCATGGCAGACAGGAAGAAGCTGAAGAACCCGAACGGACTGATTCTTGGTACACCGGGTTCCGGTAAGTCGTTTGCGGCAAAACGAGAGATTGCAAACGCATTTATCGTGACGAAAGATGACATTATCGTCTGTGATCCGGAAGGGGAGTATTATCCGTTAGTCCGGGCATTTCATGGACAGGTGATCCGTATTTTCCCGACCAGCCACGATTATATCAATCCGATGGATATTAACCTGGATTACGCTGACGATGATGACCCGCTTTCCTTAAAATCGGACTTCATCCTGTCTCTTTGTGAGCTGGTAGTTGGCGGAAAGAACGGGCTGGAGCCGGTTGAAAAGACCGTCATTGACCGATGCGTAAGGCTGGTCTATCAGGATTTCCTTTCTGACCCGGTACCGGAAAAAATGCCGATCTTAGAGGATTTGTATAATCTTCTCCGTAATCAGAAAGAGCAGGAAGCACAGCGTCTGGCAACGGCACTTGAGATTTACGTCAATGGTTCCTTAAAAGTGTTTAACCATAGAACCAACGTGGAACTGAGTAATCGTATCGTATGCTTTGACATTAAGGATCTGGGAAAACAGCTGAAAAAACTGGGGATGCTGATCGTACAGGACCAAGTGTGGAACAGGGTAACGATCAACCGTTCTGCGAATAAGAGTACCAGATATTACATTGATGAGTTCCATCTGCTCTTAAAAGAGGAGCAGACAGCAGCATACAGCGTGGAGATCTGGAAGCGATTCCGTAAATGGGGTGGTATCCCTACGGGTATCACACAGAACGTAAAAGTGCGCCCAGATAGGGCGCTGTGCAAAGCAGTTTAAGGTACTGCCGCACACGGCAGTGTGCGAAACAATCTGCCTTACCGACTAAGGAGAAATCCTTTACGGGAACAGCGCATGGCAGAAAAAGGAATAGTCACCAAAGGACTTAGGTGCGACTGTTTCCTAATGTTAAGAAGATATGAGGATAAGATTGGGTTTATCGAATGCAAGGTTCCAGTTCCTGTTTTTTGCAGGTGTGGGAAAAGTCCTGAAACCCATGTCATAACGCTGTCACGTCATCTTTCACGGCGGGACAACTGCCAACACGTTATGAAACAGGCGTGAGAACACGTCACAAAGAACCGAAAGCATATCCGACAATCTTCATTAACCTATGCACAGTGCTAACTGGGGATTGCCTAAGTTCGGCTCATTTGCCGGATATGGTAACGGAGGCTCCATAGTAGTTTGAGAACCCTGAATTGACAGGGAATGCCGTAAATTCGGATGCGGGAAAGCCGCTTACATGGCGAAGGGAGCCAGTTAGTAACATCTAAAATGTAGGAATGAAAGGGAGGAGAAACCTCAATGAAACCAACATCTGAAATTTTAGAGCGTATTGAAAAGTGTTCCAGCGAACACAAAGACGGCGTGTTCACAAGGCTTTACAGATATTTGCTTCGTGAAGATATTTACTACGCCGCCTACCAGAAACTTTATGCAAACAAAGGCGCAACAACACAGGGTATCGACGACGATACCGCAGACGGTTTCAGTGACTTCTATGTAAAAGAGTTAATCCAGTCATTAAAGGATGGAACCTACAAGGCTAATCCTGTAAGGCGTGAGTATATTCCAAAGAAAAATGGAAAACTCCGCCCTCTGGGTATCCCGTCTTTCCGTGACAAACTCCTGCAAGAAGTTGTCAGAATGATTTTGGAAGCTATCTATGAACCTGTCTTTGACAGTCATTCCCACGGTTTCAGACCGGGCAAAAGCTGTCATACCGCACTCCGTCAGATTTCTTCTGACTTCACGGGCGTGGTTTGGTTTATCGAGGGCGATATTCAAGGTTGTTTTGATAACATCAATCACGAAAAACTGATTGAAATTTTGAGCAGGAAAATCAAAGACAGTCGTTTTCTGAACATCATTCGCCAGTTTTTGAAAGCTGGGTATATCGAGAATTGGAAGTACAACGCCACTTACAGCGGTTCTCCGCAGGGTGGTATCTGCTCTCCAATACTTGCAAATATCTATCTGAATGAGCTGGACAAGAAGTTTCGGGAAATCGCAGAACGCTTTGATAAACCGAGGTCTGCATATCAGACACCGGAATATCATGCGGCAAGCAAAGAATTAAAAAGACTGTCCTATTGGATTGACCATACCGCTGATGAAGCGGCAAGACAAGAACTGATTGACCAACATAGGGCGCAGAAGAAAGCTATGAGAAATCTGCCCTGCAAACCTGCCGACAACAAGAAGTTTACTTTTGTCCGTTATGCGGACGATTGGCTGGCAGGCGTGTGCGGCACAAAAACGGAATGTGAGGAATTGAAAGCCGAAATCGCTGAATTTCTAAGCACAGAGCTGAAATTAACTCTAAGCGAGGAAAAGACGCTGATAACGCACAGCTCCGAAAAAGTCCGCTTCATTGGCTATGATATTTGTGTCCGCAGAAATCAGGAAGTCAAAGGTCACAGAATGAAAAACGGAACGTGGAGAAAATCCCGTACCCTGCACATGAAAGTCGCCTTGTCTATTCCCCATACGGAAAAGATTGAAAAATTCATGTTTGCAAAGAAAGTCATTCGCCAGCAGGAAAACGGGGAGTTTCAGCCGATACACAGAGCCGGACTTCTCAACCTTGCGGATTACGAGATTGTGGAACAGTACAATGCCGAAGCAAAAGGATTATGCAACTATTACAATCTGGCTTGTGATTATCACACGCTGGACTACTTCTGCTATCTCATGGAGTACAGTTGCTTAAAGACGATTGCCAATAAGCATAAAACCAGTATCCGCAAAATCATTCGCCAGTATAAAGACGGGAAAACATGGTCTGTCCCTTATGAAACTAAAGCAGGGACTAAACGTGTTCGCCCTGTTAAAATCGCAGACTGCAAGCGTGGCGAAGCGAGTGACATTATTTATCAGAGAAAGAAATTTAGCTGGAAAACCACTATCAGACAACGGCTCAATGCCAGAGTTTGTGAATTATGTGGGTGTAAAGAAGCCGATTTGTATGAAGTTCACGTCATACGGAACTTAAACGAGTTGGGTAATTCTGATTGGGAAACCGTGATGAAAAAGAAGCGGAGAAAAACGCTTGTTGTTTGCAGCAAGTGCCATGAAAGAATACACAGACACTAATCAATACGTCAATTACTAATGGGGAGCCGGATACTTCGAGAGGAGTAAGTCCGGTTCCGAGGGAGGGTGTAGGAAACCTGCCGCCAGCGGCGGCAAGGCGCCTTTACCCTACCCTACGACCTGTTAGCCAGCCGGGAGATTGAGAACATCTTTGAAAACTCTGACTTTATCCTGATGCTCAACCAGGCATCCGGTGACAGACAGATCCTTGCAAAACAGCTCAACATTTCCCCACACCAGCTTTCTTATGTAACAAACAGCGGGGAAGGTGAGGGACTGGTCTTTTATGGCAGTACCATTATCCCATTCAAGGATAAGTTTGATAATTCCCTGATGCTGTATGCCCTGATGACTTCTAAGCCGGATGAGGTGGAAAAGCGTAAGAAACTTGGTATCGGAGAACGGGACGATTAAAGAAATAACAGAAACAAAATAAAACAGAGTAGAGGATGAGCCGGGGGAATACTTCCGGCAATTTTTCTGCCCGGAAATCATGGAGGATTACAAGATGGAAGATTACAGAAACATGGAGAGATGCAGCGGCAAGCCTTGCTGCATATTTGCAGAAAGAATCTGTGCAGACAATGAAAAGGAGATTTTGAAAATGGAAAAGGACACAAAGGAAAAAGTAACGGCTGATGAAATGATGGATGACCTTATCTATCTGGCGGAACTGATTGATTTCATGGGAATTACATCTTGTCTGGCTGTAAGGGGAACTTTAAGTGAGCGAATGACAGACAAGCTGACGGATTCCATTGCAGGGATGGCAGATGAAGTGTTGGAGAAATGGGAGGACTATCAGGATAAGACAGAATAACCGGGACAAAGCAGTAAAGGGGATGGTCAAAGTTGCAGGAGCATGAGTATAAGGCGAGAGATAAAACCGTCCAGAAGATGAGCCGGGATGGACTGCGGGAAGAAAACCTCCGGAACAAGGAAGAAAAAAGGATCACCGGACGGGATACGGATACCGAGATTTCCCGCAGTGAGAAGAAAGAGGAACTGGATTTCAGTAAACGCAGACAGGAACGGCGGAAAGAAGAACGGGAGATGGAACAGCCAGAGCAGAGTTCCAGAAAACCCAGATATAGCAGGGAACATGTATCCGACCAGGATATAAAACCAGATATGGATGAAGAGGTGGAAACAGAGGGAGATGTTTCCGTTGAAAATGGAGAAAATCCCAAATCTGCCTTTCGCACAGAGAGTATCCGTGGACAGCCAAGAGAGGAACGGGCATATCTGGAGACAGTTGCAGACAGCCGGGATCTTCGGAAGAAAAAGATGGTCATGGATTATGCTGCAAAGGAAAGAAGGAAGGAGAAGGAGACTTCCAGAGAAGAAAAAGCAGCAAAAAGAGAATCTGTCCGTTATAGGGAAACTTCCGAAGTGATGGAAGATTCTCTGGACGAGTTCCAGGAGGAGATCAAAGGCAAGTCCAAAAGGGAACGGGTGCTGAAGGAACAGCGGAAAAAAGTCTCCCGTCTGTCTTTTGGTGATGAGGGTGACGGTATGGTGCATGGTGCCGGGATCGGTATCCGGAATCCGGCATCGGCAGTCAAAGATGCGGCAGTCACGGCAGCACACTGGAAAACGCATGAAGAAGAGGATGAAAATGCGGCAGTGGAAGGGGCACACCGGGCAGAGCTTGCCGGGGAAAGCCTTGCAAGGAAATCCATCTACATGAGGGAACGGCTGAAAGGGCGGAGGGAAGAATCCCGGAGATTAAAAGAAAGCGTCCTGGATGAAGCAGAAAGGAGCAGGCTGATATTTGAGACTGCCTATGGAAATGAAGCGAAGGACGCAGTGAAAAGAGAAGCAGAGAAGAAAAAGAAATCTGCCCTGCAGAAACTCTTTCAGAAGAAGCGTTACCAGAAGCAGTATCAGGCAGCCAGACAGAGTAAAAAAGTAAAGGATGCAGCGATCACTTCCGCACAGAAGTTTACGGAAAAAGCGAAAGATGCCGTCAAGATGGTGGCGGCACAGAACCGGGGGATTTTTGCCACGGTAGCTGTCTTTGCTCTGATCTTTGTGCTGATCGCAGCCAGTTTTACCAGCTGTACGGCATCTTTGCAGGGAGCTTCTTCAGCAATCATCTCTACCAGCTATTCCAGTACGGATGAAGATATTTATGCCGCTGAAAATGCGTACTGTGCCTTGGAAGAAGCACTGAATACACAGATTAATCAGATGGAATCCACCCATCCGGATTATGACGAATACCGGTACCAGATTGATGAGATCGGTCATAACCCATATCAGTTGATCTCTTATCTTACGGTAAAATACGGCGGCTTCACTTACGATGAAGTGGCAGATGAGATTAAGGAGATCTTCCGACAGCAGTATGGAATCACCACAGACTCTACCAGAGAAACAGTTACAGAAACCAAGACTGTCCGGGTAGGGGAGTCCTTGGGACTGGTTGTGACAAGTGGGTACTGTAACTGCCCGATCTGCTGTGGCCAGTGGAGTGGCGGACCGACAGCCAGTGGGGCAATGCCGACAGCAAACCATACGATTGCCGTGGATGCGGCGAATCCATTTGTGCCGATCGGGACCCATGTCGTCATGAACGGTGTGGAATATGTAGTAGAAGATACCGGAGCGTTCGCAAGATATGGGGTACAGTTCGATGTTTACTATGACAATCATGCGGCGGCATCCGCACATGGACACCAGACATGGGAAGCCTACATAGCAGACAGCAATGGAAACCAGGAAGTGCAGGTCACGACTACAAAAGAGGTGAACCGTCTGGATGTGACGATGACAAACCACAGCCTGGATGCCGTGTTAAGGAGCCGTATGACAGAGGAAGAACAGGAACGCTACGATGCGTATAACAAATATTACGGCAACCGTGATTATCTGTTTGATCTAAACAGCATACCCACCGGAAGCAGTGGATTTGGTTATGACATACCGGCAGATGCTTTATCTGATCCACAGTTTGCAAAAATGATACAGGAAGCAGAAAAATATCTGGGTGTTCCATATGTATGGGGCGGTTATTCCCCAAGTGGTTTTGACTGTTCCGGTTTTGTGAGCTGGGTTATCAATAACTGTGGAAATGGATGGAATGTCGGAAGATGTACTGCAGATGAGCTGCGGTCACACTGTTCGCAGGTATCTCCATCGGAGGCAAAACCGGGAGATCTGATCTTCTTCCAGGGAACCTATGACACACCGGGAGCAAGCCATGTGGGAATCTATGTCGGCAATAACATGATGATCCACTGTGGCAAGCCTGTCCAGTATACCAGCATTGCAAGTGCTTACTGGCAGGAACATTTTATGGCGTTTGGTCGTCTGCATTAAAGGAGGTGACAGGGCAGATGAACATGAAATTAAAAAAACTTCTGAATGATATTCAGAAAACGGAGGATAAGATTGCTGAATTACAGGAACACCTGAAGCGGCAGAATACATTGAGACAGCAGATGGAAGATATAGAGATCGTTAAGTCGTTCCGTTCCATGAAGCTGGACAGCCGCAGCCTGCTTGTCCTGCTTGACGGGATTCAGAAAGGAACCGTTACGATCCAGATGGATGAGGACGGTGGTATCACGGTGGAGGATGCAAAAGCTCCGCAGAAAAAGGAAAACAACACAGAAGTTCACAGACCACCTGTTGGTCAGATGACAGAAAGAGAGGTTTTAGACGATGAGGAATAAAGTGGTAAAGAAACTGCTTATGATTGCCATGGCAGTCACCATGATCTCCGGGACATCCATTGCTACGGTTTATGCAAATGCAAACCCACCGGCAGAGGAGACAACGACACAGGTAGTAGAAGAAACGGCAACAGAATCAACAGAAGATACGGAGAAGAAAGAGGATACCGGAAGGGTCACCGGGGAAGGGGATAATTCTGCTTTTTCTACTCCGGGAAATGCCCAGCTGGTGGATGATAAGGAAAATGATGATACGAAACAGTTCCTTACCATCCAGACCAAGAAGGGAAATACATTTTACATGGTCATTGACCGTTCCAGCAATACAGAAAATGTATATATGATGTCCCTGGTCGATGAGAATGACCTGGCAGAATTTCTGGATGAGACAGAAAAGAGCAAAGAAACCGAAGAATCAACCGTAGTGATCCCGGAAACCACACCGGAAACTACCCCGGTAGCAGAGGAGGAAACCGAAGTGAAGAAAGAAGAAAAGACAGAAGAAAAGACAGAAGAAAAGACAGGAATGAATGTAAAAGGACTTGGAGCAATCGTACTTGCAGCGATTCTTGGAGTGGCAGGTATCGCCGTTTATAAAAAGCATGGACGTGGCAAAGAGGATGACTATGTAAGCGAACAGCTGGAGTTCTCTGACGGACCGTATGTAAATGAAGAAGAGGATGAGGAAGAAGAATAAACTTCCATCTCCAAAGAAGCAACCAAAATAAGGACAGGGGCAGCCAGAGCAGTTTGGCTGCCCTTTTTTCAGAAAGGACAAAAAAAGCGTATGTCAAAATTTTTAGTGATCGCAGAGAAACCAAGTGTGGCACAGAGTTATGCCAAAAATCTGTCAGCTTATAAAAAAGAGGACGGATATTTAGAAGGGGAGAGCTGTATTGTTAGCTGGTGCCTTGGGCATCTGGCAGAGTATGCACAGCCGGAGGAATATGACCCGAAATATGAGAAATGGCAGTTTGATGACCTTCCGATTCTCCCGCAGGTCTGGAAGTTGAAAGTTTCCAGAGATAAAAAGAAACAGTTTGATGTGTTAAAAAGCCTGATGAACCGGGCAGATGTGGACTATCTGGTAAATGGCTGTGATGCAGGAAGGGAAGGGGAACTGATCTTCCAGAGAGTGTATGACCTTGCCGGATGCAGGAAACCGGTGAAGCGTTTATGGATTAGTTCCATGGAAGATACGGCAATCCGGACAGGTTTTCAGACAATGAAAGGAGCAGAGGAATACCGGAATATCTGCATGGCTGCGGTATGCAGGGCACAGGCAGACTGGCTGATCGGAATGAACGGAACTAGGGCATATACGACCTGTTATTTTAAACGTCTGGTTGTGGGCAGGGTGCAGACGCCAACGCTTGCCATGCTTGCGGAACGTCAGGATAAGATTGAGCATTTTCAGAAAGAAGCCTTTTATAAAGTAGCACTGACAGACGGAAGGCTTACGGTAGTTTCTGAAAATATTGCAAATGAGGAAGCAGCCGATCTCCTTGCTTCCTTATGTATGGATTCGGAAGCAGTGATTACACAGATAAAGAGGGAACAAAAGAAAGCGTTTCCTCCCAAACTTTATGATCTGACCAGTCTGCAAAGGGAAGCAAACCGTTACTTTGGCTATACGGCAAAGAAAACACTGGATATGCTGCAGGAATTATATGAAGAAAAGCTGGTCACTTATCCAAGAACGGACAGCCAGTTCGTGACGGAGGATATGAGGGATACCGTAGAGGAACTGGTAGGGAAAATGCCAGTCTTACTTCCGTTCTTGGATTATGGACAGCTGGGACATAACATCACCAGAGTGATTAACAATGCAAAAGTATCCGACCATCATGCGATTCTTCCAACAAAAGAAGCCGTAGAAAAAGGAATCTCTGATCTGACAGCGGACAAAAAGAACCTGATGATGCTGGTCTGCCAGCAGCTGGTGCAGGCAACAGGGGAAGAGTATCAGTATGAGCAGACGGATATTATGGTCAAATGTCAGGGACATGATTTTACCGCCAGAGGAAAAGTGCCGGTGCAGATGGGATTTAAAGCGGCGGGGAATGCCTTTAAGAACCAGTGCGTGAAAGCCAAGCCGGAAGAAGAAACGGAAAAAGAAACTTCCATCCCATATGGATATGAAGAAGGAATGACGCTTTCTCCGGTAAAGGCAGAAAAGACAGTGCATTTTACTTCCCCGCCAAAACCATTCAATGAAGATACCCTGCTTGCCGCCATGGAAACCGCAGGAAATAAAGACTTTGATTCGGAGACAGAGAAGAAAGGACTGGGGACTCCGGCAACCAGGGCAGGCATCATTGAAAAACTGGTTTCTTCCGGCTATGCGGTAAGAAAAGGAAAGCAGATTGTGCCAAGCACAGAGGGCAGGGAACTGGTGAATGTCATGCCGGCTTATCTGAAATCTGCCGCAATGACTGCCGAGTGGGAAAACCAGCTTTTAATGATGGAAAAAGGGCAGATCACCGATACACAGTTTATGGGTGAGATCACTTCTTTAGTCGGCAAGATTCTTTCTGTGTGCAGGGAGATACCGGAAACAGAAAGGAGAAGATTCCAGAAAGCAAGGGAAGTGATCGGGAAGTGTCCGGTCTGCGGTTCGGATGTCTACGAAGGAAAACAGAATTTTTACTGTTCCAAGCGGCAGTGTGATTTTGCCCTCTGGAAAGAAAACCGTTTCTTAGGAAGCATGGAGAAAACTTTGGATAAAAAGATGGCAGTGGAGCTTCTTGATAAAGCCTGCACGCATGTAAGAGGGCTGTATTCCAGAAAAAAAGATATAAAGTTTGACGCAGACCTTTTACTGACACTGGAGGACGGAAAGCCGAGGTTCCATCTGGAATTTCCAAAGAAGAAAAAGAAATAAGGCAAGGAGGTAGGCAGTATGTCGAAATTACAGGACATCCGGGAACTGGCACAGGAACATGCGACATCGGTGAGCAGTTCGCCAAGGGACTGGATGGGTTATATGGATACCGCAGCGAGACTGTACCGGTATCCTTTTACAGACCAGTTACTGATCCATGCACAGCATCCACAGGCAACCGCCTGTGCGTCCCTGGAACTGTGGAATGAAAAGATGTTCCGCTGGGTAAACCGGGGAGCAAGGGGAATTGCCCTGCTTAATGAGAATGGTCATAATACCAGACTCCGGTATGTGTTTGATATTTCAGATACGCACATGGTGGCAGGCGGAAGAAGCCCCTATCTGTGGCAGATGCAGGAACATCAGCAGGAAGAGATCCTTACCCATTTAGCAGAAGCGTATGGTCTGGAAGAAAAAGATACCGGGACTTTATCGGATGCGTTGATGGCGGTTGCAAGGGAAATGGTCGCAGACAGTCTGGAAGAATATCTGGACGGTTTGGAGTATGCAGCGGAAGGAACGTATCTGGAAGATCTGGATGAAGTTACGATCCGCAGTGATTTCCGCCAGCTTGCAACGGACAGCGTATATTACATGCTTTGCAGACGGTGTGGTCTGGAACCGATGGAGCTTCTGGAAGAAGAGGATTTTATGCACATCACCGATTATAACCGGCTGTCTGTACTGACCTTTCTTGGAAATGCAGCAAGCCAGATCAGTGAGAGTGTTCTGATTGACATTGGAAGGACAGTACATAAAATTTCTCTGGAAGAAGCCAGAAAAGAGGTTGAAATTTCCAGTGAAAGGAATTATAATAACTTTAGCACGTTAATGCGTGAAAATAAAAATCAGGACGTAGAAAACAACAAAGAAGAAAATATCGAGAATGAAGGAGGAACCGACTATGGAACTGACATATCATCGCAAGGGGGATTACCTGTTTCCGAACCTGACCGTAGAGGAGGAAGAAGTGACGATAGGGAAATATGGGATGCTTCGGAGAACCTTCCTGAAGGAACACAAGAACAGCCTGTATCAGAGCCTGTTCCTGACAGGAAAGCTGAACAGCCATCTGGCAGAGATCGAGAAGGCGGCACAGGAGAGGATGGACAGCCAGATGGAGAAACTGCTGAAGAACCATCCGGCACCGGACAAGGAAGCAGATCCGATGGCCTGGACAGCACATATGAACGCACTGATGGCAACAGCAGAAGAGAGCATCTTAACGGAATTGGTATACAGCTAGTTGAAGATACAAGAGAAGATGGACTGAGTAAAGCAGAGGAAGAAATCGCCTCTGCTTTATCTTTGCCCGAATATCCCACAGCAAATGAACAGAAAAGGCAGATTGGAGAAAGGGTAGCTGCTTTATATGCCGGGGAGATCCCCATCCCGGAAAGTGTGGTGGATGATATTTTACGGACGGGAGGAAACCGGACAGGAAGCCAGCTGCGTATCATCTATAACTTTATGAGTGAACAGTCACCGGGAGAATACACGGAGTTTGTAAAGCGTGAGTATGGAAAAGGCGGCAAAGGTTTTCAGATGGATGGAAGGGAATATTCCGTCTGGTTTGATGAAACTGGGATGCAGATCGCAGTCGGGCATACGGTGGCAGACCAGATTCTGGATAAAGCCTTTTTATCCTGGAAAGATGTCAGCAGACGTATCCATCAGCTTTTAAATCAGGGAGAATATGCCCCGCAGTCGGTATTGGATGCGGCAAGGGACAATGCACTGAAGGAACACGCACAGGCACTTGCTTATATGAAAGGGGATATGGCAGAAGGTGTGGCGGAGATTGTCTTTGATGAAGAAGATCTGCCGCATCTTCGCAGTATTTATCCGGAAATCACGGATTATCTTACTGAAAAACTGCAAGATCCAGAGTGGCTTTCGGATTTGAATGAAAGACTGGAAGCACTGGCAGAAGCCTACGAGATGGACAATTCTCTTATGCGTTTCCATCATTATAATCCGGTCAATATCTCCAGACAGTTCCAGAAGTTTGCAGATGAGGTGATCCCATACCAGGCAAGAGATGGATTTGCATGGAAAGAACAGCAGATGTTTATCACACAGGATGAGATTGACGCATTTCTTGCCAGAGGCGGTGCATACTCCGAAGGCAGGCTCAGGACGTATTCCTTTTATCTGTTACATACGGATGAAAAAGCAAGAGCTGACTTTATAAAAGAGCAGTATGGCATCGGCGGATGCAGCCACGCACTTTCCGGGGCGGATGATTCCCATGCAGACTATGACGGGAAAGGCTTGGTTCTTGCCAGAGGAAATTTTGGAAATCCGCATACTTCCATTATCTTACCGTGGAATAAGGTGGCAAGACGGGTGGAATACCTGATAAAGAATGACCAGTTTTTACAGGCAGAAGATTATGTCCATATGCCAGAGTATGAACGGGAACAGATGGCAACGAAGGTACTCAGTTTTTATAACCGTCTGCCGGAAGAGATTGACCGTCCTTTTACAAATGACTTCTTCTGGGAAGTACCCAGAAAGGAGATTATGGAGATGCTGAATAATCTGGAAAGCACAGAGGAACTGCTTGAAAAGATGGATGCGGCATTGGCAGCTCTGCCATTAGATTTTGAAGCCTATGGGACAGATTATCAACAGAAAGCAGGGATTCTTTCAGAACTTCATCAGTATGCAGAAGGGACGTATACGATTTTCCCAACTCCGGAAGTAGAAGCATCCTTTACAGAAGCAGGACTGTCCGGGCATCAGATGTCGATGTTTGATTATCTGGATACAAGGGCGTTGTCTGAACCGGCAGAGATAGATATGTCGGATGTAGTTGAAGAACCCGAAGAATCGGAAGAACTTCCAGAAGAAGAGGACATTGTAGAGGTATCAGAAGAAATTGAAGTGGAGCAGTCAGAAAGCGACACAGATAGAAAGACTGCAGAACAGCTTGCAGATTCCTGGGACGAAGGTGTTTTCGAGTATCAGGGCTATCATTTTGAAGCCGTTGGAGTGTTACCGGAAGGACTGGAAGGAAAAGAACTGGTAGCTCAGACCCGTTCCAATACAGAACTGCATTTATCTACCTATCATACCGAAGATTTTCCGAAGTATTCTTACGAGGAGTTTTATGCAGTCTGTAATGCACCGACCGCAGATATATTCCGGTGCCTGGAAACCGGACGCAACTATATTCCGGGAGAAAATGAACTGTTTGGCTATGAGGGAGAGTTTCAGCCGTATGTAAAGCAGGAACAGGAAAAAACAGTTGTTGAACCGCATAACTTCCGCATCCAGGATCATGACCTTGGTGCGGGTGGACCGAAAGCAAAGTACCAGGCAAATATGGAAGCTATCCATTTATTGCAGACTCTGGAGCAGGAAGAACGACTGGCAACGCCACAGGAACAGGAAATCTTATCCCACTATGTCGGATGGGGTGGTATCCCGCAGGCGTTTGAGGAAAACAACAGCAGCTGGGCAGAGGAATATCTGGAATTAAAGAACAGCTTGTCACCGGAAGAATACAGTGCGGCAAGGGCATCGACCTTAAATGCCTTTTATACCTCGCCAACGGTGATCCAGAGTATGTATGAAGCATTGGAGAACATGGGACTGAAGCAGGGAAATATTCTGGAGCCATCATGTGGTGTCGGCAACTTTATGGGTTTGATCCCGGAGAGTATGAACAAGGCAAAGATGTATGGTGTGGAGCTTGACCCGGTTTCCGGCAGGATTGCAAGGCAGCTATACCAGAAAAATAAGATTGCCATACAGGGATTTGAGGAAACAGATTACCCGGACAGCTTTTTTGACTGCGTGATCGGGAATGTGCCATTTGGGGCGTATCAGGTCAGTGACCGCAGATATGACCGCCACCATTTTCTGATCCATGATTACTTTATCGCAAAATCCCTTGACCTGGTTCGTCCCGGCGGCGTAGTAGCCGTGGTGACTTCCAGTGGGACGATGGATAAACAAAATCCAGCAGTCCGACAGTACCTTGCAAACCGGGCAGAGTTATTAGGGGCAATCCGTCTTCCAAATAATGCGTTCCAGAGAAATGCCAATACAGGTGTTGTCTCCGATATTTTATTTTTCCAGAAAAGAGACAGGGCTTCTATCGAGGAACCGGACTGGATACATCTGAAGGAAACTGCCGAAGGATATTCGGTTAATGCGTATTTTGCAAATCATCCGGAAATGGTGCTTGGGGAGTTTACAACGGAGAGTACCCAGTATGGAAAACAGGAAGTAACCGTAAGACCAAAAGAGGGAGTCACCTTAGAGGAGCAGTTAAAGGAAGCAGTAAAGCATATCCACGGCACCATTACAGAACTGGAACTTTCCGATACCGAACTGGAAGAAGATGTGGTGTCCATTCCGGCAGATCCGGAAGTAAAGAATTTCAGCTTTACGGTGGTCAACGAGGAAGTGTATTACCGGGAAAACTCTGTGATGAACCGGATAGAACTTCCAGCGGCAACAACTGAGCGTGTAAAAGGCATGGTAAAGATCCGTGATGCGACGAATGCACTGATCCAGTGTCAGATGACTGAGGGAAGCGATGAGCAGATCACACAGCTTCAGGGGAAACTCAATGAAGAATACGATACGTTCACAGCAAAGTATGGTCTGCTCAGCAGCAATGCCAATAAAAGGGCATTCAGCCAGGACAGTAGCTATTGTCTTTTAACATCCCTGGAATTTCTGGATGATAAGGGAGAATTGAAACGGAAGGCAGATATTTTTACGAAGAGAACGATACGCCGGGCAGAAACCGTGACTTCCGTCGATACAGCCAGTGAAGCACTTGCCGTATCCATCGGGGAGAGGGCAGGGGTTGACCTTGCATATATGTCACAGCTTTCCGGAAAAACGGAAGGAGAACTGACCGAGGAACTTGCAGGAGTTATCTTTAAGAATCCAATCGGTGAAAAATGGGAGCCATCGGATGAGTACCTTTCCGGAAATGTAAGGGAAAAGCTGCGGATCGCAAAACAGTTTGCCGAGAAACATCCGGAATACATTGCAAATGTGCAGTATTTAGAGCAGGTACAGCCAAAAGACCTGGATGCGTCAGAGATTGAAGCAAGGCTTGGAGCAACCTGGATTTCTGAGGACTATATCACACAGTTCATGGCAGAGACATTCCATACACCGAGATATTATGTCGGGGACCGGATCAAAGTCCAGTATGCCGAAGTGACCGGGCAGTGGAATGTCACAGGAAAAAGCGTGGACAGCTATGGAAATGCTCTTGTTACTTCTACTTATGGAACGCAGAGAGCAAATGCGTACCGTCTTTTAGAGGATGCCTTAAATCTTAGGGATACCAAGATTTATGATACCGTGCAGGATGCAGACGGAGAACACCGGGAATTGAACCGAAAAGAAACGATGCTTGCACAGCAGAAACAGGAATTGATCAGGGAGGAATTTAAGTCTTGGATATTCAAAGACATGCACCGCAGGGAAGATTTATGCCAGATCTATAATGAACGATTTAACAGTATCCGTCCAAGAGAATACGATGGAAGCCATATCCAGTTTGTCGGTATGAATCCGGAGATCACCCTGATGCCGCACCAGAAAAATGCAGTGGCTCATGTGCTGTATGGAAATAACACTTTGCTGGCCCACTGTGTAGGAGCCGGAAAGACGTTCCAGATGATCGCAGCCGGTATGGAAGCGAAGCGTCTGGGACTGTCACAAAAGAACCTTTATGTTGTGCCGAACCATTTAACGGAACAGTGGGGAAGTGACTTCTTACGACTTTATCCGGGAGCAAATATCCTGGTTGCTACAAAGAAGGACTTTGAACCGGCAAATCGAAAACGATTCTGTTCCCGTATTGCGACAGGGGATTACGATGCCGTGATTATCGGGCACACACAGTTTGAGAAAATCCCTCTTTCCAAAGAACGGCAGATTGCCATGCTGGAACAGCAGATTGCAGATATTACGTTCTCTATCGAGGAAGCAGGGAGACAGGCAGGGCAGAATTATACTGTCAAACAGCTGGAAAAAACAAAAAAGAGCTTACAGGCAAAGATGAAAAAACTCAATGACCAGACCAGAAAGGATGATGTCGTGACATTTGAACAGCTTGGAGTAGACAGGCTGTTTGTGGATGAAAGCCATTCATTTAAGAACCTTTTTCTATATACAAAGATGCGGAATGTGGCAGGAATCTCCCAGACCGATGCACAGAAAAGTTCGGATATGTTTATGAAGTGCAGATATATGGATGAACTGACCGGCGGCAGGGGAATCACCTTTGCGACAGGTACTCCCGTATCAAACAGTATGACGGAGCTTTACACCATCATGCGTTATCTCCAGTATGACACACTCATGCGTATGGGCATGGGACATTTTGATTCCTGGGCGGCAACGTTCGGGGAGACAGTGACCGCAATCGAGTTCGCTCAAGTATTATAGGCATATGGAAGCAATTTTAATTCCATACAGAAATACGCTAAAAAACAAAGAAAAAGGAAATGTTGGAACAGACAGGAAGCAAGGAAGCCAGAAATAGATATGGATTAGCAAAGAAAAAAGGCAATAAATGAAGCATAAGTGAAAAGCGACAGAAGGTGCGAAAAGCATTTTCTGCTACCTCTTTCAACATTTAAAATGATAATGTAAAAGTAAGTGTTTGTTTAAGATAGTAATTTGAAAAAAGTTGATACTAAAAAAACGAAATACACAAAAACTACAAGAAAAACTGATAAAATAAAAAAAACGGAAAATAAGAGGTAGCTAAGAATGAAAAAAATTTTAATTATAGAAGATGATTTGGATATTCAAGAGCTGATACAGTTTTTTTTAGAGGATCAAGGGTATGAAGTGATTACGGCATCTGATGGAATAGATGGTATTGCGGTTTTTCTGAAAGAACAAATTGACTTGATACTGCTCGATATTTTACTTCCTAAAATGGATGGGTATGCAGTTTGTGAACTAATACGAAAAGAATCGGAAGTACCAATCATTATGATAAGTGCATTGGGAAGAGAAGAAGACCAGATAAAGGGATTTGAAATGCAAATAGATGACTATATCCCCAAGCCGATTTCTCTTCCAATTATGATAAAAAAAATAGAAGCTGTTCTGCGTAGATATGAAGGAGTAGATATAACAAAAGATCACGAGTTAAAATACAGAGAGATAATATTGATTGTAGGAAATTATCAAGTGAAAATAGGGAAAAAGTTAATTGATTTGACACAGAAAGAATATGAAATTTTGAAAGAATTGATTGAAAATCAGGGATGCGTGATAACAAGAGAGAGCTTTTTAAATCGTCTATGGAAATATGAATTTGAAGGTGAAGAACGTGCAGTTGACAATCATATCAAAAATTTGCGGAGAAAATTGGGAAAAGCAGGGGATTATATAAAAACGGTAAGAGGGGTGGGGTATCGAATTGATAAAGCTAATTAGAGAACATTTGTCTACAAAAATATTTATAATTACAGTATGCTTATTGATTACTGTTGGTAGTGCGATTTATGGAATGGTTGCATTGGGGATGTCACGGAGCTATTTTTTAGAGTTGGATAGAAGTTTGAGTAATCAGACGGAAAAAATGGTACTTCAATTATCGAATACTTCAGTGCAGGAAATAGATGGAATATTAAAAATGTTTGCATTGGAGCATGGGATTTCTATTGTCTTAAAAGATAGTGACGAAAAGGTACTTGGTATATATGGAGATATGGAATATTCACTGGCTCCTGGAACAGATGTAGAAGATATTCTGTTAGGCAGTGGGATAACGGAATCTTATTCCTGTAAGTTAACGAATGGAAAAACATATTGGATTCAAGTGTTTGGAAACAAGGAGAAAGTAAATATTGAACTGGAATCATTAAAAAGAATTTTACCTATGTTGGGGGCTATTACTTTTTTGGCAGCATTAGCTATTGCTGCTTTATACACAAAATATATTACGCGTTCAATTTTAAAGGTGAGTGAAGTTTCAAAAAAAATGGCAAATCTTGATTTTCGAGTTCGATATACAGAAGACCGGAGGGACGAGATTGGAATTTTGGGAGAAAATCTGAACGAACTTTCGGAAAAATTAGAGAGTGCTTTGGATGAATTGAAAGAAAAAAATACTGATTTAGAGAAAAGCATCAAACTTGAGCAGCAACTGGAACAACAACAAATGGCTTTTTTTTCAGCTGTTTCGCATGAATTAAAAACTCCGATTACAATTCTAAAAGGACAAATTCAGGGAATGTTATTAGAAGTAGGGGGATATAAAGACCGAGATAGATATTTAAAACGTTCTTTTGAAGTAGCTAATTCCATGGAGAATATGGTGCAGGAAATTCTGTATGTTTCAAAAATTAGAACATCGGGATTTGAGTTGAAATTGATAGATATACCACTTCACCAACTTGTTGAGAATGTGATTAAGGAACAGGAAGATATGGCTATTGATAGGGGATTACAGTTTCATATACGAATAGAAGAATCAACTTGGATACGGGCAGATGAAGCTCTTTTCACGAAGGTCATAAGTAATGTGGTAGGAAATGCAATTAAATATACGAATGAGGATGGAAATATATGGGTTGGAGTGTATAAAAGAGGTGAAGAAATAATTTTTTGGATTGAAAATGAAACGGAATCTATTGATGAGAAAGAAATTCCAAAATTATGTGATGCATTTTATCGTATTGATAAATCCAGAAATAAAAGAACTGGTGGAAGCGGCTTGGGATTATATATTACAAAAATGATTTTAGAACAGCATCAGTTTCCTTATTGTATTGAAAATACAGAAAAAGGCATAAAAGTGGAAATAAGATGTTATGAACCAACCAGAAGGCTGTTGTGACGGAAAATCACAACAGCCTTTTTATACATATAAAATACATAAAAAAAACGGGAAAATCATACATTCAATTTTTATAATATAAAGAAAAAATATGTAATGGAGGATTTTTTATAAATGAAGAAAAAAATATGTATAGTATTATGTTTGGGTTGTATAGGAACCGTATCAGTTGTTGGGTGCAGCAATAAAAATTTTGATTCAAAAGTAACAGGGGATAATCAGACAACTACCGAGAATGTATCTGATATACTGAATGATCAAGAGAAAAAAGAAGGCGGTTACGAGAACGAGTCAAGTAGTAATGCTGATGACAAAGAGAACTCAGCGGACGATTCAGAAGTGTTGGCAAATGCAGATTTGCGTGGAGCTGTTTTGGAATTTTCAGACACAGGATGTAATATCAGCATAGGGACGCAGACGGATGATGCAGAAATGGTTCCTGCTCCGGGAGCGGTTGTTGAAGAAATGAATCAGGTGAAAATAGTATATGGAGAAAATACCTATTTTCAGATTTCTCATTCAACGATGACGGGTATTACGCTTGAGGATTGCCGGAAAGAAGAAGTGAAAAAGCAGTCAATGCTCTATCTGTATGGGGATTACCAGGAGGATGGTACGTTTTTGGCTAAAAGGGTAATTATTGACCGATTTGAAAAGGAAGGAGAATGGGAATGAATTTTGCAGAAAGAGCATTCCGCTACCTTTTCAGGAAAAAAGGAAAAGCGATTATCTTGTTTTGGGTATTGCTTATTACCGAAACAATGATTTTATCTACTGTCACTATATTACGGGCATCCGAAGTAGCAAGAATTGAACTATTAGGGAAATCAAAAGCGAAATTGTTGATCGAACGGGAAAAAGCGGAGGAATTGTTTACGGATGATGAATACAAAAAACTTGAGAAACTGGAAAATGTGAAGGCGGTAAATCGAGTAGCAGAAGTGCAGTTATATCCAATGGATTTTAAAATTATAACGAAAAGTGAGAGTGTTGATGCAGACAACCAAAAATTGCGCATAATGGCCTACGATAGCCTTGAAGATGATGGCCCATTTGCTGACGGGCAAATTCATCTGACGAAAGGAAAATATCCTCGCAAAGAAGGTGAAATAGTAGTAAATCAGTTTCTTGCAGAAGTAAATCAATGGGAAATAGGGGAAACTGTTTGTTTCAAATCTCATTCAGGTGAACAATCACAGGCAAGCATATCAGGAATCTATATTTCGGGTATAGAAGAAAAGCAAGGGAAGGAACCATTAGCAGTAAACAGAATTGAAAATACAATTTATGGAAAACCCGAGTTCGTATGTCATTTACAAGAAACGTGCGGATATGAAAACTTAATCGTATATGTAGATAATCCAGAGCAGTTGAGCAGAACACAGCTAGAAGTAACACGCATTTTGAAAAACTATAGAGTGATGAAAGCAGATAACCTGTTTCAGAAAATGGAAATTCCGCTCTTACAAGTTGTTAGGGTTGTAAAAATGATGTTGGGATTATCGGTTGTATCGTCTGTACTTGTAATAACATTGCTTTTGTCTATGTGGATGAGAGCCAGAAAGAAAGAAATAGCAATTTATGTGAGTCTTGGAAAAACAAAAGTAGATTTGTTTATGCAGATTATTTTGGAATGCTTTTCAGTATTTGGATTTTCTACAATAATAGCTCTTTATACTGGAGATAAGATGCTGATAGTATTGGAAAAGTTTTTAGATTGGAAAAGTATTGGGGCTTTTACATCTATGCAAATATATGCACAAAATAAAGATATATGTTATCTCATATTATCAGGAACAATAATTTTATTGCTTTCTATTTCTATTTCACTTTTTCCAATATTATGTACAAAGCCAAAAAAAATTTTAGCAGAAATGGAGGGATAACATGAATGTTTTACAAAGAGGAGTACGTTCAGTGTTAAGAAAACCGATAAAAAGTATTATTCTATTGTTTATTGTAATTGTTATGAGTGGCCTATTTTTAGGTGCTATGGCAAGCCGTTCAGCAAGTATTTATACACAAGACGCTACAAGACAGGCAATAGGGGCTACCTTTCGCATAGAAGGAAATGAGGAGAATAGGAGAAAGCGATTAGATCAGGCAATGGATGTACTGGGTGATCGGGAGGGCAGTTATGGAGGAGTTACTCATAAATGGTTAGAAAATGGGGCGGATATGGTAGTTACAGATAACTCATTTGAGACGGTTAAGGAAGATGATGTAAAAAAAATAGCTCAGGTGGAGGGGATTGAGGAATATAATTTGATAACAATAGCAACTGTTGTGAATCCGGTCAATTTTTCGAGAATAGAAGATTCAGATATGGATCAAAGTACGGATGTAGGCGGTGTCAACCTACGAGGTAATCGCATAATGGAAATGGATATGGACGTATCTGCAGGTAAGATTTCACTGATTGAAGGAAGAATGATTGAAAAAGATGACAGGGATGTTTGTGTCATCTCGAAAGAATTGGCAGAACTAAACCATTTAAAAACTGGGAACTTATTAAAGTTTAATGATTACCATGACAAAGAACATTCCACAATATACAGTGCCGAGATTATCGGAATTTATGAAACAAAGCAAGAACGAAAATCTATTATGTATGGGGATTCTTATCGTCCAGAAAATACAATATTTACGGATATGAGTTTCCCGGAAAAACCATCCGGAAATGAAGGAAATCCTTTCTATCAGTATGCTATATTCAAAGTCCAAAATGCAGGGAAGTACGATCAAGTTAAAAAGTCTGTACAGAAAGCGAATATAGATTGGTCACGATATGACTTAATTGATAATAATGGAAATATTAAAAATATGACAGAAAATTTTGGGCAGATGGATCAGATGAGTATGGGATTATTACTAATAGTTTCAGTGTCAGGTCTTGTGATTTTAGTTTTAGTTTTTCTGTTTTGGATAAAAAATCGTACGCAAGAAATAGGAATTATGATGTCACTTGGAAAGTGCAAATTTGAAATATGGGTACAGTTTTTATGGGAAGCAGTAATGATAAGTATTATAGGGATGTTGTTATCCTTTGCAATTTCCCCAATTATTGCAGAGACTTCAGCTTCATATTTAGCGAAAGAAACGCAGACCTTAAGGTTAGAACAGCAGGAACAGGAAAATACTGGTACCTATATAGATGGATATATTGCACCGGATTTAAAAATACAAGATGTGGAGGTTCATATAACGAAAGAAATGGTTCTGATGGATATTGGGATGATATCAGGTATTTTGATTATTGCAGTATTAGTAGCAGGAATCACGATAATGAAGAAAAGGCCGAAGCAGATATTAAGTGAAATGAGCTGAATAACGGGGTAGGAGGTTATAGAAATGAGTAAAAATGCAGGAAACATTGTTCTTGAGGCAAAGAATGTTGTCTATTACTATAAGGCGAATAAAGGCAAAAAAGTTTTAGATGATATATCATATGGCTTTGAGATAGGAAAAATGTATGCCATTTTGGGACCAAGTGGTTCCGGTAAGACAACTTTTTTATCGCTTTTGGCAGGTTTGGATTCTCCGACGGATGGGGGAATTTATTATGAAGGGGTAAATATAAGAAAAAAAGGACTACACAACTATCGAAAGAAAAATATGTCATTGGTTTTTCAGAATTATAATCTGATAGATTATTTGACTCCAGAAGAAAATGTGATGCTGGGTGGAAAGAAAGACATAGAGAAAATTTTGGAAGCGGTTGGAATACCGAGGGAAGACTGGAAACGGCAGGTCTTACAGTTATCAGGAGGACAGCAGCAGCGAGTGGCTATTGCAAGAGCATTAGCAAGTCCTGCGAAGGTATTGCTTGCAGATGAACCTACAGGAAATCTGGATGAAGAAATTGCAGACGAAATTATTAAGATATTGATGAAAAGTGCGCATGAAATGGGAAAAAGTGTAATTGTCGTAACACATAGCAAAAAAATAGCTGATGCTGCAGATGTGGTACTTAAAATCCATGAGGGGAAATTGTATCATTTGGTTTAAGTGAATGTAAAGTTATAGTGTTTTATAGCATGAAATAATATGAGGTGAGCTGTATAGGAAAAATTTTATTGCTATCTTTTGATGGAGATGAAGAAAATTTAATAGAATCTGTTATTTCCATTTTGGATGCTGGTAGAGAAAAATTTATATTTCAAAAAATGAATCTAAAATCGAACTTACAACACAAGGGAATAATGCTTGACTTAGAGCGACGAGAGGTTATGCGGAATAATGATAAAATTGCCTTGACTTATACAGAGTTTGAAATCCTCCAGCTTCTCGCTCAAAATCCCGGCAGGGTATTCAGTAAAGAACAGATTTATGATATGGTCTGGCAGGAACCGTATTCCGGTGATTACAACATTGTGATGAGCCATATCAGCCATATTCGGGAAAAAATAGAGGATGATCCGAGTCATCCGGTCTATATTCAGACTGTGTGGGGAGTTGGTTATAAGTTTAATGAAAAAATGTGTGAATAATTAAATCAGATCCAGTGTTGTGTGACTGTCAAAAAATGATAGATATTTCTGATGGTTCGTGGTATGATAAAGACAGAAACATGAGTGCTATTTTAAGAAAGGGTGATGGTTATGGCATTGGCACAGGCAACGAAATCCCGTGAAACAACTTATACGATCAACGATGCAATGGATGTCCTTCTGTCAAAGCTGGATGAAGCCATTGACGATATGGAAAATGGCAGAGTGCAGACAGTGGAAGAAGCATGGGCAGAAATTGATGCAGTATAAGGGGTACGGATGGAAAACAAAAAATACAAAGTTGTCATTGCCCAGAGCGGCAAGCTGGATGTGAAAGAAAAAAAGAAATATATCCTTCAGCAATTTAAGTACCGGGAATATGCAGAAAACTTTTCCAAAAAGATTAAAAAAGCGGTTCTTGCACTTGATACATTTCCGACCGGGTATAATACAACAGGCTTCCGGTATCGTGGTTATGATATTTACATGAAACCGTGTGAATCCTATCTGCTGTTTTATACTGTGGATGAAGCAGTGAAAACAGTTACAGTTCTGCGTGTCATGCAGGATGGAATGGACTGGCAGTATATCATCAATCGGTGGCTGCGGGAAAACGCATAGGATATACAAAAAGATTATAGTGACAGGCAGTATTCAAACAGATTGGGTACCGCCTGTTTTTATGTCCGCTGAAAACAGATGGACAGCAGAAGAAAAATATTAGAAAATAACGGACAGATTGTGAAATTTAAAAGAGAAAAAACTTTTTCAAAAATATTCAAAAATATTGGAACATTTTAATGGGACTTCTGCCATGTATCAGTAGGGGGGTGATTTTGGATGAAAGATGTAAAAGAACAGAAGCAGAATGACAATGGAGAAATCATTGAAATGAAGCAGGGACAGGTGATAAAAATTCCAAAGAACAGCGGCAAAGCATGGCTGACATTATTTTATAGTCTGCCGCAGGAGTTTGTCAGCAAACGTCCCGTTTATCTGAACTTCCCACGCTGCCCTTATGAGGTGCTGCGGACGGATAAATATGACAGTATGATAAACAATGATACATTTCTGGAACTGGTATGGGATTGTGTGGCATGGAGCGCATGGCAGTATTTTGAAGTTCCATATCAAAAAGGCGGCTACCGGGAGATACCCGGCAGTGCGGCGCAGTATTCCGGGGACTTTCCGTTGTGGCGGCTCTCTTACTCTATGCTTCCGCTCCTGCGTGACAAATTTGAGGTCAGCGGATTTTCTTTCCAGCAGCTTTACAACGTGCCGGAGGGAACGGAACTTCCGTGGCTTACTTATCAGCAGTTTGGCAACCTGATCGGTACCCTCGTGCCGGAAATTATACAGGAACAGAACTGGCAGCCTATGATCGATGAAATCTGGAACAACCGAACCATTGAGGACTTCGATAAAAGGGGAAGTCAGGTAAAACTGGACTTCATGCGTTCGTGGGAACACAGCCGTTCCAGGAAAAAGGCGGTATCCATAGAGCAGCTTGCAGAGGATGCAGAAGAAAATAGCATAGACTTTGATATTCCGGATACAAGGAGTGCGTTTGAAAATTCGGTGTTGTCAGAGCTTCAGATTGCGGAGTTTGCTGCAGGGCTTTCCGAACGTGATAAAAAGATTCTGGAAATGAAAATGAAGGGGCATAGGTTACAGGAGATTGCGGAAGCTGTAGGCTATAAGACACACGGTGCGGTGCTGAAAAGAATCCGCCATATTGCAGACTGTTATGAGGATTTTATCTCGGAAGAATATCAAAAATATCTGGAAACATTCTAATCCATCCATCCCATCGGCGGCTATCCTTACGATAGCTGCTTTCTTTTACCCATTTCCGGACAGGGGGTGATTTTTGTGGGGAAAGAATTATTTGAAACGCTGCCGGACGTGCTGGATGCAAAACTGCTGGCATCGGCCCTTTCTATTTCAAAGGCAGGAGCGTATCAGCTATTAAACCGTCCGGATTTTCCAACCTTGCAGGTGGGAGGGCGGAAACTTGTCACAAAGCAGAAGCTGGCTTTGTGGATGGAACAGCATACAAATAAAGCAAAACAGGCGGGAGCCGGAAAGGAGAAAAAAGCAGATGAAACTGACAAAGTATGAGCAGGAAACGATTATCAATTTTAATAATGATGAACAGGAAGCCAGTATTTATACAGCCAGCCCGCAGATGATGCGAAAACTGGATGCACTGGCTGCAGCTTATCCGGAGCATTACCAGGTGGTAGAGCAGACCGAAGTGAGTAAAACCTATTCCTGTGAAAAACACCTCATCAATCTTCGGAAACCGAGAAAGGTAAACGAGGAGCACAGCCAATGGGCAAGGCAGAGGATGCAGGAAATGAACCGCCATAAAAATGCGGGAAATTTATGAAAGAACCGCACACAGAGGTGACAGCTCTGTGTCAGGAAGAAAGCTGTCCGTGAAAATACGGAAATTAAGAAAAATAGAAAACCAAATGGCAGGAGAGCGGCTATGGACATGGAAAAGGTTCAGGCTGTTTTTTTATGCCATAAAATAAAAAATCAAACAGAAAAATGAGAAAAGGAGTATAAACACATGATAAAAAACAGGAATGAAACCAGTGCTGCAATGGATAAGGCACTGAAAAATCTGGAACAGGCAAAGGCAAGATATGAGGCAGAGCGCAAAAAGGAGAATGAGAAACGCAGGAAAGCACAGAACCATCATAAATATCTGATGGGCGGCATTGTTGCAAAGTATTTCCCGGAATGTTATCAGTATGAAGAAAAAGAACTGAATGTGATCTTGTCAGCGGCTCTTGCTTCGGCAGAGTGCAGGCAGGCGGTGGAAAACGTAAAAAGGATGGAGAAAAATGCGGATGAGATGGAAGATGAAAAAGACAGAAACGGCGGTCACGCCGATGAAACGAAGACAAAAGAAAACAGCGGCGGATACGCCAATTCAAAAGATTTTGCGGGTGGCAGTTTTTCGCAGGGAGTGTAAGCAGTATCTCCGGGAGTATGGGTTCACCCCAGTTATGGGGTGCGCACAGATAGACCACACTCCGTATGGTCTTGTGCGCTCTCCGAGGGCACCTGCGGTGGGCGTTGCCTGCCTTGCACCAGTCAAGAGGGGAAATAACCTTTCCCCTCCGTCCGCTGCGCTTCCTACCCCCTTGTATCCTTTGCATCTGCCCGTAACCCGGAAAACACACCCGGCTTTCGTCCATCTGCAAAGGCTTTTCTTGCAGCCCTCTATTTTACGGTAAGGGAGGAACTTTGTGAGTATGCGCACGAAATATGCCAGCACAAGGTTCAGCATTGTAAAGCGGAGCAAAGGGCAGTCGGCGGTAGATGCAGCTTCTTACATCAGCAGGAGTGTTCTTGTCAGCGAGTATGACGGGAAAACGTATCGCCCGAAATACCATGAAGATTTGGTGCATTGTGAAATCAATCTCCCGGAATATGCACCGGAGGAATGGCTGGACAGGGCAGTGCTGTGGAACTCTGTGGAGCTGAATGAGAAACAGAAAAATGCCCAGCTTTGCCGGACACTGAAAGCAGCACTTCCAAATGACTGGAGCTATGAGCTGGCAGAAGAAACGGTGCGGGATTATGTGCAGCGGAATTTTGTTTCCAAAGGGATGTGTGCGGACTGGGCAATCCATGATTCTGTTAATCAAAATGGCATCCATAACCTGCATTTCCATCTTATGCTCACCCTGCGCCCGGTGGAAGAAAACGGGAAGTGGGGAGCCAAGCAGAGAAAGGAATATATCCTTGATAAAGACGGCAATAAAATCCGCAATAAGTCCGGACGGGGATTTAAGAGCAGGGCGGTAGATGTGAATGACTGGAATGAAAAAGGTAATTCCCGGAAATGGAGAAAGGATTTGACGGACACCATCAATGTGGTGAATGACCGGATCGGACTGCCGGAGTACTGGGAACACCGTTCTTTTAAAGAGCTGGGACTGGAGCAGGAGCCGACCAGGCACTTAGGTCCGATTGCCAGTGCATTGGAGAGGAAAGGCATCCGTACCGAAAAAGGGGATGCGAACCGGGCAATCATGGAGCATAACCAGACGCTGCAAAGGGCAAGGATGTTCTATGATATTGCATGGAACAGTGTGAAAAATTTGGAGAAATGGGAACAGGAAAAAGCTGCGGAAGCTGCAAAGAATGCCGCAGAAAAGAAAGCAGGAAAAATGGCAGGAGACATCCCTGCGGCACAGGAAGGTGAAGCAGAACAGACGGCAGTTGGTTCGATACAGAAAGAAACTTCCGGTACAAAGGAAGTCAGCGTATTTGCAGCGATGAAAAATGAGGTTCTGGAAATGCTGGAATGTATTCTTGCAGCATTTGGAAGGCTTCATCTGCCGCTGATACAGGCACCGAATTTAAAAAAGGTAAGTAATCGTGCAGCACTGATGGATATTGAAAACGTGCGGAGGTTCGTGGAAGAAAAAGGCATTGACAGCTTTGAAGCACTGGAAACCTTTGCAGTACAGCAAGAAGCTTCCAAGAAAGAAGCAGAGGAAATCTGCAACAGAGATGGAAGGGAAATCCGGCGGTTAAAGGAACTGTCAGAGGCTTATGCCGCCTATGCTCCATACATTCCCATCCGTAATGAATATCTGCAGAAGAAAGGAATCGCACAGGCAGTTTATCACAGCCAGCATAAGAAAGAACTGGAAACGGCGAAAGAACTCCGTATTCCGGTCTATGAACTTCTTCGGGAAGGAGAAAAATTCACACCGAAAAAGTGGGAAGCACAGATCAAAGAGCTGACACAGGAATACGAGAAACAGTCCAGACGTTACGGCAGGAGTACCGTCAATCTTGCCTATGTGGAGTTGCTTCGTCATAACCGGAAGATAGATGAGCGGGAGCAGAAGAACAAAGACCAGTCCCAGAGCCGACAGCATGAAAAGATGGACAGGGGGCAGGAGCAAAAGAAGAAACGTCAGGAAATGGGACTTTAGATTTATACATCGTTAAGGAAAATCTGCCGGGATGTCCCCCGGCAGGCAGAAAGGAGATTGCAATGAGTAAAGATTGCAGGACTACGAAAAACAGAAACAATAGTTTGACATTTGGTGTGCTGGCAGGGATAATCCTCTGCCAGCATTGGTATTTATGGAGGGATTTTATGCAGAGAAAAGCAGGGAACCGCCGGAGAGAACCGATCCGCTATGTGGTGGAACATGTTTATTCCGGCAAGGAGAGCATGGAAAAGGTACTGACTGCCGTTAGTGAAGAAGCGGCGAAACAGAATGTAAAGGAGAAGCTGGAAAATCAGAAAAAGGTGGGATGAGAAAAGATGCAGATTTCACCGGAAAAATAAAATCAGCAGTTGCAGGAGGTGGCAGGAATCGCTATAATAAAGACAGCGTATTTCTGTCACTGGATATTGAAGAAACCACAGGAGGTCAATATGCAGACAACAGAAATCAGAGAAACATGGACAGCACTTTATGCAAGATTATCATTGGATGACGGCAACGTGGGCGAGAGCATGAGCATCCAGAGCCAGAAAGCGATCCTGACAAGAAAAGCAGAGGAACTGGGGATTTATAATTATCAGTTTTATGTAGACGATGGTTATTCCGGTACGAATTTCAACCGTCCGTCCTTTCAGCAGATGATAGCGGACATTGAAGCAGGAAAAGTTACCTGTGTGATCACGAAAGATCTTTCAAGGCTAGGTAGGAACTATCTGGAGAGTGGCGCTTATATCGAGGTATTTTTCCCAAAACATCAGGTACGGTATATCGCCGTCAATGACGGTGTGGATTCTGCAAACAGCGGGGAGATGGATATTACCCCGTTTAAGAACATTCTTAATGAGTTTTATTCAAGGGATGTTTCCAAAAAGGTGAAGTCAGGTAAATACATCCGGGCAAGCCAGGGAAAATTCATGGGAACACACGCACCATTCGGGTATCAGAAAGACCCGGAGGACAAAAACCACCTGATTGCCGATGAGGAAACCGCACCAACCGTCCGTTATATTTTCCAGCTTGCACTTCAGGGAATGGGAAACAATAAAATCGGGAAAATCCTTTATGAACAGAAAATCCCAAAGCCGGCATATTATAAGCCGGAATACTTCGGAAAGTTTCTGGTAAAAGAAGATGATGCCTATAACTGGAAACAGGAGACCATCATCCGGATTTTACGAAACCCGCTTTACAAAGGCTATTTCTGGGTGCAGAAATATGATAAGAAGCATTTCAAGCAGGAAACAAGGGGGTATATCCCCATGAGTGAGCGTACCATTATTCCCAGTGACCATGATGCACTTGTTGATGAACACACATGGGATACGGTGCAGGAAATCCTTGACCGTCATACGAAAGTCAAGCCCTGTACTTCCGGGTATGAGAATAAGTTCCGGGGCATTTTAAAATGTGCCGACTGCGGAAGTACCCTGATGGTGCATACCGATGGCAGGAATAAGGAGAAGCCAGTCATTGAACGGACTTTTTACCAGTGCCGCATTTACCGTGTGAGGGGAACCGGGTTCTGCAGCCAGCACCGCATCAATGCGGACGATCTGGAGGAACTTGTACTTGCGGACATCCAGACCCATGCAAAAAGGGTCATAAAAAACAGGGAGAAATTCATGCGGAAGGTATTGGGGCAGATGGATACGACAGCGGCGAATAACCGGGAAAATATCCAGAAAAAGCTGGAGAAACTGGAGAAAAAGCTCCTCGAATCGGACAGACAGTTCATCAAGCTGTATGAGGATTTTACAAAGCAGCTTGTGTCAGAACAGCAGTTCCGGATGTTGTCCACTCATTTTGAACAGGAAAAGAAAGAAACAACCGAAGAAATTGAAAAACTGAAAACTACGGCTGACAATCTGAAGGACAGCACCTGCAAAGCGGAACAGCTTGCCAATGAAATGGTGGAATGTGCAGAGATCAAAGAGCTGACCACAGCCATAGTAAATCGTCTTATCGAAAAGATTGAGGTATCTGAACCTCAGACCATCGACGGAGAGAAAGTCCAGAATATCAGGATTTTCTACAAGTTCGTTGGAGAAATCAATTAAATTTCCATAATGTACCTATAATTCAAGAGCCATTGAGTTATCACCGGAAGGAACGGGCTATCGTGCGAAAACACGGTTTGCCCGTTTTTTTAATCTTCCGGAGCTGATCTCCATATTTAAGGAAGCTGCGGACATCCAGACATCGGATATGCTGAACCTTCCTGTACCGGAAGCAGAGTTTATCAATGAAGTCTTAAAACCAAGCGAGGAACAGCAGGAAATGGTCGGGGCATTTTCGGAACGTGCAGAGAGCGTAAGGGCAGGCTTAGTGAATCCAACCGAGGATAACATGTTGAAAATCACGAACGATGGAAGAAAATGTGCCCTTGACCAGAGACTATTAAATGAACTTCTTCCGGACGATGAAACAAGCAAGGTCAATACCTGCGTAAAAAATGCGTATCAGGTATGGGAGGAAGGAAAAGCAGACCGGACAACACAGCTGATATTCTGTGACCTGTCCACACCGAAAGGGGATGGCAGTTTCAATGTGTACGATGATGTACGGGAGAAGCTGGTTGCCAGAGGAGTCCCGAAAGAGGAGGTTGCTTTTATCCATGAATATAACACGGAAGCAAAAAAAGCAGACCTTTTTGCAAAGGTAAGAGCCGGGCAGGTGAGAATCCTGATGGGTTCCACTCCGAAACTTGGTGCCGGTACCAATGTGCAGGACCGCTTGATTGCCTTACACCATCTGGACTGTCCGTGGAAGCCGTCCAATCTGGAACAGCAGGAAGGTCGAATCTTACGACAGGGAAACCAGAACGAGAAGGTAAAGATTTTCCGGTACGTTACGGAAAATACATTTGATGCGTACATGTGGCAGATTTTAGAGAACAAGCAGAAGTTCATCAGCCAGATCATGACCAGTAAATCCCCAGTCAGGGCCTGTGAGGATGTGGATGATACGGCACTTTCCTATGCCGAGATTAAAGCACTTGCCACAGGAAATCCGTATATCAAGGAAAAGATGGATCTGGATGTGCAGGTCAGTAAATTAAAGCTCTTAAAGGCGAACCATACCAGTCAGATCTACCGCTTGGAATCCGATATTGCAAAGAATTTCCCAGTACAGATCAGTGCATTGAAGGAACGGATTGCCGGGATGCAGGCAGACTTGCAGGTCATAAAAAGCGTGGATTTACAGGATAATGACGCCTTTGTTATGAACGTAGGGAATGTCAATTATGCAGATAAAAAGGAGGCTGGGGAAGCCTTGCTTGCAGCCTGTGCAGGATTAAAGACAGTCAGTACCGGCGGTAAAGTCGGGGAATATCATGGATTTCGTTTATCTGCAACCTTTAATGCGTTTACCCATACGTTTGAACTGACAGTCAAAGGAAAATGTTCTTACAAGTTGGAGATTGGAAAAGACCCGGCAGGAAATATCCAGCGTATTCACAATGCTTTTTCTTCTATCGAGAAAAAGCTGGCAGAGAGTGAACAGAAACTGGAAACGGTACAACAGCAGCTTGCGACGGCACAGGAAGAAGTAAAGAAGCCGTTTCCAAAAGAAGCAGAGCTGAATGAAAAGATGGAGCGGCTGTCCGAATTAAATGCCCTGTTAAATATGGATGAGAAGGGAAATGAAACCATCATGGCAGATGAGGATATTGGCAGGGAAGCGAGTTCGGAAAGCAATAAAAGAGAATCTGTGGAGAAACGGGAACTGCCGGAAATCGCAGATAAACCCCATAAGCCTTCCATTGTAGACCGTCTGAAACAGGAAAAAGCACAGCAAAATGCACCACAGCAGCCGACTATGCAGAAATCAGCAAAGAAGAAACACGAACAGGAGTTATAAAAAGTTTCCCGTCAGGATATTTTCTGGCGGGAGAAATCCAAAAGGAGGATTTTTTATATGGCAAATAATATAGAGAAACAGTTAAAGGAAATATCGGAACGGCTGGAACAGGGCGTAAAGGAGATTTTTACTTCGGAACGGTATACGGAATATTTGAATACCATGTCCAAGTTCCATAATTACAGTTTTAATAACACCCTTCTGATCACCATGCAGAAACCGGAGGCTACTCTGGTGGCAGGGTATCAGGCGTGGCAGAAGAAGTTTAACCGCCATGTAAAGAGAGGGGAAAAAGGAATCCAGATCATCGCACCGGCACCCATCCGTGAGAAACAGGAGATTGAAAAGATTGACCCTGTAACAAAAGAGCCAGTGATCGGGGATGACGGTCAGCCGGAAACCGAGATCGTGGAGATGGTCATTCCAAGGTTCCGTGTGACAACGGTATTTGATGTCAGCCAGACAGAGGGAGAGCCGATTGCAGAACTGGAAGTACCGGAACTTACCGGGAGTGTACAGTTTTATGACACGTTCATGGAAGCATTGCAGAACATTTCCCCTGTTCCAATCCGCATAATGGAGATAGAAGGGGAAACAAAAGGCTATTATCATCAGACGGAAAAGTATATCGCAATTCAGGAAAATATGAGTAATCTCCAGACCATGAAAACCGGAGTCCATGAAGTAAGCCACGCATTGCTGCATGACCGGGAAGTAATGGATGCGGAAGGGATTTTAAAAGACCGGACAACCAAAGAAGTAGAAGCAGAAAGTATTGCCTATATTGTCTGCAACCACTTTGGTCTGGATACTTCCGAATACTCTTTTACCTATATCGCCAGCTGGTGTGAAAGCAAGGATATGAAAGCACTCCGGGCATCTATGGATACCATCCGGAAAACGTCTGCGGAAGTCATTGAGAATATCGAGACACAGATGCACGAGCTGGAAATGGAAAGACCAGTTCGGGATACTTTTCATAAGGAAGATTTAATTCTGCATCTTTCAGGCAGTATGGGTTCCGAGTTTACTTATGATCTGATCGAAAACATGAGCAGGGAACAATTAGAGCAGTATGTGGGTGAATACGTCCGCCTTCTGGAAAGTGGTGAGATAGAGGAAAATGAGAAACCACTGGAAAGTTTTCTGGAAGAAAAAGGTGCTGCCGTCACACCACTCTATGACAGCAGTGGACACGGAGAAAATTATCCGATTGATTTTTATGATGTGGAATATGATGCGGACACAGGCGTTACTTATTTTTCTGACCTTTCTCCGAAAGAGCAGGCAGAGATGTTGGTGCAAAAAGCAGAGTTTCCAAGAAATATTTTTTCAGAAGAAGAAAAGGCATTTGTAAATGAATATGCAGAAACCTTCCCCGGACAGGTGGAAAGACTGAATGACCTGGTATGGGATATGAGGGAATCTTACGATGAAGCCGGTTCAAAGCTGGTGTATGAAGTGATCCAGGCAGCAAGGGCGAACTTCCCAGTGAAAGAACCGGAAATTGAAGAAGAAACAGCCATGCAGTATGCCCACCGTCTGATTGAAACGGCAGAAGCTGCCAATACAGGAAATTTCACAGATTCCCAGAGAAATCTTATTGTGAATTTTGCATATAAGATGGATGACAAAGACGAAGTGCTTGGACTGGTGAACCGTATGATGACCGCAATCCGCAGGCCGGGAAGTGAATATACGAGAAGCCTTATGAATGAAACACAGGCACAGATCGACAATTTTCCGGATGGCATGATCGGTTTTACCGAAATGCACGAGGCAGGAATCCAGTTAGACCATATGCTCCCGCTTACGAAAGACCGGGCATATGAACTGTACCGTGGAGGGGCAGAAATTTATATCTTACACGGAAATCCAGAGAATCCACAACGGGCAGAACAGATGCTTGTGGAGACGGAAAGTGAGATCCTTGGATATGACGGTATCTTTGGAATCACAGAAACAGAATGGGAAGTCCAGAAAGAAAGAGAAGCCTCTGCCACAAAACAGGAAGCACTGGAACAGCAGAGTGCAGAAAAGATTGATGAGACACTTCTTCTGCGTGGAGAAAGCGGAAGGTTTGCCATTTATCAGATGGATAGCGGAGATGAGCATACCTATCAGTTTATGGGAATGGAATCCGCAAAGAGTCTGGGCTATACCATTGACGGAAAGGATTACCGGATGGTTTATGCAGCACCGTGGATGCCAACGATCACATTAGACAATATTTTTGAACGCTTTAACATTGACCGACCGGAAGATTTCCGTGGTCATTCTTTATCGGTAAGTGATGTGATTGTGATAAACAGGGGTGCAGAGATCACAGCCTATTATGTAGATTCTTTTGGATTTCAGGAACTTCCGGAGTTTGTCCAGCAGAGAATGAACATGCTGGAACATAATTCCGTTAGGGCATATCCGTCAGTTTATAAAGGAACATTGGAACAGGCAATGGGAGAACGGGATGTGGATGCTTATCTGGATTCCAGAAAGTTAAACCTGGACTGTAAGAAAGCAATCGAAGAAGCCATCCGGGAGAATTTTGACGGGCTGCACTTAAAGCAGGATGCGGCAAAAGAAGTCGTGGAACGCTTTGGGGAAGAACGTATGAACTTTGTTATGGCAAATACCATCCGGGAACTTTCCCATGATGGAAGATTTTCCAGACAGAATAAAGACTGGGCGGAGCATATCGAAGTCCCGGAAAATATCAGCCGGGGCAGAAATCTGAACCTGGATTATGTGATCGAAAGCCACCCGGCAGTTTTAGATGGGTTTATCGACATGGCAAGAGCTGAGATCCGGATGCAGAGGATAGAACAGGCGATAGGAGAAAACGAAGTGACGATCACAGCAGAGACAAGAGGATATGAAGCAGAAGGACATAACGGGACATGGCATACGGTTGAGGAAAAGGAATATGTCGGGGAGAAGTTTTTCTTAATGGAACATGATGAATTTGGCTCCGATGTGGCAGGCATTATCGTAGCAGAAAATGGACAGCTTGTAGCGGAGGACTTATGGAACGGGTTTGACGCAGGAGCATTGGAAGCAGTTTCAGAATATTTGCAGGAAAATGGAACAACACTTTATGACTTGACGGAATTTCCGAAAGATTCTGTTGTAACCCTGCGGAGTGGACAGACACTTACAATCGAAGAAATACAGGCAGTACAGAAAGATACCTGGGAAGAAACGATAGCAGGAAAAAATGAATCTGGAACGGATGTCCGGTTTAATTTCTATGCAGTCAGTGAGGTGAAGCTGCCGGAAGGCATAAAGTTAAAAATGCCAGAGATCCATTACGTTGATAATTTTTATGTGATGGAAGATGTAAATGCAGAAGGTGTAGTAAAAGTAAACCGGTATGAATCACTGGATGAAGCGATGCAGGAGTATTTACGTTTGCCCAACCATCAGGAAAAAGTGCTTGGTATTCAGAATACGGAAACGATGCAGGAAAGCATGGATTTTATCCGATGTGAAAACGGAATAGATCGGCTTACCCATGCGTATGAACAGATCGGAGGGTGGCTGAATCCGGAAATATATGAAGCGGTAAATAAAATGGAAAACATGCTGGACTGGAATGAGGTACAGATTGCATATCAGATTGGAAAACAATACTTTACAATCCAGACCGCAGAAGATGGCTATGATTATACATTTTACAATGAAGATTATCAGGAGGATGATGGAGGAATCTATGACAATCCGACAATCTATGTAGATGAAGCTGCCAGTGATATTTTAGAAGATAAAGGGTACTCACTGGAAGATGCAAAAGTAGTGGATTATGAAGAACTGATGGCAGATGTGGAAGAAGTTCAGGAAGAACAGATGCAGCGGATACAATTAGAAAAGAATTGCCCGGCAAGTATTTTTGAAGGATTTCGCAGGGAAGAAGCAATGCAAACCTATGAAGGAATCGCAATGCAGTTTACCAGGAGTAAAGGGTATCTGACCATACAGGCAACAGAAGAAGGATATTCGTTTATTTTTTATGACTCTGATCTGCATGAAATCCAGGGTGATGATTACGATAATCCAGACGCATCCATTCAGGAAGCTGCTTATGAAATCCTTAAAAGTGAAAGAATGGATGACATGGAATGTGTCAAAGTGGATTATAAAGAATTTGAAGAAATGACGATCCAGCACTCTAAAGATTTATTGCAGGAGGGGGAACTTCGTGCGACTTCTGAGATTGGAAGAAATGAACTGGCATTAAATAGTCTGAGCAGGGCAGAAGTAGAAAGAGGTGTCCTGTATCATGCACAGGCAGTATTAGAAGATATGGGAATGGAACAGGAGGTAGAGCTGCTCGCTGCAAGAGTGTATGGTTCCAGAAGCAGACAAGACCTTTACCGGGAAGATTCTGACCTTGATGTGGTTCTTTCTTATAAAGGTGATATTCGAGAAGATAGCTTTTTCAATGCCTTAAATGAATCCGGCATAGCGATGGCAGGAATCCGGGTGGACATTAACCCGATTGCAGAGGAGCGAATCACTCTGGCAGAGTATATAAAAGAATCTGAAAAGTATCTTGACCAGCAGGAGATTAAAAAGCTCGCTGCGGACCTGGATAATTTTAGTTATGACGTTGATACCTATGAGTATAACGATACAGTTGAAAATAGAGAAGAACAGGTGGAAAAACTCACGGAGGATATTTTGAATAAGAAAACAGAAACTATCAAGGACTGGCTGCTTGAGGTATCCGAGGAATCCGATATAGACAGCGATGTTATAACTGCCCGTTCTTTACTTTCCCGTCTGGAAGATACAGAGCGATTTTCTATCTTTGACAAACAGCCGGAGCAGGAACAGCCAGAAGCCACAATCAGTTTTTATGTCGCAGAGTGCATGGAGTTTCCGGTCATGGGAGAGTACCATAACAACCTCACTTTAGAAGAAGCCATTAAAATATATGAGAGTATCCCAGCGGAACGGATGCATGGAATCAAAGGAATCGGATTTGATCTGCAAGATGGTGATGAAGATTATTCCGGGGAATATGAGTTGATGAGTGCAGACCGGATACGGCGTGATCTGATAGATATGATTCCACACTATAAAGAAAGCCCTCTGGTGCAGAAAGCAATCACAGACATGGAAAAGTATCTGGATGAAAAGCATGGAAGGGTGCAGGAAACGGAACATGCGGCAGAAACAGCAATAGGAAGTGAACAGAAACCTTCTGCGGTTTCGGCAGACAGAAGGTCAGAGCAGGAACCGGTATCTGTAAGTCAGAGCCAGCCACAAAAGGCGGAACCTGCAAGCAGAGCAAAAGGTGAAGTGAAGAAATCTGTGCTGCAGTCTTTAAAAGATTTTCAGGCAAGGGCAAAAGCACAGGAGCAGAATAAGACAACAGAGAAATCCAAGACACATAAGAAGGGAGAAGTGGAATTATGATGGATCTGGCGATGAACTTTGATGCGGATGAATGTTTAGTAACCGCAATGTTTGATAAAGGAAACAGAGATGACACGATGGAGGCAATCGACCATATCATTCCTTTTCTGAAAGGCGATGCAGAGATGATCGGGCTTGTCTGCAATACCATAAGAAAATTGTTCTGCATGAGTGATGAAGGCTATGAGGTTTTTCTTATGGATCTGGAAGAATATAAAATGGAACTGGAAGAGGAGGAAGAAGAATGAGTACAAGTCAGTGTGCGGTATATCAAGTAAAAGATACCCCAGAGTACCGGGATGTCCGTTTCCGTTCTTACGAGAAACTGAAAAGCGAAGGAAGAACAGTCCAGATAGAAAACTATCAGCAGGTGTATATTGGAAGAATCCAGCCGGGGGAAACTCCGGCTGACATTAAAACACGCTTGCAGAAGCAACGACCGAAGAACTTCAAAGGTCATTCCATCGGTTGCAGTGATGTGATCGTCATTACCGATGATGGAAAAACCACAGCTTACTATGTCAACAAAGATGGTTTTATCATCATTCCGGAATTTCTCGCAATCAAAAGTTCTTCCGATACCAGACTTTCCATTGATACGACCGGATATGAAATCGAAGGAAAGAAAGGGACATGGCTTGCACAGGATTACATCCTGATGAACGAGAAGAAATGGTTTCTGATGGAGCATGAGGAGTATGGAACAAGAGCAGCCTATGTGATTCTCAGTGAGGAAGGTGCCGTAGTCATGAATGACTGTTACAATGGCTTTGATGAAGAAGCCAGACGGAACATCCAGAACTTCATGCAGCAACAGGCAGCAAAAGAACAGGAACAGCAAAGACAACAGCAGGTGCAATCGCAAATGCAGTCTAATCAGATACAGCAGTCACCAGAACAGCAGAAAAAGAAACCAGAGCTGGCAAACTGGCAGAAGGTCATGGACAATGGAGAATATCTTCGCAGTGCGGAGATGGCAGAAGAAGCCAATTACAATATGATTGATGGACTGATGAACAATGTTCGTAAGAAAAAAGATAAAGATAAACCAAGAGAATCCGTACTTGCCAGGCTCCGGCTCAATCAGAAGAAAGTTGCAAAACAAGGGAAGAAACAGACACAGCAGAAAACTATGGCGGATGATATGGAGAGGAAGAAGAAATAGTATGTGACAAAAGTGGTCTTGCTACACATGTGGCAGGGCCATTTTTGTTGAAAAGAATATCTATGATAGATATAATGAAAGATAAAATACAGAGGCTATCATGTAGGAAAACTATTAATATAATAACTTGGATAGGAGATGGTAAAGATGAATAATATAATAAGAGAATATATAGACAAATATGGAATACGAGATAATGAAAGTGAGGAAAAACGAGTACGAAACTTAGTAAGCAAAATTCATGAAACAAAATCTGTGTTTTCTAATTTCCCATTTGATTATATGGTTAAAGAAGAACAACTTACTCTTTTAAATTTCATAATGACATCATTACCTGAACGCCAAATTATGGCAAATATGAAGAAAACAGATGTTGATAGATGCTATATGAATTTTGTATACAGAAATGATGATATTTTGAATAACGAAATGTTTAAAGCAGAATTTGATGGGTATTCTCCAATTGATTTATCAAATGAAATAATACAATCTCGTTATATAATCAGATTTTCTCCAGAGAGTGAAAAGAAAATTTTAGAGGATTTATTACAGATGAATGAAAACATTCTTGAGCTATATTATCGAGAAAGAGCATTATTTAAAATGCTGGGATTGCAAATAGACAATGAGCAATATATAAAAGAATACATAGATTATGTTGCAAATGTAATTTTACAGTTTATGGTGTATAAAATAATTCGTAACTGTAATATAGAAGATAAAGTAGCAATTAAAAAAATATCAGACAAAATAAAAGAATTAAATATATTGATAAATAAACAATTGGAAAGACAAAAGAGTAAGTGGATAACAGAAAAAGAAGCAAATAATATTCAACTTAATGCAGAAGGAGTTACAAGCTGTTTTTCAATGTATGTTACTCATCGTAGTAAATTTTATGAAGAATATGAAATTAAACAAATTCTAAAACAAGAAATGGATGAAAATTCCTCACTATTTGGAACGGTTCCTCAAAAATGGAAAGCACCTAAAGTTTTTATAAAAGAAGAAGACATTAAAAAAGTTCAAAATATTATTACAGAAGGATACAAAGTAGACCAATATAACAAAAAAATAGAAGTAGTAAGAAAATTTATTGATATTATGAATATATATGGAATGAGGGATAACTATTCACTTTGCTTACAAGATCTAAAGGTTTATTTTAGAGAAATATTTATTAGTAAATCCTCTTATAAAAAAAGGAAAGCTTCTCGTATAGTGAAAGATTATTTAAATAAATTTGAAGAAGCAAAAAATAATGGGGATTCTATTCCAGATTTTTCAAAGCAAAGTCAATACATGTTCATTAGGGAAAAAATAAGTAGAGGATATTTTCGAGAAGTAGGTTTATCGAAGGGATATATTGAAAAAATAGAACTTGAAAAAAAGTTGTATGAATTGTTGCTAAAATTATATTTGTTTTATGATGTTCAAACAAGTTTGGAATTTATATATGATATAAACAGAGAGTTGCTTAACACATATGGAATATTGTTTTCATGAGATTTTTTAAAAAACTCATTCCCTGATATGAAAAATAAAAAATGCTATAATAAAGAAGCAGAATGTAAGTAGTTCTGAAAATAAAAATTAAGGGAGGTGGCACTATATGTCACAAAAAAATTTATGTGTATACGGAAAAAACGGAAAGCGTTTAGGAGGAGGTGCAGCTCAGCTAAAAAGAATAAAAGACTGTGGTGGATGGGATGCTTATCATAAAGAATTAATTAGCCGAGTAACAGAAAAAGTCTATGAAGAAGTTATGGAAGAAATGAATAAACCTAGACTGAGACGAGTAAAATGATTTAGCATCTTGTGAGTGATGTAGAAACACAAAAGTAAAAGCCCTCTTCAAATGAAAAGGAGAGGGCTTTGCATTTGTTAGAACGGATATTTTATGATAGTGCGTTATCTAAAGATTTCGCTGTGGGCAATATCTTTTAAGGAATTGATTACCACCTCGTAAGAGAGATGTTCCTCTAAAAGCCGAGTAGTTAAATTATCATAATCGTTCTTGTAGGCTTTTTCTTCAATAATCTGTTCAAGTAATTGCGGAACATTTACATCTGGAAGAGCTGATGGACAGATTGGAGATTGTGCCCTGATACTTCTTACTTCATGTACAAGATTTTTGAAAGTTTCATCTTGAGGAACAAGCGGAAGAAGTTTGTAAATATCATATATGTGTCTGGAATGCTTCTGAACTTTGCCTTGTAAATAATAATCACAGATGGCAAAAACCTTATCAGCCAGTGTTCTGTCGATGCCCTGTACTTTCATGGAGAATGGCAGCAACATAAATTCTTCGATAGAATCAGGAGCTTCTTTATCCATCATATCACCAATATAGCTGTGAACAGGTAATATTACTGTTGGAAAAGAAACCGCAGTATAAGATGTTTCTAATAATACAGCAGGATTTAAAGCATCACTGGCTAAAGGAAGTACGGAGTCATAACTGATAATGTAGCGGTTGTAATCCCGACGGCTTCTCGTTTCATCAAGATTTTCAATATTCATACCTAGTTCATCTGCAGAAGAAACGATTGCCTGTTTTATTTTTTTCTTCTGTCCCTGTGAAATCTGGGTATCTATTGTAATATCTATATCTTCCGAGAAACGCTTTATAACTTTATGGCATTTGCTTAAAGAGGTACCACCCTTGAAGACGATGTAAGGCATCTTTTCAGATAGCAGGCGAAGGAGCATGGTGACGTAATAATCCTTTTCTATTGCCTGTGCAATTATGCCGGTCTGTTCATAAGCCAGTTCGATTGCATCCTGGAACTGGTCTTTATTGTTATGCAAGTATGCCATTATAGATCACCCTCGTTTCTATTAGATTTTTGTAAAGTTTATCGGGATAATATGAAAAATAAGATTCCAGATCAGAAATTTCCAAACCAGCATCACGCATATACTGATAAAGACGTTTTTGCAAATCAGTTCCAGACATTTCTGAATAAACATCCACGTCTTTTAACATATCGAGAAACTGTAAAGCCATGTAATTTTTTTCTGTTACAGGGACTTTTGGTTTTCTGATAATGATACGGGACTTTGCCAGAGAAGTTTCCCGGTATTCATTGGTTGCCTTGTTTGATACGATTTCATATTGCATAGGAACCTGTGTAGTAAGTCCCATTTGGTTGAAAAATAATAATCCACTGATGTAACCGCACCGTCTGTCGTTGTCACGCAGATATTTATATTCCAGAACTTTTTCCAATGTAGGTTTTGAACCAGATTTGAAAATACTTTTCTTGGGAAGATAATAGATACCTTTGTCAAAACGTTTTACCTTTTCAGCATCTGTCAATTTTTTTAGCTGCTGACGGATATTATTGCCCGTCATTCCTTCAATCTGTATATCAGAAAGAAAAAAAGGCTCATTTTCTTTATAGTTTTCTGTAAGGTACTGATATAAGTTAGACATATTACACCTCCATTAACAAAATAGTAATAATACGCTTCTTTTCTGTTATTATATCCATTAATGAAAGAAATATCAAGATTTTGAGCAGAAAGAAAAATAATTTTTATAAAGGTATGCAGGATAGTATTTTCTTTTGGGATAGCTTTATAAAATGGAAAAGGTATGGTAAGCTGTTAAGTAGTGAGTGGTAGGCATCATAAAGTATATATGGAGTCTGAATTGAACTTTTTGTAAGAGTGGAGGTAAAGAGATGGCTTCAGTTTTATTTTCTAATATTGAAGATGGTATGTGTTCTTTGATTATAGACGGAGAAGAATTTATTGAAGAAGAAGGAAGAGCAGTTATTCCGAAGGCTGTATTGAAGCAGTTGCAGATTGAGGACATACCAGATGATTTAGAAATTGAGGTATGTGAGTCAAAAGATTCGTCAATGATAACGGTATCTGTCCCTATGAGTTTTATAAAAATTGGTAGGAATGAATTTCAGGTTATTTATGATGAACTTATAACCAGAAAATATTGGGATGGCTCAATAGGTCTTAAATTATATATGGAGACAAAAAAGGAGATTATCGAAGAACGTTCAAGAGAAGTAGGAGATGTTTTGCTGGAAAGTTATGATGATGATGGGGCTTATATACATTTAGTTTATAGTACGAAAATATATGTCGATGATATAGACGAATTATTGAGTGATATGGAGCAAGTATACGGTGAAATAGAAGGGGCAACTGATATTACGCTAGGATCTCCATTTGAGAAAATAGAAAATTGTGAAAAAGAAAATGAGTTTACTGTTAAGATATTACTTCCATTACTTAGAAAACTGGGGTTTGTAAACGTAAAATACAATCATGGAAACAAAGAATTTGGAAAGGATATTACATTTGCACGACGAACAGAGTTTGATGATTACGAGTATTATGGTGTTCAGGTAAAATATGGAGATGTTTCTGGTGGGGCACAGGGGCAGATTAACGAATTGATTCAACAAGCGAAGGATTCATTTTCAATGCCATATTATGATGTATATTCAAGAGCAAAGGTAAGAGTATCTAAAGTTATTATTGCTATTTCCGGAAAGTTTACACAAAATGCAGTGGAAAAGATAATTGAAGGTATAACGGAATATCCAATGAAGAATAATTTGATTTTTCTTGATGGGGAAAAGATTGAAGGTTTAATGAGTAAATACAATAGATTTTGATAATTATTTGAAGTTGTTATTATATATAATGCACAGATGATATACAAAAGGCAAATAAGGAGCATATTTAATGAGAAGAGTAGAACTTGATTTTTGGAATCCTGGATTATTACTTAAAGGCATATCGCAGGTATATAAGGTGTCAGAAACTAGCATTATTCAGTTGATGACGGAATTTGGTGATCAACAGGATTTCCTGTCAGCTTTTTTTGAAAGATATAATATTTATCCAGATGTTCATAGCCTTGATGGAGTGTTTGTTAAGTGCAAATTGATAGGCAAATATCCAGACAAAAAATTGTTAGAAACAATGGGCTTAATGTCTCTTAAGGAGTTACTTAAAAGGGAAGAATCTTTTTTGGTACGTTTCTTGAAAAGAGAAGGTATTCACATAGATGTAGATAAATTGACATTTCAGTTACATGAAAAGGTAATTAAAATTGATTCTACAAGTAATTTAGGAAACAAGTTATGTCATGATAACGGAGAGATTGAAGCGTTTTATTATGCAGCGTCAGAAAATGATATGATTGATTATTCAGTTGTTAAGCAATATCCAGAAATCTTGTATACAATAGACTCGTTTGTAAGAAAAAATTTTGGAGAGCATAGTTGCCTTGGAAATAAGTGGAGTGAGCTGGTAACCGGATTTGATATGATTTCTTTTTATGTCAATTTGAATGACATTACATATATTAATGGATATTCAGAAGAGTGGCGAGAAGTTTTGCCATATGAAGAATTTTATAAAGGTATATATCCAGACACAGATTCGTATCCTAAATTATTATATATGAACCTATGGCTGCTGAATATTGGAATGGAATGTTTGCGTGGTGAGTTGTATAGCGAATTTTGTTTAGGCATTCGCAATGATGTTGTGATACCGTATAAAGAATTACAAATTACACACTATGAAAAATAAACAAGATGAAATTAGGTTAAAGTAAGATTAGAGAATAAGAATGTTTTTTGAAAAAGAGGCTCCTGTATGATTTATCTATTTTATAGAAGGAGTCTCTTTTAATGTATACAGTATATAGCTATTAAGTGTATGAATAGAAAAGAGAGTTCATAGAGAGAATTTCTCTGATTATTCAGAAAATTTCTCAGAAACAGGCTCTTTCTTTTTTCTGGATTTACCAGAAATCATTTTATGACCGGAGTAGATAGCCATAATCATACAGAGGAGAGAGCTGCAAGCAAAATATTTGTGAGCTGATTTCATGTTTTTATAGCCGGTATAAAAGGTTCCAATCATGGCTGCCAATGCACCAAGTGACCAATATTTATGTGCTTTCATTTGAATATACCTCCTGCGTTTTTTATATAATACCTCTTTTTAGAAAGCATGAAAACAGGAAATTTATAAATTCTGCTCTTTCTCAATTTGCTGTTCCTGCTCGTGATTCTTCCCAAGGATCATATCAATATTGGCAGACACGGTACGAAACTCCCGTTCATAATTCCGGCGGTTAGAAAAATCTTCCCGTTGCATATTTCGCAATTCAATAAGTCGGTCTTTTTCAGCATAGAGGGCTTTCATGGAAGGCAGCTTATTTCCGACAGATTTTTCTTTCAGTGTTCGGAGAGCTGTATCATAAAGAGAAAGCTCTGCTCGGTGTTCTTCGTAGAATTTATCCTTATTGCGGCTCTTGCGGTAGTCGGCATATACGTTTTTGTATGCAAGGTACTGTCCAGTAAAATGTATTTGCTCGTTCACATCTTTAAGTTGCTGTTCTGTATCCCTTAAAGATTTTCTGGCGGCACTGGTCTGATCGGATGCCTGGTCAAGTGCAATATGGAAATCTTCAAGAGAGTCATATCCATGTTCCTGTATGTAGGCAACAGTCTGAGCCATCTGCTTCAAATTGGTGAGCTTTACTTTTTGAGCATAGGCTTCACTCTGCTGTGCTTTGATACAGGTCTGCAAATCTATCACAAGTCGGAGATTTGATTTTATGAAAATGAACGGTACAGGAATATCGGGAACATCAGGAGAAAGTGTCGTCTGCAAATCTTTTGTAGTATTTGGAATTTGCGGTTCTTTAATTTCCATTTTCCTATCAGAGAGCGATTTTGAATTTTCCTTAAATGCCTGTAATAGAAAATCCTCTTCATATCGTGTTCCGAGATTTCGTCCAGTGATATATTTTTTTCTGCTTGGATGAAGATAGCTGTATCGGTTACGGCTGATCTTGAAGATGATATGATATTTTTCATCAAGGATTTTTGCAAACTCTTCTGGTGATTTGGCGGTGCTTGCAACATCGTCAATAGCATCCCGGAGAAACTGTTTCTCTGTCTGGTAACGAGTTTCTTTTGGTGTGATTCCATCTTCTTTCATTTGCTGATTCAGCTTATCTAATTTTTCCTGTCCCCGGCGTTGTGCCCAGTATTCTTTTTCGGTGATTTTTCTTTCAGCAGGAGTGAGCAGATCAACTTGGTGCAACCCTTCTTTTTTGCACATATCCATGACTTCCTGTTTTAGATGGGCAAGATAGGCAGTACTTAGATGATGCTTATATCCGGCTTTTGATTCACAGTCAAATTCCATATAGGGTTCTTGTGGTATATCATATTTACGGAGACTGTTAATTACGATATGCACATGGATGTTTCCACTTTCGTTATGACCGTCGGTATGAGTGCAGACTAAAGCCTGATGACCGGGAAAGTTTTTCTTTGCAAAAGTCAATCCGAGTTGCTGGGCACGTTCACCGGTCAATCCACATGCATCCCTGTCTTTTGGGTCGAAGCTGATGATATAGTGATGGGATTTTATTTCATTGAAGTTTTTGTTCTTGTGATAGTAGCTGTTCAGTTCCTGACATTCAGATGCAAAAGAGAATGGATTACAGTTCAGACCGTCCAGATAATATTCTTCTCTCAATATCATATGCCCTTCTTCATCAAGAATCGGTTTTTGTGTATACTCGTTGTGTTGGAAGATAAGATACCGTTCCGATTCTCCATAGTCAGAGTTTTTGCTTGCGATGTGTTTAATTACTGCCACGAAAATCACCTGCCATTTTCATTACTTCATATTTCATTTCATAAATATCCCGGAGAGACTTTCGGATTTCATTTCTCATTTCCGAAGAGAGGATTCCACCCTGATTAAAATATCGGGCAATCTGATTTAGGTTGCTGCCGATCTTACCAAACTCACCGATTAGTTTTTTAATCTGATCGACATCAGCAACAATTTCAAATCGTGCATTTACCTTTCCTTCCATGGTTTGAGTTCTCATGTATTCTGAAATATTCATTTCTGCCTGTGCTGCTACATTTTCTATGATAGAAAACTCTGTATCTGTCAGGCGGATGGTTACCCGGTGTTCTCGTTTCATGTCTGTTTCTTTTTGTGGTCGTGTCATTCAATGCTCCTTTCTGGTATAAAGGTTCCGTAGGAAAAATAGAAAATTCACAGTAAGCTGTGAAAGCAAGTGATGAAAAAGCATCACGCTGTGACCATGCAAATGGGAACCAATACACATATCTTTGGTTGTGGTCGAGGGTATGGGGAAACGAAATCCCCATCAAGTTGCAAGGCAGAAAAAATCCCGTAGGGGTTTTTGTCTGACATTGCGAAACTTGCTCTAAAAATGATTGCTTTATATATAAGCCAATTTACACAAAAAAAGGAAAAGAGTAGTTCAAATATAGAATGTTTTTTGAATAAAATTTGATTATACTTGATATTATGCTTACTGGCTCCGAAAGTCCCGCAAAGAGGCGTATGGGCAAATGCAGATGCCGCCAGCCGCCTCATCTTCAGAAATCACGTATACTGAGAACCATGTTCCGTTAAACAAACAGGAAGAACTGCTACATCCCTTACAGGAATGCTCATATGCCATAAAGTAACAACAAGAATTTGATAGATAGCATCCCTGCAATTCCGAATTTTGAAGATATTTTACAAGCCTTATGAAAATCCAAATGATACAATGAGTGTTGGAAAGGAGGAATAGCACATGAGAAAAGAAATAAAGACGGTAGTCTATGATGATGAACTTCGTTTGGAAGCCTACCGTTTTGAAGGTGTTGTGCAGCCGTTTCCCAACCATTTCCACGAATATTATGTGATAGGTTTTGTAGAAGGCGGAGAACGCTGTTTATCGTGCAGAAACCAAGAATACACAATCGGCAAAGGCAATGTCATTCTGTTCAATCCGGGCGATAGCCATGCGTGCATTCAGACAGATGACGGTACATTGGATTACCGGGGATTTAATATCACAAAAGAAGTCATACTGGATTTGGCAGAAGAAGTCACAGGGAAACGGGAACTGCCGGGATTTTCGCAAAATGTAATTTGTGATGAAGAAATCACTTGCTATTTGCGACCACTCCATGAACTTGTAATGAACGGTTCGCTTGAATTTGGAAAAGAAGAAAGTCTGCTTTTCATGTTGTCGCTGCTTATTCAACGATACGGACAGCCTTTTGAAGAGTGTATTCCCGAATGTCGGGAAGAAATCGAACAAGCCTGTGCTTTTATGGAGGAACACTTTACAGAACGCATTTATTTAGACCAGATATGTTGCCATGCTGGATTAAGCAAATCTACCTTGTTACGGGCTTTCACCAAATCAAAAGGAGTCACTCCTTATTGCTATTTGGAAAATATCCGTATTGGAGCAGCAAAAAAATTGTTAGAGCAAGGAGTGGCTCCTATTGAAGCAGCTTTGCAGACGGGATTTTCCGACCAAAGCCACTTCACAAATTACTTTAATCGTTTTATTGGTTTAGCTCCCGGTGTTTACAGGGAAATATTTCTGAAAGGCGATGGGACGGGAGGTGAACAACATGGCGAATAGTACAGCGAAAGGTCATTTGGCGGCCTTGATTACTATTCTGATTTGGGGAACAACATTTATCTCCACAAAAGTGCTATTAGTAGATTTTCAACCGATAGAAATATTGTTTTTCCGATTTTTGATGGGATTGTTGGCTTTGTTGATTGTCTATCCCCACCGATTGAAAGGAACGACAATTAAGCAAGAGAGTGTTTTTGTCGCAGCGGGCTTATGTGGAGTGTGCCTATACTATTTGCTGGAAAATATCGCCCTTACATACACAATGGCTTCAAATGTAGGCGTGATTATTTCAGTTGCGCCCTTTTTTACAGCCATCCTGTCTCACTTATTTTTGAAGCAAGACGAAAAGCTGCGAGCAAATTTCTTCATTGGATTTATTGTTGCAATGCTGGGAATTGGGTTAATCAGCTTTAATGGTGCTTCCTTGCAGCTTAATCCTATCGGTGATTTATTAGCGTTGCTGGCTGCATTTCTATGGGCGTGCTATTCTATTCTCACAAGGAAGATCAGCAGCTTTGGCTACAATACGATTTTGACAACCCGGCGAGTGTTCTTTTATGGCATCCTGTTTATGATACCGACGTTGTTTCTGTTTGACTTCAAATTGGATTTGAGCCGGTTCGCAAACATGACCTATCTGCTGAACATTCTGTTTTTGGGATTAGGAGCGTCTGCGCTTTGTTTTGTTACATGGAATTTTGCTGTAAAAATATTAGGAGCAGTTAAGACGAGCATTTGCATTTATCTAGTTCCTGTTATAACCGTAGCAGCTTCGGTTCTGATTATTCACGAACCCTTTACATGGATAACAGGGATTGGAACTATTTTGACATTAGCAGGGCTGCTTATTTCCGAAAAAAAGCATATAAGAAAAGAGGTTGAAAGTAATGGATTTACAGAATGAAAAATGCGTTATGGTAATTGATGAACACTTGCCATTGGGGATTATAGCAAATACGGCAGCAATTATGGGAATTACATTAGGAAAGAAAATGCCGGAAGTAGTTGGTGCAGATGTTACCGACAAAACAGGAAATGATCATTTAGGCATTATTGAATTTCCTGTTCCTATTTTAAAAGGTAATGCCGAAAGCATAAAGGCAATCCGTGAAAGACTTTATGAACCAGATTTTTCCGATTTAACAGTAGTTGATTTTTCCGATTTGGCACAAGGCTGTAAAACCTATGATGAATTTATAGAGAAAATGAAAGAAGTATCTGAAATTGATTTGAACTATTTAGGAATCGCAATTTGCGGTTCAAAAAAGAAAGTAAACAAATTAACAGGTAGTATGCCACTACTGCGATAGTTTGGATAGCAAAGCCAGTTGAGCCAGTCAACAGTCAAGAATTATAGATGAAGTCAGAGAATAAAAGTATACATTTCGTTTCATCGTATAGAGAATGAAATCAAAAAAGAATGTAATTATTAAAACAAAACACCGTCAGTAATTACGAGCTGGCGGTGTTTCCTTTATCGGCTGTCTCTGTTAAAGGATTTCTTTCTCTGCCTGAGAGCAGACGGGGCGTATGAAGCACCGAGTACGGCAGGGATTCTATGCAGGGTGGCAAAAAATCATTAAATCTACGGAGATGTAACATTCTGCGGACATTTTCCTGTTATACTATTTGTAAAAAAGCGAAGGAAGTGAGGATATGAAGCAGATTTTAATTGTCGAGGACGACAGTTTTTTAAATAAGATGTTGACCTATAACCTGACCGCAGACGGCTACGAGGTGACTTCTGTTCTAAACACCAGAACCGCAGCCGATGCCATCCGCCAGCGGGAATTTGATTTAGTGCTGCTGGACATCAACCTGCCGGACGGTAACGGGTTTGAACTGTGCAAGTTAATCAAGCCTCAGTACCCGGACACCATTGTGATTTTTCTGACTGCCAACGATCAGGAGAGCGACCAGATACGGGGCTATGAGATGGGCGCAGTGGACTACATCACAAAGCCTTTTGTGATCGGGGCATTGCAGCGGAAAATCAAAGCCATGTTCGCTATGCTGGAACACCATAGACCGGCAAAAGATATTTACAACGACGGACGGCTGTTTCTGGACTTTTCGGAGCAGACGGCTTCTTTGAATGGAAATCCCCTGATTTTATCTCCAATGGAGTACAAAATGCTGAACCTGTTCCGTAAAAATCCTAGGCAGGTACTGACTCGTGGACAGCTTTTGGAAAAACTGTGGGATATAGATGAGAAATATGTGGATGAACATACTTTGACAACCGCCATTAGCCGACTTCGCAGCAAAATCGAATCCGATTGCGGAGCACCTTATATCAAGACCGTGTATGGTATGGGATATCAATGGACGGGAGGTGAGATAAAATGAAGTATAAGAACCTCTCGGTAAAGAAAATGTTTGGGTGGGTGGCACTGGGGCTTATCCTCTCCATGTCCGGAATCACCATAACCATGTTCCTTGTGACAAAACAGACGATAGTTCTGCTGACAGGTGGGGCATTGCTGCTGTGTGCATTTGCAGGAATTTTCGTATTGACGCAGGCGTTTGGAAAGCGGCTATCACAGTTTACCGCTGAGCTGTGCCAGACCTTAGACCACATGATTGCCGGGAATGAAGCACCAAAACGCCCAGAGGACAGCGAAACCCAGCTTGCAAGGATTGGACACCGGCTTGCAAGGCTTTATCAGATTATGCAGGAAAACCGCCGTCTTGTGGACGAAGAACGGCAGGAGTTACAGGCTCTTGTATCAGATATTTCCCATCAGGTGAAAACACCGGTAAGCAATCTGAAAATGGCGACGGATACTTTGCTGGAGAGGCCCATGCCTGAGTCAGAGCGTATGGACTTTATCAGGGGAATTCGCAACCAGACGGATAAGCTGGACTTTCTCCTTCAGGCTTTGGTGAAAACTTCACGGCTGGAAACAGGTGTAATTCAGTTGGACAAGAAACCGGGCCGACTTTTTGACACCGTGGCACAGGCTATGAGTGGAATCGTGTATGCGGCGGAGAAAAAGAAAATTGCCGTGTCAGTGGACTGCCCGGAGAATTTGACTATTTCCCATGACAGCAAGTGGACGTCCGAAGCTCTTTTTAATTTGCTGGACAATGCGGTGAAGTATACTCCGGCAGGTGGGAAAATTACGGTATCAGTGGTACTGTGGGAAATGTATGTGGAGATCAAAGTAGCCGACACTGGAAAGGGTATTTCTGAAAGCAATCAGGCGGCTATTTTCCGGCGATTCTATCGTGAAGAAGAAGTACATGAACAGCAGGGCGTGGGCATTGGTCTGTATCTGACCCGGGAGATTGTAACGAGGCAGGGCGGCTATATCAAAGTAGTTTCAGAGCCGGGCAAGGGTTCAGAATTTTCCATTATGCTGCCGACAAAATAGAATGAGGTTTCAATGAAATTTTTTGACAGCTGTAACATTTTGCGGACATTTGGACTTTACAATACCCTTATCAACAGGCCGAAAGCCTTGAAAGGAGTTTTGAATATGAGCGTTTTACAAACCATTGACCTGAAAAAGTATTACGGCACAGAGCCAAACATTACCCGCGCCTTGGACGGTGTAAACTTCTCCGTAGAAGACGGCGAGTTTGTGGCTGTTGTGGGAACATCCGGCAGCGGTGATTATGTTAAAATAAGACTAAGTTAGCAGATTCCTTATAAAATAAGGGCTCACGCCAATTTAGTTTTTTTTCTATTATACCATAAAAGGTAGAAAATTCATAGACCGGGAATGAATTTTTCATAGTAAAAATCAAATGGCAGGGGCTCTTAAAGATAGAAACCTATTGCTACTGGTCCTGTCAAAATTATATCCATTCTCACAGGCGGTCAAGTTTGTGAAAAACCATTCGGTTACAATATATTGAAAAAAATATGTTAAGGACTAGGTTAGTTAAAAGATTCTGTTAGCTGGCTTAGTCCTTTTTTTCTTGGGAGGACAGAGCAATGATAAAGGTGATTATGATTGTTGGAATAATTTTTTTCCTCGTTTCGTTGTATGCGTGTCTGGTGGCAGGCAAAAGAGCAGATGAAGAAATAAGTGCTTTATTTGAAAAAGAAAAGAAGCAGGGGAGTGAGGAATAAACGTATGAATGGAGGTATTTATAGCACTGGAAATGAAATTGTAGATGAAAATGCAAAACTGAATATATCTGGAAATATCATTCCGCAGGTGTGGTATCGGACAATCATCAGAGAAAGTGGAAAGCCAAATCTAACAGCTATTATTATACTGGCAGATATTGTGTACTGGTATAAGCCTACAGAAATCAGAGATGAAGGAACCGGACAGGTCATTGGGGTAAGAAAGAAATTTAAGTCAGACCTTCTTCAGAGAAGTTACCAGCAGATCAGCGAACAGTTTGGGATTTCCAAAAAAGAAGCGACAAATGCAGTGGTATTTTTAGAGAAGCTGGGTGTGGTAAAACGGGTATTTAGAACCATTTCCATGAATGGGATTGTTGTAAATAATGTTCTGTATCTGGAATTGATCGTAGACCGGTTAAAAGAATTGACTTATCCAGAAGAAACAGGAGCAGATCCGGTTTCCTTTGAAAAAAGAAGAGAGAAATCCAAAGCAGAGAAAATCAGTTCCCATACAGCCATAGAGGAAGAGATACATTTTGTAGAAGAGAGGGCTGTCCCTTTCCAAAGGAAGAGGGTGTCACCATTCAAAGAGGGAGCATACCCCGACAGGGAAACAGAGCCCTGGATACCCAAAGAGGTACCTCAGACTGATAGCGGGCAGACAAATACAGAGATTACTACAAAGACTACAGCAGAAAGTACCCAAAAGAATACAACAGAAATAGGGAATGGGTATAGAGATAATCCTATCTTATCCTATCAGGCAGCAGAAGAACAGTTCAAAGATCAGATTGATTATGATGCGATATGGATAGACAGACCTTTTGACAGAAAACTGCTCAATGAGATTGTAGGGCTTGCAGTAGATGTTTTGACGTCCAATGCAAAGACCATAAGGGTAAATCAGGAAGAACGACCTCTTGGCATTGTACAGGGAATGTATAAAAAGCTGGATAAGTTTACCGTAGAGTATGTGATAGACTCAATTAAGCAGTGTACAAGGAAAGCCAATAATATCCGGGCAGTGCTGCTTACCGCTTTATACAATGCCACATTGACAGCAAACAGCTATATATCCAATCTGTTTGCTTATCAGGAAGCTATCCCTCAGACGTAAGGAGCGTGATAGAAAGTAACAAAATTAAGAAAATTCAGGACAGCTCATGGATATACACAGATAGAACTTGCGGCTGTCTTGGGTATCAGTCTTCGGACGTATCAGAGGATTGAATACGGACAGCAAAAGCCCAATGTCTATGTAGTTGTCCGACTTCAGCGGTTATTTCAAAAAGATATTAGTGAGATTATGGAGGAATATACAGAATGAGGGAAGAAAGGTTTCGTATTCAGTGCCCCAAACATTTTCTGGTTGGAGATTCAGGGCGTTTTGAAAAATCTCCACAGGGTAAGGATTCGGATTTTGTAGTAGATTATGCTCCACCGGAAATGTTTGAAGCCGGGATTGTCTTACAGGAGATGGGGACGGAGGGAGATACCTATTGCACAATGTATGTCTATTTTGCACCAGAGGAACACCTTCCTGTTTATATGGACAGCATGAAATACGACCTACAAAAAGTATCCATTCGGAAAATTTTTGTTGATACCGAGGAATACCTCATAAAAGTAAATGAGAAGACAAAAAAGTTTTATGCGGGTGAGGACGGTTGTTGGGGTTCCTATACGGAACTTTACCGGAAAGAGAATGGGGAACGTCTGACTGATGCAGTGATTGTTTTTCTGTGTATGCCAGATGAAATGAAGTTTCAGGAAATGGAAGCTGTGATGGGGGAACTGTTTGAAAAACTTCCTGTGATAGACAAAGAAAAGAAAGAAACAGGTCAAGAACCAAAGAGAACAAGATAAAATACAAACTATAACTTTCAGGAGGATAAGAACGTGGAAACTAAAATGATTATTGGAATTGATCATGGAAACCGTAACATGAAAACTGCAAATACGGTATTCTCAGCAGCAATCCAGCCTTTGCAGGCAAGGCCGGACAGCCTGGAGCACATTTTGGAATACCAGAACCAGTTTTATTATGTGGGAGGGAAAGTGCCGGAAAAGGAGTGTGTGGATAAGACAGAGAATGAAAATTATTATCTTCTTACCCTTGCAGCACTGGCGCAGGAAATGCGTTTCCGGGGATTGACAGACGCTTCCGTAAAAATGGGAGCTGCCCTGCCGCCCAGAAGATTTCAGCAGCAGAAAGAAAGTTTCAAGAAATATCTGTTAAAGACAAAGGAACTGCATTTCCGTTATGAAGGGGTACATTATCATGTGTCGTTGGAAAATGTGTTTGTTTTTATGCAGGGGCATGTGGTGATCCATACGCTTTTAGAAGCGGTTCCCGGTTATTGCCTTTTAGTAGATATTGGTGGAGGAACTACCGACCTGGTAGAGTTTGTTGACGGAATGCCGGACGGGAAGTATTCGATTTCAGATAAGGCAGCTTTGTACTGTATCGGAAAAGTCAATGAGGAAGCCATTGCCAAAACAGGGGCAGGGGTACCGGCATATATTACAGAAGCATTTATGAGGACAGGAAGCTATGACTGCCCGAAGCAGTATCAGGACGTCATAAAAAACTGTTTGAAGTCCTACGCAGAGGAAATTTATGGTATCATACAGGCAAACCATTATAATCTGGATCTGACCAAAATGGTGTTTATGGGCGGCGGTTCTTCCATTGTGGAGCATTTTGGAGCCAATGAGGGAAAAGATGTACAGTTTGTAACAGATATACATGCCAATGCAAGGGGCTGTGAAGAAGCAGTGAAAAGTATTATCCGGGCAAAACAGAGGAAAATGCGGACAGCATGATAGGAAGTGAAAACTTATGGATACGGAAAAAGTATATACAACTTCACTGCGGCTGTATAAAAGCAGACCGGTACATCATCAGGCTTATCGGTATCTGAAGGAGTATAACAAAGATATTTTCAAGACAAAAGACGACTTTATAGCAGAAGCAATCGTTTATTTTGCCAAGTATCTACAGCAGGAAGAAGAAGTACAGCAGATGAAACTATTAAATACCCTTCTGGAGAACCAGAAAGAACAATTTTGTAAAATCGTAAAAGAAGCGGTTTCAATGGCACAGGAAGAAGCCTTTGAGAAGCTAGGTGTGCTGGAAAAGGCAGTTCAGGGAGAACTTTCTGACGGTGGAGCGATAGCAGAGGACAGGGAAAAGGAAGAAGCCTGTATGGAAAAAGATTTACGGTTTGCGGAATTTTATGGGGCATTTGAAGAATAAGGAGGAAAAAGATATGGCAGTAGGAAGAAGTGTATGGGAAGTTGTAAAAGGGATTTTCATTGCAGTGGGGAAACTGCTGTATCTGACAGGGAAACTGGTAATATGTTTGTTTCTGCTGGTTCTGCAGCTTGTTTTGGCAGTGTTCCATGCAGGGAGCAGGGAATAGAAAGGGGATTGACAGGTGCATTGGATACGGGACAGACCGTATACAAATGATAGAAAAAAGAAGATAGAAAATGGAAAGCAGGCTTGTGTGGCCTGCTTTTTTTGACGAAAAAATGAAAAGGAGCAAAGCTATGATGAAAGGAAAAAAGAAAAGGCTGCTGGCTGGGACGCTGGCACTTCTTCTTAGTTGTTCTACGTTACTCAATACAGGGATCACCGCACTGGCTTCTGAACAGTCTGAGGAACATGCACAGATACAGGAAGTAAAACAGGAGGAGGCTGCTTCGGAAACATTACCGGAGTTGGAAGAGATAAAGGAGCAACTGACAGAAGAAGAACTGGTGTATGCAGAGGACCTTACCATAAAAGCAGGAGAGCCCTTTGACCTGGAAACAGATTACAGGGGTTTTCAGAAAAATGATGAAAAAGTAAAGGTAACGTTTCTGAAAGCAGAAGGGGACTCCGGCAATTCTTTTGATTTCAATACCCCAGGTTCTTACCAGGCATTTTATTGTGTTGATCCGTTAAGCGGAAGCCCTTCCTATCAGATTATGAGAAGAATTGTGGTAGAAGCAAGGGAAAACAGCACACAGGAACCCCAGGGAGAAGTAAGCCAGCATACCGAAGATGACTCCGGTGAGGACGGTGAGGCGGACCCTGACCCGGAGATACCGGAGGTACTGACGGAAGAACCGGAAATGCCAGATGCAGGGGCAGAGTTGATTGATCTGACACCAAAAGAGGATAAGGGAATGTTCTTATCGGTTGTTCCGGCAGCAATGGAGCAGCAAAAAGGAAGCAATGTACATCTGGTACAGGGAGAAAAAATCCCATACCCTTCTAACGTGGGGAACTATTCTACTTCCTATTTCACTGTAAATGGCCATGTAGCATATTGTCTGGAGTCTATGAAGGCTTCCCCGCCGACCTCGGATTATGTAGCAAATGAATTTGAAAGCAACCCGGAATTGCAGAAAGTCCTTTATTATGGATATGGCGGTCCTGGGGACATTACCGGGGAGTATATGCCCTCTTTTGACTGGAAGACAAAGTATATTTTTACGCATTTAGCTGCCGCTTATTCTTATTGTGGCATGGACGGTTTTTATGGCTGTACCTTTGAAGATATTAAGGCAAGCGGTGTGTGGGGATATATCCAGCATATTTACAGCCTGGAAGCACCTCCGACAGCAGCAATCACGTTGTCCCCAAAGGAAGCAAAGGCTTATGAAAGTGGAAAGGAACAGCGTACCGGGGAGTTTACTTTAAAAGGTGACCATAGAAACTATATTACTTTAAAAATGCCAGAGAATGTGACTTATCACAGTGGAAGTACAAAACAGACAGGAACCGTAAAGATCAATGGGAATACCACATTCTATTTCAGCGCTCCCAAAACTGTAACGGGTACATGGAACAGCGGTAAGCTGAAAGGACAAATGGGAACCCAGTGGAAGACCTTAGTATTGTCTACGGGTTCTGGTTCCCAGGACATTGGGTATGGGGCATTTTTTGAAGAAGAAAGTGCTTCTGTGGAATTTACGGTGAAGTGGCTGGACCTGGCAAGGGTAAAGGTAACAAAAAAAGATAAGAACAGTAAAGTAAATCTGTCCGGCGCTGTTTTTGGTATTTATTCAGACAGTGCATGTAAAAATCTTCTTGTGCAGATGCCGGCCACAGACAGCAACGGTACTTCTGAGGTGGAGCTTCCGAAAACCCAGGATACGGTATATTTAAAAGAAATTTCTGTTCCAGAAGGATATAAGCTGAATACAGAGTCTTTTAATGTGAAGCTGGAAACAGGAAAAACAACTTCTGTTGCAGTGACGAATGAGGAACAGAAAGGAAAAATCACAATCCGTAAAAAAGGTGAGGTTCTGACTGGAGTAACCGGAGAAGAGGGGAACCTGACTTTTGTATATGGAAATGCGGACTTTGCAGGGGCAGAATATAACATTTATGCGGCAGAGGATATTTACAGCCAGGATAAAGTGACGAAGGTGCATAAAGCAGGGGATCTGGTAGAAAGTCTGACAACCGGGGAAGATGGAAGTGCTGTTTCCAAAGAATTGTATCTTGGAAAATATAAGGTTGTAGAACAGAAAGCACCGGAAAATCTGGTGATTGGAAAAACAGAACAGGAACGTACCCAGTTTGTAACCTTGTCCTATGCAGGACAGAATGTAGAGTTATCCCAGGGGGAAACCACTTTTACCAATGCAAGACCGGAGATTTCCGTAAATGTAGTGAAAAAATCGAAACATGATGACGTTACCCTGGAGGGTGCGACGTTTGGATTGTATGCAGAAGAAGACCTGACAGCGGCAGACGGAAAGGTTCTTGTAGAAAAGGGAAGCCTGGTGGAACGTGCTGTTTCCGACAGGGAAGGAATGGCTGTGTTCCATGCGGATATTCCTTTGAATTTCCATTACAGCGTAAAAGAAATCCAGGCACCGGATAAGTATTATATGACAGATGAGGTGTATCGTTTCTTCTATGAATATAAAGACGACAGCACCTACACATATACTTTTTCTCATGATTTTAAAAATGAGGAAGTACGGGGAGAAGTTCATGTAAGTAAGATTGATCAGGATTCCCAGGGATTTATTTCCCAGGGTGACGCAACCTTAGTAGGGGCAAAATACGGATTATATGCTGCAGAAGATATTGAACACCCCAATAAGAAAGATGGGATTGTCCATAAAAAAGGGGAACTTGTAGCGCAGGGTACGATTTCCAGTGAAGGAACTGTAGATTTCAAAAACCTGTATCTTGGAAATTATTTCGTGAAAGAAATAGAGCCGGCAGAAGGGTATCTGTTAGATGAAACAGAGTATCCCGTAGAGGTTTCGTATGAAGGACAGGAGGTACAGATTGTACACCGGGAAGTAACTGTAAAGGAAACTGTAAAGAAACAGGCCTTTCAGCTTATCAAGATCTCAGAAGACGGGGAGCAGACAGAAACAGAACTGGTAGAAGGAGCTGGATTTAAGGTATTCCTCATCAGTGAGCTGTCTGGTGTAAAAGATGGAAGTTTGAAGCCGGGAAATGGTTCTTATTATACCCCGGAAGATTTTATCACCTATGATTACAGCAAAGACGAAACCGCTTCTTATTGGGAGAATGGTAAAAAGATTACGGTACCAGAGCTGTTTACAGATAAGAAAGGATATTTAAAGAGTCCAGAACTTCCTTATGGAACCTATGTGGTGTTTGAGTCTACAGTTCCGGAAAATTTAAAAGGGATTCGTCCATTTATCGTACAGATTTCAGAAGACAGCCGGGAACCGCAGGTATGGCGTGTGTTTGATGACCGTCCTTTGCAGTATTACTTCAAGATTGTGAAAAAAGATGCCCAGACGCAGAAGCCGGTGCTGGATAACAGTGCAGCTTATAAGATTTATGATGTGGAAGCAGAAAAATATGTGGAAATGATCGTAAGATATCCGAAAAAAGAAGTGGTATCTGTGTTCAGGACCAACGAAGAGGGATACCTGATTACACCGGAGCAGTTAAAATGTGGCACTTACCGGATTGAAGAAGTGGAAGCGCCGGAAAATTATGTACAGGTAGGATTTGAAAATGCCCTCTTAAAAGACGGAAAGGAAGTTCCACTGAATGAAGATGCAGACGGAGGCACATACCAGGAGGCAAAGAAAGCGCCGATCACTATTACCGTAAATTCTGATACCGTACACCAGGTAGAAGAGGAAACCGGTAAATTTATTGTTGTCATTGAACAGTATAATGATGAAGCAGTAGGAAGCCTTACAATCCATAAAAAGGGAGAAAAACTTTCTGGTGCTTCTAAAGTAGAAGAAAAGATCCTGACGAAGATGAAAAACGGTGTAGCAGGTTTTGTAAATCAGGTAAGCAGTTTCTTCACCGGGGAAGAAGTCATGGAAAAAGAGAAAGGTTATAAATTTGACTATGAAGAAGGGAATATGGAAGGTGCAGAATTTGCCATTCATGCAAAGGAAACCATTTATACCCCGGACGGACAGAAAGACGAAGCAGGAAACCGCATTGTAAAATATGAAAAAGATGCCCTGGTAGCCCGTATGGTAACAGATAAAGAAGGAAAGGCAGTCCTGAATAATCTTCCTATCGGAAAATACTATGTAGTGGAAGAAAAGGCAGGTCAGAACTGTGTGCTTGACCCGGAAGCAAAAGAATTTGAAATTGCATATAAGGGACAGGAAGTAGCAGTGGATTATGTAACAATGGAACTTACCAATCAGCGACAGAAAGTTTCCCTGAGTCTTCTGAAGAAAGACGCAGAAACCGGAAAACCGCTGGAAGGAGTGGTATTCGGGCTGTATGCGCAGGAGGATATCAAAAATGCTGCCGGGGAAGTAGTTGTAGAAAAAGATGCCCTGATTGAACTGGGAACAACAGATGAAGAGGGCAAGCTGGTATTTCAGGCAGATCTTCCTCATGGAAAATACTATATTCAGGAAGTAGAGCATAAGCCGGGATACCTGCCAAATGATGAGGTGTATTCCTTTGATGCGTCTTATACAGACCAGACCCTTGAACTGCTCGCTTTTTCAGAAGAAATTTCTAATCAGCCTACCATTACGGAGTTTGCGAAAGTAGATTTAACCGGTGGACAGGAAATTGAAGGTGCAAAAATGCAGATTTTAGATCAGGACGGAAAGGTGGTAGAAGAGTGGGTATCTAAGAAAGAACCCCATGTAGTCTATGCATTGGAACCAGGAGAATATGTACTGCATGAAGAGCAAGCGCCTACGGAACAGGGATATGTCCGGGCAGAAGATGTGAAATTTGTTGTGGAAGAAACAGTGGACGTACAAAAAGTGAAAATGGAGGACGACCATACCAAAGTTTCAATTTCCAAAACAGATATTACAGATGGTAAGGAGATTGAAGGGGCGAAGCTGCAGATCCTGGATCAGGACGGGGAAGTGGTAGAGTCCTGGACCACAGGAGAAGAACACCTGATTGAGTATCTTCCGGTAGGCACTTATACCCTGCACGAAGAGGCGGCAGTTGACGGATATATTGTGGCCAATGACGTGGAGTTTACAGTAGAAGAAACGGGAGAAATTCAGAAAGTGAAGATGGAAGATGAGCGTGCTATGGGACAACTGGTTATCGTAAAAACGGATACAGACAGTAAAGCAGCTTTAGAGGGAGTAGAATTTGTTCTGCTGGAAAAGGAAACCGGAGAAGAAGTAGGACGTTTGAAGACTGGAAAAGATGGAAAAGCAGTTTCAGAACTACTTCCAATTGGAACTTATGAAAATGGTGTTTTCAAAGAACCGATCACCTATGTGCTGAAAGAAACTGCCACTTTAAAGGGATATGAGAAGACGGAAGAAGAGTGGGAAATCGTATTTACCTATCAGAATGATAAAACACCAGTTATTGAAGTGGTAAAAGAGATCCAGAATAAAAAAATACCAGAAACACCAGGTACCGTAAAACCAGGACCAAAAACGGGTGATGATACAAACTGGTTCCTGCCTTTGCTGGCTCTTGGTGTAAGTGCAGGTATGGTAGCAGGCCTACTTTATTACAGAAAAAGACATAAAAAGGCATAGGAAATAAAAATCAGTTTTTAAACTTGGGAAAGGGCAGCTGCGGCTGTCCTTTCTTTGGCAATATGAGGTGAGAAGCATGGAAGAGAAAAAAAGAATACGGTTTATTGACAGCCATTATCATACCCTGTTCAGCATAGCAGACGGGGACTCCATAGAGATTGTATATCCAGATGGAAAAAGGGAAGAACGGGTTTGTACCTATATTGATGAATACCACACACAGGTAGGGGCAAGGGTGTTCCATATTTGTCAATTTGCAGAAATCATGGAAGCAAATGGAAAATCATATTGCCCGGCAGAATGCAAGGAAAAGGAAGAAAGAAAAGAGGCAGTCAAAGGGGAGAAGAAAACCGGAACTACCCGTATGGAAAGGAGCAGGCGTTGAGGATAGGGATTATAGATGCAGATCTTTTATACCGGAAAAGACACCGGTTTCCTAACTTGGCATGTATGAAACTTTCCGCTTATTGGAAGGAGCAGGGATTTGAAACAGAGCTTCTTTTGGATTATAGCCAGGCAGGGGAATATGACCGGCTCTATGTATCAAAAGTGTTTACGGATACCTTTGTGCCGGATCATATTTTGGCGAAGGAAACAACCGTTTATGGAGGAACCGGGTTTTTTTATGATAAAGCACCGGTACTTCCCGAAGAAATGGAACACCATACACCGGACTATCATTTGTATGACCAGATGGTAAAAGAACATAGCGAAGGAGAGAAAAAGAAGAAGGAGTTCCAATTTTATACGGATTATTCCATTGGTTTCCTCACCAGGGGGTGTTTTCGGAAGTGCAGTTTCTGTGTAAACAAAAATAGCACCGGTGCAGTAGCAGCAAGCCCATTGAAAGAATTTTATGATCCGTCCAGAAAGAAGTTATGCTTTTTGGACGATAATTTTTTTGCCTGTGCAGAGTGGGAAAAAATCTTTTCCAGTGTCCTGGAAACAGGCAGGCGGTTTCAGTTCCGGCAAGGGCTGGATCTGCGGATTATGCAGAAAAGGCAGATGGAACTTCTGGCATCTGGCAAATTGGATAATGGTATGATTTTTGCCTTTGACCATATTAAAGATCAGGAACTTATTGTAAGAAAATTGGAACTTTTGCGGGAAGTAATCCCAGTTTCTTACCAGAAAGTTAAGCTGTATGTACTGTGCGGCTATGACTGGGAAGGGACCTGGAAAGCAGATTTTTGGGCAAAGGATATTCGGGACGTTTTCATACGGATTGAGATTTTGATGCGGTATAAGTGTCTGGCTTATTTGATGCGCTATGCCGCATGGGAACGGGCACCGGAAATTTATAAGGGAATGTATATCAACCTAAGTCGTTGGTGCAATCAGCCCGCCCAGTATTCAAAAAAGAGCCTGCGGGAATTTTGTACCGGACAGGGAGAGTATAGTTCCTGTTTCCGCTACCTGACTGCTTTTGAAGCTCTGCACCCGGAAATGGCACATTATCTGGATATGAAATATGAAGAGGTGCAGTATGGGAAAATTTACGGCTGAAGAAATTCAGATTGCAAAGGCAGTGGATTTAGTGGATTTGGCGGAGCAGATAGGGATTCCATTGAAAAGGAAAGGCAGGTTCTATCAGGCAGTGGGTATGGACTCTGTGATGATCTTCAACCGGTCTTCTTGGTGCCGGTTTAGCCAGGGGGTAGGTGGCAGCACCATTGACTTTCTGGAATATTTCAGAAACATGGATTTTGTGGAGGCAGTCAAATATCTGCTGGAGTTTGCCGGATATATCCGTACTGAAACCATGCAAAAATTTCAACCGGAAAGACAGACTGAAAAAATAGAAGAGACAAAACAGAGAAAAGACATACCGAAAGACCCTTTTGTACTTCCTTCAAAATCAGAAACCAGCCGCCGGTTATATGGCTATCTGATAAAACAGCGGAAGCTGTCAAAGCAGATGATTGATTTTTGGGTAAAAAAGGGGATTTTGTATGAGAGCGGAACGTACCATAACCTGGTTTTTGTGGGAAAAGATACGGAAGGTATCCCACGTTTTGCCAGCCAGAGGGGAACCCTGGATAAATATGGAAAACCCTTTAAAGGAGATGTTACGGGGAATGACAAAACTTATGGGGTTAATCTGGTAGACCAAAACAGTGATACGCTCTATGTATATGAGGCGGCCATTGATGCCATGTCCGATATGGAACTGCGGGAAGATTATCAGAACAATATCCTGGTACTTGGAATGCTTTCCGATGGTCCTTTGGAAAAGTTCTTAAAAGATTATCCTTATATCAGGAAGATACAGTTCTGTTTGGATAATGACCTGCCGGGAAGACAAGCGGCAAAAAAATTGGCAAGAAAATATACCCTTATGGAGTATGAGGTTTTTGTACGTCTTCCACCTATGGGAAAAGACTATAATGCTTTTTTGCAGTATAAAAAGGAAAACCAAGAGCTTTCCAGCCTGGTAGAAAAGGAAAGGCCGCTTTTTACTGAAACAAAAGGGACAAACATACAAAAGATAGAAAAAATGGTAGGACACAGGAACATAGTACCATACCAGATAGCACAGGCAAGATAGGAGGGTATTCTTTTGGAAAATAGCTATGATGAGGAATGTTTCAAAAAATGGGAGATCGACGAATGCGAAGCGGAGATGGAAAAAGTAGTGCAGTGGATAGGAAAGAGGAAACTGCATGGACGTGTACGGGTTGCGTTTATCGAAGAGAGCTATGAGCGGCAGGGATACCGCATGGGGATACCCAAGCAGGCGTATGTGTCCAGGGTGCTGGCAAACATCAGGAAAGAAGAGCGGTGAGAAAGAAATAACCAATTCGAAAGTTGGAGTGTTAGGAAAGGAGGTGGTGCAGACCAACAGAATTTTTGACAGAAGGATAAACTCTGGATACGGGAAGGGGTGATTCTATGATTGTAAGGTAATGCCAGATGGATATTTCGTTTGTAGCTGTGGATTTCTCATGAAGACTATAAAAAATTTAGGAGACAGGAGGAAATAAGTGAGTAATCCTAGGTAAAATGTGTAGCTACACCTCATGAAATATGAGGAATGAAATATAGTTTGGTAAATTTTTGTGAGTTTGATAAATATGCAGCAAAGAGTTATTGTGCGATTCATGGTACAAGTGAAACATTGAATCTGGGAGATATTACAAAAGTGGACGAAAGGGAGATTGAACCGTTTAACATGATCTGTGGCGGAAGCCCCTGTCAGGATTTTTCCCTGGCAGGCAAGCAGGCAGGCGCGGTTTGGAAATGCCGAAGCTGCGGGTATGAGTATAACCCTCTGCAGGTACATTATTCCAAAAGGGACGCCTGCGGCATGTGTGGTTCCCATGATATTGATAAAACACGTTCTTCCCTTCTGGTGGAGTGGCTCCGTATGATACGGGGTGTCAAACCAGTATGGGGAATTTATGAAAATGTAAAAAATATTGTAGGAAAAAAATTCCGGGATACCACATTCCGGTTGTTTGAAGAAGAACTGCATGAATACGGATACCACACCTATTGGAGTGTTCTTAATGCAAAGCATTATGGAATACCCCAGAACAGGGAACGGGTATATCTGATTTTGATACAGAAGGAAATGGATAATGGAACATTCCAGTTTCCAGAACCGCTGGAGTCCTTCCAGTGCCTTATGGATATTCTGGAGGATACGGTAGAGGAAAGATACTACTTATCCCAGGAAAAAGTACGCCGCTTGATTGAAGATATGGAAGAGAGAAAAGCGCTTTTGTTTGAGCCGGACGAAAAAAGCCTGAAGGCTTTTCGGGAAAACCGGGTAAAGCGAGCCGGAAATATCAAAGGGGTGTTTGAACAGACTGGACGGGTCTATCTGCCAGACGGGTGCTGCCCTACGGTAACTGCCTGTGGTGGTGGCGGGCAGCAGCCCAAAATTCTTCAAGTAGGAGATATTCATACCGGTTATGGTTCAAGCGGGGTTATTTATTCCCCTTTAGGAAGCAGCGGTGCGGTTTTAGCAGGACATGACCAGCCAAAGATTGTAGAAAAATGTCCAGGAGCAATCCGGGGCAGGTATGATCGGGAAGGCCGGATTGTGCAGACTTTGGAACTGGGAGAAAAAGAAGTCTGCCATACCCTTACTTCTGTGCAAAAAGATAATATCATTCTGGTACGTCAAAAGACACAGAAAGGTTATGAGGAATGTTTGGAAAATGGTGTTGTAAATCTTAGTTATCCGTCTGTGGAAAAACGGGGAAGGGTACAGGAGCATGGGGAACTCTGCCCTACGCTTACGACATCAAATGGAATACACCGCTTAGAGTCTTTGTTCCGTATCCGGAGGCTGACACCTTTTGAATGCTTCCGGCTTATGGGCTTTTCCGATGCGGATTTTTGGAAAGCAAAAGAAGCAGGCATAAGCAACAGCCAGCTTTACAAACAGGCAGGAAATTCCATTGTTGTTGATGTGCTGTACTATATTTTTCTGGAACTATACAAAGCCATGCCATATCTGTTTGAGGATATCCGGCTTTCTTCCTTTTTCAGTGGGATTGGAGCTTTTGAAAAGGCATTGGAGCGTTTGGAAGAACAGGTAAACCAATAATTTCATAAGAGAAACCCAAAGCGGCAAATGGTCCATAGAGAGTCTTCCCATACTTGTTGAAAAGAGAGAAATTGCGGAAGAAGAAGCAGCCTGCAAGGAGTCTGTGCAAAAGCGTTGATAGCAGAATGGAAGAACTGCTGTCACATCAGACACAGGAGGCTGACAGATTTGCTAACAGAACTAGGGTTTTGTTAGCAGAAATAGAAGTAGGAAGCGGAAAAACCGATAGCAGATGTTTAGAACTGCTATCGGTTTTTCCCTATATGGAACGCAGGTCTGCTATCAGTATCTGCGTTTTGCTATCTATTTTATCCGGGGTATTAGGGGGTGCCCCCTAACAAGATGGGATTTTGTACGGTAAAATCCGTATCTTGCAGAGGACTGGCAGAGCCAGTCCGGACGCCGGGAAGTTATACAGTGACCGATAGCAGGTCTTAGGAGTTGACAGCGGATAGCGTTGGAGTAGAAATCGGTAGATGAAATCTGTGATAAAGATAAGGAAAGGGGGAGCATGAAAAAAGAAACAATGAAATGCAGAAAAGAAATCCGGCTGTACTCATGGGAGCTGGAAGAGTTACAAAAACAGGCAGAAAAGATGGGGCTTTCTGATTCCCAGTATCTTCGTATGCTGATTACCAACCGTCCCAGGGATTACCCGGAAATCCGCAAGGAACTGGAACGCATGAACCAGGAAATCAACCGGATTGGTGTAAACATCAACCAGATTACCCATAACAATAACAGCGCCCTTTATTCCAGGGAAGATAAACACCGTCTGTATGTGTTTTTGAAGCAGATAAAAACACTGGTAAGCCAGGTGCAGGAAAGGCTGTAGGTTATGGCAATTACAAAGTGCCTGCACATGAAACAGGCGAAAACAGGTTATCCGGCAAAACATCTGGCAAACGGTCTTCGCTATATTATGAACCCGGAGAAAACAGAACATGGCCGCTATGTCTGTGGGCATAACTGTATTCCCGAACAGGCATTATCCCAGATGGTAGATACCAAACGTCATTTTGGAAAGCTGGATAAAAGGCAGGGTTACCATTTCATTCTTTCGTTTGAGGAAGATGAGGTTTCGGAAGAAGAAGCCTTCCAAGTGGTAGGAGAGTTTGTGACAGAATTTCTTGGGAAGGATTTTGAAGCGGTTTATGCAGTCCATAATGATACGGATCATATTCATGGGCACATTATTTTTAATTCGGTACGCTGTACTACAGGATATAAATACGATTATAAAAACAGGGATTGGGAAAACATTATCCAGCCTCTGACCAACCGGATATGCAAGGAGCATGGTTTATCTGTGCTTGATCTGGAAAAGGTAAAGGAGAAACGTAAACAAAAAGGACAGGAAGAAACATCTCTTTCGGAACGGGACAGGCGGATTAAAAGAGATATGGATCAGGCATTACAGGACGCAGGTTCTTATGAGGAATTTCTTGAAAATCTTTCCAACATGGGATATGAGCTGCGGGGGAGAAAACGTCTTTCCGTTCGGGAACCCGGAGCAGGAAGGGCAAGGCGGCTGGACCAGCTAGGGGAAGAATATACAGAGGAAAGGCTTCGGCAGCGTTTTGGACGCCTTCCAATCCCGGAAATAACCGGAGAGGAGATACCGGTAGAATGGACGTATGTGTTTATTCCATACCGGGAGCGGCATTTGACCAGATACCAGAAGGAACGCTTTCTTCGCAGGTACCGGCAGGGGAAACCAATGGCAGACTCTAAAACCTGGAAATACAGGGCAGCAATCCAGGAATTGAAAAAATTGCAGGAGGAATTTGATTTTATGGCAGCTTATCGCATACAGGATAAGGCGCAGTTGAAAGCCATTTCTGATGCAACAAAGGAACAGCTTTGGGAAAACAGCAGGGCAAGAAAGCAGTTACGAAAAGAAATGCTTCCTTATGAGGAAATGCTTCTGCTTCTCAATAAGCTGCAGGAAAAACAGATGGAAGCAGAACTTTATCAGGAAGGGTATCAGGAATTTTTTCAAGACCACCAGACATACCAAAACCTTCTTGGGCAGTTAAAAGAAATGGGATATTCCTTGTCTGAGGCAGAACAGACAGACGCTTATTTCTTTGAGAAAGAGGAGCGTTTGCGGATTGAACGGAAAAAAATCTTAAAAGAAAAAAGGATTGCAGAGCGTCTGAGTGAAAAAGCAGAAGAAAAAGAAAACTTGGAAGCACAACAGAAGGAAAAGAATAGGGAAACGTCTGCAAGGGGCAGAGGAAAAGGAGGGTAAATGACAGTAGAAGGACAACGGTATCTGGAAGAATGCCGGAAAGTTTTAAAAGAAGAACAGATGGACGCAGTTTCTATGGGGCTGGATTTTGGTCTTCCTGTTTCGGATATCCAGAAGGTAGTTAAGAGTAACCAGGAAGCCCCGGTGATGAAAGCAATCATCATAGGGCTTATGGAAGGGATTGGGGAAATCGACTTTTTATGTGAAGGAAATTATAACCAGTTCCAGGTACGGGAAATCGTAGAGGGCTTAAAAAACGGGCTGGATCTGGAAGAGGTGAAAACCTATGCCGGAAATGAACTGCCGGCCAGCCGTATGCGGACCATGCGGATACAACTGGAAGAGTCAAAGGCAAAAAAAGAAGTTCCGAAAGATGAAGAAATGCGTTCTTATATGAAAAATCTTATGGGGATCATGGAACAATCCATTCAGCAGTTCCAGGAAAGCAATGACCGTTTTACAGCCTTGTCCTCTCTGGTAAAGGAGCATGTTGTTGAAGAGAAAAACCAGGAGATTAAAGACCTGTATGAGAACCTGCAATATAAAGATAAAAACATACAGGAATTAAAAGAAAAGCTGGCAAAGAAAGAGCAGGAAATTCAGGATCTGAAAAAAGAAGCAGAAAAATACAGGGAAAAAACAGAAGCTGCTTCCAGGGAAACAAAAGTGGTATTGGAAGAAAAAAGCATACAAACAGCGGAAGGGCTGCAAAAAAGTAAGCGCCGGCTGCTTGGGATTGCCATGCTTGGGAAAAAAGTACCCAAAAGTGTTGTGGAGAAAATTCTGGAATATAACCTGTCCGCAGAACAGTTGGAAGAAATCCGTCAGTGCGTAGAAAGTGGGCTGGCAGATGCAGAAATTCTTCAGGTGATGGAGAACAGCCCTTCACCAGAGAGAATGAAAAAAATGCGGGAAATTATCCTTTTGATGCGGAAACGGAAGGCGGGTGTGTAAATGGCAGAACTTGAACATGTGGTAAAAACATTTTCCCTTTTGGAAGCTGCCGAAAAGGAACAGCCCTTTCTTACCAGGGAGCAGAAACAGGATTTGTACCGTATTGCTTTTCATAAGGAGTCTATGGAAGAGGTAGAAAAAATTATTTTGCAGTTACAGGTGCCTCATGCAGGAAAGGAAGAAAAAGAGCGTATCCTTTCCCATTACCTTGAACCGTTTTTTCAGGTTCCGGAAAATATTTTGCAGATTGAGAATTATATTTTTCAGCTTCAATATATGACCTATGAAAAGGAAAAAGCAAACCACATGCTGGAGGCTCTCTTAAAACAGGAAAATGTCCAGTATGACCTGGAAGCCATGCTTACAGAAGGAAAAATAAAGGCGGCTGTTCCAGTAAAAAAGGACAGGGCAATGGGATAGGAGGGAGAGCATGAGTGAAATACAAGATGCGGCGCAGATCATTAAAGTTTCCTTTGAAGGCGCAGAAATCATTCTGAAAATGGGAAATACAGGCTGGCAGTTTGTAAAAGATATTTGTGCGGTATTTAAAAAAGTTCTGGACCAGGAAAAACTGTCAGGGAAAACTTCTGTACAAAAGCTCCTGAAAATGGGAGGCGATTTACAGGTTTTCCGTTTTGAAACAAAAGACCTGGAGCGGGTAAAAGCCCTGGCAAATAAGTATGGGATTTTATATTCCATTTTGCCGGATTTGAATGAGAAGGATGGTATGAGTGAAATTTTGTTCCATTCCCAGGCAGCACCCCGTATTCAGTCCATGATGGCAAAAATTGAACATTCCAATATTGGGACGTTAGATGAATACTATGAAAATGCAGAGCCGGATAAGGTGGAGCAGTTGGTAGAAGAAGTAAAAAAGCCTGCCCTGCCGGAGCCGAAGGAGTGTGAACTGGTTGCGCGGGAGCTGGCGAAAAACCAGGTGGAGAAGATCAGTGATGTCCGTTCCCGTCTGAATATGACCTGGCTTCAGATCTGGCCGATTATCTGCTACATGGAAGAACAGGGGATTTTGGAGAAAGGGAAGGAAGGTACGGTAACACTGACCAGGACACCGGAACAGATGGAAGAATTGGTAGATTCCCAGCAGTGGAAACAGTTGTTTGGGGAAGAGGAAGCCCAAAGACGCAGCACTGGAAGCAGCCAGGAAACAGAAGAAAAGATGCAGGTCATTCAGCGTATCCAAAAGGAGAAACGGAACAATCCAGGTGTGAATGCCATTACTATAGACCAGAAGCTGGTATATGAAGAAACAGAGCATCATATCAAAACCAGGATTCCGTACCGTAAGAATGAATTTATCTGGCTGGATAAATCGGAAATTAGCTGGATTAATGACCATAAGACGATTTTTGCAGGATTGGAAAAGAAGAAGGAGTATGCAATTTTAGACCTGGAGGACCGTTTTCTTAGAAAAACTTCGGGGGAAGATTTATATAGGGAAAGCTATGACCCGGTACACAGGGAACGTGCCAGACAGGAGCAGGAAAAGATACGCAGAAGAAGGGAGCAGAATTACAGGAAGGCACAACAGAACCTGGAAGCAGGGAAAAGAACCATACAGGGGCGAAGGAGGTAGAGAACCGGAGCAATTCAGAAAAAGAAGAAACAGTCCTGGGGCATGTATCTTATTGGTGGCATAGCTTCCGGCTATGGAGGTTATCTCTTGAACGTGTGTTATCAGCCCGGAAAGGATATCAATTATTTTTTAAACCGTCTGGATCAGGTGATGGTAGCCCCGTTTGCCAATTATTGGAACGAAACTTCCTTAAAAGCAATCATTTTGGGGATTTTTGTATATGTGATTGGTATGGTCATGTATGTCACCAGCCGGAAAAACTATATGCCGGGACAGGAATTTGGTACCGCTGTTTTTGCAGATCCGAAAAAAGTGGCAAAGCAGTTTGCGGATAAAGATGAACACAATAACCTGATCTTATCCCAGAATGTCAGGCTGTCCATGAATACCAGAAAGACCAGGAGAAACCTAAATGTCCTGGTAATCGGAGGAAGCGGCGCTGGAAAAACCTTGTTCATGGTGAAACCCAATCTCCTTCAGTTAAGCAGGGCTTCCCAGATCATTACAGATCCCAAAGGGGAGATTTTAAGATGCTGCGGAGGTATGCTGAAAGCGCATGGATACCGGATACGGGTGCTGAACCTGGTGGAAATGGAGCAGTCTAACGGATATAATCCATTCCGCTATATCCGCTCTGAAACAGATATTGTAAAACTGGTTACCAACCTGATCAATAATACCACACCGAAAAACGCACAGCCCAGTGATCCATTCTGGGAGAAAGCCGAGTCTTTGTACTTGCAGGCCATTTTTCTTTATGTGTGGCAGGAGTGTGAAATGGAGAAAAGGAATTTCCGTATGGTTCTGCAGCTTTTGAATGAGGCGGAAGTCCATGCAGACGGTTCCCCTTCTGATTTAGACCGGCGTTTCCGCAGACTGGAGAGAAAAAAGGGAAGCAATCACCCTGCTTTAATCCAGTATAATAAAGTGGTCCGGGGTGCCGGAGATACGGTAAGGAGTATCATCATTTCCGCAAATGCAAGGCTGGGATTGTTACAGAACCCACAAATTTTGCGGATTCTGGATCATGATGAAATGGAGATTGAGGAGATTGGGCTTGGTGTTGACGGGGACAGAAACCGGAAGACTGCACTTTTTTGTGTAACGCCGGATTCGGATAAGAGTTATGCCTTTTTAATTGGTATGCTTTATTCCCAGATTTTCCAGGAATTGTATTACCAGGCAGACTTCCATTACAATGGAAAACTTCCCATTAACGTCAATTTTATGCTGGACGAATTTGCCAACGTGCCATTGCCAGATGACTACTGCAGCCTTCTTAGTACCATGCGTTCCAGGAATATTTCCTGTACCATTTTTATCCAAAACCTTGCCCAGATTAAGGCTTTGTTTGAGAAAACCTGGGAAACCATACCAGGTAATTGCGATTCCCTGGTATATCTTGGTGGGAATGAACAGTCTACGCATAAGTATATCAGTGAGTCCCTGGGAAAAGGAACCATTGATAAAAAAAGCAGTGGGGAAACCAAAGGCCGGCAGGGGAGCAGTTCCCGGAATTATGATGTGCTGGGGCGTGAGCTTTTGACACCGGACGAAACCCGAAAGCTGGATAACTCAGAGTGTATTTTGTTAATCAGGGGTTGTGATCCTATTATTGATAAGAAATACAATACTTTTGCACACTCCAGATTTTCGGAAACAGAAGATGGCGGGGCTGCGCCTTATATCCATGACAGAATGGCTGCCCAAAAACAGTCGGTACAGATTTTAAGTGAAGAATCCCTGGATTATTATAAGAAGAAAAAGGAACAGGGAGAAGATGTTCAGATTGTGGAACTGTCTTTTGATGAAATTTTTTCTTATGAGCCTATTCCTAAGAAGATTTTTTCGGAGGAAGAGCTGAAAGAGAACCAGAGGAAGAGAACGGTAGAGGAGGTGAGGCCGCCGAAGAAAACGGAAAAACCGGTACAGACAGAGGAAGAAAAACTTTCTGAATTATTGGAAAGCCATGTTTATAATGGGGAACAGTTGGGGGAAATCATGCTTGCTATTGGTGCTGGAATTTCGTATGATAAAATCCTTCAAATGGCAGATATAAAAAACAGTGCTGAAAAGATGAAGGAAATCCGTAAAAAATTTACAAAAGAAACAGCCTCGGATTAAAGAAGGCAGATTTTTGGAAACCTGTAGTTTTTGCATTACGCAGGGCAGGTTTTCAAAAATCTGTCTTTTTGCGTAATGCGGTATCAATCACATGAAAAGGAGTAAAAAGATATGAAAATCAAAGAGGTTATCAGAAAGAAACAGAACCGCTTGAAAAAATCTCTACTGGGAGTCCTGGCAGTAAGCGCTGCCACTGTTTCCCTGTTCCCCCAGACGGTCATGGCTTCCGGGGTAAGTGACGTGACACAGCCGCTTATGAACTTAAAAACATTGGTAATCAGTATTATCGGTGCGGTGGGTGTGATTATCCTGGCAAAAAACGTGATGGAATTTGCACAGGCTTACCAGCAGCAGGACAGCTCTTCTATGAACAGTGCCATTAAAGGAATTGTTGCAGGGCTTATTATGGCAGCCATTTCCTCCGTTCTTACTTTCCTGGGAATCAGCTAAAACCGTTCTTCTTTTTGAGATAAGCAGATAAGAAGAGAGGTGAAGTGATGTTTAATTTAGGAGAGGCGATCCTTGCACTTTTGGAAATCGTGTTTGGATTTTGGAATAACCAGGTCAGCCTCGTATTTGAACTTTTAGGACAGTCCCCTACCGGGTTCAAAGGAGGCGGGCCCTGGGGGATCATTGAAGGGATTGAACCCCTTTTTGTTGGGATAGGCTCTGCCCTGGTAGTCCTTTTTTTCGTCATAGGGTTTTGTGCAGAGTCGGTAGATATCCGGGAAGAAATCCGGTTTGAAGCAATCCTTCGTATGTTTATCCGGGTTGCCATTGCGCAGTGGCTGGTATCTTATAACATTACCATTATGAAAGCCCTGTTTACTTCCTGTGGAAACCTGGTGGGGCATTTGGGGCAAAACCAGAGCGTGGAGTTATCCATTGACTCGGCGCAGGCAGAAGTAATCAAAGATTTGGGATTTGGAACCAGTATCGTGTTTTTGATACTTGCTGTTTTCCTGTCTTTAATCGTTATTATCTGTGGTTTCTTCCTGCTGTACAATGTTTATTTCCGCTTTTTGAAAATCATGGTAATTGTACCTTTTGGGGCGATTGCCAGCAGTACCCTGGCTGGAAACCGGGGGCTTAGCAATACCTTTGTAGCCTATATGAAATATTTTATCAGTGTTGTTTTTGAGGCAGTCACAATGGCACTGGCAATCCTTTTGTGTAACCAGTTTATTTCCTCCGGTCTTCCGACCTTTACCGGAGATTATGAGGACTGGGCCAAAACCCTGATTTATTTGGGGGAAATGACCTTTACGGTTGCGCTGACGGTAGGCACTGTAAAAGGGGCGCAGAACCTGACTTCCAGGGCACTGGGATTGTAGGAGGAAAGGATTGTGCAGGAAAAAGGGATACAGATGACACTTTTTGAATATTTTCAGGACGCGGAATGCTTCAGCCTTAAAGAAGCAGTGGCTTGTGTAGAACAGGTAAAAGAGGTAAAAGAACCCAGTATCCGGGCAAGAATTTATGAGGGAATAGAAAAGGGGCTTTTTTCCAGGGTAGCCAAAGGAGTCTATACGGTTACCAAAGAACAGGACGGAGAAGAGGTAACTTGTATGCTGGTTCAGGGAAATGGCAGGGATTTGAGCTTTTTAAAAGATGACAGTATAGATGCCATTATTACAGACCATGCTTATGACCTGAAAAAAAGCCTGAAAGGGGGAAACCGGGATTTTGCGGCCTATGAATGTTTTCAATATACGCAGGAAGACTTTGATGAAAAATACCGGGTGTTGAAAAAAGGGTGCTTTCTGGTAGAGTTCATGCCGGAAGAAAACGGGGAAAATTATGAATACCTCTATCAGATGAAAAAAATGGCGAAAGAAGCAGGACTTGAATATTATGCAAAAGTCGCCTGGAAAAAAGGAAATTTTGTTGCCAATACGGGAAGAAAATCCAAAAATACGGAAGAGATTGCATTTTTTACGAAAGGAAAGGCAAGGAATTTACGCCCAGATGCGAAAAAGGATAAGGCGGAGCCCGGAATATCCCACTATATGTCAGGCGCCAGGGAAATGCTTCCAACGGTCTTTGACATTGAACCGCCAGGGAAAAACTCCCGTATTCATCAGGCAGAAAAACCAGTGCAACTTTTGCAGCAGATCCTCGGATTTGTAACAGAAGAAAAGGAGTGGGTACTGGATCAGTTTGCAGGTTCGTTTTCCCTGGGGGAAGCAGCACTTTCCAGTGAACGGAATGCAATCTGCATTGAAATTAATGAAGAATATTTTGAAAAGGGAAAAGAAAGGCTTCTGTCTGCAAAGGGCAGGAGCCGGTAGGAAAGGAGGATATGTAATGGAACAGGAAGAAAAACTCAGCCTGGATTTTGGCAATGGGGAGATCTATGAGGTCTGGCTGGAAGTTGCCACTTATCCGGCTGATAAAAACATCAAAGTTTGTGTGTATACGGAAAAAGAGGAAGAGATATGGAAACTTTTTGAATTGACCACAGATATGGGAATTCCGCTGGAAAAGAACCAGACCTTTTTGCTCCCAGGCTATGATCTGGAGCAGATCGTAGAATTTATCAAAAAAAACGGGATTGGACAGTTAAAAGAAGAAATCTGCTGTTCTGGCTGTATGGAATATCCACTGTTTGAATTTCAGGAAGAAACTTTAAAGAAATTGGACCCGGAGGGATATGCAGCCTATGAGCAGGCATACCAGGAACGGGGAGAAGTAAAGAATCCAGAATTTCAAAAGGAAATCAAAACAGCAGATTTTCAATGGGCGTATGAAACCGAAGAACTGGCATTGCGGGTAGATTATTACGCAATGAACCAGAACCTTTATGTGGAACTGTATAGTAAGGAAGATGGGGCGTGGGAACCGTTTTCAGATTTGACCGTAAACCTTCCCGGATATTGCCTGGAACCTGGAACTGCCTGTATCAGCGGTGATTTTAGTAAGGAAAATATCCAATTTATTCAGGAGCATGGACTGGGAACTTTGCTTCCCTGGAAGGCACAATCCGGTATGGGGCAGTACGCGGTGGTGAAATTTCATCTGGAGGAGCTGCGTAAGTTTGACCAGGCTGGGGTTGCCGCCTTTTGCAATCAACATGGATTACAGAAAACCATGCAGGAAGAGCGAAGACAGAGCAGATAAAAAACAGATACAGGAGGTTATGTATGGAGATTGAATTAAGTGAGGACCTACAGCATTATAAAGAATCCCTGGTTCTAGGACTTACAGCAAAACAGTTTTTGTTTTCGGCATTGGCATTGGGCGTAGGAACTGGGATTGTCCTGCTTTTGTATGAAAAAATCGGGATTACTTTGAGCTGTTATGTGGCAACCCCTTTTGTTGTACCTCTGGCACTGACTGGGTTTTATAACTATCATGGGCTGACATTCTGGCAGTTTGCAGGGAAGATGATTTATTTTTCCTTTTTTAACCGCCCTTTGGTGTATGGCTCTACGGAATCGGTGCAGGAACTGAAACAGATTTATATGGAAACCCGTCAGGAAGAAGAACGGGAAGTACAGCAAAGGAAAAAGGAACAGAAAAAAGAGAAGAAAGGTGGTGATGTCAACGTGGTGAAAAAGAAGGCAATCCGTATGGGAATTGTAACGGTAGTGATGATTGTACTTGGTGCGGCAGCAGCGGTGTGGTATAAGATGTACCGTTGACCAGAATATTCAATCAAGGCGTGAAATAGCGCCTGCTCTCCATTTCAGGAGAGGGATACACAGACATGTAGCGGCAGATGGAAGCTGCTGTGTTTGTGGTCCCATCTGCCTGAAAGGAGGAAATTAGAGATTGTCAATTTTTTCAGATAAGTTTGACCAGTTAAAAAAAGCAGATAAAGCAGTAAAATCCCCGAAATATCTTCAGGAAGTCATGGGGATTGGGAGAATTGCAGAAAATGGCATTTTTGAAGTAGGGAAGGGGATATATTCCAGGACATACCGTTTTTTGGATATTAACTATGTAACCGCAGGTGCAGAAGAACAGATGCGGATTTTAAAGCAGTATTGTAAGACGGTAAATGCCATTGATATATATTTTCTTATTACCATTTTTAATCGGAATAAAAATATGCAGGATTTCCGGGAGCATGTACTTTTCCAGGAAAAAGGAGATGGTTTTAACTGGCTGCGTGGAAGTTATAATCAGATTATTGAAAAGCGCATTGTAGATGGAAGGCAGGGGATTGAGCAGGAAAAACTGCTGACTGTATGTGTAGAACGGAAATCCTACGAACAGGCAAAAGCATTTTTTGCCACTTTTGAAGCTACCTTAAAACAGAACTTTGGAGAACTTGGTTCCTGCATTGAAGAATTAAATGCAGAAGAGCGGCTGCGGGTACTTTTCAATTTTTACCGTATAGGGGAAGAAGAACAATTCTCCTTTGATTTCAGACAGGCGTTAAAAAAGGGCGGTGATCCTAAAAATGATATTTCACCAGGGTATATGCAGTTTTACCCAGGTTATTTTGAAACGGAACGGAAAAAATGCAGGGCATTATTCATTAAAAAATATCCGTCTTCTTTATCGGATACCTTTTTAAATGAGATTACCAGTCTTCCGGTTCATAGCATCACTACAATCTGCATTGTACCAGTACCAAAAGAACTGGCAAATAAGGTTCTTCAGAAGAAATATCTGGGCATTGAAAATGATATTTTAAAGCAGCAGAGAGTCCGTAATAAAAATAACGACTTTTCCAGTGACATTTCTCATATCAAGAAAGTCCAGAAGGAGAAGATTGTAAATCTTATGGACGACGTGCGGGAAAATGACCAGAACCTGTTTTATACAGGGGTTAATTTCTTGATCATGGCAGAGGACAAGAAGGAGTTAGACAGTGTAACCGAAACCATTAAAAATATCGGCAATGGACGCATGTGCCAGATTGAAACCCACTATTATCAGCAGAGGGAAGCTATGAATACCATACTTCCAGTGGGAAACCGGCAGATCAGCACAATGCGGACCATGCTCACCAGGGATATTGCAGCCCTTCTTCCCTTTAATGTACAGGAATTAAACGAAAAGTCCGGCGTCTGCTATGGCATTAACCAGGTTTCTCATAACCTTTGCATTGGAAACCGGAAAAAACTGGCAAATGGAAATGGAATGGTATTCGGTGTCCCCGGCTCCGGAAAATCCTATTTCAGTAAGTCGGAAATGCTGCAGGTGTTCTTAGGAACAGATGATGATATTATCTGTATCGATCCGACACTGGAATATTTTGATATTGCAGAAGCCCTGGGAAACCAGGCGGCAATCATTAACCTGTCTACCTATACAAAGAATTACATCAATCCTTTGGAGATGGATGTCTGGGCGCTGGATTTAAACGATTCCCAGGGATATATCCGAGATAAAGGGGAATTTATGCTGGGGCTGTGTGAACAATGTTACGGGGATAATCTAAACAGCCGCCATAAATCCATTATAGACCGTTGTGTACGAAAGCTGTATATCGACATTGCAAAGGCAAGGGAAAAGCATATCCCTACCATGTCAGAATTTTATGAGTTATTGTTGGAGCAGCCAGAAGAAGAGGCAAAGGACATTGCTTTATCGTTGGAGCTGTTTGTAAATGGCTCTTTAAATATTTTCAATAACCATACCAATGTGAATGTACAGGCAAGGTTCATTGTCTATGGTACCAGGGACCTGGGGAAAGAGCTGGGAGCCATTTCCACTCTGGTCATGCTGGAAAATATCAGTGCCAGGATTGCAGAAAACGCAAAGAAAGGAAGGGCAACCTGGCTTTATATAGATGAGTTCCATACGGTTCTTGACCGGGAGTATAGTGCGAAATTTTTGTTCAGCCTCTGGAAAAAAGTGAGGAAGCAAGGGGGACTATGCACAGGAATCACCCAAAATTTGGTTGATATGCTGCAGAACTATACAGCCATGACCATGCTGGGGAACAGTGAGTTTATTGCCCTGTTAAAGCAGTCCAATGTAGACAGTCAGGAATTATCCACTGCAGCAGGAATTCCAGAAGCACAATTAAAATATGTAGATAATTCTCCTTCCGGTACGGGGATCATTAAGTATGGAAATACCTGTATTCCATTTGATAACCGTATGGAAAAAGAAGCCAATCCGCTGTATGCGCTTTTCAATACCAACCTTCACGAAAAGGCGTTGCAGACAAAGCAGGAGTAATGTAATCTGAAAGGAACTTTTTCTTTTATCTGTAAAGGAAAAGGTATGACAGACGAGAAAAAATTAGGCAACAGCAAAAATTATAAGTCGGTAAAGTAGAAAAAGGATAGGACAAAAAGAGTGCAGTTCTTTTATCAGGCACTCTTTTTGTATATCATGGGAAAGGTGGCAGAATGGCTGAAACATATCAAATAGAAATGAATTTAGAACAGTTGGAAAGACTTTTAAAAAATCTGCCGGAGGGAATTATGCTGGAGATTTGTTTTGGAAAGGAAGAACATGGAGAAGACACATAAAATAGATGTGGTAAGTATACGCCTGGTGGAAGAACCTCCTCTATACAGTAGTAAAGAATTAAAAAATCCCTGTGATGTGGCAGAACTCTTTCAGGATTTTTTAAAAGATTGTGACCGGGAAATGTTCTGTATTTTAAACCTTCGGACAAAAAACCAGGTTATTAATGTCAACGTAGTAGGTATGGGAACGTTAAATAGTGTACTGGTTCACCCAAGAGAAGTATTCAAATCTGCGATTTTATCCAATGCCAGCAGTATCATTTTGGCACATAACCACCCTTCCGGTGATCCAGAACCAAGCAGGCATGATATAGAAGTGACAAAGCGATTGGCAGAAGCCGGCAATCTTATGGGGATTGAGGTGTTGGATCATATCGTGGTGGCTGAGAACCGGTATTTTAGTTTCAGGGAAGAAAACATACTGCCAGAATACTTTCAAATGGAAGAAGTAGCAGCAGAGCAATCTCTTCCTTATGTAAAGAGTGAGAAAGAGAAGGTACATTAATTATTGCAACAGTGAAATACATTGACAGGTTTTGACAGAACATGTATAATAAAATAAGAAACAGAAAATAAAAGTAGCTAAATAGACAAATATCGTCAAAGTGTAAACATAAAATTCTTGACGAACAGGTTGTATTATGCTATAATCCCAAATCTTGAAGGAGTATACATGGCAAAGAAAAAAGTTTATGCTGTAAAAAAGGGTAAGCAAACCGGTTTGTTTTATTCATGGAATGAGTGTAAAGAGTCGGTAAGTGGATATCCGGGAGCAGAGTATAAAGGTTTTGAAACAGAAGAGGAAGCGAAAAACTATTTAGAGAATAGGATACAAGAAATTAAAAAAGTAGATATAGAAGAGAACACAACAAACCAGTTAGTTGTATATGTAGATGGTAGTTTTGATGAGAAAATAGGAAAATATGCTTTTGGGTGTATTATTCTTACACCAAGAGGAGAAACTATTAGAGAATCAGGAAATGGAAATGAACCGGACTCTTTAGCAATTAGAAATGTTGCTGGTGAAATGCTTGGTGCTATGTATGCAGTACAATGGGCAATTAAGAATGGTTATCATAACTTAGAACTTCGTTATGATTATGAAGGAATTGAAAAGTGGGCTCAAGGAGAATGGAAGGCAAAGAATACACTTACTCAGAAATATGCAAATTTTATGAAGAGTAAATCAGATATTCTAAAAATTTCTTATCAAAAGGTAAAAGCTCATTCTGGAGATCATTATAATGAAGAAGCAGATAAATTAGCCAAAGCTGCTTTAACAGAAGGTAATGGGATTCCTAAAGTTAAAAGAGGCGATTTTTGGTTTACAGTTGAAGGAATTGCTATTGAAGATTTGAAAGCCATTATAGAAATTGTTATTGAAGAAATCGGAAAAGATAACATATTTATAGAAGAAAAAGATATTGCTCATGGAAAATCCGTTTGTTTGAAGTGCAAAAACAAAGATAAGGTGGTTGTAAGACATTACGGAAAAAATAATACAGTAGTAATGCAGGGAAAACCTAAATTACTATTTTCTAAGATTATAGGATATGTAACTGAACTTATAGATGTAGAAGAAATTCCTAAAATTTTTAATAGCACATATAATCTTAATATAGATAAAGATGAAGTGCGTTCTGAGTTTCAATTTTATATGCCAAACTCGTATGATAAATTATCACCCAAAATGGCTAGATCCCTTCATCAGGCTGTATATAATTTGAAAATTAAAGGAGATATGTTTGAGGGGACATATCTAGCTCAACCAGCAGTTCGTGTTATAGAAGCGCAATTAAAAATAGCATTAATAGAATGTGATATTATACCTAATGCCAGATATATAAAGGATAAAACCTTCGATATGTTTGAGAAAGATGGTACAAAGTATAAGTTGAAACCAGATAGATATGGAAATGCAAAACAGGATCAGGTAAAATATATTGGAAATATCTATACATTTTATCATAATAATCGCCATGCATTAGAGCATTGGGATGATCCGACGTCACCATTAGATACAACAAAAATATTAGATGTGCAAGAGGCTCATGATTTGATTAAGAGAGCACTGAAGTTAATAGACAAATATTATGAAGTGATTTAGAAATTAGGAGAAAGGAGTAAGTTAGATGAATAACTTTGATATGATTGTGATAAGTGAAGAAAAAGAAAATATTCTTGTGGTTATGAAGACTAGCGAGCCTCCTTTTGATTACCTTGCAGAGATTGAGGCTTCGCTAAGGGAAAAACACTATATCGGTGTAGTAATGATTGATGAATTGCTACATAGTGGGAATACGGAAGAACGGTTTATTCAGGGATACTTTGATGGTGCCCGGTTTGACAGTGGGCAATTTGCCTTTGAGCTTGTTCCGAAAAAGAGCAAATTAAGGGAACCTGTTTGTTTTTACTTGCATCAAGACAGGGAAAGCCTTGAATATTCTATTTTAACGACCAGACAGCAGAAGCTGATTGAGCATGGCTGTATCATTTAAAAAGAAAATAAGAAGTAACACAAAGAGCATTATCGCTAAAAACGGTAGTGCTTTTTTTGTGCATAAAAAGGAGGTATTGCTACGTGGAAAAAGGTGAGATGGGCGAGAATGCCACCGGACGTTTGACAACGTATTATGTGGCAGAATGTATGGAATTTAACCGCTATGGAGAATACAGGGAGGATATCCACAGTGCAGAAGAGGCAGTAAAGATCTATCAGAGTATTCCTTCTGAAAGGTTGAATGCAGGAAAAGGAATTGGGCTTCATGTGGAGGAAGAAGATGGTATTCCATTGGAATTTTCCCTGGTTTATAACGGGGAGTTGGATGTGGATCTTTTGAGAGATATCTATGATCAAAACCAATACCCAGAGGTTTTTATAGCTGCCAGGGAACTGAGTGCTTATCTTCCGGAAACAAAAGTCATTGATACCAAAGGGCTTTTAACAGAGAAAACCTTGGAGGCTACTGTTTTTGCAGATGAAATGATTAAACTGGAAAAAAATCTTGACCCTGATTTTTACCATACCTTTTATCCGAAAGAAGCAGAACATAAGGAAGCTATTATATGGAAAGCCTTATGTCAAGACGGAAAAGAGGAATACAGCAGGTGGCTGGGAAGCAAGATATTTGAGCAGAAATCAGAGTTGAAAGAACAGGCAGACAAGCTAAAGACAACACTGGAACAGGTAAAACTTATTCCGCCGGTGGACTTGAAACCCTTTGTGTATGTGCGGATCAGTGAACACCCGGACATTCCATTGGAAGAAGCCATGCCATTAAATCAAGCGGTAGAATTGTTCGGAAAGCTGGATCGGCAGGCAGTGGAAGAGAAAGATATGGCAGGTTATTACAAAACACATTTTGAAATCTGTTTTCTCTCAGAGGGGGAAGTCATGTCTTATACCGGGCGCCAGGATTTTGGTGACGGGGAAGGAAATCTGCTGGATCATGTAAAAGCATTTGCAGATTATTATCTCCATACAGAAGAAGGGCAGCAGCTTATGAAACAGACCGCCAGGACAACAGAAGAATGGGAACATGAACAACAGCAAATGAGATGGGTACTGGAGGAGATGCTTCCTACCCTTCAGTATTTCTGCAACCTGGAAAAACTGGAAACAGCGGTTCTGGAAGAACAGGAAATAGAAAAGAAAGTCCCTTTACTGACGCAGGGGGACGCATCACGAAAAGCATATCAGGAAGCCATGCTTGCCTATATCCGGGAAAGCAGGATTGCATTAAATACAGGGAAGGAGCTGCCTTGTATGCCGGATATCCGGGATTTTGCAACTGCCTGTCCGGATAAATCATACAAAGAACAGGTTATGGAAGAGATACGACAGGAAGCAGAGTCATACGGTATGACCGTAGAAGCGTATGCAGCAGATGGATATGAGCCGCCAAAAAGGGGCGGCAGATAAAATTAGGAAAGGAGGCGGAGTTTTGGCCATGTAAAAGATATCTTCCCTCCTGAAAAAAATTGGATTTAGAAAAAACAGCAATAGAACGTATCCGCACTGCCAGCCAGATGTCCCTGCAACATTATGGGCTTCCTTTGGTAGTGACGGACAGTGGAGGAAAAGACAGCGCCGTATGCAGGGAACTGGTACGGCGTTCCGGCGTGCCAGTTGAACTGATGCACAACCTGACTACTGCAGATGCCCCACAGACTATTTATTATGTGAGGGAACAGTTTCAGAAGGCAGAACAGGCCGGTATAACTTGTAGTATCAATAAACCTTACTATAAAGGGCAGCGGATAACTATGTGGAGCCTGATCCCCATGAAAATGATCCCTCCTACCAGGACTATCCGGTATTGTTGTGAGGTTCTAAAAGAAAATGGTGGGGCTGGGCGTTTTATCACCACAGGTGTCCGGTGGGCAGAAAGCCGAAAGCGGAGGAAAAACAGGGGGATTTATGAAAACTTTGTCCCAAATGGAAAAAAACGTGCCATTATTTTAAATAATGATAATGATGATACCAGGCGACTCTTTGAATCATGCCTGTCAAGGGGCAAACACGTATGCAATCCCATTGTTGACTGGAGTGACCAGCAGGTCTGGGAGTATATCCAGGCAGAGAAAATACCCATGAACCCTCTTTACGAAATGGGATTTCACTGGGTTGGCTGTGTAGACTGTCCTATGGCAGGAAAACAAAGATACCGGGAGTTCCGCATCTTCCCGACCTATGAGAGGGCTTACCGGCGGGCTTTTGCTAAAATGCTGGAGTTAAGGAAAGCTGCAGGAAGGCAGTGCAATTCCCGCTTATGGTCAGATGTAGATGCTTTTTTCCGTTGGTGGATGGAGGATCCTGGTATCCCCGGACAGTATGAATTGTCCTTTCATGAAGATACCAATGAGATTTATTATGACTATTTGTAGTGGAAGGGAGGAGGAATTATCGCAAAATATCAATTATCTTTTGGACTGCAGTATGAAGCCTGGATGCTGGAAATCCGTATTCCGGACTGGCTGGAGTTTCCTTCTAAGGAGCAGGCACTAAAATATGGTGAGCAAGCTGAGGTTTCCGTTTTCTTAAAAGCGGAAGCTATTTTTTTGCTCTTTGATGGCAGTAAGGAGAAGATTTTACCGCAGCAGACGGAACTTTATCAGTTTTCCTACCTGAAAGAAAAGACTTATGACAGACTGGGACCGCCACTTTCCCCGGAAGACATAGACCATTTGGTAGAAGTGGGGGAATTGGAGCAGGTACTGTTCAGTGAAAAATATATCCTGACAGAAGATGATTACCAGGAATTTTCCGGAAACCTTATGGAAGCCTTTCAGGAATTGGAAAAGGAGTACGGTCCACCACCCAGAGAAAAGGAACAGGGGTATCTGTTTCAGGCGCTCTGGTATCAGGCAGAAGAATTAAACCCCGGAGAGGGGGACTGCTTTGGAGATTAAGGTAAAAAAAGAAAAAGAGCCGGAGCTGAAATTAAAAAAAGAAGCCCAGGTGACGGTGCATAAGAAAAATCCTATTTTATCTGCAAAGGAAAAGAAAGCTGCTTTTACCTCTAAGCCGGTGGCCGATCTTTTAGGGCAGAGAAAGAAAAAAGAAGGGGCAGAAAAAGGGAAACAGCCGAAGCAGGGCAGAGAAGCGCTGTTTGAAAAACAAAAGGAAAAGAAAAAGCAAGCCGGGAAAGGGGCAGCAATCCGGGGAGCAGCAGAAGATAGAAAACAAAATGGAAAGGCCAAAAGCACCGTATCTGTACCGGGAACCTTACAGCCGGATCAGATGAAACAGGGGGTAGCACCAAACAGTCAGCCCTCTGCTGGTTTCCAGGCGAAGGAACAGTATCGGAGGGAACAGGCTGCAAAGCTGGCGGAAACAAAAAAATCTTCCCTGGCGAAGCAGACTGCCATAAAAGGGGTACGCCGGGGAGAGGCTGCTATATTGACCCAGTTAGAGGGCGGGGAGGAAGTCAATGATTCCCTTTATGTCATGGGGACAGCAACAAAACCGGCAGAAAAGCTGTGGAAGGATCGGAATTATAGAAAGGCAGAGCAGGAATTAAAGGTAAAACAGGCAGATGGGAAGATCACCAATAAGCAGTTTTACAGACAAACAAGAGCAGTGAAAAAGAAACAGATGGAGAAACAGAAAAAACAGGCAGTCCGGCAGAGAAAAATCCAGTATATGATCAATAAGCTCACCGGAAATGGGCAGCAGGACAGTTTGGCACAGGTGGCAAAAGATATTGTAAAGATGAAAGCCTCTGTGTTTATGCTGAAGGTGGTCCAGTTTGCCGGGGCGCTTTTGGCTCCGCTGTTCAGTATTCTTCTTGTGGTGGCAATCCCTGTAGTGATTATCTTTTTCCTCTTATACTGTTCGCCACTTGGTGCGTTCATGCCAAATCCGTCTGAGGAGAACCCTACCGTCCGAGAAGTTTTAAGCGGTTACTACATGGACTTTAATACAAAACTTGGACAAAATGGGGAAGATGGGGCAGTTACCTATCTCCATGAGAAAAACGGGAATTATGTGAGTAATTACTATGATACTTTAATGGTTTATATGGTGAAGTATGGAACCGGGGATATAGGTGTGGATATGGATCAGCGGCATAAGGACAAGCTGAAGGAAATCTTTGATGAAATGAACAGTTTTGAAAACACGACCATAACCACCACCATAAAGACAGGGGAAAGCCTGGGAAATGTTGTCACCAGCGGTTATTGCCAGTGCAGTATCTGTTGTGGACAGTGGGCAGGAGGACCTACAGCCTCCGGTGTCATGCCAAAACCGGACCATACCATTGCAGTAGATGCACAAAACCCCTTTGTCCCTATGGGAACCAGGATCATTATGAACGGGATTGAATATACCGTAGAAGATACCGGAGCATTTGACCGGTATGGGGTACAATTTGATGTTTTCTGTGCAGATCATGCAACTGCGTCTGCCTGGGGACATCAGACTTTTGAAGCGTTTCTGGCAGATGGGGACGAAAATGAGATTACGGTAACAAAGAAGGGCTGCTACGTCAAGAACCTGAATTATGAGGACTATATTGCACTTGGAAAGCTGACCGAAAAAGAAGAAGAACTTTTAAGGGAAGTCATGAGTGAGGAATTCCGAAATGAGATCCCTTCCTTTGGCGTAGGAAGTGACGTTGCAAATCTGGCACTGACGAAGGTAGGCTGCAAATACAGTCAGGAACACCGGTATGAGGAAGGATATTATGATTGCAGTTCCCTGGTACAGCGGTTGTATCAGGAGGTAGGCATTTCCCTTCCGGCGATTGCCTCTACCCAGGGAGAATTTATGGTAACACATGGGTTGGAAGTTACAGAAGGCGAACTGGAGCCGGGAGATCTGATTTTTTATTCTTATGAGCAGAATGGGCAGTTCCGCAATATTTCCCATGTGGCAATTTATGTTGGTAATGGCAGAATGGTACATGCAGCCAACAGCAGACGTGGAGTAGTGAATGACCCGTTCAATCCGTCGAACATTGGGCTGTATGGAAGACCCAGCCGCTTGCAGTAAGAAAGGAGAAGCATGGACGAAAAAGAATATGAAGTGACCATAACAGAAGTCCTGGAGAAAAAAGTAAGATACCGGGGCAGGAATGAACTGGAGGCAACTGCAAAAGCAGAAGCAGATTATTATGCAGAAAAAATCGTGCTGGGGGCAGATGATTTTTCCTATCGTGATATTTCTGCAAAAGAACTGGTACCTGTAAAAGAAAGAAGGAACAGCAGATGAAGCATATCACAAAAGTACGGGAACTGTATGAGGAAACCATACACTGGATTTCAGAGTCGGAGGATTCCTGGAAAAATTTTCTTTCCTGCATGGGGCGCTTGTATCAGTTGGACTTCTTAAATACCTGTATGGTATATGCCCAGCGCCCAGATGCGTCCGTTCTTGCAGGATATGATGCCTGGCTGGAAATGGATTTGCCGGTTGCCAGAGGAAGTAAAGGAATTGCAGTATTTCCTTCCAAAATTTTCGGGGAAGGAGTTACCCATGTTTATGATATTCAAGATGTAAAGGGACAGGGAATCCGGCCCTGGAACTGGCAGGTGAATGGGACAAACCGCAGACTGCTGGCAAGGGAGCTGTTCCCGGAAATCTACGAACAGGAAAAAAAGTTTAAAAATTCTTTAGACGCCTTTACAAGAACAAATGTTTGGTTTATGATAGAAGAGGAATATGAAATTTTAAAATCCTTGCAGAAGCTGGCTGTCCTTACCGGAGAGGGACAGGAGGTAAAAGAAAACCAGATTACAGAGTTTCTTGTAAACAGTGTCTGTTATGCGGTGGAAAGCCGCTGCGGTATCCGAGATGACACCCTGGATTTTTCTTTTATCTGCGGTTTTTCAGAGAATGAGGAGGTTCTGTACCGGACAGGACGGTTAGTATCCCATTTATCTGGGCGGATTGTGTTACAGATTGCAAGGACCATGAAGAACATAGACCTTGAAAGGAGGCAGTATTATGGAAGGGATCGCAGGAATCCAGTACAGGGAAATGAATGGCGTACAGATACCAGTCTTAGAGGGCGTGATGAGCGAGGAGAAGATACTGGCGTCCCTGAACCGTTACGGCAGGATCGCAGCACAGGAAATGAAGAGAACGGACCAGGCACAATACGAAATGATGCTCCTGTCCGGGAAACTGATGGAGCGGCTTATGAAAATCCAGACAGAAGCGGAGGAATACCACGAGAAACTGGCAGAAAGTCTTCTGAAGACCTGGACCAGAGAGGACAGGACCGACCCTTACAATACGTTGGAAATGACCAACCTTCGGATACAGGCGGACATGGAAGCGCAGAAACAGGTTATGGAGGAGATCATTCACCCCAGGATCGGATAAAACAGGAAAAAACAGAAGAGGATACAGAGAAAGGAACTGCTTCGGCGGTTCCTTTTCTGTCTGGGGAGATAGAACCTGCACAGCCGGAAAACTGGCAGAAAGAGAAAATCCTTCTGGAAATGACAGGGCAGGAGATACCATATAAAATTTATGAGTTTTACCGGAACAATCCAGAGGAAACAGACCGGGAAGCCTATCTTTATGAATTGTATGGAGATGTAAAAAGAGAAGCCCATACAAAAGACGGTATCCTGACCGCAGAAAGCGGTTCCAGTGGTTTTTATATTCTTTGGAGTGAGGGAACTTCCATGAAGGAGGCGTTCTGGTACTGGGACGAAGTTTCTTTGGAAATTGGGAAACGGATTGAAAAAGGGACCTATCTTCCTTTGTTATCTGTATCGGAGGAAGCCTTAGAAAATGGGGAAGAAACAGAGGAAGAAACCTTACAGCCAGAGAAAGTGCAGGAAGTGATTGAGGAAAAGGAACCAATCCCATTAGAAGAGATTGGCATAGCCTTTTATAAACAGAATATCCAGGCGGATATTTTAAAGAAAATGCTCTGTCTGGTCTATACGACCAATCAGCTACCGGAAGAAAAAGACCATTTTTTGAAGATGCTTTTGCTTCGGGAAGTACCGGAAGGCCAGCCTTATTATCTGGTGCGGACAGAACATGGAAGCTATGAGCTTTGTATTCAGGAAAATGGGATTAAGATCACCCTGCCGGAAAGCCAAGATTTTCTGCAGGAACTTTCCTGGGATCAGTTTGGCGGGCTTACTGCACATCTGGCAGAGGAGGACCAGATTGCCTATACCGAAGATTCAGAAACCTTAGAGCAGCAGGAGAATATGTACCGTCTGCTTCCCTGGTTTCCTGCATTATGGGAAGAATATAGCGAAATTCTTAAAAAAGAAGAGCTTTGGCAGGAAGGAAGAACCTCTGTCCAGACAGAAGGTAAGGTAGAAGCCGGAGATTATTATTACCCAGAAGGGTGGCTTCAGTTTACCGGTGGGGATAAAAGCCGGTATCAGAAAAATATCCGGGCGATCCGTATCTTAAAAACACTGGAGCAGGAAGAGAGAAATGCCACAAAAGAAGAACAGGAAATTCTTGCGGGGTATGTAGGGTGGGGCGGGTTGCCAAATGCTTTTAACGGTAAACGCCCGGAGTGGAAAAAAGAATATCAGGAATTGAAGGAACTGTTGACCGCAGAAGAATACGCCCAGGCAAGGGCCAGTGTCAACAGTTCTTTTTATACGCCGCCGGAAGTCGTGCGGGGGGTTTATAAAGCCCTGGAGCAGTTTGGATTCCAGAAGGGAAAAATTCTGGAACCGGCTATGGGGATTGGAAACTTTTTTCATGGTCTTCCGGAAAATATGCAAAAATCCCAGCTTTATGGTGTGGAGATTGATGCCATAAGCGGAAGGATTGCACAAAAGCTCCACCCTTCAGCCAGTATCCAGATCAAAGGATTTGAAAAAACGGAATTTGAGGATAACAGCTTTGATGTGATTGTGGGAAACGTGCCTTTTGGGGACTTCCGCTTGTATGATCCCCGATATAAAAAGATGAAGCTGAAAGTCCATGATTATTTTATCCGGAAAAGCCTGGACCTCCTTCGGCCAGGAGGCATTTTGGCAGTGGTAACTTCAAAAGGGACGTTGGATAAAAATGACAGCACTGTGAGAAAAAATCTGGCAGAACAGGCAGACCTTTTAGGGGCAGTCCGGCTTCCGGCAGATTCTTTTGGAAAGAGCGCCAATACCGCAGTTACCAGTGACCTTTTGTTTTTTCAGAAAAAAGCAGAGCCTTCGATTGGGGAGCCGATCTGGACTTATACAGGGCTTACAGAAGACATGGTGCCGGTGAATGAGTATTATCTGGAACACCCGGAAATGATGCTTGGGAAAATGGTCTGGTTTGAACAGTTTTTCGGGAAAGATTCCAAATATACAGCCCTGGTCAATGAAGCGGAAGACTTTGACCTGGAAAAAGGAATTTTGGACGCAGTTGGAGAGCTTCCTAAAAACTGTTATGAAGAAAGCATAGCAGAAAAAAAGAAGGAAGAGCAGGACGTCTTAGCTGCTTCTCCAGAGATACCTAATTATACGTTTACGGTGATACAGGACGAAGTATATTACCGGGAAGGGGAGTCTTTATACCGGAGCCAGGTAAAGGAAAGTGTGAGAGCGTCGGATACGTGCCATGCATAAGATCCGCCTTCTGGTGCGTGAAATTTTACAGATACAGCAGGAAAATTGTTCTGACCAGGAACTGAAAAAGGCACAGGAACAGTTAAACCGTTTGTATGATGCCTTTGTGAAAACGCATGGATATTTCTGTGACCGGACAAATAAAATGGCGTTCCGGCAGGACAATGATTATCCCCTGCTTTCTTCCCTGGAAGTGGTTGACGAGGACAAAAATGTAACCAAAGCTGATATTTTTTACAAAAGGACCATACGCCCCAGAGATGTGATAGACAAAGTGGAAAATGCCCAGGAAGCATTGCATATCAGTCTGTCAGAATATAACCGGGTGGATATTCCCTATATGCTCTCTCTTTGTCCGGGAAACAGGAAAGAAATGCTCCAGGAATTAAAAGGGTTAATCTACCAGAACCCGGTACTGGCAAAAGAAGAAGATCCCAATGCAGGGTGGGAAACCGCAGATGAGTATTTAAGCGGCAATGTGCGGCAGAAGCTCCGTACTGCTAGGATTTATGCGCAGAATAATCCCTTGTTTGTAGACAACGTGGAAGCACTGGAAAAGGTACAGCCAAAAGAACTGACAGCGCCTGAGATCAGTGTAAAACTGGGAACAACCTGGATTGAAAATGAGGATTACGAACAGTTTATCTATGAGCTTTTGGAAATCCCGGAGAGCAACCAGAGAAACTATTGCGCTCATAGTGGCCATGCCCTCAAGATTGAGCGCTTAGATGCAGATATGTCTTACCATATTGACAGGGGAAACTTTTTTGGAGGAACCATTCGTACCAGACAAACCTATGGCACAAGATTTATGGATGCGATCAGCATTATAGAGGAACTGTTAAACAGCCGGATTGTGACCATAAGGGATCGGGTGCAGGAAGGGGAAAAAATACGTTATGTGATCAATCGGAAGGAAACCATGCTTGCCAGGGATAAGGCGGAGCAGATAAAAGAAGCCTTCCGGGACTGGATTTTTAAGGGAGCCGGAGCGCAGAAAAAAATATGTGGATTTTTACAATGAAACCTTTAACTGCGACAGACAACGAAGCTATGATGGCTCTTATTAAAACTGCCGGGACTGAACCCTCTGCTAAAGCTGCGTCCTTATCAGAAAAATGCTGTGGCAAGGGCATTGCTGTGTGGAGGAAATACCTTGCTTGCCCATACGGTAGGCGCTGGTAAATCTCTGGAAATGATCTGCATCTGTATGGAGATGAGGAGGCTGGGGCTGGCAACGAAACCCCTTCTTACCGTTCCGAACCACCTGACCTTCCAGATGGGAGCAGAATTTTTGCGCGCCTACCCAGATGCGAAGATCCTGATTACCAGAAAAGAAGATTTTCAGAAGGAAAACCGCAGGCGTATGATTGCCAGAATGGCAACAGGGGATTATGACTGTATTATTATTGGCCATACTCAGTTCCAACGAATTGCCATTTCCCCTGACCGGCAAAGAGCCATGATGGAAGAGCAGGCAGAGCAGCTGGTAGAAGCCATTAACCGGGCAAGGGAAGAAGAGGGAAAGAACTGGTCCATAAAGCAGATGGAAAGCAGAAAGAAAAAACTGTTGCAGAAAATCGAAGAACTGAACAATGAAGAAATCAAAGATGATGTGATGT
>NZ_BAAHYF010000004.1:0-36614 GCF_054657695.1 Blautia stercoris
TTCGAATCCCTCATCCCCTGCTTTAAAAGTACTGTATTTACAGTACTTTTTTTATTTCGTGTTGCATTTCGTGTTGCATAGTTTTTAAAATAGCTAAAAATGGGTGTTTTTCCTCTCATGAAGAGATTTATTCATGAGAGGGCTTGTCTAAACAATTCATACAATTCGAAAGATTCTGAACAATGTTTTCAAAGAAATTATCCATAACATTATCCACTGCAATTCGTTCATCTGAAAAGGTATGAGTGTATACTTTTTTCATTATCTGGTCTGTTTTCCAACCACCACGTTCCTGGGCATATTTATCCGGTACACGAAGCTGTGCCATGACAGAGGCATTTATGTGTCTGAGGTCGTGAAATGTCATGTGTGGCATATCGGACTCTTCTAATAAGTACTGGAAACGCTTATAGAGGGTGTTATAGGAATATGGTACAAGCACATCGCCAGGTACTTTTTCAATTAAGCTTTTTATATATTCCGGAATCCTGTGTCTGCGGATTCTGGTATTATTTTTTGCTTCTTTCTTTCTGATATCGTCATTATCCACTTTTACAACTGTTTCCGTGACTGATATATAATTTCCGTCCTTAGAGATAGATTTTGATTTTGTAAGACCACGAATTTCTGACATCGAGAAACTAAGCCACATAGCAAGTAACACTGGCAGTTCGATGTCTGTGCCCTCGAATACAGCAAAGATTGCATCAGGAGTCTGTAAATCTTTAATTAATACCGGAACAGTAGGAAGTTTTACATTGGTATCAATTCCTTGGCAGAAAGCATTTAAAGCTGCACTGATTAAGCCATATTCATTTTTTACGGTCTTTGGTGAAATAGTTTCTGTTGGTCTTTTGAGGCTCTTTCGCTTGGCTTCACGGTTTACTGCCTCTTGCAGGTATTCCTTATCAACACTTGTAAGATAAGTATTCATGATATGTTTAAATCCATTTTTTTGCATCCTTTTGTATCCGGCTATTGTAGAGGGGCTTAAGATACCATCTTTTGAATTAATATACATCTCAATCGCTTCACCAATCGTGCAGTTTAAGATATTTTTCTTATGTTCCTTTTCAGAAGCCCATTCGGCAGCCATCCGCTCTGCCATTCGCTTGCCTTTTGGACCAGGTACGTCACAGGTAAATGATTTGTAAAATCGTTTCTGTTTAACAGAGCCGTCTGGCTGAATAATTTCCTCAGTATGACTATAGATCTGGCATCGCCAAGAGCCGGATGCAAGTTTTCGTGCTGTTGCCATGTTATCACTCCTTTTTGGGTATAAAAATAACAGCCAGCTTGGAACAGATGTTCTGCTTGCGTGACTGCTCCGGAGATGATACAATAATTTTGTTAGGTTAGGAGATTATATGCGTCTCCGGATATTTACTTGTATTTGCCGGTTTCTGTTGGAGCAGGAACCGGTTTTTCTTTTGTTAATAAAATTAGTATTGATACTGATTTGTATAAGCAAATACTTTATAATCTGCAATGGATGCGCTTGTGATATCTTCCGGAAGGAATACCGGTTCTAATTCAAATCCAATTTCTTCATCAGGCTGTAAAGTGTTTGCAAGAACAGTCGAAAGCTGACCAATCGGTTCAGCATTTTCATTGAATAAGACCGCAGTTACACAAATATCTGTCTGAGCTGCTCCGGTTGTGTTTTTTACTTTTCCGTGTAAGTCAACACTACCCATATCCTTATCGTAAACCTCTGTATTACTTACTTCTAAGCGAACATTGTCTACTTTCGCAGTGGAAGCATTAATGTGAGGCGTGATTGTAATTCCTTCGGTTGGAGTTTGGTCATCCATAAGTTGTTCTTCGTAATAATAACCTTTTTCACCCGGTTCAATTACTTGAGGAGCAGGTGTAAAACTTCCACTGGTTGTATGAATGATTGTTCCATCTTCTGCAGTTAATTCATAGGAACTGAAATCTAAATACAAATTACTACTTCCGGTATTTTCAATTTCAACAATAGACTGTCCAATTAAATCAGAGATGCTATCCCGGTAAAATGAAACATTCTTATAAGTAACTTCAAAAGAAGCTTGTTCTTTGGAAGTATTATTTGCAGTGTCAGAGGATGAAGAATCAGAAGTAGTTGTATCACTTGTTCCGGTTTCTGATTCAGTTGCTGTTTCTGAAGCATCTTTAGAAGTTTGAGTCAATTCAACAGTAGAAGTTGTACCCATTGCTGAAACTTCATAACTAATTTTCCCATTTTTGTATGTAAATTCTTTGGTATCATCAGTCGATGCAAGCAATGCGGAATCTGTTTTTTCTTTATTCCTATCAGAAGTCCATGAATATTCTTCAACAAATTCAGTTGGTGCAGTATACGTTCCAGACCAATAAACGGATTTTGTTGCCCCATCATCGGAAATCCAGTTAATTTCGATAGAATCATCAGTTATTGTTGCTTCTTGATAAGAACCATCTTTATTTTCAGATGCCCACACACCGGTTAGGTCAGTTGGTTCTTTTGCCTCTTCCTCTTTTTCTTCACTTTGGGAAGTTTTAGTGTTTTCTTTTGTGCTTCCGGAAGAGGAACTGGTTCCGCATCCTACGACACTGACTGATAATGTAGCCAGTAGAAGCATTGTTACAATTTTTCTTTTCATTGGCAATTCTCCTTTACTTGTTTTTTATAATGTAGATCAATTCCCTTATTTTATCTTTTGTATGATTTATTTATTAAGCAAAAAGACCCTGTATCAATACGAGGTCTCTGCATAATAACTTAGAACTGAATAAATGCCCTATAGCCCCTTTAAGGATAAATTAAAAAACTTTCGTATAACGTAAAAGACCCCGCATTACTGCGAGGTCTTTAATACTGCACGTCAGTTGTCTGAGTGCTTTGTCTTCTATACTGCCGGTCAACGGCTATGTTTTTTTACTAAACTAGTATAACCTCATTATATGAAATTGTCAAGAAAAATATACATATTTATATTTATTTTATTCCAGTAAAATTTTTAATGATTTCACGGTCTAATAAATCAAGTTTATCATTAGATAATTTTACATTGCTTAGAATATCAAAATTAGTTTTAGGGTCGTATATACGAATTTTACTGATAGTAGTAATCTGGTTTGTTAAAGCAATGCTTCCAGAACGCATTTTGGCTACTTCATTCATCATTCGAAAAAGTAATTTTTTCTCTTTATTTGCGACATTTAGTTCTTTTTTGATAGATATAAGTTCGGTAATATCATCTGGACTGACATTATCAATTCGTGAAGATAAATCAGTTATACGTATATCTATTTTTTTTCGGGTAGTAGAAATTTTTGAACTTAAACTAGTAAATAGTTCATTTCCAAGATAAACTTTTCCATCTTTAAGATTTTTGATATTAGTAGTAGATTTAACCGAAGTAAGAGGAAGCACCGTTATTACAGGAGAAGAAATAGGATTGTTTTTATCAAGTACTACGCAATAATGAAGTCCACCTTCTTCACTTCCAACATTGTAGCCTAAATGAGCTTTAATAATTTCGCCACGTTTATATCTTCGTAATTTGGAAGGTATAAATTTGGGTTCAAATTCAAGATAGGTAGTCCAATCTTCGAGCCAGTAACTTAACTTATCAGATTTAGATTGATTTTTGTGATTTGGGTCATTAATTAATGAGTCTAAATATGAGTCAAGTCTAGCAAGAGCCTGTTTTTTATGAATTGTTAATTCACTTTGAGATAAAATTCTGCCCATAATGAATAAAATCCTTTCTATGAATAGTTTATTGAAAATAATAAATCATCATTTGTATATGTATTTGTAAAAGAATCTTTTACGAATACGTCTTTTCCTCCTTTCAACTCAATCTATCTTCAACACTCCCAGAGTAGGAGTGAAATATACCACATAATTATCCACAGTCGTATACACACCGTACTTGCTCCGGTAGCAGTCAACTGCTTCTTTCAAATATTCTTCCGTCACATCCAGATATTCCGCTATGTCTGATGCGGACCGGCAGCCATGCTCAAATGCTCTGATAAGTCCCATGAGTCCAATTTTGAGATTGAATCCATAGAGCCGTGCACGGTATTCTTGTTTCCTGTTCGATACGTCTGTCTGGTCTAAGATGTTTCCGGAAGTTGTGTAGTAGTGTCCGAGTTCTTCTGCGAGGACGCAGGATTTTTCTGTTTGTGACATTTTTCTTTCAAGTGCAATATTTCCATCAAAGTAAAGTCCTTTTAACCCTTTTACTTCTGACAAATCCATTTCAACAATATTCAAGTCTTTATGTTTTGTTTTTAATTCTTCGTAAGTCAAGAAGCCTCACTCCTTTGGGCGTGCTGCGACAAGTAGTTTTTTATATTCCTCTATCTTATTTAGCTCCTCAGGAGTAAAATTTTCTCCATCTTTGTGTGCTGCGGTAGTGGAAGACTCAGTTCTTTCTTCCCAACCCATTAGTTCTTGTGGAGAAACTTTTAATGCTTTAGCGAATTCTCTTATTTTAGATTCAGCTAAATCAACTTCACCTTTTTCTATTTTTGCGATAGATGACCTATCTTTATATCCAGTCAGTTCGGCTAGGGAATCTTGAGACATTTTTAATTCCAAGCGTCTTGCCTTTATGTTCTTATACAGGTCAAGCATAATTGAAAGCTCCTTTCTGCGTTGTTAATTTTTCTTAACACTATAATAACATGTTGTGTAAAATAATTCAACAAAAATATAAAAAGATGTTGACAGAAATTCACATAAGTGATATAGTGAATTTAGTTCACAGATGGGAGGTGAAAAAAGAATGGCAAATGTAGATTTGTTGAGAAATAAAATGACTGAATCAGGTATGACAGTTTCAGCGATTGCTACTAAATCAGGCATTTTGAGAGAAACTTTGTACAACAGAATGAAAGAAGGCGATTTTAGAGCATCTGAAATTGTAGCACTTTCTAAGACCCTTAATTTATCGAAAGGGGAAAGAGACAAAATTTTTTTAACTTAAATAGTGAATTAAATTCACATAAAGTAAAAACTAAACCATGAAACTTTACAACACCCGAAAGGAGAATGAGAGAAAATGAAAGTAAATCCTATTAAGTTTGAAAAAAAGTTATTTGTGGCATTAGCGGATAATGTTCCTTTTGATATTAAATGTGATGTGAATTATAAGACATCCAGCGGAGGAGTTATCAAAGCTATTTGTGTAAAAAATGTAGCGGTTAGTGTGGATGACGAGGATTACTGCGGAGTATATAAAAATGGTGAAATGATGGAAGCCTTTAACTATGGGCTTTATCATAATGAGGCTTCTATTTGCACAGCTATTGTGTTAGCAGTGTATGAGCAACTGAATTCTTCAAAGGAAGATGCTTTTGGTGTTCTTGACATTGAAAGTGCAAAAGATAACGGGACTCGAAGCATCGCACTCGCAAAAAAAGAGTGGAGCAGTATCGAAATTTATTTGATGTTTACGAAAGAGTATTTCAAAAAAATTATTGGGGTTTGGGAAGAATTATCAAAACAAAAAGATTTTGAAGGAAATTCGAAGTATCCGGTTGCAATTAAAAACGTTAAGTTTTTAAGAGGAACAGAGCAGGACGCTGAAAGACTTCTCTTAAATGTCAAAGAATTGAAGTAATGAAAATGGATAAAAGAGAACGAGGAGAACGAGGCTGTGCAGGACCAGAAAAAAGATAAAACTTACAATGCTCTGTCAGATTTCATCAACAACGAGTTAAAAATAGTTTTGACAGTAAAAAACATTAAAGATGGATATGCGGATTGTGAAGTGCATTTTGAAACAACAGAGCACAAAAATGATGAACGAGGATGGAAAGTAAAAAGAGAGGTATTTGCAAGTGAACTTTTTACAATATTGGATAAAACTCTTGTAGGAGCTGATGTCAAATTTAATGCCGATGCAAATGTTATCTTTGTAGAGAATATAAGAATTGAGGTACGTAAACATCATTGCGCTGTGTATCAAGATAATGAGTTTATCATGAGTTTTCCTGGCAGAATTTGTTCCGAAATTTACGCATATACAGCAATTGCATTATTAGTTAATAAGATGCTTCGAGACCAAAAACTAAAAAAGGATGCCCCTTTTAAATAAAAAAGAACAGATAGGAGGAGTAACAAGGATGAAAAAATTATTTATTTCGCAACCGATGCGAGACAAAACAGATGAGGAAATTCTTGCCGAAAGAGAAAAGGCGGTAAAAGTAGCAAAAGAAATGCTGAATGAGGAGGTAGAAGTTATTGATTCTTTTTTTCAGAAAGCACCTCACGATGCTAAGCCACTTTGGCATCTTGCAAAGTCACTTGAATTACTTGCTACAGCAGATGTTGCTTTCTTTTGCACTGACTGGGAGAAATATAGAGGATGCAGAATTGAACATACATGTGCCAACGAATATGGTATTCAAATTATTAGAAATATGACATTAGAACCATTTAAAGAGCGAAGAGTCGCACTGACTAAATATGAGTTGGCTGACATTAAAACACATTTAATTAGGGCAGAAGAACATTATAAAAAGCAATTATATTTCTGGGAACAGTTAGCTCTAAGAAAAGATTCGAAAGGCGAACTGGAGTATCCAAATGTGGTCGAGAATATTAAATTTTTAAGAGGACTGAAATGGGATGTTGAACGACTTCTGAAAAAAATTAAAAAAATGGAGTGATAAGGTTGAGCGATTTAAAGATTTTTAACAGTGAAAAGTTTGGACAGATGAGAACAATCAATATTAATGGAGAAGTGTGGTTTGTAGGGAAAGATGTAGCAGAGGCACTTGGATTTAAAAATTCCAGAGATGCGATTTTGACACATGTTTTTGAGGAAGATAAGGGAGTAGATACTATCTACACCCTTGGCGGATACCAGAAAATGACAATAATCAATGAATCTGGATTGTATGCATTAGTATTTAGCAGCCGATTGGAGACGGCTAAAGATTTTAAACATTGGGTAACCAGTGAAGTGCTTCCAGTAATTAGAAAAACAGGTTCTTATCAAAAACCGATGAGCCAAGTTGAAATGATGCGTATCCAGCTTGGAATGATTGATAACCATGAAGAACGAATTGCTGAACTTGAGCAAAGCATGACGATTGATTACGCTCAACAGCAGGCACTTAAAGAAACGGTAAACTATATTGTAGTTGGCGCACTTGGTGGAAAAGGCAGTGAAGCGTATAGAGAAATCAGTAAGAAAGTATTTTCGGAGTGTAATAGAGATATACAGAGATACTTCCATGTAAATTCAAGAAACAACGTGCCAAAGAAACGCTTTGATGATGCGATTGAGTATGTACAGCATTGGCAACCGTGTACCAATACTCAAATTGCAATCAAAGAATGTAACTCACAGTTACGATTTGCTTAGGCAAAGAAAAAGGTCCCGTAGGAAATAGGGGTTTCCTGTGGGACACAAGCCTAAATAAATCACTTATATCTTAACAGGCATAAGGGAGAAATGCAATGAAAAAAATGAGTAATAAGAAAAAAAGAGATATTTTAGAAGTAGGTCTGGGACTTTGGACAGGCATCTGCTTCGGCGGCTGGTTGCGTAATGTCATCGAGTGCAAGGACGCACAGGCAATGGTATTTGCTGTGGCTTGGATTGCAGGACCGGCAGTAATTTTCTTCCTTGCTGGTTTATTGCAGGTAAGAAAGAAAAATAAAGCAAAGAAGCAGGCAGAGAAGTTTATTGAGAACTGGGCAAAATTTAAAATCGAAAAGGATAAGGCATCATGAGCAAGGTAGAAATTGAGTTTGCTGCACTTGAAGAATTAATTAGAGATTCGGAGAAAGTCAGAGTCTTAAACAGTTTGTTAGACAATTCAAGAGAGTGCGGAGAGGAGAAAATAGCACTGGACGTACTTAGTGCAGTGCTTGGTGTAGAAACGAGAGAACCGTTGACAGTAGATAAAGTTGTAGAGCTGTTTGAAGAGAAATGGAAAGAAGGTTGAGAGGATGCCAGTTACATATTTAAGTAAAGAGCAACAACGTGCCGCTCAGGTAAGACGGTGCTTAGGTGGTGCAATCTGTGCAAACGGAAGCTATAAAAAAGACCTGGCGAAAAATGCAGGTATGAAGTATCACACATTCTTAAAACGTCTGAATGAACCGGAAACATGCACACTTAGCGAACTGTGGACAATTTTGGATACGTTGAACGTTCCGGAAGAGGAAAGAAGCAAGATGTTGATTTAGGAGGAAAGAAAACATGATGGATGAATACTTACTTGAAATGAAAGTCGGTGCCGGATGCTCTGTAAGCGCAGCTTCTGCCGGACATAGAAAAGAGCAGGCGAGAGAGCAGGCGGCATTAGAAAGAACAATTTTAATCACCAAAAAGGAGGATACAAAATGTTAAAACTTTACGAAATCACAGGGGAATACCTGACACTTTGTCAGATGGCAGAAGATACCGACGTGGATGCAACTGTATTTGCAGATACACTGGCATCTATTCAGGGAGAACTGGAAGTAAAAGCAGACAGTTATGCAATGATTATCACTAATTTGAGCGGTGATATTGAGAAAATTGATAAGGAAATTGAGCGTTTGACACACATGAAAAAGGTGCTTAAGAATCGTACCAATCACTTAAAAAATAACCTCGAAAACGCAATGAAAATGATGGATGTAAGAAAGTTGAAAACAGATTTTCGTTCATATTCAATTCAGAAAAATCCACAGTCATTGAATATTATTGATGAGTCGAAAATTCCTGCTGAGTATTTGATTTCGCAGGATCCGAAGTTAGATAGAACTCGACTGCTTGCAGATGTCAAAGCAAATCCGAATAAGTTTGTAGGGATTGCAGAAACAAAACAGACGGAGTCTTTGAGAATCAGATAAGGGTGAAAAGTAAAAAATGGAAAAGATTTATGGAGCGATTGTCTCAATTATGGAAAATATCGGGGCAATTGAAAAAAAACGAACAGCGAAAGGAAATAAGTTTTCGTATACATATCGAGGTATTGACGATGTTTTTAATGCGTTACAGCCTTTAATGATTAAATTCAAGGTTTTTTGTTTGCCAAAGCTTAGAAATATAGATTCGACAGTAGAGGCATCTGGAAGTTTAGTTATGAAGAGATCAATCATAACTATGGATTATCATTTTGTGTCAGCAGAAGACGGTTCTGAAATTGTGGTATCTATTGCCGGAGAAGGTGTGGATAATGGCGATAAGTCACTAAGTAAAGCCTTTTCAACTGCATTTAAGTATGCTTGCTTTCAGCTGTTTTGTATCCCAACAGAGGGAGAAATGAAAGATTCAGAGGAAGAATTTTTGACTGAAAAAGAAGTGGAAAAAATTCGTGTTGCATTGAAATACGCTAATAGAAGCGAGCAAGATGTCTTGAAATATTTAGCAAAAAAAGGTTCTACTGCACAGAAGATAGAGGATATTTGTTTTGATGATTACTACATGCTAATGGAGTTGCTTGCAACTTCTAAGTGAAAAGAACAGGAGGTAAAGAATGAATAAAGTAACATTGATGGGAAGATTAACAGCAGCACCAGAGGTTAGATACACTCCTGGCGAAAATTCAACAGCAATTGCAAGATATACTCTTGCCGTTGACAGACGTTTTAAGAAAGAGGGCGATTCATCTGCTGATTTTGTTAGATGCGTGGCATTTGGAAAGCAGGCAGATTTTGCAGAGAAATGGCTGGAAAAAGGAACGAAAATCTGTATCTGCGGAAGAATCCAGACTGGAAGCTATACAAACCGTGATGGAGCAAAAGTGTATACGACCGATGTGGTTGTGGAAGAACATTATTTCTGTGAGAGCAAGGCAACAGGAGCGGGGACTCATTCTGCTCCGGAACAGAGACATGTGGATGATGATGGATTTATGAACTATCCAGACGACGGAGAACTTCCGTTCTAAGGAGGGGAAAATGGCAGAAGTAAAATGGATAAAAATCGTGACGGATATTTTCGATGATGAAAAAATTTTGTTAATCGAGAGTATGCCTGAACATGATGCTATTATCGTAATCTGGTTTAAACTGCTCTGTATGGCTGGAAAGACTAATAATAGTGGGGTGTTTACCCTGAACGACAAGATAGCTTATACAGACGAAATGCTGGCAACCATTTTCAGACGACCGAAAACGACTGTACAGTTGGCACTTAAGACATTTGAGCAATTTGGCATGATTGAAATTGTCGATGGAGTGATAACGATTCCGAATTGGGGAAAACATCAGAGTCTTGATGCTTATGAAAGAAAAAAGGAGCGTGACAGGGAAAATAAACGCAGGAAACGAGCGGAGCAAAAGGCACTTGCACAGAAATCCGACGATGTTGTCGCCCGACAGTCGCCCGACACGTCGACGGACGGCGCAAAAAGTCGCTCCCTAGAAGAAGAGGGAGAAGAAGATAAGAAGGAGATAAGAGGGAGAGTAGAAGAGAACACCGAATTGCCCCCACCCCCTCCACAAACAGACTATGAATGTCTTTGCCAAAAATATGGGAAGTCATTTGTTGACGAAAGGGTTACAAGAGCTAAAAAATACAGTGGCACAACAATGGCAACTGTTGCTAAATGGTGCGAAGAGGATGCAGCAGCAGGAAGAACTAAGAAAACAAAATTCAGTAATTTTCCGAACAGGGATTATGATGTCTCTGATTTGGAAAGAAAGTTATTGATGAGCAGACAGGGGTGAGGTAATGAATAAAGGAAAAATTATACTTACATTTTATTTTAAAAATGGGTGCGTAATTAAGAAAAATATGAATTTGAGCGAAATAAGCGAGAAGAAAGCAGTAGAGTTAGTAGATTCACTTTTAAAACTTCAAGATGATTTAAAAACATTTTTTAGTTCTACAACAGAAGATTTCCAGATTACTGCAGAAGGACTTACTGTAAAAGGAAGTGAGCTTATTGCACTTGATATTGAAATGGAAGAAGAGGTATCTGAATGAAAATCCCGATTCCATGCAGGTTTGGAGAACATGCCAAGTGTAACGGAAGCGGATTGCTTCTTTTTAACGGAGTGGATTGGTTCAAATGGACCGAAGGGATGGAATATACATATTTCTTTGATACAGGTAATAAATGGCATCCAGTTGAATTTTACGTGACGATGGAAAGTCGACAACCGCACGAGGTCGAGATAGACGACAGCTTGCTGGTTGACACTTATCTCAAAGAAAGAGGTTATCCGCTTCGTGGTACTGGCTATGCAACCGGATTAAGATGACAAAATAACAAAAGGTATATTGATTTCATCCTGACGAGTCACTATCTAACACATATCAAAGTGCAGTATGATGAAAAAGGGATGTACGTTCCAGGCGGGGATATCATTTATCCCCCAAGCTGGGATACAAAAGAGAAAAAAGAAAAGATACTACTGAAAACAGCGAAAATTGAGAGAGAGCAAGAGTTGATGGAGGCAGTGCAGATGAATATATTTGATTTTTTAGGAAAGAAGTAAAACAAATGTTAGAGTTTGGATATTACAACATGAATTGTATGGATGGTATGAAAGAATTCCCGGATAAGTATTTTGAGCTTGCAATAGTAGACCCACCCTATTTTTCTGGACCCGAGCGTAGAAACTATTATGGTAGAAGAAAAAGCCCAATAGGGGTGCAAAGAATATACAAAAAAATGAATAACTGGGAAGTTCCGTCGCAGGAATATTTTGAAGAGTTATTTAGAGTATCGCAAAATCAAATAGTTTGGGGATGCAATTATTTTACATATAATTTTCCACCAGGGCGCATCGTGTGGGATAAATGTAATGGGAAGAGTAGCTTTTCCGATTGCGAGATTGCATACTGCAGTTTTCATGACAGCGTGAGACTTGTTCGATACATGTGGAATGGAATGTTTCAGGGAAAGAGCATCGAAGAAGGATGGATTCAGCAAGGAAATAAAAAGCTGAATGAAAAAAGAATACATCCAACGCAGAAGCCTGTGAATTTATATCGCTGGATACTGCAGAAATACGCAATTCCGTCTGAATGGAAAATATTAGATACTCATGTTGGAAGCGCAAGTAGCTTAATTGCTTTCGCAGAAAATGGAAACAGATTTGTGGGATTTGAAGTAGATGAGAGCATGTACAATGTGTCAAAGAGAAGAATGGAGGAGAGAAATCTTGAGAGTAACACTGAAAAATGGAGTTGTATTAGAATTTGACTCGACCGGAATGGCGGAAGATTTCAGAGATTGTGCACGGATGGCAGAAGAAACAGATTGTGAGGATGGCAAAGATTGCAAGACATGTAAATGCAATGTAGCAGTTGGTAACGTAGGATTGTGTACAATTCCGGAAGTGGCAAAAGCATTGGAGGAAGAGACAAATGAATGAGTTATTTGAAATTTTAGATGAATTATATGGAATAGAAGTACAAATGGAATCAGGAATTGATATCTTGAAAGATTTAGAAGACTTGTATATGCAGAAAGAAGCTGAAATTTGTGAAGAAACGGGCGAAATGATGAAAACATCAGAAGAAAGAAAAATAGCAATATTTTCACGAAGCTATATGGAATCAATGAGAAAAAGTTTGAGAGATGCAATCGAACGTCTTGATGATGCTTCGGTAGGATCTTTGTGGGAAGAGCATAAAAGAGAATATTGCCAGAAAGAGATTCCCCAAAAGCCAACCTTTGATGGGGATGGCTATGCTCCAGACGGAACGGCGGTATGGGACGAGTGGATTTGCCCATGTTGCGGAAGCAGATATGAAGTTGATTATGATGAATATGATTATTGCCCGAATTGTGGGCAAAGAATTGATTGGGCAGAGGTAAATGAAAGTGAGTTATAAAGATATTACATCCCAGAGCACCGAAGTGCTCTGGGGAACAAGAATGGCAGAGCGAAACGCTGAAACAAGAAAGAGACTTGAAAAAGAGCATAATGTCAAAGTTGGGGACAAAGTGAAAATTATCACGGAAGAAGTGAGTGAAGAGGATGGAGAGCGCAGAAAAAGAAAGAAAATCAAAAAAAGCGAAGTTGTTGATGTATATGAATACTTCATCCTGCTGCGAATTAAAACAAAAGCAGGAAACGGCTTTTGTGAATCGTTTGCGTGGAAAGAATTTGAAGCAATGAGAGGATAACGTAGCTAGGGAGGAGGTGATGCCAGTGGAACAGGAAGTGCAAAACAAAAATGACAAGAAAAAAGAATACCTCTTGCAATACAGAAAGGCAGAGAGAAGAGAACAAAATATCTTGGAAGAAATCCAGGAACTGCGGGCGGATAAGCTGTTTCCGTCCGTATCCATGGATGGGATGCCAAAGGGAAGCGGTCAGGCAGATTTGTCTGACTTTGTTGCGTTGATGGATGAACTGATTGAGAAGCTGAAAGAGGAACGCCTTTGCAAAATGAAACTTAGAATGGAGATAGAGGGAGAAATAAAAAGAATGGATGATACAGACGAAGCGGACTTGTTAAGGATGCGTTATCTTCGAGGGATGAAGTGGGAAGAAGTAATGGCAAAAACAGGATATTGTCGGGCACAAGTGAATAGAATACATGGAAAAGCGTTGGAACATTTTGAAATGTAAAAATTATGGATAAGATTTCTTTATAAGTATTGACATACGTATTAATACGTAGTATAATAAAATTAACTTAAGGAAAGGAGAATATCAGATGCCAATCAAGCCAAGTGAAATGATAAAACTTTTAAAGAAAAATGGTTTTGTTGCAGTCAGTCAGAATGGCTCGCATGTAAAGATGCGAAACCAAGAAACTGGAAAACAAACAATTGTTCCTCTACATAACAAGGATTTGAAAAAAGGAACAGAACAGACAATACTGAAACAGGCGGGGCTGAAATAAGCCCCTGTCTTTCAAAAAAAGTAGGAGGTAAGGGCAATGAAGAAGTTATTTTATCCAGCAATTTTTCACAAAGCAGAAGAGGGAGGTTTTTGGATTACATTTCCAGATTTACCTGAGTGCATAACGGAAGGCGATGATATGGAAGAAGCATACAATATGGCAGTAGATGCTCTTGGCTTGACATTAACTGACCGTATCAAATCCAAAGAAGAACTTCCAAAGGCGTCTGATATTGAAAATATAGAAAAACAAGAAGATGGTGTAATTGTTGTAGTTCAGTTCGATAAAGCTGAATATGACCGTAGACACAATAGCAGAGCAGTGAAAAAGACACTTACAATTCCGGAATGGTTAAATGAAGAAGCACTTGCTATGAATATTAACTTTTCACAGGTACTTCAAGAAGCGTTGATGGAAAAAGTTGGGATTCGTTAAAAAATTAAAAGATGGAATAGAATGAGACATTCACTTTATGATATAGTGTAAATGGGTTTGAAAGGCAGAGAGCAAACAAAGTTTCGTTACCTAGCCTATTTACGGTCATTGGTTTTTGATTTCCATAGGTATCCTCTAAAGTATTAAATGTTATGTAATCACAGCCTGCTGGTGGTTCGGCAGGCACATCAAAGCGTAGCTCAGTGGTAGAGCACTTGCAACGCATCTGCAAGAGGTCGGGGGTTCGATTCCTTCCGCTGTTGCTCACACGTGACGGTGTGCCCACTTGTTCGGGTAATGGACAAGAGCTGGTAAGTGCTAAACTTACATGTTTCTCTTTTCTTTACATTTTATCTATATAGCACCCGGTATTTACTGGGTGCTATTTTTATACATAAATTTAGCAAGACAGGAAGGTGGGTGGATGGCAAACTATGAAAACATAAGAGATAAAGGTTTTGATAAACGAACTACGAACGAACTACGAGTAATCGCATCAAAAGGTGGTAAGGCATCTGGTGAGGCGAGGAGAAAAAAAGCAAACTTCCGGAAAACTTTAAACTTGCTACTTTCTGCAAAAATTGAGAATGAGGAATTGACTCCATTTTTAGAGAGCCTTGGTATAGACAGCACCCTTGAAAGTGCAATCAATATGGCGATGATAAAGAAAGCACTAAAGGGTGATGTAAAGGCTTATGAAGCGGTGGCACGGTTTGCAGGACAGTATGAAGTACCAGACGAAGATATCAGAGAGAAAGAAGCAGATATTGAGTTGAAGAGGGCAAGGAAACAGCAAATAACTGGTGAAAACGAGACGGATGAAGCGTTAGACAGACTGGATGCGATACTAAAGGAGATGCGGGACAATGCAGTTAAGCAAGAAGCAGAATGAGTATATTTTAAATGCCACGCATCGCTGGAACATTAAATCCGGAGCAGTTCGTTCCGGAAAGTCTTTTGTTGATACTGCTTATATTGTTCCATTCCGGATTCGAGAAAGAAAAGGAAAACCGGGATTAAATGCTATCTTAGGAATGTCTAAAGCATCTATTGAGCGAAATGTATTGCAACCAATGCGTGAGTTGTATACCGATAAATTAATTGGGACAATCAACAGTATGAATATTGCGAAGATATGTGGCGAAGATGTGTACTGCCTGGGCGCAGAAAAAGTTAGCCAGGTCGCAAAGATACAGGGGTCAAGTATTAAGTATTGTTACGGTGATGAGATCGCAAAATGGAATCAGGATGTGTTCCAGATGTTAAAGTCACGATTAGATAAACCATATTCTTGCTTTGATGGTGCGTGCAATCCGGAGCAACCGACGCATTGGCTGAAAAAATTTATTGACAATCCAGAGTTAGATATTTATCTACAAAAATACACTATCTTTGATAATCCGTTTCTGCCTGATGAATATGTCGAACAGCTCTGCAAAGAGTACGAAGGCACAGTTTGGTATGACAGGCTAATATTAGGCTTGTGGAAGCGTGCAGATGGGGCAATTTACAAGCGTTTTGCAGATAAGCCAGAATTGTTCAGATGTGAAATAAAGGATGAAATAGAGGGAAATACGGAATGTAAAGAGTTTAGAAAAAGAGATATTGTATCGATTGAAGTTGGACTGGATTTTGGTGGAAACAAATCCGGTCATTCTTTTGTTGCGAGAGGCTACACAGATGATTACAAAGAAGTTATCGGTGTGATGAGCAGGCGCATTATGTTGGAAGATTATCCAGATGGAATTGATGCAGATAAACTGACAGAACTTTTTTGCGAGTTTTTGCAGCAGGTAATTGATAAGTATGCTGCAACAGATGACCGAGGAGAATACATGCAGTATTGCAATGTAGAAACTGTGTATTATGACAATGCTGAAAGTGTCCTAGGTGAATCTATCAGAAGTACAGTAGAGAAGAGATATCCATGGATGTCTGTAAAGCCGGCAAAGAAAAAGACGATTGTTGACCGGATACGCTGCACACAAATGCTAATGGGAGCAGGCAGATTATTTCTGACAGAAGATTGCAAGAGTTTAGAGTTGGCATTTAGCGATGCAGTTTGGGACAAAGAAGCATTGTTGGATGAGAGACTAGATGACGGAAGTACAGACATTGACAGTTTAGATGCATTTGAGTATACGATTGAACGTGACATGAAATATCTGATTTATGAGGGTTAGAGAATGTTTGATGGAATTAAGAATTTTCTGAGGAGGATAGCGAGAATGTTTGGCTATACACAATTAAAAAGTATACTAGGAACAGACGTGGCATTATCGCAGGAGATGATTGATGCCATCAACGAATGGAAGATGATGCTTGATGGAGCAGCGGATTGGGTAGGAAATGAAATACAGTCGCTTAAGATTGAACAAGGGATTTGCCGTGAATTTGCGGATACAGCATTAGTTGAAATGGAGACATCTATTTCGGTGCCAACTTTAGATAAAATATACCAGAAACAACTTACATTATTGAATGAGCACATGCAAGATGGACTTGCACTGGGCTCTTTTTGTTTGAAACCGCTACCGGGAGGAAATGCAGAATTTATCACTGCTGATAAATTCATACCAATTCAGTTTGGGGATAACGGGAGACCGGTTGATGTTGCATTTCTTACCGTAAAGCGCATTGGAGAAATAGATTATTACACCAGAGTGGAGCGTCACACACTTGCGAACGGAACATTAACAATTTCAAACAGATGTTATCATTCACAGACACAGTCAGATATTGGACAAGAGTGTTCCCTTGAAGAAATAGACGAATGGCAAAATATAGAGCCGGGACCAGTCAGCTATCCAGGTATGCAGCAAATGGATTTTGGGTATTACAGGAATCCGCTTCGTAATAATGTAGATGGTGGATATTGTGGAGTGTCGGTATATGAAGCGGCAAAAGAGAGAATTAGAAAAACAGATATTCAGGCGGCAAGGCTCGACTGGGAATATAACTCCGGAGAACGTGCGATTCATGTAGATGAAAGAGCGCTGAAACAAAAAGGTGGACGTTTTAATTTACCACGTTTGAGCAAACGATTATACAGAGGTCTAAACTTAGAAGCAGGGAAAGACAGTGAGCTATTCAAGGAGTATTCGCCTGAAATGCGTGACGAAGCGTTTAAACGTGGCTTAGAGGAATATAAAAGAGAAATTGAGTTTATCGTAGGTTTAAGCTACGGAGACCTTTCAAATGTACAGAATGTTGAAAAGACAGCGGAAGAAATCAAGTCATCAAAGGCAAGGAAGTACAATCGTGTAAAAGCAATACAAGGAAAACTTCGGGATTGCCTTGAAGATTTTGCGGCAGGACTGGCATTTTATAATTCTATGTACACTTCCGGTTATGAGTTCTTCTGTGAATTCAGTGATTCCATTTTAACCAGTGAAGAGACAGAACGACAGCAGGATAGACAGGATGTGAACATGGGTGCAATGACCTTAGTAGAGTACCGTGCAAAGTGGTACGGTGAAACAGAGGAAGAAGCCGCAAAGAAGATTATTGATGAAAGTGTAGACCCTGACCCGATTGAGGAGTAAGTAGTTATGATGACACCAGATGAAAAAGGAACGCTGCCACTTCGGACGGAAAAACTTTTTTATGATTTGCAGAACCGTATTTATGCGGACATTGTAAGAAGAATCAAAAAGACTGGTGAAATTACGAGTACGGCAGATTATCAGATAAATAAACTCCTATTGCTTGGAAATAGTACAGAATTCATAGAAAAGGAATTGAAAGAACTTTTAAATGCTTCTTATCCAGAAATCTGGGCTTTGTACGATAAAGTCTGTGACTGGGAATATGTCAGAAATAAAGATGCTTATGAGCAGATAAACGGTAATTTTATTCCACTCGAAGAGAATGAAACAGTTAGAAAATGGGCAGATGCAATTTCAAAACAGACACAGGGAGAAATAAAGAATCTTACTAGGTCAATGGGATTTACCGTGCAAATGCGTGGCAAGAAAGTATTCACACCACTGGCAACGTATTACCAGAAGTATTTAGATTCTGCCTGTATGGATATTGTAACAGGTTCGTTTGATTATAATACTGTTTTAAGAAGAGTCGTAAAAGAAATGACAGCATCCGGACTACAAACAGTAGATTATGCGTCCGGATGGAGAAACCGTGCACCTGTGGCGGTAAGACGAGCCATTATGACAGGTGTTTCACAGTTGAGTAGTAAAATAAACGAAATGGTTGCAAAAGACCTGAAAACGGATAAATACGAAGTGACATGGCATGGTGGACACCGACCAGAACACTGGTGGGGCGGTAAAGTCTACAGCTACGATGACCTTGTAAGAGTGTGCGAACTTGGAGAAGGAAGAGGTTTATGTGGATGGAATTGTAAGCATAGTTACTATGCTTTTGTGGATGGTTTTTCTACAAGGACTTATACAGATGAGCAGTTAGAAGAGCTGGAAGCAAAAGAGCAGGAAGAGCATGAGTACAAAGGCAAAAGCTACAATGCATACCAGGCATCACAGGCACAACGGCAGATGGAAACGACCATGCGGGCACAGAGAGCGAATATCAAGAATCTGAAACAGGGAAATGCAGACTCGGATACCGTGATAGCAGCACAAGCAAGATATCTTAATACATTAAGTCAGTATAAAGACTTTTCGAAGAAAATGAAACTTCCGGAGCAGATGGAACGAGTGTACATGGATGGACTGGGGCGAGTTGTTACTGATAATAGAATCAAAGGCATGTTTCCGCAGAAAATGGTGGATAATATGCAGAAAGATTTGAACCAGTACAAGCGATATAAAGAAGTGCTTGGAGAATCCGCTGGAACACTTGCGAACTTCGGGAAGATAAAATATAATGATAGTAAGAAATGGGACGAATTGAATCACAGATATTCAGTTGTAAAACTTTACGATGTTGATTCAGGTAAAATGCCTCGTGAGAAGATTTTTGAACTCGACCAGAAAGCGTTCCAGACAAAGACACAGCTGTTTACTGGAAATGCAAAAAGAAAAGGCAATATCGCCGTTATGGAATTGGATGGAAATATCAAGGTTGGAAATAGTCAAGTGCAAACTATAGATGACCCGAATTATATCAATTTCAAAGGAGATAAAGAGTCACTAGTATTGAAAACGAAAGTGCCGGAGTTTAAAACACTTTTTATCGGAACACATAATAGAGATGTGGATAGTGAAGCGAAACTTTTTGAATATGCAGCATCCATTTGCAAGGATGGAAAAGAACACGTATTAAATTTACTATCAGAACGTTGTATGTGCGAAAGCTGTCGAGGAGTTATGCGACAGTTTAAGAAAAAATATCCAAATGTTCAGGTTAATGTGGTATCAAATACAAAGAAACAGGCAGAAAAAAATAAAAATAAGCCATGGACAGGAAGAAAGAGGTAGAGTATGAGAGCAGACGATGACCTTACATATCAGGAATATAAAGATAGTGTAGAATCTAATATGAGCTTAATAAAGCATTCTGGATGGACACCGAGGCAGGTTACTGACTGGATGACAGAGGAAGATAATGAATTACTTGTCGGAACATCAGAAGCACTCTGGATTATTTCAATCGGTGCTTATGAGGTGGAGCATGATATTTTGGAAGAACGAGTATTAGAGCAGTTGTCTTATCATATTCCACGTTACGAGATGGGAAAATATAACGATATTACACCAGAAGAAAGAGAACTTTTAGAAAAGGATATTACATATATTCGTTCTAAAGTGGAACTTTGGAAGTTAAAAGACTATGATTAACTGAGATTACGAGGTGTATTACCACTAACCGATACAGGTTGGTGGTTTTTTTATGCCTTTTTTCGGCAGGCATTAAAGAACCGGATATATCCCATACCGCTGAAAGAGCGGTCAATAAATGATTTCAGGAGGAATGTAGCATGAAAAATATCTATGAGATTCTTAAAGAATTTGGACTTGAACTTCCGGCAGAGAAAAAAGCAGACTTTGAAAAAGTATGGAAAGAAAATTATCGTACCAAAGCAGAGTACGATAATGCAGTTACAAAGAGAGATGAGTATAAATCCTCTCTTGATACGGTAAATGAAAGGCTGAAAGAATTTGACGGAGTGGACGTAAAAGACTTACAGAGCCAGATTACAAAGCTTCAGGGTGATTTACAGGCAAAAGACGCAGAATATGCCCAGAAAGAGGCAGAACGTCAGTTTACCGGAGAATTAAGTGCTGCAATTAAGAAAGCTGGAGGCAGAAATGAGAAAGCAGTTATGGCAATGCTTGACATTGAAACACTCAAAGCATCAAAGAACCAGTCTGCCGACATTGAGGCTGCGATTGGAGCGGTAAAAGAGTCTGATGCCTATCTGTTTGGTTCAGATGAACCATTTAAGAATCCAGTAGGTTCAACCGGAGGAAACGGTGGCAGCGGTGGAGCAGATGGAGTGTCTGCGCTTCGAGCTGCTATGGGACTTCCGGAAAACAAATAAGGAGAAATTGAATGCCAAACACACTTGAATTAAGAAAACAGTACTCAACCCTTTTGGATGAGGTCTACAAGTTATCCTCTTTAACAGCTGTGCTGGATGGAGCAAACAACCTGGTAAAAGAGGGTGCAAATGCAAATGAAATTTTGATTCCGAAAATGACCATGCAGGGTCTTGCAGATTATTCAAAAACAAACGGATATGCAGCAGGAGATGTTACATTAGACTATGAAACTAAGAAATGTACTTATGACCGTGGTAGAAAGTTTGTTGTAGATGCAATGGACAATATTGATACAGCAAGTATCGCATTTGGTAAATTATCCGGTGAATTTCTTAGAACACAGGTTATTCCGGAGCTGGATGCTTATCGTCTGTCTGCTTACGCACAGACGAAGAATGTAACAACAGTAAGCACAGACATTGCAGATGGAAAGGCAGGACTTGCAGCACTTCGTGAAGCAAGAAATCATATTGAAAATGCAGAGGCAAATCTTGCAACATGCTATCTGTTCATTAATCCGGCACTTTATGGAATGATTGATGACTTAGATACAACTGCATCCAGAAAGGCACTGGAGGGATTTGCAGGAATCGTAAAAGTACCATCAGGAAGGTTCTTCAATAAAGTAAAACTGACTGCTTCCGGAGCAGGTGGCTTTACAAAAGATACCGGTGCACTTGCAATGAACTTTATCGTAATTGATAAACAGGCAGTCATTCAGTATCAGAAGCACACTGTTTCCAAAATCTTCACACCGGAGCAGAACATGAATGCAGATGCATGGCAGTTTAATTACAGAACCGTCGGCATCGCAGAAACTTATGACAACAAAGTAGACGGTATTTATGTACATACAGTAAAAACCGCCGGTTGATAAGGTATGAGAGTAGATTATAATTTCTATGTTGAAAGTTTTGGAGGAAGTCAGGTACAAGAAAGCACTTGGCTTTCTTTAGAATTAAAAGCGGAAAAACGTCTGGAACATTTCAGTTTTGGAAGAACAGCATGTGATTGGTCAGAAAAAGACTGGGAACAAAATGCAAAGTATGCAATCTGTGAAATGACTGAAGCAATGCAAAAGAGAGAAGCAAGAGGAAATATTTCATCGGAAAACAACGATGGATATTCCGTCAGCTATCAGACAGAACAGACAGAGGAAGAGTTTGAAAGTCGTTTATATCAGATTGCAAGCACTTATCTAATGTCAGGTGGTCTTTTATACATGGGAGTGGATGATGAATGATTGTAAATACAGATATTACCATTTATAACCGGAAATTAGATAAGGCAACACGGCAGTACATCTATAAACGTACCGTGCTTTGTGGTGTGCATTGGTACACAGACCAAAAGGTAGCGGTGAGTGATAAAGGCTTAGACAGCGCAGATTCGATAAAGATTCGGATTCCGATGGCAGGAAGAAAAGAAACGTTCTTAGAACCATCGGAATATGCAAGAAAAGAAGATGTGACAGGCTTTTTCACTGCTTCAAATGGGGATGTGTTTGTAAAAGGAATCTTAGAAGATGAGATTGCAAAAGAATCCGATTTAGAGAAGAAAGGCTTGCTGTTTGGAAGAATCTTAAGCTATTCGGACAATCAGAGAGGGTTAGAACCTCATATCCGGATTGGAGGCGCATAATGTCAAAGACAAGAGTACGAGTTGAAATGGATGATGAACAGAAGATCCTGTTAAAACGTTCTTTAAATAAAAATGGAGCAGGACAAAAGTTCTTCACTCATGAAGTGAGACGCTTGTGTGTGCCTTATGTACCGAAATTAAATGGACCACTTGAAAATACAGCTGTAGAATCAACTACACACATCACTTACGGTCAGCCTTATGCAAGACGTCAGTATTATGAAAATTCCGGAAAGAACCGGAGCAGAGCACCACTTGCCGGAAAAGAGTGGGACAAGCGAATGTGGGCAGACAGAGGAAACGAAATCGTAGAATCTACAGCGAGATTTTGTGGAGGCAAAAGAGGATGAGTGTAATTAGTGCTATCCGAGATTTCATTGCAACGTGTCCATATCTGGATGAGTTTGAAGAGACATTTTCAAAGGTAGATATTGATTTCTTAGAAGAAAAGCCTGCGAATTATATGATTGAAGCAGTACCAGCAGAGCCAATTGTGAAGCGGTACACAAATGGAGACAGTGTAAGACGTGTTGCGTTTCATTTTTGTAGCAGGGTATTCTGGGGAGATATGGAAAATATTGATACCTCAGAATTTTATGAACATTTTCAAGAGTGGTTAGAAGATTGCACAAGAAACAGAGAGTTTCCAATACTCGACAGCATGAAAGAAGCCCGCTCTATTCGTGCTACTACAAACGGTTATATGGTAGATGCAGAAGCAAAAACGGCACGGTATGCAATACAGTGTGAATTTACTTATTTTCAGAAAAGGAGACAGTAATAAATATGGCAGTAAAACAGAGATATCAGGAAGCAGATTATTTAAATGTAGGTGCAGGAACAGAACAGTATGTTTTTATGGGGACCGGCTTTACAAAGATTGATGATAGCCCATCCGCACAGACAACATCAAAGCGTTATGTAAATAATAAATCTACAACAAAATCAATTGGCTCTTACGATTGGTCGGCTCCTTTTGAAATGGATATGATTGAGTCAGAAGAAGCTGTGAAGCACATTGTAGACATTGGAAGAAAAGAAAAAACAGGACAGGATGCAGAAGCAGACTATGTACGTGTAGATTTGGCAGGTACAAAAACTGTAAATGGTTATCCGGCAAGAAAAAGAAAAGTAGCAATTGAGGTGGCTGAGTTTACAGACAATGATGGCGAAATTACAGGCTCTGGAAACTTGCTTGGAAAAGGCGATTGGGAATTTGGCTTTTTTGACATTGAGAAAAAAACATTTAAAACAGAGGCGGGGGAGTAAAATCCCTCTCTTCTAATAAGTTAACAAAGGTAGTAAAAAGAGAGGTAGTAAAGAATACTTCCGAATTGAAGCAGGAGGAAAAGGTAAATGGAGATTAATGGTCTTACATTGAATCTGAATGTGTTTGAAGCAAATCAGGCGCAGAAATTAGTAGACAGTTATGAAAGCGTTGCAAACGAAGCAGAAAGAGCACAAGGAAAAAGCCTGCCAGAACAGATTAATATCCAGTGCGAAGCTATTAAAGGAGCATTTGACTATATCTTTGGAGAAGGTGTTGGAACAGCTGTGTGCGGATATGAAAATGATTTATTAAAATGTATTGACGCTTACACTGCACTCTGCGAAGAAAAAGGAAAACAGGAGCAGGTGATGAATGAGAAAACGAATCATCTGTTAGCACTGTATTCGGAATAAAATATGAGTTTTTTGACAGAAAAACCGCCAGAAAATTTAGAAGTAAATGGTGAAAAATATCCAATCAATACAGACTTTCGTACTGTTTTACGCTATATGGAAGTGGTAGAAGATGCGGATGAAACGTTAGCAGACATAGAAAGATGCTTGCAGATTTTGTATAAAATACCACCACCTCAAAATGATATTGCAGAAGCTGCAAAGCAGGCAACTTGGTTTGTGAAGTGTGGAAAGAAAGAGAAAAAAGGTAAGCCATCAAAGAAAATACTTGGAATTAACAGTAATGAAGCACTGAATTTCAAGGAAGATGCCTGGCTAATTTATTCTGCTTTTCGCAGAAATGATGTGTATGGCATTGATTTACATACCATTCCGTATTTGCATTGGTGGGAATTTATTGCGATGCTGGATGATATTCCGGAAACTGTATCATTGCATCGGATTATGCAGTATCGGATTATTGATACGACAAATAAGAGTCTGTCAAAGGAGCAGGTTGCTTTTTATAAGGCAATGCAGAGGTATTATAAGATTCAACAGGTAGAGGAAAATGAAGAGTTGATTAAAGCCTTAAAAGAGGGCAGAGACCCCTCACCTTATCTTTAAGGAGGTGGGAAGATGGCAGACGGTAAAATTGTAATCGAAACCGGTCTGGATACCAAGGGAATCGAAAACGGACTTGGAAAAATCTCTTCGTTGGCATCTAAAGGGCTTGCGACAGCGACAAAAACGATTACTGCAACATCCGCCGCCCTGTCTGGCATGGGTGGATATGCAATAAAAGTAGGCTCAAGCTTTGAAGCGGCAATGAGTCAAGTGGCTGCAACGATGGGAATGTCTGCGGAAGAAATCCACAATGGAAGTGCAGAGTTTTCTAAGTTGCAGGAAGCTGCAAAAAATGCCGGAGCAACAACAAAGTTCTCTGCTACACAGGCGGCAGAGGCATTAAATTACATGGCTCTTGCCGGATACGATACAAACAAATCAGTGCAAACTTTGCCAACAGTGCTTAATTTAGCAGCGGCAGGAGATATGGACCTTGCGGCCGCATCAGACATGGTAACAGACAGTATGTCTGCTCTGGGCGATAAAGCAGGAACAGTCGAAAGTTTTGTCGACAAGATGGCGAAGACGTCTCAAAAGAGTAATACAAGTGTTCAACAGTTAGGTGAAGCACTTTTAACAGTGGGTGGTACTGCAAAATCACTTGCTGGAGGGGTAACAGAAGCCAATACCGTGTTGGGAATCTTCGCTGACAATGGTGTAAAAGGGGCTAAACTTTTGGTCGCTTAGATAGAAATATCTTTGAAAAAACATTGGGTGAATTCGGTGAAACCTAAATTTATTTAATCGCCGTTTATTGCAATTATACCTAATTATGATAAAATTGTAATAAGAGGTGAGATTTTGAAAACTAAAATTTGTAAAGAGTGTAAAAAGGAATTATCCATAGATAATTTTTCAAAAAGTAAATTATTAAAAGATGGGTATGAAAATAAATGTAAAAGCTGTAGAAACAAGGCTCGTTTAAAATATGAGTGTGTTTGTGAAACTTGTGGAAAAGTATGGAAAGCGCAAAAACCTAATTCAAAATATTGCTGTGCTGAATGTAAACCACAAAGCAAACCGAAAAGAATAAAAACAAAGTGTTCATATTGTTCTAAAGAAATAGAAGTAATACCATCCAAGATTGATAAATTTCCAATGCATTATTGCAGTATGCAATGCAAAAATAAGCATTATGGAGAACTCCATAAAGGAGACAACAATATAAAATTTAATAAGATAAAGGTCAAATGTTATACTTGCGGCAAAGAATTTTTAAAAGTAAGAAGTCAAGTTGATAAGTATAAATTTCATTTTTGCACTTTACAATGCAAGAATGAGGGCTATAAGCATATATTTTCTGGAAAAAACAATCCTAATTATAATCCAAGCAAAGAAGAAAAAGAAAGAGAAGAACATAGAAATATTGATGGATATAATGAATGGATAAGAAATGTTTTTGAGAGGGATAAATATACATGCCAATGCTGTGGAGACAGTAAAGGTGGAAATTTAAATGCCCACCATAAGTATAATTATTCAGAACATAAAGAGTTACGAACAGATATAAGCAATGGAATAACTTTGTGCGAGAGATGTCATGTAAATTTTCATAAAATGTATGGATATAAAAATAATACTCAAGAACAAATTGAAGAATTTATCTTAAATAGACAAGGCAATACCGAGCTAAGCTAGGAGGGAAACCACTAGAAAGCGTAGAGACTAGATAAGAAGCTAACCAGAAGCACTCATTAAAAGAGTGCTTTTTGTATGCCTAATTATCCACGAGTGCCCAACATCTTAGCAAGTAAAGTTGAAGATGAAGATATAGTCCAACTCTAAGAGAAATCTTAGTTCTAGGATAAAGAGCCTAGACAATGAAGAATAGGAAGGTGGAACTGCCCTTAGAAATGTTATCTTAAGCCTATCCGCACCAACGGATACGGCGAAAAAGAAAATGGGAGAGCTTGGTTTGAATGTATTTGACGCAGAGGGAAAAATGCGTCCTTTAAATGATACATTCAATGATTTGAACAAAATCTTAGGCTCAATGAATGAGGGTGAGAGAACACAGGTTTTAAACACCATTTTCAACAAGGTCGACTTGAAGAGCGTCAATGCATTACTGGCGAACTCAGGAGAACGTTTCGACCAGCTGAAAGGTTATATTGAAGATGCAGACGGAGCAGCCGGACAGATGGCTGATACGATGCAGGACAACTTACAAGGAAAAATGACAACATTAAATTCTGCTCTTGAGGGATTAGGCATCGGAATCTACGAGAACATCGAAGACTCTTTGAAAGAAGCGGCAGAAGAGGGAATTAGTGCAGTCGGCAGGATATCAAATGCTTTGCAAAATGGTGGACTGGATGCGGCAGTAGAGGAAGCTGGTGCAGTGCTTGCGGATTTATCGGTAAAAGTAGCGCAGTCCGCCCCGAAGATGGTAAATGCATCGGTATCTTTAATCAAAGCGTTTGCAAAAGGAATTGTAAACAATAAGAGTCAGCTTAAAAAGTCAGCAACAGAGATTGTAAATGTATTAAGCACTGGACTCATTAAACTTTTGCCAAAGAAAATGCAGGAGCCAGCCAAAAAAGGAATGGACGCTTTAAAACGGACGTTCGATGCTGGATTAAAAAGTATTGTAAAGATTGCAGAACCGATCGTAAGCGGACTTGGAAAAATATTCATTAAACTTGCTGACAATATGGATAAAATAGCACCTGTTACTGTTTCGCTTGTAGCTGCTTTTAAGACTTTTAAAACAGTCAGCGGACCGGTTACAACAGTTGTATCTGTAATTACGAAGTTAAGCAGAGTATCTTCCGAAGCTGGTGGAGTAATGGCTGCATTAAATGCGGTGATGAGCGCAAATCCAGCGGCAATGATTGCAATCGGAATTGGTGCACTGGCAGGTGGAATTGCCTTTCTTGCACTTAAATCAAATGAGGCAAGCAAAGAACAGGTTGCATTCCAGAAAGAAATTGACAACTTAAGCGCTTCGATTGAGAAGAACCGGAACGAATTAGATGAGTTATCCAGTTCTATTGAAGGCACAAATAACTCCGCAGAAAGTTCCGCAGCTCCATTGGAACGTCTCAAAGGCAAATTGTCAGAAGCCTTTGATGAAACTGGAAAGATGAAACAGGGCTGTGAACAGCTTGCAGGTTCTATCTTGAATCAGTTAAATGAGGCAATGGGAACAGAATATTCTATTACCGCAGATGGATTTATTCAGAATAATGAGGGTGTGAAGCAGTCTCTTGGAGATGTAACACAGTCCATTGATGAATATGTGCGTAGCTTGAAAAAGAAAGCTGTGCAGGAAGCTGTAACAAACCAATATGCTGATAATTTGCAGAAACAGTCTGAAATACAGGCAGATTTGACAAAAGCCCAGAAACAGTACAATAAAGCATTAGAGAACTATATTGCAACTGAAAACGGAAGCACAAAGGAAAGAACCAAGGCAAACGAACAACTTGAACAGGCAAAGAAAAACTTATCGGATGCTACGAAAGAGGCTGCTAAGGCAGAGTATCAGACAAAAGCATTAGATGAAGTTATGGATTTGCTTGGTGAGGGAAGCATAGAAAGTATTCAAAAAGCCTTAGATTCCTACGCAAAGATACCAACCGAAGCAGATAAAGCTGCAAAAGGTGTGAAATACAGCCATGAAGAGATAGAAAAAACACTCTCTTCAACAGATTTTTCTGTTATGGCAAAAGGGTTTGAAATGGCTACAGAGGAAATTAAAGCCTCTGGTGGAAAGATTCCTGAAAGTTTGCAGAAAGCAATTTCACAGGCAGTGGAAAAACTGAATAATTTAGGACCGGCTGGCAAAAAGTCACTTGCTTGGAGTTTGTCAGAAATGATGCAGGGAATGGAAGAAAAAATTCCAGAGTTTAAAGGTACTGCATCTATGACGTCTGATGAAATTATAAAAACCTTTGCTACATATTTAAAAGATAGTGGGGCACTTGGTGATGTTGGAACAGAGGCAATTGAACAGCTGATTCAAGGAATTGATGAAGTGGACACACAGACCACTCCGGCACAAAAAGCAAGAGATGCTATTGACTCTACAACAAATCAACTTGAAACCGGTGAAGATTTCATCCGGGCAGCGGCAGGAAACAGTGCAGGTGCAATTACACGAGGATTTACAGAAACAGATTATTCCGGAGCAGTGTTTGCGGCGGCAAAAGCGTGCGGAATGACAGTAGAGGAAGTGCTTGCGCATCAGGAAGAACTGTATATGGCGGCATTAACAGTTGCTCAGTCTGGCGCAACTGGATTTACGGCGGCAGACATGCCGGCAGTGTTTGGCTCAAATGCATCTGCCGCCGCATCGGCAGCGAATACATATTTGTTAAGCAGTGCGGAATCTATGCAGTTGTCAGCATCAGCCCTTGGAAATGCAGCAAATACCGGGATTGTTGCCGGAAATATGCCAGGAACATTTTCAACTCAATCACAAAGCGCAGTATCAGGACTTGTAAATAGCTTGAACAGTGGAGCAGGTAGCGCTTCATCGGCAGCATCAGCTCTTGGAAATGCGGCGAAATCTGGTCTTGGAAATATGTCTGTTGCTGGAAACTATCAGACCGCAGCGACATCAGCAACACAAAATTTTGCAAGGACATTATCTGCAGGGCAGGGAAATGCAAAATCATCAGCATCCGCACTTGGAAACTCTGCAAAAAATTCCTTAAAAGGAACGAACATTCCGAGTAATTTTACTCAGCAGGCAAAAACAGCGACAAATCAGTTTGCGGCTGGAATCCGGAATGGAACAAATAGTGCTTCATCGGCAGCAAGAGGACTTGGAACAGCAGCGACAAAAGGCTTAAGTAGTGTTAATGTAGCAAGTTCTGCAAAGACACAAGGAAGCAATTTAGCATCTAATTTCGTATCAGGAATTAATAGTGGAAAAGGTTCAGCGGATTCCGCAGCGGCATCGCTTGGAAGAACAGCGGTTTCGGGCTTATCAAGTAATTCTGGTGGCAGTTATTCGATTGGAGTAAATTTCTCAAATGGCTTTGCGAATGGTATTCGTGCTGGTAGTTATGGAGTTGCCAGTGCAGCGGCATCCGTAGCAGCAGCTGCAGCTAATGCGGCAAAGGCAAACTTACAAATTCATTCTCCATCACGAGTGGGCGGCTGGATTGGTAAGATGTTTGATTACGGTATCAGTGGAGGAATGGAAGATAATACTTCTGTTGTAACACAGGCTGCGGAAATGGTAACCGATGCCATGCAGGTGGATGTAAAGTCTCTGCTTGGAATGATGAGAGGAGCAGTAAGTGAAACAGTTTCCAGAATCACGACAAACAAAATGCTTGAAAGAGCGCCACAGGCTTACGGATATGCAGCTTCTCAAAATACAGAAGTGAAACAGGAAATTAATTTCTATCAGCCAGTTCAGTCTCCGGTAGAGATGAGCCGTGCACTTAGAAAAGAAGCAAGGAGGTTGGCATTAACTTGAACAGGATAGAGTTTCGTTTTTCAAAAGGAGAAGAGACGCTTGTGTTGGATGAACCGGACTTTGGTGTAACAGAATATTCCGGAATTGAAGCAACAGATTATGAACTGGAAAAAAGCGTAAATTCGAACTTTATTGGAGAACGGTTAAAACGAAAAAAAGTTCTTTCAAGACCGATTGCTATTTCTGCGGATTATCTCGGAAATGAAGATAAATCTGATAAGCGTCAGGAGTTAATCCGTTTTTTTAGTCCGTTCTCTTCCGGAACCTTAACAGTGAATCATCTTGGTGTAGAAAGAGAAATTGAATACGAAGTAGAGAGTTTTCATTTTACAAGCCAGAATATTTATGATGTTCTTGAATTTGAAATAGAACTTTCCTGTATGGATCCAATGTTCCAGGACATTGTGCAGACTGGTGAGGCAATTTCTACATGGGTAAAAGGGTGGGCGTGGAAATTCACGCTCCCTTTTAAACTCAAAGAGAGAGGAGAACCTAAAAAGAACGTCTTTAATTCCGGACATACAGAAGCACCTCTTGAAATTTATTTTCACGGACCGGCAGTTAATCCTAAGATTACGAATTTGTCTACAGGAGAATTTATCCGAATTAAGAGGGAACTGACTTCAGATGATATTTTGTATATCAATACTGCTTTTGGACAGAAGAAAGTTGAAATTATAAGAAGTGGAGTAAGCACAGATGCATTTGATTACATTGATCTGCAGTCTGTATTTTTCTCCTTGCAAGTAGGTGATAACATGCTTGAATATACGTCTGAAAACGGTTTAGACCCTCAGTCCGTGGAAGTACGATATAAAAACAGATATATAGGAGTGTAAAATGGAATATTATGGATTTTTTAATGGGGGTACGGAATATGGTCAGGAAGAATTTAACCGGTATTTTGATAATATCTACGAATCCGGAATTGCAGTAAATTCAGATGGTTCTATGCAGTATCCGATTACAATCTCTTCCGGAAAAGTGACAGTAGGAAAAGGGTTTGCTATTTTGAAGGGTTTTTATCATTATAATGATTCGCCAAAAGAGTTCCAACTTTCTCCGGATGCAAATTATCCAAAAATTTACAGAGTGATATTACAATTAAATGTATCACAATCATCTGTAAAGCTGCTTGTAAGAGCAGGAGGTGCATCTAGTGCACCAAATACACCAGCGCTTACAAGAACAGAAACTATTTACGAATTGTCGCTTGGACAGTATAGAGTTGCTAAAAACGGAGGAATTACGCTTTATAGAGATGAGAGGTCGAATAATCTTGTATGCGGTGCAATTCGACCGAAAACTTTAACTGCTTATAATGCCGCAATGAAAGAAAATCAGCGTCTGTTTGACGAGTGGTTTAAACAACAGCAAGGAACAGGATGGCGAAACATCTATACACAGAGCACAACACCATCAGGGGCGGTGAGTGGAAGTATATGGATAAACGAATTAACGTAAGATTTTTTGATAAAAACTTGAAATTTATCGGTGAACTAGATGCTTATGAGGGTTTGGAATTTATTACACGCTGGACGAAATACGGAACATTTCAGATTTTTGTCTATAAAATTACTGAGCAAATGAAAATAGGCAATTATATTATGTTAGATAATGACAGACGAAAAAGCGGAATCATTAAAAGAATTGAATGCTCGGATGATGATAACAATGTAACTGCAACAATCAGCGGCTATACATTGTTACATTTGTTAACACAACGTATTACATACCCGCCGAGTGCTCCGGCAATGTCACATTATCGTTTTCATGATAGAGCAGAAACAATAATTTGCAACTTAGTAAAACTAAACGCAACAAATGCGGCAGTTGCAAACAGAAATATTCCGTATTTGCGAGTGAAAGAATCAAAAAGAAGAGGCGATGTTGTTTATTTCCAAACCCGATATGACAATTTAGACGAGGCAATAACGACACTATGCGAAGCTTCAGGTTTAGGTGTGAGCATTTCTTTAATACCAGAAGAACAAGAACTTTTGTTTGAAGTTTTAGAAGGTGTAGATCGCTCAGCAAATCAAACGAAACGTCCGCCGATGATTTTTAATGTCGACTATGACAATGTTTCGAATCGTGAATTTATTTCCGATATCACAGAGTATAAAAATACTGCAATTGTGGCAGGACAGGGCGAAGGTGTCAATCGTCGAATTCGTTACGTCGGAAATGAAAATTCCGGCATGAATCGCTATGAACTTTTTGTAGATGCACGAGATATTGAAGATGATACAGCACTTCCGGATAGAGGTAAATCTAAGCTTGCAGAGTGTGCATGTAGCGACACATACTCTTCCGAGGTAGATGCTGCACAGTATAAAACAAAATGGGATTTAGGAGATATAGTTGTTACAATTGACCGTGAATATGCTGTAAACATAAACGAAAGAATTGTTGAAATAACAGAAATGTTTGATGAAAACGGCTATGCCATTTCGCCTACTTTTGGAACAACACAAAAAACAATTTTAGAAAAAATCTCAGGTTCTATGATGGGCTTTGCGGAAAGTAAACAAGGTGAAAAAGGCGAAGATGGAAAAACACCTCAGCTAATGATAAACGCAGACGGACATTTAATTGCAATTTATGAAGATTAGAAGATTAAAGGAGCAAATAATGAGTACAGTTGATTTAGGTAAAGTAATTGGTCCACAAGGACCGCAAGGAGCACAGGGTCCACAGGGACCTCAAGGAAAACAGGGGCTAAAAGGTGACCCAGGAGAGCCGTTTAAAATCGCTAAAATTTACAAAAGTGTATCAGCCATGAACGCTGGATATTCTACAGATGGAGTAAGTGTAGGAAGTTTTGTCATGATTGATACCGGAAGTGTAAATGATGTAGATACCGGTAAATTATATTGCAAAAGTTCAAGTGCCTATACTTATATCGTTGACTTATCTGGTGCACAAGGTATTCAGGGACCGAAAGGTGATAAAGGAGACCAAGGCATTCAGGGACCACAGGGTATTCAGGGTGTAAAAGGTGACAAAGGCGATACTGGTGCGACTGGACCACAGGGACCGAAAGGTGATAAAGGTGAACAGGGTGTTCAGGGACCGGCAGGAAGTACAGAAAGTTATATTCGTTTTGAGAAGATTTTTACCTCTACAGAGGGACAGACTTCTTTTTCTTGGACAGATTATCAGTTTCCGTTAAAAAGAAATGCTCTGGAAGTATATGTTAATGGTGTACGACAGGATGGAACGACATTTACTGAAAACTCAGACGGAAAGGGAATTAAGTTAAAAGCGGGACTTCCGGCAGGGTATAAAGTACATATCTCCGGTTTCCAGATGGTAGTTGACTTACAAGGACCAAAAGGTGACAAGGGTGATAAAGGTGATACCGGTGCAACCGGAGCGACAGGTGCAAAGGGGGCAACAGGTGCAACCGGAGCTAAGGGCGCAGATGGCGCAACATGGTTAACTGGAACGGCTGCTCCAACTACATCGCAGGGAAAAGACGGAGATTTCTTCTTAAATACATCGAATTTTGATGTGTATAAAAGAGCCTCTGGTGCATGGTCGAAGACCGGCAATATCAAAGGAGCAACAGGAGCTACCGGAGCGACAGGTGCAAAGGGTGATACTGGTGCGCAGGGACCGATTGGAGCGCAGGGACCGCAGGGGGCACAAGGTGCAAAAGGTGTGAGCATGCGCTTAAAAGGCGCATGGGCATCTGGAACCGCTTATGTCAATGATGGAACGTATATTGATATTGTAACTTACAACGGCAGTACCTACGCTTGTGCAAAAGGTCATACTGCTTCTTCCAGTATTGTTCCGACAAATACTACATACTGGATTCAAATTGCGGCAAAAGGTGTAACCGGAAATACTGGAGCGACAGGCGCAAAAGGAGATACAGGCGCAAAAGGTTCGGCTGGTGTCAGTATGAGACTGAAAAATACATGGGCATCTGGGACAGCTTATGTGAATGATACATCTTATATTGATATCGTTACATACAATGGCAATACTTATGCCTGCATCAAGAGCCACACAGCTTCTTCTAGCATTACCCCAGCAAATGCTACGTATTGGCTCAAAATCGCTTCAAAAGGCGATACAGGGGCTAAAGGAGATAAAGGTGATAAGGGCGATACAGGAGCAAAAGGTGCGACTGGAGAAAAAGGCGCAACTGGTGCAAAGGGTGATAAAGGTGATAGCCCGACGTTTCAGATTGATTCAAATGGGCATTTAATTGCAATTTATCCGTAAAATGGAGGTAAAAAATGGCAAGCACAGTTGATTTAGGTAAAGTAGTTGGAGTGACTGGACCGAAAGGAGATACTGGACCAAAAGGAGCAACAGGACCGGCTGGTCCTAAAGGCGCAGATGGAACAAAAATTTATACACAAACATCTGCTCCAGTCAGAGTCGCAACTGGAACTGTTTGGATTAATATATAGTAGGAGGCAAAAGAATGGCAATTAAGAAAGCGATTTTTAAAATTTTCAATGGAAGTACATGGGATGAATATCATCACAAAACAGATTCAGCGCAGGTGGCACATACAAACTCAGATAATTCTGCAACAACAGCGGAAGCGATTTTTAACGGAACAACAGCAAAAGCAACATTAGCAAGCGGAAACACAGGAGATATCACACTTAGAAAGCATGGTAATATTGTGGTTGCGCTAGGAAGATTAAAAACAAGTGCAACAGCGGCAGGTGCAACACTTGCAACAATTCCGGCGGGTTATCGCCCGAATCGCTATGTGCGTCTCCTTGCTCCTCGATATGATTTGCGTTACGGAAACATCGGAATTAATACAGATGGAGTAGTAGCTCTTGTAAATGACACACAATTATCAGAGGCTAACAAAGAATATTATATTAATCTTTGCTGGGTATTAGCATAGGAGGTGGCACAATGCAACCAGAGATTGTAGTTGCTGTCTGCTCCTTGCTTGGCACGCTTGCAGGGTCTCTTGCGGGGATTATGACAGCAAATAAATTGACAATTTATCGAATCGAGCAATTGGAAGAAAAGGTAAAAAAACACAACAATTTGATTGAGCGCATGGTAGTAGTGGAACAGTCTACACGCTCTGCTCATCACAGAATTGATAGCTTGGAAGAATTAGAAAGAGAGGTTCAGAATGGACATTAACTTTTTGCTAGAATATATTAATTTACCAATTTTAGGAATTTGTCTGATGGTTGGCTATGTATTGAAAACAGCTTTTGTTAAATTTCCTAATAAATATATTCCGCTTGCCGCATTGACACTTGGAACAATTATTGCAATTGTAGTTAATGTGAAATCTGGAATTAATATAGATGTAGTCCTTGGAGGTATGATTTCAGGGCTTGCATCGACAGGGTTATATGAAATGTTAAGAAATTTATTGAATAAAGATGAAAAGGTTGGATAAAAATATGAAAATTAATGTACACGCAGGACACAACTTTAAAGTTCCAGGCGCAAGCGGAATCTTTAGCGAAACGGTAGAGGATAGAAAAGTAAAAGATTTAGTGATTACAAAGCTTAGAGCGCTCGGACACACAGTCTACGATTGCACGGACGAAACTGCAACAACTGTGCGTGGCAATTTAGAAGCGATTGTTGCAAAATGCAATGCTCACAGCGTAGATTTAGATGTGAGTATTCATTTCAATGCATTTAACAGCTCAGCAAATGGAACAGAAGTGTGTATTTACAGTGAAAATTCTGCATCAAAAAGCACGGCGCAGAAAATTGCGAATGAAATCGAAAAGCTCGGCTACACAAAGCGAAATGGTGGAATCTCTATCCGTAACGGTTTGTATGTGTTGAGGCACACAAATGCGCCAGCACTGCTTGTTGAGTGCTGTTTTTGCGACAATAAAAAAGATGCTGCACTTTACAGTGCTGAGAAAATGGCAAATGCAATCGTAAAAGGTATCACAGGGCAGACTGTAAAAGCATCAACTAACGCATCGGCAAATACAACAACTAAGGAGGAAAAGTATATGTTTAGTCCAGCAACCTGCAAAGTCGGAGATTCTAGCACTAGTGTATTGCTCTTGCAGGAAATTCTGAAAGCGAGAGGATATTATTCCGGAAAGCTTGACAGAAAATTTGAAAAAGAATTAATGACAGCGGTTAACAAGTATCAGATTGAGCGCATGAAGCAAGGTAAAAAACTTGGCAATGGAAAAGGTGACGGCATCTGTGGACAGGACATGTGGCATGACTTGATTGCAATTTGAGTTAAGCTTCTGCTTAGACTAATCTTAGACTACAAAGTCGAGTTTCTACCTATTTAAATAGACGTTTTCAAATAAATTTTTGAGTGAATTGTCTGACAATAGTTGCCAGCATAAAAATTCTGTCAATATGCTGGCAACTAAAAATTGTATCATCTCCGTGTTGCATTTCGTGTTGCATAGTGTTATATTTTAACATAAATAATCATGTTAAAACGGAATTGAAAATCATGAAAATACTGTATTTACGGTACTTTTACGGCTTTCAAATAATTAGTTAAATTTAAACAATATCGCTGTTATGGGTTCGAATCCCTCATCCCCTGCTTTAAAAGTACTG